>NZ_CP089980.1:2165000-3574204 GCF_021389955.1 Fulvivirga maritima
AATACCACCCTTTATTTACGTGATGCCTAATCTGTATACAGAGACAGTGTTTGGTGGGTAGTTTGACTGGGGTGGTCGCCTCCAAAAGAGTAACGGAGGCTTTCAAAGGTTCCCTCAGCACGCTTGGTAACCGTGCGCAGAGCGCAATAGCATAAGGGAGCTTGACTGTGAGACCAACAAGTCGATCAGGGTCGAAAGACGGATATAGTGATCCGGTGGTTCCGTATGGAAGGGCCATCGCTCAAAGGATAAAAGGTACTCTGGGGATAACAGGCTGATCTCCCCCAAGAGCTCACATCGACGGGGAGGTTTGGCACCTCGATGTCGGCTCGTCACATCCTGGGGCTGGAGAAGGTCCCAAGGGTTGGGCTGTTCGCCCATTAAAGTGGCACGCGAGCTGGGTTCAGAACGTCGTGAGACAGTTCGGTCCCTATCTGTTGTGGGCGTAAGAAATTTGCGAGGATCTGTCCTTAGTACGAGAGGACCGGGATGGACTAACCTCTGGTGTACCGGTTGTGGTGTCAGCTGCACTGCCGGGTAGCTATGTTGGGAAGGGATAAGCGCTGAAAGCATCTAAGCGCGAAACCCACCTCAAGATGAGATTTCTTTATAAGGGACGTTATAGACGATAACGTTGATAGGCTGCAGGTGTAAAGTCAGAAATGACATAGCTGAGCAGTACTAATTACCCGTAAGCTTTCTCTAGGGCCATAGGCCTTTACCGAGAAAAAGTTGTAGTTCATAATTCTTTCATAATATACATGTCAAAAAGTATTTAAGACTTTATGGTGACTCTAGCGTAGGTGTCCACCTCTTCCCATTCCGAACAGAGAAGTTAAGCCCTACAGCGCCAATGGTACTGCAATAACATGTGGGAGAGTAGGTCGTTGCCAGACTTTATCAAAACCCTTAACTCATTTAGTTAAGGGTTTTTTTATGCCTCAGAGGTAAAACTCGCATATAATAAAAAAAGCATGTACCTGATATGCTTTCTCTAGTTATAATAATTTGTTTTGATTAGCCCACTGTAACCGCTGTCATATCTTCAAAAGATAGATAGTCATTGGCGGTGTTTAGAATAGTATAAGGATCTATAGATTGTATAGTGGTGATGTAATTAGTATAGAATGAGTAATCAAGGTCATGCAAATGGATATTTTTGAATTTACTCATAAGAGAAAATGGGGTACTAATGCCTGACTGAAAAGAACCAATTAAATGATTTTTCACCGCGTCCAATTCTGAAGTGCTGATAGGTTCTTGCTGTAATTTTGAAATTTCTTTTTTTATCTGTGTAAGTGTGTCTTCTAGACTTTCTTTTATAATATCAGCACCGATTACCAGATATGAATCATATTGGAAGTTAACCAAGCTACTATAGATTCCATAAGTATATCCTTTATCTTCTCTAATGTTTTTCATTAATCTAGACCCAAAGTATCCGCCTAGGATGTGATTGGTGATTAGTAACTTACTGTAATCTGGATGTGACTTGGAAATGATAGGTTTTCCTATTCTTATTGATGTTTGTGAAGAGTTCTCTTTATTATCGTTGATTTGTTGGGCCTTATAGTCAAGTGTAAATTGGCTATTTTTTGAGATTTCTGTAGTTACAGGCATTGAAGAGAACGTCTTAACAATATGATCTAAATACGGCTCTACAGCACCAGATACTAAAATTTCGAAATTACTTAAATTTGATTTGAAAAATCCTTTAAGATCTTGACTAGAAACGTTAAGAATATCAGATTCTGTAATAACCTTACCGTATGGGTGTTTGTCTCCGAAAAGAGCATTACGAAAGGTTTTACTGGCTATTACACTATTTTTTTTGTTTTGGGTTTTAAGGTTTTGAATTTGAATACGCTTTAGCGTTTCTAATTCATCTTCAGGAAAGCTCGGTGCAGTGAGGATATCATGAACTAGAGGTAACAAGCTTTCTATATGCTTATTTAAGCAAAGAAGGCTAATAGAAGGCACATCAAAGGAGGGGTTTATATCTAAAAACGCTCCATATTGAGCCAAAGTATCAGCTACTTGTTTGCTATTATATTTGGCTGTACCTTCTTTTAAAAGTTGAAGGCATAACATTGATATACCGGGCTTGGCTTCATAATAATTGCCGCCATAAGGGAACAGGAACTCAAGCTTAATAACTGGCTGGGTTCCTGCATTTATATAATATGTATCGGTCTTACCTGCTGTAGCTTTTTTGACCTGTTGTAGGTCTACAGTTGCAATATTTTGTATTGGTGGTGGTAATGTTCTATTAAGCATATATTAATTAACGACGGACTCCTGATCTTTTGTTCCCTTGTCAAAATTAAATAGGAGAGTAAATCTTAAGGTTTCAGCTAATGGGTGTTCTTGTTCTGAAGGTACTAAATAGGCAAAGTCAATTCCGAATACTTGATAACGGAATCCTAAACCTAAGGTGAGGTATTTTCTGTTTCCTTTATTTTCAGACTCATAGAAGTATCCAACTCTGGCCGCAAATGTTTTATTATACCAGTATTCTACACCTGCAGAAACTGTAACTTCTTGCATTTCTTCACTGAATCCATCTTCAGCATCAGAAAATGATCCGAAGATACCGCTAAGCAAAGTTTTGTCTGAGGCACTACTATCTGCTTGTGGACTAGGTACTAATAGTTTGTTAAAATCCAGCGCAAATGTTAGGGAATTATATGGATTAAAGTTAGTAGTAAATGCAGTTCCTAATCTTAAGTTAGTAGGTATAAAGTCTCTGTTATCTTCATCAGAGTATGTAAGTTTTGAACCTATGTTAGATATAACTGCTGCAAGAGCAAGGTTAGAGTTGCTTCCACTAAGTAGTAAGTCTTTATTATAATACATTGACAAGTCTGCTGCCACACTGCTTCCTGGTTGAGCACTGGCGCTACCAGAAGTATAACTACCTGTAAGGTTAGAGTGTATAAATCTACCAGCCACACCTATACTAAGGTTTTGAGTAAGTTTTCTTGAGTAAGCTGCATCAATGGCGAATTCTCTTGGGTTAAAATTACCTTCATCTCCTCCTGTTTCGTTAGTGAAGTATATTTCACCTAAGTCAAAATACTTCATAGATAACGCTACAGCTTGTTCATTTGAAAGTTTATAGTAGCCAGAAAGATAGGATATAGACATGTCATTGATGATCTTACCTAACCATGGTGTATATGATACTGAAAAGCCTATGTCATTCTCTATGTAAACTAGTTTTGCGGGGTTCCAATAAACGGAGTTGGCATCAGCAGATGTGGCGGAACCAACATCTCCCATACCTCCTGCACGTGCATCGGGTGTAATGGTTAGAAAAGGAACAGCAGTGGTTATAACTCTTCGGTCTGAGTCAGCACCAGTTAGGTCGCTGGGGTCTGTTACCTGAGCATACAATGCCGTCGGAAAGCTATTCAAAGCCATAATAATAGCCCCTAGGAATATGGTTGATATATATTTCATAAAATAGTGATATTAAACAAATATAATTAATTAAAAAGAATAAGCTTTTGGAATGTATGATTTTTAGCCCCGTCTACGTTTGAACGAACGGATACCTTGTATATGTATATCCCAGCTTCTGTTTTTTTGCCCAATGTATTATTTACATCCCATTCGTACAAATTAATTTTACCTGGAGCATCTATAAATTCAAAACCTAGTTTAAGTAAACTTTCTCCTGATATACTAATAATTTCTAGTTCCACCTGCAAATCATCACCGGCACGATTATGCTCGAAACTTATGAGTGTTTTATCCATAAATGGGTTAGGATAATTTCGTAAATGACTGATAGCTAATGAGCCTGAAGCACTAACCTCGAACTGGATAGTTTTTTCAGTACTGTTATTATGAGTGTCCCACGCTTTAATGGTAAGAGTATGCAGGCCTTCACTCAAATTGCTAAGCGGATATCTTAACCATCCTTCCTGGTAAGTATTTTTTGTAGCTTTATAATAGTCATTAACTATTTCAGGAGCCTGATTATCTAGTTGTACTGTTAGGCTGTTATTTGCATTATAATTGGAAATATTAATGCCACTTTCATCTTTTAGATTAGCTACCAACAGCGTATTTGTATTAACAGGCATTCTTCCTGAGTAAGTAGAGTCTCCGAAAAATATATTTATTTCCGGACCAGTATTATCATTAGGGTAAGCATCTGCAGATCCACCGACTATTACGTTGATATCAGCACCATTGCCATCACTATCTCTGGATGAATTTACAGCATACAGACTAATTTTCCCCTTTTCTAATTGGTAAGAGATGTTTTTTGGTACAACGAATTCTGCATCAAACAAGCCTGAGGTAATGCTTACGTCACCTCTGAAAAGCGTATTTTCTCTGGCTTTGTAATTATATACGAGGCCATTGTCCTCATCGCCCAGAGTGGTTAAAATAGCTTCTTTATCAAAAACTGTAATTTCTAAGTCTCCGCTAAAATTAGAATCAGTACTGCCGTTAGCTTGAAGAACTTTACCGGTTATAGCTATTTTATCTAATGCACTCAGCGTATCAGTAGATTGAGAACCTGAAATAGATTCTATAATAATATTTTTTTCAGGGTAGTTGAGCTTAAGTGCCGGATCTCCAAGCAATATGAAATTTCGGTTACCTACCTGATTTTGATCTACGGCATTATCAGCGCTGTTATTTTTTGTGATACGAATAATATCACCTAACCGCAGGTAATGATCATCAGCCTTAGAGAATACGGTGTTATAAAAGGCTTGATTGAGTTCAAAGTTAGATGAAGCATAAACTGGTCTGCAAGTGCTTATAATAGCTATTCCACCTTTGTTTGCACTGTTGAGGATTACTTCACCACCGGATCTGATGGCACTGATATCATCATGGCGGCCAAACTCACAGGTAGCTGTAACAAATAATGGTAGCTTATTTTGATTATCCCAATTCTCTATTTGTGGTATATCCAGAATGTTTTCCTGAGCCCATACATTTTTGCCCCCATGCCCAGTGTAATTCATAATAAGCGTCCCTGTTTCAATACTTGCATTTATAGCCTCGACCATATCAGGTGATTTGATAGAAGGTGCGGAAGCATCTTGTCGGTATGCATCAAGGAATAACTTCTTATAGTTGAAGGCGGAATAAGAGGTGTCGATAAGAACACTTAGTTGATTACTTTGATCAATATGTAAGTTGTTATCTCCATCATCAGCTACCAGAGAAACGGTGTTTCGCCAGGGGCCATAAGTTTGAGGTGTGGAATAGTGAATAATTTTATTTACTACATTCTGTGCTTCTTCGGCACTAGCCGCAGGAATGCGTCCTACACCTATTTCTAATGAATGATTGCCTCCAGCAATTTCTTCCCACTCACCTTCTTCATCTTCCATAAAACCAAAATAATCATCAGAACAGTAGGTTTGTAATGGGTGTAATGAATTTCTCGATTCATAAGTAGGTACGAAATTGGAGTTATTATTATTGATATCTTTATAATCAAAGGACCCTTTACCAAATAGAAGTACGTATTTTAAGGAATGGTTTTGATCGTATAAATATTTTATGAAATCTCTTATGGCTGTGATGTCTTGCTTGCCACTACCAAATTCATTGTATACCTGATTGGTAGTTACTACAGCACTGGAAATACCATCATTACTATCATGATATGAGGCTAGTTGTAAGGCCTGACTTTGGAAATTTTCATGCGAAATAATCAATAGCTCAGGAACACCGATTCCATGGATATTTTGATTGTCAATTTTTTCTACTGATTCTGGAGAAGGTATTTGAGTAGGATCAAAAACTACAAACTCTTTATTGATGCTGGTATTGCTCCCAAATGAAATGGTGCTATTATTCAATTCAATACTTTGTAAGTCTGGCGCAGTAGGATTGCTAATATCAAACACAAGGCAATTATTTGTGCAATTATTTATCACATAGGAGGATACTGCATCAGATGTATTAGCAAAAGACCTAAAAGTGAGTTGATTACCTGCTAAAGAGATTCTTCTATTAGCTTCTATAATTACTTCTTTTAAGTAGCCTATTGATCTTCCACTATTATTGCCATTATAAGAAATATTTAATGATAAGGCGTTAACTGATGAACTAGTGGTAGTGGAATAGGTAGAGGTATTTTCTAATCCTTTTACACTATATCTATAAGGGTTGTTTTGACTCGGATTTAAGAAGTTTGGAACACTATTTACATTTTGAGTGCCCAATTGACTTCCGTTGATACTTAAAGTAAAACTGCTTTGCGCGAAAGATTGAGCCATTACAGTAGAGGTGACCTGAATAGTGCTATTGGCTGTAATATTGGGCATCTCCACGTCAATTTGTTCGTTAATAACCCGAGAATACCAGGCTCTGCCAGAGCGCAATAGGTTTTCTTCTTCTTGCTTGTAATAGGCAAAATCTTTGAAAGCAGTGATTTGATTATGGTTTAAACCCAAATTGTCTATCTCCTCTACTCTGGCTCCATTTTGAGTGCCAATAGTCAGGTAGTAATAATTGACATTGCTGTAGAGGTTCCTTTCATAAGTAATTTCGCCGTCATCTGAGTAACTGTACTTATCGGGGCCTTGAGCATAAAAAATAATATAGTCATCAGTATTAAAATTGCCATCATCTTCACCTCTTACATATATGCTATTCATAATAAGGTCAGCAGCACGGCTGGCATTATTTGCTTGAGGTAACATGCCGCCCCCATTTCCATAGATAGCTAATTTTCTAGGATCTATGTCATCAGCAGGTATACCTAACGAATTGAGGTAATCATAATCTATTTTATAAACGCCATCATGAAGTATTTCAAGTTTATACCATTCTCCATTACTTAAGACAGAGTTGATTTTCTGACCATAAGAATAATTATTTGGAAAAACTGTAAAACCAGAAATTACAATAAGAATTACCTTAAAAGCTTTAGGCATTATAAAATGACATTTGTCTTAACAAACAAGATAACTAAGTTTAACGTTTCTTATAACGCTATGGTATTTAAAGTACGGCTTTTGTTATGTTTTTAATTAATGACAATACAATATAGGCCACTATTATAAAAGGAATAGCGAAAATCTTCAGCATCAAAATCAGTATAACGCTAACTACTAGGAGCAAAATTTGAAAAATATTCTCTTTCCAGTTCATGGATTTTAGTTTTAGAGAAAATAATTCTACCGGGGCTACCAGTAACAAAGAAAAGACTACTGTAATAGTAATCAGTATATTAAAGTTGATCAGTTCTCTATATTCTGAGCTGGTAACAAAGGCTATACTTGAGATAAACAAGGCGTTTGCTGGTGTAGGTAATCCTATAAATACAGACTGTTGCCTATCATCAATATTGAATTTGGCTAACCTAAGAGCAGAAAACACAGCTATAAGAAAGGCTGCAAAAGGCATAACAAAGTGAACTGTGTATGATGACAAAAGCTCATACATAATTAAACCAGGTAATACTCCGAATGTCACCATATCAGCCAGTGAATCCAGTTCTTTACCGATTGGAGAGCTTACTTTGAGCAAGCGAGCCACAAAGCCGTCAAGGAAGTCAAAGATGAGAGCCGCCCAGATCATATAAGTAGCAAAGATCAGCTCACCATTAGCAGCGAGTGTAATACCTACACAACCACAAGCCAGATTGCTGGCTGTAAGCGTATTAGGAATGTGTTTTTTAATATTCAATCTATTAATTTTTTAAAGCGCAAAAAGGATTACTTTTTTTCTCTATTTCAGTAGAAGTAGGTCCTCCGTGACCTGAGTATACCGTGTAATCAGTATCCCACTTAAATAGCTTGTTGTGGATACTAGATATTAAGGTGTCAAAATCACCACCGGGTAAGTCCGTTCTGCCAATACTACCCTGAAATAACACATCACCACTGATGCATAATTTATGTTCATGATTAACAAAAGCAATATGACCGGGAGCATGACCAGGTACAAACAACACCTCAAATGTATGTTTTCCTATCTCAATAGTATCCCCTTCTTCTAAATATTCATCGGCTTCGCTAGGGTTAAACTGCGTGAAACCATAAGAAGGAGCATAAACTTCTACTGATTTAAGAGTAGGCACATCAGCCTTGTGAATATATAAATTTACATTAAAAGTATCCTTTATAAATTGATTGCCCAGCACATGATCTATGTGGCAGTGGGTGTTTAAAAGCTTATTTACCTTAATGTTATTATTGTTTACAAAATCAATCAGCTCGTTTCTTTCATAATCTTCATAGCAACCCGGATCTATAATGACTCCATCTAAAGTTTCATCATCATAAACCACATAGGTGTTTTCCATAAATGGATTAAATACAAAAGACTGAATCTGTATCATATTATAATTAAGTTTGTCGTATCAAATTTTGTTTTAGACTTTTCAAAAATAAGTCATTTAATTAAATCATTGTGATCAATGGCTGTAATATATGATTATCTTATAATAGGACAAGGGCTGGCAGGATCTGCATTGGCCTATCATCTTCTGGAATTAAACAAAAAAATACTGGTTATAGATGAGAATAGAGAAAATACTTCATCAAAAGTAGCAGGTGGGTTATATAATCCTGTTACTGGCAGAAAGATGGTGAAGACATGGAAAGCAGACTCGCTGTTTCCATTTATGCAAGAGTTTTATAAAAACATTGAAAAATTACTTGAAACGGAGTTTTTACATGAAACACCCATTTACAGACCTTTCATTTCTATGGAGGAGCAGAACGAATGGATGGGGAAAAGTGCTACACCTGAGTATAGCCGTTTTATTAAGAAAGTTCATCAGGGGAACTTGTATGATTTCAGCAAAGATAAATTTGGTGGTGTAGAGCTCAATTATTCAGGATACCTGTCCGTATCCAAATATCTGGAAGCCTACCAAGCCTACCTGAAAGAGAAAGATTCATTTATAGAAGGCAGGTTTGTTTATGATGATTTGAAAGTAGAGACTGATGAAGTGAGCTATAAAGATATCAGGAGTAAGAAAATTATTTTTTGTGATGGACTTGGCTCCCAGGAAGGATCCTATTTTTCATGGCTTCCTTTCAGGCCTGTGAAAGGAGAGGTGATACAAATTGATGCAGATATTGAACTTTCACACATCTTAAATCGAGGAGTTTTCGTAGTTAAAAAAGGTGATCATTTCTATGAAGTAGGGTCTAACTATGATAATCAGAATTTGAACTGGGAACCTACCCAAAAAGCCAGGGAAGAGATTTTAGGTAAGATGGCAGATATATCTGATTTTTCTTATGAAGTTACTCATCAGAAAGCGGGTATAAGACCAGCCACAGCAGATAGAAGGCCTATTATAGGAATGCATCCTGAGCATGAAACTATTGGGATATTTAATGGGTTAGGAACAAAAGGAGTTTCCTTAGCTCCATTTTTTGCCCATCAGTTTGTTCAATACCTGGAAGCTGATAAAGAACTCATGCCAGAGGTCAATATTAGTCGGTATTTTTCGTTATATTAGGATTCTTGTCGAGTTATAAATGATAGTATTTAAAAAGTTTATTCCAATTCTTGGTTTCTTCTTATGTGTATCTGTGGGTGTATTGGCCCAGGATGCTTCTGAGAAGTTTGGTAGAAATCGCTTACAGTACGAACAGTTTGAATGGAAGTTTTTAAGTTCAGACAACTTTGATATTTATTTCTACAAAGGAGGCGATAATATTGCCAAAGAAGTAACAGAATATCTGGAAGATGAATTTGAGAAGGTAACAGATCTTATTGGATACCCTCCGTATTCTAAAACTAAAATATTTCTTTATAACTCGGTTTCTGATCTACAGCAAAGTAACGTAGGTGTAGATGACAAGACCATAAGCCCCAGTGGACAGACCACTTTCATTAAATCTAGCATAGAAGTAGCCAATCCTGGTAATATAGAAGAGCTCAAAGAGAAGCTACTTTATAAAGTAAGTAGTCTCATGGTTAATGAGATGATGTTTGGCGGAAGCCTAAAAGATATGTTTCAGAGCTCAGTATTACTAAACCTGCCCGAATGGTTTATTGACGGAGCGGCACTATATGTAGCCAAAGGATGGAGCATAGAAATGGATGATTATGCCAGAGAGCTGATGAAGACTAAAAAGCCACAAAAGCTTAATCGACTTACAGGCAAAGAAGCGGCACTTGCTGGTCAGTCTGTTTGGAATTACATAGCTCAAAAATACGGCAAAAGTAATATCTCAAACATTCTTAACTATACACGGATTATCAGAAATGAAGAGCGAAGTATAGGCATAACCCTGGGTAGGTCTTTTGAAAGAGTACTGCAAGAGTGGCAGGAGTTTTATACAGATATAGATAAACAGGTGGCTCAAAACTATCAGGACGCTAATAATGAGCGTATTATTATAGATAGAAAAAACCGAAAAGGCATTGTTTACAGTCATGTGAAGCTAAGCCCCGATGGAACCAAAATAGCCTACACCACTAATAACCGAGGTAAATACGAAGTACGAATACGTGATGTAGAAGGAAAAAGAAGTGACAAAGTGCTTGATGGTGGTTATAAAGTAATAGATCAGGAAGTGAACTATGAAATGCCACTTATAGATTGGGTAGATGAAAATACATTAGGCATAGTAAGGGCGAAAAAAGGACAGTATTATTTTGTGCTTTATGATGTAGCCTCAAAAAGTAAGCTGCAAAGGCCCTTAAGGAAGTTTGATAATATAAAAAGTATGGACTTCTCAGATAATGGTCGGCTTTGGGTAGCTAGTGCTACCATTGATGGTGTTAATGATTTATACCTAATGACCACGAAAAGAGATAGGGTGAAGCGACTTATGCATGATATTTATGATGACATGAACCCTTATTTTCTGCCTGGCACTAATATCATTGCTTTTAGCTCTAACCGAATTTCTGATACCCTCAATGTAGATACTAAAGACTTTGCTAAGGTTACGGATAACTATAATATATTTTATTATAACCTTGATACTACAGATAACATAGTAAAACGCGTTACCAACACCATCAGCTCAGATGTGAACCCCATAGCAGTGAATTCAGATAAGATTTATTACCTGAGCGATCAAAAAGGAATAGTGAACATCTTTAGTTATAGTGTAAGTACGGGCATATATACTCAGGTGACTAACTTCTCCAAGAGTATTAAAGACTTCGATATTAATTTTGAAAACAACGCCTTGATTTTCACCATGCTGGAAGGTGAAAATGACTATATCTATTACTATCCTGACTTTGATTATAACCAACAGACTTTTACGCCACTAACCGTAAGGCAGCAATTGGAGCAAGTAAAAGCCTTCAAAAACAGAAAAAACAAGGAGAGCAAAGAGGCACTTACTGTAAAGGAAATTGTAGAAAAGAGGCTGGCTGAAGCCAAAGAAGAAATGGTAATGCCAGTAGATACAGTAACTACACCTCCTACAGATAGTATACCAACAGACAGTGTAACCATAGAGCCTATAGTGCAAGATGAAGATATTATTGATACTGATAATTATTCATTTGATTCTGATGTGGTAGATAACGCCACGGAAGATGAAAATGACGTAGTAAACACCAGTAACTATACCTTTGATAATGATGTGGTGGAAGAAGAGCAAAATGATTCCTTCCTGGCTCAATACCGAAAATTAAGAACGGAAAAGAAAATAGCCGGTCCTTTCCCTTATGATAATCGTTTTAGTGCAGATAATGTAGTTACTTCATTGGTGATCCATCCATTGATGGGCTTTGGCATTAGGCTGGAAACAGGCATGACAGATATGCTGGAAAACCACAAATTTAATGGTGGTATCATGACTAACTTTGATTTACGTAGTGGTGAAATATTCGCTCAATATCAATATCTAAAGCATTTTGTAGATTACAAGGTACGTTATGATCGTAGTGTATATTTCTTTGATGATGTGTTTCATAAATTTGTGAACAACACATTTCAGGTAGGAGCTTCTATTCCTATTAGTACCAGAGCAAGATTGAGCTTAGAGCCTTTCTATACTCAGGTGAAATCATTAGACCTTAATAATATTACCAGCAGCCGGGCACCTAATTCTATCTTAGACCCTATTACTGATAATTATGGTGGAGCCAATGTGGAGTTTGTTTATGATAACTCAATTATTAATGGCATGAACCTCATTGAAGGATCTAGAGCTAAGCTGAAACTCGTGCATTATGAAGGGTTAGATGATAAAGAACTTTCATTTACCAACCTTACAGCTGATGTAAGACACTATCAGAAAATATATAAAGAGATCGTTTTGGCTACCCGCGTATTTTATGGCCGCTCTTTTGGTAATAGCCCTAAGCAATTCCTTTTGGGAGGTATGGATAACTGGATCCTGTTCGATGAAAATACATCAGGAGACAATAATCCGTTGGACTTCACCAGTGAAAGATATAATACTGATGTTATTTTTGCTCAGTATGCTACTAACCTGCGTGGCTTTGATTATGCCACATTGGTGGGAGAGAATACTTTAGTTTTTAATGGAGAACTGAGGTTGCCGCTGATAAGAGCTTTATCTAATAAACCTATTTCCTCTAACTTCTTTAGAAATTTACAGTTTATAGGCTTTTTTGATATAGGTTCTGCCTGGACAGGTCGCTCTCCTTTTCATGAAGATAACAGCGTAAGCACAGAGACTATAACTGAAGGTAACTTTACAATATCATTGAAAAATTACCGTAATCCTTGGTTGTATAGCTATGGTGCAGGCTTACGTACCATGTTACTGGGGTACTATGTAAAAGCTGACCTGGCATGGCCGGTTGAAGATTACAACGTAGGCTCACCTCAGATTATGTTTACATTAGGATACGACTTTTAAGTCATTTAAATTTGCCCAAGTTTTAATTAAAGACACATTATGCTCATATCCATGACAGGTTATGGTGCGTCATCATATTCTGATGATAACCTTAGTATTAATATAGAAGTAAAGACCCTTAATTCTAAATTTTTGGATCTGAACTTTCGTTTACCAAAATCATTTTCAGAGAAGGAAATTGAAATAAGAAATATAGTATCAGAAAAGCTGATAAGGGGAAAAGTGATGCTTAACATTGACTATGTTAATGAAAAAGATGCTACCCTTAAGCAAAGATATAATGAAGAGCTTTTTGCCAGATATTATGATAGCTTACGTAAGCTGGCTGATAATGTAAATGCCTCTGATTCAGAGTTGTTTAAAATAGCTTTGAGTGCACCAGACGTGATCATTAATGACCTGAAGGAAGAAATTTCAGATCAGGAGTGGGATAGGTTACGTTCACTGATAGTAGAAGCTATAGAGCAGTGCGATGGTTTCAGGAAAAGAGAAGGTGCTGAGCTACAGAAGAAATTAGAAAGCTATGTAAGTACTATAGGTGAGCACTTAGAGGCTGTGGCAGAACTTGATCCTGCCCGTGTGGAGAGAATCAGAACAAGAATAAAAAACAATCTCTATAAATTTGTAGAAGAAGAAAACCTGGATAAAAACAGGTTAGAGCAAGAGCTGGTTTATTATATAGAGAAATTAGACATTACTGAAGAGAAAGTAAGGCTTAAGAGTCATCTTGATCATTTCAGTGAGGTGCTTAATGATGATAGCTCCATGGGTAAAAAACTGGGATTTATTTCTCAGGAAATGGGTCGAGAAATCAATACTATTGGCTCCAAGGCTAATGATGCTGATATTCAAAAGCATGTAGTGACCATGAAAGAAGAGCTTGAAAAAATAAAGGAACAGGTGTTGAATATTTTATAAATATTCAACCACTGCTTCTAATCCTAAACTGCGCGAGGCTTTTACAAGAATAACAGAATCAGAGAATTCTTTTTCTTGCAAGGCTTCAATCAGTTCTTTTCTACTAGTGAAATAATGAGCTTCTGGTACATGTTTAAGTGCCGGTTTTATCAATTCACCACATAGATATATCTCGGAGAAATGCCTTTCTGATAAGGTGGAGCCTAATTTCTCGTGCTCCAAATCACTTTCAGGTCCTAGCTCTTTCATATCTCCCAAGATGATTACTTTATCTGGGCTTTGCATTAAAGAAAGGTTTTCAATAGCTGAAGCCATGGAGCTGGGGTTGGCATTATAGGCATCTAATATTATGGTGTTAGAGCCCTTTTTTATAACCTGAGAACGGTTGTTGCTCGGGGAATATTCGCATACAGCAGTGTTGGCAGTATTTTCTTCTACCTTAAAAAACTTGCCTATACATAGTGCTACGGCTATATTTTCGAAATTATATTTACCTATCAGCTGAGTGGTTAGCTCTTCATTATTTTCGGCAATAAGGCTAACAAAAGGAGAAGCCTCTTTAAATTCACAATGGTAATAATCTCCCTCTGCAGGATAGAAGAGCGGAGCTTCAAACCTTTTTGACATGTTTTTCAAAATCTCATTATTAGAGTTTATCCACACAGTACCATTGGTTTTTATTAAGAAATGGTAAAGTTCACTTTTGGCTCTTATCACCCCTTCAAAACCACCAAAACCTTCTAAGTGAGCCTTGCCTATATTAGTTATTAATCCATGAGTAGGTCTGGCTATTTCACAAAGAGCCGCTATTTCTCCAATATGATTGGCTCCCATTTCTATTATAGCTATTTCATGAGAGCTATTTATATTTAGTAAAGTGAGCGGAACACCGATGTGGTTGTTAAGATTACCAGCCGTAGCCAAAGTTTTATATTTTCTGGAAAGTACTGCATTGATCAGCTCCTTGGTAGTAGTTTTTCCATTAGAGCCGGTGAGCCCAATTACCGGAATATTGAGTTGTGAACGGTGATGTGAGGCCAGATCCTGCAGGGTTTTGAGTGTGTCTTCCACTACTACATACCTTTCATCAGCCTTATAGTCATTATTGTCTATTACTGCAAGAGAAGCACCTTTAGCCAAAGCATCAGCAGCGAACTTATTGGCATCAAAATTTTCTCCTTTAAGTGCGAAAAATACATCTCCTTCCTGTATTTTTCTAGTGTCGGTAGAAACGCGGCCACTTTTTAAATAGACATTATATATTGCTTCTAATTCTTCCATGGATACAAACTTAATATTACTAAGTTATGGGAAAAACTATTAATTAGAACTTATGCTAACTATTTCCATTTCTATGGCGCTATTCAAACCTTATTTTGAAGTTGTACGTTACCAAATGTAATTACTTACTTATACATGAGATTCTTTTTAACCCTAGCCTGCAGCCTGTTTTTTTCCTTGGTATGTAAATCACAATACGCTTATCAGATAGTTAATGATGTTGAAATAAGTGGCCTTTCTATGCCGTGGGCAGGAGGAATAAACTCAGCTCAATACAGTAATATAGACCTGGATGGTGATGGACAGCAAGATCTGGTGGTTTTTGATCGTACCGGGAATAAAGTCAATACATTTATTTATAAAGAGGGCCATTTTGTCTATGAGCCGGAGTACGCCTATTACTTCCCGGAAAATCTAAACAGGTGGCTATTATTGAAAGACTTTAACTGTGATGGCAAACCTGATATTTTTACTGGTGATGCTCTGGGCATGAGGGTGTATATTAATACTACTCAAGAGGGTGAGCACCTAAGCTGGAGATTATTTAACAGTCGCGAACCACAGCCATCTCCATTACTGTCACAAGGTTTTTCTTCTGCTGTTAACCTACAAGTAAATACTTCTGATTTGCCTGCCATAATAGATGTTGATGGAGATGGAGATCTTGATATCCTTGTGTTTAGGCCTAGTGCTAACTCTACCATAGAATATCATAGAAATATGAGTATGGAGAATGATGGCAATTGTGATTCATTACAAATGGAACGTATTACTCAAACATGGGGCGGAGTAAGAGAGTGTAGTTGCGGTGTGTTTGCCTTTGGTGGAGATGATTGTGGCGTTAGTGGAGGTAGGGAAGAGCACCAGGGGGGTAAGGCCATGTTTTTATATGATAGAGACGGAGATGGAGACCTTGATCTGGTAATGTCAGAAGAGACATGTAATGGCACTTATTATTTTGAAAACAAGGGTAATTCTGAAGAAGCCTATTTTGAAGAAGCGCAAACTAATTTCCCTAATGATGATGATCCTGCCTGGTTCTATATTTTCCCTTCGGCACATCATGCAGATGTAGATATGGATGGGCTTGATGATATTATGGTTTCGTCTAACCATTCTTCTAATACCACAGGAGGAATAGATTTTAGTGCATCTAGCTGGTATTATAAAAATACAGGCACTGGCTATTCGCTTATCCAAAAGGATTTTTTGCAGGATCAGATGATAGACCTCGGAGAAAATGCAAACCCAGCTTTTATAGATGAAGATGGAGACGGTGATTTAGATATGATAGTTGGCCAGTTTATTGATAACACACAAGGGTTTTTAACCGCCTCACTTAAGTTGTATGAAAATGTAGGAACCCTATCTGAGCCTGCTTTTGAGCTTAAAGATGAAGACTATCTGGATTTATCACAGCAAGGGCTATTTAATTTCAAACCCAAGATTTATGATGTAAATGGTGATGGTAATCCTGATTTGGTAATCAGTGCAACAGATATTTTTAATTCTACTACCAGCATTTATTATATGCTCAATCAAAGTAGTAGCTCGTTTGAGGGTACGGGAAATTTAGTACCATTTTTTAGCTTGAGTATACCAGGAGACAATTATGAGAATTATGAAATAGCCGATATTGATCAGGATGGCCGCTTTGATATTTTAGTGGGGAGGTTAACCGGGAGGGTAGAGTATTATCGAAATTTGGGCAATTGGTCTAACCCATCTTTTGCCATACAAACCAATACTTTTTATAACTTGGATTACAGCACTTCAAGAATAAACCCTTCCATAGAAATAGCGGATCTTAATGCTGATGGAAATGATGAATTGATCATAGGTGATCAGAGAGGAACATTAACTATTTTCGACAATTTTAGAGATCATTTAGATGATCCTGAGCCAGGGATTACCGATTTTATGAGACCTAGAGATGAAGAGTACCTTACTACTTTTACCTTTGGAAGCAAGACTTTTCCTACAGTCGTTAATTTATTTAATGAAGATCATCCTGCCATAGTAATAGGCACCGGCCAGGGCGGGGTAAATATTTTGCAAAGTACTGAAGCCGTAGAAGGAAGAGAGAATTTAAGTGATTTAGATATCTACCCTAACCCTGTAATTAAATCAGAAAGAACCACAGTGAGTATAAGCTCCCGGTACAGTGGTGAAGCCGTGATATTAAATACATTAGGACAAGCGGTTTCAGGAAGATTCTCCTTACGAGCCAATGTGCCTGGTACTGTTTCCATAAAAAATCTGGCAGAAGGTATTTACATAGTTTATGTAAACGGATCGAAAAGCATTAGTCAAAAATTCATAGTTGTAGATTGAGGTTATTACTTTATATAAAAATAGCGGAAGATCGCTTTCACTTTGAAAAGGTTAACTTTCTAGGGGTAAAGGAAGCGAATGTATTTGATGTTGATAATTATTCTGATGCCTTAAGCGTTGACTTGGCACTGAAGGCAATGAAATTATCGGAGAAGCTCTTAGTGTATATTGAAGTAAAAGAGGAGATAGATGTAAAAAGTCTATTTAAAATTTTCCAATATCTTTCAAGACCACAGCAGCCTGTAACCATAGTTTATTCCGGTATTAAGCATCATTTAGTAAGCAGTCTTTTGCGGGCAGTAAAAGGAGAAGTCTTTATTCAGGAAAATCAAGAACTCCAGCAAGCCATCAGTTGGCTGGAGAATTAATTAGTTAGTTTATAGAGAATTTATCGGCATCCAACTGAGCTGGAAATTTCTCTCTAAAGCGTAGCAGTTCTTCTCCATTAAGGCTGGTAGTGTAAATTGCTTCATCATCTAAGCGGTGATAAAGTTTCTCTCCTTTCGGGGAAATAATAGCTGAGCTACCATTATAGCTGATGCCTTTACCATCTTCTCCTGTTCTGTTTACACCTATGGTATAGCATAAATTTTCTATAGCTCGCGCTTGTAGCAAGGCATCCCAGGCAGACACTCTGGCTTGTGGCCAGTTAGCTACATATATGGCCAGATCATATTCAAATTCTCCTTCGGCACTTATATTTCGGCTAAAAACAGGGAAGCGAAGGTCATAACAAACTAAGGGACAAATGCGCCAACCTTTAAGAGAAACCACCAGTCTTTTGCTGCCTGCTGAATAGTGGTCATGCTCATTGGCCATTCTGAAAAGGTGCCTTTTATCATACGTTTGGTATTCTCCTGATGGCGTCATCCAAATAAGTCGATTGTAATAATTGTTATTTTCTTTCACTATGTAGCTTCCGCAAATACAAGCTTTAGTCTGCTCTGCCATTTGACGCATCCATCGGAAGGTGGTGAAATTCATCGGTTCAGCCAGCTTTTCCGCTTCCATACTAAAGCCTGTAGTAAACATCTCAGGCAGTACTATCAAGTCCGTACTTTCTTCTATTTGCCATATTTTCTCTTCAAACATGGCGAGATTAGCACTAGTATTTTGCCAGTGGAGGCTGGATTGAATGATGGATACCTTTAAATCTTGCATAGTATTTCAGTAGCTTTTGAAAGAGTAGATTCATTTTTTGCAAAACAAAATCTCAGTACTTTATGATCAGTTTTAGATTGATTAAAAACAGAAATAGGGATTGACGCAACTTTATGTTCCTTAGTTAGCCATTCCGCCATAGCTACATCGCCTAGCTCAGAGATACCATTATAAGATAACAGTTGAAAATAGGTGCCTTTAGAAGGTAAAGGTTTGAACCTTGATTTTTTTATGCCTTCTAAAAATACATCTCTTTTCTCCTGATAAAAGTTAGATATGGAGTTGTAGTGACTTTCATCTTCAAGAAAATCGGCCAATGCCATTTGAGTAGCAGTATTTACGCTGAAAGTAACATACTGATGTATTTTCCTTATTTCTTTGGTAATATATTCTGGTGCTATGATGTAACCCACCTTCCAGCCCGTGGCATGGAAGGTTTTTCCAAAGGAGAAAACGGCCATACTCTTTTTAGCTAATTCAGGATATTGCATCACCGTTTTATGGTTATTGCCATCAAAGGTAATGTGCTCATAGACTTCATCGCTCAGCACAAATAGCTGCTTATGCTTTTTACTTAAGCTTTCCAGCTCTTTTAAGTCCTCACTAATTAATACCGTTCCCGAAGGGTTATGAGGGGAGTTGATTATAATCAGACGAGTTTTGCTGGTGATGGTTTCTGCTAACTGTTGCCAATTAATAGAAAAGTCAGGCCAATTTAACTCCAAGTGAATAGGCTTACCACCACTTAAGGTAATAGCAGGGGCGTAGCTATCATATGCAGGGTCAAACACAATGACTTCATCTCCAGGTTGTACTACCGCTTGTATGGCTACAAACAGAGCTTCTGTGGCTCCGGCGGTCACTGTAACTTCTGTTTCTGGGTTGATGGTAAGCTGATATTGATTGTGAAAGAGATCTGCAATTCTTTGTCGCAGCGATGGAGCACCTGGCATAGGAGCATATTGGTTATGCCCTTGCTGCATATGATAATTAACCAGCTCAATGAGTTCAGGAGAAACCGGAAAATCAGGAAAGCCCTGTGAAAGATTAATGGCGCCATTATCATGCGCCATTTTAGACATTATGCTAAATATTGTAGTGCCTACTTCCGGTAGTTTAGATACCAAAGATGACATTAGCGCTTAGCAGGTATTGCTACACGATAATCCACTTTCATTTTTCCTTTAGTAATGTTTTGAAGCTTACCTTTTAGCATTCTTTTTTTCAATGGAGAAAGGTAGTCTGTGAATAATATGCCTTCTATGTGGTCATACTCATGTTGAATGATGCGAGCTTTCATACCGTCAAACTCATCTTCGTGCTCTACCCAGTTTTCATCAAAGTATTTTATTTTGATTTTGGCATTTCTGCTAACTTCTTCTCTGATGTTAGGTATACTCAGGCATCCTTCTTCAAAAGGCCATTCATCACCGGTTTCTTCAATCATTTGAGGGTTAATAAATACTTTTTTAAACCCTTCCATATCTTCATCTTCAATAGGAGTGCCGTCTACTACAAACATGCGAATGCTTTTACCTATCTGTGGAGCGGCTATCCCGATACCACTAGCGGCATTCATTGTTTCGAACATGTCTTCGCTTAGCGTTTTTACATCTATTTCTCCCTGCTTAATATCTTCTGCTTTTTTCTTTAATACCGGGTCCCCATAAACCACTATAGGATAAATCATATCTTTCTGTTTGTTTTGAATGGCAAAATTAAGGATTATTTTAAAAAGAAGGCGAGCTATCCAGATAGGATTGTAATATCAAAGCGGCACTCACCTTATCAATATTACCTTTTTCTCTCCTGTCCTTTTTTTTCATACCTCCGGAAAGCAGGCTATCTGTAGCTATTTTGCTGGTAAACCGTTCATCTACCTCATGAATAGGTGTAGTACTAAAGTTTTTCTGAAGCTTCTCTATGAATTTTTTAACATGGCTGGTAGCATCTGTATCTTCATTCTGCAGATTTTTAGGCATGCCAATCACAAATTTTTCCACCTCTTCATTACTACAGTAATCTTTTAAAAAGGGAATAATTTCCTTAGTAGGCACAGTAGTTAAAGGAGATGCAATAATTTTTAAAGGATCAGTGGCGGCAAGCCCAACGCGCTTGGTGCCAAAATCAATAGCTATAATTCTGCCCACTTAGTTAAATCCTACCTTTTGAGAAAATTTCTTTTTGGCTTCTTTTTCTAACATCAGTGCTTTAGGGAAAAGTATTTCATTTTCTACTCTAGCATGGGTGATTAGACTTTTCTCAAGTTCTTTAAGCTCCTCATAGATAACCTTTACATGAATAGGTGTTTTTTCATCCATATGGTAGCCATCCGTAATTTTACGAATGCCCAGCATTTCATCATCATGCTCTTCATGCTCTATAGCATAGCGCTGAAGGGAGCTTTTTTCCATAAGGTAGTACACGTGCGAAATGTTGCCCTTGCCATCATTAATAAACTTATCCAATGTTTTGATGTAATAAAAAAGCGTATCTTCTTCTTCATAGATATGATGAATAAAATCTTCTACGAATAAAGGGAAGACGAATTTTAAGTCTTTTTCTATTACATTATAGTCCTTATGATCAGCATTAAAACCTTTTATGATTTGTGCTATATAAGGTAGTTTTTGCTTAATGAATAAGTAATGGGCATGTTGCAAGTATGTGATTATTAAATCAACAGGGTATTGATTTAATAATAAAGGCGCTTCTTCTCTGGTCTTTACAGATTCCAGTTTTTTAGTTACGGTCTGTACGTCTAGTCCTCTCTCTGTGCACGCTTGCTCTAGTGTCTTTTCAGAATAATCATAGAACTTGATTCCAAAATAGTAGAGCACTGATGCGTACACATAGTTATCATCTACTAGATCGTTTATTTTTCTTTGATTCAAGATAAATTTGTATTTTTAATATTAGAGCAATGTAAATATACAAAACACAATTTAAGAAAATAAGTCAATCAAAACATTAAGTGGTGGAATTTTAGATAAAAAGTAAAAAAAATCGATAGTATTATGTCTTGTTGGTTAGCGGGAGAACGAAATTGAGCTTAACCATAAAGCTAAAGGTTTCGTTAATTAGAAATTAAGAAGAAGAAAGAAGTTGATTTATTAAACAGTTTTAATTGTGAGTGAATATAATAATTCAAAATACCAAATAAGGTTACCCATTATATTGTTTATAGGAATTGCGGCCGGAGTACTCATAGGAGCTACTTTTACAGATTCCACATCTGTAGTGAAAAATGATCTGAATTCTAATCTGCATAAATTCAAAGAGGTGCTTACGCTCATAGATCAGAATTATGTAGATACAGTAAATACTGATAAGCTGGTAGATGATGCCATAGAGCAAATGCTTTCAGAATTAGACCCTCATAGTTCTTATATACCCGCGAGAGATGTTAAAAAAGCTAATGAAGATTTAAGAGGCAACTTTGAAGGGATAGGAGTTGAGTTTAATATTTTTCAGGATACCATAGTAGTAGTAACTCCATTAAGTGGAGGCCCTAGTGAAGCGGTGGGCGTAATGTCTGGTGACCGCATTATTAAAATTGATGGCGAAGATGTAGCAGGCGTTGGGTTTACCAATCAAGATGTGCAAAAGAGCCTCAAAGGGGAAAAGGGAACTGAAGTAAAAATCACTGTTAAAAGAAAGGGAGAAAAGGAACCCATTGAGTTTGAAATAATCCGTGACAAAATACCTCAGAATTCGGTTGATGCCAGTTATATGATTGATGATATCACAGGGTATATTAAAGTGAATCGTTTTTCTGCCACCACTTATGATGAGTTTTTGGAATCTCTGAAAAAACTTAAGGACAAAGGAATGGAAAGGTTGGTGCTTGATTTACAAGGCAACCCTGGAGGATATATGAATCATGCCATTAGAATGGCAGATGAGTTTTTGCCGGATAATGAGAAGATTGTTTATACGCAAGGTAAACAGTCGCGTTTTGACATGGAGGCACTGGCAGAAAGAAAAGGAGAATTTGAAAAAGGTGATTTAATAGTTTTGGTTAACGAAGGCTCAGCTTCAGCTGCAGAAATTGTTACTGGTGCTTTACAAGATAATGACAGGGCTTTGGTAGTAGGCAGAAGAACCTTCGGGAAAGGCCTGGTTCAGAGTCCTATGGATTTAAGTGATGGCTCGGAGCTTCGCCTCACCATTTCCAGGTATTATACGCCTAGTGGCCGATCTATACAAAAGCCTTATGATAACATGAAAGATTATAGTCGTGATATGATCGAGCGGTATAATCATGGGGAATTTTTTAGTGCAGACAGCATTCAGTTTAATGACTCATTAAAATTTGAAACCAGACATGGTAGAACTGTATATGGCGGAGGAGGTATCATGCCAGATTACTTTGTGCCTTTAGATACGGCTCATAATTCTAGTTATTTAAACAGGCTCTTCACTAGTAATTCTATGCAAGAGTATACCTTTAAATATGTAGGACGAAACAAATCCAGGTTAGAAAGTATGGATTATAGTGACTTCTTGCGAGGATTTAATGTAACAGATAGGATGTTAGATGAACTCGTGGAGGTAGGAGAATCTAACGGAGTAACTCCGGTAAGATCAGAAATGATAGAGCAAAAGGACTTGTTTAAACTTCACACAAAAGCGCAGATAGCCAGGCAAATCTGGGGTAATGATGGATTTTATCCTATTTACAATCAAACTAATGAGGTGCTGAGACAAGCACTAAAATTATTTGATGAAGCAGAGAAGCTGGAACGCGCTAAATTATAAAATGTATTATCACAGATTAGGACATATTCCTCCGAAGCGTCACACGCAATTCCTCCAACCAGATGGGAGTTTGTATAAAGAAGAGCTGGTCTCTTCAAGAGGCTTTTCTGGGATATATTCTAATCTGTACCACATAAATGCCCCTACCCGAATAAAGTCTGTAGGCGAATCAGAACCTTATGATTCTTCTTTAATAAAAGACTACGGCCTAAAGCATTCTCATTTGAATACGTCAGAAGTAGGCATTACAGGAGCAGATTTTCTTAGTGCCAGATTGCCATTGTTAAAAAATGATGATGTTACGCTTTCCCTTTGTAATCCTCAAAACAAGAATATGGATTACTTCTATAAAAATGCAGAGGGAGATGAAGTGATTTACATTCATGAAGGCAGCGGCTATCTGCATTCTCAATTTGGAAAGATCAAGATTACTAAAGGCGACTATGTCGTTATTCCCCGAACTGTTATTTTTCAATTACAGTGGGATGATGAACCGGTAAGGTTATTAATCATTGAATCTACAGGCCCGATAGAAACACCTACTCGATATAGAAATGAGCTGGGCCAGCTACAGGAGCATGCTCCTTTCTGCGAGCGAGACATTCGTGCGCCAGAGGAGTTGGTGACACAACGAGAGGAGGGAGATTATCTGGTAAAAATAAAAAAACATGGCCAGCTTCATAATTATGAATATAGCCATAGCCCCTTTGATTTAATCGGCTGGGATGGCTACTTATGGCCATACGCCTTTTCTATATATGAATTTGAACCTATTACTGGCAGAATTCATCAGCCGCCGCCAGTGCATCAGACTTTTCAAGCACAGAACTTTGTGATCTGCTCTTTTGTGCCTCGCCTTTTTGACTATCATCCTTTATCTATACCTGCTCCGTACAATCATTCTAATATCGATTCTGATGAGGTGCTGTTTTATGCTGAAGGAAATTTTATGAGTAGAAAGGGTATAAAAAGAGGCTCATTTACCTTACATCCTGGTGGTATACCCCACGGTCCACATCCGGGAACGGTAGAAAAAAGCATTGGAGCTAAAGAGACCAAAGAGTATGCAGTAATGGTTGATACCTTCAAACCTCTTTTTCTTACAGAAAATGCACACAAATATCTGGATCCTAATTACCCTATGAGTTGGACGGAATGATTGATTCTCAACGTTTTTTTTCTTATATTCTAGGGTGAATTAACGTTAAGGTGCTATGGAAACAAGGGTGCTATCCTCTAGTAAAGTGAGGTATTACATTGCCTTAAACCTGTCCTTATGGATAGTTTTGCTCCTTACCATGATTTATATCTCCATAAAAGCTGAAACCAGCACCGGTTTTTTGCTTTTTAATCTGGCTTATTTCTTCTTATTCTTTTATAAAATTTTCGTTCTCAGAACAGCCCGTCTCAAGAGCATTCGTTTCAATAATCATTTTCTCTATATAGAAGAGCGTAACTGCCCCATAAAATTACCTCTTACAGAAGTTAGAAATGTAGAACTTAGGAATTTTACCGGTGTACACGTAATCCATTTAGATAGAGATTTTGGTTTCGGAAAAGAAATCTATTTCAAAACTTCGTTATTTTATCCCTTCAATTATAAGCGGGTAAATAGAGACCTGTATTTATTTAAAAAAATGGTGCACAACTCCAAGTATGAAGCACCTGAAGAAGACTCCAAATGGGCTTTAGCCGGGCATAGTGTTTAATTTCTAAATTATTTGCAGCATCTTTGACCCATGGAAATCATATGGCTTCTTGTGGGGGTGTTAATAGGTGGAGCAGCAGCTTGGTTTATAGCAAAATATAAATTTTCTGGTGCTGCCCTGGAGGTTTCTGCTGAAAGGAAAATAGCCCAGGAGAAGATAGCCCATTGGCAACAAGAGTCCGTACAATTAAAAAAAGAACTAGCCCAGGAAAGAAGCAAAGTCCTAGGCCTCAATAATAGTCTTTCCTCAACTGAGGCTAACTACATCAACTTACAGGAGAAACTTAGAGATCAGAAGCTGGAATTAGAAAAATTACAACAGCATTTTGCATTACAGTTTAAAAATCTGGCCAATGAAATCTTTGAAGAAAAGAGCAAGAAATTCACTGATCAGAATAAAGTGAACCTGGGTGAGTTGCTGAACCCGCTTAAAGAGCGAATAGTTGAGTTTGAGAAAAAGATAGAGCTTAATAGTAAAGAAAGTCTAGAGCAAAGTAGTGCATTGAGAGAGCAGCTGAGAGGATTAAAAGAACTCAATCAGCAAATGACTAAAGAAGCGGAAAACCTTACTAAAGCACTTAAAGGAGATACAAAAGCTCAGGGTACCTGGGGGGAGTTTATCCTTGAAAGTATTCTTGAAAAATCTGGTTTAGAAAAAGGGCGGGAGTATTTTATTCAGGAGTCTTTTACCAATGAAGAGGGAAGAAGGCTACAGCCTGATGTAATAGTGAAGTTGCCCGATGAAAAAAACATCATTATAGATTCAAAGGTGTCATTAATTGCTTATGAAAGATATGTCAGTGGCGATGAGGAGGACAGGATGATTAACCTTAAGGCCCATTTACTTTCGATGAAAAATCATATCAAAGGCCTTGATTTAAAAAAATACCAACAGCTTCATGGAGTTCAGGGGCTGGATTTTATATTGATGTTTATTCCTATTGAGCCGGCGTTTAGTACAGCTGTGCAGGGTGATGCGCAACTTTTTAACGAAGCTTACGATAAGAATATAGTAATAGTGAGTCCTTCTACGCTTATGGCTACTTTGAGAACCATAGCTAATATATGGAAGAATGAGTACCAAAGTCAGAATGCGCTGGAAATAGCCAGGCAAGGTGGCAACTTGTATGATAAGTTTGTGGCCTTTACCGAAGATCTTAAGAAAGTAGGCAACAACCTGCGTATGACTCAAAATGCTTACTCAGATGCTATGAAAAAGCTACACGAGGGTAAGGATAATCTTGTGAGAAAGTCAGAGCGCTTAAGGGAACTTGGTGCTAAGGCCAGTAAAACAATAGATCAAAAATTAATAGATAGAGCGGATAATTAATTATGCAA
This sequence comes from Fulvivirga maritima, assembly GCF_021389955.1. Classification (NCBI taxonomy): domain Bacteria; kingdom Pseudomonadati; phylum Bacteroidota; class Cytophagia; order Cytophagales; family Fulvivirgaceae; genus Fulvivirga; species Fulvivirga maritima. The sequence continues at coordinate 2,191,302 of NZ_CP089980.1, forward strand.
AGTATAACTCCTGACAGTAAATTGAAGAAACTGATAGTAGTAGGAGACAGGGTGTTAGTAAAACCCGTCAAGCAATCTGATAAGACCAATAGCGGCTTGTTTTTACCTCCGGGTGTTCAGGAAAAGGAAAAAATTCAGAGTGGATACATTATAAAAGTAGGTCCTGGCTATCCTTTGCCGTTACCTACAGATGAAGATGATGTATGGAAAGGTAAAGACGAACAAATAAAATATATACCGCTGCAAGCCGAAGAGGGTGATTTGGCTATTTTCCTTCAAAAGGGAGCCATAGAAGTGATTTATGAAAACGAAAGGTATTTTATTGTACCTCAAAGTTCTATCCTTATGCTGGAGCGTGAGGAAGATTTTTGATAAAGACTGTTAAGTACTATATGCAACAAGGACTATCAATAAACGCCATGCGCGTAGGCCTGAAATATAAACTGGTGAATTACGGAGAGGTGTATGAGTTTGAAATTTTAAAAAGAATTAGTGATAATAACTTCCTATTAAAAGACCTCTACACTTTGGAACAATATGAAATCCACGACCTGGTAAGATTCGGTCGTGGAGATGATTTTGAAATTAGGGAAATGTAATTTACAGTTTCCCTTCTTTTCTTAACTGAGCAAATTCTTTAGCGCAATACGTTAAAATAATATCAGCGCCTGCTCTTTTCATACTAATCAACATTTCGTTCATAGTAGGAATTTTATCTAGCCATCCGTTTTGGGCGGCAGCTAATAGCATGGAGTACTCTCCACTTACGTGGTAAGCTGCTATAGGCAGATCATAGTTTTCCTTCAATAGCTTTATAATGTCAAGATAAGCCAATGCTGGTTTTACCATAAGGAAATCAGCACCCTCTTGCACGTCTAAATCAGCCTCGATCAATGCTTCGCGCTGGTTAGCAGGATTCATCTGATACGTTTTTTTATCACCACTTTTAGGAGCAGAATCTAGTGCATCTCTAAAAGGACCATAAAAAGCACTAGCATACTTAGCGGTGTATGACATAATAGATACATTAGTATATCCGTTGGCATCCAGCACATCTCTGATATACCCCACTCGGCCATCCATCATGTCTGATGGGCCTATGATATCTGCACCTGATTGTGCTTGAGATAAGGCCATTTTGCCTATAATTTCAAGGCTTTCGTCATTAAGGATGTTACCATTTTCATCTACTATCCCATCATGACCATCAGAGCTATAAGGGTCCATAGCTACATCTGTCATTACACATACTTCGGGGAAAGTTTCCTTAACCTTTTTCAATGCCTGCTGATAGAAAAAGGAATTATCATAGCTTTTGGTAGCTAACTTGTCTTTGTAACTTTCGCCCACCACAGGAAAAATGTCAAAGGCTTTTACTCCCACCTCCAAACACTCTTCTATTTCTTTCAACATCTTATCTATTCCCCATCTAAATACTCCGGGCATAGATTTAACCTCTACCTGAGCTTTAGGGTCTTCTAATAAAAAAAGAGGTAAAATAAGATCGTCGGTAGATACCTTAGTTTCTTCAACCAGCGAGCGAATAGCTGCTGATTTTCGATTTCTTCTGGGTCTGTTAATCATATTTTTAAAAAGGCTTTTGTTCCTTATTTATTGTGGGGCAAAGATAGATGATAAGCATTTATTTAGCTCTGTAAATTGAGCTTATCATTTATAAAGCTGTTATGATCTTACCCAGACTACCTGGTTGATCGCTGCTGTTTCTTCAGCAATGCCAGCTTCCTTGAGGGTGAATAGTACGCTGTCAAGCATTTTGTTGCTTACCCAGCTGTCAGTAGCCCATTCTGTAGCATGATACCAGTATTGCGCGTCTTCTAAAGGAATATTATACCTGTCACTGGTGAGCTCAATGGCATCTTTCCGTTTCATGAAATCTTTACAAGACTCATGGACAACCTTGAGAAATATATCCAATTCTGTAGCTTTTTCTGCTATAGCCTTATCAGAGGCGGCTATCATAAAACAAGGCCACGGAGATATAAACTCACCAATTCTTCTTAAGTATCCCTGGCTTACATAGGGTTTGGTAGTATATTTTTCCCAGTAAAAGATGTCGGTGTCTCCACTGTTTAAAGATTCTAAGGCGCCATTAATATCCTGCACAGGAATAAACTGTTCTGCAGACATTTTTTTGCCTTTAGAAAGTGCGTCTACTGTGGGCATCAGGTGAGAGCCAGATCCAAATCTGCTTATGGCTATATTTTTTTCGAAAACCTGATCATAAGAATGTACATCGCTGTCTTGGCCAGTATGTACTCCCCATATAAGTGGGGAGATTACATAAGGGCTAATGATCTTAGAGGGGTTGCCGTTAATAATATCTATGATTATACCTTCGGTAAGCAATATGCAAATGTCGCATTCATTATTTCTCAAGGCGGCATTCATGGCACCTGTTCCTCCAGGAAAGTTGCTCCATTCAATATCAAGATTGGCCTGAGCAAAATCACCTCTTTCCATGGCTAAATGGATGGGTAGATTAAAGTGCTCAGGCACACCTCCTATTCTTAGCATGCTCTGAATATATCAGTTAGAATTCTAAAATTGTCTTTTCGATAATATCACAGCATTCATTAATCTGAGCTTCGTTCATTACCAAAGGAGGGGCAAAACGAATAATGTTACCATGTGTAGGCTTAGCTAGCAGACCATTTTCTTTTAAGGCTACGCAAATATCCCAGGCGGTAGAGCTGTCAGGAGAATCATTGATAACTACAGCGTTTAGTAGTCCTTTACCTCTTACCAGGCTGAGTTTATCTGTCTTCTCTATCAGCTGAGCCATTCTTTCTCTGAATATTATGCCCAGTTTATCAGCATTTTCGGCTAGTTTTTCTTCCTCTACTACTTCAAGAGCGGCCATAGCTACTTTACATCCTAGCGGGTTACCACCAAATGTACTTCCGTGCTGTCCGGGCTTAATTACTTCCATTACTTCATTATCTGCCAATACTGCAGATACCGGGTATGCACCACCAGAAAGTGCTTTACCTAATAAAAGCATGTCAGGTTTTACATCTTCATGGTTGCAAGCTAGTAGTTTACCGGTTCTGGCTATTCCTGTTTGGATTTCATCAGCAATAAATAACACGTTATATTTTGCGCATAACTCATATGCCTTTTTAAGATAACCTTCATCAGGCACCATTACACCTGCTTCTCCTTGTATAGGTTCTACTAAAAAGCCTGCTATGTCATCTTGCTTGAGTACCTCTTCAAGGGCATCAAGGTCATTATAGTTTACTGAAATAAAGCCTGGGGTATATGGGCCGAAGTTGTTTTTAGCACTTTCATCATTAGAAAAAGAGATAATAGTAGTGGTTCTTCCGTGGAAGTTGCCATCACATACTATAATACGTGCTTTGTTTTCATCTATACCTCTTTTCTCATAAGCATATTTACGACAGATCTTAAGGGCTGTCTCTACCGCTTCAGCTCCCGTGTTCATGGGAAGTACTTTTTCGAAGCCGAAATATTCAGTGACAAACTTCTCGTATGCTCCCAATACATCATTATAAAATGCTCTTGAGGTCAGTGTAAGTGTTTCTGCCTGAGATTTAAGGGTATTAATAATTTTAGGGTGACAGTGTCCCTGATTAACGGCGCTATAAGCAGAAAGGAAATCGAAATATCTTTTTCCTTCGGCGTCCCACACATATACTCCTTCTCCTTTAGATAAAACTACCGGAAGGGGATGATAATTATGAGCTCCATACTTATCCTCCAGTTGTATTGCTTGCTCAGAACTGAGATTTTTTTGTTCGGTAGTATTCATAATGTTAACTTTAATAGCTGTTTAAGGGTTTAAAATTAAATGAATTTGAAAAAACTTTGTTGGTAAAAGATTTAGGAGTGATTGCAACAAAAGTAACAAATTTGGGGAGAGAATAAAGAATTTGAGGGGTTCTCTACGGAGAGAAGAGTATAATATTAATATTTTCATAGAATAATTTTCGCAGTATTTTGAATGTTATAGAAAATTTTCTGATATTTGCAGACCCAAATTAAAAAAGGATACGAAATTTAACTTTTTATAAAGATGTCAAGAGTTTGCCAGATTACCGGAAAGAGGCCTCAGGTGGGAAATAACGTTTCGCACGCAAACAATAAAACTAAAAGAAGATTTAATCCAAATCTTCAGAAGAAGAGATTTTATATTCCTGAGGAGGATAAGTGGGTAACTTTAAAGGTATCTACTTCAGCGATCAGAACCATTAACAAAAATGGTATTACGGCCGTTTTGAAAAAAGCCAGAGCGAACGGTAACACATTGGTTTAAGTAATTAAAGCATTTAAAAGAATTTAATCATGGCTAAAAAAGGCAACAGAGTTCAGGTGATATTAGAATGCACCGAGCACAAAACAACTGGTAAACCAGGAACATCAAGATACATCACTACTAAGAATAGAAAAAACACTACTGAGCGTTTGGAGCTTAAGAAGTATAACCCTATTCTTAAGAAATATACCATTCACAAAGAAATTAAATAACTATGGCTAAGAAAGTAGTTGCAACCCTTCAGAAAAAAGAAGGAAAGAATTTTGCGAAAGTGATAAGAGCCGTTAGATCTGAGAAGACTGGTGCTTATACTTTCAGGGAAGAGATGGTTCCTGTTGATCAGGTTAAGGATACTTTGGATAAAAAGTAATCAAAACTTATTTGAAATCTTGTTAAAGTCCCTTCCGAATAGTTGTCGGAAGGGACTTTTTTGTTATTTTCACCGTGTATATGTACCTATTTGATAATGAGTGTCTTTCAATTAGGTTTAAACCAACAACATTATGGCAATTTTTGGAGGTCTATTCTCAAAAGATAAGAAAGAGTCTCTTGATAAGGGATTAGAAAAAACAAAGGAAAGTTTTTTCACTAAGCTTGGAAAAGCGGTAGTAGGTAAGTCTAAAGTAGATGAAGAAGTATTAGATGAATTGGAAGAGGTTCTTATTACTTCAGATGTGGGCGTAAACACTACTATTAAGGTTATTGAGAGAATAGAAGAGCGAGTTGCCAGAGATAAGTACATGGGTGTAGAGGAGCTTGATAAAATTCTTAGAGAAGAAATAGCAGGCTTACTGGCAGAGAATAACACGCAAGATCTTAAGGATTTTTCTATTCCTGAAGGAGTAAAAAGACCTTACGTAATTATGGTAGTAGGGGTTAATGGTGTGGGTAAAACTACCACTATTGGTAAACTTTCTGCTCAATATAAAAGCAAAGGCCTTAAAGTGGTGCTGGGTGCAGCGGATACTTTTAGAGCTGCAGCTGTAGATCAAATTAAATTATGGGGTGACCGTGTAGGGGTTCCTGTAGTATCAAAAGGAATGAATACTGATCCTTCTGCCGTAGCATTTGATGCTGTAAAGCAAGGGGTGGATGAAGGAGCTGACGTAGTTATTATAGATACAGCCGGTAGGTTACACACCAAAGTGAACTTAATGAATGAGCTCTCTAAAATTAAGAGGGTAATGCAGAAATTCATACCTGAAGCTCCGCACGAAGTATTACTAGTGTTAGATGGTAGTACTGGTCAAAATGCTTCAATCCAGGCGAGAGAATTTACTAAGGCTACAGAAGTAACTGCACTGGCTATTACCAAATTAGACGGTACCGCCAAAGGTGGCGTGGTAATAGGTATCTCCGACGAATTTAAAATTCCTGTTAAATATATTGGTGTAGGCGAAAAGGTTGAAGACCTGCAGGTGTTTAATAAAATGGAATTTGTAGATTCTTTCTTTAAGAAATAGTTAATTACTATTTCTTTGGGTAATCCGGAACAGGCACTTTCCTTATAGGTATTCTGAACATGATCCAATAGTTGAATCCCCAGGTTACATTGTCTTCAGCTAAACCATAGCCGGGGATGGTATGGGGCATAAGTTCTTCTTCTTCAAAATTGCTCAGGCGCACTTTAAATCTGGCGGTGTAACCCATCCAAAGAGGTTTGGCTATTTGTACTTTTAAGCCGGTAGTTAATTCAAACCAGTGCGCTGTTATATTGCTATTTTCTAAGTTTCCGTTAGTCACTCCATAAGTGGGGTCATTGTTAATGTAGGAGAGGTTATCTGAAAAGGAAGATAAAGCATAGCGTAAGCCTACAAACAAAGCACTCCTGTCAGGGTCTTTTACCAGAAAGTTAATATCCGGGCCCAGTTTTAAATAAGATCCCTTTACTTCATAAGCTGCGCTGTCGTTGTCAGTGCTCATGGATTGCTCCATACGACCAAGCTCCACATTAAAAAGGTATTTATGAAAATCTATATCAGCAGTGATGTTAAACTCTGTATATTCATCTTTGGTGAAAGTTTTTACTATACTAATCACATCAGTACCTATACGCACTCCTGTAGGAATGTACATAGTGCTAGAGTCTAAGGCATTAATTACAGAATCAGTTTTAGCTTTTACCGTCTTTTCTTTTTTGGGTTTCGGTTTATCTTCTGTTTCTTCATCCTTCAGGTCTTGAGCGGAAGAAATTAAACATGCCAAAAGAAGGCTGGCGCTAATTAAATATTTTAACATCTTCAGTGCTGCTGTTTGATAATATATTGTTAACTACAACTACAGAATCCATAGTGGTAGAGGCGATTTCAAGATTTCTTATTATGTATTCTACTCCGCATTCATCAGATATAAAACGGGTACTGACGTCATAGGTAAACGTGATATCAGAGTCTCCATACTCAGTACTAAAATAGAAGGTTGTGCTGTCATGGTCGGTTCTGAGCGGGAGTTCTAGAGAACTGTATGAATTAGCCACGACCAGATCCTCCTCAACATCGTCAGTTTGAATAGACGAAACCCAAGTTTGCTCTGCATCTCCATCTGTAGTGCTGTAAAAATTAACTACCATTGATGTGGAAGTTATGGTGTTACAGTCTGGGTCTTCCAGGCATGCAGAAAGACCTAAAAGGGTAATAAAAGTGATATAAATTGTAGCGTGTCTCATTTTATAAATGGCAAATATAAAACTTTAGTTGTCTCCATCTTGTATTATATGCTTAAATGTAGATGATGTAATAAATAAAGCAACGTTACTTTCATAGGCTTCTTTTCTATTCAGCACTAGTTTTAGTAATTTTGCATACATTTTTAATTAGCACGATTTGAAAACTAAGGGTAGAAAGAAGGACAAAGTAAACATCGTTACGTTAGGTTGCTCAAAAAATCTGGTAGATTCTGAGGTAATGCTAACGCAGCTTCGTGGCAACAAGATTAATGCCACACATGAAGATAATAATGATGATGCCAATGTGGTGATTGTGAACACATGTGGGTTTATAGATAACGCCAAGCAAGAGTCTATAGACACTATATTGAGGTACGCAGATGCTAAACAAGATGGACTTATCGAAAAGCTATATGTTACTGGGTGCTTATCTCAGCGATATAAAGATGACCTGGAAAAGGAAATTCCGCAAGTAGATGCATTTTTTGGTACTATGGAGCTGCCGCTTTTATTGAAAAAATTTAAAGCAGACTATAAGCACGAGCTTGTTGGGGAAAGAATTCTTACTACTTCTAATCATTACGCTTATTTAAAAATAGCTGAAGGTTGTGATAGACCTTGCTCTTTTTGCGCTATCCCTATAATGAGGGGAAAGCATGTTTCTAAAACTATTGAGGAGTTAGTAACAGAAGCCAAGAATCTTGCTAAATACGGAACCAAAGAGCTGCTACTCATTGCTCAGGATTCTACTTACTATGGCTTAGATATTTACGGCAAACGCAATTTGGCCGATTTATTAAGAAGTCTTTCTGATGTAGAAGGTATAGAGTGGATAAGATTACATTATGCCTTTCCTACGGGCTTCCCTATGGATATTCTTGATGTAATGGCCGAGAGATCTAATATCTGTAATTATATAGATATGCCTTTACAGCATGGCTCTACCCGCGTGCTTAAGCATATGAGAAGAGGTACTACTCGTGAAAAGCAAGAGGCGCTTATTCAGGACATCAGAGCTAAAATGCCAGATATTGCTATAAGAACTACTCTGATAGCCGGGTACCCGGGTGAAACAGAAGAGGAATTTCAGGAAATGTATGATTTTGTGGAAAGAATGCGTTTTGAGAGACTCGGAATCTTCACTTATTCGCATGAAGAAAACACTCATGCCTATAATTTTATTGACGATGTTCCTGCTGATGTGAAACAAGAACGGGCCAATGCCGTAATGGAATTACAGGAAGGTATTTCTTATGACCTTAACCAAAAGAGAATAGGCCAGACTTATAAAGTATTAGTGGATCGTATGGAAGGAGGAAAATATATCGGTAGAACCGAATATGATTCACCTGAAGTAGATAACGAAGTAATTATAGATGAAAAAGATGGCCATATCAGGTTAGGTGATTTTGTTCAAGTGAAAATTAATGATGCGACAGAATTCGATCTATATGGAAGTGTTGTCAATGACTGATGGAATAGCAGTCTGTCAGTGTCATGCGATAACCTTATAATCAAACCGTTCATATGAATATAAATAAAGTTGATTTTACCGAGACGCACCAGTTCTCAGCATTGTTTTTAGATTATATAAAAGGTAAAGATCAACTTAAGGGATTCTATAACCAGTATCCTGAAATAAGTAATTTTCAGAAGCAGATAGAGGAGAGGAATTTCTCAAGTGATACCCGAGAAGTTTTAGTGAAAGTTTTAAAAGAGCAATATCAGCACATAGATGCTGATTATGCACCTATAAAACTGTTGGAAGAGGAGAATACTTTTACCATTACCACAGGCCATCAGCTCAATATTTTTACAGGGCCACTATATTTCATATATAAGTTAGTAACGGTTATTAATACCTGTAAAGAGCTTAAGCAGAATTATCCAGAGTATAATTTTGTGCCGGTATATTGGATGGCTACGGAAGATCATGATTTTGATGAAATCAGATATTTCAGGCTCAGTGGAAAAAAGCACCAATGGAGCACAGAGCAGAAAGGTGGAGTAGGCAGGTTTACTACCAAGGGTATTGAGCAAATAATAGCTTCAGTACCAGGCATGCCTCAGTTTTTTATAGATGCCTATACTAAAAGTAAAAATCTGGCCGATGCTGTGCGTAGTTATGTGCACCATTTATTCGGCGAAGAGGGCTTGTTAGTAGTAGATGGAGATAGCCCTGAGTTAAAGGCGCCCCTAAAGCCTTATATTACAGCCGATGTAATTAATAATGAAACCCTTCCTTTTGTAGAGAAGCATACTTCAGATCTCGAAGAACTTGGTTACAAAACACAGGTTCATGGCAGAGAGATCAACTTTTTTTACTTGGAAGATGGCCTAAGAGAAAGAATAGTAAAGGAAGATGACCATTATAAGGTATTAGACACCGATTTATCTTTTTCTGAAGAGGAAATAAAAAGTTTAATAGATCAGCACCCGGAGAGGTTTAGCCCTAATGTGGTTTTAAGACCGCTATATCAGGAAGTGGTACTGCCTAACTTGGCTTATGCCGGTGGTCCGGCAGAGGTGGTGTATTGGTTACAGCTAAAATCTGCCTTCGATCATTATGGAGTGTCTTTTCCTATGCTTATGCCTAGAAACTTTGCCTTGGTAATACCGGGGCCGGTCAAAAGAAAAATGGATAAGCTGGAGCTATCCTTTTTAGATCTTTTTAAAGGCGGAGCAGAGCTGGAAAAGGAAATAGTAGAAAAATATAGTACTCATGATATTCACCTGAATGGTCAGAAGGAAGCTATTATGGAGTATTTTGATAAGATAAAAGCCCAGGCAACTTCAATAGATCCTACATTGAGTCAGCATGTAGAAGCTCAGCAAACCAAGACCAAAAATAGACTCGAAATCATAGAGAAGAAGTTTATACGTGCAGAAAAGAAGAATCAGTCAGATAAACTGAGACAACTGCATGCTGTGTTAGATGAGCTTTTCCCTGGTGGTAGTCCACAAGAAAGAGTAGACAACTTCCTGAATTTCTACTTAGAAGATACTGAGTTTATAAAGAAACTGATCACAGGTTTTGAACCCCTTGACTTTAGGTTCAACATAATTACTAATGATTGATAAAAACACTTTACGGAAGGCTTACCTGCGAAAACGTAGACTATTAGCAGAAGAGGAGTTTACCCGAAGAAATCAATTATTACAAAGCAGGTTTGAGAGGTTTGTTGAAGAAAACGTACCTAAGGCTGTTCATACATTCCTATCAATAGAAAAACAGGCTGAAGTAAGTACTTTCCCACTAATAGCTATTATGAAAGAGGCGGGAGTAGAGAAAATAGCCATTTCAAAATCATTACCGGCAGGAGAACTTTCTCACTATTGGTTGAATGAAAAGGCCGTTCTTAAAAATAATAAATGGGGCATACCAGAACCTGTAGAAGGTATGGCCGCTGACATCCATGAATTGAACATGGTATTGGTACCTTTAATTTCATTTGATAAAGCCGGTCATAGAATAGGTTATGGTAAAGGTTACTATGATCGTTTCTTGTCTAAGATCCCTAATGTTATAACTGTAGGCCTTTCATTGAGCCCTCCTTTAGACTCCATTCCATTCACAGGAGAGCTTGATGTAGCCTTAAATTACTGCATCACTCCATTTGCTACCTACAGGTTTCAATGAAATCTTCATTAAGTGTAAAAATTACTCTTATTTATTAATTCTTACTTCCACTTTCCTTTTTCCTTGAATTAATATGATTCCTTTTGAAAGAAATAGGACGGTTGCAAAACTTTTTTAAGCGTAATAAATACGGTTTTATTACATGTTTCGGCACACGCTAAATAGATTTAGTATCTTGCAAACAAATCAACCTAAAACCTTTAACATGTTTATTTACCTTTTTCTGCATAAGTCTGTATTGACTTTCTATGCACTATGAGCACCAGGGCTCTCCTGATTGCTCTTTCTCAAAAGACTAACCACATGCTTTTTTATATAATTAACAGACGAATATCTGTAGTTGGCTCTATGGTTTTTTGTATTAGTTAATTTATGTTCAACCAATTTTTATGAAAACAATTTTTACGTTTATTGCGCTCATTTTCTGTAGTGGCTTTATGAGTGTGCATGCAAGAGATATTTATTTATCTCCAAGTGGTAGTGACTCTGGATCAGGCAGCCAGAGTAGTCCTTTGTATAGTTTAGAAGAAGCAGTAGATATGGCTAGTGCCGGTGATAGGATCTACATGAGAGGTGGTACCTATAACTATTCTTCAACTATTAAAATAGAGAAAAGTGGCAGATCAGGATCTATGATTAGCGTTTTGGCTTATAATGGAGAAGTTCCTGTGCTTAGTTTTTCGGCCATGTCAGAAAATTCTTCTAACCGAGGTATAGTGTTAGATGGTGATTATTGGCATTTTAAAGATATTATCATTGAAGAAGCTGGCGATAACGGTATGCTTTTATCTGGTAATAATAACATTATTGAAGATTGTATTTTTAGAGCCAATCATGATACAGGTTTACAGATAAGTAGATATAATGGCTCTGATGATTCTATCAGCGAATGGCCTACAGATAACCTAATATTAGGTTGTGAAGCTTATAATAACCGTGATTCTGATAATGAAGATGCAGATGGTTTTGCTGCCAAGCTTACAGTAGGTACAGGAAATGTTTTTAGAAACTGTATCTCACACCATAATATTGATGATGGTTGGGATTTATATACCAAAACAGATACAGGCCCAATAGGAAGCATTACGCTTGAAGGCTGTATTGCTCACCATAACGGAACACTTACCTCTGGCGGGAGCTCTGGTGGAGGAGATAAAAATGGATTTAAACTAGGCGGTTCAGGTATCCACGTAGATCATATCGTTCGTAGATGTATAGCTTATAATAACGGTAAACATGGTTTTACTGATAATAGCAACACAGGAAGTATAGAGTTCACTAACAACACTTCTTATGATAATGAGGAGTATAACTTCCATACCAGAGACGGCGCTTCTCATATATTTAAAAATAACCTTTCTTACCAGTCGTCTTCTAATGACCGCTTGAGAGGTAACACTTCAGCTCCTAATGTTTTTGATAACAATGATTCTTGGCCTTACTCTGTGAGTAGCTCTGACTTTGTTACTTTAACTCCTGGGCCAGACAATAACCCTACTTCTAATGGATTTTTGTCTTTAGCAGCTAATAGTGATTTAATAAATGCAGGTGTTACTACATCTGGTATTACTTATAATGGATCAGCTCCGGATTTAGGAGCATTAGAGTATGGTGGTACTACTACACCTGATCCAGATCCAGAAACCTATACATTAACAGTAAATCGTACTCCTTCAAATGGTGGTAGTGTTTCTATTACTCCTAATAAAAGTGAGTATGAAGATGGAGAAACAGTAACCTTAACCGCTTCTGCGAATTCTGGTTTTACTTTTTCTGGCTGGTCAGGAGCACTTTCTGGTTCTGCAGCTACAGCTTCTGTTACTATGACTTCTAACAGAACGGTTACTGCTATTTTTGAAAGTACAGATAACGGTGGAGGCGGCGGTGAGCCTGGAGCTACCGTGAGAATTGAAGATACTAATAGCAATGCGCAAGGCCTTTGTGCTTATGATGGTAGTCTTAAAGAATATGCTAACGCTGATAATGGTTCTGCTATCAATTTATCTAATTCTGCAGATCAATCTATTGTGTGGAAGGTGCGTGCTGCTACTTCAGGTACATACACGCTTACTTGGAGATATACTAATGGAGGAAACAGTGCACATACACAAGCTGTAGTAGCTCTTAATGGCGATGTTGTAAGAAATGTAACTTTCTCTAAAACTCAGGATAAAGAGACCTTTGTAACTACATCAACTACTGTTTCTTTAAATCAAGGAGTAAATGAGCTAAGCCTGATTACTGCAGAAGATGGTGAGTTTGCTGATGTTGACTGGATGGAGGTTTCAGGACCTGGTGTGAGTATAGCTAGTTGTTCTGCAAGTAATAGCGACAATGATACTCCAGCTGACGCATCTATAGCACTTAGCTCATCTGTTGCTAATGATGAAATTGCACTTGAGTGGGAAGTTACGAACGCTACATTTGCTCATGTAGAAATTTTCAGAGATACTGATGATAATCCTTCTGGAAGAGTGAGAATAGGCTCATTAGATGAAGCTACTACCTTTGTGGATGAAACCGCTGAAGAGGGAGTAACTTATTATTACTGGGTAAAAGGAGTTTATACTGATGGAACTGAATCAGTAAATTCTAATGTGGCTAGTGCAAGAATTGCTGCTGATGATGTGGCCGAAATTGCTTTGGAAGCTACAGCAGGAGCCGGAGAAATCAACCTAAGTTGGTCAATAGGAGATGCACAGTTTGCTCATGTAGAAATATTTAGAGATACAGATTCTGATCCTTCAGGAAGAGTGAGAATAGGTTCATTAGATGAAGCTACCACTTACACTGATGCTACGGCAGAAGCAGGAGTAACTTATTATTATTGGGTAAAAGGCGTTTACACTGATGGTACCAGTGCTGTAAATTCTAATGTAGCCAGTGCTGCTGCTCTAGGTGATATCGACCTGGGAGACTTTAGTATGGAAGGATATGCTACAGTACCTGGAGATGGCTTTCAAACTACTACTGGTGGTGCTGGTGGTAGTGTGGTTATTATATCGTCATTAAGTGAATTAGAAGATTGGGCTTCTTATAGAGAAGGCGAAACTTCACCGCAAATAGCGTACTTCAGCGGTAAAATTAGCAGCTCAAGCAGTACAGTGGTAACCATTAAGCATGGGGCTAATATTTCTATTCTGGGGCTTGGAGATGGTGCTGAGCTAGAAAATGTAGGACTGAATATCCGTAATTATGATAATGTAATAGTTCGAAATCTGAAAATACATGAGGTGTTTTACCCTAATGATGCTTTAACTATTGATGAGTGTAGCCATGTGTGGATAGATCACTTAGAGTTACACAGCAAAATGGGAGATGGAATAGGCGTTGATACTTATGACGGACTATTAGACATCAAAAAAGGCTCTCGTTATGTAACCGTTTCGTGGTGTTATATTCATGACCACATGAAAACTTCTTTGATAGGCCATACTAATAATTCTGGTCAGCAGGAAGAAGATAGCCAGATGAGAATCACTTACCACCATAATTATTTTTACAATACTTATGGCCGTAACCCAAGTTTAAGATATGGAGCTATCCATATGTATAATAACTACTTTAATAAAATTAGTGATTACGGTTTAGCTGCGAGAGTAGGAGCTCATGCGTTAGTTGAAAATTGCCATTATAATGATGTGGATATTTCAATGTCTACTGACAAGTTCCCTGTAAGTGGAATGCCTAACGGCTATATCTGTCAATCTGGTAATTTACTTACCGGAGATACAGGGGAGCCTATAATTTCTCAAACAGGCTGTGACTGGTGGAATTTACCTTACGATTATGAAATGGCACCGGCAAGCACATTGGCAGGTACATTACCTTCTCAGGTAGGTGTTGGTAAATTAGACATTACCTTGAGTGCTAATGCTATTATGGCTAGTGTGGAACCTAAGCAGGAAAATATTATTACTGCCCAAGGTTTTAAAGTGGATAATAACTATCCTAATCCCTTTAGTGTAAAAACTAATATCAGATTTTATCTGGATGAAAATGAACCTGTAAGCCTAGTGGTGTATGATGTTATGGGGAATCAGGTTTATAAAATGATGAACGAAGATTACAACAAAGGTCAGAATGAAATTACTCTGCAAAGAGGAAATCTACCGGCTGGAATTTACACTTACATTTTGAGTACTCCTCAAAATTCTGTAAAAAAGAGGTTTTCTATTGTTCGATAAATTGTAGGTTTTTTTTAGTTATATAAGTTGAAAAGGGGGCCTGCGCATAGGTCCTCTTTTTTGATTTGATTGAAATGTGTAATAAAAATTTCATTAAGTGTATTAAGTACATTTTTTATTACATCGGCGAGGAAGTAATTATATAATTGAGTAAATTCTATAAAATTCAATCGATTGAATTTCCTCATGAAACCAATTTTTATACCTAAACTCACATTTTATGAAATTATTTACCAAAATTTCGCTTCTTTTTGTCTTTTCCTGCTTTTTGTCTTTGGTGCAAGTTTATGCTCAGGGAGAGGTTACGCGCTCTGGTAATACCTGGTCTGCCCGGGTTAATGGAAATACAGTATATACCGGCTCACGGATGTTCGATGCAGTAAATGCGGCTTGTGGAAATGCCGGTACAGGAGCTACTATTAATATCAGAAACTCTGGTGATTCCGGAGAAGATGGCGGGAATGTATATGCCATCAGGCCTTTGGCTGGTCAGACATTAGATTTTCATGGTCACACCGTTAACTGTAACAGTAGTGGGGATCTGGCTGTGGCTGTACATGCTGACCGACGAAATGGCATAACACTAAGAAATCTGAGAGTGACCGGTAATCCCAGATACGGACTCTGGTTTAGAGGCTGCTCTGATGTTACGCTCACTAACATTACCATGGACTTAAGTAATGATAGTCCTGTAGGGCTGGGAATAAGAGTAGATGCATCTACCGCTGCGGCATCAAATTTAACTATTAATGGTACTACTACCATTACAGGAAGTAAAGGACATGGCATTGAAACTTATGGGCTAAACGGAGTTTCAATAGGAGATGTAACTGTAACTAATACCGGTGGTTGTGGTGTATTGTTAAACCAATCTCAAAACTGTACTGTAGGAGTAGTTACCGGAAATTATAATTGCTATGGTGGCGGATATGCCACATTTAGAGTGGCCAATGATAATGGATCTACTCATGTGGACGGTGTATATTCAAGAAATTCAGGACGTGGTTTTTTTAGTGTATCAGGAAGCCATGACTGCACTATCGATTGGGTAGACATCGCTAATAGCACCAGTCAGGGTATATTTTTAGAAGATGCCACTAATACCCATGTGCTTAGTGGTACAGTAGTAAATGGTAATCCTGATGTGCAGTTAGTAAGATCACCTAACTGTACGGTGAATGTTAATGGCTCAGGTGGTGGTGGACCAGATTGTGGCACTTGCGGCAGCGGTATCTTAAGCGGAGCAATATACAGAATTACACCTAAGCATGATCAGAGCAAATCCATAGAGCTTTATAATTTCGAATCAGCTAATGGTACTAATGTAAACCAGTGGGAATATTGGGGCGGCGAGTATCAGCACTGGGTAGCTCGAGACAGAGGCAATGGCTATTGGAGTTTCCACCCGGTAGCAGCTCAGGGCAGGTCGATGGATATCTGGGAAATGTCTCAGGATGATGGAGCTACTATAAATATCTATGATTATTGGGGAGGTGATGGCCAGCAATTTTACTTTTCTAACGCTGGGAGTGGCGGATGGGTGCGTATTAAATCCCGTTTGAGTGGAAAGTGTTTAGATGTTTTAGATGGATCTTCTGATAATGGCGCTAACCTCATTCAGTGGGAATGTATAAGTAATCAGACTAATCAGATGTTTCGATTTGAGCCTGTAGCAGCGGGCTCTCAGGTAGCCAGGGTTAATTTTGATGAAGAGAAAATTACTCAGGGGGAAATCAGTATTTATCCTAACCCGGCACAGAGTACGATAAACTTGCAATTGCCCAAAGAGCCCACAGAAGCAGCCTTTTATCAAATCTTTGATGTTAATGGAAGCCTATTAAGCTCCGCTAAAATACTATCAGCTTCTTCTCAGCTCGATGTTTCTTTTCTTCAACCAGGCGCTTATGTCCTTTTAATTAATGATGAAAGCGTAGCGATAAGTCATAAGATAAATATTCAATAAGAACTTGATTATAGTTGGCAATTTATTCAACCAAAAATTTTCATTTTATGAAAAATTCTATCTTAATTTTTCTGGTATTGATACTAGGTGTTTTTTCCGCCAAAGCAGCTAATTATTATGTTGCTACAAATGGAAATGATTCTAACTCAGGATCGAGTGGGAGTCCATTTTACACACTGCAGAGAGCAGTGAATGTAGCCAGTTCTGGCGATTACATTTATGTGCGTGGAGGTACGTATAATTATTCCAGCACAGTGGTAATACCCAGGAATAAGTCTGGCTCTTCTAGTTCACCCATTAGGGTTTGGGCTGATGGTGGAGTGCCCATCTTTAATTTTTCTGCTCAGTCAGAAAATTCTTCTAACCGTGGAATAGTTCTGGATGCTAACTATTGGCATTTCAGAGGTATTACTATTCAGCAGGCAGGAGACAATGGTATGCTTGTAGCTGGAAACAACAATACTATTGAAGACTGCATCTTTCACTCTAACCATGATACCGGTCTTCAAATAAGCAGGTATAATGGTTCTTATAACAGTATTAGCCAATGGCCTGCTAATAATCTCATTTTGAGATGTGAATCTTTTAACAATAGAGATTCTGATAATGAAGATGCTGATGGTTTTGCCGCTAAACTTACAGTGGGTAATGGTAATGTCTTTGACGCTTGCGTTGCACATCATAACATTGATGATGGTTGGGATCTGTATACTAAAAATGATACAGGTCCGATTGGCCCAGTTACTTTACTTGGATGTATTGCTCATAATAATGGCGTATTACTAGACGGCAATACTTCTGGTGGTGGTGATAAGAACGGTTTTAAACTTGGTGGATCTGGAATTCATGTTAACCATATAGTAAGAAGATGTATTGCCTATAATAATGGTAAGCATGGTTTTACTGACAATGGGAATACCGGTCGTATAGAGTTTACTAACAACACTTCTTATAATAATGATGATTATAACTTCCACACTCGTGATGGGGCTTCTCATGTTTTTAAGAATAACATTTCTTTTGAATCTTCTTCTAATGATCGTATCAGAGGAAATACTTCAGCACCAAACGTGTTTGATAATGGTGATTCATGGCCATATTCAGTGAGCAGTTCTGATTTTGTAACGTTAGTGCCAGGAGTTTATAATGATCCTACCTCTAATGGCTTTTTATCTTTGGCTTCTGGTAGTGATCTTATAAATGTAGGCGTAACTTCATCAGGAATAAGCTATAATGGTTCTGCTCCTGATTTAGGTGCAGTAGAATCTAACGTCGGCGGCGGCGGAGGAGGTGGAGGAGGCGATGGCCCCACCTGTGGTACATGTGCCAGTGGTATAGTAAATGGTGGTACCTACCGCATTACCCCGAGACATGATGTAACTAAATCATTAGAGCTCTATGAACTTGAATCTGATAACGGGACTAACGTAAATCAATGGGAATACTGGAATGGAAGTTATCAGAAATGGTTAGCACGTGACCGTGGTAATGGATACTGGAGTTTTCACCCTCTAAATGCTCAAGGCAGAGCTTTAGATATTTGGGAGCTGTCTGAAGAAAGTGGAGCTAATGTAACTATTTTTGATTATTGGGGTGGAGAAGGTCAGCAGTTCTATTTCTCAAATGCCGGAAGCGGAGGCTGGGTAAGAATAAAATCCAGACTAAGTGATAAGTGTCTAGATGTTGAAGATGCTTCAACTGCAGATGGTGCTAATGTTATGCAGTGGGATTGCTTAAGCGACCAGTATAATCAAATGTTTAGATTTGAACCAGTATCAACATCTTCTGCTAGAATTAATTTAGAAGATGAGGGGGGAAATAATAACTTTAAATACAGATTCTACCCTAATCCGGTTAGCAGTACCTTGAATTTAGAAGTGGCCGAAGTAACAGAAAGTACTACGATGGAAATTGTAGACCCTGCTGGTAAGGCGGTAATGACCAAAAAAGTGGTTAATAATACTTCAACAGTGGATGTGGGTGGACTGAAGGCAGGCATTTATATTCTTCTTATTAAAGAGAATGATAAGCAGCTTCTTTCTGAAAATATTTACATCACTAAATAAATAAAAATGGGGCTGCCTCAATGTGATATTAATTAAATAACATTTTTGAGACAGCCCTTTTCTTAAAGAATGTCTTCAATAACGAACTTTCTGGTATTAAGTTCAAATGAATCTCCTTTTGATTTATCGATGAGCTGCATGCCTAAAGGTGAAGACGGAGCTATAGCAAAATAGTCTTTACCATCCATAACTATTTTACCAGCACCAATGGTAATATAAAAACTACCATTGTTTGTAATCACCAAGCTGCCTGACTGGGCTGTTGTATGAGATCTTCCCGGATTAATGCTTAAGATTATTTCTTTCAATTTCTGAGCTTCAGCCAATTGAATGGCATTGTTCTCCATCTCTTGTTGCATCATTTCTCTTCCGGTTTCATACTTGTCTCCAGCCGAGCTTTTAGTCTCATCGTTAGCGGCCGCCTGCGCTGACTCCATAGCATCTTTGGCATTCTTTATCCTCTGATCTACAAAGCTTACGCAGTGGTCGTATAGTTTTTTCTTTAAGCTAATTTGCTGTTCCATTTTGCATAGTGATGAATAAAATGCAAAATTTAATAAGTTAAACGAGCAATTAACCTTTTCCTGAAAAATTATTTTTCTACAGCAATATTCAGGAACGAGTCATCTTTAGCTTCAAGCTTGCTTTCACCCATCAAATAACGATCTACGGCAATAGCAGCCTCTCTACCTTCTGAGATGGCCCACACTACCAAAGATTGACCTCTACGGGCATCACCAGCAGCAAAAACATGACTCTTGTTAGTCTGATAGCCTCTGGTTAGAGCATTGCCTCTAGGGTCTTTCTCTACATCAAAAGCATCTAACAACTTGTTTTCAGGAGCTAAAAAGCCAATGGCCAAAAGAGCCAATTCACATGGTATTTCCCTTTCTGTACCTTCTATTTCATTAAAGGTAGGTCTGCCATCTTCTCCGGAAGCCCACTCTATGTCTACTAGTTTTACTTTTTCAAGCTTACCATTACTGCCGATAAACTCTTTGGTTAAGATAGCCCACTTTCTGTCAGCTCCTTCTTCATGAGAAGAAGAGGTTCTCAGAGTCATAGGCCAAAGAGGCCAAGGATCTTTATCTGTTCTATGAGTTAAAGGCTTGGTCAATAGCTCTATCTGCATTACAGACTTAGCTCCATGCCTGTTAGAAGTACCAATACAGTCAGAACCTGTATCTCCACCACCTATAACCAGTACATTTTTGTCTTTAGCAGTAATTTTATCATTTACCTGATCTCCTGCCACTTCTTTATTTTGTCGTGTAAGGAAATCCATGGCGAAGTGAACGCCATCCAGCTCTCTGCCTGGTATAGGCAGATCTCTGGGGTGAGTAGAACCAGCACATATTACCACGGCATCGAAGTTGTTTTCTAACTCAGAAGCTGGAATATCAGTACCTATAAAGCTATTAGTTTTAAAGGTAATGCCTTCCTGCTCCATTACTTCAACTCTTCGGTCTATTACCCATTTTTCTAATTTGAAATCCGGGATTCCGTATCTAAGTAAGCCTCCTATTCTGTCCGCTCTTTCAAATACAGTAACCAAATGCCCCGCCTTGTTTAACTGTGCGGCAGTGGCTAACCCGGCAGGACCGGAACCTATTACTGCTACTGTTTTACCCGTTCTTTCTTGTGGCGGTTGTGGTGTTATGTAGCCTAATTCATAGGCTTTTTCTGCAATAGTTTTTTCTATATGTTCTATAGCTACCGGAGGTTTATTAATGCCCAATACGCAACTTGCTTCACAAGGGGCAGGGCATATTCTGCCGGTAAATTCAGGGAAGTTGTTAGTAGAAGTAAGTATTTCTACTGCTTCCTCCCATTGTTCTCTATAAACAGCATCATTAAATTCAGGAATAATATTTCCTAATGGGCAGCCACTATGGCAAAAAGGGATGCCACAATCCATGCAACGTGCTGCTTGCTGCTTAGTCTTAGTCTCAGGAAATTCCTCATAGATTTCTTTATAATCATGAATTCTTGTTTGAGGGTCTCTTGAAGATGGCAGCTCTCTGTCGTATTGTAAAAATCCGTCTTTTTGTCCCATATTATACAGCCACTTTTAGTGCTTCTTTTCTTTTTAATAAAACTTTTTTGTAATCGTGAGGAATGACTTTAACAAACTTGCTAAGCTCACCAACCCAGTTCTCTAATACTTTTTGTGCCAAAGCACTGCCAGTATTTTTGAGGTGGTTTTCCAGCATTTTTCTTAAAAAGTCTTTGTCTTCCTCTTCAAGTGGATCAAGTCCAACCATGCCTTTGTTGCATAGCTGATCAAATGAATTGTCTTTGTCATACACATAAGCAATTCCACCACTCATACCTGCGGCGAAGTTTTTACCCGTAGGTCCTAGCACTACTACGTGCCCGCCTGTCATATATTCACAAGCGTGGTCTCCTACACCTTCTACCACTACGTTTACTCCAGAGTTTCTTACGCAGAAACGCTCTCCGGCCATGCCTCTGATGTAGGCTTCGCCTTTAGTAGCTCCATAAAAGGCCACGTTACCAATAATTATATTCTCTTCAGCTACAATAGTTGAAGTTTTGTCAGGATATACAGAAAGATGTCCTCCACACATGCCTTTTCCGAAGTAATCATTGGCTTCTCCTTCTAAGTCAAAGTGAACACCTGAGGTTAAGAAGGCTCCGAAGCTTTGTCCTGCAGATCCTCTGAATTTAAACCCTATAGTGTCGGCAGGTAATCCTTCTCCTTTGTATATTTTACTGATTTCGTTAGATAGAATAGCTCCTACTGCACGGTCAGTATTTTTAATTGGGAAGTCTTTACTTACTTTGGTCTTGTTTTCTAATGCCGGTTTGGCAGCATTAACCAGTTCCCAATCCAGCACCATGTCTAATTCATGATCTTGCTCTACTTGTTTGTAGATACCTACGTGATCAGAAATGGTTTCTTTAAATAGAATAGGAGTTAAATCAAGACTCTTATATTTCCAGTGGTTAATATCACTTCTTACTTTCAGTACGTCAGTTTGTCCTACCATTTCGTTGATAGTTCTGAAACCGAGTTGCGCCATGATTTGTCTCAAATCTTCAGCCAGGAAGGTGAAGAAGTTTACCACATGATCAGGATCTCCTGTAAACAGTTTTCTCAGGTCTTCATTTTGAGTAGCTATACCTACCGGACAAGTATTTAGATGACATTTTCTCATCATAATACATCCTTCTACTACCAGGGCAGCGGTAGATATTCCCCATTCTTCAGCCCCTAATAGTGTAGCTATGGCTAGGTCTCTACCTGTTCTTAGCTGCCCATCAGTTTGTACTGTAATACGGCTTCTTAAGTCATTTTTTACCAGAGTCTGGTGCGCTTCAGCTAAGCCAAGCTCCCAAGGTAAACCAGCATGACGGATAGAGCTCAAAGGAGATGCTCCTGTACCACCATCAGCCCCGGAAATAAGCACTACGTCAGCGTTAGCCTTACTAACACCGGCCGCCACAGTACCTACACCTGCTTCGGAAACTAGTTTTACGTTTATTCTAGCCTTTCTATTGGCATTTTTTAAGTCAAAAATGAGCTGCGCAAGATCCTCAATAGAATAAATATCATGGTGAGGAGGCGGTGATATAAGCCCTACTCCCGGAGTGGAGTGTCTCACTCTTCCGATCCAGTCATCCACTTTGTGGCCGGGTAGCTGTCCCCCTTCACCAGGTTTTGCACCTTGAGCCATTTTTATTTGTAGCTCGTCAGCATTAGACAGGTAGTAGCTGGTTACACCAAATCTACCTGATGCTACTTGCTTAATGGCTGATCTTTCCCAATCGCCATTTTCTTTTCTTTCAAACCTTATTTCATCTTCTCCGCCTTCTCCACTGTTGCTTTTAGCACCAATGCGGTTCATGGCTATGGCCAAAGTGGAGTGAGCCTCATGCGAGATAGATCCAAATGACATGGCTCCGGTAGCAAATCTTTTGAAGATCTCTTCCTTAGACTCTACTTCTTCTATAGGCACTGCGTTTCTGCTCTTGAAGTCAAGCAAGCCTCTTAGGGTTAAAGCATCTCTGGTCTGATCATTGATCTTCTGAGCATACTTTTTATAAAGGTCGAAGTTATTAGTTTTAGTAGAATGCTGTAGTAAATGGATAGTCTCAGGGTTGAAAGTATGTCTTTCACCTCTACGTTTCCATTGGTACACACCACCAGTTTCCAAGGTTTTAGTGTTAGCATAATAAGCCCCTCTGTGTCTTGCCAGTACTTCGATAGCTAGGCCGTCGAAATCCAAACCATCTATTCTGGAAATAGTGCCTTTGAAGCATCGGTCTATCACTTTTTTGCTTAGGCCAAGGGCTTCAAATATCTGAGATGATTGGTAAGACTGAAGAGTACTGATACCCATTTTAGAAAGCACCTTCAATAAACCATAGCCAATTGCTTTTTGGTAGTTGGCTAGCGCTTCTTCTTCAGTGATTTTTTGTTCTAAAAGGTCTTCTTCATGTAGCTCTTTTATAGATTCCAGAGCAAGGTAAGGGTTAATAGCACTAGCGCCATAACCTATAATAGTGGCAAAGTGATGCGTTTCTCTCACATCTCCGGCTTCTACCACCAAGCCTGCTTTGGTTCGTATTTTATTTTTTACCAAGTGCTGATGAATAGCTCCCGTGGCTAGTAAAGATGGAATAGGAGCGTGTTCTTTATCAACTGCTCTATCTGATATTATCAATACTTTTTTTCCTGCTCTCACTGCCTCTTCAGCTGCCTGACAAATAGCATCAAGGCCTTCTTCTAAGCGCCCGGGTTCTCCATCAGCTAAAAATACTGAGTTAATTACTTGGTAATCAAATCCGAAATTGGCCATGTTCTTGAACTTCTGTAGGTCAGAGTTCAAAAGAACGGGCTGTGAAATATGGATTTGCTTAGTGTGCTCAGGAGTTTCTTCCAATATGTTCAAACTTTCTCCTACGCGAGTAAATAAAGACATTACTGTGCGCTCCCTGATCGGGTCAATAGGAGGGTTACTTACCTGAGCAAATAACTGTTTGAAATAGCTGGATATGTGCTGACTCTGGTCAGATAAAACGGCTAGCGGAGTGTCAGCTCCCATAGAACCAATAGGCTCGGTACCGCTTACTGCCATAGGGCCTAAAATTACTTTTTGGTCTTCTTTAGTATAACCAAATGCTTTTTGTCTAAGCTGTAAAGTTTCTTTGTTGTAATCAGCTTCTAGTTCAGTAGGCTGAGGTACAAGTCTTAGCTTCGTTCTGTGGTCTTTGATCCACTTATCGTATGGGCTTTTTTTGCTTACCTTGGCTTTTACCTCTTCATCATAAACTACTTTGCCTTCTTCAATGTCTACCAATAGCATTTTGCCTGGCTGCATACGGCCGTTGCTCACTACATTTTCAGGCTTCACTATCAGTGCTCCTGTTTCTGAAGATACTACCAGCCTGCCATCTTTAGTGATACAGTATCTTGAAGGGCGAAGTCCGTTTCTATCAAGTGTAGCCCCTATTTGCTTGCCATCAGTAAATACTAAGGCAGCGGGACCATCCCAGGGCTCCATAAGAGCAGCATGATATTTATAAAATGCCTTTCTATCGGCATCCATTAGTTCGTTATCTTCCCAGGCTTCGGGTACCATCATCATCATTACGTGGGGTAATGATCTTCCGCTGAGTACCAGCATCTCTACCAAAGCATCAAAGTTGGCAGAATCAGAGTGTGCCGGGTTGGTGATAGGCAATAACATCTTCAGTTCTTCGTCTGTGAAGAGCGTAGATTTCATCATTGCCTCTTTTGATTTCATTTTAGTTACATTACCTCTGATAGTGTTGATTTCACCATTGTGCGCAATGTATCTGAAAGGTTGTGCCAGTTTCCAGTTAGGGAAGGTGTTTGTGCTAAATCTGGAGTGAATAATGGCAAGAGCAGACGTTACGTGCTCATTTTGCAAATCAAAATAGTATGGTCTTAGCTGGTTAGTACGCAGCTGACCTTTGTATACCATTGTTTTGCTTGAAAGGCTAGGCACATAAAAGTCATGATTGTTTCCCTTTACATTATGACCAATGTAGTGCGTAGTATGATTTCTTAAAACGAAAAGTTTCCGTTCCAGCTCATCAGTGCTGATCTTTTCGTTATTATGTTTAAAAAATATCTGCTCAATTACAGGCTCCACTTTTCTGGCTCCAGAGCCCGGTATATTATGGTTTACCGGCACACTCCTATAGCCTAATAGAGTAAAGCCCATCTCTTCTGCATGTTTTTCAAATATTGCGCGACATTCATTTCGCACGGCAGGGTTTACGGGAAAGAATACCATTCCTGCTCCATACTTACCGGCTTCGGGTAATTCAAAGCCTAGCTCTTTACATTCCTTCGCGAGAAAATCGTGTGGAATCTGAATAAGAATACCTGCACCGTCACCGGTCTCAGGGTCACTGCCAGTACCTCCCCTGTGTTCCATATTTTCAAGCATATCTATAGCATCTTGAACAATGGAGGAGGATTTGCTACCATCTATGTTGGCAATGCACCCTATTCCGCAGGCGTCATGTTCTAGCTCTGGGGTGTACAACCCCCGCTGTTGATCACTTTTCATAAGCATTATAATTTTTTAGGGATTGGCTAATGGAATTTAGCCGTTGAGCGACTCTTATCAAGAATACACTTTATAAATTTCTACGTAATTAACGAAAAATCCGACTTATATACATAAAAGATAAAGTTATTTTATGATTTTTTCAAAGAGTGCGCGGACAAATTTAAAAATTATCAATTTTAAATCGTTTGCGAAAATTTTTATTTTGTCACCTGTGCTGGTTATGCCTTAATGGCCTGAACCATCTCCTTTTTTCCAGGAGGGCCCGGCAGAGAGTTTACCGTCAGTCCAAGGCTCTTTAAGTCTCTTTTTAACTGACCTTTGGCACAATAAGTAACAAACACAGCCTCAGGTTTCATAGCCTGAACTATCTTATTCAAAATATCATAACTCCAGAGTTCTTCTTGCTTGCTGGGAGCGAAGGCATCAAAATAAATAATGTCAAAAGCAGCTTCCGGCAAGGTACATTCCTCTAGCTTTTTATCTATTTTTTTTAACAAAAAATGGTTGTGAATTGGTTCATCATTATTCCATGCAGTTTGGTGGATTTTAGAAAACCACTCTTTGGCTTCTGGAGCTTTTAGATAATCACAATAGTTTAGATGATCAGTCAGCTCTGCCTTTAGGGGGTAAGCTTCTATGGAAGTGAAGTGTATTTTTTGCTGATGAGCATGGGCATAGTCTGCGGTAAGTAGCGCATTGAGGCCCGTGCCCAGGCCCACTTCAAATATGGAATAAGCAGGCTGAGGGGCCTGCTGTATTTTATACTCAAGGCCCGACTTTATAAAAACATGAACAGACTCTTGCACCGCGCCATGAAAAGAGTGATAGGTTTCATTTAAACGAGATACATACAGGCTATGAGAGCCATCGTCTGTAGTGATTAATTTTATGTCAGGTTGTTTGCTCATTTTATAATTAATACGGTAGCATAAGCAGAAACTCCATCTTCTCTGCCTACAAAACCTAGTTTTTCTGTAGTAGTGGCTTTTATAGATAAATCTTCTTCAGGGATTTCCATCACCTTAGCCAGGCAGGCTTTCATTTCTGGTATGTGTGGATTAACCTTGGGTTGCTGAAGGCAAATGGTGCTATCAATATTGCTGATTTTCCATCCTTTCTCACGGATAAGCTTCATTACCTCTTTCAGCAAGATTTTACTATCTATACCCTTATATTGAGGATCTTTATCAGAGAAATGAAAGCCAATATCACGCATATTAGCGGCTCCCAATAGTGCATCGCAAATAACATGAATAAGCACGTCGGCATCAGAGTGGCCTACAGCCCCTTTGGTGTGCGCCAGCTTAATGCCTCCCAGCCAAAAATCATAGCCCTCTTGTAGCTGATGTACATCATACCCAAAACCTGTTCTTATTTTCATGCGTTCTTTTCTTTTGATTTATAATATAAAACCGAGCAGTTGGTTTCTCTCAGGATCTGGGGAGCTAAGGCTTCCATGCGTTCTTTAGTTACTTCCTGAATAAGTTCTGCTTCCTGGTTTACAAAGTTAGTGTCGCCAGATAGCGAGGCAAAAGCCAGCGCTCGGGCTCTATTTAATAGCTCTACTTCTGAAAATACTAAAGTAGATTCTGCCTGATTTTTTACTTTTTCTAATTCTGAATCTTCTATACCGTTTGCCAGTAAGTCATTGATAATGGTCCATACATGCTCTTCAGCTTTTTCTATAGGCACATTTTCTGATACCCTACCCGTAATAACCAGAAGCCCAGGATCCATAGACCCGGTAACATAAGCATTGATAGAGCTAAAGATTGATTGTTCTTTAACCAGCTTCTGATATAAGCGAGAAGATTTTTCACGACCCAAAATATCACTGATAAGATCTACTGAAGTATAGTCAGGGTCAAACTTGCCAGGCATATGAAAGGCCATGGTAAGCATGTCTGAAGGAACATCTTCAACTATTTCCATAAACCTTCTTTCGTTTTGAACGGGTTCTTTCGGAAGATTGCGAACATACGCTTCACCTCTGGGGATGGGGCCAAACCATTTTTCTGCCAGTGCTTTCACCTCTTCAGTATCAACATGGCCGGCTACTACCATAATGGCCTGGTTGGGCACATAGTGTTTGTAGAAGAAAGCCTTAACGTCATCCATGGTAGCGTCTTCAATATGGCGAATTTCTTTACCAATAGTAGGCCATTGGTAAGGATGCGCTTTATAAGCTAGCGGTCTGAATTTCAGCCACAAGTCACCATAAGGTTGATTAAGATACCTTTGTTTAAACTCTTCTATAACTACTTTCTGTTGCGTTTCCAGCACTTTTGGGTCAAAAGAAAGTCCTAGCATCCTATCAGACTCTAGCCAAAAACCGGTTTCCAGGTTTTGAGGAGGCACGGTAAGGTAGTAGTTAGTGACATCAGGGTTAGTGAAGGCATTATTTTCGCCTCCGGCTTCCTGTAAAGGTTCATCATAATTAAGGATGTTTTTGGAGCCTCCAAACATGAGGTGCTCAAAAAGGTGAGCGAACCCGGTTTTTTCTGGAGATTCATCCCTCGAACCTACATCATATAAAATGTTAATTACCGCAGACTGTACACTTTTGTCTTCATGTACTATAACCCGCAACCCATTATCTAAAGTGAAGCTGTTGTATTTGATCATTAGCAGACAAAAATAAAAATATAACATCACTTTGCAGATATAGCCAATACTTTAATTTTGTTTGAAATCAATAGACGGATATATGAATTTTGATCGCAAGGAGTACTCGGATCAGTTGTTGAAGACATTGTACGAAGGGCTTTTGAGACCACGTATGATAGAAGAAAAAATGTTGATTTTACTCCGGCAGGGCAAAGTGAGTAAGTGGTTTTCAGGTATAGGACAGGAAGCTATTTCTGTTGGCGCTACTTCTGCACTTCATTCAGATGAATATATTCTGCCTATGCATAGAAATCTCGGGGTGTTCACCTCACGTAATATTCCATATAGAAAATTATTTGCTCAGTTTCAGGGTAAGCTTTCTGGCTTTACTAAAGGGAGGGATCGGTCTTTTCATTTTGGTAGTAATGAGCACCATATTATAGGCATGATCTCACACCTGGGGCCTCAGCTGTCCGTAGCTGATGGTATTGCTTTAGCTAATAAATTGAATGGAGAGCAAAAAGCTACTGTGGTCTTTACTGGTGATGGCGGTGCAAGTCAGGGGGAATTTCATGAAGCATTAAATGTGGCTGCCGTTTGGGACTTGCCAGTAATATTTGTGATTGAAAATAATGGTTATGGTCTTTCTACGCCAGTGAGCGAACAGTTTAGGTGTGCTAGTTTTGTAGATAAAGGCGTTGGTTACGGTATAGATGCCATTAAGATTGATGGTAATAATGTGCTAGAGGTCTACAACACTATTTCGCAGCTGGCTGATAATATGAGGGCTAACCCCAAGCCAGTAATTGTAGAGGCCATTACTTTTAGGATGAGAGGCCATGAAGAAGCCTCGGGTACTAAATATGTGCCTAAAGAACTGCTTGATAAATGGGCACTAAAAGATCCTGTAGAAAATTATGAGGCCTATCTTCTTAAAGAAAAGGTAATAACAAAGGCCTATGTTGATAAACTTCGAAAGGCCATTCTAAAAGAAATTGATGAGGGCTTAAAGACTGCTTTTGCTGAAGGAGTGCCAGAAGCATCAGTAGAAAATGAGCTTAATGATGTGTATGCACCTCATGATTATAAAGAGACTAAACCTACTGGTGAAAAAACATCTGAAAGGAGATTAGTCGATGCAATCTCTGATGGGCTGAAGCAAAGCTTGGAGAGATTTCCTGAGCTGGTGGTAATGGGGCAGGATATAGCTGAATATGGTGGTGTTTTTAAAGTGACTGAAGGTTTTGTGGAGCTTTTTGGAAAGGAAAGGATAAGAAATACACCTCTTTGTGAATCTGCTATTATTGGTATTGGGTTAGGTATGTCCATTAAGAACCAAAAGAGCGTTATAGAAATGCAATTTGCTGATTTTGTGACTTGTGGTTTTAATCAGATAGTGAATAACCTGGCTAAATCTCATTACCGATGGCAGCAAAATGCTGATGTGGTAATAAGGATGCCTGCTGGTGCGGGAGTTGGAGCGGGTCCTTTTCATAGCCAGTCAAACGAAGCATGGTTTTTTCATACGCCGGGGCTAAAGGTGGTTTACCCGTCATCTCCGGCAGAGGCTAAAGGTTTATTGGCTGCCGCAATTGAAGATCCTAATCCTGTCATTTATTTTGAGCATAAATATTTATATCGCTCATTAAGTGAGCAGGTGGCTGATGATTATTATACTACTGAAATAGGTAAAGCCAGATTAGTAGAAGAGGGCGAGCAGCTATCTATAATTACTTATGGTATGGGCGTGCATTGGGCTAAAGAAGTGGTGAAGAGCTTAGGAGCATCTGCTGATATTTTAGATTTGCGCACACTACTGCCCTGGGATAAAGAAGCCGTAGAAAAAACAGTGCAGAAAACGAATAGAGTATTACTTTTGCATGAAGATTGTCTTACCGGAGGTATCGCTGGGGAGTTGGCTGCATGGATTGCAGAACATTGCTTTAAATATTTAGATGCGCCAGTATTCAGAGTAGCCAGCCTGGATAGTGCAGTGCCGTTTGCCTCTTCACTGGAAGAAAACTTTCTCCCTAAAGGAAGGCTCAAACAAAAAATTGAGGAATTGCTGGAATTTTAATTAAATTAGTGCGTTTAAAGGCTAATTGAATTCTAATTTTTTAAGTGATCAGCCGGATTGAAGTTTACCTATCAAATACCATTTTTTGCAAAATTGCCAATAATAAGGACATTATTCTATGGAATGCTGCTCCTGTTTTTTATTGGTATGGCTTCTCCCGTGGCTCATGCTCAGGGCAAGAGATCTGAATATGAAAGGGTAAAGGCCAAGAAAAATAAAAAGAATAGAAGGCTTAAAAGAAGAGGTGATAGAGGAAAGTCTAACCGCCGCAAATTAAGAGCTACTAAGTTTAAAATTAGATCACGCCAGGGAGAAAGAGCCTTTCATGGAGATATCACTGGCAGGAAATTCAGGTCAAAAAGATCTACCAGGCCTCAATGGGGGGCGCGTATTGCTTCACCTAATCCTTACGCAGGTCGGAAAAGAATGAGCGAGGGCAGCAGAGCCAAAGCTAACAGGCAAACACCAAGATATAGCTCAAGAAAAAGAGAGCGAGCAGGTAAAGCCGCTGGCCGAGCTTTTAATAGAAACTCAGTAAGAACTACTTTTACAGGAAAACGATATAGGCAAAATAATATGTCTGCCACGCGTGATCCGGAAAGACCGCGTAAAGTAAAAAGAATATCACCTCGTTCGGCATCAGGCTCATATAATGTAAGAAGAAAGCGGAGTCCTTATAATGCTTTCAGGAAGAGAAGCCCTTGGGAAAAGGCATTTCAGGGTGATATTACCGGAAGAAAATTCAGAACGAAAAGAACCAACGAAAGGCAGTCAATTAAGAGGCCTGGAAGAATAAAATATACTTCATCAGGAGGCAGAAGGGGAGACAGAGCTTATAATGGTAATGTGCAAAGTGGGTATAATTCCGTAACCAAAAGAAGAGAACGTGCCTGGAAAAATGATATCAGTGGGCATAAGCTCAGAATAAGAAATTCTAAAAGACCAGATTTTGGAGGATCTCAATTTAATGCCTATCCTACTGGCAAGCGCAAAGGAGACAAAGCCTATAGAGGCAAACTGAAAGGTGGAGGTTTTAAATCTGAAAGCTCAAGAAAAGAGCGAAGCGGTAAGCCATTGCCTAAGTTAGGCTCTCCTTCTGTAGGTAGTGGGTTTAAAGGAAGGGTAAGAGCAGGCAAGCCACTCAAAGGAGGAGGCAGCATTAGCGGGAAAAGAAGAAATAATAATGGAAGAGCAATACAAAGTAGAGCGCCAAGATCGCAAGATACTCGTATTGCAGGCTTTCAGGGTAATGTAAAAGGTGGCCGCATTCTAAAAGGGGGAGGTAGCATCAGTGGTCGTTCTAGAAATAACCGTGGTAGACCAATTGATGGCCGAGGCCCCAGAAGGCAAGATAATCAAACTGCTAAATTTCAGGGTAATGCCAGAGGTGGCCGTATTCTTAAAGGAGGAGGCAGCATTAGTGATAGATCTAGAAATAATAAAGGCAGACCTTTAGAAGGTAGAGGACCAAGAAGACAGGATAATCAGA
The DNA here is from genome assembly GCF_021389955.1 of Fulvivirga maritima. Classification (NCBI taxonomy): domain Bacteria; kingdom Pseudomonadati; phylum Bacteroidota; class Cytophagia; order Cytophagales; family Fulvivirgaceae; genus Fulvivirga; species Fulvivirga maritima. The sequence continues at coordinate 2,222,865 of NZ_CP089980.1, forward strand.
CAGCTAAGTTCCAGGGAAATGTAAAAGGTGGCCGTGTATTGAAAGGTGGCGGTAGTATTAGCGATCGTTCCAGAAATAACAAAGGCAGACCACTGGAAGGACGTGGAACTAGAAGGCAAGATAATCAAATAGCTAAATTTCAAGGCAATGTAAAAGGAGGTCGTGTGTTTAAAGGCGGTGGCAGTATTAGTGATAGATCCCGGAATAATAAAGGCAGGCCTGTTGATAGCAGAGCACCAAGAAAGCAAGACAATCGAATAGCCAAATTCCAGGGAAATGTAAAGGCCGGAAAAGTTTTGAAAGGTGGCGGTAGTATAAGTGGTCAATTATGGAATAATAAAGGTCAGCCTATTGATAGCCGCATACCTAGAGATCAAGATAAGAAGTCAGCAGCCTTCCAGGGAAATATTAAGGTGCGAAAAAATCTGGTGAAGAAAAATGCGGCTAAGTCGGCCAATTTTACTGGTCACATAAAAATGTACCCTTACATGAATAAGACAGGACCAGACGATGCTCATGTGTATAGAGGAGGCATGAAGAGGAGCTTTAAATATAAAAAGGCACCAAATGCAGCTGACGAGTCTATTAAAGTAAGGAAGCCAAATAAGGAATTTTTCAAAACAGGAAAGTATAGTGGTAACGTTAAAGACAGAAGAGTATTTAAACAAAACCCTTCTGCAGCCAGAGAGTCATTAAAAAACAGGCCTGCAGGTAAAGGAACTGCCAAGGGTATGGATTTTCAAGGCCGATTTAAAGCTAATGTTAATTACAAAACCCGACCACACGCAGCTGATAATGCTTCTAAGGGCAAAGGACCTTCAAGGGCAGCTATCAAAGCAAGTAGTTATCAGGGTAATATTAAAATGCGTAAAAAATGGGTGGGCAATAGGCACCCTGACTTCAAGTATATAAGTATGAAGTCTAACGGTAAGAGGGAAAAAGAAAAAGTGTTTAGCTTTAAAATTTTATGGTCTAAATGGTTTAAGAAAGAGGAAAATCAGCCTCTTAATGTGAAGCAGAAGGAGAGAAAACCTAGGTACGATAAAAAAGAAGAAGGACTTTGGAACGATTAGAATATGGAATGGAATAAAATAGATAACCCTGATCAAATAAACACATTAAAGGAAGAGTCTAAAGGACAAATGGTTATGCTATTTAAGCATAGTACCACTTGCCCTATTAGTAGCATGGCGCTTAACAGACTGGAGCGATCATGGCAAGATGATGATGCCCAGGTGATAAAGCCATATTTTCTAGACCTTTTAAAATACCGCAGTATTTCTAATGAAATAGCTGATGCTTTTAGTGTACAGCATGAATCACCTCAAGTGATCCTTATTAAGGAAGGGGAAGCTGTTTATAACAACTCCCACATGGGTATAAATTACGCTGAGATAATAGGCCAGGCTAAAAGTTAAAGCTGATAGTTTGCTTTATGTCCGGTGACAAGCTAAGCGCTACGGGGCAAGTTTTGGCAGCTCTTTTAAGTACTTCTATTTGTTTAGGAGTAGCCTCCAGATGATCATGAGAAAAGGAAATAATAATTTCACTGATTTTTCTGGGATTAGCCGACATAACTTTTGTAACTTCTGCTTTGAGCCCTTTGATATCAACATTTTCCTGTGCGGCCTTAATGCCCATTATGGTAATCATACAGTTGGTTAAAGCAGACGCGATTAGGTCAGTAGGCGAGAAAGCCTCTCCTTTACCGTTGTTATCAACCGGGGCATCAGTAATAATGGTATTGTTAGATTTTAGGTGAGTAGCACTACTGCGTAGATCACCTAAATACTCAGAAGTCATAGAGTGTGTCATAATAGGGGATTAGATAAAAACTAAAATTGAGCTATTTTCGTTAATAACTCTAAAATCCTTAAATTTATAAATTATTACTTTTTCTGTTGCTTAGTATGGGCAAAAAGCTATTATTAATACTTATTTTATTCACTCCTTTTTTTGGGTTTGCTCAGTCATTGGAGGCTGATAACTATGAATCTGAATTTATATGGGGAGTAAATAAAAATACTGCTGGTGGACTTATTGGTGGTGTAGTGGCGCGTAAGTCTAAAAGGCTTACTGACAGAATGTACCAGAGTTTTGGCCTGGAGCTCATGAACGTAAAGCACGAACGTGAACTGAGAGTGACATCTTATCAAGGAGGAGGTCAGTTTATATACGGAAAAAGTAATTATCTGTATGCTATCAGATTACAATATGGCCGCGAATTAGTCTTATTCAGAAAAGCACCCGACCAAGGTGTGGAGATTAAAGCCATAGGCGCTATTGGTCCTTCAATAGGATTACTCACCCCATATTATGTTAGCTACTTTGCTAATAATACAGATTATGACCTTAGCTATGCTCCTTACTCAGATCAGGATTTTAGCACGATCTACGGATCAGGAAGAATTTTTCAAGGCCTTTTTGAATCACAGCTTAGAATTGGTGCTAATCTGAAAGCGGCTCTTAGCTTTGAGCTTGGCTCGCAGAAAAGTCATGTTACCGGTTTTGAAGTAGGCTTTTTGTTAGATGCCTACGCCGGGGAGATAGAGCTTATGCCAGCTTATGATAACAGCTCTGTTTTCCCTACTGCTTTCATTACACTTTTCTATGGCAGGAGAAGATAATTGAAATAGTGAGGTCTTAAAAATTTATTTTCTAGTTTTGTGTTGAGAATAATCATACCCTACTTATGATAGAACTACCAGTAATTTCTGAAGGAGAACAAAAGAAAAAACGTAAACCAGACTGGCTTAGAGTAAAATTACCTATTGGTAAGGAGTATGCTAAAGTGAGAAAACTGGTTGATAACCATAAATTACATACTATTTGTGAAAGTGGAAGCTGCCCTAATATGGGAGAATGCTGGGGTGCCGGTACGGCTACTTTCATGATTTTAGGTAATGTGTGTACCAGAAGTTGTACTTTCTGTGCCGTAGCTACGGGCAGGCCTCCTGAGTATGACGAAGAAGAGCCTAAACGTGTAGCTGAAGCCATTAAGTTGATGGGAGTAAAGCATGCCGTGCTTACTTCTGTAAACAGAGATGAGCTGAAGGATAGAGGTGCAGAGATATGGTACCAAACGGTGAAATTGACTAAAGAGCTTAGCCCTGAGACTACTATAGAAACCTTAATCCCTGATGTAAAAGGAAATTGGGATGCTTTATATAGAATGATTGAGCCAGGGCAGGAAGTGGTTTCGCATAATATAGAAACTGTAGAAAGACTTTATAGAAGAGTTAGACCTCAGGCCAAATACCATAGAAGTCTGGAGCAAATTAAAAAGACTAAAGAGGCAGGCATGAGAACTAAAACAGGAATTATGCTTGGCGTGGGCGAAACTCAGGATGAAGTGCACAAGGCTATGGATGATCTGGCTGCTAATGGATTAGATATCCTTACGCTGGGGCAGTATTTACAGCCAACAAAAATGCACCTTGAAGTGGCTGAGTTTATTCACCCTGATCAGTTTGATGCATATAGAGAAGAAGGTTTGAAAAGAGGACTTAAATATGTTGAGTCTGGGCCATTGGTGAGATCATCATATCATGCAGAGAGACATGTGAATGTGCCAATCTAATTGATGAAGAAATAAAAATAAAAAAGCCGGACAATGATTCATTGTCCGGCTTTTTTATTAGGTAGTTCATAACCTTAATCCTGATTAAGCTTTTGCTCAGAAGGTTTATCTACTTTTATTCTTTCTTCTCTGTTAGCCAGTTCCCAGGCAGTATAGAAAACTAGTTTGGCTCTTTTTTCTAATAGCTCGAAATTAATCTTATCTACAGTATCAGTGGGCTGGTGGTAATCTTCGTGCGTTCCATTGAAATAGAAAATTACAGGGATGTTATTCTTGGCAAAGTTCCAGTGGTCAGATCTATAATAGATTCTTTCCGGGTGATTCTCATCGTTATACGTATAGTCAAGCTCAAATTTGGTGTAAGTCTCATTCGCTTTTTCACTGATGGTATGCAGTTCTGAAGAAAGTTTGTCAGCGCCTACCAGGTATACGTAGTTAATATTGTCTTCATGCTTTTCATCTATACGGCCGATCATATCAATGTTAAGGTCCACCACCGTATTTTCTAAAGGAAAAACAGGATTGTCTGTATAATAGCTAGAGCCCAATAAACCTTTTTCTTCACCTGTCACAGTCATAAATAGCATGCTTCTGCGTGGGCCGTTTCCATCTTCCTTAGCTTTTGCAAAGGCTTCTGATATTTCTAATACGGCAGAGGTTCCTGAGCCGTCATCATCAGCACCATTATAAACTTGTCCATTTTTAATTCCTTCATGGTCATAGTGAGCAGTTACTACTATAAGCTCCTCTTTTTTGTCAGAACCTTCTAAATAGCCTAATACATTTTCAGATCCTACAGTCTTTACTTTTTGTTCGGTTTGATATTTAATAGAGCTGCCTTTGATCTTCTTTAATGACTTTTTGCCACTTTCATCAGCAGCAGCTTTTAACTTTTCTACTGATGTGTTGAAGATCTCAGCTGCTGTAGATGGAGATACCAGAAATACGCCGTCAGCACTGCCAGAAGCAATAGATGGTTTTTCTAATGATAATCTTCCTCCTGATAAATATCTTTTAAATCTGTTAGTAGTATTTTTAAAATCCTCATCAGTAGCATCTGTTACAGCAAAAAGGATGGATACATTCGCTTTTTCAGCATTTTGCATCACTTTAGGGTCTCTTAGGTTATTTACAAATATCAGAGCCGCTTTGCCTTCTGCTTTTACCTGGTTAAAGTCTTCTTCAGAGCCACTTCCGGCAAATACAATATCAGAGGTTAAAACGCTATTTGTGCTAGACGTACCATAGTAGATTATATCTTCAAAGTTCTTTTTCTTTTTACCGTCCACTTCTATGAAAATATCTCCTGGTACTATAGAGTATAGCTCTACCGGCTGTAGATAGCTTTTTCTGTCTCCATTTTTTACGGGAGCAGTTAACCCTAAAGATTCAAAATGTGCACTAATGAAAGCCGCAGCCATTTTTTGTCCTCTTGTGCCGGTTTCTCTTCCTTCTAGCGCATCCGAAGCTAAAATAGAAAGATCTTCGTGTAAATCTTCCTTGGTTATGGTAGATGCATATTTCTCAGCGGTTTTATCCTGAGCATATAAGCTGCCGGTAAGGACAAACGCTATCAAAAATAATTTAAGCTTTCGCATATGTAATAAGCTGATTTTTAGAAATGTTTATTTTCAAAAATAAAAAAAAATATACCCTTGTGTCTTTAATTTCTGATGAATTGTTACAAACGGCAAATTCACCGTTTAATAATCGTCCTTATAAGTTTTTGCTGTTGCTTATTTCTGATAAAGAAATACTAACTTTGCATTTTCATTTTGGCGGGCAAAATGGAAGTGTTTTTACAAGAACTTACTTCACTAATGAAACTTGAAATTAACAACCTGGAAAGATTCGAAACGAGGCACATTGGACCCGACGAGGACCAAATTAAGGAGATGCTGGGCTTAATAAAGGCCGCATCATTGGAAGAACTAATTGACCAGACTATTCCTCAGGCTATAAGGCTAAAGGAGGAGGTAAATCTGCCTTTGGCAAAGACTGAGTATAAATTTTTAAATGATTTCAAGACCCTTGCCAGCAAGAATAAGATATACAAGTCTTATATAGGAGCAGGATACTACAACACGTTTGTTCCTCCTGTTATATTAAGAAATATACTTGAAAACCCGGGTTGGTATACTGCCTATACTCCTTATCAGGCAGAAATAGCTCAGGGCAGACTGGAAGCTTTAGTCAACTTTCAGACTATGATTATAGACCTTACAGGTATGGAGATAGCTAATGCTTCTCTGCTTGATGAAGGTACTGCTGCCGCTGAAGCCGTGGCCATGTTAGCAGGAGCAAGAAAAGGAAGCAAGAAAAAAGCTTCTAAGTTTTTTGTTGATCAAAATGTGTTCCCTCAGACTATCAGCGTAATGAAAAACAGAGCGTTGCCTGTAGGTATAGAGTTGGTAGTGGGTGATGTAAATACTGTAGACCTTACTGATCCTGAATTATATGGTGTTTTGGTTCAAAACCCTGATAATAACGGCCAAGTGCATGACTATTCTTCATTTATAGCTTCCGCTAAAGAAAATGACGTATTCACTGCCATAGCAGCAGATTTGATGAGCCTTCTGTTAATGAAGTCTCCAGGAGAGATGGGAGCTGATGTGGTAGTAGGTACCAGTCAACGTTTTGGTGTGCCTATGGGATATGGTGGACCACATGCCGCTTATTTTGCTACAAAAGACAGTTATAAGAGACAAATACCAGGAAGAATAATAGGTGCTTCGGTTGATAGTGAAGGAAATTCTGGCTACAGAATGGCACTTCAAACTCGTGAGCAACATATTAGAAGAGAGAAAGCTACTTCTAACATCTGTACTGCGCAGGTGCTATTGGCAGTAATGTCAGGTATGTATGCTGTTTATCATGGCCCTACGGGATTAAAGAAGATTGCAGAGCGTATTCACGGCCTTACTTTATTATTAGATAAAGGCCTTAAGTCTCTTGGCATAGAGCAATTAAATACTGGCTACTTTGACACCTTAAAAATTAAAGTGGATAATGTAGATGCTTTGAAGGCTGAGGCCTTGAAAAGAGAAATGAACTTCAGGTATTTCGAAGACCATGTAGGTATCTCTCTTGATGAGACTACCAGAATCGAGGATATTGAAGAAATTCTTTCTGTTTTTGCAGCTGCTAAAGCAGGCTCATTATCTTTTTCTGCTCAGTCAGAAAGTGAAAACTTGGAAATGAACTGGCCGCAAGAGCTCATCAGAACATCGGAATATTTAACTCATCCTATTTTTAATACTCATCATTCAGAACATGAAATGACGAGATATATAAAAAGGCTTGAAAATAAAGACCTTTCATTAGTGCATTCTATGATTTCATTAGGCTCTTGTACTATGAAACTGAATGGTACTACCGAAATGATTCCTATTACCTGGCCTGAGTTGGGTAATATTCACCCATTTGCTCCAGAAGATCAGGCGGAAGGATACCACGAAATGTTTAAAGATCTTAGTGATTGGTTATGTGCCATCACTGGTTTCTCGGCAGTATCACTACAACCAAACAGTGGAGCTCAAGGTGAGTATGCCGGTCTTATGGTGATCAGAGCTTATCATGAAAGCAGAGGTGATAGCAAGAGAAATGTGACTTTGATTCCTTCATCAGCTCATGGTACTAACCCTGCCAGTGCAGTGCTTGCTGGTATGAAGGTGGTTATTGTTAACTGTGATGATAAAGGAAATATTGATGTAAGTGACCTGAAGGCGAAAGCAGAGGAGCATAAAGATGAACTTTCTGCTTTGATAGTAACATATCCTTCAACTCATGGAGTGTTTGAAGAAGAAATCATGGAGATATGTGAGATTATCCATGAATATGGTGGTCAGGTGTATATGGATGGTGCTAACATGAATGCTCAGGTAGGTCTTACTAGTCCTGCTAATATAGGAGCAGATGTATGTCACCTTAACCTACACAAAACTTTCTGCATACCTCATGGTGGAGGTGGCCCTGGTATGGGACCGATCGGCGTGGCTTCTCAGCTAGCCCCGTTCTTGCCAGGAAATCCTGTAGTAAAAACAGGAGGCGAGCAAGCCATTGATCCTGTATCAGCAGCTCCTTGGGGTAGTGCCAGTATTTTAGCCATTTCATATGCTTACATTGCCCTTATGGGAAGAGAAGGATTGAAAAATGCTACTCGCATGGCTATTCTCAATGCTAACTACATTAAAGAAAGATTATCTGGTCATTATCCGGTGTTATATACTGGTAAAAATGGCAGGTGTGCGCATGAGATGATTATCGATTGCCGTGAGTTTAAGAAATGCGGCATCGAAGTGGAAGATATTGCTAAGCGATTGATGGATTACGGATTCCATTCGCCTACAGTGTCATTCCCTGTGGCTGGTACTATGATGATTGAACCTACAGAAAGTGAGCCTAAAGAGGAGCTTGACAGATTCTGTGATGCACTTATCGAAATCAGAAAAGAGATAAAAGAGGTAGAAGAAGAGGCGTGTGATAAAGATAATAACGTGCTGAAAAATGCTCCTCATATTGCTGCATTAGTTACTGCAGATGCTTGGGATAAGCCATATAGCCGTGAAAAAGCTGCTTTTCCATTGGCATATATCAGAGATGCTAAATTCTGGCCTACAGTAGGTAGAGTAGATAATGCTTACGGGGATAGAAATCTAATGTGTAGTTGTTTGCCTATAGCGCATTACGCTGAAGATTGAGCCAATAGTAATAAAATATTCAAGTAATAAGGAAAGCCCGTAGCTAGTAGTTACGGGCTTTTTATTTGGACTTGGCAGCTTGTTTTTTAAACAAGCACAAACGAAAAAATTGAAGCAATATTTTATTTATATAATTTATTTTATAGATTGAGTTTAAATAGTTCAACCTAAAACAAAAATTATGATTCAAATTTACCTCAGGCGAGGACTGGTCTCGCTATGTCTAATTTTCATGTCTTTTTCGGTTTTTTCTCAAGTAAAAGGACAAATTTCCAAATCAATCAAAGACAAAAAAAAGGGTTTCATCAAAGAGTTAGTATTTGATACTCAGCGGAAATCTGTCAGAACCAGTGAAGTTCAAAATGTATTTCGAAACCAATTAGGCCTTACAGAAGGTCATGAGCTACGTGTAGCACGGTCTATTAAAGATTCTGATGGGGCGGAACATATCAGGTATCAACAATACTATAAGGGAATCAGAGTAGAAGATGGTAACTACATAGTTCATTCCAAAAATGGTGCTATTAAGTCAATGAATGGGGAGTATGCACCATTTGAGAAGATGGATATCACCGCTTCTATTTCAGGTTCAGTGGCTCTGAATAAGGCTATGCAGCATGTAGGTGCTAAGCGTTATTTGTGGGAAAAACCCGAAGAAGCCGGGCTTATTGATTATAAAAAGCCTAAAGGAGAATTGGTAATTATCAGAAACAGACTGGCCTACAAACTAGATGTTTATTCTGTAGAGCCCTTGTACAGAGCAGATGTTTACATCGATGCAAAAACAGGAGAATTTATCTCTGAAAACAAGAAAATTCATCATGCAAATGTAGCAGCTACCGGAACCAGTTTGTACAACGGATCGGTGTCATTTACAGCTGACAGTTATTCAGGTGGATATCGATTAAGACAAACAGTAGACGGAAGTGGTATTCAGACCTTTGACCTTAATAATGGTACGAATTATAACAATGCATCCGAAATAACAAGCAGTAGTACCAATTTCACAGGTAATGCTACAGGTGTTCAGGCTCACTGGGGGGCTGAGCAAACGTATTCATATTTCTTTAATGAGCACGGTAGAAGCTCTTATAATGGAAATGGAGCATTGATTAGATCGTATGTGAGTTATTCTTCAGGTTACGTGAATGCATTCTGGGATGGTTCACGAATGACCTATGGAGATGGAGATGGTGTTAACTATGGCCCATTAGTTTCATTAGATATTTGTGGGCATGAGATTTCTCATGGTGTAACTGAGTATTCTTCTAACCTTAATTATAGTTACGAATCAGGAGCGCTTAATGAATCTTTTTCAGACATATTTGGAGAGTCGATTGAGTATTATGCTTCAGGCTCTAATGATTGGTTGATGGGTGATGAAATTGGTGCCGGAGGAAGTGGTGGTGCCATTCGTTCTTTTAGTAACCCTAATTCTTTTGGCCAACCAGATACTTATCAGGGTTCTTACTGGGCTACAGGCTCTGCTGATAATGGAGGTGTGCATACCAATAGTGGAGTGCAGAATTATTGGTTCTATATCTTATCAGTAGGAGGTTCAGGAACAAATGATAATGGTGATAGCTATAATGTTACCGCCATAGGCATGGAAAAGGCAGCTCAAATTGCTTACAGAGTTAATAATGTTTATTTAACCTCTACTTCTGGTTATGCAGAAGCTAGGTATTACGGTATTCAGGCCGCTGAAGATTTGTATGGTGCGGACTCACCTGAAGCTATTGCAACCCAAAATGCATGGTATGCTGTAGGTATAGGATCAGAATATGGAGGTGGTACTCCTGATGAATGTGCAACTGGTACAGTAACTCTGACCTTAGTGTTAGATAATTACCCTGCAGAAACCAGCTGGACATTGGCCTCAGGCGGTTCTACTATCGCTTCGGGAGGTAATTATAGTTCTGCAGGATCTACCATTACTGAAACATTTACTTTAGCCGATGGTGACTATATTTTCACAATAAGTGATTCTTTTGGTGACGGTATTTGCTGCTCATATGGTAATGGAAGTTACACTTTAACAGACAATGGAAGTGGTTCTACTATTGCAAGTGGCGGAAGTTTTGGTTCTTCTGATTTTGTTGAGTTCTGTGTAGAAGAAGGAGATGGCGGAGGGGAGCCTGATACTGAAGCGCCTACAACTCCAGGTAATCTTTCAGTGAGCAGTGTTACCGCAACTAGTGCTGTTTTAAGTTGGTCAGCATCAACTGATAATGTAGAGGTTGAAGGATATGAAGTTTCTGTTGGCGGGACTTTAGTAGGCACAACTACTTCTACTTCTTATAATTTAACAGGTCTGACTGCCTCTACTAGTTATTCTGTTACTGTGGTAGCATTTGATGAAGCTGAAAATACATCTACTGCCGCTGCTGCCAGTTTTACTACCAGTGGAACTCCTCCAGCTAGCTATTGTTCATCATCAGGTTCTAATAGCAGTTATGAGTGGATTGATTTAGTGCAATTAGGATCGATTTCAAATTCTACCACAGCTGATGGTGGTTATGGAGATTATACTGCCCTGAGCACTGATCTAACTCCAGGCGATTCTTATACCATTAACTTTAGTGCCGGTTTTTCTAACTCTAGTTACACAGAATACTGGAGAGTTTGGATTGATTTTAACCATGATGGTGATTTTACAGATTCAGGAGAACAACTTGTAAGCGGATCCTCCTCAAGTGCAGGAACATTATCAGGCACTTTTAGCGTGCCAGCATCAGTAATGCTCGGTACTACCAGAATGAGGGTAACTATGCGTTATGGAGGTACTCCTTCAAGTTGTGGCTCATTTACCTATGGAGAAGTAGAAGATTACACTGTAAACATTACTAATTCTATAGCAGCCTTTGCCTCTTCTGATGTGGCGAGTATGGAAGCTGAAAGATTAGGAAATGAAGCACCTATGAAGTACTTTACAGTAGCTCCTAATCCGGTTAAAGATTTTGCTCGTGTTGCTATTTCAGCGGAAGGTCATGCGTATGATCTTCAACTTACTACGCTAAATGGTAGAGTGATTTCTAAAACGGAAGCTGTAGGTAGAGAGGTGAGTATAGATATGTCTCAATTACCACAGGGTATCTATATATTATCAATGAAAACAGAAAGAGAAGTCATCAATACAAAGATTATTAAAGAGTAAGAGTTTACTGTACTGGATAGTGGTACTTAAATCGGCGAGGGTTTAAGCTTCTATTTGGTGTCAGTATATAAGGTGAGGGCTGGATCATATTTATGATTCAGCCTTTTTTTGTTTTTTATTTGTAATAGAAACTCATTTAAAATGGCGATTTAACTGCCTGTGTAATAAAATATTAACAATTATGATTGCTATGAGTTTAATTGGTGATTTAGTTGTAATTTTTATTGAAGCTAATCTTATTTAAACCTCTGGCTATGAACAGTCATAATTACATATTCCTAATAGTGTTTATAGGGCTTATATCTGTGTCTTCTCTTTCTTTTGGTCAGGGAAAAGGCCAAATATTGAAATCCACCAAAAGCAAAGAAAATGGGCGCTATACATATCTAAAATTTGATCAGAAAGAAGAAGCTGTAAGTGAATCGGAAGTTGATCGTATTTTTCGGGAGAGGTTGTTAGTTAATAAGCAAAATGAATTTAAAGCTATTAATTCTTATAAAGATTCTCGAGGGAAAGTACATACACGCTATCAACAATTCTACAAAGGTATACCGGTTGAAGATGCCGTTTATATGGTTCATGCTAAAGCTGGTAATATAGGCTCAATGAATGGAGACTATGAAAAGCTTGAAAACATCGATATAACTCCAGCTCTATCTGCTGAAGCGGCTTTTATGCAAGCGATAAATTTTGTGGGAGCAAAGCAATATTTATGGCAGCATACGGAGCAGAGTAAAGCTATTGGCTATAAGAAACCAAAAGGAGAATTAGTGATCCTGGAAGGTGTGCTGGCCTACAAGTTTGATATTTATTCCTATCAGCCTTTAGATAGAGCTTATGTTTTTGTGAATGCTAAGTCAGGTGAAGTGATGAAGAGGAAGGCTATCATACACCACGTAGAAGAAATAGGTACTGCGGCTACCAGGTACAGTGGGGAGCGAGCCATTAAAACGGAAAATTTTTCAGGAGGAGGTTATAGGCTGAGAGATTATAGCAGAGGAGAGGGAATAGAAACTTATGACATGCAAGGTGGAGCTGATTTTGATCTTGCCACCGATTTTGTAGATGATGATAATAACTGGACTGAAGCGGAATGGGATAATAATGCTAAAGATAATGGTGCGCTAGACGCTCACTGGGCAGCAGAACAGACGTATGATTATTTTTTCAGTACGTTTAATAGAAATAGTTATGACAATGATGGGACTGTTATTAAAAACTATGTTCATTTTAATTTGAAAGAACTAGGCTATTCTAGTAATAATAATGCCTTCTGGGATGGAAGCCGGGTCTTGTATGGCACAGGAGACCTGCCTTATACCGTACTGGATGTGGTAGCGCATGAGATAGGCCATGGCATTAATGATCATACTGCTGAGTTGAATTCTACAGGAGAAACTGGCGCGCTTAATGAAGGCTTTAGTGATATCTGGGCGGCTTGTGTAGAGCATTATGCTGCTCCAGCAAAGCAAAATTGGGAATTGGGAGAAGACTTGGGAGCAGTTAGAAGATCATTAGCAGACCCTAAATCTACAGAACAGCCAGATACTTATAGAGGGCAAAATTGGGATTCAGGCTCATCAGATAATGGTGGTATTCATACTAATTGTGGTGTTTTAGGTCATTGGTTCTATATTTTAGCTGAAGGAAAGACCGGCTCTAATGATAATGACAATAGTTATGATGTAAAGGGCATAGGGATAGAAAAAGCAGCAGAAATTGCATATCTGTTAGAAGTAGCCTATTTAACGCCTAATGCTGAATATATGGATGCCAGAAATTACGGCATTGAAGCGGCCAAGTCTTTATTTGGAGAAGATTCTGAAGAAGCAATAGCCACACAAGATGCTTGGTATGCGGTGGGCCTGGGAGTGGCTTACCCCGGAGATGAAGAAGTTGGTTGTGCTCAAGGAACGGTTACTTTAACCATAACAATGGATAATCATCCAGAAGAAATTAGCTGGACACTTAAGGATAGAGACGGTAATATCGTGGATTCTGAAGATGATTATGAATCATTAGAGCCAGGGGCTATAGTATCTGAAACGTTCACTTTAGAGGACGGAGAATATGACTTAATAATTAATGATGAGTATGGAGATGGTATTTGCTGTGGTTATGGCAATGGGAATTTCATAATAAGAGATGATTCTACAGGTATGGTGATCGGTAGCGGGGGTGAATTCGGATATTCTTCTGTTGTGGAATTTTGTGTGGGAGCAGGAGATGTGGATGTGTCGCCACCCAGCAGGCCTGGCTTGGTAATGATTAATGATATAACTCAAGTGAGTGCTCAAGTCCGATGGACCACAGCTACAGATAATGTGGGTGTTTCTGGTTACGAAGTGTACTTAAATGATGAATTGCAAGCATTTACTCCAGAAAAGAGCTATTTATTGAAAGACCTCCAATCAGGAACAAGCTACCAGGTAGCTATTAAAGCTAAAGATAAGGCTGGTAATATTTCTGAGCCTGGAATTCGCAATTTTTCTACTTTGGATGAGATTAATTTTTATTGTAATGCTAGGGGCAATAATGTAAGCTATGAATGGATTGATCAGGTGCAGCTAGGTACTATAAATAATAAAACAGCAGCTGATAATGGGTATGGTGATTTTACAGCGCAAACTACTAATTTAAGTAAAGGAGCAGTTTATACTATTTACTTCAGTGCAGGTCATAAGAGTGCAGCATTTAATGAAGGTTGGGGCATTTGGATAGATTTCAATCAAAATGGAGATTTTACGGATGAGGGTGAGCAGATAGTAGAAGGTTCTTCATCAGCCAGTGGTGTATTATCATCAGAATTTACGATTCCTGATTCTGTGATGACAGGAACTACCAGAATGCGAGTGGCTATGAAATATAATTCAGCGCCTCAACCTTGTGAAATTTTCGAGTTTGGTGAGGTGGAAGATTATAGCGTGAATATAACAGAATCCTTAGTCACCTTTACACCAGTAGGGATAGAAGCAGCGCAGACACTCGGTTATGAAAAAACGAAGAAAATAGTCACCCTTTCGCCTAACCCTGTCAAGGATAGGCTACAAGTTGAAGTTCCTGATCAGCTGCAGGTGTTAGATATTAAACTCACCACTTTAGATGGTAGAGAAGTGAGAAATGCAGAAATAAGCAGAGAAGGTAGAGAAATTAATATGTCTGCCATGTCTCAGGGAATTTATATAATAACTGTTCAAACCGAACGAGATAAGGTGGTGGAGAAGGTTATTAAAGAGTAGTTTAAATGATTACACTTCTAACATTTATTTAAGTAACTATCGTTTTATAATAAAGCTTATAATATAAGGTGTTTCGGGGTCCTCAGGAGGAATTAGATCATTAAATGGATTTGATCTAAAACTTGCTTTTATTTCATTTAGTGTATGCCATGGAGCGACTGAAATAAACCTTTTATGGTTGTTAAACAAAGGTGTTAATACCTGAGAAGCAGTAAAACTATATCCTTCAAAACTAAACTCTCGTATTGAGGAAGTTTGTTCGTTATATACTCCTATATGTTTATTTAGCTTATGCACATAGCTAAACATTAAATTTTCATTGTCAGAATCAATCAATGCTGCGCTAAAATCATAATCGGATAATCTATTAATATCTTTATTCAATAGATTAATAAAATCTTGATGCCCATTTTGTAATAAGCTAGCAGGAAGCGGATTATTTTCATAAACAAAAACATATTTCGCTCTTATTGTATCAGGGCTAATATTAAAAATAGTATCTATTAAATGATCACTAAATAGTAATTCCTCGCCATGCCTAATCAATGCATGCGTGTTGTGAACGCGAGCTTCTTCAAAGTTTTCAGGCTTAAATGGAAGGTAATTATTAATAATTTCGCCTTCAGGTTGAACTATCAGTATATCATTTGTATAGTTTATGTTATTATGAACGTTGGTAAACTTAGCAGTGAATAAATAATATAGAGAATCTCTGAATTTATAGTTCATAAATTTATACCCTATATCCTTTCTTGAAATAAAATTGCCTTCAAAATCATAATAATAAAAACGTTCGGCTTGCGAATCATAAATTTCTATTTGATTTTTATCGGTTATTGTAAAGTCTGTGACCTCTTTGTACTGATAGGGGGCATTACCTTTATTATTGATTAGCTTAATTAAGCTCCCATATTTATTAGTGACTATGATGTTACCAGTGTACTGACCGTCAAGAAAGAAATATAAACTATCATAATTTACTCCTTTTGTAATACTACTAAATATAGGTGTAATTGAATCAGTTGACTGTATAGGTGTAACCTGTATAGAGTCAATCATATCGTCTATATACTTAACTGTATTAGTTGAAGGGGAAAGGTGTATTTCCTTTAAATTAGATACCACATCTTCGGTTCTATTTGAACAGGATGTGCACAAAATAGTGGTAACTACAAGTAGAAAAGTAGTTTTAAGTTTCATTTATGAAATATTTATTTAATTCTATAGGATTTTCTTTCTGAGGATCTGAGGCCGGAATGTACATGACGTTGTTTATAAAAACAGGAGTGGACTTAACACTTCTTTCAAAATCGTGTTCATAAATAACATTTAAGTTAGAATCCATTACCCGAAAATAAGTATGTAGTTCCTTCTCTAATAATGTAGTCTCAGCAGTATTAAAATGAATGCCATAATACCTGTTTACTGTATCATGGTGTATTTCCCCTTTCTGATTTATTAGATATAAATGATTGGAGTTAGCTACAAGTAATGAATCTGATGAAATTATTTTAAAAGAAATTAACTTGACTTTATTAGAACCGTCCTCTTGGTGCTGGATAGATTGATCCAATTTATAATACGTTAAAGAAAAAAACATAATTTTATGCATCAGATAATCATATTCGGCCAAATAAGATATATCATCAATATTTACATGTTGCCACATTATTAGATCTGCGATTAACTCATGTCCCAGGTGTAAGGTAATGGTGCTTTTATCTAGTGAATCAGTAGTATTGTGCATATTATTACATGCCAAAAGAAATAGGAAGAAGATATAAATTGATGCGAAGACCCTCATGGTATTTGTTGCTTCTTGGTTAAGAATACAGGCAAACAAATAAACACAGCTACTAAAGAAAAAATCAGCCCTCCGATGGTGCCAATAGCCAGTGAAAACCAAAAGACTTCTTCTTGTCCATTAATTAAAAAAGGAATTAGCCCGAAGCAAGTGGAGAGCACAGTGAGGAGGATGGGTTGTGCCTTGCCTAGCGCAGCTTTTATAATGTTTTTGTTATGAATGCCATGCTTGTAGCTTTTAAAGTCATTAACTATGAAAATGGCAGCATTTACTACCAAACCTCCCAAAAGAATGAAAGCAGCGTATCCCCCTTGATCGAAATAGAAATCAAAAATTGAGAATATTAAGAACAAGCCTATAAATGAGATAGGAATGCATATTATAATGTATAAGGGTAATTTTAGGCTTTCGAAAAGTATGGCGCAAATCATAAAAATGGCAGCCATTAAAACTAAAATGAGGCCGTATTGCCTTTTGGTTTTATCCCAGGTCCAATCCCAACTTATTTTTTTAGCTTCAAAGCCCAGTGGCAATTCTTGCCTTTGAGCTTCCAGGGTTTTATCAAGGTAGTCATTGCCAAATTTATAACTTCCGAAATAGTCAAAACTGACTATCCTTAAATATTGCCGGTTTTCTTTATGGATAGCATTGGTTGTTTCTTGTAGTTCTAAATTGGCTATTTTACTCAAGTCAATTGTTTTGGATGAGTCTATTTGGAATTGACCATGTTGTAGTTGATAGGCGTTGAAGTTGTCGGCTTTGTCACTTACTAAATAAACTGGAGTGAGAGAATGCTGTAGGTTGAGGTAAGTAGAGGGTGTGGTTGGTTTGGTGTGTTCTCGCAGGCTGGTCGCAATCTCATAAGTACTCACCTTTTGTTTGGCTAGCAATTCTGGTGTCATAGAGAAAACATACTCTTTAGCATTTTTCTCAGTCCACATAAGTCTTTCGTTTATATTTACTTCCTGAATACGTTTATGTACCAGAAGTTTATTGGCCAATGATTGTGCCTGTACGGCTAATTCATCATAATTATATCCTTTTAACATTACTTGAAAGGAGGGCATAGCATTTGAATTACTATTACTAAAACCTTTACCAATACCATAAATATTCCATTCAACACCACCCCAATCTAATGATTTCGCTATCAACCGGCTTTTAAGTTGATATGGAAGTGCGCCATGCTCTTGCTCGGGAGTGAATTCAATGATGATAGAGCTGTTCTGTCCACTATTTACAGAGGTTATAAATCTATCAATACCCTTAACAGGCAGAAGATATGCCTCTACATTTTGCATCACCTCATTCATTTGTGATAGGGTGCTACCATATGGCAGAGCTGCGTGAATAAAAAGCTGTGTTTTCTCGGGTGTTCTATAGGTAGATTTTTCAAACACATTCCTAATGAAAAGTCTTAAGCTTCCACCTAAAGCTTTGTCTACATAAGGTCTTATATGATCCTGATAAGTGGAGCTACCAATGGTTTTATTATAAAATTCATGATCATTCCACTGTGCGGGCAACAAAAATATTGGAGTGCCAAATAATAAAACAATCACAGTGAGAAACATTACTTTTCTCTTAGCAAGAAATGTAATGAAGTTATAATAGTGTTTTCTGATACTTACGCTTCGCTTTCTCTTATGGTAAGAGGATTGTTCAGTACTTTTCTTTTTTATATTCAAAATTGAAAAGATGGCGGGTGTGTAGGTAATGGCTATTAACAATGATATAGCTAAGCAAACCACTATGATCTGACTAAACTCCAGCAAATTATTTTTTTCCTCTTCCGGTAAGAAAAAAACTAACATTAAGGCCGCTATGGTAGTGAGAGAAGCTCCGAGCAAGGAGGGAAATATACTTACATTATCTTTTTTATATAGATGATCTACCATCACAATAGAATTGTCTACCAATAAACCAAAGGCGATGGTGAGGCCGGCAATAGTATAAATGTGGACATCAATTTTTAGCAACCATGCCACTAGTAAGGTCAGACTAAGGTTGATTATAATGCCAGAAAATAGCACTAATAAATACTTGAGCTTTCTATTAACTAAGAAAATGAATAATGACAGAATAAGAATAGAAAAACCTGCTCTGAGATAAATTTTATGTAGTTCATCTCTTATAAACTCAGTATCGTCATAATCCTTGCTAATGGATAGCTCCACGGGTAATTGTTCTTTTATGAGGCGGATCTGTTCGTAGATTTGGTCAGCCAGTACAATTTTATTTATTCCTTTTTTTGCGGTAATTCTGAGCGTGATGGAGTTTAAACCATTTATTCTATAGTAGGCTTGAGGTTCGCTTTCTTCTAATAAGACATTGCTTATGTCTTTAAGTCGTATAGCTCGTTCTTTCGTGGCTTTTAGGATGGTGTTTTTTATATTTTCAATATCAGTGGCGGTGCTGCCCGTTTTTATTATTAAATTCTCACCATTCATAGTAAGCAAACCAGGATAATTGATGGAAAAGTTGCTGTTAATAGCGTCAGCCACATCTTGATATGAAATTCCAAATTGCTGGGTTTTAGTATTATCAATTATTATAGTCAACTGAAGATCTTGCGCTCCATAAGTTGTTATTTCATCTATACCATGAAGCTGAGAAAGAGCAATAAGCAGATGTTCGTCAGCGATTTTTTTAATCTGATAACCCGTTAGGGAAGCTTTTAATTTATAAACAAGAAGGGGCGAGGTATTTTCTTCTTCAGAACCAGATGAAACTATAGGATAAGAAAGCTTGGTGTTGAGTTTAGGGTAAACTTGTCTAAGCAGTGTGTTTACTTCAAATTGCTTGTAGTTGATGTCAGCTTCTTTGCTAAAGCTAATGGTTACATAGCCACTGTTATAGTTAGATACAGAATATATTTCATCTACTTCAGTTAATTGAGAAAAGGTGTTTTCAAGTGGAGATGTAGCTTCGCGTTCAACTATTTCTGGCGAGGAATTAGGTAGATTATAAGAAATGGTAAGCTCATGCCGATTGCCTACAGGATTAAGATCTATCCTTAGAAGAGGGATAACGGCCCACCCCAAAAGGCTCAGTGCTATAAAACAGACTATGATCTTAAAGGCATGATTCATTTAAGGTAAATGCAAAAAATGCAAAGATTAGGTTTAGAAATGAAAAATGATTGCTATGTCTTTTCAGTTATTCAATCATAATAATAAGCTAATATTATTTAAAATATAAGAAAAGTGACATTTTATTCATTGGCGTTTTTAAGGTTAATAGAAACAAAGTTATGTAAAATTCTTGAGGAAGGTTAGCTTTAAAAACTTCATTTAAACTCTCTTTTGTTATATTTAAATTTTATTAATATGTTTCTACTTATATGCATACATTGATCTAGACCTATACCTTATATGAGACCTATTTTTTTTTATGGATTATGCCTTTTCGCTTGTGCTTGCTCTTCTCCTGCCAAAGATAGAGAGACGGACCCGGAAGAATTTAGAAACGAACTGAAGCCTACCGAGGTGGCAGTAATTCCTGCAGAACTAAAAACTTTTAACTATACCGTAATAGCCACAGGAAAAATTGAAGCAGATCAATTTGCTGAGGCCAGGTTTGGCACTTCTGGCCTTGTCAAAGACTTAAAAGTACGTAATGGGCAGAAAGTTAGGCAAGGGGCAATATTGGCAGAGCTTTATAACCAGGAGCTTCAGCTTAGTCTAAAAAAGGCAGAGGCTAACTGGAAACAAATGGAATATGATTATAGAAGTCAACTACTTTCATATTCTGAAAAGGATTTAGCGGGTGTTAGGGGAGATACTATCAGAGAGAGTATTGCCTTTGCTACCGGATATGCCAATGCTAAAATAGAGTACGATCTGGCCATTTATAATTTTCAGCAAGCCACCTTGAAAGCACCTATTTCAGGAGTGGTGGCTAACGTAACTATCAAACCTCAAAATTATATATCTGCAGATGAAACCGTATGCGAAATATATGCACCAGAATCAATACGGGCTGTAGTACATATTATGGAAAGTGATTTTAGTAAGTTAAAATTAGGCCAATCTGCTACACTTTCTTCTGCAGCTATTGACAAAGATATTTCTTGCATTGTTGAAAGGATTAACCCAATTATTGATGAAGCTGGCATGATAGAGGTGGTGCTAAAGGTTAACAACTATCAATCTCTTTTACCAGGCATGAATGTGCAGGCTTCTATCGACATTCCTACTAATGAAGCCGTGGTGGTTCCCAAAGAAGCTATTGTGGTGAGAGGAGGGCGTCAAGTGGTTTTTGTGGCTGAAGCTGGAAAAGCAAAATGGCAATATGTAAAAACTGGTCTGGATAACGGAGAAAGTGTGGAGGTGCTTGAGGGATTAGAAGTAGGTCAGAAAGTAATACTTAAAAATAACTTGCAGTTAGCACACGGAGCAGCAATAATTTTCTGACATTAAAATTGTATATTAATAATATTAATCATATTTTTAAAAATATAAATTAAATAAAATATATTTATTATGAAAAAAACTGTATTGAGAGTTAGTTTGATGGCCTCTATCTTGTTTGCTATTCAAAACATTAGTCCAATCAATGTATCTGCGGAAGCTGCAGGAGATTTACGTTATTGTAAATGTAATGGCAAATGTAAAGGAAAAGGTGGATGTTGTAAAAAAAGTGTTCAACTGGCAGTTGCCATCGACGAATTATGTTAAGGGTTATTATGATGCCTGCTAGATTAGCAGGCATTTACATACTATTTTTTTGTGGCTGCCAAAATCCAAAAGATTCAATAAATCATATTAAAATTATTGAGCCAGTTGAGGCTGATTTGAACTATTCACTTGAAATAATGGATACCGTGCTAATTCCAGTTGATTCATTAACGAGAACGGTTAACAATGTGAATTATTTTTATTGCTCTCCAAAGACAGAATTATATTTTGATTATAATCCTGCTGTCCATGCGATACAGGGTTACAATATTAATTCAAAGGTTAAAGAATTTTATATTGAGTTAAATAAAGAAGGTCCGGAAGCCATAGAGGAAGTTATAGGATTGTGTGTTGTTAGCTTAGATTCAATATTTTTGGTGACAGAATCTCCAAAGAGAAGAATTTTATTATTAAATAGTCAAGGAGAGGTATTATCAAATTGGTTCATACAGGAGCCCTTGCCATCTGGTTTGTCTGAATATGATTTATACTTCAGTAATAATTTTGAAATAGAATACAATAATGAAAGGAAGTCTCTGATATTATCAATAGCAGTATATGTAGAACCTTGGAAATTGGAATACTATAACCATCCGTTTATTATTGAGTATTCTTTATCAAAAAATAAAATATTAGAACAGTATGGCGTTTTCCCTTATTCTAATGATATCTATTTTATGATGGAAGAAAATAGTAGATTCTCTATGAAAGATAAGGAGGTGGTAAGTTTTTATGGAAGCGATTTATTTCTTGTTTATAATTCTGGGGATAAAAAACTAGAGAAAATTATCAAAGTTTCAAGTAAGTTTTTAAATGATGAAATTCCTCCAATTGGGAAAGATATTGTTGAGGATCAAGACATGGCTGCTCAATCTAATTATTTTTTGGAAAATGGAAGTTATATGGTTGCTAGATATGATTCAAAAAGGAATATAATATATAGATTAATAAAAACACCAATGGATGCATTTAATGTTGATGGATCAAAGAAGGGATATAGTGATATTGAATATAGCTTAATGATACTTGACAATAATTTCTCGCCCATAGATGAGATAAAATTAAGTTCTAAAAAATTTAATCCTAATATATTTTTTGTTAATGAGCAAGGCTTATGGTTAAGCCTTAATAATTCTTCCAATACTTCTGTAGATGAGGATTATCTTTCCCTAGTTTTATTTAGACCAGTGAGTAATGATAAAAATGATTAACTATTTTTTTTCTATTATTATGATGTCCATGATCTTTGGCTGTAATAAGCATTATGATAATTCTGAGGGTCTAAATGAATATTTTTCTGAGCTAAATATTGCTTACGAGGATCTAGACGCATGTTTGATTGTACCACTGCAGGGGTGTTCGTCTTGCATCGATAAGTGTGTATCTTTTGTTAAGAAAAATCACACAAATAATAAGATCCATTTTATAATTGTATCTTCTGATTTGAGGGATGTTAAGATTCGTTTGGGCTCTAATGTTTGGAGAAGTAAAAGTGTTACAATCGATAGTTCTATGCTTGCCGTTAAAAAATCTTTGACATATATTTCACCACTAATTATTTCCAATGAGCAAGGTGATCCCATTGTTACATCTATAAATGTCGGTGAGATCGATAAACAACTTGCTAGTTTGCAGCGGAAAATTAATTTGTGATTAATACATTTTAGTAGTAATGGTTTTTATTTTTAATTGCTTTAATTCTTGAAGTGATAAAGGTGAGAGGGTAGCAAATTTTACAATGAGAATGGAATTATAAAATATATTCATGATTATTACTCTTATATGACCAAATTCCTTCTCTCACGTCCTATAGCCGTTTTTATCGCTTTTTTGACGCTGGTCGTATTTAGTGTGATTTCCATGCTATTTCTGCCTGTTTCACTTTTGCCAGATACTGATGTGCCCAGCTTAAAAGTGCAGGTTAATTATCCTAATGCCTCTCCCTTAGAGGTAGAGCAGAATATTCTGAGGCCTATAAGAGAAAGTTTTGCCACTTTAACTGGCCTGAATGATCTTGAAAGTAAGGCGGGGTTTGAATCCGGAGCCATCAACATGTCTTTTGATTTTGATGTGCCCATGGACCTTACTTATATCGCAGCCAATGAAAAAATGGATCGCTTAATGGAGCAATTGCCCCATGATATGGAACGCCCCCGCATTATCAGACAAAATGTAAGTGACATTCCTATAGTTCGCATACAGGTTATACCTAAGGAGAATACTGATTTTGTACAACTCTCTGAGTTAGCTGATAATGTATTAAAAAGACGGATAGAGCAGCAGAAGGGAGTCTCTGTAGTAGATATGAATGGTTTGAAAAAGCCAGTAATCAATGTTACCGTTAATCAAACCAGGGCTGAGGCATTGGGAATCTCTATTGCTGAGGTAGTAAGCTCCATTGAAAATAACAATCAATCTTTAGGAGGCATAAGTGTAAAGGACGGATTATATAGGTATTATGTGCAAGTAAGAAACGTGCTGAGTGATTTAAATACTATTAAGAACCTTCCAGTGATATTACCTGAAGGGCAGGTTATAAAACTTTCTTCTATAGCCCAGGTAAGTTCTGCCGTTAACGAGCCTGTGGGGTATCACCTGTATAATAATAAGGAAGCCATAGTTATAGAGGTACATAAGCAAGCTGGGGCCCGGATGACTACTCTGGTGCCAGAAATTGAAAAATTAGTTGAGATTTTTAAGACTGAATATACTGATGCTCAGTTTGAAGTCACCAGAGATCAGTCTGATTTGCTTAATTATAGTATTGATAAACTTACTTCTAGCTTGGTGATAGGTGGAGGGCTTGCCTTTGTGATTTTGTTTGCCTTTATGGGTAATATAAAAGTACCACTCATTATGGGGGTGAGTTTACCGGCCTCGGTGCTTTTAGCATTTCTGTTATTCTACCTTTTCAACCTATCCATTAATATCATTTCTTTAAGTGGCCTGGCCTTGGGCTTAGGCATGTTAATAGACAATGGTATCATTGTGATGGATAACATTACTCAGCATCGGAAAAATGGCCTTTCGGTTTTGCAAGCTTGTATAATAGGTGTAAATGAGGTAGTGGCTCCCTTGATTAGTTCTGTACTTACTACCTTAGCGGTTTTTGTTCCGTTAGTGTTTCTGGGCGGTGTGAGTGGTGCGCTTTTTAAAGATGAAGCGCTTTCTGTAACAGCCATATTATCGGTTTCATTGCTGGTGGCGTTTGTGTTGCTTCCTTTACTTTATCGGCTTTTTTCTTCTTCTAAAGAGACGGTTAAAGATGATAGCCAATTCTTCGAAAAAATTAAATCGGCTTATAGTAATAGTTACCAATGGCTCGAAAATCATAAATTGATTGGAGTTGCTAGTATGTTAACTCTGCTTGTAGTGGGCGCATGTTCTGTGATATTCTTGCCAAAAGAAGGGATGCCATATCATGAAGATAAGGAAGTGTTACTTCAGCTCGATTGGAATGAACCGATAGAGGCGCGGGAGTCTAAACTTAGGGTAGAGGAAATGGTGCTGGAATTACAAAACGAAATTAGCCAATCGGAAGTGGATTTGGGACTTTCCCAGTTTTTGTTGGATAATGAAAGTGCTGAGTTGCAAAGTGTTTCTGCATTCCTGAGTTTAAAGAATATTCAATCTGCTGATTTAATAAAGCATTATTTCAACCAGTATTTTCCTAAAGCAATAGTAAAAATAGAAGCAGCTCCAAATGCCTTTGACAAGATCTTCAGAAGCGAAAGGCCTTACCTACAGGCTAAACTTAGGGAAGTTAATAAGGGTGAGTTAATAAATGCTGCCAGCCTGGATTCAGTACAATTGCCCCTCGCTTATAGTTTAGGAGATGGTTTTAGCCGTGCTAATGCGGTTAAAGTTATGATTAATAAAGAGAAAGCGGCCACCTATCAGATTAGTTATGAATCACTATTAAAGCAGCTGAATTTGATTTTGAATAATTATCTGATTACTGAAATTAAAAGCTTTAACAGCGAAGTGCCTATTTACTTAAATAACACTGATGCTGATATTAATTCAGTGTTGCAATCAGTGAAAATTCGTAATGAGAAAGGAACAGCCTATCCGGTAAATGAGTTTGTAGACTTTGAATATACTTGGGATTATCGTACCATCACAGCTGATTTGAGTGGTATATATCAGGGCGTAAACTTTGGCAGCAGTTCACAAGAAATATTGCCCACGGTGGAGCCGGTTTTAAATAAATATGCAGTTCAAAATGGGTGGTTAGTAGATTATGATGGCGAATACTTTGAGAATATTAAAAACCTAAAGGAGTTGGTGCTTATTTTTAGTGTTTCTGTATTGCTTCTTTACCTCATTCTTGTGGCGCAATTTGAGTCATTCAAGCAACCTATTCTCATTATATTAATACTGCCCATCGGGCTTGCGGGCAGTTTATTAATGTTGTGGATAGCTGGCAGCTCGCTAAATATTATGTCTGGTATAGGTATCATAATTATGCTGGGTATTATAGTTAATGATACCATTTTGAAAGTAGATACTATTAATAGATTAGTAAAGGAAGGGCTCCCTGTAAAAGAAGCCGTCCATACGGCAGGGGTAAGGAGGCTAAAACCAATCCTTATGACCTCTCTTACCACTATATTGGCAGTAATACCTATTTTATTTACTTCAGGTATAGGAGCCGATCTTCAAAAGCCTTTGGTATATGCTGTTACAGGAGGATTAACCTTAGGCACTGCGGCTGCAGTTTATTTTGTGCCTATGGCTTATTCGTTTATAACCAAACCCACACCTCATTCATAATAAACCACATGGAGTAAGGTTTCTCCTACAGCGTCTAAGGTCTCTTTGCTTATTAGTGACATATTATCCTGATGTGTGTGGTGGAAATCTCCAAAACCACCGTCTTTAGGATTAAAAGCGATAATATCAATCATGGGTATTTTGGCGTATTCATTTACAAATACATGATCATCAGTAGTTTGTCCACCTGGCTGTTTTATGAAATAATTAGAGAAGCCGAGTTCAATGCCTTTGTTCCAAACTTTATCTACTATAGAAGAAGCATAATATTTAGACATCCCTTCTACATAGAATTTAGCGTTCTTACCACCCACCATATCGAGTAGAATTCCATAATATGCAGAGTAATTACCTTTATTCTTGGCCCAATATTGAGAACCTAAGCACCACCAAGTGTCCAGGCCTTGTGGAGTAGGCACATCAGCTCCTTGCGTTTCGCCCCAGTCTTCACCATCAAAAAGCATAAGATCAATACCTACTTCAGGCTGAGCGTTGTTATGCAGTACACGTGCTACCTCTAATAAAACGCCTACACCGCTGGCACCGTCATTAGCAGCATCTATAGGCTCATATTTACGTACAGAGTCTTTATCTGCAAAAGGGCGGGCATCCCAGTGAGAGGCTAAAAGTATACGTTTGGTGGCCTTAGGGTTAAAAGAGGCCATAATATTAGTAAGCTGTACTTGCTGATTATCAAAGGTGGTGGCAGTAAACTCTTGCGGTTTTACCTCTGCTCCATAGGCTTTAAAAGTGCTGATCAGGTATTGTTTTGTAGCTTCATGAGCTTCAGTGCCAGGTACGCGAGGCCCAAATTCTACTTGCTTGGCCACAAAGTGATAGGCAGAGTCAGCATTAAAATCAGGAACGCTTACTACCTTTTTTGCTTCTGTTTCTTTGTTGCTCTTCTTGCTGTCTCCTCCGCATGAGGTGATTACCAGCCCTATAAACAAAAGATATACAAAATATTTTATATGAATAACTGTGGATCTCCTTGTGCCTGACATTGATCTTTTCTTTTTATTTAACAGTTACAATTATAACTGATTATCATTTAAAAACTGTAAAGAATAGTTTGTTCATTATATTGTTTGTAAAGCAAACAAAATTGCGTTAAATTTGCCGTTGAAAATCGACATTTAGTTTAGAGGGGACGCTAGTCCCCTCTTTTTATATTCTGTGTTCAATATGGATTTGGAAAAACGTGTATACGAAATAGCAGAGAAGCATTTACCCGATGAATCAATATTCATGGTGGATGTAGTGGTAAAGTCGAACAAAGGACCAAAGAAAGTTTTGGTGCTAATAGATGGAGACGAAGGAGTAAATATAGATACTTGTGCAGACCTAAGCAGGCTGGTCGGGAATGAAATTGAGGAAAATAATGTTATTGATGATGCTTACAGACTGGAAGTATCTTCTCCAGGAACAGATTACCCTTTAAAATCTATTAGGCAATACAAGAAAAACATAGGCAGACAAGTAAAAGTGTACCTGCAGGATACAGAATTGCTAGGAGTGCTTAAGGCTGCTGATGAGGACAAAGTGGTTCTCGACAAAGAAGTCAAAAAAGGGAAAAAGAAAGATTTGGAGGAGGTAGAAATACCGTGGTCAGATATTAAAAAAACAATAGTTCAGATTTCATTTAAATAATAGAAAAATGGATACCGGTGTATTAATCGAGTCATTTGCAGATTTTGCAAAACAAAAAAATATAGATAGACCTACGATGATTCGTATTCTTGAAGACGTATTCAGGACTATGATCCGTAAGAAATTTGAGACTGATGAAAACTTTGACATCATTATCAATGCCGATAAAGGCGATTTAGAAATCTGGAGGTTTCGCGAAATTGTAGATGATAACAGTGAAGACATCTGGGATCACGACAAAATCAGCCTGAGCAAGGCCAGAAAAATAGAGCCTGATTTTGAAATAGGTGAAGAAGTAGCAGAAGAAATAACACTTGAAGATTTTGGTAGAAGAGCTGTAATGACGGCCCGTCAGACCTTAATCCAAAAAGTAAAAGATCTGGAAAAAGATATTCTTTTCCAGAAATATAAAGATTTAGTAGGTGAAATTATTTCAGGAGAAGTATATCAAATACTTAGCCGCGAAGTATTACTTACTGATAGTGAAGGTAATGAGATTTCAGTACCTAAAAATGAACAAATACCCAAAGACAGATTCCGCAAAGGAGATCCGGTGAGAGCCATAGTGGATAGGGTAGAGATGATTAACGGTAATCCAAAGATTATCCTTTCTCGTACCAGCCCTGTATTCCTTGAAAGACTGTTCGAAAGTGAAGTTCCCGAAGTATATGATGGCCTTATCACTATTAAAAGGGTGGTTAGAGAGCCAGGAGAGAGAGCAAAGGTGGCAGTAGAGTCTTATGATGACAGAATAGATCCTGTAGGTGCATGTGTAGGTATGAAAGGATCTCGTATCCATAGTATTGTAAGAGAGCTGCAAAACGAAAATATAGATGTTATCAATTATACTGATAACATGGAGTTGTATATTGCAAGAGCTTTGAGCCCTGCTAAAATATCAAGTATAAAAATTAGCGAAGAAGATGGTCGGGTATCAGTATACCTTAAACCTGATCAAGTATCTTTGGCTATTGGTAAAGGCGGGCAAAACATTAAGTTGGCGAGTAAGTTAGTAGGTTTAGAGATCGACGTATTCAGAGAGCTGGGAGATTTTGAAGAAGAAGATGTGGATATCGATGAATTCGTAGATGAAATTGAAGACTGGGTTTTAGACGAGCTTAAACGAGTTGGCCTTGACACAGCAAAGAGCGTATTGGCACTCTCCAGAGAAGAACTTGAAAGAAGAACCGATCTCGAAGAAGAGACAATTAACAATGTGATGCAGGTTCTTAAACAAGAGTTCGAGTAAGCAAATTTTTAATAATCACAAAAAAAAGGGATATTTGAATATGTCAGAAGAAAAAACCATGCGGCTAAGTCAGGTAGCCAGGAAATTAAATGTTGGTAGAACTACCATCGTTGACTTTCTGGCTGATAAAGGCTTTGATGTAGATAGTAGTCCAAACTCTAAAGTTACGGGAGAGCAATTTGCGATGCTATCTAAGGAATTTGCTGCATCTGCTTCTGAAAAAGAGGAGGCTTCTGGGCTTACCATAGGGACTAAACACAACGAACACGTAGTGATAGATTCTGATGGTGAAGAGCCTAAAAAGTCGGACGATGAAGAAAAAGTCTTAATAAAAAATCTTTCTAAAGGGAAAGATGAAGTTGAAGATAAGCCCAAAGAAAAGGAACCAAGTAAACCTGAAAAGGTTGACAATGATAAACCTAAATTAAAAGGGCTTAATGTAGTTGGCAAAATAGACCTTCAGAAAAAGGACAAAAAAGAGGAGCCTAAGGCAGAAGCTAAGAAAGAAGAGCCTAAACCTAAGGAAGAACCCAAAAAAGAAGAGAAGAAGCCTGAGCCTGAGGTGAAAAAAGAGGAGCCTCCTAAAAAAGAGGAAGCCCCTAAGGAAGAAAAACCTAAAGTGGAAGCTAAAAAAGAAGCCCCTAAGGAAACGCCTAAAGAACAACCCAAACCTGTTGAAAATAAGAGCGAAAAAGCTCCTAAAGATAAAATAGAAGAAAAACCTAAACAGGTTCAGAAGAAGGAGGCCACTCCCAAACCTCAAGAAGAAAAGGTGGAAGCTAAAAAAGAAGACTCTAAAAACAAAAGCAGTGAACAACCTAAGCGTCAAGAAGTAATTGAGGCTAAAGCAGATAAGTTAAAAGGCTTAAAGGTTGTTGGCAAAATTGAACTTCCGGTAGAGAAGGATAAGAAAAAGGATAAACCTGTGGCATCTTCTGATGACAGAAAAGAGCAGAAGAAGAAAAAGAGGCCAAGAAAGAGAATCCCTAGAGATAATCATCATAACAATAATAACAATAACAATAACAATAATAACCGCGGCAGGTCTAAACGACCACGTGTAGAAAAGGAGGAGCCTTCAGATAAGGAAATCCAAGATAAGATTAAAGCTACACTGGCTAAACTTAGCGGTAATAAAAAGAAAAGTTCAGGTTCTAAATATAGGAGAGAGAAGCGTTCTGCCTTAGCTGAAGCTAAAGAAGAGCAAATGCTTCAGGAAGAACAGGAATCAAAAATCTTAAAAGTAACAGAGTATATCTCTGCTAATGACCTGGCGTCATTAATGGATGTTTCTGTTAACGATGTGATTTCTACCTGTATGGGACTGGGAATGTTCGTTTCTATAAACCAAAGGTTAGATGCTGAATCTATTACAGTAATAGCTGATGAGTTTGGTTATAATGTTGAGTTTACTAGTTCGGATGATGATCTTGAGATAGAAGTAGAGGAAGATGCTGATGATGATCTTAAAGACAGAGCGCCTATTGTAACTATAATGGGACATGTAGATCATGGTAAAACTTCATTACTGGATTATATAAGAAACTCTAAAGTTACTGCCGGTGAGGCCGGAGGTATCACCCAGCACATCGGGGCTTATGATGTAACTACAGAAAGCGGTCAGAAAATCGCCTTCTTAGATACTCCTGGTCACGAAGCGTTTACCGCCATGCGTGCTCGTGGTGCTCAGGTAACTGATATTGTAATTATAGTGGTGGCCGCTGATGATGACGTGATGCCACAGACGAAAGAGGCTATTAATCACGCTCAGGTAGCTGGTGTGCCTATCGTAATCGCTATTAACAAAATAGATAAGCCTGGCGCTAATCCTGATAAGGTAAGAGAGTCACTTTCTCAAAATAATATCTTAGTAGAAGACTGGGGTGGTAAATACCAAAGTCAGGAAATTTCTGCTAAAACAGGACAAGGCGTTGAAGACCTATTAGAAAAAGTATTACTTGAAGCTGAATTACTTGAGCTAAAAGCTAATCCTGATAGAAAAGCTGTAGGTGCTGTAATAGAAGCCTCTCTAGATAAAGGCCGTGGTTATGTAGCTACACTACTAGTTCAAAACGGAACTATGCAAGTGGGAGATGTGATATTGGCAGGAGCCTACCACGGTAGAGTAAAAGCCATGTTCGACCATAAAGGTACCAAAATGGATAAGGCAGGGCCTTCCACTCCGGTGCTAATGCTTGGTCTTGATGGAGCTCCTCAGGCAGGTGATAAGTTCAATGTTATGGACAGTGACCGTGAAGCCAGAGAGATAGCTAATAAAAGAGAGCAAATTCAGAGAGAGCAAAATATCAGAACTAAGAAACATATCACACTTGATGAAATTGGTAGACGTTTGGCTATCGGTTCATTCAAAGAGCTTAACGTAATTGTTAAAGGTGATGTGGATGGTTCAGTAGAAGCACTTTCTGATTCATTATTGAAATTAAGTACTGAAGAAATTCAGGTAAATATTATCCACAAAGGTGTAGGACAGATATCTGAGTCTGATGTGTTATTAGCATCTGCCTCTGATGCAGTAATTGTAGGTTTCCAAGTGAGACCATCGAGCTCTGCTAAGAGAATTGCTGAAAACGAAGAAATTGAAATCAGACTTTACTCAGTGATTTATGACGCCATAAATGACGTGAAAGACGCCATGGAAGGTATGCTTGATCCTGAAGTAGAAGAAGTGATCGTAGGTAATGTGGAAGTAAGAGATGTATTTAAGATATCTAAAGTAGGTACCGTAGCTGGTTGTATGGTTACTGACGGATATATTAAGAGATCTAATCCTATCCGATTAATACGTGATGGTATCGTGATCTACTCTGGTGAGATGGGACAATTGAAACGTTATAAAGATGACGTTAACGAAGTGAGAAGTGGATATGAATGTGGTATCAGTATTAAGAACTTCAATGATATAAAAGAAGGTGATATAGTGGAGAGTTACGAAGAAAGAGAAACAAAACGTACACTATAGATAACTTTTTGTCAATATTCTTATTATTAAGGGAGCCGGAAGTGGCTCCTTTTTTATTTTAAAAAAAATAAACTTTTGTTGGACAATAAGGTTAAAAAGTGGTAATATGAAATTAAGGATCAGGTATTCTATTTGTCCGATGCGAAAGTTTGGAGTTCAGGTTAAATTTTCTCTTTTTTTTAAGAAAGAAATATTAAAAGTGGAGAGTAATTTATAAATTGTGCGTTAATTGAAATTTTTTTAATAAACCTTACGAAAGACATTTTAAAGTTTATAGGCCATGGAAGAAACATCGATGCAATCTTTTGAGACCTGGAATACGTGGGCGCAGTATATAGCGTTTGGCTTGGCAGGAGTATCCATTTTGATTTTTTTAGGACATTTGATTAAACTGACTGCCACCAGTGATTCAAAGAGCAAGTACGATTATATTAATAGGAGTGAGATCAGTGTGTTAATGACCTGTAGCGTTCTCCTCATTGTTGCAGGTGCATTTTACTCAAATTCATTTATTTATGAATTGGGAATACTGTGGCTGTTTGTAAGAATTTTTGTAACCATTTCTATGGGGCTAATTTTTGGCGTTATTATTCAGAACTTACTTAAGTTCTACTATCCTTTTTATATAGAAAAGAGATTGAAGAAATTGCGTTACAAGCCAAGAGTTTCTCCTAAAACAGGTAAGCCTATGAAGCTTCTTAGTGAAGAAGAGGAAGATGTTTATCTTGATGAAGGTATGCAGGCAGAGGAAAATATATTTTCTATTGACTATGATGTGTGGGTAGACGAAGAAACTGGCTATACTAAAATTGAAAAGTATGCTGGTCACTTACATGCATTGCAGTGCCCTGAGTGTAACTATCAGACATTTAGAGTAGCAAGAGAAGAGATTTTGAAAGCTCCGTCACCAGCAGCAGAAGGCGAACTTATGAAACATTATGAGTGCGGATACTGTGGTTACAAAGCTAAAAAGACATTTAAAATAGCTATGCTAGAGGCTCAAAAAGCAGGCTCTACAGCTGCTGTTTAAGATATAAATATTTAAAATATTTAGAGGGCTGCTTTACATTATGTGAGGCAGCTTTTTTTTATGCCCTATCTTCAAAGGCTTCTGCCGGTAAATACAGATAATAATAATATTGGCTAAGCCTGAATCATTAAAAAAGGGTGAAGCCTTTTAAGTTGACCTCACCCTTGGTGGACTATGATTTTATTACTTACTAATCTATCTCTCCAATAAGTACACCAGAAACATTCCAGGCGCTAAACATATTGCCTTCTCTTTCCCCTAAAGGAATATACACTTCTATAGTGTGTTTACCAGGTGTTAGGTTTTCGATATCAGTATAGTATGGATGAGAAACTGATCCCGGACACCATCCTGAGCGGCTCAGATCAGAAGAAGATAATCCATTCCAGAAATTACCCGAGGCAGGATTATATGCTCTATAGGTTCCACAGTCAACTCTCCAGGGCGTATAGCTGAAAAAGGGCTCTCCATCTAAGAAAAGCTGGTTCTTTTTAGGAACGAATTCATCGCCACCTCCCCAGCCTCCATGGCCTGTAGAGATATATCTGAAGGTAGCATTTTTGACGCCTTCAGGTACTTCAAATTCTACTTTTAAGGTATCTGTTTTAAACATGGTTCCATATTCTTGGCCAGCCATTTCCATTACGTTGGTAGTGTTAAATACAGATTGTACCCAGTGCTTTCCTTTAGGCTCTTCTGATGATTCTTGTTCGTTAAGATGGTATTTCAAATTGAGGCTTACTTTATGACCACCACCGTCATAATTTCCTATGAATACTGCCAGCCAACATTCGCCCTGTAAAACAGGAAGCAAATGACTTACCTCTTCTTTATAAGTTACAGAATCAGCCCAGGCAATTCCTACATCTCTCTTGTCATTGAAATGATTTACGCCAAATGGAGTGAAAAAGCGCATCAACTCAATTATAGGATCATAATCATCGGTACTAACCACACCTTGATAGGTCTTATTTTCTTTGCTTACATACTTAGGCAGGGCGTCAACACCTGATTTTAAACCATCTAAAAAGCTTTTCTCTTTCCCTGTAGGGATAATGAATGCTGAGCCAGTTCTGTCATAGGCATCACCATTAGATTTTTCTACTACCTCAGCAAATACTGTAGTGCCATTAGGAACCTCAGGAAGCTTCACTTTTTTAGCGATCACGGTGCCGCCGGCAAACCTGTATAGCGCGTCAGTTACATTTCCTTCAGGGTTATTAATCTCATCACCCCAATTAATTTGTTCGTTCTCAAAAACTTTCACCTCTTTCACAAACGCATTAGCTAAGCGTAAGCCAAAATTTACCTGATCGATTTCTTTACCTAAATCGGTTGGCATCAGTTTAGGTGCTTTTTTCTTTTTATAGAATTCTATGTCAGTAGCTTGCCATCCGTAATTTTCATTACGTACATATTTCAAAACTAGTCCATTAGGGTACGGAAAAGATAATATTGGGGTGCCTTGCAAGCCTGTTTCAGTTGTAACCCAAAGTTCAATTTTATTAGAAAAAGAAGAACCGGTATACTTTTGACAATTGTAGCCTAGTATTTTAACAGGCGAACCTTCCGGCTTAAAGCCTTCGAGGTCATTGAAATCCATTTGGGTGTAATAGGCATCACCGTCCATGAAAATGGCCTGGCGGTATATTTTCTTATTAGAATAATCGAAATAATTGGCCTGCTTAGGAACCTCAGGGATTAGGTTTTTGTCAGACTGGTCTGTCCAGCTTTTGGCAATACCCTGGTTGTATTCCACTATTAATGGGTCTCGCTCTTTATTGATCTCACCATTATGCCAAGCTGAATATTCTACCTTTCCACTTTTGCCTTGTTGGCTTACTTCTGCTATGCTTAGGCCGGAAATGCTAAACAGCAGTAATGTCATTATGAATTTATACATTCTGTTTAATTTATTGAGAAGATTTTCAATGGTGAATTTATAAGAAACTAAATAATGATCCAAAGGGTGATAGAAATTAGTAAATCGATTTAGCGATAATTTGAAGAAAATTTGTTAAACTAGTTGGTGTTCAATTGGGCGCTAACTAATTGAATACATGCTTTACCACGGTCTATTAAAAATTACTCATACTATGGAGAAAATATTTCAATCAAAATCTAAGGCATTTACCATATATACTTTGCTGGTAGTCTTAGCTCTTTTTTCAACTGCTTTTAATTCAATACAAGCACAGTCAAGGGAGGTGTTTAGCAGGTATAATTATTATATGCCTAATAATAAGGTTGAGCTGATCGCTGTACTACCTGAAGAAATTAATAAAAATGGATGGAACATTGACCTATGGTTTGGAGAAAAGCATTTAGATATTACGGAAGCTCATGTTGATAATAGATTGGTGGCTACTCTACAAAATGCTTCCCTTCCTCAAGGCGTATCAGCATTAAAATACTCCTTGACTAAAAATAAAGCAG
This sequence comes from Fulvivirga maritima, assembly GCF_021389955.1. Taxonomy (NCBI): domain Bacteria; kingdom Pseudomonadati; phylum Bacteroidota; class Cytophagia; order Cytophagales; family Fulvivirgaceae; genus Fulvivirga; species Fulvivirga maritima. The sequence continues at coordinate 2,258,145 of NZ_CP089980.1, forward strand.
TAATTCAAGAAGGTCATATAAAGGTGACGTTGCTGCCTGCGAAATCTAATGCCGTTCAAATTGATAGGTTAACTGGTGGATTAATCGCTGATGGTCTTCCATTTTTTCCTTTCGGCTTTTATTGTGTACCAGTGGGTAATCTGCCTGAAAAGGAAGTGGTGCATGGTATGAATTTAATAGGACCATATCAGGATAATCAACCTGAAGGTTTAGCCCAGCGTAAGGCCTATATGGATCGGTGTGCTGAGCTAGGAATAAAAGTGCAATATGCTGTGAATTCATTAATAGGCAGTGGTCATAACGGGGCACCAGGTTTAGATATGCCGAAGGAGGAAAAAATAGCTTTGTTGAAAAGTGAGATAGGGACTTTTAAAGATCATCCAGCACTTTTATCGTGGTATATAAATGATGAGCCAGATGGACAGGGCAGGCCGGCTTCCATCCTGGAAGAGGCATATGATGTTATTCATGAGGTAGATCCGTATCATCCTGTTTCAATTGTTTTTATGATGCCTTCTCGAGCTGCAGAATTTGAAAACACAATGGACATAGCCATGACTGACCCTTATCCGATCCCTAAAGCGCCTGAAGAAGTTTTATATAATCTAAATGGTTATACAGATGCCTATCAATATAAGAAGTCAGTGTGGATGGTGCCTCAGGCTTTTGGTGGTCAAGAAATGTGGGAAAGAGAACCTACTGCCAATGAGCTAAGGGTAATGACGTATATGGGCCTGATCTCAGGTGCAAAAGGGATTCAATATTATATCAGAGGTGAGGGTAATATTAATCCTCAAGCGGTATCTGCGTGGTCAGAGTGTAGTAATATGGCAGTAGAAGTTTCGCAAATGGCTTCATTTCTACTGTCTGCAGACTTAGCTCCGGAGGCGAAGGTCTCAGACGATCGTATTCTCACTAAAGCCTTTAAATACCAAGGCAACCTACTTGTAATAGCCGTTAATAAAGATAACAAGCCCAAAAGTTTGGATATAGATATTGAGAATGATGGCGTGAATTATAAGCAAGAAGCTGAGTTATGGTTTGAAAACAGATCTGTAGCTTATGGTGACAATCACATCCATGATATGATCGATGCTCTAAGTACCAGGGTTTATCTAATTCATAAAGGAGACTCTGAGGAAGTAGCTAAGGTGTCAAGCAAAAACTTAATTGTTAACCCAAGTTTTGAAGAGGTAACAAGTGCGGGGCAGTCCATTGGTTTCAATAAAACCTATACAGATTTTGCTCAGAAGGATCTGGGAGCTACCGTATTCACTGACCCTAGGTTGAGTGTAGATGGAATGCTAAGCCTTAGAGTGATAAGCCCCAGGGATAACGGAGGGAATAAAATTCGTTTTTTACCATTGGTAGTAAATAAGGATAATAGCTATGAAGTTTCTATTTGGGGAATGGCCAAAGCACAGGAAAAAATGCCTTCTTTTACTTTGTCTATGAAGTTAATGAATGAACAACGCTCCTTTCAATTAACCTCTGAATGGAAAAAATACTCATTTGTATTTACTGCACCCGTTTCTTCTACTAACAACCTCCTTACTCTGGAAATGAAAGATAGTGGTACTGGTTGGTTCGATTTACTGCAAATGTGCCCTACACCCGTTATTAATTATGAAATAACACCTGAGAATATAGCTGAAGTGACTATTGAAGGGGGTGAAGAGAAAGGCAAAATCCGATTTGATATTGATAAAGAACCTACTGCTAAAAGTAGTATTTATAAGAGGCCGATTACAATTAAAAAATCAGCCACAGTTTATGCCGCGATATTTGACGGTAAAAAGGAATATGCTGCTTCTCAATTATTTATTCCTGTCAATCGGGCGCTGGGAAAGCCTGCTACTTTGAAGAATCCTGCTCATGCCCAGTACCCGGCCAATGGAGCAAATAGCCTAACCGACGGTGTTATGGGATCTACTGCTTTTAAAGACGGGAAATGGTTAGGGTTTAGTGGTACTGATATGATAGCGACGGTTGATTTGAAAGAGCTTACTCAAATCAATAAGGTGAGCGGCAGCTTTTTATGTGATCCTAATAGCGGTATTTTCCTGCCCACCAAAATAGAGGTATATACTTCTGTAGACGGTGTTAATTTCGATTTTGTAGGCGAACAAGAAAATTTGGCAGGAAATGTAAGAGGCGAGCCGGTGGTTCATCAGTTGTCGGTAGAAATAAAAGATCAGCAGGTGCGCTATGTGAGGCTAAAAGCCAAAGCTTACGGTCGAATTCCTGAAGGCTATCTTTTTACAGGCTCTATTTCATGGCTGTTTGCTGATGAAATATTGATTGAGTGAAAAGGAAATAAACCGTATTATGTTTTCAAGAAATGTCTTCCGGCAGCTTTATCTGATCAGAGTAGAATTTCATTCTAGAATGGTTTTGGTCTAGCGGCTGTATCCTTTCTATAAAGTCATGCTTATGATTATAAAAAACTTCCACATAAAAATTATGTAGGAGGTAAAGATTCACTTTGTAGCCATAATAACGAATAGAAACTACAAAATCACCCTCAAGAAAGAGTGTTCGCAGTTTTTCCCGAGCGGGCAATTCGTTAAAAAAGACATGGCTTTGAATCATATCGTCATTTTTCGAAAATAAGAAGCGAAAAGTTAAGAGTAATAGAGCTAAAAATGAAGGAGAAGAGGAAAATAAAAAAGCCTTCTTGATCTAAGAAGGCTTTTGGGTGGAAGATCGGGCTCGAACCGACGACCTCCTGAACCACAATCAGGCGTTCTAACCAACTGAACTACAACCACCATTTTTCCCTAAAGGGACTGCAAATTTAGAGAGTAGTTCTGAATTTACAAATACTATTTCAGGAAAATATTTTTATCTTTTATTAAAAAGTAGTCTATGGCCCTTTTTGCCCTCATTAAAGGTGCCATTATTATAGGCATGATGGCCAGAAACGAAGGTATTTTCTACTTTTGCGCTAAATTGATGACCTTCAAAAGGAGACCAGCCACACTGAGCTAAAATATTACTTTTATCTACTACCCACCTGCTTTCAGGGTTTACAATGGCCAAATCAGCATAATATCCTTCTCTTATAAAACCTCTTTGCTTTATGTTGAATAATATGGCCGGGCTGTGGCTCATTTTTTCAACTATTTTTTCAATGCTGATTTTTCCCTGCTTACAAAAATCCATCATAGCTGTAATACTGTGCTGTACTAATGGCCCTCCGGAAGGTGCTTTGAAGTAGGTATTTTCTTTTTCTTCTATAGTATGCGGAGCATGGTCAGTAGCAATTACATCAATCCGATTATCTAAAACGGCATTAAATATAGCTTGCTGATCCGTAACCTTTTTTTACTGCGGGGTTCCACTTTATATAAGTGCCTTTTTTGTCATAGTCGGCATCATTAAACCACAAGTGATGAATACAGGCTTCAGCAGTAATGTTTTTATCTGCTAACGGAATGCTATTGTCAAATAAACTAAGCTCTTTCTCAGTGCTGATATGAAGCACATGCAAACGGGCACCATGTTTTTTAGCCAGAGCTACTGCCTGGGAAGAGGAAAGATAACAGGCTTCAGCACTTCTTATTTCCGGGTGGCAGCTAATAGGCACATCCTCACCATACTTTTCTTTAAAGAGCGCTGTATTTTTTCTGATGGTGGCCTCATCTTCGCAGTGGGTAGCAATAAGCATCTCTACTTTAGAGAAGATGTTATTTAATGTGGCTTCATTATCTACCAGCATATTTCCTGTAGAGGAGCCCATAAATACTTTTATCCCACAAACTTTATCAGCCGGAGTTTTTAAAACTTCTTCAATATTATCATTGCTGGCCCCCATAAAGAAACTATAGTTAGCCAGTGAGTCTTTTTTTGCTATAGCATATTTATCTTCGAGCAATTCCTGTGTTAGCGCGTTGGGTACAGTGTTGGGCATCTCCATAAAAGAGGTTACCCCGCCGGCTACGGCTGCTTTTGCCTCAGTATAAATAGTGGCTTTGTGTGTTAATCCCGGCTCCCTGAAATGAACCTGATCATCAATAGCTCCGGGTATTACATATTTGCCCTGAGCATCAATTATTTCATCTACACCTTCGGAAGAGATGTTATCAGCTATTTTTTCTATAAATTCGCCTTTTATCAGGATATCTGCAGGAAAGGTCTTACCTTCATTTACAATATTGGCGTTTGTAATTAGTGTGGTTTGCATAGACAAATTTCCTGTTTTTGATTGCAACAACAAATAAACTTAAATTTTTATGGGGTCTGACAAGGCAAGCTTTCATGATTTTAAACTAAACAAGCAGCTTATTAATGCTGTGGAAGAGCTGGGCTATGATGAGCCTACGCCTATACAGCAAAAAGCAATACCTTTAGTTTTGAATGGTCATGATGTGATGGGGATAGCGCAAACGGGAACGGGAAAAACAGCGGCCTTTGTATTACCTATTCTTTATAAGGCGAAATACGCTCAGGGCAATGACCCCAGAGTGCTTATTTTGGCGCCTACGAGAGAGCTGGCGCTGCAAATAGAGCAGTCAGTAAAGGAGCTTTCTTCATATACAGATTTGCGTTATTTAGCAATTTATGGTGGCTTAGGGCCAAAGGTGCAGATAGAGGCTGTACAAAAAGGAGTTGATATTCTGATTGCCACTCCAGGGCGATTTATGGATATTTACCTGAAAGGTGAGTTAGTTACCAAAAGTATAAAAACGCTGGTGTTAGACGAAGCTGATAAAATGATGGATATGGGCTTTATGCCGCAGATCCGAAAAATACTGGAGGTAATTCCTGTAAAGCGTCAAAATTTACTTTTCTCTGCTACTATGCCAGAAAAAGTAATACGCTTGTCAGAAGAGTTTCTGGAATTTCCTGAGGTGGCAGAAGTGGCACCACAAGCTACTGTGGCTGAAACGGTAGATCAGGAACTTTACGAAGTGCCTAACTTAAAGTCAAAAATCAATTTGTTAGAATACTTTCTGAAGAAGGAAGAGTTTGCAAGAGTTTTGATTTTCACTAAAACCAAGACCATCGCGGACAATGTGTTTAAGTACCTGGAAAGAAAAGATTATGGTAGCATAAGAGTAATTCATTCTAATAAAGGGCAAAACAGCCGAATTAATGCTATTAATCAATTTAAGGAAGGGCAACTGCGTATTTTGGTATCTACAGATGTTTCAGCTCGGGGCATAGATGTAACTGAAGTTTCGCACGTTATCAATTTTGATGTCCCTGTTATTTATGAAGATTACGTTCACAGGATAGGTAGAACAGGTAGAGCTTTAAAGGAAGGCAAGGCACTTACTTTTGCCAACAAGGCCGAAATGCTTCATATTACTAAAATAGAGGAGTTAATTAAGGACACTATTCAGATAAAGCCAATTCCGGAAGGAGTAACTATCACAGAAACACCTAAGCCGGAGCGTCAGGATATTGAGCGAGATATAGATACCTTCAAAAGAAGGGAGAACCCTGATTTTAAAGGTGCTTTTCATGAAAAGAAGGTCAAATTTAAAGAGAAGAAGCCAGTATCTAAAAGAAGAAAAAGAAGGTAGCCTAAATTAGACCCCTGCTTTTAGATTATCTTTTTGGCTCGTAGGCCGAAAAACCTTCGGTTCCTTTCATTTATAAGAATAAATTCCAATCTTCAGTATTCTACTAAAGTGGATAGGGTACTCCTATGCTTTTGGGTGGGATGAATATCACTTCTTAAATGCATCTTATAAATGAAATTAAACGGCATTATAATCTTTTTGCTTTTTTTGACATCTACCATCCAGGCGCAAACGGATGATGAGAAGATGCTCAAAAATATTTTTGACTATGCGTTAGAGCACGGTCAATCATATGAAATGTTAGACTACCTAAGCAATGAAATTGGCGGGAGACTAAGCGGCTCTCCTGAGGCTGCGGCAGCGGTAGAGTGGAGCCGACAAACCATGACGGCTTATGGCTTTGATACCGTTTATTTACAAGAAGTGATGGTGCCGCACTGGGTGCGAGGGAAACAAGAAACAGTTAAAATTGCGAGTTCAGGTAAGTTTGGTCCTGAACTATTAGATGCGTGTGCTTTAGGAAATTCTGTAGGTACTAATGAAGAAGGTGTGCTGGCAGAAGTGGTAGAAGTGATGGATTTTGATGAACTCAAAAAGCTGGGAAAGAAAAAGGTAGAGGGGAAAATAGTGTTTTTTTAACCGACCTATGGACGCTAGCCTTATCAATACTTTCGCTGCTTATGGAGGTGCAGTAGGCCAGCGTGTAGCAGGAGCATCAGAAGCCGCTAAGTTGGGGGCTGTGGCGGTGGTAGTACGGTCTATGGCCTCTAATAATGATGATATTCCTCATACTGGTACGCTCCATTATGAAGAGGGAGTGAAAGCAATCCCGGCCGTGGCTATTAGTACTAATTCAGCAGATCTTTTAAGCAAGGCGGTGGCAGATGATGCTTCCTTAAAGTTGTATGTGGAAACTCACTGTAAAACACTGCCAGATGTGCTTTCTTATAATGTAATTGGAGAGATGTATGGTAGCGGAAATACTGATGAATATATTGTAGTAGGCGGGCACTTGGATAGTTGGGATCTGGGCGATGGCTCACATGATGACGGGGCAGGGTGTGTTCAGTCTATTGAGGTGCTAAGAATTCTTAAAGGGCTAAAGTATACTCCCCAGAAAAATATACGAGCTGTTATGTACATGAATGAAGAAAATGGTCTCAGAGGTGGTCTTAAATATGCTGAATTAGCCAGTTTCAATAAGGAAAAGCATATAGCGGCCATTGAGTCTGACAGAGGCGGTTTTACTCCTAAAGGGTTTACCATATCTGGCAGTGAAGCCGCGAGAACTTCTTTGATGTCATGGAAGCACTTATTTGAGCCTTATACCATTTATGACTTTGGTAAAGAGGGTGGTGGTGCAGATATTGGCCCTCTCAAAGATCAAGGAACCGCTTTAATTGGCTTTCTGCCAGATTCTCAGCGTTATTTTAATTACCATCATACAGGTATAGATACTTTTGATAAAATCGATAAAAGAGAACTTGAGTTAGGAGCAGCCAGCATGGCGGCTTTGGTGTATTTAATTGATAAATATGGCATCGATGGAAATCCTTGAGACTGAACTTACCAAAATGCTAGGGATAAAATTCCCTATTATCATGGCGCCAATGTTTTTGGTGTCTAATACAGAAATGGTTATTGAAGCTACCCGCGCAGGCATCACCGGAGCTATTCCTTCTTTGAATTACAGAACAGATGAAGAATTTAGGCAGGCTTTGAAAGAGATGAAGTCGAAGGTTGCGGGGCCTATTGGTATTAACCTTATTGTAAACAAATCCAATTTCCGGCTAAAGGAACAATTGGCTATTTGTGTTGAAGAGAAAATTGATTTTATAATTACTTCTCTGGGTAACCCGAAGCTGGTAATTGAAAAGTGTAAAAAACATGGTATAAAGGTCTTTTGTGATGTTACAGAAGAGGTTTATGCTAAAAAGGTAGAGCAATTAGGTGCCGATGCACTTATTGCCGTTAATTCTTCAGCAGGGGGGCATGCCGGAAATATGGAGGCTAAGGATCTTATTCCTTTATTGAAGTCAGTTTGTAATATTCCTGTTATTTCTGCCGGAGGCGTGGGTAAAGGAGAGCAGCTGCAAGAGATGTTGGATTTGGGGGCTTGTGGTATTTCTATGGGCAGCATATTCATTGCCTCGGAGGAAGCTGGTGTTTCTGATGCATATAAAGAGGCCATTGTTAAATATGGTAAGGATGATATAGTGATGACCGATAAATTGTCAGGCACACCTTGCACGGTGATTAACACACCTTATGTTCAGGAAATCGGGACTCAACAAAACTGGCTGGAAAGGCTGCTCAATAAGCATAAAAAGCTGAAGAAGTACATGAAAATGCTCACTTTCTATAAAGGAATGAAAAGTTTACAAAAGGCAGCTTTTGGAGCCACTTATAAAACACTCTGGTGTGCTGGCCCCTCGATTGAGCATGTAACACAGGTGCAGCCTGTAAGTGAAATTGTGGCCAATTTTATAAAGAACTATTGGGATAAAAAAAAAGGAAGTCAATTGACTTCCTTTTTTCTGGTTTACAGGCATTTCAGATCTGCGATCTAAAGTCCTGGGTTTAGGTTGAAATTAAATTTTAATTTCTTTTTAACTGAGCTTTATAGGTCACGCAATATCATTAATAATATTCTTTTTAGAAAGGTAATTACTGAACTAACCTTACGTGTTGGATGAATTGACAGAATTATCTTTAAACGGAATTGATTTTGTGAATCATTATATTTTGTTTCGTAAATTTTATTTCATATTAAAATATTTTTATAATTAGCCTTGGAATCACTGTGTAATTAAATAGTGAAGAGGTTGTTTTTATAAGAGTGATTTTTTTCGGTTTAAATGTTACATTGTTAAGCTAAAAATGTGTCATAAAAACAAAAAAGTATATGATTCCAACGCTTTACCGAGGTTAATTTTAGCTGTAATTTTCTATTCTTTTTATGAAGAAAAAATTTCTCCAAATACTTTTTCTGGTCTGTCATTTCAGCAGCTTTTATAGGTCCGGGTACATTGGCCACAGCCTCTGCTGCAGGAGCATCATACCATACAGGTTTAGTATGGGCTTTGGCTTTTGCTACAGTTGCCTGCATGGTGCTTCAAGAGATGGCTGCACGTATAACCATAGCATCAGGGAAAGAGATTCTTAATATTCTGGATTCTAAAAAGGTGAAGCTACTTATAGCTATAAGTGTACTTGTGGGCTGTGCAGCTTATGAGGCGGGAAATATTTTAGGGGCTATAGCAGGATTGAATTTATTGATTGACGTGCCGGTCTTTTTGTCTGTGTCAGTTTTAGTGATTATCTGCGCTTTAATTTTATGGTTTGGAAGTGTGCAGACAGTAAGCCGTTTTCTGGGTGTTTTTGTAGCAGTTATGGGGCTTGTTTTTTGCGTAGTAGCTTTTAATGTAGACCTGGAAGAGGGCGCTATTGCTCAAGGACTTATTCCTAGTGTGCCCGCAGGCAGTGAATGGATAGTTATAGGTTTGATAGGAACTACTATTGTGCCTTATAACCTTTTTCTAGGTTCAGGCATAAGCAAAGGACAACAGATTCCTGACATGCGTTTCGGTCTGGTTGTTTCGGTATTGTTAGGCGGGGTAGTTTCTGTGGCTATTCTAGTAGCGGGAATAGAAATTAATGACGTCGTATCTTTTGCTGAATTGGCTAGTGTAACAGGTGAGCACTTGGGGGCTTGGGCAAAAATCTTTATGGCTTTAGGCTTATTATGTGCCGGACTTACTTCTTCTGTTACTGCACCTTTGGCTGCGGCTCTGATTATGAAGAATGTTGGAGGTACGGATAGAGCCTACAAATGGGGCTGGATATTAGTGCTAATTACAGGATTTATATTTGGAATTACTGCTCTCAAGCCCATTCCAATAATTATTATGGCTCAGGCTTTAAATGGAATGATATTGCCGCTGGTAACTATTTTTTTAATAATCAAGGCGAATGATCTTAACGTAATGACAGCCAAATGTCTGAATGGTTGGCTGATTAATGTGCTCTCTGTTTTGATCTTGGACGTGGTCCTAATTATTGGTATTAATAATATTTATAAGACCTGTTGTACAGCTTTTCATATTCAAGCTAATAGAGATTTATCCACTTTGATTTTTTTACAACTAATAGGCGCTCCAGTTCTGCTTTTTACAGTACTTCGGGTTTTGAAGCTTAGAAAAGTTAAAAATTATTAATGGTGATGTCTTTAAGATTAATTTCTGATATCTTTTTCTAGTTCTTCGTTTTCATAGGCTTGGTCAATATTCATAAAATTGATTGTAGATGAAGGTTGAAAGTTGTAATAATCTAAAAATGTGATGCCTTCAATCTGCCTTTCATTATAAGCCTTTCTAAAGCGCATGCCTCCACCATCAGAATGGTATTTATAGGCAAGGAAGTCAATTTTAAGGTTGGCCGTATTTATCCAATAAAGAAAAATGTCATTATAATCTTCACCACCACCATCTTCTCTAAAAGTTACTTTGACTTTATGATAAGCTTGGCCTTTAATGGTGGTTTCTTTTAGGTATTCTTTAACTACAGCCTCTTGATCAAGGCCATATGGAAGTAGAGCAAAATAGATAACAGAGTTTACGGAGTTGCTATACTTAGCGGCAGTACTGTCGGGTGTTTCTGCCAGAGCACCATTTATATATCTCTTAAAGGAATCATTAGTCAGTACATCTCTTATGAGGTCATTATCCTGCTTAAATAATCTGATATATTGGTATTGACCATTGTTGAACTTGGCACCATATTCTTTATCTCTGAAACTAAACTCTACCATTTTGCCATTCAGCGACTTCATACCCATGACCTCAATAGTCTTGTTGATCAGCTCTTCTCCTTTAGAAGGTTCATGGCAGCTGGTAGCAGAAATGGAGGCGATGATAATAAGGGCCAATAGAGCGTGCTTCATATTATATGAGTTTCGCGTGGGTGGTAATATACCTTTCTGGTAACTCTCCTTTAGTGGCGGTTTGGTAATCAGTATATGAGCATGGGATAATGCAGTTTCTGGAATATTTTTCTTTTCCTTGTGGATAAGGTACTTCCATCCACCATTTTTCACTGATTTTGCTTTTATAAAAATGCAATACTTCAGGCTCAGAAGGCATAGAAACCACGAATTTCAGGTAGTCATTATTCTTGAAGTTCTGCTCGTTTTTACGATGATAAAAGCCTTCTACAAAATACCATATCATAGTGGCTATTACAGCGGCAGTTTTTTTATTATCATCGTCTAGCAAGGGATTGTACTCATAGAATCCTACGGAGCTTAGTTTTTCATTAAGTCCTGCATACCAGCAGATCTGGCAGGCTTCTTCCCCAGTTAAACCAAAAGGCTGGGCATTAGCATTGCCAGGAGCATCACTTGATTTAATAGCTGTAACATCAAAAGACAGCATATCAGCATTTCTAATGATTGGTTCCATCTCCTGAATATTGGCTCTGAGGTGTCCTATCCTATAGGCTTCAAAATATAGCTTTTCCAGAATAGCAATGGCATTAGGGTCTATTAAATAGCTTTGGTAGGCCAAATGGCTATAGTTGAAAAGGTAATTGGGCTCATGAAGCAAAATTTTATGAATATGCTGCTGACTGGCACTTACTGCTGATGAATCCTCCATGTCAAGAAAAGCATCCACATTGAGCAGGCTGATCAGTTTATCTAAATCTTCATACGCCTGGTACTGGCCGTAGTCGAGATCATGAGAGCCGCCGATGATTAAAGGGAGAACATTATTTTCAATGAGGTTCTGACAAACTTCTTTTATTCTCCCTAATGTTTCTCCATGGTCTATGCCATTTCTAAGGGTACCCATGTCCACTATTTTATAGTGGCCGTGGCCTTTTTTTTAGGTTAAATAGCTTCTTCCTGATTTCAATACTGCCTTTGGCGGTACCTTTATTATGCTCCGTGCCTGCTTCTTCATTTACTCCAATAATAGCAATGTCAGCCTCCCGGTACGGGGGCATTTTATCGGTGTATACTTTTATGTTTTTATAAAAGCTATTGGCTTGTTTTATGTGAGCAAAGTGCTCTTCTTCTATCGGAGAAAAAAAGATTTTCAGATCCATATATCAGGCTTTTCTTAAGAGGTTAAATTTAATGGTTTGCCAATTAATTAAAAATAAAAAACCCTAAAGCCGAAACTTTAGGGTTTTCAAATTTATGTTTTATGAGTTTATTCTCCGAAGTCGTCAAATCTGATGTTTTCAGAAGGAATACCCATATCATCGAGCATTTTCAGAACTGCGGCATTCATCAAAGGAGGTCCGCATAAGTAGAATTCTACTTCGTCTGGCTCAGGGTGATCTTTTAAATAGTTATCTAAAAGTGCCTGGTGAATAAATCCGGTATATCCATCACCTTCTTTATCATCAAGACTCTTTTTAATTTTCCAATTATCTTCTTTTAAAGGCTCAGAAAGAGCAATGTTGAACTGGAAGTTAGGGAACTCTTCTTCAATTTTTCTGAAGTGGTTCACGTAGAATAATTCTTTCTTAGATCTACCTCCATACCAGTAAGAAACTTTTCTGTCAGTTTTCATGGTGTGGAATAAGTGGAATATCTGAGCTCTAAGAGGAGCCATACCTGCACCACCACCAACGTAGATCATTTCTCTGTTAGTAGAGTGGTTGATAGCAAACTCTCCGTAAGGACCAGAAACAGTTACTTTGTCACCTGGCTTTCTTGAGAATATATAAGAAGAACAAATTCCTGGGTTAACATCCATCCATTTACCAGCACCTCTGTCCCAAGGTGGAGTAGCAATACGAATATTAAGCATTACGATATTACCTTCTGCAGGGTGGTTGGCCATAGAGTAAGCTCTGTAGATAGGCTCATCATTTCTCATTACCAAGCCCCATAGTTGGAATTTATCCCAGTCAGACTGGAATACATCGTTAGGGTGATTAAGCTCAGGTTTTGGAGTAATGTCCATTTCAGAGAAGTTAACCGTTACTACAGGTACGTCAATCTGAACGTAACCCCCAGCTTCAAAGTCTAAAGTTTCTCCTTCAGGAAGTCTTACTACAAATTCTTTAATGAAGGTAGAAACGTTGTAGTTAGATACAACTTCACATTCCCACTTCTTAATACCAAAGATTTCTTCAGGTATTTTTATCTTAAGGTCTTGTTTAACTTTTACCTGGCATGAAAGGCGTACATTCTCTTTTTGTTCAGCTCTGCTTAAGTGACCTACCTCTGTAGGTAACACATCGCCACCCCCTTCTTGTACTACGCACTTACACATGGCACATGTACCACCACCACCACAGGCAGAAGGTAAGAATATCTTCTGAGCTGATAATGTGGAAAGTAATGAAGATCCAGCGGAAGTAACTACAGGGTTGTCAGTATCTCCGTTGATAACTATGTTAACCGGGCCTGACTGCACAAGTTTAGATTGTGCAAAAAGAAGAATAAACACCAATAGCAGGATAATGATTGTAAATGCTACGATGGATGTTAAAATAATTGTACTCATTGAATTTGAATCATTTATTCAATAAAAAATTGCCCCCTATTCAAGGGACTACAAATATATTTAGTAAATATCTAAAACTATAATCTGATACCCTAAATTTTGGTATCGGCTATAAATAATAATGTCCTTCATCTCTCATAACTCAGGCTTATTATAGGGTTTAAGAAATTAACATTATCATAATTTTTTCATAATCGATTTTGGCTTCCTCCATATTACTTTCAGGCCTTAAACTAATTAACACACCTAATTATGAAAAAACTCTTATTAATAATGGCCATTATAGCCATAATGCTCCCTGTTGTGAGCTGTTCTGATGATGAAGATTGTTGTGATAACCCACAAATATTACAGTTTGAAAGTACAGCAGGTAGTATGCCTGAAGATTCTGCCGGATATACTATTCCTTTCTTTTTTACCGAAGCTTATAACGAGAGTAGTACGGTTATCATTAATATTTCTACTGAGGCTGTTTATGGAGAAGATTATACTACTGAGCCCGCAGCTGAAGAAGGGACACTTACAATTATAGTTTCTGAGAATGAAACAGAAGGTAGTTTTACGGTAAGACCTATTGATAACGAAGATTTGGAAGGGGATTTCACAATAATCTTTGAATTATCTGATGAACTGTTTGCTGTGGGTAGTTTGAATAAATTTGTACTTACGGTAAAGGAAGATGAGATACCTCTTGTAGAAGACCCTGCAAGTTTTGGATTGGCGGGTGGAATTACGCTCAGTGGCGGAGAAGGAGCGGCAGAGATATCTGCATTTGATCCATCTACTAACCGGCTTTTTGTGGTTAATAATGCTGAAGATTCAAGAATAGATGTGGTAGACTTTTCTAATCCTGCGAGTCTAGAATTTATCACCAGTATTGATGTTACTCCCTATGGAGGCGGAGTAAATAGTGTGGCCGTGAAAGATGGTTATTTGGCCGCAGCTATAGAGGCAGATGATAAACAAGCCGATGGTAACGTTGTAATATTCAACACTTCAGATTATAACCTGGCAGCATTAGTAACTGTAGGTGCCTTACCTGATATGGTCACTTTTACCCCTGATGGCAGGTATGTTTTATCAGCTAATGAGGGCGAACCTAATGATGATTACGATATTGATCCGGAAGGTTCGGTTTCTATTATAGATACGCAGTCTGACTACGCCGTGACTACACTTGGCTTTGAAGGCTTTGCTTCTGAGCAAGCAGATTTAATGGCGGCAGGGTTTAGAATTTTCGGGCCTAATGCCAGTTTTGCAGAGGACATAGAGCCAGAATATATTACTATTTCTGAAGATTCTCAATATGCATGGGTGAGCTTGCAAGAAAACAATGGTATTGCAAAAATAGATATTCAGTCGGCTACAATTACAGATATTTTTCCGTTGGGCTATAAAGATTTTAGTATAACTGGTAATGAAATAGATCCTAGCGATGATGATGGCGCCGTTAATTTTGGCCTGTGGCCGGTAAAAGGAATATACATGCCTGATGCTTTGGCACATTTCGCTATAGGAGGTACGGACTATATTATAACTGCTAATGAAGGTGATACCCGGGATTATGATGGTTATAGTGAAGAGGAAAGGGTGAAAAATGTAGTGTTAGATAATTCCGTATTTACTGATGCCAGTATAATGGATGATGAAAATCTGGGCAGGCTGACTGTTACTACTACTTTAGGGTATAATGAAAGTACGTCTTCTTATAATGAATTATATGTTCCTGGGGGTCGATCTTTCAGCATTTGGAATGGTAGTACGGGAGCTTTGGTTTATGATTGTGGTAGTGCTATGGAAAGAGCCATTAATGATTATGGCATATATGATGATGGTAGAAGTGATAATAAAGGGGTAGAACCTGAAGGAGTGGCAATTGGCATAATGGGAGACCGAACAATAGCGTTTGTAGGATTAGAAAGGGTAGATGCTGTGGTGATATATGATATAACTAATCCTACAGCACCAAGCTTCTTGCAAATTTTAGAGACTGGAGATGCTCCCGAAGGAATAGTTTTCATTTCGGCAGAAGAAAGCCCCACCGGAAGAAGTTTGTTAGTAGTAAGCTCAGAAGATGATGGTCAGGTTTTGGTGTTTCAGCCTGAGGTAGTGATGTAGTAAGCTCTGAAATATACCAAAAAGGCCCTGTTATTAATTACAGGGCCTTTTTGGTTTAAGCGTAAAAGTATGTAAGCTTCGAAAGTTCTATTTCAGCGCTTTTACCTGAAGTAAAAATCACATTAGCACCTTCTTTAGCTTTTTCTAAAATTCCTTTAAGGTTTTGCAAGCTGATTTTTCCGATCACATAACCATGCTTTTGCCCAACAAACTTCTCTGAAACATTTTCAAAGACTGAAAGATCTACGTTTTCAGGATCATCAAAGCGTAAGTAAACTTCAGACAAGTCTTCCTGTACCGTTAGGTTTCTGCTTTCAGCATAGTTATAAGTGTATTCTTTAGTAAGAGAAGCCACATCAGCTAATACCGCCAGGCCAGTAGGCAAACTTCCTGCTCCTTTACCGATTAATGTTTGCTCATGGGCATATTTACCATTAATAAGTACGCAGTTAAATTCATTTTCAACGTGGTAAAGCGGATTGTCGCTATCAATATAATGAGGAGCCACTAGTAAGGATAGCTGCCCGTTTACTGCAGTAGCTTTGGCTACCAATTTTATTTTAAGATTTCTTTCTTTGGCAAAACGAATATCTTCGTCAGAAATATTTTGAATACCCCAGTTAAAGATTTTTTCAGGACTTACAGAAATGCCAAAAGCATGTTGGATTACAATGCTCAGTTTAAATTTAGGATCGAAACCTCCTACGTCAAGGGTTGGATCTGTCTCAGCAAAACCATTTTCCTGTGCTTCTTTTAGGGCTTCATCATAAGATTGGCCTTCTTGAAAAAGCTTAGTAAGAATGTAGTTAGAAGATCCGTTAAATATTCCTTTTACTTCAGTGATTTGCTCAGAAGCGTAGTAGTCATTCAGGTTTCTAATGATTGGGATACTGCCACATACAGCACCTTCATATAAAAGAGGAGTGTTATATTCTTTTTGAAGAGCTATTAATTCGGGTAAGTGTTCGGCTACCATTTTTTTGTTAGCAGTAACTACAGCTTTACCTTTTTTTAATGACTTTGTTACGATCTCAAAGGCCGCTTCCGCATCATCAATTAGCTCTACTACTATATTAATAGAATCATCGTTTAAAATTTCATCAGCAGAAAAAATGAATTTTTCTGAAGCGATGGGAGATCTGTCTTTGTCTTTGTTTTTAACACATATTTTAGAGATCTCGGCATCTAAATCATTATTAGTGGTGAGTGTTTCATAAAGTCCCTTTCCAACACATCCAAACCCAAAAAGTCCAATTTTATACTTACTCATATGAATTTTATTTCAAAAAATTTTCTATCTCTTTACTTAACGCTTCTGTTTCAATTAAAAAGCCATCATGCCCATAAAATGAATCTATCACAGCAAAGCGAGCGTCTTTAATGTTCTTCGCTATAAATTTTTGCTCAGCTACCGGGAAAAGCAGGTCTGAGCGAATGCCTACTACCAGTGCTCTGGCGGTAATATTTTTTAAAGCATGAGGGACTGATTTTTTATTTCGGCCTATGTTATGGCTGTCCATTGCTTTGCTCAAATACCAATAAGAAACGGCCGCAAACCTGTCGCTGAGCTTTTTACCTTGATAATATTGATAGCTGCTCGCTTTGAAGTCATCTAGTTTATCATCAAAGTCCGTTTGTGTTTTTCTGTATGTGGTTTGGTTACGGTAAGAGAGCATAGCTATAGCTCTTGCCGCTTCCAAACCTTTGGCACCAGCTTTTATCTTTTTTTCTGTGTGCGTAGGGTCCGCTTCTATGGCCATCCTTTGAGAGGTGTTAAAAGCTATTCCCCATGCAGAGTGGCGTGCATTAGTAGCCACCACGCAGATATTTTCGAATAAATCTGGCTCAGAGCTAGACCACTCCAGGAGTTGCTGTCCGCCCATGGAGCCGCCTATGCCCAGGTATATTTTATGTATGTCTAAATGTTTTCGTAGAAGTTTATGTGCTTCTACCATGTCTTTAACGGTAACAAGAGGAAAATCGAAGCCATAGATTTCACCAGTAGCCGGGTTAATGCTGGCTGGCCCGGTGGTGCCATAGCATGAGCCCAATATGTTAGCACAGATAATAAAGTGCTTCTCAGGATCGATCAGGAAGTTACTTCCTACCAAACCAGGCCACCATTCTACAGGATCAGCATTGGCGGTAAGCGCATGAAAAACCCATACCACATTATCTTTCTCAGGAGATAATTTACCGTAAGTAGTGTAGCTGATCTCGAGCCCAGGGAGTGATTTCCCACACTCCATACTGAACTCATGATCGTATTTATAGGTATTCAAATTTGGCTTCGTTTCAGTTTGTTTGTCAATAGACTGCGTTAAAGGCATTTTCTAAATCAGCTTTTAAATCTTCAATATGTTCTATTCCTGCCGATAATCTGAGTTGATTAGGCAGAACTCCGGATGCAAGTTGTGCTTCTTCACTGAGCTGTTGGTGTGTGGTAGCCGATGGCTGAATGATGAGTGTTTTAGCATCTCCAACATTGGCCAGGTGGCTAATAAGCTTAAGGCTATTCACAAATTTTATTGCGTTTTCTTTACCTCCTTTTAGTTCAAAGGTAAACACACCTCCAAATCCTCTTTTTAGATATTTTTTAGCTAAGTCATGGTAAGAACTACTCTCTAAGCCTGGGTAATTTACTGAGGCCACATGTTCATGCTGTTCTAACCACTGCGCCAGAGCTAGTGCGTTTTCTACAGTTCGGTCTACTCTTAATGAAAGAGTTTCTAACCCTTGAATTAGTAAGAATGAGTTAAAAGGACTTAATGCAGGGCCAAAATCTCTTAGTCCTTCTACTCTTGCTCTAATGGCGAAGGAGATATTGGGTAAACCTAATGGGTTGTTATCGCCAAATGTTTCCCAGAAGTTGAGACCATGGTAGCCTTCTGATGGCTCAGAAAACTGAGGGAATTTACCATTACCCCAATTGTAATTTCCTCCATCTATAATCACCCCTCCAATAGAGTTTCCATGTCCGCCTATCCATTTGGTGGCAGAAGAAACTACTACATGGGCACCGTGTTCTAAAGGCCTAAATAAATAACCTCCAGCCCCAAATGTATTATCAACTACTAAAGGAATATCGTGTTTTTTAGCTACTTCTGCTATGGCATCAAAATCAGGAATGTTAAATCCAGGATTACCAATAGTTTCCAGATAAATAGCTTTAGTGTTTTCATCTATAAGAGCTTCAAAATCTGCTGGTTTATCACTCTTTGCAAATTTGGCTTCTATGCCTATTCTTTTGAAAGCTACTTTAAATTGATTGTAAGTACCTCCATATAAAAATGGAGTAGAAACAAAACTATCTCCTGCCTGCAGGAAGTTAGTTAATGCTATAAACTGAGCCGCTTGCCCACTACCTACTGATACAGCTGCTACCCCACCTTCTAATGCTGCAATGCGTTTCTCGAAAACGTCATTAGTAGGGTTCATTATGCGAGTATAAATATTACCAAACTCCTTAAGAGCAAACAAGTTAGCTCCATGCTCAGAGTCTTTAAAAGTGTATGATGAAGTTTGGTAAATAGGTACAGCTCTTGATCTTGTTGAGGCTTCTACATCTTCATACCCAGCATGAAGCTGTAATGTTTCGAAATTATATGATTGTGACATCTTAATACTTTTTAGCTAATTGGAATAATTTATTTGATTGATATACTCGAGAAAAATTGAGTATAGTTTTTTCTGCCAAGAAGGCAATTTTGTTTAAGTACGTTTTAGGTAGGTACTAACAGCAACAACAACAGCACATATAGGCTGAGTTGGAATCAAATAAATAGGAAGAAATTAGCGTTTGTATTGATCGCTGAAATGTGGCTAAAAGCCTTTTTTGATGTTGGATTGATCTTTTCATTACCATCAATTTATATTCTCCCGTATTCGCCACCTGACGAACGTTCTTGGGATCAGGAAGTAGCACCTTGGATTGGTGACCAGGTTGCTAGCGCTTCTAAGAGCCTGTCTCTCCACGCTTCTTTATAAATCGATCTCTCTGGTTAAGAGCATATCGAATTGATGGGACAAACGTAAGCAGCGTTTACAATGTTTCCAAACAAAGCATCGGAAAAATTTTAAAAGTGGCTGTGCTTTAAGCTGTAATAGGCTTAAAATGATTTTTTATATGAGATAAGCAGCCCTAGTTATTGTTGTCGGGAGGTTGGTTATGGTAGTGCTGAAGCATTTCTGCAGTAAGACCTTTCATCGTTTCTAGAAGTTCAGTTGGTTCTGTAGGCCTTACCCGGGTGCCTAGAGATAAGAGCCAACGGCCAAAATATTCCAGGTGCGAGATCATAAAGACCATTTCCATTTCATCGTCACGGTCTATTTCCTCTATTAGGCCCATGTAATACTTTTGATCGTTCAGGTTTAGAGCCACTCTTTTATCCATTCTAACCACTACTTTTCTTAAGTCAGAGCCCAAAATGAGGTGGTTTAGATAATCCTGATAATCAGAGCTATTATGTGGAGTGTAATGCTCTTCATTAATCTGCAGCTTGGTAATTCGGTCTGTACGAAAATCTCGCATGGCCTTTCTAAGCCTGCAATAAGCGATAAGGTGCCAGTGGTTACTATAAAAACAAAGATTAACAGGCTCTACGTCTCTATGAGTGAAGCTTTGGTTATAGGTGGAAAAATATTCAAAGCCTACCACCTTATGTTGAGCCAGGGCGGTGTTTATGTCTGAGATAAAATTATCCGGAAAGGTATTATTTCTTGAAGGTTGATTAGGCAGGGTTAAGACTTTTATATTGCGCTCCAGATTATCAAGATATTCCTTTTCTTGTATTTTAAGGATGGCTTTTATTTTAAAAAGAGCATTTTCGAAATGGTGCTGGATAGATTGGTCAGCATGCCTTTCTGCCAACTTAGAAGCTATTACTATAGCGCCGGCTTCTTCTTTAGTAAATGAAACCGGAGGCAAGTGATATCCCTCCATAAGAAAATAGCCTACACCAGCTTCAGCCCCTATTGGTATGCCAGCTTCCTCAAGTGCTCTGATGTCACGGTATACCGTACGTAAACTTATGTCGAACCGATCGGCAATCATTTGAGCTTTTACTACTTTCTTGCTTTGCAGTTGAATTAAAATAGCCGATAGCCTGTCAATGCGATTCATTTTATGTAGGAAACGGTTTTTTTAAACAGACTCATCCTCGTCTCGCTCAAAGGATAAGTACCGCTGAATATAATAAGACCTGCCTAATAACAAGATTATTAATGGTATTAAAGAATAATGAATATTCTGAGGTAAAAAGGCCCAGGTAATTAGTAATACAAGGTTTACTAAGCAGGAGGCTTGAAAATAGATTCTCAGAAAATCAGGAATATTTTTCTTTAGTAAAAACAGGGCTAATGGGAAATGCAATGGAATAGCCCATAGCAAGTTGAAATTTCTGGCAGCCGCATGATGATCAGTTGCCACCCATAATATAAGTAGTAACCACCCTACCAGGCCAATGACAGAAAATAGAATAACATCAAACAAGAAATAGCCTTTGTCTTTGCGATAGCCTATGACGGATATGATTATGCCAGCTAATAATAATAAGCCAAAGACAATTAATGGAGTTATAGTGCTTGCCTGATCCTCCTGTGGCTGGGCTTTATTAGTAACAATGGTCTTTTTTACCAAAGGCTCCAGCCTGCCATTTTTCATTATGGAGGCATGGTTAAAACCTTGCTCAATATAGTCAGGCAAAAACATATACATTTCAGGGGTAGCTACGGAATCCATAGGTAGACCGAGGCAAATGTCTATACCTAACTCACCCCATGGTTGCTGCTCCAGGTAAATGTGTGTGAGATCTCTGATAGTATAATCTGTACTGATATATGAGCCATCAAATTGAAGATCATCTTTAAAAGTAGCTTTTAAGGCATCCCTGACTTTAGTAGCACAGTTGTTATAAAAATAATCATAGTAGTAATACTGATTTTCAGGCTTAGCGTTCCATTGGAGGTAGTCGAATAGCTTTTGCTTTTGTTCTTGGTCCAGATTTAAAATTTGTTCATGAATAAAGCGATTGTAATAGACGTAAGCATATTTAAAGTTGCGATACTCTTGTACTGCTAATTTATAGTTGAGGTATCCACGGGCAAAGTTGAGGTAGAAATTGGGTTGATCAAAATCAAAAATTCCATAATTATACACCATGTCATACCCTTTCATAGGATCATGTACTCTTATGGCACTGTGCCCGAAGGCGGAGTATAATTCTCCTTGATAAGGGCCACAGGTGAGTACCCTTATTTCGGCATATTTAGAAAGCGTGCGTTTCTGCGCAAAGCATAAGGTGGGTAGGAGTAATATAAGTATTAAAAACTTTTTCATTTCAGGCAGCCGTTGATTATAACTATCGTCTTTGGTGGTTATAGGTTAATGTTGGCGTAATGCGTGAGCTCACTTTTATTTTAACAAAGCTAAAATTGCTCACATAATAATATCATCATTACTACTAATCTAGAAGATTCTGCTATTGAAGAGGTGTTACAAAGGAAAAAAATATCAAAACCAGCTAATAATATTTCATCGGCGCAGGGTTGGCAAATGT
The DNA here is from genome assembly GCF_021389955.1 of Fulvivirga maritima. Classification (NCBI taxonomy): domain Bacteria; kingdom Pseudomonadati; phylum Bacteroidota; class Cytophagia; order Cytophagales; family Fulvivirgaceae; genus Fulvivirga; species Fulvivirga maritima. The sequence goes on from NZ_CP089980.1 coordinate 2,279,871, forward strand.
TAATTTTATAGAGCGATGTAATCTCGGTTTTTAAAGCTAGCGTACTTTTGGTAATTTCGATCGGTGAATTCGAATGTAACAGATGGTCTGAATTTTCTCTCTAAATTTAGTTTTAAGAGAGCATGGAATGCAGGAAGGGTGGTGCGGAGCTACATTGTTTCTCGCTGGCTGGGAGGTTCATCTATAAAAGGAATGCCTATAAGCATTTCAATAGAACCTACTACCTCGTGTAATCTTCGGTGCCCGGAGTGCCCTAGTGGTTTACGGTCATTTACCAGGCCTACCGGTATGTTACCCAATGATTTATTTAAAAAAGTAATTGATGAACTGCAAGACACACTGGTTTATCTGCTTTTTTACTTTCAAGGGGAGCCCTATCTGCATAAGAGCTTTTTAGACCTGGTCAAATATGCATCTGATAGAAAAATTTATACTGCTACCTCTACTAATGCCCATTATCTTAATGATGAAATGGCTAGAAAGACCGTAGAGTCAGGGCTGGATCGGCTTATTGTTTCAATAGATGGAACTACTCAGGAGACCTATCAATCTTATAGGGTAGGCGGAAGATTACATAAAGTGATAGAAGGTACAAAAAATATTGTGCGCTGGAAGAAGGAGTTAAATTCTAAAACGCCACATGTTATTTTTCAATTTTTGGTAGTCAGGCCTAATGAGCATCAGATAGAAGATGTGAAAAAAATGGCGGCTGATCTGGGCGTGGATGAGGTAGGCTTTAAAACTGCACAAATTTATGACTATGAAAATGGCTCAGATCTTATACCCACTATAGATAAGTATTCCCGTTATAAGAACAATGGAGATGGCACTTACTCTATAAAAAATAAATTATTGGATCATTGTTGGAAGATGTGGCACAGTAGTGTTATCACGTGGGACGGAAAAGTGATTCCTTGTTGTTTTGATAAGGATGCACATTACCGAATGGGGGATTTACAGCAGTTTTCATTTAAAGAAGTGTGGGAAGGGGATACCTATCGAAAATTCAGACAGGCCATTGTTAAATCAAGAAGTAAGATTGAAATGTGTCAAAACTGTACAGAAGGCACTAAAGTTTGGGCCTGATATTCTCCTGCTAAGAACGATCTGCCTGGTTCATTAAAGGGTTACCTGATTACTGTTTTTCTGTATAGTAAAGGTAGGTATGGAGTTTGTTATACACTCTCAAAATTTTTAAACGTACGGTTATGATAAAAAAACTTGGCTTTTTTAGTTTGTCTGTGGTTTTGCTTTTTACTATTTCTTCATGCGAAGATTTGGACGATGCATTAGGAACCAACTTAAGTGAAAGTGAAATAGTAGCGGGCCTTAAAGAGGCCTTAGTAGTGGGTACTGATACCTCTACTTCTATTTTAGGGGCTACAAATGGTTACTTAGAAGATGCCGCTGTTAAAATATTATTACCTGAAGAGGCTCAGCCTATTTTAGATAATATGGAGAAGTTAGGGATCACTTCGCTTATTCAGCCAATAATAGATCAGACTGTTACCAGTATGAACCGTGCTGCTGAGGAGTCAGCTGCTCTTGACTCTACAAAAACTATTTTTAAAGATGCTATTACCACTATGAGTATTGCAGATGGCTATACCATACTTACTGGTTCTGATTCTGCAGCTACAGTTTATTTGAAGGGCAGAACGTACTCTCGTCTGCTTACTAATTTTAGTGGAATTATTTCGCCTGTATTAAATAAGAACTTAATTAGTGGCGTAGACCTATCTACCGAAGAGTTATACACTAAGCTGATAAACACCTATAACGATGGTGTAAGCATATATAACCTGGCCTATACTTTTAATCCTGATAAACAATTGGATAAGATTACTTCTAATAGTTTAGCCGAGCATGCTACTGGTAAAGCTTTGGATGGTTTATTTTTGAAAGTTTCTGAAGAAGAGAAGGCTATCAGAGAAGATCCTATTGCTCGTGTTACTTCCCTTTTAGAAAGAGTGTTTGGAAGTGTAGATTAAAATTAAAGAGCTTGATATGAAAAATCCCTTTCTCAATAAGAAAGGGATTTTTTTATGGTCTTTATTTAAAAGCAGTTAATTTTTGTGTTGAACATTTTTTAAATGTTGAATGCCTGATGATGATTCACATCCGCAACCTTTAGAGCAGCCGGCATCACCTTTAAAGTGTTTATAAACCAAGTTCAGTAAATATATGATGGCTCCTAAAAATAAGAGGCCTATTATTATCTGTTGTACCATACTTTGCTAACGAATTAGATTTAGAATAGGTTTCTATGCATCCCAATGTTTTCGGATTACTTCTAGCAGGCTATCATTAAGCTTACCTGTGGCGCATATTTCTCTGCCAAAAATATAATCATCTTCTCCTTTAAAGTCAGTTACTTTACCACCGGCCTGCTGTACTATAAACGCCCCTGCAGCTACGTCCCAGGCATTCAGGTTATATTCAAAAAAGCCCTGAAATCTACCGCAGGCTACATAAGCAAGGTCTACTGCAGCACTTCCCATTCGGCGTAAGCCATGCGTGCTTTGCATAAGCTCGTCTAGTATTTTGAGGTACTTATTCATATCCTCAAAGTTATAGTACGGGAAACCTGTTGCCAGCAGGCTGTCTTTTAACTGACCTATGGGAGAAACTGAAATCTCCTCATCATTACAATAGGCCTTTTCTCCTTTTACCGAATAAAAGCATTCGTCTTTATTAATTTCATATACGAACCCCATTACTATTTTGCCATGCTGCTTGAGAGCTAGGCTTATAGCGAAAATAGGCAACCCGTGCGTGAAGTTGGTGGTGCCATCAAGAGGATCAATTATCCAGTTGAATTCTTCTTTTCTCTCTGTTTCTGTACCTTCTTCTGTAATGAAACCGGCCTCTGGAAGTATATTTTTACAGCCAGCAACTAATTTTTTCTCGGCCTCTTTATCTACGTATGATACCAGATCATTGAAGCCTTTGTGTTCTATATCAGATAATTTGAAGTTTTTACTTTCTTCTCTAATGAAAGTACCCACTTCCATTACCAGTGCCTTGGTAGGTTGGATTAGAGTTTTTAAGTCAGTCATTTTTTTGTTTTTCTTTGTACGAATCCATAGCAAATCATCAAAATACTTACCCACACCGCATTTTTACCCAAGTATTCACCGCTACCCGTGAGCTGTTTAGAGGCGGCTTCCATAGAAATGAGATCTATTGGGATTATAGCTTCAGATGAAATATTCATAGCGAAAGGAATAACCACAATTACAAGGGTGTATATGATGCTTAGCCAGCGAATTTTAGAATTAAATATGGCCAGATCTTTAAACAGAGCAAAATAAAAAAGAATGTTTACAAGAATAATCCAGAAGGAGACACCTTGCAAGCCAGTGTATAAGTCCCAGGAAATAAGATAAGTGTCATGGCTAAAAACAGCTCCCAGAAAGTAATTGGCAAAAGTAGGGATGTATCTATATAGCAGATATTCTATCGCCAGCCAATAAATAAGTATTGTAAACAAGCCAATTCTATTTTTTGCATACTTATTGGTGAATAGATAGATCAAAAACGATAAAGAGATGGCTATGCCGAAAAGGGCTCCCTGCATAAAGTGAACAGGTTCCGGTGTGCTGAATGAAAGCCCCCATGAGCCAAATCCCAGAGCGAGAATGGCTAGAATATACCCGTAGTTTTTTAGTTGAGAGCGTTCGCTGCCAGTTTTATTAAATTCATTAAATATGGCAAAGAGAGGGGATAAGCCTAAGAGTATTAAGAAGGAAAAAGTGTTAAAAACAGCACTAATAACTAATAATGAAAGCGATAATAGGGCTAGCAGCCAGAGTCTTGTGTTAGGGTTTTCCATCTATAATAATCACTATTTCACCTTTTACAGGTTTTTGAGAAAAATGCGTTTTTAATTCTGCTAAGCTGCCATTGGCAGTTTCCTCATGGAGCTTAGTGAGCTCTCTTGATACTGAAGCTTGCCTCTCTTCCCCCATGTGTTCAGCCAGTTGGTCCAGCGTTTTTAATAAACGGTGAGGAGATTCATAAAGAATAATGGTTCTAGATTCGGTTGCCAGAAATTCTAGTCTGGTTTTCCTGCCTTTTTTGTGTGGTAAAAAGCCTTCGAAAACAAACTTATCAGAAGGAAGGCCTGATTTTACTAAAGCAGGTACAAAAGCAGTAGCACCTGGCAGACATTCCAGTTCTATCTCTGCTTTAAGGCACTCCCGAACTAATAAAAAGCCAGGGTCTGAAATAGAAGGGGTGCCGGCATCTGTTATGAGTGCCATTACCTCTCCATTATTAAGTCTCTTTACTAACTGATCTACCGTTTTGTGTTCATTGAAAATATGATAACTCTGTAACGGTTTAGAGATATCGTAGTGCTTTAGCAATTTACCTGAAGTACGAGTGTCTTCGGCCAAGATTACATCTACTGAATTGAGTATTTTTACTGCTCTGAAAGTGAAATCATCCAGATTGCCGATAGGAGTGGGTACAAGGTATAATTGCGTAGTATTTTCTTTCACTTACTTAAGCTAGTTTATCAATTTCTTCAGCCAGGTCGTGGTCTTTTTGCGTTACCTTATCCCCGGCATCATGTGTATTTAGCTCAAAGCTAACAGTATTATAGATATTAGACCAGTTTGGATGATGATTCATTTTCTCTGCTACTATTGCCACCTGGGTCATAAAACCAAAAGCCTCTTTAAAATCTTTAAATTCAAAGGTCTTTTTTAGCTTATTATCTTCTTCTTTCCACATAATTTTAAGGTTTAGTTGCTGTAATCATATATTGATAGGGCAGGCTTTCATTATCATTTTTTATATCTGTAAAACCTGCCGCTTTCAGTTCATTAGCTACTTCGGCTGGGCTAACTTTATTTATTTCTTGCGGACCAACAGGTAAATCGCCCTGTTTATAGTCTACAATCAGAATGGTTCCATTAGTAGTAATGGCATTTAAAATTTTCTTCAGGTAATTTGTTCTATCACCAAGAAAATAATAAGTATTCACCACCAATGCGCCGTCTACTTCACCGGCCTCAAGTAATGGGTCATTCTCAGCCGAAATACGAGTGCTGATTCTTGATCTTTGTTCTCTGGGTAATTCTGCTTTATGCTCATCAATATAACTAAGGAAACGCTCATCAATGTCTACAGCAATTACTTCAGCACCTTGATCTGCCATTCTAAAAGTGAAGTACCCAGTTCCTGCACCTATGTCAGCAATGGTTTTTCCTTTTAAAGGGAGTAATTTATTGAGAACCATTTGAGGGTTTTGCCAATTACCCCTATCTGGGGCTTCATAATTTTGCACCAGACTTTCAAACGGATGTCCTTCATCTTCATCTGATGAATCTGCTATAATCACTTGCTGTACTGCTTCCTTTTTATCCTGTGGCTGACAGGCATAAATAACCAAGGGTAATGCGCAGATCAAAAACCGTATACTCACATACATATTAACAGACAACGAGGGCTGATGTTACAGCGCTATAATTCCTTCTATTTGGTTAGCTTTAATGTAATACTCTATGATGCTGTCGCTGGAGGGCATCATCATTTCTACGGTAATGCTTATATAATTTCCGTTGCTAGAGGCCTTTTCTTTAATTTCATGCTTAGTAAAAAGCCCTTTTAGTTCGGCTTCCTTGCCTTTAGGAGCTATAAACTTGAATATATATAGTGCAGGGAATTCGTATTCTTTATCTAGCTTGTCTTTAAATAACTCTATTGTTCCTTCTTGCATAATTGAAAATTGCTTTTGCCTTTAAATAAGAAAAGCGGGGCTTAAGTTCCCCGCTTTTCTTATTCTATAGTTGAAATGTTTTTAATAGAACTTATATCTATAATCTTCTATGTCAGCATCTTCTTTAATAGCCTCACCTATGTTGAAGGCGGTTCTACTTTGATTACGCTGCTCTATTTGGGCTTTATATGAAGAGTAATCAGCAATTTCTGGTGCAACAGTTTTGTTTTGCATTGTAACTATTAACACTCCATTTTCAACCTTAAGTGGTTCTGATGTTTCTCCGTTATTCAGAGCAAATGCTTTACCTACCGCTACAGGATCAAAACCTACGTTAGGGATTGAGTTAGAGCTAAGTTTAAGGTTACTTGTTGAATAAACATTAGCATCTTCTCCGAAAGAAGAAGCTTTTTCATCTAAGTTACCAGAAAGACCGCTTAGCTTTTGGATGATCTGATCTCCTTTTTTCTGCTTTTTCACTTCAGCAGTGATTTCAGTTTTTACATCAGCAAGATCTTTATAACCTTCTTCTGTTTCTGCTGTCATTACAGCTACTACGTAGTCTTCATCTAGTTCAAAAACTTTAGATACATCTCCTTTAGAAGCATCTCTAAACAACCATTGCACTATTTCTCTTGCTTCGCCAAGTACTCCTATGCGGCTATCATTTGGCCCTAGTTGGTTAGCAGGTGTAACTCTTAATCCTTTTTCTTCTGCAGAAGCATCAAATGAACTAAGGTCAGAAACTTCATTCGCAAAAATATCAGCTTTACTGAAGGCAGCATTTCTGGTGTCATCACTAGCGATTACACTTCTGTCAATTCTTGCGATTTTGTAAGCCTGGTTGGTTTTAGCTTCATCTACTTTAATGATATGGTAACCATATTTAGTTTTCACTAAGTGATTTATCAGTCCTGCTTCATTTGCAGAGAAAACAGCTTCTTCAAACTCTGGTACCATTCTTCCTGATTCGAACCATCCTAGGTCTCCACCTCTGCTGGCACTGCCATCTTCACTGTTTTCTCTGGCTAGAGTAGCGAAGTTAGCACCTCCTTTAAGTTCGTTTAATAAGTCTTGTGCCTTTTGCTTGGCTTCGTCATCATCTCCTTTTATAAGTATGTGGCTAGCCTTGGCATATGATACAGTATCTTGATAAACATCAGATACTTTGTAAAGAACATAACCATCGTTAGTAAGGTATGGTCCTCTTACATCTCCTATAGTTAGGTTTCCTTCGTTAGCCTGAAGTTCCTGAGGTAAAATTCCTGAGTGGTAAGATCCAAAGAAAGTATCTCCATCAGTGCTGGTGCCTGCAAAAAGAGAATCGTTTTTGCTGGCTTTAAATTCTTCTTTTAATTTCAGCATATCTTCTTTTACGAAGGCAGAATCTTCTGCAGAGGGCACAATAGGGAATGTTACGTATTTTAAGCTTCTGGTGTGCTCTGATTTATATTTCTCCTTGTTCTTGTTATAGTAATCTTGCAGATCACTATCAGAAACATTCACAGCAGAATCACTAATTGCATAGTAAGGAACGTATAAATATTTTATTTCAGCTACATCATTTTGCGCATGATACTCCATTTCGGCTTCAGCATCTGTAATGTAGTTAGTTTTTATGATCAGGTTTTCAAACTTAACCCTTTCTCTACCTGGTCTTAGGTTTTGTTTTAAGATAGCCCAGTAATTTTGATACATAGCTGGTTGCTGATCTATATTTTGGTAGAAGTTAAGGAACAACTGTCTGTCAAATTCTCCTGTTTCAGGATTAGTGAAGAAGTTAGCTACGTTAGGGTCCTGGTTTTTACCTTGGATCATATCCCAAACTTCGTCGCTGGTTACTTCAGAGCCTACTTCATCATACTGCTTTTGGAAAGCATATTTATTGATGAGAAGTTGCCATGCCTGATTTCTTAAAAGAGGACGATCACGATCTGATGGCTGGCGATTATATTGAATAGAGTATTCGGCTTCGCGCTGCTGCACCAGACTTTGGAATTCCTTGAGGTCGACATTCTCCCCAGCGATTTCGCCGATTTGATTATCGTTTCCAAAGAGACCTGATTGGTTGCTAGCAAAGTCTGCCAGGATAAAGGCTACGATAGCGAAGGATATTAGAAATACCACTACCTTCCCCATTTTGTTTCTCAGAGTGTTGATTAATGCCATTTTGTGTATAATACGTTCATTTTAAAAGAGGCGCAAATTTACATAGTATCCAACTAAAATCAAACTACGTTTTTTGCTCCATATTATTTATTTTCAGAGTCTTTAATATCTAATGTAAGTTTTACGATCTCAATTCGTATATCATTAGTAGATTGAATAGAAAAATTAAAAGGAGGAAGAGTAATAGAATCACCTGGTTGAGGCAGATCTTCAGTAATAGATAGAATGAGTCCGCCCAGAGTTTCATAGTCTCCTGTAGGTAAGTTCCACTCATATTTATCATTGAGGTAATCTATCTCATGGCGAGCGCTTAAGAGGTAATTATTGTCATCAAGCTGCTGTTCTACCCAGTCTTCATCGTCATGTTCATCTTGGATTTCTCCGAAAATTTCTTCTATAATGTCTTCTATACTTACTATACCAGATGTGCCTCCAAACTCATCTACTACTAATGCTAGGCTCTTGCGTTCATTAATAAACTGAATCATGAGTTCATTGGCCAGCATGGTTTCTGGTACTATCAATATAGGTGTAAGAATATCTTTAATATTTTTAGGTTTTTTGAATAACTCAAGTGAATGGCAGTAGCCAATTACATTATCTATAGAGTCTTCATAAACTAATATTTTTGAATGGCCGCTGTCAATAAACGCTTTTTTCAGGTCGGCCAGTGCATCTTCTATGTCTACTGCTATGATTTCCGTTCGGGGTATCATACATTCTCTGATGCGGATATTTTTAAATTCGAGAGCGTTATTAAATATTTTTGTATCTACCTCTACGTTGGTGTCTTCATCGGAGAGGATGGTATTTTTGATATAGTTATCAAGGTCTGTGAGGCGAAATGCCGGCCTGTCTTCAGAATATTCCAGCCCCATGACTTTAGTAATGATCACTTTTGAGAGTGAAACTATAGCCCATACCACCGGGCCCATGATCCAGTAGATAATGTACATGGGGAAGGCGAAAATGGTGAGCATCCAGTTAGGGTTAATCAGGAATATGCTCTTCGGTAGAAATTCGGCAGTAAGTAATACAATCAGGGTAGAGGCTACCGTTTGTACGATCAGTACCGACAGTTCATTGTATATTACTTCTGGCAGGGCCTCCCTTATAAAAGGATCTAACAGCTTGGCCATAAATATACCGTAGATAACCAGTGCGATAGTATTACCTATAAGCGTAGTGCCTATGAATCTGCTGGAGTTGTTTAGAAATTTCCCTAAAATCTTGCCTGTTCTATAACCTTTTTTGCCTTGTAGCTCTATATGAAGCTTGTCTGCCGAAACAAAGGCAATCTCTATACCTGAGAAGAAGGCAGAGAATAGTAAGGTGAGAGCGATGGGAATAAGAACGGATAGGTCCATGTATTAGTTAGAAGTATTGTCTTTCTTGTTCTTGTCTTTTAAAAGTTTATATAAAAATAAAAGACTTAAACATAACATAAAAATCCAGTAAGACGCCATCAGTCCCACAGTCATGAGCTGGTGTATGCCTATAATGAAAAAAGCTACGCTTAAAGAAAATATAATTATAGGAGAAAGTTTATTCATTATCGTCTACAGAAAATATTCCTTCGGGTTTTAATATTTGATATTCAGAAAAATCCTGCTTGGCGTCCAAGCCGGTGCCGTATACTGTTTGATCTGGCAGTTTTATGGTTACAAATTTATCGGTATACATCTTTTCTTCATCAGGCTTCCAGAATAATTCTTCAGTATTTAGTTCTTGTTGGTTTTCAATGTTCTTTAACTGAACGTCTCCACGGCCTCTCCATTTATTTTCTTCTTTGAAATAAACAGCTTCATTGGCCTTTAGAGTAGAAGAAAGCTGTCCTTCTTCATCATAAAATTCCATATATAATCCTTCAGGAAATTCTCTGTTGCCATTAGCAAATTCTAGTAGCCGGTCTGTGATGAGCTTTACTTTTAAGGTAGCAGACTCATTATAGAATAGCTCCAGGTCTTCGGCCTCCTGAATAGGGCCTTCGTAAGGCTTTATTTCAGTTACTTTTTTTTCAGAATCTCCACAGGAGAGTAAAAGTAAACTAAAAAGGATTAGAATTAAAGAGGGTAGATGTCTCATGGCTATATAAAAACATGGGCCATGAAACATAAATTCATGGCCCATGTACAAATTATATGATCAATGTATTAATCTCTGCTTCTAATAGTAGTTGATCTGCCCCAGCAATCAACAGTGATTTTCTGACCTTTTTCATGGTTGAAAGTAAATATCTCTTCAGTAGAAGGGAATTGTTCTTTCATAGAGTTCATCATTCTGGAGTTACCAGCTTGAGAGAAAAAGTCATAAGCTAAAAGGAATACTCCTCTATCTTCTACAGGGTCTTTACCTTTTTTACAGCTGTTATAGCTTTGAGAGATAGCATAACCCATAGCATTATAAGCATCCTTATTGTTAGGATCTACAGATAAAGCTTTTTGGTAAAGTTCTAAAGCTGCTCCGCCACTTCTTAATGAACCTAACTGTATGTACATGTCAGATTTTTGAGAAGGATCTTCTGTAAGAGAAAGAGCCATGTTAAAGTACTTTTCAGCTTTAGCTTTATCAGTGTCTTTAAATTTAATACCCAGGTTTTTAGCCAGTCCGTAGTTAGGCTCTTTTTCCTGAATTACTTGTCCTGCTTCTAACCAAAGAGGGTCATCAGTACATTTACCATTAAGCATAAAGGCAAATATCTTTTTAGCCAATTTAAGGTCTGTAGGATTTTCTTTAAACTTAGGAGCCAGGTTAGTTTTAACGAAGTCACAGTCCACATCGATAATGCTTACTAACAACCCATCGATTTTACTTTTGTAATCTTCTAGTTTTTCAACATACTTACCTCCTTCATTGATTTGGTAATCTACAGCTTCCATGATTTTATCATAGCGCTCTAAAATTTCCATGTCAGTCAGGTTATCTAAGTATTTTTTGTTATAAACCACAGCACTCATATAAGGTACGTGCATGTAGTAAGGAATGCTGGTACCATTAAGGTCATAAGCTTTGTCAAAATGCTCTAGCACTTCTTTAAGTTTATCCTTTTGTCTGATGTTATAAACGTAAAACTGGTAAGCTTTTCTGGCTGTTACTTCAGCTTCTTCTCCACAGTTTTCTATTCTCATATCATATATGAGCATAAGCGAGTCTACTAGCGCTGCTTTTCTGGTTTCATCATCAGTAGCGTCTATAAGACCTTTATATATTTTTTCTCCATTGATATAAATGGAAGTGTTTAGTTTAGGTGCATTTTGCAATAACCACAAATGCGGCTTTTGAGCAGCTGCAAAGTTGTCATTTCTAACTGCGTCGGTGTAAAGTACGTTTTTTTCTTCTGCTGTTGCTTTGTCTTCTGGCCAGTTCCAGTCATTACATTGCGCCTGAAGCATGTAGGTCTGTAAACAAATAGCCGCTAACAAAAAGATGCGCTTCATTATTTTACTTTTCATCATTCTTAAAAATTATTACTTAATCATATTTTCTTTTGATAAACCACTGGTCGTTAAAGTTAAAGCCCAGGGTAACCTGGTAGTAGTCTTCTTCTATAGTGTTATCACTAATGCTTCCTCTTTTACCCACTTTAAAGGCAAAATCTAGACTTGACAAGCGGCCTACTGGTAATGACCAGCCAAAATTGATGCCAAGATCTGTTACTTGCTCTCCGGTTTCAGGATTAGGAAGTACATAAGGTGTATTTTCATAACTCAAACCTAAGCGATAAGTCACCCTTTTGAGATAACTATTTACAGAAGCATAATCTGGAGTAAATTCCCCTCCTACAGCTACGCGATAGGAGTTTTTCATTCCATCATCACTACCACTGAAGTTTCTAAAATCTGACCACTGTTGTAGTTTTACGTCTACTCCTGCAGTCCATTTATAACCATTGGTAAATGAAAAACCAGCGGTTAACGCCTGAGGAAGCACAATTTCGCCACGTTCATAGGATAATGTGTCTGCTATTGCGGCTTGATTCCCCACCAGTTGTTCAGTCGCAATGTACCTTTTTGCCTTTACATTTGCTTTTAAATCGTAAGTTATTCCTGCGTTGAACCTAATTCTGTTATTAAAAATGGAGTCTTTTCTAAATGCAACACCACCGCTAAACATAAAATCAGAAACACTGGTACGAGTTAAAAGGTTTGGCGTGTAAGAAACTCCGTCAGAAAAACCTTCAATAGTATTGTTTAATTCACGTTCAATACTACTGAAAAGGTATGTAATTTTTAAGCCTACACTAAAGTTCTTGTTTAAAGCTACACCGTTAGACCAATAAAGTTGATTAAAGCCGCCACTACCGGTAGAGGTAGTAAGAGCTCTCACGGAGTCGCTGGTATTGGCAACCGAGCTATAGTAGCTGTTAGTGTAATCAACGTTAGAGTAAGGCATTAGGCCAAGAGATGAAGTCCATTTTCCTGGCTTAATAGGTAATGATATTACCAAATAGCTTAAGTTACCTCCAGAATTAGTTTCTGAAGTGGTTTCGTTACTTATCTCCCGGTATTCTCCTAAAAAACCGGCAGTAAAAATAGTGAGTGAGTTATAAGGAAGTAATGCCGGGTTAAGATTATTGATATTCCAAGGGGTACCATTACTCACACCTACACCTCCCATTCCTTTATTATGAATTAACCCCATGTCATTGATATCACCTATTCCGCGAGAAGTGAAAGGAGATTTGGAAGCCTGTCCTATAGCTACAGATGTGAAGAGACACAGAGTAACTACTAATAAAATTCCTGATTTTAGTTTATACATTGTAAAGTAATATCCTGTTTAAGCCCGTTAATACCAATTCAGGGGCTACAAATATGTTAGCTTTGATTCTGTTTTCAAAGAATTTGGCATCTCCACCACACATAATAATCTGCAAATGTGCAAATTTGTCAGTATACATCCGAATTATTCCATCTATTTCGGAGATCATTCCGTTAATTACTCCTGAAAGAATAGATTCTTTGGTGGACTGTCCTATGAGTTCAAAATCGTTAGTAGGTTCTATTAACGGTAGTTTGGCTGTGAAATTATGTAATGATTTGAATCTCATTTTCAAGCCAGGAGAAATGCCCCCGCCGTGGTATACATTTTTAGCATCTATAATATCATAGGTAATGCATGTACCTAAATCTATAACAAGCGTATTTGCATTCGGAAATATGTATTGGCCACCAGCAACTCCCGCCACTCTATCACGCCCCAGTGTTTGAGGAGTTTTATAATCAATGGTAAAGGGAAGAGGTAAATTGTATTCAAGAAAAAAAAATGTCCTTTCTGTGAAAGAAAGTGTATACATCTTCATAACTTCTGCTCACCGTGCTTACAATAATATGCTCAGGGGCAAAGTCTTTTTCAATGGCTTTCAGTTCCTCCTCCTTAAGATTAGAGAACAATTGCTTTTGCTCTGAACCTTCAAAGAGGGCTGCTTTTATAGAAGTGTTGCCGAAGTCAACCGTTAAATTCAATGTGGAAATATTTTAAGTTTCAAACTTACATATTTGATGTGAGATATGAAATCAGCTTATTTCATAATAGGCCTTGAATTAATGTTTAAAAAAGTAAAAGATCTAAATAATGTATATGAATGATATATTAATTATAAATAATAATCTATAATGAACATTATTTTAATTGATTAGTTTTGTAGATGTTGGAAATACTACAAGTATGTCTCAAAACTAATTTTTTTAATGAGTATTGTCATTTTTTGTATACTGAACACTAAGAGTCATCATTTATCTACTTTTAGGCTGGCTAATGAACTTCAGAAGAAGGGGCATGAAGTGGCTTATGTGGGGCCAGATTCTATGAAAAATTTCATTGAAAGTAATAATTTTACTTTTATTGAAAATGATCATAAGTTAATCTCATCTCCCGTAGATGTTCATTTGAAGAGGTCAAAGGAGATTTTTAAGGAGTTTGTGCGAGATTATAAGCACAATGATCCATTTGAGGGTGTCTTCAAAAGGGTTAAGCCTGATCTAATGCTTCTAGATACTTCGTATTTACATTACAATTTTCATGTTAAAAAGCACGGTGTTTCGGTTATGCATGCTCAGACTATGTTGCCTTTAGAGAAACAGAAAAATGTGCCTCCTATTAACTCTGAAGTAGTTCCTAAGAATACATTTTGGTCTAAGATGAAAATAGAAATGCTGTGGCAAAAATATTTTCTAAGGAGGCGCATGAAATTCTTTAGGAATTTAGCGAAGCATAAAACTGATGAATTATTACTTATAAAAGAGAAACTTGCTAATAGCCAGGAGGCAGGGAATCAGGTAATAACAAAAGACCGCTTCTTACATTATGGTTTAAGCAACGTTCCGGAAATAGTTTTTCCTCCTAACGAATTTAATTTCCCATATGAAGCCAAACAAAATCAGTTCTTTCTTGGGTTTAAAGATCAATGGCATTCTGGGTATATTCCTGCTGCCAAGAAAAACTATGATGAGAAAAAAGCACAGGTAGAGGCTAAGCCTATTATTTATTGTTCTTTTGGAACCTTAAGTAAAGGTGATGTTGTATTAGATTTCTTTTATAGATTAATAGATGCATCAGAGAGTTTTCCTGAGTACCATTTTGTGCTTTCAGGGGGTAACATGTACTCTTATTTTTCTAAAGAAAAGCTAGCTAATTTTCCGGAAAATGTATTTCTTTTTGAATTTGTACCTCAGGTGGATATACTGCAACGTACTGCGCTTATGATTACGCATGGAGGCGTAAATAGTGTTATGGAATGCATACTTAATGAGGTGCCCATGCTTGTGGTTCCTTTAGTTGATTGGCTCGATCAGCCAGGAAATGCAGCCAGAGTGCTTTATCATTCGCTAGGATTAAGAGGCAATATTAAAAAGGAAACTGCTGATAGCTTGAGGATGAAAATGAGAGCAATACTGGAAGATGGTGATTGTAGAGTCAATATTAGAAACATGAAAAACAGAATATTGTCGTCTCCTTCTTATGAGCAAACCGTAGATTATATAACTTCTCAGATTAAAGCCTAAATTCGTGCATTCATCAAATTGAAAATTTGTATTTAATATAAGAGTGGATACTAATTTTCTTAAATGAAGCGTGAATGAAAGCAAAAACTGAATTTAAAGTAATTGGCCTCATGTCAGGCACATCGCTTGATGGTCTGGATATAGCCTACTGTCACTTCACAAAGGACTCAGCATGGAGTTTTTCTTTAGAGAAGGCTACAATGGTTAAATACCCGGAGAAAATACTTAAAACGTTAGTCGGTAGTACTCAACTTTCTGCTGTTGAACTCCAGGAACTCGATCATTCTTTGGGGGAGTACATTGGTAGTGTAGTTAAAGATTTTATTGATGCGGAAAGTTTGAAGGTTGATTTTATAGCTTCGCATGGACATACTGTCTTTCATCAGCCAGATAAGAATTTTACTACTCAAATAGGTAATGGTAATGATATCAGTGCAGTGACCCAGCTGCCTGTTATTTATGATTTCCGGTCGATGGATGTGGCTTTGGGAGGGCAGGGTGCGCCTTTAGTGCCTATTGGAGATAAGCTTCTCTTTCATGACTATGAATATTGCCTCAACTTGGGAGGTATTGCCAATATCTCTTTTGAAAAACAAGGAAAGCGTATCGCTTTTGATATTTCTCCTTGTAATATGATTCTAAACTACCTGGCTAATAAACTAGATCTTGAATATGATGATAGAGGAAAGTTAGCTGAGGAGGGAATGCTAATACCTGAATTATTAGAAAAATTTAATGTCTTAAATTATTATACGCAGCCATGGCCCAAGTCATTGGGTTATGAATGGGTAGAGAAGGAGTTTTTTCCATTTCTGGATTCCCCTTCCTATGCTATTAAAGATTTAATGCGTACCTGTGTGGAGCATACAGCTATTCAAATAGTGAATGTGATTAAAGATTCTGGAGGTAGCGGTAAAATTTTAATTACCGGAGGCGGTGCATTTAATGATTTTCTTATAAGTAGAATGAGAGATTTGATCGGTAGTAATCATACCCTGCTAGTGCCTGGGGCTACCCTTGTTTCATTTAAAGAAGCCGTAGTATTTGCTTTTTTGGGGGTGCTGAATGTGAATGGCGAAAATAATTGTCTTGCTAGTGTTACAGGAGCCAGCTCTGATTCATGTGGAGGAGTTAAAGTAGGGTTTTGAGAAAATCTTTTTTGGTAAGTTTGTCAGTTTAAAAAACATCACATTTTATATAAATGAAGAAACTACAAGAGAAATTTGAAAATAAAAGACCAGAAATAGTATTTGAATGGAGCGATAGTGAGACTGATGCCGAAGGATGGGTTGTAATCAATTCACTTCGCGGAGGAGCTGCCGGAGGAGGTACACGTATGAGAAAGGGCCTCGATAAAGATGAGGTGATTTCATTGGCAAAGACCATGGAAGTGAAGTTCACCGTTTCCGGTCCACCCATTGGAGGCGCTAAGTCAGGTATTAATTTCGATCCTAATGACCCTAGAAAACACGAGGTGTTAGAAAGATGGTATGCGGCCGTTAAACCCCTGCTAAAATATTATTATGGAACTGGGGGAGATCTGAATGTAGATGAAATTCATGAGGTGATACCTATTACAGAAGATGTAGGGGTGTGGCATCCGCAAGAAGGTGTTTTTACCGGTCATTTTCAGCCTACAGAAGCACAGATTATCAATCGCATAGGACAGCTGCGCCAAGGGGTGATTAAAGTATTGGAATCAGAAAAGTATTCTCCTTCATTAGTTAAAAAATACACCGTAGCAGATATGATTACGGGTTTCGGAGTATCTGAGGCTGTTCGCCATTATTATACGCTTTGGGGAGGAGATATTACCCAAAAACGAGCTGTAATTCAAGGTTGGGGTAATGTAGGAGCTGCGGCTGGCTTTTATTTGTCACAATTGGGAGTGAAGATTGTCGGAATTATTGATAGAGATGGTGGTGTGATTAATGAAAAAGGCTTTACTCATGAAGAAATTACTTCTTTGTTTTTAAGCAGGAAGGGTAATCAGCTGGTGGCAGATGATATGATTCCTTTTGAAGAGATGAATGAAAAAATATGGGATCTTGAATTCGAAGTGTTTATACCGGCAGCGGCTTCCAGGCTAATAACCAGAGATCAGGTAGAGAGAATGATCAATTCAGGATTAGAAGTTTTTTCTTGCGGAGCAAATGTGCCTTTTGCGGATCCTGAAATATTTTTTGGGCCTACAGGGCTTTATGCAGATAGTAATTTTTCTGTTATTCCAGATTTTATTGCTAACTGTGGTATGGCTCGTGTGTTTGCTTATCTTATGGAGAGTGAAGTGAGTTTGGAAGACGAAGCCATCTTCTCAGACACCTCGGATAAAATTAGGCAAGCTTTAGAGAGAACTTATAATTTAAATTCGAAAAAGACAGAAATTGCCAAAACTTCTTTTGCTTATGCTCTAAGTCTGTTAGTTTAAAGGAACTAAAAATTAGTCTGTAATTAACATGTTAAAAGATGTTAATTTATGGAGATTGCATACCTTTGAGAGGAAGGAATTTAAACGAAATGCCTTCCCACGCAAAACTTATTCTTTGAATTAATAAAAACTTAAATTGGTGAGCAAAGCGCTATTTAAATTATTACTGGTTTTTTCATTACTTACCGCATCCATTTTTTCATATGGCGCGAATGAACCAGTTAGAATCGCAGAAGCAAGTGCTCTTGAAGTAGTTCAGGAAGGAGAGCACGGGCCATCAATAGAGCATTCAGAGGAAGTACATGCCGCAGAACACCATACTCCTCCGGGATGGACGGTGATTCCGTTCGTAGTGTTACTTTTAATGATCGCTACAGGCCCTTTATTTTATGAGCATTTTTGGCATAAAAATTATCCGTTGGTAGCTATAGCTTTAGCTACATTAGTAGTTCTATATTACTTGTTTGGCCTTCATAACGTACATGGGCCTATACATGCTTTAGCAGAGTATGTTCAGTTTATTGCACTTTTAGCATCGTTATATATAGCTTCTGGGGGTATCATGATAGATATCGACAAGAAATCTTCCCCAATTGCTAACGTTTTATTACTCTTCGTAGGAGCCATAGTGGCTAACCTCATCGGTACTACCGGGGCTTCTATGTTATTAGTAAGACCATATATACGTTTAAACAAAACAAGGATAAAGGCCTATCACATTATCTTTTTCATTTTTGCTGTTAGTAATATTGGTGGTTCACTTACTCCTATAGGAGATCCACCACTGTTTTTAGGGTTTTTGAAAGGGATTCCTTTTTTCTGGACTCTTCAACATAACATAGGAGCATGGTTTTTTGCTCTCGCTTTATTGCTAACGGTATTTTATATTTTAGATAAAAGAAACAATTCAAATTATGGACTGGCTGATGAAGAGATCAGCTATACCAATAAAGTGAAGTTAGTAGGATTTAGAAATTTCATATGGCTTGCAGTGGTTATAGGCTCGGTGTTTTTAGATCCTAACGTTATTAGCTGGGTGCCAGCTATTCATTATGATGGACAGAAGTTTTCATTTCTTAGAGAGGCTATAATGCTGGCAGTGGCATATTTTTCTTACAAATTTGCTAATAAAAAGGCCATTGATGGAAATGAGTTTAGCTTTGAGCCTATTAGAGAGGTGGCCTTTATCTTCATAGGTATATTTGGCACCATGATGCCCGCACTTGCTATTGTAAGTGGGTTTGCTGCATCTCCGGAAGGTTCTCAGTTGATCAGTCATAATACTTTGTATTGGGGTACAGGCATGCTCTCAGGTTTTCTTGATAATGCGCCAACCTATCTTAACTTTTTAACTGCAGCCATGGCTTCTCAGGGAGGAGATATTGGGTCAATATCACAGGTGGTTGATTTTGCTAAAGGAGGCGTTTTTCATGATAGTGTCCTGGATCTGAAGGCTATTTCAATAGCAGCAGTGTTCTTTGGAGCATTCACTTACATCGGAAATGGACCTAACTTTATGGTAAAGTCTATTGCTGAGCAAATAGGAATTAAAATGCCAAGTTTCTTTGGCTACATAATAAGATTTTCAATTCCTTTCTT
Organism: Fulvivirga maritima; assembly: GCF_021389955.1. Taxonomy (NCBI): domain Bacteria; kingdom Pseudomonadati; phylum Bacteroidota; class Cytophagia; order Cytophagales; family Fulvivirgaceae; genus Fulvivirga; species Fulvivirga maritima. The sequence goes on from NZ_CP089980.1 coordinate 2,298,799, forward strand.
ACTTCCGCTCTTAATACTAGTGTGGCTAGTGTTCTTTGCTTTTGTAGGATAAGATTGAGGAGAACAATAACAAAAAAGGCAGCTTATAGCTGCCTTTTTTGTTATTCATGCTTTTAGCTATTAAAATATGGCATTCAGCTTCACTAAAGCATCATTTTTGTGCTTGCTGTCTACCAATATAGAGATGTTATTCTTACTGCCTCCGTAAGAAACCATTCTAATAGTGATATCTTCCAATGAATCAAATATTTTAGTAAGTACACCTTGCTTTTCGGTAATCATACTACCTACTACACAAACAATACTCTGATTATTGTCTACTTCTACATAGCCGAAGTTTTCCAGCTCTTCTACTATTTCATGTAAGTGAGTAAGGTTATCAATAGTAACAGAAACTGCCACTTCAGAAGTAGCAATCATGTCTATTGAAGTTTTATATTTCTCAAATACCTCAAATAGTTTTCTTAAGAAACCATGTGCCAATAGCATTCTGGTCGACTTAATTTTTATAGCAGTGATGCCATCTTTAGCTGCTACGGCTTTAATATCAGCACTACCAGTGGTAGAGTTAATTAATGTGCCATGAGCTTGGTGGTCAATAGTGCTTTTAAGCCTAACCGGTATGCCGTACTTCTGTGCTGGTAATATTGATGATGGGTGCAATATTTTTGCTCCGAAATAAGCAAGCTCTGCCGCTTCATCAAAGCTAAGCTCAGAAATAGGGAAAGTATTGTCTACTATTCTAGGGTCATTATTGTGCATGCCATCTATGTCAGTCCAGATTTGAACTTCCTTGGCCGTGATGGCAGCTCCTACTAATGAAGCCGTATAATCGCTTCCTCCTCGTTGAAGGTTGTCAGTTTTTCCTTCATGGTTTTTGCATATAAAACCCTGAGTGATATATAGTTGCTTTTTATCCTGACCGTCGATAAGGGCTTTTAACCTAGATGAAATAGCTTCTATTTCAGGCTCTGCGTTTTCATCAATAGACATGAAGTCTAATGCAGGTAATAGGCCGCTTTCAATACCTTTCTCCAGTAAATATTGATGAAACAGATTAGTAGACATGATTTCACCAAAGGCCAATAAAGTTTTATTGTTACCCTCGTTAAAATCAGGAATATTGGTTAAAGCATATATGTTTTCAAAGAAACCGTCTATTAGCTCAGTGCCTTTGTTTTTGCTTTCTTCTGTGCTAAATAAGTTGTCAATAAACTCGTCGTAGTGCTTCTTTAGATTATCTACCTTACCCTTGGCCTCCTTTTGCTTCTTGTCTAAAAGTAAGTCTCCAATTTCAACTAGTGAATTTGTAGTGCCGGATACAGCGGATAGAACCACAATTTTAGGCTCGTTATCTGCAGTAATGAGGTCAGCTACTTTGTGCATACGTTCTGGTAATCCTACAGAAGTACCTCCAAATTTGTAGATAATCATTTTATAATCGTTTTAAAATAAGGCCGCAAAATTAGGATGAATTATATTAAAATTCTTGAATAGGAGGCTTTTTTTGATAGAAAATGAGGTGAAGCAAGGCTTTTGCCGAATATGTTTTTATGAATAGGGGAGTAGGAATATTTTATTTTTAGGAAAGAAAGGGTTGAATTTATATATTATTAGGTAGCGTTCAAGTTTGAATTGATATGAAAAAAGCCGCTTCAATTTCTTGAAGCGGCTTTCATGCTTATTTATAAAAGCGGATTATTTTTTTATTGTCGTCCACTTCTTCAAATTCTACATCAGATACATCACTGTCAGATCCACCTGCATTGGCATCAGCACCTGCTTGGCCAGCGCCAGCATCAGCCGCACCTGCATCAGCACCAGGTTGTCCGCCAGTAGCTGCATACATTTCTTGAGCAGCACCTTCCCATGCTTTGTTAAGACCTTCCATTGCTGAGTCTATAGCTGCAAGATCTTGAGATTGATGCGCTTTTTTCAATTCTTCCAGAGCAGAGTTGATTTTACCTTTATTATCTTCAGATAATTTATCTCCGTACTCTTTCAACTGCTTTTCAGTTTGGAAGATTAAAGAATCAGCGGCATTTACTTTATTAATCTTTTCTTTTGCTTCTTTATCAGCATCAGCATTGGCCTGAGCTTCTTGCTTCATCTTTTCGATTTCTTCGTCAGTTAAGCCAGAAGAAGCCTCGATTCTAATTTTTTGCTCTTTGCCTGTTCCTTTATCTTTAGCAGATACGTTCATGATACCGTTAGCATCAATATCGAATGTTACTTCAATTTGAGGAACCCCTCTTGGTGCTGGTGGAATACCATCAAGGTGGAATCTACCAATGGTTCTGTTATCCTTAGCCATTGATCGCTCTCCTTGAAGAACGTGTATTTCTACAGAAGGCTGGCTATCAGCAGCAGTAGAGAATACCTCTGATTTTTTAGTAGGGATAGTAGTGTTCGCTTCGATTAGCGGAGTGAATACACCACCCATAGTTTCTATACCTAATGATAGAGGAGTAACATCTAAAAGAAGTACATCTTTCACATCTCCAGAAAGCACACCACCTTGGATTGAAGCTCCTATAGCTACCACTTCGTCAGGGTTTACTCCTTTAGAAGGCTTTTTACCGAAGAATTTCTCTACTTCTTCCTGAATTTTAGGTATTCTGGTAGAACCACCTACTAAGATAACCTCATCTATGTCAGAAGCACTTAGTCCAGCATCTTTAAGAGCCGTTTTACAAGGATCCATTGATCTTTTGATAAGATCATCGCAAATTTGCTCGAATTTAGATCTGGTTAATTTTCTTACCAAGTGTTTAGGCACACCATCTACAGGCATGATATATGGTAAGTTTATTTCAGTTTCTGTAGAGCTTGATAATTCAATTTTAGCTTTTTCAGCTGCTTCTTTTAATCTTTGAAGAGCCATAGGATCTTTACGAAGATCTATATTCTCATCGCTAAGGAATTCTTCAGCTAACCAGTTTATGATTTTTTGATCGAAATCATCACCACCAAGGTGTACATCACCATTAGTAGATTTTACTTCAAATACACCGTCGCCAAGTTCAAGAATAGAGATATCAAATGTACCACCACCAAGGTCATACACTGCTATTTTCATGTCCTGATCTTTTTTATCAAGACCATAAGCTAATGCAGCAGCGGTAGGCTCATTAATAATTCTTTTTACCTCTAATCCTGCTATTTGACCAGCTTCTTTTGTTGCTTGTCTCTCAGCATCGTTAAAGTAAGCTGGTACAGTAACTACAGCCTCTTTTACTTCAGTACCCAGATAATCTTCTGCAGTAGACTTCATTTTTTGAAGTATCATCGCAGATAACTCTTGAGGAGTATAATTTCTGTCGCCTATTTTTACACGAATAGTGTCGTTGTTTCCTTGCTCTACCACATAAGACATGGCTTTTTTCTCATTGCTAACTTCTGAGAATTTTTTACCCATAAATCTTTTTACAGAGCTTATGGTGTTATGAGGGTTGGTAATAGCTTGTCTCTTTGCAGGATCCCCGATTTTCCGTTCACCTTTACCATCTTCTAGAAAGGCTACAATAGAAGGAGTAGTTCTTCTTCCTTCACTATTGGGGATTACTACCGGCTCGCTACCTTCCATTACAGCCACGCATGAGTTGGTAGTACCTAAGTCAATTCCAATAATTTTTCCCATGATAATTAAGTCCTTATTTATTTAATGAATCGTTTCTAATTTTTTTCGTAATTACAACTTATCAATGGTTGTGCCAAAGCAATGACTCTGACAGTATGGCAGTGGCGGCTGACATAATTGGAATAAAAAAGGGCTGTTTCAAAAAATGTAACTAGACATAAAAGTTACTTTTGAGACAGCCCCTTCTTCAGGTAATATGTACCAGATGAATTAGGAAGGAGAACCTTCTACTCTATATACTCTAATATTTACTGCTCCGGATACATTCAATTCGTGCTCTGTGGAGTTATCTTCTGCAGAAGATGTTAATGTGAAATTAAAACTGAACATACCAGTGCTAGTATCATAATTGTAGTCCGATACTGTGAAAGAGTCATCCGGGTCGTTATCAAAGGAAACCCAGTAAGCTTTAAAGTCATCAGTCTTTACTATGTTGGCAACGTATATTTCTTGTAAAGTAAAACCGGTACTATTAATTAATGTGTCCACTTCAAAACCTATTGAAAGGCCAGAGCCTACTTCAAAAATGGGTATGGTGGGCTCTTTATATCTATAAAATTGTACCCTATCGATTTCATCTACTTCGTCATATGATGCCGTAGAGATTATTCCCATAGTATATTTGTAATCAGCAGTGTCTCTAAATGCCATATCATTAGGTAATGTGCCATCAAAGTATAATACCACATTGCCGTCTTGGGTCAGCTCATCAAAGCCAACGCCATCTTCGCCATCTTGCCCGTCTATTCCATCTGTTCCATCAGCGCCTACAGGGCCAGGGTCCCCGTCATCAGCACAGTTGAAAAGAGAGAACGATACAAGAAGCATACATAATAAGTAATTAATTTTTTTCATAGCCGTATAATTGATTTTCATGAATGATTTGAATAATACCCTGCCTGTTTTCTCGGTTTAGAATAAGTTAGTTATTATTTGATAATAAATTGGTTAACAAATGATTAGCTCTGCATACATGTGATATTTAAATGAAAATATAATGTTTGAGGACTAGCAGAAGACTTTTGAAAAATGAGTTTTTTATTAAAAAATTAATGCGTTGAATAAGATAGAGAAGTTAAACTGCTATATACTTAGTTTAATTAGTTATTAAATGTCATTTGATATTATCAGTTTACGGGAGGTGTACTAAACTGCGGAAGCAGCGAGAGTGTAATGTTTAAAGGGGGAATGAATTATTATGAAATATCAGGTTAGATGGAATAAAAAGGCCGCTTCGAAATTTGTGAAGCGGCCTTAATGCTTTATCTTTTAAGATCGTGCTTTGATTTTCACAAGGTTTGTAAAACAATTATATCTACTACTCCAGAAACCTGAAGATCATTTCCTGTACCATTATTGCTTCCGGCCACATTGAAAGAAAATGTGAAATATAATCTCCCAGTGCTAGGAGTGTAACTGTATTCATCAATCACTAAATCAGTATAACTTGAGGATGAATAGGTGTCATTTAAATCAAATACTTTAAAGTCTGAGGTGACAACATCCTTACGAAAACTGATGGAAAAGTTGGAAAATGTAGGTGTTTCACCATCCTCTACTGTTAGGTATAGAACTGAATATGATTCTTGATATACGTCATCTGGAGCACTTAGGAAGCGTCTAATATTATTATATGTGTAGGTTGATCCTGATACATTAACAATATTATTGGAAGATAGATATTCTACAGGGACAAACTGGAAGAAGGATGTGTCCTGAAAGGCAACATCATCGGCTCTTGTGCCATCTAGGTATATCATAAAACCGCCATATTTAGATATTTCTTCTAGGCCATATCCATCTTGGCCGTCTTGACCATCTACTCCGTCTACGCCATCCACACCATCGGCTCCGTCTGCACCAGCAGGCCCCGGATCCCCGTCTTCAGCGCAGTTCAAAAGAGAGAAGGATAGGAGTAATGCGAATAATAAGTAACTAATTCTTTTCATAGCCATAAAATTGATTTTGATTAATAATTAAAAAATAATACCTGACCTGTTTTTAAAGGCTATGGTCAAATTAGTTATTCTGTTATAATAAATTGATTAACAATCTGTTAACTGTTGATGTGCGTGCGTTTTCTTGAAAAATAGTTTGCTGGAAGTTGATTTTTTGTGTATACTTTATTATGGTATAATATTAATATATTGAGAATTTGGATAGTTAGACATAGCAAATGGGTTGTTAATTATGTGCAATAATGAGTATATATAGTATGCTTAAATTGGCTTGAAATATTTGAAATAGGAATCATGATATTTTCCATATGTGACAAATAGATGGAATGATCTATTTTGAAAGGGAATTTGTAAATATCTTAAATAGGACAATATCTTTTTTGTAGTTATTTCCATTATTATGCTTTACTTCTTATATGGCGCAGGAGCTATGACGTAATCGGTTGATAGAGAGCTTTAAAGCTATATATCAATAGCTGACTCTGCTTTTGAAAAATAAAGAGCCGAAAATAATGTAGCTGATGGTAATAGTTTCACCTTCTTCGTCAATGATAGAGAAGGAGGTGTTTGTGTTCTTTACCATCAACGCAGTTCTTTAGAGTTAAAGTGGTGTGATAGTCTATCACTAATACCTGAAAATTTTAATTTATAAGCTTATAAAGAGTATGCATATGCTTTTTTATTTAGCTAAATACAGAGTGTTAATGTGAATTCAGTACAACTTAAAGCTAGATTCTATGAAATATCTATCTTTGCAGACTAATTCAAACTATTAGGTTAACTCATGGCACTGAAAGAAGAAATAGAGAAGCGAAGAACGTTTGGTATTATTAGTCACCCTGATGCGGGAAAGACCACACTAACAGAGAAATTACTTTTGTTTGGTGGAGCTATTCAAACGGCAGGGGCGGTTAAATCCAACAAAATTAAAATGCATGCCCGCTCTGACTGGATGGAGATTGAAAAGCAAAGAGGTATTTCGGTAGCCACCTCTGTTATGGGATTCAACTATAATGGAAAGAAAATTAACCTTTTAGATACTCCTGGTCACCAGGATTTTGCTGAAGATACCTATCGTACGCTTACTGCTGTGGATAGCGTGATCATGGTGATAGACTGCGTGAAAGGGGTGGAGATACAAACAGAAAAACTTATGGAGGTGTGTAGAATGCGAAATACACCTGTAATCTGTTTTATAAATAAGCTGGATAGGGAAGGCCGAGATCCGTATGATCTTTTAGATGAGATAGAGGAAAAATTAAATATAAAAGTAAGGCCTTTGAGCTGGCCCATAAGTATGGGTAAGACTTTTAAGGGGGTTTATAGTCTGTTCAATAAGAGTCTACATTTGTTTAAAGCCAGTAAGTCAAAACTGGAAGATGATGGCATACAGATAGCTGATATTAATGATCCGCAAATAGATAAAGAGGTAGGCGAGAATGATGCAGCACAGCTCCGTGAAGATGTGGAGCTGATTGAAGGCGTGTATCCTGAATTTGATGTTAATGAATATTTATCAGGAAATGTAGCTCCGGTATTTTTTGGAAGTGCGGTGAATAATTTTGGTGTGAAGGAGCTATTGGATTGCTTTATAGAGTTAGCGCCAGCTCCTAAATCCAGAGAGACAGAGGAAAGATTAATAGCTCCTGATGAAAATAAGTTTTCAGGATTTGTTTTTAAAATACATGCCAACATGGATCCTAATCACAGAAACAGGATCGCCTTTATAAGGGTGTGTGCTGGTAAGTTTGCCAGGGGTACTAACTATTATCACGTGCGTGCAGATAAGAAAATCAGGTTTTCTAATGTAACGGCCTTTATGGCGCAGGAGAAGGAGCTGGTAGAGGAGGCGTGGCCTGGAGATATTGTAGGGTTATATGATACAGGAAACCTCAAGATAGGAGATACTATTTCAGAAGGTGAAAAAGGGATGTATAAAGGTATTCCTAGCTTTTCTCCTGAAATATTCAAGGAGGTGATTAATAAAGATGCCATGAAAACCAAACAGCTGGATAAGGGCCTTAATCAGCTTATGGAAGAGGGCGTGGCGCAGCTGTTCACCTATGAGATGGGAGCCAGAAAGGTGGTGGGTACGGTAGGAGCACTTCAGTTTGAGGTGATTCAGCACAGGCTTAAGCATGAGTATGGAGCATCTTGTGACTTTATGTCTATGAACTTATATAAAGCTTGCTGGATTACCAGTAAGGATAAGAAGAAACTCAACGAGTTTATAGATTCTAAGTACCGTCATATAGCTAAAGATAAAGATGGTAAGTGGGTATTTATGGCTGAATCCAGAGCGTGGCTCACTATGGTGCAAGATAATTTCCCTGAGATAGAGTTTCATTTTACTTCTGAATTTTAAAATTGAGTTTGATGATTGATCAACACAATGTTCTGTTTGAAGATAATCATTTGCTGATTGTGAATAAGCCCGCCGGAGTGCTTGTGCAAGCCGATAAGACTGGTGATGTTACTTTGGCAGAGCATGCGAAAGATTATATTAAAGAAAAATACAATAAGCCGGGAGAGGTATTCTTAGGGGTAATTCACCGGCTTGATAGACCCGTGAGCGGAGCAGTAACGTTGGCTCGTACCTCTAAGGCTCTGGAGCGGATGAATAAGATATTTAAGGAGAGAGAGGTGACAAAGACCTACTGGGCTATAACTACTCACAGGCCGCCTCAAACTCAGGATAAACTGGAACATTGGCTAAAGAAAAACCAGAAAATAAATAAAACTACTGCTTTCAATAAGAAGGTCAAAGAGTCGAAAAAGGCGGTGCTGTCTTATAAGATGATTGGCAGAATTGCTGATTATTATTTATTGGAAATTACTTTAGAGACAGGTAGGCCGCACCAGATAAGGGTGCAGCTAGCTAAAATAGGCTGTACTATTTATGGAGATGTAAAATATGGAGCGGAGAGTCCTGCTAAAGATGGTAATATTTATTTACATTCGAGGAGCGTTAGCTTTATCCATCCGGTGCGGAAGGAGCCTGTAAATGTAGTGGCGCCAGTGCCGGCTAAGGATCAAATCTGGAATTTGTTTGTAAAAGGATGAAAAAACCGAATTGGCTTGAGAAATTAGAGAATAGATGGCAGGTAAATACTATTAGAGCCATATTAATTCTGGTAGTATTTGCATGTACTGGTTTTACTGTTTTCTTTTTAAAAGAGCCTATTCTTAGTAGTATTGCTCCCGCAGATGAAAGAACCTGGGTGTTTTCACTCGTTTATTATATCCTTATCTTCCCTATCTACAATGTTATTCTGCTTTTTTACGGCTTTATCTTTGGGCAGTTTAACTTTTTCTGGGCTTTTGAGAAGCGAATGTTCCGAAGAATGGCCGGAAAAAAAGGTCAATAAAAAAGACCCTTAATTTCTTAAGAGTCTCCTTTATATATTTTTAGTATTATGGATTCTGTTATTTAGTTTCCTCTAACAGACCATCAGCAAGTACTACAATCTTGTTATTAAGCACTTCAGCTACACCTCCTGTAATTACAAAAGTGTCTGTTTCTCCGCTAGAAGTCTTATATGTCAATTGTCCTTCTTCTAAGGTACTTATAAGTGGAGCGTGGTCATTTAAAACCTGAAATGATCCTTCTGCACCAGGAAGTGTAACAACACTCACTTTACCTTCAAATACCTTTTTAGATGGAGTAACTATTTCTAATAACATTTTACAGTTATAATTATAGAGTAAAGGTGCTCAAAAGAGAGCACCTGATAAAGATTTATTTTTTAGCTTCAGCAAGCATTTTCTCACCTTTTTCTACAGCTTGTTCTATAGAACCAACAAGGTTAAATGCCATTTCAGGTAGGTGATCAAGCTCACCGTCCATAATCATGTTGAAGCCTTTGATTGTATCTTTGATATCTACAAGTACACCAGGTATACCTGTAAACTGCTCAGCTACGTGGAAAGGCTGAGATAAGAATCTCTGTACCCTTCTGGCTCTGTGTACTACTTCTTTATCTTCGTCAGATAATTCGTCCATACCAAGGATGGCGATAATATCTTGAAGTTCTTTATATCTCTGAAGAATTTCTTTTACTCTTTGTGCACAACCATAGTGCTCTTCTCCAAGTACTTCTTCGCTCAAAATTCTAGAAGTAGAATCCAAAGGATCCACTGCTGGGTAAATACCAAGCTCAGAAATTTTTCTTGATAATACAGTAGTAGCATCAAGGTGAGCAAAAGTTGTAGCAGGAGCAGGGTCAGTTAAGTCATCCGCAGGTACATAAACGGCCTGTACAGATGTAATAGATCCCTTCTTAGTAGAAGTAATTCTTTCCTGCATAGCTCCCATCTCAGTAGCCAAAGTAGGCTGATAACCCACAGCTGAAGGCATACGTCCTAGTAGGGCTGATACCTCAGATCCTGCCTGAGTGAATCGGAAGATGTTATCAACGAAGAAAAGGATATCTTTTCCTTGTCCTTCACCGTCACCATCACGGAAGTACTCAGCGATAGTAAGACCAGAAAGGGCCACTCTGGCACGAGCACCAGGAGGTTCGTTCATCTGTCCGAATACGAAGGTTGCTTTAGATTCTTTAAGTTTTTCTCCATCTACAGTAGACAGATCCCATCCGCCTTCTTCCATAGATTTCATAAAATCATCACCGTAAGAAACGATGCCTGCTTCGATCATCTCACGAAGAAGGTCATTTCCTTCACGCGTTCTTTCTCCTACACCGGCAAATACAGAAAGACCAGAATAAGCTTTCGCAATGTTGTTGATCAATTCCTGAATAAGTACGGTTTTTCCTACACCTGCACCACCAAACAAACCGATCTTACCACCTTTTGCGTAAGGCTCGATAAGGTCGATCACTTTAATACCTGTGAATAGAACTTCTGTTGAAGTAGATAAGTCTTCAAATTTAGGCGCAGGCCTGTGTATTGGAAGGCTAGTCTTTCCAGAAGGTTGTGCTATACCGTCAATTGCTTCACCTACTACATTAAAAAGACGACCTTTAATATCATCACCCGTAGGCATGTTGATAGGTGCGCCGGTATCAGTAACTTCCATACCTCTCACCAACCCCTCTGTACTTTCCATTGATATGGTACGAACACGGTCTTCTCCTAAATGTTGCTGACACTCAAGTACTACTTTCTGACCGTTTGCCTTAGTTACTTCTAATGAGTCAAGGATATTAGGTAACTTAGCTCCTTCTGCATCAAAGCTAACGTCTACTACAGGGCCTATTACCTGGGTAATTTTACCAATATTTGCCATTTTTTGTTATTTGATAGAAATGATTTAGTGCCTCGATAATTTTAGCCGCAAAACTAACGCTTAATCATACATAAAACAAACTTATTTTACTACATAAAAAGCTTCTATGAATATAATTACGACTCGGTACGAAGAATAATCCTGAAAGTAGTGCCCTTGTTTTCCTCAGAGCTTTTCACGAAAATCTTTCCTCCATGATATACTTCTATGATACGCTTTGCTAAGGTAAGCCCTAAGCCCCAACCTCTTTTTTTAGTAGTAAAACCAGGAGTGAAGATCTGCTTTAGCTTAGATTTTGGGATGCCTTTTCCGGTGTCTGAGATGTCTACAAACACTCTGTAGTCACTGCCTCTAAGTATGTTAATGTTTAACTCTCCTACGCCTCCCATGGCGTCTACGGCGTTTTTACTGAGGTTTTCTATTACCCACTCAAATAAAGGAGGGTTTACTATCGCTTCAATATTTGGTGAGATAGCATCTACGCGCATCTCTACTTTTCTGGAAATTCTAGGTTTAAGATAGGCAATACTACTTCTGATAATGCTTTCTATATTTTCTTCTGAAAGTACCGGCACTGAACCTATATTAGAAAAACGTTCGGTGATTACCTGGAGTTTGTGAATGTCTTTATCAAGCTCACTAATCAGTGCTTTTTCTTCCATAGTGGCTTGGTCTTTAAAATATTCTACCCAAGCCATAAGTGATGAAATAGGGGTGCCAAGCTGGTGAGCAGTTTCTTTAGCCAGTCCAACCCACACCCGGTTTTGTTCTGCAGCTTTAGAATAATTAAAGGCCATAAAGGCAATAGATCCGAATATAGCGATTACTGACAGCTGTATATAAGGGTAGTACATGAGCTGAGTAAGTAAAAAGCTGTTTTTATAATAGACATACTGAATGCCATATATTTCATCATTTTTATCATCACGAAGCTGTATTTCTATTGGCTCATAGGTCGCTCTCATTTCTTCCAGCTCATTATAAAGCTGTTTATTAATAGCTACCTGGCTTTTGCTGGAATCAATTTCTATGTTTTTAACACCATTGATCTTGCCATTTTCAGTGATGAGTAAGGTGGGTATGGAGTTGTTCTGGAATAATATCTGATCTGTTACGAAAAAATAGGTTTCGCTTTCAAGGGGCTGATTGGCAGTGTACTCTAATGCCCTGGCGAATAGCTCTATCTGCTTGCGCTCCCTGGCTTTTAGCTGATCTATGAGTATGTCTGTGTAGTAAATAGATGCTATACTTATTATTAATGAAACTGTAAGTACAATCCATTTAAGCTTAGACTTATCATAGTAAAACTCTGCGCTTGGTGTGGTGCTGTTTTTTGCCATAGTAACGCGGAAAATTAAAATAAAAAAACCGGATAGAAAACACTATCCGGTTCTAGTAACGTCTTATAGTGAAGTTAATTTTTCATCATAAACCATTTAGCCAGAGTTTTATAGTTCACTTTCACGCCGTGCATAAGTATGCCTACTCGGTAAATTCTGCCCGAAAGCCATACAGTGCCAATAAATCCGGCTATGAGTAGTCCCATAGATAAGGCAAGCTCCCACCAAGGCACTCCGAAACCAATGCGGCCCATCATAATGATAGGTGAAGTAAATGGTATAATGGATAGCCAGAAGCTAACCGCTCCATCTGGGTTATTTACTACACTGCTCATACCAATGATACCAACAATTAGAGGCATCATTATGGGCATCATAAATTGCTGAGCCTCTGCCGGAGTATCTACTGCTGAGCCTATGGCTGCAAATAGAGAGCCGTATAATAAATAGCCACCTATGAAATAAAATATGAAAGTAAGAACTATTTGAGTAATAGGAATTGAAGCTATCAATCTCATGAGCTTTTCCGCTTCAGGTGAAGTGCTGGCTTGTTGTGCAGCATCTGCCATCTGTGAAGATTGAGACATATCTATCCCGAAAACAGCACTTGCTATTAGAGAAAAGGTACTGACCAACACAATCCAGATGATGACCTGAAATAGTCCTACAGCGGCTACTCCTAGTATTTTACCCATCATAAGCTGGAAAGGCTTCACAGTGGAGACTATTACTTCTACTATTTTACTGCTCTTTTCTTCAATAACACCTTGCATTACCTGGCCGCCATACGCAAACATGAAAATGTAGATGAGGAAACCAGTAACGTAGCCAATAATGAAAGAAATACCTGCATCATTTTCCTTTTCACCGCCCTCGCTTACATTTAGCGATTTAAGGTCTATTCTAGTCTTTAGTTTTTCTAAAATCTCAGTATCTACTTGGTAAGCCTGTAGTTTTTTCTCTTTTACAGATTCTCTGATTTTGGCTTCCAACTCATTTACGGTGCTAAAATGAGTATTGCTTTTAGCGTAAAGCGTGAAACCTTCAGGATTTTCCAGATCATAATCTGGAATGTAGAGTAGGGCGAAATCATCACTTTCTTTAAATGCTTCTTTGGCCTGATCTAAATTGCCTGTTACGGGTATAAACTTAAACTTAGCCAGGCTGTCCATATTCAAGCTGTGGCTTTCATCTAGTACCTGCACAGTTTTTTGCTTAGCAGTATCATCTTCCTTTTTTATGAAATAGAAGACCGTACCTATAATGAGCGGGAAAATAAGAGGTACAAGTATGGTCGTAAGTAAAAATGACTTCTTTTTTACTCTACTGAGAAATTCTCTTTGTAAAATAAGGAACATCTTATTCATGGCTGCCTCCTTCCACTAATGAGATAAATATTTCGCTTACACTAGGAATTTTCTCTATAAATGAATGTACTTCGGTGTTATTTATGAGCGAAGAAAGCAATTGATTGGGGCTATATTCTACGGGCATTTGAATGATACTTTTTTGAAGGTTATCTTCTGTGGTGACCTGGCTTTGCATGGAATATTCAGCAGATAAATTCTCTATAGGACCTTTATGCTCCACTATGTAGGTGCTGGACCTATAGGAGTTTTTAATATCCTTTTTAGTGCCTGATAGAATGAGTTTTGATTTATTAATCAGTGCTATGTCATCGCACAATTCCTCCACTGACTCCATTCTGTGGGTGGAGAAAATGATAGTGCTGCCTTTTTCTCTAAGCTCAAGAATTTCATCTTTAATGAGGTTAGCATTAACAGGATCAAAACCAGAGAAAGGTTCATCAAGAATGATCAGTTTAGGTTCATGCAGGACCGTGGAGATGAACTGAATTTTTTGAGCCATTCCTTTTGAAAGGTCTTCTATCTTTTTATTCCACCAATCAAAAATGCCTAGTTTTTTTGTCCAAGCCTTACTTTTTTGGATAGCTTCTTTACGTGACAGGTCTCTGAGCTGACCAAGATATACCAGCTGTTCACCTACCTTCATTTTTTTATAAAGGCCCCTTTCTTCAGGTAAATAGCCGATAGTGGCTATGTGTTTTTGAGATAACTTTTCTCCGTTTATGAGTATTTCTCCCTCGTCTGCCGCTATTATTTGGTTGATAATGCGGATAAGGGTGGTCTTTCCTGCGCCATTGGGTCCGAGTAGGCCATATATTCGCTGAGGAGAGATGCTTATGCTTACATTATCAAGAGCGGTATGTTCCGCATATCTCTTGCTAATGTTTGATACATTAAGTGCTTCCAATATATACTTAAGTTTATGTGAATCTGTAGCGTTAGTCTCAAAAGAAAGGTAAATATTACAGTTCTTTCAAGAAAAATCAGATAGAAGTTTAAGTTTTATATTGGAAAGAAGAAAATTGGTTAGCTTAAGCGGTTTTAAATATCAATAAATGAAAGAAACGCTTGATAGCCTGGAGCTTACTTTTCCTGAAAAGTGATGCTACCCATGCTAACATCAAGGTTAAAGCTTAGTAGATTTTTAGCATCTTCAGAATAGGCAGCGTTAACAAAAGTGTGTTCGTTAAGCTTTTTGAATGACTTGGTGAGTTTTACTCTGCAAAGCCAGGAGTCATTTACGGTAACTATTACAGGTATTTCATCTTCCTCTGGTAATACAATGAGGAGGCTGCCAGCACCTACACTTCCTTTTATAGTGCTTGCTACCTGAGGTTTATCACTAAAGTCTAGGAGGAGGTTTCCAAAACCGATATCAGCCACTACGTGCTTAGATTTGGAAAGGTTGAGCTGTTTAACGTTTACGGAGCCAAGGTCTACTTTTACATAGAAAGTGTCCATCACTATGCCGTTATCATTTCCTGAGAGGTAGCCAATATTTACGTCAGCACTACCAGTATAGACTTTTAATTTGCCTACAGAGAGACCAGAAAGGTCTATATCAGCTTCTCCAATGCCGTATTTAAATTGAAGATCGTAGTTTTTATTTTCTTTGAGGTATAATTTCCAGAGTTTCTGATCAGAATCATTAGAGCCGCCAAACATACGATAGGAGATGGACTGGCTGAGGCCTTCGGACTTATTGTCTTCTACGTGAAGGGCTACGTTGCAAGTTTTGTTGGTAATGTCTTTATCGTAGGTGTGAGAATAGCCATTCTCATCCTGATTACTATAAACCGTTAAAACCTGACTATTCTGACTAGGTTTAATAATGCAGCTACCATTATTCACACTAAAGTTGATATCAACTTTATCTATAGATGAATCGTCCTCTACTGAGAACTGTTTTTTTTATTTGTGAGAATGTAGTAGTTGCGCATAATACGCCAACACTTAAGAAAAAAAGTTTTCTCCGCATGGAAGATTAATACGATATTCTAAAATATGTGTTGCGTGGAGAATAAAATTTTTTCTATAAAAAAAGAGACAACTGGATTAGTTGTCTCTTTTTCTAATAGTATGTTATATTATTCGAAGAATTCTCTCATCTTTCCGAATATGCTCTTATCATTTTTCCCAGGATTTGGCTGGAAGTTTTCTGAATCTCGAAGGCTTTCCAGCTTCGATTTCTCGTCTGAAGAAAGGTGCTTAGGAGTCCAAACGTTAACATGGATCAGCTGATCTCCTTTTCCATATCCATTAAGATCAGAAATACCTTTACCTCTCAGTCTTAATATCTTTCCACTTTGAGTTCCAGCATCTATTTTTATGCGAGCCTTACCTCCTATGGTAGGTACTTCTACAGAAGTTCCTAAAGCGGCATCTATAAAGCTTACGTATAAGTCATAGACTATATTATTACCCTCTCTTACCAGTTCTTCATCTTCTTTCTCCTCTATTACTATGAGCAAGTCTCCTGGTATGCCTCCGCCTGGCGCTTCATTTCCTTTGCCAGACATAGAAAGCTGAATGCCATCACTAACACCTGCAGGTATTTTAATAGAAATAACTTCTTCTTTAGACTGTAAGCCTGAGCTGTCTACCCCTGGAGGTCTTTGATCTACCAATTGGCCTGAGCCACCACAAGTAGGGCAGGTGCTGGTAGAAACCATTTGGCCTAACATTGTATTGACAGCTTTACGTACCTGACCAGTACCTTGGCAGGTGGTACAGGTTTTAAAGGTTACGCCATCAGCTTTAACCAGCCTGTTTACCTTTATTTTTTTCTCTACACCTTCAGCTATTTCCTGGAGGTTGAGTTTTAGTTTTATTCTTAAGTTAGATCCTTTACGCTGACGACGGCCACGGCCACCACCGCCACCAAAGAAACTATCAAAGGGGCTACCGCCACCTCCAAATATATCACCAAATTGAGAGAAAATGTCTTCCATGTTCATCCCTCCGGCACCGCCGCCGCCGAAGCCACCGCCATTCATTCCGGCATGACCGAATCTGTCGTAGCGCTGTCTTTTCTCTGCATCGCCTAATACCTCATAAGCCTCTGCTGCTTCTTTAAATTTCTCTTCAGCTTCAGGGTTATCAGGGTTCTTGTCTGGGTGAAATTTTATAGCCACTTTACGATAAGCTTTTTTAATCTCATCCTGAGAAGCAGACTTGTCTACACCTAGTATTTCGTAAAAATCTCTCTTAGCCATATTTTTTAGTTTCTTTTATTAAAAAGGTTTAGTTGCCTACTACTACTCTGGCGTAGCGAATAACCTTTTCTTTTAATAAATATCCTTTTTCAATTACGTCTACTACCTTTCCTTTAAGGTCTTCAGAAGGAGCAGGTATTTGAGTAATTGCTTCGTGAAGTTCTGTGTCGAAATCCATACCCTGCTTGTCTTCCATAGGTTTTAAACCTTTTTGCTCCAGGGTCTTTTTGAATTTGTTTGAGATTAGACTAATACCTTCTTTTACTGCAGCAAGATCAGTTTTTTCATCATCAAAAGATTTTTCTGCTCTTTCAAAATCATCAACCACAGGTAAAAGAGCCTTCATAAGGTCTTCATTAGCTGTTTGTACAAGGTCTAACTTCTCTTTAGCGGTACGTCTTCTGAAATTATCAAATTCAGAATAGAGCCTTAAGTACTTGTCTTTGCTTTCAGCTAATTCTTTTTTTAGTTTCTCCACTTCACTTTCTGCCGTATTGTCTGTCTCTTCTTCCTTTTCTTCTGTCAACTCTTCCTGTTTGTTTTCAGGCTCCTGGTTTGTTTCAGTTTCTTGGTTGTCAGTATCAACGTTTTCAGGTGTCTCGTTTTGATCTATATTCTCCTTCTTCATGGTTAAAGTAGTTCTAATCTGATTGAATATTACACTCTTGGACAATTATGCTGCCAATAATAAATGTATGTCAAATTGACATTTTTTATTTATTTAGAGACTTCCAGAGCATATCTTTTAGCTCTACAAGGCCTTTTTGGGCAACAGATGATATGAAAATATATGGGATATTTTCCGGTAGTTCTTGCTTCATCTCTTCTATCAGTTCATCATCTAGCATGTCTGATTTAGAAATGGCTAAAATACGCTCTTTGTCCAGTAATTCCGGATTGTACGTTTTAAGCTCTTTAAGCAATATTTCGTATTCCTGTTTTATGTCTGCGGCGTCTGCCGGGACTAAAAACAGTAGTATTGAGTTTCTTTCTATATGCCTTAGAAATCTGGTTCCAAGCCCTTTTCCGCCTGATGCGCCCTCAATAATTCCAGGAATGTCAGCCATTACAAAAGATTTATAATCTCTGTAAGCGATAACGCCCAGGTTAGGAGTGAGGGTAGTAAAAGGATAATCAGCTATTTCCGGCTTGGCCTCTGATAGCACAGAAAGTAAGGTAGATTTACCTGCATTAGGGAAGCCAACCAAACCTACGTCTGCCAGTAATTTAAGCTCAAGGATGATCCACTCTTCTATGCCATCTTCACCCGGCTGTGCATAGCGAGGAGACTGATTAGTGGCAGTTTTAAAGTTTTCATTACCCAGGCCGCCTCTGCCGCCTTGGGTCAGTATAGTTTCTTCACCATCTTCGGTTACTTCAAACCTGATTTCGCCAGTTTCAGCATCTTTGGCTACAGTGCCTAGAGGTACCTCAAGGATAATGTCTTCTCCCTGAGCGCCAGACCTGCGTCCGCCTTCACCAGGCTTGCCCACGCCGGCAATAACGTGTTTTTGGTATTTAAGGTGCAGTAGAGTCCATAGTTGAGAATTACCCCTAAGGATAATATGACCACCACGTCCCCCATTTCCACCATCAGGCCCGCCTTTTGGAACGTGCTTTTCTCTTCGGAAATGGGCTGACCCGGCACCACCTGCTCCTGATCGGGAGCAGAATTTTACGTAGTCAATAAAGTTAGATGATGACACGCAGTATTATTTTTCTACACTTAAAGAATCTACTACTTCACTGATCTTATTGAAGATCTCATCAATGCTGCCTACCCCGTCTATAGCGCTATATTTTCCTTGTTCTTTATAGTATTCAGAAACAGGAAGCGCCTCGTCTTGGTAAACCTTTATTCTATTGTTGATTTTATCTTCGTTTTGATCATCTGCACGGCCAGAGACTTTTCCTCTTTCCAGTAAACGCGTTCTTAGTTCTTCGAAAGGAACTTCAAGAGCGATCATGCCTGAAATAGGAGTGGCTTTGCCTTCCATAAGCTTGTCTAGAGCTTTAGCCTGAGTAACGGTACGTGGGAATCCGTCAAAGATAAAGCCATTAACACCTTCAGTGTTTTTGATTTTATCATCTACCATGTCTATTACTACCTCATCGGGCACCAGGTATCCGTCATCCATATATTTCTGAGCAAGTTTACCCAGTTCTGTACCTTCTTTTAAGTGTTTTCTGAAAAGGTCTCCTGTAGAGATGTGGGTGAGGTTGTATTTGCTAATAAGCTTTTCGCTTTGAGTGCCTTTTCCTGCTCCGGGAGGGCCAAATAATACTATGTTTAGCATGGGGTTGTGTTTTTTAATAAATATAAGGGAATTTAAGGGATTAGTCTTTGAGTTGGTAAATGTCTTTTAAGTTTCTTCCTAAGCCATCATAATCAAGACCGTAACCTAGTACAAATTTTTCTGGTATGCTGAAGCCGATGTATTTAATCTTATCTCCTAAGTCATTAGAAGCCGGCTTTTGTAAGAGCGTAATCACTTCTACTGAGCTGGCACCCAGAGATCTGAATTCTTCCAGAATTTTAGTGATGGTTCTGCCCGTGTCCACAATATCTTCAATGATAATTACATCTTTGTTAAAGATGGTTTCGTTTAACCCTATGAGCTGCTTCACATTACCAGTGCTTTCCATCTCCTCATAGCTGGCTACTTTTACAAAGGATATCTCACAAGGAATGGCCACTTCTTTGAGCAAGTCTGCCGCAAACATAAATGAGCCATTAAGTATAGCTATAAACAATGGGCGTTTGTCCTCATAATCAGTGTTAAGGGCGGTGCCAAGCTCAGCTATTCTTTTAGAAATTTCACTTGCGCTAATGTATTCTACGAATTCTTTATCTTTTACAATCATAATAATCAATAAAAAAGCCTTTTGTCTCCAAAAGGCCTGCAAATATAAAAATTATATTTTAATAAGTCATATTTCAGTGTCTTGCAAGGGCTTATAGTTGGCCATTCTTGCTATAATTTAACACTTCCTTAAAGTACTTTCATTAAGTATTGATAGAAACGGATCATGCAGGTAATGTCATGCTTGTGAACCTTTTCATACGGAGAGTGCACATTATCTTCAGCAGCTCCTATAAAACACCAGTCAAAAGGATAAGGTGATGTTTGTAGCTCACGGCCATCACTGGAGCCACTGCCTTCTACTTCCAGCTGAAAGTCAATCCCTGATTCATTAGCGTGTTGAATAATTTTTTGGATATAACTCTTCCTGGGTATGTTTCGGTCTCGCATAGATACTACTACTCCACTGCCTGGGAGCACGCCATCGGTGATCCAGGTAATGTCAGAAATGAGCGCTTGCTTTATCTGCCATTTCTCATAAATAAACTTGGCCAGATAAGGTACTGAGCCCCCGCCATGCTCTTCCCACGTGCTGAATACTATAACGCCATCAGTAAGTGTTTCTGCCAGCTTTAAGACGTTATAGATTCCCAGTCTATTGTCTAGGTAGCAAGAGGAAATGTATTCTTCAGTTTCTTCAAAATTGCACTTAAATACCAGGTCTGTGCCGGTTTCTATAGGTCTTCCAAATTTGTAGAATAGCTGGTGGTCATCATTTACTTCCAGTTCACATTCTATGGGGCCAAGATTATCCTGACCTACTAACTCGTAGCCTGTTTGTGCATCTGGCCCGCCAATAGGCACTAGCTGATTTTGATACCTTACAGTAAAGCCAATAGAATCCATGTGTGCAAAAACGGCTGTTCTGGGAGATCCGAATTTTAAAATGATACAATCCTGCAACTCATCACCTTCGTAAATTTCAGGAGAACATTTCCACTGGTCTTTGTTATCATTAATATAGTCAAGTAAGAATTTTTTCATTAAACCTTCGTTTCCAGAAGGAGCATGGACTTGACAAAGGTTTTTTAATAATTTCATAAAAAAGTGAAATTTGATTATATAATTAAATTAAGGGGAATGATAACAGGTTAATTGTTTATTTTTACCCTATATTAAAAGTTTTGAATAGTAAGAATTATAAATAAATATCTTCTAAACGATTAAATGCTGAATATTTTAAACCATTCACCATCCGCCATAAATCATTTCTTATACGAAATGCGGCATAAAGATATCCAAAAGGACCGAGCCAAATTTCGAAATAACTTAAAAAGGTTAGGAATGATCATGGCCTATGAAATATCCCGAAAATTTACGTATTCAGCAAAGACAATAACTACTCCGCTTGCCGAGCATGACGTTCAGCTTATCGAGGACAAGCCGGTGTTAATAGGTGTTCTACGAGCCGCCACTCCTTTTTTGGATGGCTTTATTGAGGTGTTTGATGATTCTGATGTAGGTTTTATTGGAGCTTATAGAGTAGAAGAAGGAGATGAAATAGAAGCTACTTTAGAGTACAAGGCTACTAACTCATTAGAAGGCAAGACCGTGATATTGATTGATCCTATGTTAGCTACCGGTAAATCGGTGCTAACCTCTGTAAATACATTGGTAAATAATGGTAAGCCGGCACATGTACACATAGCTGCTGCTGTAGCAGCACCGGAGGGGGTGAGTTATATTTCTGAAAACTTAAAGACTAACCACACCATATGGACTGCGGCGCTAGATGAAAAGCTCAATGAAAAGGCATATATAGTGCCTGGATTGGGTGATGCCGGAGATCTTTGTTTTGGCCCAAAATTGTAAGTAAATTTCTATGTTACCAGAAATAGGTATGCTCATAGTTGGCCTCATTATACTCATAGTAGGAGGCGACTTGTTGGTGAGAGGTGCGTCTAGTATAGCCTTGAGGTCACATATTTCGCCCTTAGTGGTAGGGCTTACCATTGTGGCTTTTGGTACTTCTGCTCCTGAACTTTTAATAAGCATAAAAGCTGCTTTAGGTGGTAGCCCAGATATGACCATGGGTAATGTGGTGGGCTCCAATATCTGTAACCTCGGCTTAGTGCTGGGTGTAACCGCTATGATAGGACCTATTATGGTGAGGCAAGATAGTATAAAAATAGACTGGCCTGTAACTATGGGGAGTTCATTACTGTTATACTATGTAGTGAAGGAAGATGTGGGGATGATTAAAGCTTATGAGGGCGGTATATTTATTATGTTTTTAATAGCATATACTGTTTTTATAATTAGAAAATCAAGGAAAGAAACCAAAGCGAAAATGTCTAACAGCGAAGGCTTGGACATACCTAAGGCCTCTAAGAGTTTATGGAAAGATATTGCGCTGATTGCAGCAGGTTGCCTTGGACTTTATTTTGGTTCTGAGTGGTTTGTGGGTGGTGCTAAAGAAATGGCCGGTCTTCTGGGAGTAAGTGAAAGGGTAATAGGGATTACGGTGCTGGCTTTAGGTACTAGTTTGCCAGAGTTAGTTACAGCCATAGTGGCTTCATTAAAAAAACAAACAGATTTAGCCCTGGGAAATCTCATGGGCTCAAACATTTTTAATATCCTTTCTATTTTAGGTATAACCAGCATAATTAAAAACATTCATGTGAGTGATCAGATTATACATCATGACATGGTGGCAATGCTGTTAATAACGCTCATACTTTTTCCTATTATGGTATTTAAACGTGTGGTAGGGAGAATAGCAGGAGTTATATTGTTAAGCTTGTACTTAGTATATACTTATACTGTAATTAGTTAATGGAAGCGGAGATATTGAAGATATTGAGCATTGTGATGCTTACAATGCTGAAATTTATTGCAGGTCCTACCCTAGGTTTTGCCGGAGGGTTTAGTTTGCTTAGTACTATACTTATTACCATCACCGGTATGATGTGCAGTGTATTCCTCTTTACTTTTTTGGGTGATTTTTTGAAAGAAAAGGTATTTGGCAGGTTCTTTAAAAAAAAGCGAAAATTTACTAAAAGAAGCAGGCAGTTTGTTACTATCTGGAAAAAATATGGAATAGTAGGCGTTGCAGCTCTCACTCCAATAATATTTACCCCAATAGGCGGCACTATATTGCTTAGTAGCATGGGTACTCCTAAGAAAACCATAATATTTGTTATGCTACTCAGTGCTGTGTTTTGGGCATGCTTCTTCTCTAGTATTATTTATTTCTTTGGAATGAAAATACTGCCCGACTTCATGCAGTAATCAACCTTCATTCTCATCTTCATCAGGAAGCATTTCAATATCCTGAATGAGTACTGATTTAGATATTTTTTGTCCAGTAGGTGTTGCAGCGAGTCCACCAAGGGCGGTTTCTTTATATCGCGCCTCCATACTTTGTCCTACTTCACCCATGGCATCTACACACTCATCTACAGGAATTACTCCACTTAAATTTGCCAGAGCCATTTGGGCTGATGAATTGGCTATTGCCGCAGCACTGGCATTTCTTACTACGCAAGGCACTTCCACCAAACCCGCCACAGGGTCGCACACTAAGCCCAGCATGCATTGAATGGTTATGGCTACCGCGTTAAATACCTGGTCTATGTCTCCATCTAGGCAATAAACTATGGCGCCAGATGCCATAGCCGCAGCGCTACCGGTCTCTGCCTGGCAGCCTCCTACAGCTCCTGCCAGAGATGCTTTCTGTTCTATAATTAATGCTATACCGGCGCCTACCAGTAATCCTTCCAGTATTTTATGGTCTTCAAGGCCATGGATCTCTTGCAATGTGTAAAGCGTGCCAGGTAGTATACCCGAAGCTCCTGCGGTAGGAGCGGCTACAATTCTGCCCATGCAGGAGTTCACTTCTTTAGCTGCTAAGGCTCTGGAAATAAGGTTTTTAAATTCCTTAGATAATACCACTTGCTGGTGTTGAAAGACTTTTTTTGCTCCATTGTTAATCATGCCGGAGCGAGAGCTCATGTCTTCGTTAAGGCCTGTTTCTACGGCCTCTTTCATTACACCGTAGGCCTTTTCTAAGCCTGTCCATATTTCATCTGCTGTACGTCCTTTCTGCTCTTGCTCATAGTCTAGCACAGTTTCATAGAGCTTTAAGTCGTGCTCAGCACAATATTTTTTCCAGCTTGCAAAATCATTGAACAAAAAAGCCATTGTATTTTTCAGTTTAGGGTGTCGAAAATATACTCAAAGGTATCATCTAGTAGGGCACATCTACAAATAGATAACACATTATGTCAGATTTTGGGGAGAGAAAAGCTTGTCGGCGAGGGTAAAATGAAAAGGCCGTCTTACAAAAAATGTAGGACGGCCTTTAATATGTTTATAATCAAAATGATTATCCGTTCATTGAAATAAGGAATTCTTCGTTATTTCTTGTTCCTTTCATTTTTGAAAGCAAGAATTCCATCGCCTCGTTAGAGTTCATGTCAGACATAAATTTGCGAAGGATCCATACTCTTTTGAAGTTCTTCCTCGCTAAGGAGTAAATCTTCTCTACGAGTACCTGAAGCAGGTACATCAATAGCAGGATAAACTCTTTTGTTAGAAAGTTTTCTATCCAGTTGAAGTTCCATGTTACCTGTTCCTTTGAATTCTTCAAAGATAACTTCATCCATTTTAGAACCAGTTTCTATCAGAGCAGTAGCAATAATAGTTAATGAACCACCATTTTCTACATTTCTTGCAGCTCCAAAGAATCTTTAGGTTTATGAAGTGCGTTAGCATCAACACCACCAGAAAGAATTTTACCTGATGAAGGCACAGTAGTGTTATACGCTCTGGCCAGTCTGGTAATAGAGTCAAGTAGAATAACTACGTCATGACCACACTCAACCATTCTTTTGGCTTTTTCTAACACCATGCTAGAAACCTTCACGTGTCTTTCTGCCTGCTCATCAAAAGTTGAAGATACTACCTCAGCTTTTACGCTTCTGGCCATATCAGTAACTTCTTCAGGTCTTTCATCTATCAATAATATGATTAGATAACACTCAGGGTGGTTTTCAGCAATAGCATTAGCTATATTTTTAAGAAGCACCGTTTTACCTGTTTTAGGTTGTGCTACTATCATACCTCTTTGGCCTTTTCCAATAGGAGAGAAAAGATCCAGGATACGTGCTGAGTAGTTGTCAGCTTTAGAGCTTAATCTGATTTTTTCTTCAGGGAAAAGAGGAGTAAGGTATTCAAAAGGAACCCTGTCTCTTATTTCTTCAGTAGTCTTACCGTTAACATTTTCTACTCTAAGTAAAGCGAAATATTTTTCACCTTCTTTAGGTGGTCTGATCTGTCCTTTTACGGTATCTCCAGTTTTAAGACCAAATAATTTGATCTGAGAAGGAGATACGTAAATATCATCAGGGCTGGCAAGGTAGTTATAGTCTGAAGAACGCAAGAAACCATATCCATCTTGCATGATTTCCAGCACACCTTCGTTTTCGATTACACCGTCGAAATCACGAACGTTGCCTTCTTTCTTCTTGTTATTACCCCTGTTATTGTTGTTGTTATTATTGCTGTGACTTGTGCTTTCGCTTTTGCTGTCATTATCCTTTGACTTCGCTTCAGCTTTTTCCTTATTGTCATTGCTAGCGCTAGGTTTACGCTCTCTTCTAGGCTTGCTATTGTTGTCATCAGCGCTTTCTTTTTCTTTAGTGTCTTTAGATGGCTTAGCTTCTTTTGTGGATTTTTCATCAAAAGAAGTGACTTTGTCATCTATCTCTATCTTAAAAGATTCCAAAAGCTCTTCTGAGGAAAGATCAGCATCTTTCTTTTCTTTCTTAGCTTTTACATTTTCTCTTTTTCTAGGTCTTTTTGTTTTTTCTTCCTTAGGAGTTTCTGTAGCGGTTGTAGCGGTTTTGCTATCGGAAGCTTTTTTCTTAGGTAGGTCACTTTCTGGAGTTACGGCTTGCTGATCAAGTATTTTGTAGATTAACTCCTGTTTTGAAAGCCTCTTGTAGTTTTTCAGGCCTAGTTCCTCCGCTATCTCCTTGAGTTCTGAAAGAAGCCTTACGTTCAATTCTTCAATGGTGTACATAAATTCTTAGTGCTGAATTCTTTTTAAAATAAATGGGTAAATTTTAACAATTAACATGAGTAGTCTCTTAATACGAGCACTTGTAACGTGCATCTGCAGCTATTGAGTAGCTTATAAGATTATTTCTAGATGGTATATTGAGTTGTTAGAAAAAATAAGCTTTAATAAATCGGAATGTCTTTTAAAGCCTCTTTAAAGTTATCTTTGATAATGCAATATTATACTAACGGTGATCAATTGTCAAATTTTTATTGCTAAATAATTATTCTTGAGGGAAAAAAGTGCGTTTTTACTTTGAAAATCCTTTATTTTTGCCACTGTTTTTAATATAATAATATGCTACAGGTAACCTATATTCGGGAAAATAAGGATCAGGTAATAGCTGGTCTCGGAAAAAGAAAGTTTGCAAATGCTGAAGATGTCATCAATGAGGTGTTAGAGCTCGATGACCTAAGAAAGTCCACACAGCAGAAACATGATGAGGCTCAGTCGGAATCAAACACACTTTCTAAAGAAATAGGTGCTCTGATGAAAGCTGGTAAGAAGGATGATGCCGAAGAGATAAAGCAAAAAACGGCTGATCTAAAAGTACAAGTAAAAGACCATGCAGAAAGGCTCACGCAATATGAGAGTGATTTAAAGGCCTTATTATATAAAATACCTAACGTACCTAATAACGACGTGCCGGAAGGAGCGGGCGAAAATGATAACGTTACGGTAGAGCAACATGGAGATGTGCCTGAACTTTTTGAAGGAGCATTGCCCCACTGGGAGCTCATTAAGAAATATGATATTATAGATTTTGAGCTGGGAAATAAGATAACTGGAGCTGGTTTTCCGGTTTATAAAGGAAAAGGAGCTCGTTTACAGAGGTCTTTGGTTAACTATTTTCTTGATAAAGCAGTAGAAGCCGGCTATATGGAAGTACAGCCGCCTATTCTTATTAATGAAGATAGTGGCTATGGCACTGGCCAGCTCCCTGATAAAGATGGTCAAATGTATTATGTAAGAGAAGAGAACTTTTACCTGATACCTACAGCCGAAGTGCCTATCACTAATATGTACAGAGATGTAATAGTAAATAGTGATGACCTGCCTATTAAGCATGTAGGCTTTACACCATGCTTCAGAAGAGAGGCCGGTTCTTGGGGAGCTCATGTACGTGGACTGAATAGACTTCATCAGTTTGATAAGGTGGAAATTGTAGAGATTCATCACCCAGATAACTCTTATGCAGCTCTTGAAAGAATGTGTAATCATGTAAAAGGTCTATTAGAAAGTCTTAATTTACCTTACCGAGTACTTAATTTGTGCGGTGCAGATTTAGGATTTACTTCTGCTCAGACTTTTGATATGGAAGTATTCTCAGCGGCTCAGCAAAAGTGGTTAGAGGTAAGCTCAGTAAGTAATTTTGAAACTTACCAGGCTAACAGGCTTAAGCTAAGATGTAAAGGAGATGATAATAAGAGCTTCTTCTTGCATACCCTTAATGGTAGTGCATTGGCCTTGCCTAGAATTTTAGCAGCCATTTTAGAAAATAATCAAACAGAAGACGGAATTAAAATCCCTGAGGTACTTGTGCCTTATACAGGTTTTGATTCAATCAGCTAATTCATAGCATTTAAGGTGGAGGTTATTAGCCATCCATCAATTTTTACTGGTAGATGTTTCTTTCTTGTTCTAAATTTAGATTAGATTCCAAATTGACTAATGAACATGAAACATCTATCAGTTTTTTTATTCCTGCCATTATTAATTTTATCCTGTACAAAGAAGAAAGAGGTGGAAGAGAACAAATTAACTTATCCTGAAACTGCAACGGTAGACACCGTAGATAACTATTTTGGAGTAGAAGTAAAAGATCCATACCGTTGGTTAGAAGATGATCAATCTGAAGCTACCAAGAGTTGGGTGAAAGCAGAGAACGAGGTCACTTTTGGCTATCTGAATAAAATCCCTTTTAAAGAGGATTTAAAAGGCAGATTAGAAGAGCTTTTTAATTATGAAAGAGTATTCGCTCCAGCTAAGCATAGAGATTATTACTATTTCTATAAAAATGACGGGCTGCAAAATCAGAATGTGCTTTATAGAAAGAAAGGCGAAGATGGTGAAGCTGAAGTATTTTTAGATCCTAATAAATTCACAGAAGACGGTACCATTTCTTTGGCAGGTGCTTCATTTACAAAAGATGGATCATTGTTTGGCTACCTAATTTCTGAAGGTGGATCTGACTGGAGAAAGGCTATAGTTTTAGATGCAGAGACTAAAGAGCAGGTAGGAGATACGCTGAGAGATATTAAATTTAGCGGAATAGCCTGGAAGGGAACAGAAGGCTTTTACTATAGCAGTTATGACAAGCCTAAAGAAGGATCAACCTTATCAGGTAAAACACAATTGCATAAATTATACTACCATAAAATGGGAACTCCTCAATCTGAGGATGAGCTGATTTTTGGAGGAGAAGAAACACCAAGAAGGTATATTGGCGCTTATCTCACTGAAGATGAAAGGTTTTTGGTTATAAGTGCTGCGGAGAGAACCAGCGGAAATGAGCTATATATAAAAGATTTAAGCAAACCAGATAGTGAAATTGTAACTATTGTTGAAGGTTATGATAGTGAGCAGGGAGTATTGCTTAATGATGGAGACCGATTGATAATAAGTACTAACCTTAAGGCTCCAAATAGCAAGTTAGTGGAGGTAGATATTGCTAATCCTACACCTGAACATTGGAAGGATCTGATTCCTGAAACTGAAAATGTGTTAACAGCTGGTAGTGCAGGAGGTAAAATATTTGCTGATTATATGATAGATGCTAAAACGGCGGTGAAGCAGTATGATCTGCATGGTAACTTTGAGCATGATATTGAATTGCCAGGCATAGGCACAGCCTATGGTTTTAGCGGCGAAGCTGATGATAAGGAGCTTTATTATACTTTTACCTCTTTTACTTATCCTTCTACTATTTTTAAATATGATATTGCTTCGGGTAAATCAACTCTATATCAGCAGGCTAATGTAGATTTTAATCCTGATGACTATGAGACCAAACAGGTTTTTTATACCAGTAAAGATGGTACAAAAGTGCCTATGTTTATTGTGCATAAAAAAGGATTGAAACTCGATGGCAAAAATCCTACTTATTTATACGCATACGGTGGTTTTAATGTGAGTCTTACTCCGTCATTTAGTACCAGCCGAATAGTATGGTTAGAAAATGGAGGTGTTTATGCTCAGCCCAACCTTCGTGGAGGAGGTGAGTATGGAGAGGAATGGCATAAAGCAGGCACCAAGATGCAAAAACAAAATGTATTTGATGATTTCATAGCGGCTGGAGAATACCTGATAGAAAATAACTATACTTCTCATGATTATCTGGCTATATCAGGCGGTTCTAATGGCGGACTGCTGGTAGGCGCTACTATGACTCAAAGGCCAGATTTGGCAAAAGTGGCTTTTCCTGCAGTAGGAGTGATGGATATGCTCAGGTATCATACCTTTACCGCTGGTGCTGGTTGGGCTTATGACTATGGTACGGCAGAAGATTCAAAGGAGATGTTTGAATATATTTATGGTTATAGTCCCGTTCATAATGTTAAGGATAGCGTAGAATATCCTGCTACTTTGGTAACTACCGCCGATCATGACGACAGGGTGGTGCCGGCTCATTCATTTAAATTTGCTGCTCAGCTACAAAAGCACCAGGTAGGAGATAACCCTGTGCTAATAAGAATAGAGACAGATGCCGGCCATGGTGCTGGTAAACCAATAGCTAAAATTATAGAAGAGGAGGCCGATAAATATGCGTTTGCATGGTACAATATGGGTTATACTCCTCAGTTTGAGAAAAAAGACCTTTAAAAAATGATCAGAGAAGGAAAAAAAGAAGACTTGCCTCAGGTGTTAGCGCTTATTAAAGAATTGGCTGTTTATGAAAAGGCTGGCGATGAGGTAGATAATACCGTGGAGCAAATGGAAGAGGATGGCTTTGGCCCAAATCCTGCCTATGGATTATTTGTAGCAGAGTCTGATCATGGCGCCATTGTAGGAATTGCTATTTATTATTACCGTTATTCTACCTGGAAAGGAAGACGAATCTATTTGGAAGATATAGTGGTTACAGAAAGCGAAAGAGGAAATGGTCTTGGTAAAGCGCTTTTTGATAGCGTAATAGCCAAAGGAAAAGGAGAGAAATGTAAAGGAATGGTATGGCAGGTTCTTGATTGGAACGAACCTGCCATTAATTTTTATAAGAAATACTATGATGCAGATCTAGATCCTGAATGGATTAACTGCAGTATTAATTTTTAACTGTATACGACGTGCTCAAAAGGTACATCTACCATGTCGGCTATTTCTTTGCCTAGCTCAGCCATATCTTCATCATCCGGATCATACTTCCATCGTACCATGATTTTGTTTCCGAAAATGAAAAATTTGTTGAGCTCAAATAGAATGTCTAAGAGCATTTTAGTGGAAGAAGTGTTTAAATACTCCATTTCAAGGTCAAGAAAGGTCTCTTTCTGAGGGCTTTGGAAGTAGGTTCTAAGCCACCCTACTATCGCCTGATGAAAAGGAGCAGTGTCTTCCATGAATGATCGGCCTACTATAGATAACTTACCTGAAGAATAGTCAAGAAAAACTTTCGGACTATCTTCGGTTGATTCTAGGTATAATGCATTCATGATATAAATGTATAATAGAAATTGTAAAATTCATTTCTGAAGTAAGTATTTTGATCAAATTCTTAATTCAAACTTACATTATAATTAATGGAAGCAATATTTTATTAAGTTCTTTTTATACGCTTAATGTAAGAAATTACTCTACTTGCTGCAATAATGTTCTGAAAGCCACATGTTTATCTTTGTAATTCTTGTGTAGCAGTTGCACTATTGTAGGGGCGTGGTTGTCTAAATAATCTACAACTTTGTCTACACTTTCTGTGAAGTACTGAAAAGAGTAAGAAACACTTGCTTCTTCATCTTGCCCTAAAACTTTAAAAATCTGGCAATCTTTAAACAAACCAGTGGCCATTACCGTTGGAATATACGTTGTCTTCATCCATGCTAGCCACTCTTGCTCTACGTCGCTGTCAATACCTATAGTTACGTTATAAAGAACCATGATTAATTATATAAAATGCTTAAATATTTAACAATATATATTTGAATTGCGAAAATTCTTTTGCAACATCAAAATTATGATTATTTTCATAGATTATGGCTTTATCATTTTATAAAAATAGGCCTCTTTATTATTTGTGTTTTGTGTTAGTAATGGTATTTATGGCGGGCTGTCATAAGACCACCAATGAAAGTACTGAACCGGAAGAAGAACAGATACCCGCAGTTAGACCTGTGGATTTTGATCTTGAAAGAATTAAAAAGAGGGGCTCAATAATAGCTATTGTAGATAACAGTTCTACAGGTTATTTCCTCTACAGAGGCCGCCCTATGGGGTATGAATATGATTTACTTTCTCTATATGCTGAGCAAATAGGTGTAACACTTGAAATAAAAGTGACTACCAGCATAGATGAGGCATTTGATATGCTAAATAATGGAGAAGGAGATATTATTGCTTATTCACTGGCTATAACCAAAGCCAGAAAAGAAATAGTTGATTTCACACACAGTCATTACACCACTCGTCAGGTGCTGGTGCAGCGTAAGCCCAGAAACTGGAGGAGAATGACTCGTGCTGAGATAGATAAAAAACTGATCCGAAATCAGGTAGATCTTATTGGTAAAGAAGTACATGTGCGTAAAAGCTCTTCTTTTGTAGATAGGTTGCAGAACTTATCAGATGAAATAGGAGGTGATGTGCTTATTATAGAAGAACAAGATAGTGCAGAGTCTGAAGAGTTAATCAGACAAGTGGCCTTTTCAGAAATTGATTATACCATTGCTGATGAAACTATGGCACTTGTAAATGCCTCTTACTACCCTATTCTTGATGTGCGTACTGACATTAGCTTTCCTCAACAGATTGCCTGGGCTGTGCGTAAAAACTCTGACCAGCTGCTTAACTCTCTAAACGAGTGGATCGTTCAGGTGAAAAAGAAGCCTACTTTTAACATCATTTATAATAAGTATTTCAAAAGTCCCAGGGCCTCATTGATAAGAGCTAAAAGTAGCTACTCTTCTATGGGAGGCGAAAAAATTAGTGTTTATGACGATATTATAAAAGTAGCGGCTGACAGTTTGGGCTGGGATTGGCAGCTATTGGCGGCACAGATATATCAGGAATCGCACTTTGATCCTAATGTGGAATCATGGGCAGGAGCTATCGGCCTTATGCAAATAGTGCCAGAAACGGGAGAACGCTATGGCGCTACAGACCTGACTGATCCGGTAGATAATATTATGGCCGGAGTGAACTTACTCAGGTTTTTAGATGACCTTTGGTCTAAGACCATAAAAGATGCAGATGAGAGACTCAAATTTGTGCTGGCGAGCTATAATGTAGGCTTAGGCCACGTCGTAGATGCTCGTGAGTTAGCTAAAAAATATGGTAGAGATCCATTGAAATGGGATGATAACGTAGAGTATTTCCTTTTAATGAAGTCTAAACCAGAGTTTTTCCGTGATCCTGTAGTGAAGTCTGGTTACTGCCGTGGTGAAGAGCCTGTTAATTACGTAAAAGAAATATTAAACAGGTATCAGCAATACAGACAGCTAATTACTACATAAATGTATTATACCATTGGGGGCAGCTGATTGACTATTGATTCAAAATCGAGTTGTTCCCATTGGCTCTCAATATTGGGTGTGGCCATCACTTTATCCATAATTTCGGACTGTAGCTTGCCAAAATCAGCCGCTTGAGAATATCTGATATTCTCATTAAAAGTGACCATAGAATATAGAGGAATCCATTTTTCGGGATAGAGCTCATGGAGTTTTGCTTCTATTTTTTTTCTAAGAAGGAAGCTTTCATCGGCTACTTGATCTCGCATTTCAATGAAATTTTTAAGAGCCAGGTCAGAAATAGCATCTCCGTCTGGTTTTCTTATCTTACTGTACTCAGGCAGTACCAAGTCCCAATGGTCATCATGCTTATTTAATAAATCATTGAGTACACGACAATCTTCAAAGCCGCAATTCATACCCTGGCCGTAAAAGGGAACTATAGCATGGGCAGCATCTCCTATTAGTAATGATTGATTCTTGTGCCATGGAGAAGATCTTACTGTGACTAAAGCAGACGTGGGATTAGAATGAAAATCATTAAGCAAATCAGGCATAAGCTCATAAGCATCAGGAAATTGCTTTTTAAAGAATGCTGTTATGTCTTCATCTGATTGCAAGTTCTCAAAAGACTGTTCTCCTTCAAAAGGGTAAAATAGGGTGCAGGTGAAGCTGCCATCCAAATTAGGAAGGGCTATGAGCATAAAATTTCCGCGTGGCCAAATGTGCAAGGAGTTTTTGTCTATTTTAAAGCCGTTGGTTGCGGTAGGCGGTATAGATAGCTCTTTATAACCATGTTCAAGGTATTGCTGAGAGTAGTTGAAACGTGAAGTGTGTTCCATCGCCTGCCTGATAATGGAAAAAGCACCATCGGCACCTATAATAATATCAGATGAAACCTTTTTGTCTTCGAAATGGAGGATGTTATTATTAAGGTCTACTTCATTACATTTTTGGTTGAAGAATATTTCTACTCCATTGGCTTCTGCGGCATCTAGTAAAAGGGCGTTTAATCCACCTCTGGAGATAGAGTAAATGGCTTGTCCGCTTTTGCCGTAAGGCTGAAAAGTTAATTGTCCCTCTTCATTATGCATCATTCGGCCTTTCATAGGAATGGTTAATTCCTCGGCTTTTTCCTTTAACCCCACTTCTTGCAGTGGTAGCCAACCCCTGTTGCTCAAGGCCAGGTTGATAGATCTTCCTGCCGAAATGTCTGCTTTTCTGAGGTCAGGACGGCTTTCAAATAGGGATACTTTGTAGCCTCTTTTGGCTAAGTATACTGACATCAGACTGCCAACCAAACCAGCTCCTACAATCGATATTTTTTCTACTTTAGTCATTAGCCACAGTTTGTTTTAAGATGTCATAAAAACGATATACTTCAGTGAAAGTATTGTAGAGAGGTACCGGAGCTACTCTTATGGCATTAGGTTCTCGCCAGTCAGCTATTACGCCCGCTTCGGTCAGTTTATTAAAGGCCTTTTTGCCATTTTTCTCAGCTTCTAATGATAGCTGACAACCACGCTCAGCAGGATTTTCGGGGGTTATGATGTTAATGCCTTCAACTTTTTTTAGCAGAAACTCCATGAAGCCGGTCAGTTCTATACTTTTCTTCCTTTAGGGCTTCCATACCTGCATTATCAAATATTTCTAAGGCCGCTAGGTTTACAGCGCTACTCATAATATTGACATTGCTCGTTTGCCACCCATCAGCGCCAGGCATGGGCTTAAAGCCTTTTTCCATTTTAAACCTGGAGGCTTCATCATAGCCCCACCAGCCTGCCAGGCGTGGAGTATCAGGATTAAGGCCATGTTTGTCATGAACAAAAATACCGCTTATGCCCCCAGGGCCAGAGTTTAAATATTTGTAACTGCACCAGGCTGCAAAGTCTACGTTGTCATCATGTAGAGAAAGCGGAACATTTCCTGCAGCATGGGCCAGGTCAAAGCCAGCCAGCGCTCCGGCTTTATGTGCTGCTTCCGTAATTTCTTTCATAGGGAAAAATTGCCCCGTATAATACTGAACAGCACCAAAAAGCACCAGCGCGAGTGAATCACCAGCTTTTTCGATGGCGCTATTAATATCATCCATATCCAAAGTGCTTTTTCCTTCTTTAGGATGTACTTCTATTAAGGCGTCTTCGTAATCAAAGCCATGCAGTTTTATCTGACTTTCAATCGCATATTGGTCTGAAGGAAAGGCTCCGGCTTCCATAATGATCTTATATCTTTCTTTGGTAGGCCGGTAAAAGGAGATGAGTAAAAGGTGCAAGTTGGTGGTAAGGCTATTCATAGAAACCACTTCAGAGGGATTTGCCCCCATTATTTTAGAAAGCGTTTCTTTGCTGAATTTGTGGTATTCAAACCAAGGCCTTTTGTTAGAATGAAAATGACCTTCCACACCTAAAGTAGCCCAGCCTTGTAGTTCTTCGTTTACATATTTTGCCGTGCTTTTGGGCTGTAGCCCCAGGCTATTGCCGGTAAAGTAAATGCTGGGCTTGCCGTTTACCTCAGGGATAAAAAATTGATCTCTGTAGTCTTTGAGAGGATCTGTATGATCCTTATGCTGAGCAAATTCTAAAGAATCCTGATAAGTCATGGCTTTTTCTTTTAACTCAATATTAGCCAAAAATTTTCATCTGTTCCCCTTTGATAATGCCTTCGTGTTTTAAAAGCCATTCTTTCTTTTCTAACCCACCTGCAAAGCCCACCAGCTTACCGTCTTTACCTATTACCCGGTGGCATGGGATAATTAGGGGTAATTTATTTTTGCCATTGGCAGTGCCGGCAGCTCTTATGCATTTCAGGTCTCCGAGCCTAATCGCAAGTTCAGAATATGAAATAGTTTGTCCGTAGGGTATTTTAGAAAGCTGTGCCCATACTTTGTTTTGAAAGTCAGTGCCTTTGAGCAGATAAGGAACGGTAAAATTTTTAAGTGTACCCTTAAAGTATTGATCAAGTTCATCAATACAATGATCTATAATGCTGTTAGTCTCCTTTTCTGATGGCTGAATGTCTGGTGCATTAAAAGTAATAGACAATACTGCTTCTTCATTAGCCTCAATGCCTAAAGGGCCTATAGGAGATGAATAGATGTGGTTGATCAACTTCTTAAATAAACTTTTTGTCAGTCTCCATTACATGACCACAGTTATCACAAGTGCGGAGTTTTTCAGAGCTATAAAACTCTTTAAACCTGGGGAGGAAGTCAGTTTCAATATTGTGAAGCGGGAAATAAGTCTCATGGAGCTTGTGGTTGCATTTTTCACAATACCATATTAACCCATCTGTATATTTTTCATCCCTTTTTCTTTCTATTACCAAGCCTACACTACCTTCAGACCTTATGGGGGAGTGAGGGACTTTGGCGGGATTCAGATACATTTCACCTTCTTTTATAGGCACATCTACAGCTTTACCATCTTCTTGTATTTTCACCAAAATATCACCTTCTAGCTGATAAAAGAGCTCTTCTGTTTCATTATAATGATAGTCTTTTCTGGCATTAGGGCCACCTACTATCATTACAATATAGTCACCTGCATCAGCATATAAATTTTTATTACTCACAGGAGGTTTTAATAGATCGCGGTTTTCATCGATCCACTTTTTTAGGTTAAAAGGTCTTTTAATAGCCATTATATTTCTAATTAATAAAATGATTATAGAACCAGTAAGCGGGGTTCGGCTTCCTGTTCATTTATTTTTAAATTTAGGGAATTTTGAACCTAAAAGAACATAAATAGCTATGGATATAGATTTAAAAGGAAAAAGAGCATTGGTTTGTGGTAGCACACAGGGAATTGGTAAAGCCGCTGCTATAGAGCTGGCTAGTTTAGGGGCGCACGTTACCTTAGTAGCTCGAGATGAAAACAAGTTGAAAGAAGTGCTTGACGAGTTGCCTCTCACTGGTGATCCTCAGCACCATTATATTTGTGCAGATTTTGATGATCCTGAAAGTTTGAAAAATGCCCTCAATGCTTATTTGATTAAGGAAAATGATGTTCATATACTTATAAATAATACGGGCGGACCAGCTGGAGGCGCTGCCATAGATGCGGAGCTGGATGAATTTACTTTAGCCTTCAATAGGCATTTGATCTGTAATCAGATACTTGCACAGGCAGTAGTGCCTTCTATGAAAAAGTTGGGTTATGGTAGAATTATTAACGTCATTTCCACCTCGGTAAAAGTGCCTATTCAAGGTTTGGGGGTTTCTAATACTATTAGAGGCGCTGTGGCGAATTGGGCTAAAACCTTATCATTAGAATTAGGAGGTTTTGGTATTACAGTAAATAATATTTTGCCCGGGTTTACTGAGACTGCCCGTATTAGATCCATTATAAGTAATAATGCCAGAAAGAATGGAGTAAGTGAAGCTGAAATTGAGGAAGGCATGAAAAAGCAAATCCCGGTTGGCAGGTTTGCTGAGGCATCAGAAACGGCAGCAGCAATAGCATTTCTGGCCAGCCCGGCAGCAGCTTATATTAATGGAGTGAACCTTCCTGTAGATGGAGGCAGGTTGGGTTGTTTATAAACGATTAGTTTAAAAAGCTAAGAGGCCATGGATAAAATACAGAACTATATTGACGGGCAATTAACCGACCCGTTATCAGGTCATTATCTTGAGAACTATAACCCGGCAGAAGGAGTAGTGTATGGTCTAATCCCTGATTCTGACGAAAAGGATGTGCAGAGGGCGGTGAAGGCTGCTACCAAGGCTTTTCCTGTCTGGTCAGCTATGTCTGTGGCTGAGCGTTCTGATGTTTTACTGAAAGTTGCTGATTTAATAGATCGGGATAGTGACTTGCTGGCTTTGGCGGAATCTGTAGATAATGGAAAGCCTCTATCGTTAGCTAAATCTGTAGATATACCCAGGGCTAGTAGTAACATGCGTTTTTTCGCTACTGCTATTCTTCATTTTTCTTCAGAATCTCACCTTACTGATAACAAGGCTATTAATTATACCACCAGAACTCCTGTGGGTGTGGCGGGCTGTATTTCTCCATGGAATCTGCCTCTGTATTTATTTACCTGGAAAATTGCACCTGCTTTGGCTGCTGGCAATACCGTAGTAGCCAAACCTTCAGAAGTCACACCCATGACGGCCTATCTCTTTTCTAAAATATGCATAGAAGCAGGTTTGCCGTCAGGAGTGCTAAATATAGTGCATGGTTTAGGGCCTAAAGTGGGACAAGCCATAGTGGAGCACCCGGATATTCCGCTCATATCATTTACTGGAGGCACTGCTACTGGTAAAAGTATAGCGGCTACAGCGGCGCCTATGTTTAAAAAGCTGTCATTAGAGCTTGGGGGTAAAAACCCAAATATCATTTTTGGAGATTGTGATTTAAAGAATACGGTTGATGAATCAATAAGGGCTTCGTTTTCTAATCAGGGGCAAATTTGCTTGTGTGGCTCCCGAATATTTGTTCAGAGGAGTATTTATGATCAGTTCCTTAAACTATTCCTGGAGCGAGTGAAAGCTCTTAAAGTAGGAGATCCGTTGGAAGCAGGTTCTGATATTGGAGCGGTAGTTTCACAGGCACATATGGATAAAGTTCTGGCTTACATAGAATTAGCCAAAAAAGAAGGAGGAGAGATTCTTTGTGGAGGAGCACAAGTGAAGCTGCCAGGCAGGTGTGAAAATGGCTATTTTATAGCTCCAGCCGTAATTACAGGCTTAGATTATAACTGTAGAGTAAATCAGGAAGAGATATTTGGCCCGGTAGTGTCGGTGATGCCTTTTGATAGTGAAGAGGAGGTGATCGGCTATGCTAATAGTACTGCTTATGGTCTTTCTGCTACTATATTTACTGAGAATCTTAAACGGGCACACCGTGTATCACATCAGCTTAAAAGTGGGATAGTCTGGGTTAATTGCTGGCTGCTTAGGGATCTGAGGACACCTTTTGGAGGCATGAAGCAATCAGGCGTAGGGCGTGAGGGAGGAGAAGAGGCCTTAAGGTTTTTTACTGAGGCTAAGAATATTTGTATTTCATTAAAATAAAAGCAGAGGCTGTCTTCAAAAGCGAAATTTAAGTCAGATTAAGCAGCTCGAAATCCTCATTATTAGGAATGGGAATGTTTCGAGTTCCTCAAAGTGATAATCACTAATCAAGTAACTACTATTGAAGGCAGCCTCTTTTTTGATGCTTTTCGAAATATCTTTGATTAGAATTTCTCTACTTCAGCGAAGAAGAATTTACCTTCAATTTCAGCATTTTCGTCAGAATCAGAACCATGGATTGCATTAGCCTCAATAGACTCTGCAAATATTGCTCTGATAGTACCTTCAGCCGCTTCTTTAGGGTTAGTAGCTCCTATCAGTTTTCTGAAATCTTCTACTGCATTGTCTTTTTCAAGAATCATAGGCACTATTGCACCTGAAGACATATAAGTAGTAAGGTCGTTATAAAACGGTCTTTCTTTGTGTACTTCATAAAACTGACCTGCTCTTTCTTTAGTAAGCAAGGCCTTTTTCATTGCTACAATTTTAAAACCTGCTTCTTCAATCATTTTTATAATTGCTCCGGTATTACCTGCACCTACAGCATCAGGTTTTATCATTGTAAAAGTTCTGTTTCCAGCCATAATTGAATTTGTATTTTGTTGATCTCAGGCAAAGCTAAAAACAATCTTGAAATAAACGCTCTCTATGTTCTTAAAATCCTGCTTTTTGATAATCGTGTGGAGGTATTTTGTATATGAAGGATTTTATTATCAATTTTGCCGTTTATCAAAACTTAAACCAGCCTTTTCATTAGGCAGAGATAAGGAACAATGCAAAATCTGGAAGCTTTTAAAACGCTCATCAGTACTCCGAAGAAGGTGGTAATTACTACGCACCATAAGCCAGATGCTGATGCGTTAGGATCCTCTTTAGGTTTAGCTGAGTATCTAAATATGAAGGGACACGATGCTACCGTGATCACTCCTACTGATTATGCAGACTTTTTAACCTGGATGAAAGGTAATGATCAGGTGATAGTGTACGATGAGGGGAATGAAGAGGTATCATGTCAACTAATAAGAGAGGCTGATATAATTTTCTGTCTGGATTTTTCCAGTCTGCAGAGAATCAATGGCCTTGGCGATAAAGTAGCACAGGCACAATGTGCGAAGGTACTTATTGATCACCATCTGGAGCCTGAAGACTTCGCTGACTTTCAAATGTGGAGTACAGAAGCCGCGGCTACTGCTGAACTTATTTATGATCTTATTCATCTCTTAGGAGATGAAGCCTTAATCAATAAAGATATTGCTGAAGCCTTATATGCCGGTATTATGACAGATACAGGAGGTTTTAAGCATTCTAATACAACTCGCCACGTGTTTAGAGTATGCGGAGAGTTAGTAGATAAAGGTGCTGATGCCGCTAAAGTGTCTAAACTGGTATATGATACCAATAGCCTCGATAAACTCAAATTCTTAGGTTTCGCACTCAGCGAAAGACTTACAGTAATGCCTGAGTTAAACACCGCTTACTTTGCCATTTCTGCTGAAGACCTTGAGCAATTCCGGTCAAGAACGGGAGATACTGAAGGGCTGGTAAATTATGCCCTTTCCATAGAAGGAATTAAGTTTGCAGCACTAATGATAGACAGAAAGGATGTGGTTAAAATCTCTTTCAGGTCTGTTGGCGGTTTTTCTGCTAATGAATTTGCTCGTAAGCATTTTGAAGGTGGCGGTCATAAAAACGCAGCCGGAGGCATGTCTGGATTATCCTTAGAAGAAACCGTGGATAAGTTTAAACAACTACTCAACGAATATAAAAACGAATTAAGTAACCCTATAAATACATACGCTTAGATGATTAATAAAGTAAACCTAATGTTGGCGCTATTAGTGGCAGTGGTCTTGCAATCTTGCGGACAAAAAGAAAAACAAACTGCTTCTGGTCTTACCTATACTATCTTAGAAAAAGGGGATGGAGAGGTAATTAAAGACAGCCTCTTTCTTGTAATGAACATGTCATATAAGGATGATAATGATTCTACCTGGATGACCACTGCAGAAAAAGGTATTCCTGCCATCGTTCCTAAAAATGATTCTATCTGGAGTACTAGCCAGGGAAGTATTGAGGAAATATTAAATGAATTGAGCGTAGGAGACAGTGTAAGCTTTAAAATTAGCGTGGCTGACTTCTTTGCTAACAGCGTAAAATCACCAGTGCCTCCTACAGTAAATAAAGAAGGTACGCTTACTTTTAATATTGGTGTTGAAGATGCTATGACTCAGGATGAGTTTATGGCTTGGAGACAAGAAATGATGCAAAAACAACAAGCTAAAATGGCAGAAGAAGCTGATGCACAGTTAGAAACTGACGTTAAAATCATAGAAGATTATCTTGCTGAAAATAACATTGAAGCTGAGAAAACTGAGTCTGGATTATACTATGTGATTCAGGAAGAAGGAGAAGGAGATAAGCCTGAAGTAGGTCAAACTGTAGAGGTAAACTATGCAGGTCATGTATTAGACGGTCCTTATTTTGATACAAGCATTGAGTCTGTAGCTAAAGAGCAAGGTATTTATAATGAAAACAGACCAAACGGATATGCTCCTTTACAATTTCCACTAGGAAGAGGAAGAGTGATAAAAGGATGGGATGAAGGCGTTGCGTTATTAAGCAAAGGTGGAAAAGCTACTTTATATGTTCCTTCTGGTCTTGCTTATGGCCCCCGTCAAAGAAGTGAAGAAATCAAAGCTAACTCTATCTTAGTTTTTGATGTGGAATTAGTAGATATTCAGTCTGCTGACGCTAAATAAAAAATATTTTAATCGGTTCAATCAAGTAAGATGAAAATCTGCTTTGCTACCAATAATAAAAACAAACTTGAGGAGGTGCAGAATATGCTACCTCCTCATTTTGAATTAGTCTCATTAGAAGGCGTGGGCTGTACTGAAGAGTTGAGAGAAGATCAGGATACTCTGGAAGGAAACTCACTGCAAAAGGCACAATACGTTTTCGATACATTTGAATATTCATGCTTTGCTGATGATACCGGTCTTGAGGTGCCTTCTATCAATGGAGAGCCGGGAGTGAAATCTGCCAGATATGCGGGAGATCAGCGAGATAATGAAGCCAACATTCAACTTTTACTAGATAAACTTGAGGGGAAGGAAGATCGTAGTGCCCAATTTAGAACTGTGATCACATTGGTTACGCCAGATGAAACCAAGCAGTTTGAAGGAGTAGTAAAAGGAAAAATTATATCACAAAAAGTGGGAGAAAAGGGCTTTGGCTATGATCCTGTTTTTGTGCCAGAAGGGTATGACGTTACCTTCGCCCAAATGTCTATGGACGAAAAAAACAAAATAAGCCACAGAGCAAGGGCTTTTAATAAACTATCAGATTATTTATCATCTTCAAAATTTTAATTAGCAGTGAATCCTTATATAATTGGCATAACAGGCGGTAGCGGATCAGGAAAAACCCTTTTTTTTAAACAGCCTTTTACATCAGTTTGATAGTAATGATATCTGCCTCATTTCTCAGGATAATTATTACCTGCCTCGTGAGCAGCAGCCTTTAGATGAAAATGGGGTTAAAAATTTTGATACACCGGAGTCTATAGATGCTAAGGCTTTTGCTAATGACATAAGAAAAATAAAATCTGGTCAGCCTTTCGAACGTCTGGAGTATACTTTTAATAATCCTGCTGTAACTCCCAAAACACTCACTTTCAACCCTTCTCCTATTGTAGTGATAGAAGGCTTGTTTGT
The DNA here is from genome assembly GCF_021389955.1 of Fulvivirga maritima. Taxonomy (NCBI): domain Bacteria; kingdom Pseudomonadati; phylum Bacteroidota; class Cytophagia; order Cytophagales; family Fulvivirgaceae; genus Fulvivirga; species Fulvivirga maritima. Next base: position 2,340,874 of record NZ_CP089980.1, read on the forward strand.
AATGTATTATAAAGAAGTAAGAGATTTGCTAGATCTAAAACTGTTTATTTCAGCCAAAGATCATATAAAGCTAAAAAGAAGAATCATTAGAGATAAGATAGAAAGAGGGTATGATCTTGATGACGTGCTTTACCGATTTGAAAAGCACGTGATGCCTACTTTTGAAAAGTACCTGGAACCTTTAAAGGATGATGCTGATTTGATCATTCCTAATAATAAGAACTTCGATTATGCGTTAGAAGTCCTTTCAGGCTTTTTCAAAACTAAACTTAATGAGTCCCATTCTTGATATATTTATGAATATCACTACATTTGTAGGCTCTTGATATAATGAAGACTAACTCAGCCATACGAAACTACAAGCATTCTATAGGTATTTGCCTGGGCATAATAGCCGCATTGGTAATTATTACCTCAGAAACATGCTACTATGGCTATCTCGCGAGTCAGACTTCATCAATAGAAGTATCACAGGATGATAATGGCGATGATGGAGAACATGCTATCATTAGCATTAGTAAAGATGCTGTTACCTCTATTGCTCATCTGTTTATACAGCAGGTACTACATTTTATATCAGACATATATTCTGCTAGTGCTGACGATGTAATAGAGATTCCAGAGAGCATCCCTGATTTTAATTCTTATTTCAGAACTCTTTTTCGGTTGATAATATCACCGAATGCCCCATGATTTAGATAATCCCTATCTAAAATATTTTACTATTTAATTTATATAATCGCCTGAAGTAAGCGTCAGGTGTATTTATAACTATTCAAGCTTACTAACATAAAACAAACTTTTAAAACAATGCGAAACAAAGGTGCAGTTATCGTTTTAACCGTCGTGGTTACTTTGCTTTGTATCTATTATCTCTCGTTTACTTTCGTTTCCAGAGGTATTCAGCAAGATGCAATAGATATAGCCACAGACGAATCTGGAGTGGTAGATTTAGGTAAAAAACAGGCCTATTTAGACTCTATTTATAACCTACCTGTTTATAATCTTTTTGGTGCTGAGTTCACTTATAAAGAAGTAAAAGACACAGAGCTGAACCTTGGGCTCGACCTTCAGGGAGGTATGCATGTTACTCTTGAAGTTTCTCCTATAGACATTATTAAAGGACTTAGCGGAAACAGTAATAATCAGGCATTCCTTACTGCTATAGAAAAAGCAAAAGAAAGACAGAGAGAAAGTACTACTCAATTTGCTGATCTTTTCCTTGAGGCTTATCAGGAAACTACTGATGTGCCATTGGCTAATGTTTTTGCTACGGCTGCTAATAGAGGCAGAATAAGCCGTGGTGATAGTGATGAGGCAGTAATGGATGTGGTGAAAAGTGAAATTGATGACGCTATCGATAGATCATTCATCATTTTAAGAACTCGTTTAGATGAATTCGGTACATCTCAGCCTGTTATTCAGAAACTGGAAGATCAAGGTAGAATTCAAATAGAAATACCTGGTGCTGATAATCCTGAAAGAGTAAGAAAATTATTACAAGGAGTAGCTAAGCTAGAATTTTGGGAAGTAGCAGAGCCTGCAACTCTTAATAACTCTTTAATGGCTATCAACAGTTTGTTGGTTAATGAAGAGAAAGCAAAAAGCGCTCTTGGAGAAGATACAGACTTGGCAGCTGATACTAAAGAAGAAGTAGCAGAGCAAGAAGAAGAGCAGGATCTTGGTGCGGCACTATCTGCAGAGGGAGATTCTTCTGAGGAAGTAAGCTTGGACTCAGCTTTAGGGAATACGGATTCTACTGCTAATGCCGTTGATTCTTTAACTAGCACGCAGTCTCCTTTATTTGAGCTTGCTGTTGGAGGTTTAATGTATGATCTTAGAGACACCGCTGTAATAGGTCAGATATTAAGGAGACCTGATGTGAAAGCTTTATTCCGAGGTGCTGTGAAACCTCTATGGGCTGTTAAACCAATCACTGATGAACAGAATGGTCGAGATTTATTACAACTTTATTTTGTAGAAACAGGAAGAGGAGGAGAAGCAAAACTTACTGGTGAGGTAATTACAGATGCTCGTCAAGAACTTGATCAGTATAGTAGACCTGCCATAAGCATGCAGATGAATGCTTTAGGTACCAGAGTTTGGGCTAAAATGACTGCAGAGGCAGCAAGTAAAAACCCTAGAGGCAGAATAGCTATTGTATTAGATAATGTAGTGTACTCAGCTCCTGGTGTTAATGGAGAAATACCTAATGGTAACTCTCAGATTACTGGAGATTTCACTCTGGATGAAGCTAAGGATTTAGCTAACATATTGAAAGCGGGTTCACTTCCTGCTCCTACAAAAATTGTAGAGGAAGCTATAGTAGGACCTACTTTGGGTGAAGTAGCTCGTAACCAGGGTATACTTTCTATGGTAGCAGGTTTGGCTATTGTAGTTATTTTCATGATTGGTTACTATGCAAAAGGTGGTATTGTAGCTAACATCGCTCTTGTATTTAACATCTTCTTTATTCTGGGAATTTTGGCTCAGTTAAAGTCAGCACTAACTCTACCTGGTATCGCGGGTATCGTGCTTACCATTGGTATGTCTATAGATGCTAACGTACTTATCTTTGAAAGAATAAGAGAGGAACTTAGAAATGGAGTGAAGTTGAAGGCTGCTATAACCGCTGGTTATCAAAAAGCATTTAGCTCTATTGTAGATGCTAACGTTACTACGTTACTTACCGCTATTATCCTTTTTGCTCTTGGTCAGGGACCTATCAAAGGTTTTGCAATAACCCTAATGATCGGTATTATTTGTTCTTTCTTCACTGCAGTATACATTACCAGAGTAATAGTAGAGTGGTGGACTAAGAAAGGTGATGAAAGCAAAATTTCATTCGAAACTCCATTCTCAAGAAATCTGATGGCTAACATGAATGTTGATTTCATGGGTAAGAGAAGAATGGCCTACATGATTTCATCTATAGTGATAGTAGTTGGTATAGCTTTGATTTTCATTCAAGGATTGAACCTTGGTGTAGATTTTAAAGGAGGTAGATCATATATAGTAAACTTTGGAGAGCCTGTAGTAGCTACAGATATGAAAGTAGCTCTTAGTAAGAGTTTTGAAGATGGTGGTACTGAAGTAAAGAATTACGGAAGCAACAGCATTGTAAAAGTGACTACTTCTTATATGATTGATGATGATTCTGATGAAGCTGATGATCAAGTACAATCAGCGCTTATCAAAGGTATAGCAGAATATACAGGTCAAGATTTCGTAGAGACTGACTCGCAGGTAGATTCAGAGCATTTCACTATCTCAGGTTCTTCTAAAGTAGGTGCTACTATAGCCGAGGATATTAAGAAGTCATCTTTAGAAGCTGGTATTTTTGCTATAATAGCTATATTCGTTTATATCCTTATCAGGTTTAGAAGATGGCAGTTTAGTACTGGAGCTATTATAGCTCTTATACATGATAGTTTATTTGTATTCGCAGCCTTTGGTATAGCAGGAGCGCTAGGATTTAAATTTGAAATTGATCAGGTTTTTGTAGCGGCTATACTAACTATCATTGGTTACTCTATTAACGATACCGTGGTAGTATTTGACCGTATTAGAGAGTACCTAGGCTTAGGTGCCGGTCGTGAGCGCTTAAAAGTGTTTAACACTGCTATTAACAGCACTATGAACCGTACTGTAATGACCTCATTCACTACTTTAATAGTTGTATTAATACTATTTATCTTTGGAGGTGAAGTATTGAGAGGGTTCTCATTCTCTCTACTTGTAGGTATTATTGTGGGTACTTATTCTTCAATTTTCATCGCATCTCCAGTGGTGGCAGATTTAGATAAGAAATTAACGGAATAGAACTGATAAAAATATTATAAGTTCAATAATAATCTTTAAAAAGCAGTAATTATTCAATAATTACTGCTTTTTTTATTATCAAAAAAGGTTTATAAATTATATAACATCGATATAAATTTCAATTAATATGATGTAATGTATTTTGATTATATTAACATTTATTGAAAAATAATGCGATTTAAATAAGTTAAAAGGTAACCTTTTTATTTTTCGTATTTATTAAATGATTGATATTGAGATATTAAAGGTTTTGTATAATTAAGGAGAGGGTTTTTTTATGTGATTGTTTACTCGTACAATAAACGCTTGTTATTTAAATTTTTTTGCCGGTCATTTTTGCGGAGGTTTCAGTTGTATTTAAAACTTAAACTATATTATGGCTGTAAAAACCTTACTACAAGAGAGCTATTGTGACATTACATTTGATGATTCTACCAAAGTGGTTACTGCGCAGTGGATTGGTTTCCTAAAAACGGATCAGGTTAAAAAAGGATGCGAACTTATGACCAAATTCATAAAGGAAAATGAAATTAAGCTGCACTTAAGTGATCACCGCCGTTTGAAAGTACTTTCTAAAGAAGTGCAGGAGTATTTGGGAGGGTCTTGGTTCCCTGAAGTGGAAAGCATTGGGCTAACTAAACTTGCGGTGCTTGTTTCTGATGATGTGTTTGCAAAAGCTACCGTAGACAAAGTAAATGAAACTGCGGTGGGATCATTAAAGATCCATACTTTTAATGCTGAGAAAGATTGTTTTGATTGGTTCAAGGAAGGAGAATATGCCGCAAACTCTTGATCAATCTTTCTTCTGGGAGAAAAAACTGTTTGTACAAGTAAGTCAGGATCTGTCTATAGCAGATCTTGACCCATTAGGAATGGATGATTTTTTCAAGCTTCTTCCAGAGTATAATAAAAAAGGTGATGTAAAAAAGCTTGTAGAAGGATTATACAAGCACTTGCCTTACCCTGATAAGTTGTCTGGTTTTAATTATGAAGAGGCTCTGGCTGCTATGAGAGACATAGGCATGCTATTAGGCTCTATTAAAAGACATGGCCACGAGCCTATAGATGAGGTGCCGGAGTTAGATTACGTTCTTGATATTTTGAGCGAAAAAAACGACCTACCCCCAAGAGATACTTTGCTACACTACTCAGTGTGGAACCCTGCCGGTGATAGAATGAGAACCTATACTCACTTTAATGATGAAAGAGGGTTAATAGAGAGTGTTAAAATGGCTATGACTCCGGTAGTAAAGGCGATTTATTACCTTATAGAACTGCATAATACTGATATAGATTCTAAGGAATTTGCTCCAATATGTGATATGGCAGATGCCTGCTTTAGGCAAATGGTGCAAGCCATAGTCTTTGCCAGAAAGAAAGTAGATACTGGTGTTTTTTCTCAGCATTTGAGATTTTACTATGATCCTATTAAATTATATGGCCGTGACTATCTAGGTCCGGGAGCAGTGGAAATGCCGGTATTTATTTATGATCACCTCTTATGGGGTTCAGATTGTGAAGATGAAGAGTATTATACTTTTCAGAACACTTACGTTCCTTACATTTTACCACAGCTGAGAGACGTTTATTATAACTACAGAGGTCAGGAGTCTTTGAGCTCTCGTGTTCAAAATAGTCTGCTGAAAGAAAATGTGTCAGAACATACAGTAAAATCAGCCGAAGCTCTAAGAAATATGTTCAAAACGCTTGTGAGCTTTAGAATGCCTCATAAGCATATGGCAGAAGAGGCTTATAGCAAACAATCAGAAAGAGCCACTGGTAGTGGCGGTTATAGTACTGGTATTTTAGCTGCTATAATAAAGATTATGAATGATAAGAGATATCAGCTAGATGATACTATGAAGTTAGCTGGTTATTTAAATAGTAATAATAAGATACCCGGATAATAGGTTATTCTTGATTTTGAACCTTAGCCAATTGGTAAAACAATTGGCTATTTTTTATTAACCTGATGTTACCTAATAGGTTAATATTAAGTGAATATGAACTCTCTCTTTCCTTTACATGCTGGTTTCTTTAAATAATTGTTAAAACTACCGGTAACGATTTAATTCCCTCATTTTACTTCCCTTCTTACGATTTCATTTTATAGTTATTAGTAAGCTAAATGGATTAAGCTCCTTTTATTAAACCATTGTTAATGAAGGCTCCATTTCATTAGCACTCTCATAATAAAAGCTTAATTCTGAGTTTCCAACCTCCGGAGATAATCTTCTCAACATTGCGGAAATAAATTTTTCAGATACCTGATCAAACTTATTTATATAACTAATCAAATCGTATGAAAAAATTCTATCAACTAGTTAAAGATACACGACATGGGCTACGTTCGGTAAGCATCATGTTGATGTCTCTTTTATTCTTGAGTGTACAGTTCTCTGCTGGGCACGCCGAGATCATGACCATTTCTAATAAGGAAATGCACGTGGTTGCAGCGATTACCGTAACAGGTACAGTGTTAGACGAAAACGGTATGCCTTTGCCAGGAGTGAATGTAGTAGAGAAAGGAACTAATAATGGTACTATTACAGATGCCAAGGGTAAGTTTTCAGTAAATGTAGCTTCTCCTCAATCTGTTTTGGTATTTAGTTTTGTGGGTACTACTACTGAAGAGGTAGTGGTAGGTAACCAGACCAGTATATCAGTAACACTGATGAACGATGTAAAGACATTAGGAGAACTGGTGGTGATGGGATACGGTACCCAAGAGAAGAAGGATGTTACCGGTGCTGTAGGTTCTATTGACAGTGAAGATTTTAATAAGGGTGTTATCACTTCACCTCAGCAATTACTTCAAGGTAAAATTGCCGGAGTAAGCGTTGTATCTTCTAGTGGTGAGCCTGGAGCTTCACAAAGCATGACTGTACGTGGCCCTAGTGGCTTAAGAAGTGGTAATAATCCTCTTTATGTGATTGATGGTATTCCTTTAGATAATTCTAACAGTGTAGGAGCTGTAGATCCGATGTCATTTATTAATCCGTCAGATATTGAATCTATAGATGTATTGAAAGATGCGTCAGCTACTGCTATTTATGGAGCCAGAGGAGCTAACGGTGTAGTAATGATCACTACCAGAAATGGAAAAGAAGGCCAATCAAGATTAGACTTCAGTTCTAGTGTTTCTTTTTCTAAAATAGCTCGTAAAATGGATGTTTACAGTGCTGATGAGTTTCGTGAGGTAGTTCCGGCTATTGGTGGTAACTTAAATGATGGCGGAGCCTCTACAGACTGGCAAGACCTGATTACCAGAACAGCCATTACGCAGAACTATAACATGTCATTAAGCGGAGGTACTAAAAACACTCAGTACTTTGCATCTGTCGGTTATCAGGATCAGGAAGGTATCATTAAAGAAAACGAGCTTAAGCGTTATAACGGTCGTTTGAAATTGACTCAAAATCTGGTAGATGACAGAATTAAAGTAGATGTTAACTTAAGTGCTTCGCGCGTAGATAATCAGCGTCCTAATTTTAATAATGTAATAGGAGATGCACTGGTAGCTAACCCTACCTATGCTGCTTATGATGCAGATGGCAACCCTGCTTATTATGGAGATGTGAGCAACCCGCTTATTCAGTTAGAGCAATATGATGATATTACCTCAACAGATAGAATAATAGGTAGCATTTCCCCTTCAGTAGAAATAATTAAAGGACTTACTTATAAGCTTAATTTAGGGGTTGACGTATCAAGAACTACCAGAGATGAGCAGTACATTCCTAACAGCAGATATGATCAGGAAGGAAGACTAAATTCTACTTTTTATAATAGAGATAACACTTTATTAGAGCATTACCTTACTTATGATTTTACTAAAGATGGTCATCATGCTAATATTTTAGCGGGTTATTCTTATCAAAAAGTATTTGAGCAAGAGAGATGGTGGAGCATTAGCAGGTTCCCGGAAAATGGTGTGGATCCAAGGTATAACCCTGGTCAGGGTCAAATTATTGACTTGAGCCAGGGAGATAACTACAGGGGTACTAATAAGCCTGACGGTTATGCTATTAAAAATGAGCTACAATCATTTTTTGGAAGAATTAACTATGACTTGTATGACAAGTATTTGTTCACTGCCAATGTAAGGGTAGACGGTAGCTCTAAGTTTGGGGAGAATAATAAATACGGTACGTTCCCTTCATTCTCTGCTGGGTGGAGAATTTCAGAAGAAGGTTTCATGGGTAATGGTCCTTTCTCAGATCTGAAATTAAGAGCAGGCTGGGGACAAACTGGTAATCAGGAAATTCCAGGAAAATTAAGCCAGGAATCTATTGAGTTAAGCACTGATGGTGGCGTGAGTTATCCTTTAGGCGATGGTGATTACCCTGCCGGTATCAACTATAATAGATATGCTAACCCAGATTTGAAATGGGAGGTAACTACACAAACCAATATAGGTTTAGACTTTGGCTTACTTGAAGGTGGCTTGTCTGGTTCAGTAGATGTATTCAGAAAAGTAACATCAGATGTATTATTATCTGTGCTTGATTCTGATCCTCTTCGTCCTCAAAATGCGGTTTATTATGACAACATAGAGGATATGGAAGTAATATCAAAAGGGGTGGAAGTTGCCTTAGATTATAAGCATAGCACTGCAGGAGGTGTTCGTTACGGAGTTGGTGCTAACGCCACTTTCCTTGATAATGAAATTACAGGTTCACCTTACACTGTAATCTACTCTGGTTCAGCGCAAGGTGGAGGTATGACTGGTGCTCTTGTTAATGGTTATGTAAATGGTCAGCCTATAGGTACTTTCTATTTACTTGATTTTATTGGGATAGACGAAGACGGAGCCAGCATGTACAGAGATGTAACTCCTGATGAAACCATTAATGATCAAGACAGGATTTCGGCAGGTAGCTCGTTACCTAAAACTACCTATAACTTCTATGGAAATGTAGGGTATAAAGGCTTTGATCTTTCTATAAACTTTAACGGTGTGTCTGGTAATAAACTTTATAATAACACCGCTAATGCTTTATTTACCAAAGCCAGATTATCAAGGTCACTTAATACTACGGATGCTGCTAATGCATATCCTAATGAGTCAATCAATAACTCTACCACTATATCTACGAGGTACCTGGAAGATGCTTCTTTCCTAAGGTTAAACAACCTTACACTAGCTTATACATTTAACACTGAAGATCTGAATATTAATGGTTGGGTAAAATCATTGAGGCTATCCGTAACAGGACAAAACCTGTTCGTGATTACTGATTATAAAGGATATGATCCTGAAGTAGATGTGAAAAGTAACTCAGGTGGATATCAGTCTTATGGTATCGATTACTTAGGGTATCCTAAAGCACGTTCAGTTGTATTTGGCCTTAATGTTTCATTTTAATTTATAGTAGAAAGTAATAATGAAAAAAATATTTTTATTAATCGGAATAATAGGTATTGCTTCTCTGTATAGCTGTACAGACTTAGAAGAAGAAATACTGGATGAGTCCACAGATGTAACTGGAGACGGTGGTGCAGAATCACTTTTAGCGCCTGCTTATGCTCCTTTACCAGAATTCTACAGACATACTAATTACTTTACTCTGCAAGAAGTAACTACAGATGAAGCTATTTTGCCATACCGTGGAGGTACTGATTGGGGGGATAATGGTAAGTTCATCAACTTGCATCAGCACACATTCACATCTACTAACGGAGCGGTGAATGATGCCTGGAATTCTATTACCACAGGTCTTACTTATTCTACTTCGGCAGTGGCCAGGTTAAGAAATGCTAATGATCCTGCTTTATCAAGCTTTTTAGCCGAAGCTCGTGGGTTAACAGCTTTTTATAACATGAAAAGTCTTGATTTATATGGTATAGTATTCAGGAAAAATGGGGTAGATTCTACCTCAGTAATACTGAGAGGAGAAGACGCATTTAACTATATAGAGAGTGAGTTATTAGACATAGTAGATGATTTGAGTAATGATGTAGGCCCAGGTCGTATTTCTCAAGATGCAGCTTATGGCTTATTGGCAAGATTATATTTGAATGCAGCGGTATATAGAGATGTATATGGAACTCCATCTTTCAGAAATGAGGATATGGATAAAGTGATTGATTATACTACCAGGCTTATTGAGTCAGGCAAGTATCAACTATCGCCTGAGTTCTTCGAAATATTTGATGATGAAAACCATACTAACCCAGAACTGATCTTTGCTATAGATCAAAGAGCTGATTTGAACGGACATAACCGTATGGCTTATTTCTCTTTATCAGGAAATCAGTTCCCATTACCTGACTACCCCAGAGCAAATGGTACTGACGGTGCAGCACTTACTTCTGATTATTACAGAACCTGGATTGAGGCCTACGGTGAAGATCCTCAAGGAATTGACCCAAGATTCCATAAGCACAATTTAGATACTACCATTACTTGTATTAATGGAGATGCCTTTGAAATTGACCGCGGTATTTTAAGAGGTCAGCAGTATGGGCTTCAGCATGATGCCAAGGGAGAGCCATTTGAAAGATGTGATGACGGTGGTTATGTAGTAGGTAAAATATATAATGTAACTCGCTCTGAGCCTGATGAACCCGTTATTTTTACAGAAAACATTGATTTCTCTCTAGAGGGCAGCGACTATGCTACCGGCTATAGAGTAGAAAAATATGAATTTAGTAAGCAGTCAGATACAGGAAGAAACAGAGGCGAAGCGGACCTTGTAGTACTTCGTTTGGCTGATATGTACCTGATGAGAGCAGAAGCTTACTTGAGAAGAAGCAATAATACAGCTGCTGCTTTGGAAGATGTAAACACTATTCGTGGTGCCAGAACTGCCAGATTTACTGCCCCTGATTTAAATTCAATTGATCTTGAGACACTTTACAGAGAAAGAGGTTTCGAGCTTTACTGGGAGCACCAAAGAAGAACTGATATGATCCGTTTTGGAAAGTATGAAGACACATGGACAGAAAAAAATAATTCTGATGTTACAAAAAGACTTTTCCCAATTCCTCAGTCTGCGATAGATGCTGCGTCTGATAGACCTGGATATTTGGTTCAAAACGAGGGTTATTAATCTTCAATAACTCATTTTTTTCAAGGATACCCGATGCTGTTTCGGGTATCCTTTCTGTTTTTTAATTATTTTAATTTTATATGAAAAGTACTTTAATATTATTGCTGATGAGCTTCTCTTCTGTGGTTTTTGCTCAGAAATATGCTACCTCTATTATTTTTGCGCATAATGATTATCAGCAGGCTATACCGTTATATGCGGCTTATCAGCAAAGAGTAGGTTATATAGAAGCAGATGTCTTTTTGGTGGATGGAGAGCTTATGGTGGCCCATACTAAGGAGGAGGTGAATCCTGGTCGAACTTTGGCAGTGCTTTACCTGGAGCCATTACATGAGCTGGTAGCTAAAAATAGAGGGCTGGCCTATGGTGAATCTCAGCAGAAACTCACTTTGATGATCGACCTGAAAACGGATGGTTTAGCTACCATAAAGGCAATAGTTAAGGAGCTGGAAAAATTTCCTGCATTGCTCAAGAGTCCTACCTTTAAAATAATGGTTAGTGGTAATGTGCCTGATCCGGCACAATGGGATCAGGTGCCTGAGTATATTCATTTTGATGGCCACTTGTCAGTAAATTATACTCCCACTCAGCTACAGCGCGTGGAGATGATCAGTGCAGATTTTACAAAATACACCCAGTGGAATGGTAAAGGCGTACTTACCACTCAGGATGCTAAGAAAGTGAAGGAGGCGATAGCCAAAGCACACGATTTAGATAAAAAAATAAGGTTTTGGGCTGCTCCAGATTTCATCAATGCCTGGATAGAACTGCGCAAGGCTGGGGTAGATATATTGAATTCTGATCATGTAGAGGAGCTAGCCGCTTTTATTAATGGTGCTGAAAAGAACTTTTATGTAAATGAAGATCTACATGAAGTATATACTCCCAAAAATGAGTTTAAAAAGAAAAGTCCAAAAAATGTAATTCTCCTGATAGGTGACGGAACAGGATTAGCACAGTGGTATGCTGGCTACACTGCTAATGGAGGTGCATTGAGCGTATTCAATATTAAGCACCTTGGCTACTCTAAAACTGATGCCAGTGATAGTTATATTACTGATTCTGCTGCCGGAGGTTCAGCTATGGCAGGAGGTAAGAAAACCAAGAATAGGTATATTGGGGTGGATCCTGCAGGTAATCCATTGCCTCTTATTACCGAAATACTGAAGAAAAATGATTTCAATACGGCTATTATTTCAGATGGTAATGTTACAGATGCTACGCCAGCATCTTTCTATGCTCATGTGCCGGAAAGAGGTATGAGTGAAGAAATAGCAGCTGATTTTCTAAAAAGTGATAATGATATACTCATTGGCGGCGGCTATAAAACTTTTACGCAAAGAAAAGATGAGAGAAATCTGGTAGAAGAACTGAAGGAGAAAGGATATTATGTTTCTACTTCATTTGAAGATATTCATAAGCAAGAGGCCAAGACTGTTTTGTTAGATGAGAAAGTTACCGCATCTATTAAGGATGGTAGAGGAGATTTTCTTACGCAGGCACTCATGGGGTCAATAGAAATATTAGAAAAGCAAAAGAAGCCATTTTTCATTATGGAAGAGTCTGCTCAGATAGATTGGGGTGGGCACGGAAATGATGTGAGCTTTTTAGTGAAAGAAGTGCTTGATTTTGACATTGCCATTGGTGAAGCTATGAAGTATGTAGATGAAAATCAGGAAACACTCCTTATTATAACGGCGGACCATGAAACTGGCGGGTTGGCTATAGTAGGAGGTGATTTCTCAGAGCGTTCGGTAAGGTCAACTTTTACTACTAATGACCATACAGGGGTGATGGTTCCAGTATTTGCTTATGGTCCGGGCTCTGAACTTTTCCAAGGAATATATGACAATACAGAGATTTATTCTAAAATACTATCTTTGTTAAAAGTAAAATAATTTGTGCCTTGTTTGTAATAAGGAGGTTGCATCAAATCTAGCTACTTAAGTAACTGATGATACAACCTCCTTGCATTGCTATGGTTAGGGATTATTATTTTTCAGCTTCACTATCCGAAATAATAGCACTTGGACCGGTAGATTCAAATAAGAAACCTCCATATGCCAGGTTGCCATGTTCGCTTAAGTCCATACCTTCCATTTGTTCGGCATCACTAGCTCTTAGGCCAACCGTCTTTTTAATAATAAAGAATACGATAAACATGGCTACGAAGGTGTAGATCATAACAGATACAATACCTACTAGCTGGATCCAGGTCTGGCCGAAGCCTCCGCCCATGAAAAGGCCGTCTTGTATGGTTGAGGTGTCATCCCAATACTGAACGTCTATGGCTCTTTCTCCAAAAAGGCCTACAGCTAAGGTGCCCCAGGCTCCACAAATACCGTGTACACTAATGGCGCCTACAGGATCATCTATTTTTAAAGTTCTCTCAAAGAATAAGCAAGAGAAGAATACAATAATACCGGCAATTAATCCAATGATTACTGCGCTGCTGGCGCTTACTGAAGCGCAAGGAGCGGTAATACCTACCAAGCCGGCCAACGTACCGTTTAAGGTCATAGACAGATCAGGTTTTTTAAATTTTATCCATGAAACTATTAAAGCTCCAATGGCGCCTGCGGCAGCAGCTAAAGTGGTAGTCACCGCCACATGAGAAATGCCTCCTATAGCTAAAAGGGTAGATCCCGGGTTGAAGCCGTACCAGCCAAACCAAAGGATGAAAACACCTAATGCAGCTAATGGCATGTTGTGCGCAGGTATAGCATTTACTTTTCCGCTCTTAGAATATTTGCCTAGTCGAGGGCCTACTAATATGGCTCCGGCCAAAGCGGCCCAGCCACCTACTGAGTGCACTACCGTAGAGCCGGCAAAATCACGGATACCCATGTCTGCTAACCAGCCGCCACCCCAGATCCAGTGGCCACTGATAGGGTATACTATAGCAGATAGTATGCAAGAGTACATGATGTATGAAATAAGTTTTGTTCTTTCGGCCATCGCTCCTGACACGATGGTGGCAGCAGTGGCAGCAAAAACTACTTGAAAGAGCCAGCCGGCACTAAGGCCATAGCCAGCATTGTCAGTAGGGGCGTTGGCTGAGCTTAAAAAGGCAAAGCTCGTGTCAAATCCAAGGAAGTTGGCATCTCCGCTACAGTACATAATAGCGTAACCTACCGCCCAGAATAATATGGCTCCGAAAGAAAAATCCAGTAAGTTTTTCATCATAATGTTTACTGAATTCTTGGCTCGGGTCAGGCCGGACTCTACCATGGCGAATCCTGCCTGCATGAAGAAAACTAAGAATGCTGCAAGGCATAGCCACATAATATCGGCTACCTCTTGCGGAAGATAAGCCACCTCTTCTACAGCGGGGGCTTCTTCTTCAATAACTTCAGTTACAGGTTCTGCTGAGGCTATGTTTTCTTCTGTTAATGTCGTGGTACTATCAGTGCTGGCGGCAGTGCTATCTTGAGCTTGTGTGCTTTGCGCAGCAAGTAATAAGGAAAGAGTGATAATTAAATATAGAAAATATGATATTGCCTTTTTAGTACTGGCAGGAATGATCCATCTGGAAGGAGATACCCACAGATGAGTAACTAATGATATGCTTTTCATTTACATTAGATTTTAGGGTTAAAAATTAGTTATGTCAGATAATTACAGGTAGGATAGGGTTTTAGAGAGCATCCTTGCCTTTATCTTTACTTCTGATTCTGTATAGTTCCAGCACCTCAGTAACTATGATTTTTCCATCACCTACGTTACCAGTGTATGCGGTTTCTAATATACAGTTGATCAGGTCGTCCAGAGTTTCGTCGGTGACTACTATTTCCAGACGTGTTCTGGGGATGAACCCCATGTCATAAGAGGTGCCTCGGTATTGCTGCTTGGCAGCATGTTCGGTACCAATGCCTTTAACTTCCGAATAGGTCATAAAGCCTATGCCTATTTTCGCAAGTTCAGCGTGAACTTCTTCAAATTTGGAAGTTCTAATGATTGCTTCTACTTTTTTCATGTTGGCATAATATTAATGTTACATCTACGAAATTTAGTTTATTTTTTTACCTAAATCTTCTTATTCAATGAATAATTTTTAAAAAATGAGTTAAAATTTATCCTTTTAGTCTTGATTTTAACAAAAATTAACCCGTGTTAACCTGCTTTTTATACCCGTAAGGCAGTGCTTTTCGTTTAAACATCATATATGGGCTGAGAAAGTAGCGTAGGAAGTAAGGCTGCTATGTGGAAGATAAGAGTATAAAGCAGTCTGAAAAGCAGGCCCATTTTAACGTAAGCTAATAGCTGTGTTATTAAAATTTAAAAAAGAAAAGTATGAATGTGCAAACAATATCACCCGACGAGGCTACCGAAACACTGCATGAGGTGTATGGTACGCTAAAAAAGAATAGAGGAAAAGTGGCTCGGTTATATGAGGCTCAAAGCCTTAACCCGAAAACCATGCAGCGAAGTGTTGATTTTAACATAGAGCTCATGTTTGGCCCTTCTCCTTTAAAGAGGTATCAAAAAGAAATGCTGGCGGTAGTAGTCTCAGTTTTTACAGACTGCAATTATTCACTGGCGCATCATAGAGAGGCATTATCGTATTATTGGAAAGCAGACCACAGGGTAACATCACTAATAGAAGATTATAATACGGCCGAAATAGGAAGAGCAAACCGGGCACTTTGTGCTTATGCAGAGGCGCTTACTAAAAACTTTGATGCCGCAAAGGTGAAGGAGGTAGTGCATAGGATGAAAGAGTTGGGAATGTCTGACAGAGAAGTGTTAGACGCCGCCACGATCATTAGTTATACCAATTTCCAGGTGAAGATGGTAAAGGGACTGGGAGTGGAGCTGGAGCCTGATGGAGGAGTAGGTTATTGGTATGATTAAAAAAAAGAGGGCTGCCTCAAAAGAAGTTAATCTCGAGGCAGCCTCTTTTTTAATAACGAATATAACTAGTCTATTGAATTTGCTTTAAGCAAAAATCACATTAACCCTTTTTTGGTAAGTAGCTTGCCGTTTGCATCAAAAGTGAGCAGCGTAGTTTCAGGCGCTTCAGCTTCCATGCTGTCATCTTCTTCTCCTTCCATATCTTCTTCATAGATTTCATCGGCCTGAATAGTAACAAGGTATAGGTTTTCATTTTTGCTGGTAGTGCGGTGCTCAGCAGCTATTATGCTGGAATCTAAAAAGTCATTAGAAATTTTATCAGCAATTTTTTCAGGTAAGTCGCTCTCATCTATCATTTGTGAGGTGTATAACCAGGTGCCATTAGCATCAAAGGCCACATTTTGCTCTGCTTCATCCATATAGAAATTGGCAACATAATGCTGAGCATCGTCTTTATCCCAGCTTACATCTTCAGCCTTGCTAAATTTGGTTTTGAATGTTTTCTGAACTTTTTCAGGAACTTTCACTGATTGCGCATTAGCCCAAATGGTGCATAGGACTAATAACATGGTTAGTAGATTTTTCATTGTTTTTGTTTTTTAATGGTTTTAAGATTTTTTTCAGTAGCCTTTTTTTCTTCGCATATCACTGCATGGTCAATGATTTGCTCTTCGCCAGGGGCATGGTCTATAGACGAGTACATCTGTTTAATTTTTTTCATATAGATGAAAATTTCAGATATGACGCAGACTCCTATTTGAAGTCACCTTCTTAAATCAGAAATATTTATAGTGACGTTTCAGGCAGCTTGCCGTCTAATAATGGATATGAAAAAAAGTATGCAGGATTTTATAGAATACAAGTTAAAAGCTTATCACTTTAAGCATAATATAGACGTAGCGGAGTGCCGTAAGCAGCTGATAGATATGGAGATTGCAGGCAGCAAAGGAGAGGTCTTTTATCAGTACGAAGCTGAAAAATATGCTTTTGTATTTAATTATGGGGTAGTAGTATTTTATAATTTCAGAAAGGAAGAGGTAAATCAGGAGCTGCAGCGCTTATTCCCTGAAGAGGAAAGAGAAGGTATGCTTAAAGATGATTTTGCCCTTTTGCTAAATGCTGAAGATGATATGAATATAAAGTTCAATCATTTGTCTTTAGCCAATATTAATGAAGGGGTGATAAAAATGGTGATGCTTAACCTGGCTCAAAGTCTGGCGCTTAGTTATTATGATCAGGTATCTCAGGAGCTGCTGGTAAAAATAAAAGTATTTACCAATCAGATGGAGGAGGAAGGTAAGCTGGAAATTGGTCGAAAAAACATTCAAAAATTTATAGGCAGGGCGTTAAACACCCAAAATAAAATAGCAGAGAACCTGTATATTTTTGATGCACCGCCTGTAACCTGGGAGAATGAATACCTGGAGCAGGTAAACAGAGTACTTTCCAGGCATTTTGATAGTGGGCCACGTTTCAGATCAATTGAAAATACTTTTAAAATAGTAGAGGCTAATCTTCAGGCTTTTATGGAGCTTTCTCATCATAAAGAGAGCAGTAAGCTTGAGTGGATTATCATTATTCTCATTTTGGTGGAAATAATGGATACTTTCATTACTAAGTTATTATAGGCTTAGGTAGATTTTTGTCTTTGTTTCATATAGAGTTTATTCAGCTTTTCTTTAGCTCTTTTTAATCGCATTTTTACCGCGCTTTCAGAGAGCCCCAAGGTAAGCTGTATATCTTTTATATGGTGCTTCTCTTTATACTTCATAAGTAACAGCAGTTTTTCTTCAGGCGAAATTTCTTCCAGCAGCTGGTTGAGAATGGTCATGGAAATTTCTTCTGGCACTTCGTCTACCCCTTCAATCATCTCAGAAATTTCATCCGCCATTTTTTCGGTAATTACCTGGGTAACATTTTTTTTGCTCTTCCTCAAATGGTCTATGCAGGTGTTATGAATAATAGAGAAAAGCCAGGTAGAGAATTTCGCTTGCCCTTTGAAGTCATTAACCTTTAGAAATAGCTTAATAAGTATTTCCTGACACAGGTCTTCGGCTTCGTCATCATCTTTTACATAACTGGTGCATTTTTTTAAAATATATTTTTCATGGCGCTCTGCTAAAAGCGTGAAATATGGCCCATTACCCCCTTTTTGGAGTAATAGTATCAGTTCTTCATCAGAAATTTTTTTATCAATCATAGTCTTACTGTGACTTTATTAAAGCCTTGCCGTCATATGGTGAAACAAATAAAACCATATTTCTAATCACCTCTGAGCATCCTGAAAAGGGCCTGAGATTCGGTCTGGTTTTAAGCGTGCTATTTTAATTTAATGATAATGATTTACACAGTAAAATGTTGCTTAAACTGAAAGAGAAAATTTTAGATCTGAATATAAAAGCACAGCCAGATGATGTAACCTGTGGGCCTACATGTTTGCATGGTGTGTATCAGTTCTATAAAGATGTGGTGCCTCTTAAGGAGGTGATTAATGAGGTGAAGCAGCTGTCATCAGGAGGTACGCTGGCTGTGGTATTGGCTAATCATGCGCTAAAGAAGGGCTATAAGGCTATTATTTATACTTATAACCTCAGCACATTTGATCTTTCATGGTTTAAGAATAAGGTAGACCTAAAGGAAAAGCTCAGGGCTCAGCTCGCTGTGAAAGGTGGTGACCCCAGGCTCAAGGTGGCTACTGATGAGTATTTGCAATTTTTAGAAAATGGTGGTCAGATTCGATTTGAAGAATTAACGCCTACGCTAATAAAAACTTTCTTAACTAAAGGCAGACCTATACTAACAGGTCTTAGCGCTACCTATTTGTATGAAAGCCCCAGAGAAACCGGAGAAGTGGTGATCCGCTATGACGATGTAGTGGGTGAGCCAGCAGGCCATTTTGTGATTATAAATGGCTTTAATCAGGAGGAAAGAATGGCTTATATAGCTGATCCATTAGATCCTAACCCTATAAGTGAAAAACAATATTATAAAGTGAGCTTTCAAAAACTTATTAACTCTATTATGCTTGGTGTAATGACTTATGACGCCAATCTTTTAATTATTTACCCTAAATAAATCATGCCTAAACTAATTATTACAGAAAATCCGGAGAAGTGGAATTTGAATTTTGAAGGGGTGGATGTTATCTCTCCGTCAGAATATTTTAGTAAGCCAGAGTATCAGGAAACCAAGAGATTTAAAATCATTAACCTTTGTCGCTCTCATCAATATCAGAGTTTAGGATATTATGTGTCACTGTTGGCGGAAGCTCGTGGTCATAAAGTAATACCTGAAATTGGTACGCTGCAGGATTTTAGGTTTCCTTCTCTTATAAAAGATGATGCAGAAGAGTTTGACGTACTTATTCAGAATAGCCTTAAAAAGGTTACTGAAGAGAAGGCGGTTATCAATATTTTCTTCGGACAGGTAGAAAACCCAGCTTATGCTAACCTGGGAGTTATGCTGTTTAACCTTTTTCAGATACCTATTATTCAGGCTGTATTTGTGAAAAAGGAGAAAAATAAATGGCAGCTGCACAGCCTTAAGCCATTGCACTTAAAGGAATTGGCTGCAGGTGATATTAGCAAGTTGCAAGAGGCACTTTATTATTATGCTACGGGTAAAAAAGTAGTACGTAAAAAATATAGCCGTAAAAAATATGACCTGGCTATAATGATGAGCCCTGATGATCCTAACCCGCCATCTAATGCTAAAGCGCTACAAAAATTTATAGCTGCAGCAGATAAGTTGGGATTTAATGCAGAGGTGATCACTAAGAATGATTTTGGTAAGCTGGTACAGTTCGATGCGTTGTTTATCAGAGAAACTACCAACGTAAACCACTATACTTATCGTTTTGCTAAAAAGGCAGAATCAGAAGGCTTGGCAGTGATTGATGATTCTAACTCAATACTTAAATGTACTAATAAAGTGTATTTGCATGAGCTGCTGGTGGCTCACAAAATAGCAGTGCCTAAGTCACATATTATTAGAAAAGATGATCACCAGATTCCTCCTGATTTTAACTATCCGTTGGTGATAAAACAGCCAGACGGTTCTTTCTCTAAAGGAGTGAAAAAAGTGGCCGATGAAGCGCAGCTCAAAGAAACGCTCAAAACATTATTTCAAAAATCAGAGCTACTCATTATTCAAGAGTTTGTGCCTACAGCCTATGACTGGCGTGTGGGGGTAATTAATAATGCGGCTTTATATGTGTGTAAATACTATATGGCGCAAAACCATTGGCAGATAGTAGATTGGAAAAAGAACGGAGAACACCGCGAAGGTAAAAGCGAAACGCTGGCGGTAGAAGATGCGCCCAAGGCTTTAATAGATACAGCCTTGAAAGCTACTTCTTTAATAGGAAGTGGACTCTATGGGGTGGATATTAAAGAGATCAATGGCAAGTTTTATGTCATTGAGATTAATGATAATCCCAATATTGATGCAGGTGTAGAAGATAAAGTAATTAAGAATGGCTTATACATGAAGGTAATGGAGACTTTCGTGGAGCGCCTCCATAAACGATGAATAACAGATTACATTTGTTCCAAGCCTATGGTGTAGAGCTGGAATATATGATTGTAGACAAAGAATCATTAGCCGTAAAGCCGGTTACTGATTTGCTTTTCAAAAAAATCACAGGAGAATTTGTAGGTGATATTGAGAACGGAGTCATTACCTGGTGTAATGAATTGGTGCTGCATGTGGTGGAACTTAAATGTACTGAACCTGAGCATAATCTTTCCCGGCTATTAGTGGAGTTTCAGGAAAACGTAGCTCAAATTAATGCTCATTTAGCTGATTTGGGAGCTATGCTGCTACCTACAGCGGCTCACCCGCTAATGGATCCGGCAAAGAACACTTTTTTATGGCCTCATGATAATAATGATATTTACGCGGCTTATAATAAGATTTTCAACTGCCACGGCCACGGGTGGTCTAACCTGCAAAGTACACACCTCAACCTGCCTTTTTATGATGATGAGGAGTTTGCCAGGTTGCATGCGGCTATTAGGTTAGTGCTGCCCATTCTTCCGGCTTTGGCGGCCAGCTCGCCCATTCTTGGAGGTAAGGACACCGGCTTTTTAGATAAGCGGCTAGACTATTATCAGAAAAACCAAAAGGTAGTGCCTTCTATTACTGGTAAGGTAATCCCTGAAAGAGCTTTTTCTAAGCGACAATATCATAAGCTTATTTATGATAGAATAGCTCACGACATAGCACCGCATGATACTACTAATATTTTGCAGCCTGTTTGGTTAAATTCTCGCGGAGCCATCGCTCGTTTTGATAGAGGCTCTATAGAAATAAGGCTGTTAGATATTCAGGAATGTCCGCAAGCAGATATGGCTATTGTGGGATTGATAATAGTGCTGTTAAAGATGCTAGTGAATGAAGAACTGATATCAGCTCATGAGCAGCAGCAGTGGGAAGTGCAGCCGCTTAATGATATTTTTCAGGAAACAGTAAAGTATGCTGAAAATACCATTATTACCAATCAGGAGTATTTAAAAATATTTGGAATAGAGAGCCAGTCAGCATCGGGCAAAAAGGTATGGGATAAAATTATTGCTTTGGCAGCGAAATCTTATCCTGAAGAGATGGAGCCATTATTGCCCTCTTTAAAGGTGATTTCAGAGCAAGGAACATTGGCAACAAGAATACTACATTCATTGAGTGGTGAGTATTCTACTGAAAACATCAAATTGGTTTATAGAGAGCTTTCAGACTGTTTGAAGTACAATGAAATGTTCCAGGTATGGATAAAAGAACAATCATAATTACCTGCGAACATGCAGGCAACTATATTCCGAGAGACTATCGTTTTTTGTTTAGTCACCAGGAAGAAGTATTGGAAAGTCACCGGGGCTGGGATCCTGGTGCACTCCCTATTGCCAAGTATTTAGCCAGGCAGCTGGAGGCACCGCTATTTTACCAGAAAATATCCAGACTGTTATTAGAAACTAACCGATCACTGCATAACTCAGAGTTGTTTTCTATTTATGTGCAAATGTTAGGCAGTGGTGTAAAGCAATACCTTTTAGAGAAGTATTATCACCCCTATAGAAATATGGTGGAGGAGAAAATTCAAAGGGAAATAGATCAAGGAAATACCGTGCTGCATATTTCTATGCATACTTTTACGCCTGTGCTCAATGGAGTGGTGCGTGCGGTTGATGTAGGTATTCTTTTCGATGAACGCTGCAGCGCCGAACTAGCCTTTTCGAAGGAATGGAAAAGCAGGCTCGATGAGCAACTCAAAGATTTCACAGTAATGCTCAATGTGCCTTATAATGGAGCTGATGATGGATTTACTACGTATTTACGTACTCGTTTTCCTGAACAAAAATATCTGGGTATAGAAGTGGAGGTAAATCAGAAGTTTGTTGATAGTGCAGAAATGAAATTGATAAAAGAAGCCCTTGTGGCCGGTTTAAATGAAAATGTGGTATACTAATATTTAAAAATGAAACCACCCGTAACAGTGCAATCGGGTGGTTTCGGCTTTTATGAGAATTTAATTTTTAATCAACTTAACTGTTTTTATCTCATTGCCTGTAGAAATTTCTGAGAAGTAGATACCATTAGGTAAATCTTCGGTTGAAAACTCTATTCTGTGTTGTCCTGCTTTTAGGCTTTCTGAAAGAACCACCTGTACTTGTTTGCCCAATTGGTTATAAAGTATAATGGAAGTGAAAGTCTCATTAGGTAATGAAAGTTCTATGGTTCCATTATTTTTAACCGGGTTAGGATATACCTTTATTTCAGTATTGATTGCAGTTAAACCGGAAGCTTGTCTGGCTGAAGCGCTTGAGTTACATGGGCCAATTACTCTCCATGCATCTGTTGGATTCACTTCAGGATTTTCTCCCTGAGTCCACCATTTAGCTTCATATTCTACACCGTTATAAGATACTCGTGTGCCTCCTACATAAGCTGTAGAATTATCCCAGGCTGGTGCATTACATGTACCACCTTCATTGCCTCCGTCATCATCTCCACATGGGCCTATTTCTAGCCATACTCCTGAAGTATTAGAGGCAGGGTTCTCTCCTTGGGTCCACCATTTGGCTTCGTATTCTACACCATTATATGATACATGGTCACCACTAACATATACGTTAGTTGATCCCCAGGCAGGAACGTTACATTCTGTGCCGTCTGTAATGGAAATAGTTACCTCTCTACTAGTGCTTAAGCCTTCGTTATCAGTAGCAGTAACCGTTATGGCATAAGAACCAGTAGTGCTGCTGCTCCAGGTAGCAGAATATGTGCTTCCATTGGCACCGGCAGTTATGTTTTGTCCATTTACATTGAATACTACGCTGGTAATACTTCCATCGCTATCAGAAGCTGTAGCGGTAAGGTTAATAGTGGTGTTCACCATAAAGCTGGCGCCGTTAGCCGGACTAGTAAAGCTTACGGTAGGTGCATTAGGATTTTGTTCACAATCACCTAATGCAGCATCAATTGCAGTAAGAAGGGAAGTTTCATCTTGAGTGTCCTGAGAGATTTCCCAGATCATAATTCCTGATCCTCTTTCTAGGGCTAAGTTAGTCTTATCCTGAATGGTGTTGATTCCATTATAGTAAACTCCATTAAATTCATCGGCATAAGGATCAGCACCCTGAGAAATAAGCGCACTGTAAGTTTGCCAGCTGGGTCTGCCGTAAAAAGGAACTCCCAATACAGCTTTAGAAGCAGGCAAGCCTCTTCCTAACCAATAATCAAGAGAAGAAGAAGCATAACTATAAGGGGAGTGAGCTGCTCCGTTTCCTCCATCATAGGCCATTAGGTTTAAGAAGTCTACGTCATCAAAAACACCATCAAGAATACCGTCAGCATTCCAGCCAGAAGCTACTACTGCAGCGGTAAGAATTTTGCCTTCTGCATGGAGTGCTGCGCCTAATTCCTGCATTAAGGTTTCAAAATCTTGTGGTTCATTGCCCTCTCTTGGGAACTCCCAGTCCATGTCTACGCCATCAAGATTATATTGGCTTACAAAACTCAAAACATTATTAACGAAAGCATTTCTGGTGGAAGTATTAGAAGCCAAAGCGGTAAAGTTGGAGTCGTTTCCATCATTCCAGCCACCAATGGCTATTTGTACTTTTACACCTGCCGCATGGGCAAGGCTTACTATTTGCTGTAGTTTGCTGGCATTTTCTATAGATTGAAGGCTTCCATCAGCATTAGGCAATAAAAATGAGTAGTTAATGTGTGTTAGCTTATCATATTGAATAGCCTGTGCAGTACCTGCCCAGCTAGGCATGTAGCCTACTACTCTAAAGTCTGCATTAGGGCAGTTGCCTTCGCCTCCGCCGTCATCTTCAGATTCTACAGTTATTGATATTGATGATGATGAAGTAGCTCCTTCGTTATCTATTGCTCTTGCCGAAAGAGAATAACTTCCAACTTGTGCGCCCGACCAGCTATAACTATATGGACTTGTAGCATCTTCACCTAACTTCACATTGCCATTGTAAAATTCCACTCTTGCAACAGAACCGTCACTATCGGAGGCACTCGCTTGTAAAGTGATGGCTGATCCTTCAGTAAAAGTAGCGCCATTAGCCGGAGAGGTGAAAGATATACTTGGAGGGGTGTTGGTGTTGCCGCCATCACCGCCATCAGCAAATTCTTCATTGATCAAATTGATTAGAGGAGAGCTTACATTAGACCATCTTTTCAGCTTAGTGCCATAACTGGTTGAGCTTCCGCTAAACTCTAAGTCGCCAAATACTGTCCAGATGATGGTTCCTCCTAACTGATGATCATTAATGTAATTGGCTTTTATTTCAATAGACTCTTCATCATCATAGCTTAAGAAATATTTGCCATTAGTCATATAAGGCACCTTAGCCTGATCATCCCAATGTCTGGTCCAGCCAGAAGTGGTTTTTTGTTTAATGAAGAAATAATTTGGAGTGCCATCGTATACATCTAATGGCCAGTTAGTATAATCTGCGCAAGTAGAAATTGGTCCATCAGGCTGTACAGTAACGCTGGTTTTTTGCGTAGCAGCATTTAGGGCGGCATTGCCTTGAGTTACCACACCTCTGCCGTAGAACGGTATACCAAAGTTGATCATGTCAGAAGGTATTCCCAGTGCCATTAGAGCGTTGTAGGTAGACTGCCAGTTAAAGGTAGGCTCTTCTGCGTCATCATAAGGGTAGACAGGCGCATTATGACCGGCTTTGTTAGACCAACCGCCATTATAGTCATAGGTCATCATATTGAAATAATCCATCACATTGGTCATAACACTCCAGTTAAAACCTTGAAGTTTTACAGGATCTCCAGACATGGCAGCGGTGATTAATTTATCAGGGCCAATAGCATTACGAAGTTCTGTTACCAATGTGGCATAATTAGCAAAATCTGCTTCCGAGCCAGTAAAATTCATTCCGGAGTAAGGGCCTGGATACTCCCAGTCAAGGTCGATACCATCAAAGCCAGTAGCAATTAACTTTTGACAGTCGGCAATGAATCGTGCTCGTTTGGTGGGGTCTGCTGCCATCTCAGGGAAATGTTTACACATACTCCAGCCTCCTATGGAAGCCACTACTTTTACGCCGTTGTTGTGCGCCATTTCAAGGAGTCCGGCAGCTCCGTCTTCTTTATGTAAGGGTAGCGGCAGGCTGCCACTTAAACCCCAGTTAGTGTTGGTCCAGGTGGTGCCACCTACTTCTACTTGGAAGCCTTGAGCTTGAGCACGGGCTTGCACTTGCTCATTAACCCATTGAATAGGCTCAATTTCTCCAAAAAGAATGTGCATATCCCAGCTGCTGTAAACATCAGTATAAAATATATCACCTGGTTGCTGTACTGCACCTTCCTGATATATGTTTTTGTTTCTTAAATCACCACTGTGAAGCGAACCATCATTAGCTACGCCAAAAAAGGAATAGTTTAAGATGGTATACTTAGAGTAATCGATATTCATGTGAGTTAATGCTCCGGCAGAGGGTAGACCTGCTGCATTACTTTTCCAGGCGTCCCAGTTGGTGATGTAACCGATCACTTGCTTTTGGTGATCAGACGTAGTAGCGTTTCCTCCTGTATTTACTTGTGCTATAGCTAACCATGGGGTGATCATTAGCAGTGTGAGTAACAGGTTTTTGTAAAGCAGGCGAGGCTTTTTTAAGAATGTACTTAGGTAGAATGGTAGGTACATGGTTTTAGGTTGTTTGGTATAAAATGAATTAAAAATAGCATGATTTCTTTTTTGAAAACATCTGCGTGTGCGCGCACACCACGAGACGTGCTATTTGTTTCGAATTTAGCGATAGCATGAGTTTTTGGATACTAATTTAGTTGAACTGCATTTATAATCTTTGAAATGCATTAAATGAAGGTTGAATGATTTCGTGTGTTTGTGTATTTTGAATTTAATGCTGTATTATTTAGTGTTTTCATATCTGGATTATGGGTGTAGATTTGAAATTGTATAATTCCAATTTATGTGCAAACATTAGTTAAGAGCTCAGAGTTTTAAATAGCTTTGTATTAAAGAGTTAATCATATGAAAGTAGATCTACGAAGTGATACGGTAACCAAGCCTTCTCAGGCTATGTTAGATGCCATGTTTTCTGCCAGGGTTGGCGATGATGTGTACGGAGAAGATGAGGAGGTGAATCAGCTAGAGGCTATAGCTGCAGAAATGCTGGGTATGGAGGCTGCACTGTTTTGCCCGACTGGCACTATGACTAATCAAATAGGTTTAAAGGTGCTATCGCAGCCTTATGAGGAGGTTATTTGCTATGAGGCCGCCCATATATACAAATATGAGGGTGGAGGGCTGGCCGGTACTAGTGGACTTTCTACTAAGTTATTAAAGGGAGATAGAGGCCGACTTTCTTTGAAGGACATAGAAGATGCTATCAACCCTGATGATATTCATGCGCCTGCTACTTCTATAGTAGCTTTAGAAAATACAGTGAATAAGGGTGGAGGTAGTTATTATACGCTTCAGGAAATAGCGCCGATATCAGATTTATGCCTTAGTCATAATATTTCGAGACATTTAGATGGTGCCAGGTTGTTTAATGCATTAGTAGAAACAGGTGATGCTGCTAGTCATTATGGACAGTATTTTGATACTATCTCAATTTGTTTATCAAAAGGACTTGGGGCGCCAGTAGGCTCGTTGCTGTTAGGAAGTAAGCAGGTGGTTCATCAGGCACGAAGAGTGCGCAAATATATGGGAGGCGGAATGCGACAAGCAGGGTATTTAGCAGCTGCAGGTATTTATGCTTTACAGAATAATGTAAATCGCCTTAAAGAAGATCATGCCAGAGCTAAAAAGCTGGAAGAAATCCTTGAAAAAAGGACATACGTTAAGCAGGTACTCCCCGTAGATACTAATATCGTAATCTTTGAATTAGCTGATGGAGTAGATACAATGAAGGTGTTAAATGAACTGAAAGAGCACCAAATCCATGCTGTCCGCTTTGGTAATAATGAGATTAGGTTAGTTACTCATCTTGATTTTACCGATCAAATGCTGGAGTATACAGAAGAGGTGCTGCTGAAGCTAAAATTTTAAATAGCTCTTTTTTTGTGTACGAAATAATAAATAATAGCCGTTAAGAAATTAGCTATTACAGCCAAAATAGTCCATAAAACTTTTGAAGTTTCATCCATTGACTTATTTACAACCCATACGTCATAAATCACCCATATTGCACATATGAGTCCGATTAAATAAAGAATTCCGCCCATTGGTTCTAGAGGTTAGGTTCGAATTGTGATTAGTTTCTTAATAACAATAGTAATCAAATTTAGTTGAATGTAATTGGCACCTTTGAAATAATATTGAAATTTACTGTAAAACAAACGTAAAAAATAAAATCATGTTTGATCTTAATTTACCACTGGCAGAGCGAATGAGGCCTACTCAATTAGAAGATTTGATAGGACAGGAGCACTTGGTGGGACCGAATGGTATATTAAGGAAGACTATTAAATCAGGAGTTATTCCTTCCATGATACTTTGGGGCCCTCCGGGAGTAGGGAAAACTACTATAGCCAATATAATTGCCAACGAAATAAATTCTCCTTTTTACACGCTTAGTGCTATTAGCTCTGGTGTGAAGGATGTGAGAGAAGTAATAGATAAGGCCAAGAGACAATCAAAGGCGATTTTATTTATTGATGAGATTCACCGGTTTAATAAAGCCCAGCAAGATGCCCTTTTAGGAGCGGTAGAAAAAGGAACCATTACCCTAATTGGTGCTACTACAGAAAACCCTTCTTTTGAAGTCAATTCGGCTTTGCTGAGTAGGAGTCAGGTGTACACTCTAAAGTCATTAACAGAGCAGGATCAGTTAAATCTCATTGATCATGTGCTGCACAAAGATGAAAAGCTAAAGAAGAAAACCGTTAACCTGGATGAGCACGGAGCACTACTCAGCATAGCAGGAGGAGATGCCAGAAAGTTACTGAACCTG
Source organism: Fulvivirga maritima (assembly GCF_021389955.1). Taxonomy (NCBI): domain Bacteria; kingdom Pseudomonadati; phylum Bacteroidota; class Cytophagia; order Cytophagales; family Fulvivirgaceae; genus Fulvivirga; species Fulvivirga maritima. The sequence continues at coordinate 2,369,060 of NZ_CP089980.1, forward strand.
CTGGATCTGGTTTGCGAATCTATTCCTGGTGATGAGATCAGTATTACTGATCAGCAAGTAATGGATATAGCACAGCAAAGAGTGGCTATTTATGATAAAACGGGGGAACAGCATTATGATATTATTTCTGCCTTTATCAAATCCATAAGAGGAAGTGATCCTAATGCTGCAGTTTACTACCTGGCTCGTATGATTGAAGGAGGCGAAGACGTTAAGTACATTGCCCGTAGATTGCTAATCCTGGCATCAGAAGATATTGGTAATGCTAACCCTACAGCTTTGGTTATAGCTAACAATACTTTTCAGGCTATTACGGTAATAGGTTACCCTGAGGCTCAGATTGTACTTTCTCAATGTACCACCTATTTAGCTTGTTCTGCTAAAAGTAATGCCAGTTATAATGCCATTAATAGAGCAAGAGCTATAGTGAAACAAACAGGTGACCTGAAAGTGCCTATGGCTATTAGAAATGCTCCAACCAAATTAATGAAAGATTCCGGCTATGGTCAAGGCTATAAATATGCTCATGACTATCCTAATAGCTTTGCTCATATGGAGTTTTTGCCTGATGAAATTAAAAATTCTGTTTTTTATGATCCAGGAAAAAATGCCAGAGAAGAAGAAATGCGGAAGCGTTTACGCGCACTTTGGAAGGACAAATACGGGTACTAATGGAGAACCAAAATTCCGCAATCGATTGCCGTTAAATTTATTCATTTTATAATAATAATTAAAAAAGTTTTTTCATTCAAGTTTTAGGTAAAGTTTAAAATAATATTTTGACATATTGATAAATACAGAATAATATTCTTTATTGTTTTGATTAATCAAAATATTAAACCTTACCTAAACCTTAATTCAATGAAAAAAATTGTACTTGCGTTAAGTGTCATTATTTTATTTTGTGGTAAAATAATGGCACAAAGCACTATTACGGTTTCAGGAAAAGTTATTTCCGGAACTGATAATAAGCCAATCCCAGGTGTGAATATCGTAGTGCAAGGGACGTCTAACGGAACCCTTACGGCTATGGATGGCTCCTATTCTATTAAGGCTCCTTCTGATGCTACTCTTTCCTTTTCGTTTATCGGCTATGAAACTATGGATATTAAAGTTTCAGGAAAGAGTACTGTTGACGTACAATTGGAAGAAACTACCTCTCAGCTTTCAGAAGTGGTGGTGGTAGGCTCCAGGTCACAAGGGCGAACCAAACTGGAAACTCCGGCACCGGTAGATATAATCAAAATTGATGAGTTGAGCACTAATATGCCTCAGGTGGGGCTGGCGGATATGCTGGTAGCTACAGCTCCTTCATTTAATGCTGTCCGTTCTCAAGGCTCTGACCTTTCTTCGCATGTAGATCCGCCTACTTTGAGAGGGTTGGCTCCTAACCAGATGCTGGTGCTCATTAATGGTAAAAGAAGGCATACATCAGCTTTGTTAAATGCTTCTCAAACGGGTACTATGGCTAATGCTGTAGACATGAGCTTTATTCCCACCGCCTCCATTGAGCGAGTAGAAATATTAAGAGACGGAGCTGCGGCTCAGTACGGATCTGATGCCATTGCTGGTGTAATGAATATTGTATTGAAACAAGGAACAGGGCGTTTTTCTGGTAGCTTTACCGCTGGTGGGTACCCGAATATGGCGCCAGATTTCAGTGACACAGATCTCACTCCAGAAGAATTAGCGCTGTCAAGAGAAACAGATCCTGATGGGTTTAGCTACCAGTTTCAGGCCAATTATGGTTTTCAGTTTAAAAATGATGGTTACTTAAATCTAACAACATCCATCAGGCAAGATAAACGAAGTGTTAGGCCTACAGTACTTGCTTTAGATAGAGCCCCCCTTTATAATAGTAGCTATTTAAATAACGAAAGAACGGACATCAATGGAATGCCTATTATCACTAATCCAGAGCTGGTTCAAGCTTTGGCGGCAGGAGATATGGCTTTGGCAGATGAGCTCCGAACCGTAGATGGCTTAATGAATGCCCGTGGTATAGATCAGCTAGATGTAGCTACTTATGCAGGGCAGCCCGCTATTAATTTAGGTTCCATGTCCTATAATTTTGGTATGCCTATAGGAGAAAACGCAGACTTTTATTCTTATGGAGATATAGGCTTTAAATATACAGAAGGGTTCAGCTGCTTTTATAGAAGGGCGGCGCAGACAGATAGATTTAACTATGATTTGTATCCTAATGGATTCAGGCCGCAGATGTATTCTAATCAGGTCAACGTTTACTTCACAAATGGTGTAGATGGCAAAATCGGAGAATTCAACTTTGATGTAAGTAATACCTTTGGCAGTAATTCTATGAACATAGGTATGTTCAATACCTATAATGCCAGTATAGGGCCAGATTCACCAATTGATATGGATTTGGGTAAGCATTCGTTTTTCCAAAATACAACTAATATTGATGTAAGTAGGTACCTGAATGATGTACTGGAAGGCCTAAATATAGCCGGAGGAACAGAAATGCGTATTGAAAACTACCAGATAGAAAGAGGACAAGAAGAAAGCTGGACAGCAGGTAATTATGGTATAAAAACGGCATCATCAGATAATCAAGAGCTAGTAGGGCCTGATGGCTTTCCTTTGGAAAATTTGTTGGGCGAACCATTGGTAGATGCTAATGGTAATCCTGTCACTCTTCCATATGCTGGTTACAGTCAAACAATCGTGAAAGGGTATTCACTCAATTGCCAATGTTTTAGAGGCTTCGGGCCAGAAAATGAAGGTAATGAGTACAGAACGGTCATGGCGGCCTATCTGGATTTAGAACTGGATGTAACTAAAAAATGGATGGTTGGAACTGCTGCCAGAGCAGAAAATTATTCTGATTTTGGAAGTGTAGTGACTGGTAAGGTTGCTTCCAGGTACTCTATAACTGATGATTTTGCTGTGAGAGGATCTTTTAGCACTGGCTTTAGAGCTCCCTCACTACAGGAACTGAACTACTCTCATACTTATACCTTCTTCGTAGACTTAGTTCCTTATGATGGTACTGTTTATCCTAATACCAGTACTGCAGCAAGAACTCTCGGTATTAAAGCACTTACTGAAGAGCGGTCTACTAACTTTAGTGTGGGATTTGCCGCTAAGCTTTTTGACAAATTGGATATTACCGTAGATGCTTACAAAATAGATATTAAGGACAGAATATTTGAAACCAGCGAATTTGATAAGGATGATGCGCCGGTATTACAACCCGTAATTGGAGAGGGTTTAGGAAGCTTTAGGATTAACGGTGGAGATGTAAGCACACAGGGAATAGAAGTGGTGGCTAATTATAGCACCAATCTGGGGCGCGGAATATTAACCACTACTTTATCAGGTACTTTCAGGGAAAATAAATTTGAAGGCGCAGATGTGCCAGACCTTAATGTGGAGCTTACAGAACAAGAGTTAGTAGATAAATATGTTGACAGGGGAGATGTAGGGCAGTTTGAGACAGGAACCCCTAGAACTAATATTATAGGCTCTTTAACCTATGGTATTGGCAAATTCTCCTTTATGGTAAGAGGGCACTACTATGGAGAAGTTACAGATAGAGATAATCAAATGAGAACTTTGTACAATGAACAAATAGGATTTGCTGATCAAACGTTCTCTGCTCAAACTACGGTTGATCTTGGAGCTACTTATAAGATTATTCCACAGCTCATGCTTACAGTAGGCGGTAATAATATCTTTAATAACTACCCGGATATTATCAGATATGAGAAAAGAGATTTTTATATCTATTCAAACTATCAGCAAGGCTCAGCCGGTGCTTATTATTTCGGACGGTTAAGTTTCAATTTCTAAAATCACTTAAATCATGAGGATTAATTCATTAACAATTGCTATATTTATTGTAGCTACTACTATTATTTTCTCTTCATGTGAGCAAGAGAGACTGGAGCCCATAACCACTGCTGCCAATGGTGGAGGTGCCGTAGAATCATACTATGCCTATGAAATAGATAGCATGGTTGGTCAAGGTACTAATGTCTACGGAAGAATAGTTTTCTGGAAAGATCAAGGCGGCAATACCCTCATACAAGTGGCTCTTCATAATACGATTGATGATACGGACTATCCAACAAGCATATTGGCTGGAAGTAAAGGTTCTGATACGGAAGAAATTTTATCTCTATATGAGGTGAATGGAAATTCCGGAGAATTTAGAGAATCCAAATTTTATGTAATAGGTGACTCAGAATACTTTGATAATATTTTGCTTATGAATGCCCATATAAATATTTATTTGACCGAGGATAAAAATACAATTGTTGCTTCCGGAAATTTAGGCGTAAATAACACCCCCGTAGGATCAGAATAAATTAAAAAAAGAAACAATCTAACTAAACACAAACCATGAACTCAATAAATAGAAGAACTTGGCTTCGTAGTAGCCTTATGACTGTGGGAGGAGCCGCCCTGCTTCCGCACTTATCATTTGGAGAAACAGCAAAGGCGCCGGTAATGCTTGATAAAGAAGGAAGAGCATTATACAGTCCTTTTTTCAAAGAATACATTCCTAAGAATGTGCATGAAGTAGCGCTTAAAGCCAAGCTCAATGCTAATGAAAATCCTTATGGTCCATCACCTAAGGCCGTTGCTGCTTTTCGTGAGAAAGCGGACTTGGGTAATAGATATGCCTGGAAAGAATTATTCGATCTTATAGATAAAATTGCAGAAAAAGAAGGCGTTTCTCGCCAGCATATCATTATGGGTCCCGGTTCTTCTGATCTATTGGAGAAATTCGGAATGGTATTGTTTTTTGAAAATGGAGGGAATGTGGTATCAGCTGACCCTTCATATATGTCATTAATGAAAGTGGCGGAGGCTACTGGCGCAGAATGGAAGCCGGTGCCTTTAAAAGAAGATTGGTCTCACGATCTTGATGCTATGGAGAAGGCCATAGACAGCAAAACCAAACTGGTGTATATCTGTAACCCTAACAACCCTACAGGTACCATTACTGATGGAGATGCCTTGTATGATTTCTGTTCCAGAGTTTCAGAGAAAGTGCCAGTATTTGTAGATGAAGCATACCTGGATTTCCTTCCTGAAAAGGATCAGAAAAGCATGGTATCTTTAGTAAGTAAGGGGAAAAATGTAATAGTAGCTCGTACATTTTCTAAAATACACGGTATGGCTGGTATTAGAGTAGGTTATGCAATAGGCTTACCAGAAACACTTAATCAAATTAATAAAATTACTAGAGGTGGAATGGGTATTACTTTACCTTCTGTATATGCAGCACAGGCTAGTATGGATGATCTGGAATTTCAAAAGAAAACCAGAAAACTTAATAATGAAACTAAAGATTACGTGTACAAAAGCCTTAAAAAAATGGGCTTTGAGTATGTGCCCAGCTATACCAATTTCATGATTTTCCCTATAGCTATGGAAGGGCAAGCTTTCTTGGATAAGATGTATGCTCAGGGAGTTGGCGTACGGTCTTTTAATATACTGGGTAAGAATTGGTGCCGCGTAAGTATGGGTACTATGGATGAAATGAAAATGTTTACTGCCGCACTGCAAGATGTAGCAGGTTAATTAAACTTAGTCAATTATAATAGCTTGCTCTCAAATTCGTAGAGCAAGCTATTCCTATTTATTTCTTCTTATTATTTAATATCTCAATGGGATTAGCCTTACAAAAAACCATAACCCTAGTCTTGTTTATAGGAATCGGTCTGGCCTTAAAAGCGAAATTTTCTAATAAGGATCAGGTTACAGGGATAAAGAACATCATCCTTACAATTGCATTGCCGGCTACTATTTTTGTAGCATTAATGGGGGTGAATATTAAGTTTTCTCTTCTAATATTGCCTTTGCTTGCCTTGGTGTTTAATGTTGTCATTTTTCTATTGACTCCAGTAATACTAAAGTTTTTTAGCATTCCCAGTGATTCAGCTAAGAGCAGAACCATTAGAATGTTATTACCTTCTCTGGCTCCGGGGCTTTCATGTTTTCCTTTTATTTTAGAATACCTAGGAGATAAGCCTTTGGCAGATGCAGCCTTGGCCGATGTAGGAAATAAAATATTCGGTCTTATATTTCTTTATATAGTAGCAATGAACTGGTACTACAAAAGAAATCAGACTGATCACTCATCTTCATCAGGAAAAATCAAGAGCTTATTAGGTTCACTGCTAAAGGAGCCTATCAATATTGTTATCATCGTAGCCATTGTATTGCTCAGCTTTAACTTTACTATGGATGATTTGCCTGACTTTTTGTCTAATGCCTTTGTGAGAATGAGCGCGCTAATGACACCATTGGTGCTGATGTTCATCGGTTTAGCAGTGAAGGTGAAAAAAGGTGGAATTGCCTTGGTAGTTTCAATGCTTTGCTGCAGAGCCGGTATAACTTTATTGCTAAGCGCTGCACTTATATTTGGGTTAGGACTTACAGGACCTACCGCGTTATTGGCCATTGTTTTTCCCCTTAGCTCATGTAGTTTTTGGCCGTTTGCTCACATGTCAGCATTCTCTTTAAAAGAAGAGCTCAAAGATGTTCCGGAAGAAAACAGAACCTTTGATTCAGAATTGGCAGTATTGGTATTAGCATGTTCATTGCCTTTTTCCACTATACTCATACTATCTATTTTATCATCAGGGGCGTTGTTTGTTCATTTGCCAGTGCTTATTATTTCAGGCGTAGCATTAGTCGCTATGGGCATTTTACCTCGTTGGGTTAAAAAGCTTTTTGGTAGTGATTATAAGGCGCAGGGAGAGATGGTGGAACAACGAGATTAAGAGCAGTTCCAATTTATGTAAAACATCGTTTTTACCTTAGTTGAATATACCTTAATTTGCACTACATCGTTTAAAGCTATGTGATGCAGAAACCAGCGTTAATTTTTGAAAGCTCGCCTTGGTTCATTTTACTATGTGTATTAGCAGGTGTAGGTTATGCCTATTTGCTGTATAGTAAAAATGGGCCATGGTCTATACAAACCAAAAGAGTATTATTTGCACTTAGAGCGTTCGCAGTAGCGGCTTTGGCTGCTTTATTAGTTTCTCCTGTTTTGAAGCAGGTAATTAATAATGTTGAAGAGCCCACTATTGTAGTGGCTATTGATAACTCTGGCTCTATTCCTGAAGTGAATGATAGCTATATGCTGGTTCAGGTAAAAAACAAACTTAGCGAATTAGGGCAGGAAGTGTCTGACGGGCAGCGTATAGAATACCGAACGCTCTCAGGAGAAGTTTCCCCAAAATTACCAGAGCAGATAGCGTATTCTGAGCAGGTTACTGATCTTAATTCATTCCTTGATAAAATAAAATCGGATTATGAAGGTCGGAACTTGGGTTCGGTAGTATTAGTTTCTGATGGCATCTATAATCAGGGCATCTCACCTACCTTTTCTGACTATAGCTTTAAAATTCACACCATCGGGCTGGGAGATACTATTCCTAAATCAGATATATCTATATCTTCACTGCTGTATAATAAGGTGTCTTACCAAGGAAATAAATTTCCTCTTGCAGTTCAGGTAGATCAAAAGAATTTTGATAATCAGACGGTGGCCGTCTCAGTAAGCAAGAGCGGAAAGCTGATAGATAGAAAGGAAGTAGTACTGGGCAGATCAGGAGAACCTAAAGAGGTATCATTTCTGGTTGATGCTGAGAATAGTGGTTTTCAGCGCTACCAAGTGGCTGTAGAGCGCAAGGAAGGTGAATTCACCTATTCTAATAATATAAAGCAGGCCTATGTGGAAGTAATAGAAGGGAAGGAGCAAATAGCTATTGTGGCTGCGGCACCTCACCCAGATATTAAAGCTATTAAGGCGGCCATAGAAAGTAATGCCAATTATAGCATTGATGAATATATAATGAGTATCCCTAAAGATATTACCAGCCTAAATGCAGCTACCAAAAAATATGATTTAGTTATTTTTCATCAATTGCCAGATGGTAGAAATATAGATAACAGGTTTAGGCAAAAAATGGCTAAAGAGGAGATTTCTACCTTATATGTGTATGGGGGCAATACTAGAATGTCGTCTTTTAACCAGGTTAATGGAATTCTTTCCATGCAAGCCGTGCCTAATGAATTCGATAATGTGGAGGCCTCGTTTAATCAGGGTTTTTCCAGTTTTAAGCTAACTGATGAATTGCAACAGGCTTTTAAAAATTGGCCACCAATTGTAGTGCCGTTCGGTAGAATTAATCAGGATCAAGGAGTTGAAGTGATGCTTAATCAGAAGGTGGGCAGCATTGTTACTGCTAAGCCGCTGATAGCTGTGAGTGCAGAAGGAAGCATGAAAAAAGGCCTCATTCTAGCTGATGGAATCTGGAAATGGAGGATGTTTGACTATGCTAATGAAGGTAATAATGATCTTTTTAATGAGCTAATTACTAAGCTGGTGCAGTACCTTTCTTCTAAAGAAGATAAGAGGAAGTTTAAAGTTTATCCGATAAAGAATGAATTTCTGACTAATGAAAAAGTCGTTTTTGACACTGAAGTGTATAACGAACTTTATGAACGCGTTTACGGAAATAAAATAGATTTGGTCCTTGAAAACTCAGAAGGAGATACCTTCAGTTATTCCTACGTGACCAATGAAAATAATACCAGTTATGTGATAAGTGGCCTGGCTGAAGGGGTATATCAATACAGAGCTACTACCTTGTTGGGCAATGATAGGAGAGAGGTAAAAGGAGAGTTTTTGGTGAAAGAATTGCAGCTGGAAAATATTAACCTGACCGCTGATTTTAATTTATTACGTAAACTCTCAGGTCAGTCTGGTGGCGAGTTTTATAAATCATCTGAATTAGATGAGCTGGAGAGTCATTTGGTTGAAAATAAAGCTAAGGGAATTATCCATAGTCAAGAGAAATATTTGCCTTTTATACAGTTAAAATGGCTTTTCTTTTTGCTCTTAGGGCTTCTGTCTGTGGAGTGGTTTATAAGAAAGTATAGTGGGTCTTATTGATCTTATAAAGGAGTTACTCTTGTTGAAGAGTAACTCCAAGTGCATTTATAGCTCGTAGCAAGTTAATTCTTGATTGTTTTCGTTTACGAAAACTCTTTTATCAACTTCATCTACAATATAGCTAGGTGTTTTATCTATTAGCTCTATTTTATAGTCAATTTCTCCAGTGCTTTTGTTTATAGCAAAGATGAAATTACGGCCACTATCTTCGTTTTTTTGTTTGGTTAAAATGAACTTGTGGTCCTTAGAGTTTTTAGAGTTGAAATATCTCGTTTTGGTAATTTCAAACACGGGTGACATATGCTCAGAATCTGGTCCTACATATAAACCTGCAACTACATTAGTTGATGAAGTACCTTCATTTTGGTCTCCAGCAGTTCTATAAGCACCATTACCTAGGCTTTTAAGAGTTTTAAGGTTATTTAATGAACCTTCTATGTCTATATCTATGCCAGCCATAGCTAAACCAGTTTGAGCCAAGTTAGTTAATCCTCCAACTGAAGTAACAGGAGGGAAATACTTAGTGTATATTATCTCACCCTTAGGGCTAAGAAGAGAAGCGTGTTGATCTGCAGAGATAAAGTATCCTGTTGTTAAATATTCCGCTTCTAATGGCGTTGATCTTTTTACTTCTTCCAATTCAACATCCTCAGCAAATAATGTGATCACGCCAGTTTCTAAGTCAAATTTATAGGCATTTTCATTTTCAAAAAGGACTACTTTGTTTTCTTTTTCGTCAAAAGTTACAGCTGGGATAGACTTGAATTTAACGTCTTTATCCCAAACGTCTTTTCCATCTTTGTAGCTAAGAATATTAGATCTTTGAGTTGAAATATATAGAACTCCAGCTTTTGTTGGTGTTGCGTAGTAAGCATAACCTTTCACTTTGCTGTCCCAAACTTTTTTTCCGTCTTTGTCAACAAATGAGATAGATCCATTTTTTTCGTCTTTACCAATTGCTATAAAACCATCTTTGTAGGGGATAACTTCATCAAGAAATTCGATTTTATAACTTTTTTTCCAAATTAGTTCACCGCTTTTAGGGTCTATTAAGTTGAATCCTTCTGTTTCTACTAATACAAGATGTCCTGCTTCATCTTCAACAATGTCCAGCATGGTGCCTTTTAACTTCAGTTTACCTGGAGTAATGTCTTTACCTGTAGAAGGATCTAATACGGTTAGTCTATTGCTCTTTTTTACACCTAGGTATAAGCTGTTGTTAAGGTCTGAATATACCAAAGCAGTTATTGGTTTGTCCGCTTCAAATTCCCAGCTAAGTTCACCTGTATTTTTGTTTATAGTATAAATGTCTGATTTTATGGCTATAATAAGTTCGTCTTTTTGAGTGAATATTGGGCCTTGTGTAATAAAGCTCATTCCGGCCAAGTTATTTAACTTATTAGTTAGGCCTTTAATTTTACCTAGATTAACGGTCCATTCTTCTTCCCAGGTTTTAAGGCTAAACTTCATAAGGTTTCTTTCCCCTTCACTAACTAGTTCAAAAAGAATACAAGCCTCTTGAGGTATAATGTGATATGTTTTAATGCTGTAGCCATCCGTTTTAGTGCTATAAACTATGTCACCGGTAGCTGCATTAATGATTAAGGCTCTTTTCTTTCCTGCCAGCGGAAAATACTCTGCGAAAAATAGAGGTAAACCTTCAATGTTTTGAAATGAATTACGATCAACCGCTTTTAATTCGCTGTTAAACCATATTTCTTCTCCTGTGGTGTTGTTTAAAGCCATAAGTCCCTTGTCTCCAGCGGCTATAATTACTCCATTATTTGCTTGCTCTATCCAGCTTACGCTATTAAGCTTAGATTTTAGGTTGACTTTCCACAATTTTTCTTGAGAATAAGTTATTGATGATATGAATAACATCAATAATGATAATGTAAAAAATAAAGTCTTTTTCATGTAAAAAATGTTAATGTATAATTCGGGCGGCAAGTTATGATTTAAAAGTTACTTTAAAAATAAAAAAGATTCTATTTGTGAGGTGTATGGATTTATTCGATTCTGGTATAAACACAAAAAAAGCCTTTCCAAATACATGGAAAGGCTTTTCTATTATAGCTTATTAGAAATTATTCTTCTTTTCCTTCTTTCTTAGAGGTTTTTGGCTTTTTTGATTTGAGTTTCAATTCTTCGCCTTTGCCATCATAGTCTGCTAAAATTATAGCTCCTTCTTCCAGCTCACCTTTAAGGATTTCTTCTGCTACAGGATCTTCAAGATACTTTTGTATCGCTCTGTTTAAAGGTCTTGCTCCGTATTGAGGATCATATCCTTTTTCAGATAAGAAGTCTTTAGCAGCTGTAGTTAATTCTACTTCATAACCCAAAGCTTTGATTCTTTGGAAAAGCTTATCTAACGTAATATCAATGATCTTGTGAATATCTTCTCTTTGTAGAGAGTTAAACACGATTACATCATCAAGTCTGTTTAAGAACTCTGGACTAAATGCCTTTTTAAGTGCACTTTGAATAGTCGCTTTCATTACCTCATCTTCGCTGTTTTTACGAGATGCAGGGGCAAAACCGATACCCGCTCCAAAGTCTTTAAGGTCTCTTACTCCGATATTAGAAGTCATGATGATGATAGTATTTCTAAAATCAACTCTTCTTCCAAGTCCATCAGTAAGTATACCATCGTCTAACACCTGAAGTAATAAATTAAATACATCAGGGTGAGCTTTTTCAATTTCATCAAGCAATACTACACTGTAAGGTTTTCTTCTTACTTTCTCTGTAAGCTGACCACCTTCTTCGTAGCCTACATATCCCGGAGGCGCTCCTACTAGTCTTGATACAGAGAATTTCTCCATATACTCACTCATATCTATTCGCACCAGACTGTCTTCTTTATCGAAGAGGTAAGTGGATAGCATTTTGGCTAACTCTGTTTTACCTACACCAGTAGGGCCTAAGAATATGAAAGAACCAATAGGCTTTTTAGGATCTTTTAATCCTACGCGTGTCCTTTGAATAGCCTTAGTAAGCTTTTTGATGGCTTCATCCTGGCCTATCACTTTGCCGCTAAGCTCAGTATTCATGCCTAGAAGCTTGTTGCTTTCTTTTTGAGCTATTCGTTTTGTAGGTATTCCGGTCATCATAGCTATAACATCAGCTACGTGATCTTCATCTACAGTATAACGCTTGCTTTTAGTTTCTTCTTCCCAGCGTACTTTAGCTTGCTCTAATTGCTCTAAGAGTTTTTTCTCTTTATCTCTCAGTTGAGCAGCTTCTTCGTACTTCTGACTTTTAACTACTTTATTCTTTTCATCCTTGATGTCCTCGATAGCAGCTTCAAGCTTCACTATATCGTCAGGCACATGGATATTGTTTATATGAACACGAGCACCAGCTTCATCAAGTACGTCAATGGCTTTATCTGGAAGATAACGATCACTGATATACCTGTCAGATAGATTTACACAAGCCTCGATGGCTTCTGGTGTATAATCTACATGGTGGTGACTCTCATATTTTTCTTTAATGTTGTCCAAGATTTGGATGGTTTCCTCAGGGGTAGTGGCATCTACCATTACCATTTGGAAACGTCTGGCCAAAGCGCCATCTTTTTCAATGTATTGGCGATACTCGTCAAGCGTGGTAGCACCGATGCATTGGATTTCTCCTCTTGCCAAGGCTGGTTTGAACATATTAGAGGCATCTAATGATCCTGAAGCGCCACCGGCACCCACGATCGTATGAAGCTCATCAATGAAAAGGATCACTTCAGGTGACTTTTCAAGCTCGTTCATAACGGCCTTCATTCTTTCTTCGAACTGACCTCTATATTTAGTGCCAGCTACAAGAGACGCCAAGTCAAGAGTAACTACTCTTTTACCGAAAAGTACTCTGGATACTTTCTTTTGAACGATCCTTAAAGCAAGTCCTTCTGCAATAGCAGTTTTACCTACTCCGGGCTCACCTATTAATATAGGATTGTTTTTCTTTCTCCTACTTAAGATTTGAGCTACACGTTCAATCTCTTTTTCACGGCCTACAATAGGGTCCATTTTATTTTCTTCGGCTAGCTTGGTAAGGTCGCGTCCGAAATTATCCAAAACTGGTGTTCGGGATTTTTCAGAACCTTTCTTCTCCTTACCTGCTCCGGCGCTTGAGCCTCCTCCAAATATTTTAGAAGAATCTTCGTCAGGATCATCTGTGTCTGAAGAGGCCATTGGGTTCTCTGCTTGATACTCCAATAGTTCTTTCACCACATCATAGTTGACGTCAAATTTCTCCAAAATCTGAGTGGCAATGTTATCATCATCTCTAAGGATGCTTAATAACAAGTGCTCAGTGCCAATAAGCTGGCTTTTGAAAATTTTAGCTTCCAGATATGTTATTTTTAATACTTTCTCTGACTGACGAGTCAAAGGAATGTTTGCCAAGTTCTTTACGTCATGAGAAGCGGTTCCTTTTGAAACTTTTTCTACAGCCGTCCTAAGATCTTCCAGCGATATCCCTAGCTTTTTCAACAGACCTACAGCTACACCCTCCCCTTCTCTTATCATGCCAAGTAGAAGATGCTCAGTACCTATATAGTCATGCCCAAGCCTCAACGCCTCTTCCCTGCTAAGGGAAATTACTTCTTTAACTCTATTTGAAAATTTTGCTTCCATATTTGAGCAATTCTAGTGACTAGTGTAAATGTATAATAACTAAAATATAAATACCACGATACATGTGATAATTTATCCTTGTAAAAACGAAATATTAATTCTAAATGTTCACTTTCAGTCTGGTAGACTGGTTTATGATATTTTTAGAATTAGGTCCTTCACAAAACAATAAATCAATAATACTTAAATTTTCTGCAAAACTCACGCCAAACACCTGAGGATATTCCTGAGGCTGATATATGGAGTTCGTTTTGTAGTCCTTTTTTGGGTGCACTACCGACCTATAATCCTTTATATTTGCTTCAGAGTATTTAATATACGAATTTGTAAACGTAATCGGTTTATCTATTTGAAGAAATTTAAGGCAGATTTTTAATAAATTCAAGTTAAGGTCAAATAAGAATTTGTCTCTTTTTTGGAAAATTTCCTCAAAGTGATCAATAAAGTATTCATAAAACGGCGCCTTTCCATAAGCAGATTGTATAGCTCTGAGATGATTAAGTAGCCATTTTTGAGAATAATCTATCTGTATATCCTTAACTTTTATCTTTTTTCTGCCGCCTATTACTGGTACTATAAGTCTTTCTGCCTTATTGGCAGATAAGATGTGACAGCGGTTTCTGTAGGATTGCTTTTCGAAGTATTCTTCCTGCTCTATAATTATATTATCAAACTGATTGATACAACAAAAATATTCCAAGGAAGGTAAATAATGTAGATCTAATACTACTGAGCTCATTCAATAATGTGTGTCAGATTTTATTATACGTAATCATTAATGTTTCCGAGCCCTTCTCTTATTATTTCAAATTCGTTTTGTGTGCAGTCTACCACGGTAGAGGGGATATTGCCTCCAAAACCACCGTCTATGATAATATCTACATGATGCTTAAAGTCTTCGTAAATAAGCTCTGGGTCAGTGGTGTATTCCAAAATTTCATCGTCATCTTTTATAGATGAGGTGATGATTGGGTTTCCTAATATACCTACGATGCTCCGGGTTATATTGTTGTCAGGAATACGGATTCCTACTGTTTTTTTATTGACATCTAATATTTTAGGAACATTACTGTTAGACTCCATGATAAACGTAAACGGACCAGGGAGGGCTTTTTTCAGTACTTTAAAGGTAGGGGTGTCCATTCTTTTTACATAGTTAGAGATATCACTGATATCATAACATATAAAAGAAAGGTTGAGGTTTTTGGGTTTGATAGACTTGATTTTGCATAGCCGATCAATGGCCTTGCGGTTAAAGAGATCACAACCTATACCGTAAACGGTGTCTGTGGGGTAAACTATAACCCCTCCTGATTTTAATACTTCTACGATCTGCTCTATTTTATGGCGCTCAGGGTTTTCTTCGTAGAGCTTTATGAATTCTGCGGGCATATCACAAAATTAAAAAAAAATAACGCTAAGACTGCGATATCTGGCGGGATTATGGTTTATTTGAGCTAATAGTAATATTAAAAAAACCAAATGAAAGCATTTTCTAAAGAGACTTATATCAAAAGAAGAGATATTCTAAAAAAGAATGTAGAATCAGGCATTATTGTGCTCATGGGAAACCAGGAAAGCAGTGCAAACTTTAAGGATAACTGGTATCCTTTCAGGCAGGATAGTACATTTTTATATTATATAGGAGTAGACTTACCCGATGTGATAGCCATTATAGATGTAGATTCTGGAGAAGAAGTGTTATTTGGAGATGATTTGAGCATTGACCATATCGTTTGGACGGGTCCACAACCTACCATTCAGGAGCTGGCAAGTGAAGTGGGGATAAGCAAGAGCTTGCCCTTGTCTAAGATAGAGGATTATATAAAAGCAGCTAGCTCTAGAAATGTTCACATATTACCTCCGTACAGACCTGAAAATACTGTGAGATTACAATCATGGGTGGGAAAAGTAGCTCCTTCAGAAGAATTGATCAGAGCAGTAGTAAAGCAGCGATCAATTAAATCTAAAGAGGAGGTGGCAGAAATAGATAAAGCCGTAACTATCAGTGCTCAAATGCACCTTGAAATTATCAGGAATGCACGCCCAGGCATGAAAGAACATGAGTTGGTAGGTATGGTGCAAGGTACAGCGGTTGGTGCTGGTGGTAATCTGGCATACCCGGTGATACTAACCGTTAATGGTCAGATTTTGCATAACCATTATTATGGAAATACTCTGAAAGAAGGGGATATGGTGCTTTGTGACACAGGAGCAGAAGCCGCCAGTCATTATGCGGGCGATCTTACCAGAACCTTCCCCGTAAGTAAGCAGTTCACTGCAGAGCAAAGAGATTTATATCAGATAGTGCTGGATTCTCAATATGCAGCTATTGAAATGCTTAAGCCAGGTGTGAAATTTAAAGATGTACACCTAAAAGCTTGTGCTACTCTGGTAGATGGCTTGAAAACAGTAGGCCTTATGAAAGGAGACACTGCTGAGGCTGTAAACGCTGGAGCGCATGCCATGTTTTTCCAATGTGGATTAGGTCACTTAATGGGACTTGATGTCCATGACATGGAAGATCTAGGGGAGCAATTCGTTGGGTATGATGAGCCTAAGAGTACACAGTTTGGCTTAAAATCTTTGAGATTAGGTAAAGAGCTGGAAGCTGGAAATATCGTGACTATTGAGCCTGGTATTTATATTATCCCTGAGCTGATCGACCTTTGGGGTAAAGAGAAGAAATTTGATCAATTCATTAATTATGACAAACTAAATGACTTCAGAGACTTTGGAGGAATAAGAGTTGAAGATGATTTTGTGATTGATGACAATGGATATACCTTATTAGGTGAACCTTTAGTGAAAGAGATTAAAGATTTAGAGGCTATAAGAGAGGCTTCACTTTCGTGAGAAGGTAATAGATGAAAATTTCAAAAAAGGGGATAGTGCGAGCTGTTCCCTTTTTTTGTGCCTAGATTTTATATTACAGGAAACTATTTTGACTTTATAAAAGTAGTTCATGTAGCTCTGGCTAAATGGATTTATGATTTTAATTATGTATTTGGGTTAGGGTAATTTGGGTATCTTTGAAGTTTGAAATAGTAATGCAATAGATAGAGATGAGAAATAAAAAAATATTTGTAATCTTCCTGCTCATATTTACGGTGCTGTTATCATCGTTTACATTTTATGCGTATCAGGTTATTTACACACCTAATATTTTAGTGGAGAAGGATGATCGTATATTTATTGTGAGTGAAGATGAGACCTTTAAAAGCTTGCAAGATAAATTACATAATCACAAGTATGTAAGTGATATGGTCTCCTTTAGTCTGGTGGCTAAGCTCATGAAATATGACAAAAATATTAAACCAGGTAGATATCTTTTAGAAGGTAACATGACTAATCTTGCTGCTGTGAGACTGCTCAGGTCTGGGAAGCAGGCACCCATAAATCTTACCTTTACTAACATTCGTTTAAAAAGTGAGTTGGCTGAGCGATTGACCTCTCATTTAGCTATTGGGGAAGAAGAGTTTAACCAGGCTTTAGAGAAATTTATCGATAATAATAAAGAGGGTTTTAACTCTAATAATATTATCAGCCTTTTTATACCTAATACCTATCAGGTGTATTATGATATTTCTGGCGAAGGCCTTATTGATAGAATGCTTTATGAATATAAGCAGTTTTGGAATGAGGACCGTAAGGCTAAGGCCAAAAGCATAGGGCTTACTCCGTTGGAGGTGTCTACTTTAGCTTCTATTGTGCAAGCTGAGAGTGTGAAAAGAGACGAAAGTCGGAAAATTGCCGGGCTATATATGAACCGATTAAAAAGGGGAATAGCACTACAGGCAGATCCTACTCTTGTATTTGCTTCTGGTGATTATGGTTTGAAAAGAGTGCTTAATGAGCATAAAGAAATAGACTCTCCTTATAATACCTATATGTATGCAGGCTTGCCTCCGGGCCCTATTAATATGCCCACCATTCATTCTTTAGATGCAGTGCTTAATTATGAAAAGCACGATTATATTTATATGTGTGCTAAGGAAGACTTTTCCGGGTATCATAATTTTGCGGCTACTTATAGCGAGCATATGAAAAATGCAAGGAGATATCAGAGGCAATTATCCATTGAGCAAAGAAAAGCAAGACTTAATAACCAGAATTAAATGTTTGAGCACAGCACTACAGTACGTGTAAGGTACGCAGAAACAGACCAAATGGGGTATGTGTATTATGGTAACTACGCCACTTATTATGAAGTGGGGCGGGTAGAATGTTTAAGAAGTCTGGGGTTGAGTTACAAAGAGCTGGAAGATCAGGGGGTAATGATGCCCGTGCTGGAGTGTCATTCTAAATATATAGCTCCTGGTAAATATGATGAGCAGCTGACTATAAAAACTACTATCAGACAAAAGCCTACTGCCAGAATTACCTTTCATTATGAAATCTCTAATGAGTCAGGTAAATTAATACATGAAGGAGAAACTACATTGGTTTTTGTTAACATGGAATCTGGCAGGCCTTGCAGAATGCCTGAGGCTATGGATAAGTTATTAAGCCCATTTTTTGATTAGATGAAGAAACGAATTACCAGATTAATAGTCAGATCTCATACTTATAAAACCTTTATTGAGTTTCTTAAGAGGATAAAATTTAAGAGGTATGAGGGGCTGAGCTTGTATGAGGTAATTATTGTTTTTATAGAGAAAATATCTAAAGATGAAGTCATAGAACGGGCCAATGGAGTGGCTTTTAATTTTACTATGGCAGTGTTTCCGGGTATTATATTTCTCTTTACACTCACACCTTATTTGCATGAGATAATACCAGGGGTGAGCAGAGTCAATATCATGCAGTTTATTGGTGATGTTATACCACCAAACATGTATGAGACGGTTTATACTACGGTAGATGATATAGTAGTGAACACCAGGGGTGGACTATTAACATTTGGTGTGCTCTTTTCATTATGGTTGGCTACTAATGGTATGATGTCTTTAATGAAGGCTTTTAACTCATGTTATAAAACCATAGATAAAAGAGGTTATTTTAAAATGAGGCTGGTTGCTACTGCACTTACGCTTATGTTGGCCATAGTGCTGATTTTAGCGAGTGTGCTTCTGGTAATAGGTAATTTTATTTTAGATATGGTTAATAATGTACAGTGGCTGGATATTGAGGAATTCATGATTTACGTATTCTTTTTTATCAGGTTTTTAGTGCTCTTCATTGTCTTTTTCCTCGCCATTTCATTTATGTATTATTTTGGGCCTTCAGTACATTATAATTGGCGTTTTTTTAGTGTAGGATCTTTTGTTGCTACATTTTTATGCATAGCCGTTACCTACGGTTTTTCTTTTTATGTTTCAAATTTTGCTAATTACAATAAATTATACGGATCCCTCGGGGTGCTTATAGCGCTGATGATCTGGCAAGAGTTGCTAGCTGTAGTCCTTTTGGTGGGCTATGAGGTAAATGCCAGTATACATCATGCTTACAGAATAGCAGGCATAGATGCCTCTAAGATCCAGTGAAGCAAAATTAGAAACCTATGATTTCAATAAAAACTCCTAATGTAAAGGAGACCATGACAATGGTGTATTCTACCATTGAGCGTTTTCCTTTGGCTGTGATAAGCGGCTGTATTGCGGTTTTTGCTTCTTGTTACTTTATAGACCTGGACTATAGTGATGAGGAACTTAAAAACACTATTTTGAGATTGATCATGGTGTCATCTCTCGGTATTGCTTTCTTTACGGCCCTTAAGCTCTTCGCAGAAAGTCTGCAGCAAGCTTTTTGGAGGTATGTATTAGGCGGAATAGGGGTAGCTGCCCTTGCTGTATATTATTATGGTATGCCTGCTGATTTGAAGGTGGTTGAATGGGTACGCTATATTTTATTTGGAATTATAGCTCATTTAATGGTTTCATTTGCGCCCTTTTTGCCTGGCAAATCCAAAGAAGGTTTTTGGAGGTATAATAAAAACCTTTTTCTGCAGATAGTTACGGCCTTCTTCTTTGCTATGGTTATTTATATGGGTTTGGCCTTAGCGCTATTAGCTCTTGATAAGCTATTCGATATCAATTTTAATTCTAAGCTCTATTTAAAGCTCTTTTACATAGTTTCTGGGATATTCTCTATGCTTTATTTTCTGGGAGGAATGCCCAGGCAGCAAGAGTTGTATGCTGATGATGAGGAGTTCTCTAAAGGACTTTCTGTATTTACTCAATACATACTTATACCCTTGGTAGGTATCTATAATCTGATTCTGTACATCTACACCATAAAAATTGCTATCAGCTGGGATTGGCCTAGAGGATGGTTGGGATATCTTTTTATTAGTTATTCTGCTCTGGGTATACTTTCTTATTTGCTCATATATCCGTTGGCAAAATCTGGTAAAAGAGCTTTGTTAAGGATATTTTCAAAATGGTTTTTCTTTTCTTTAATACCTCTGGTGGTAGTTTTGTTTTTAGCGATTTACCGTAGAGTAGATGAATATGGACTCACTGAGAATAGATATTTTCTCTATTTATTAGATTTTTGGCTGTTGGGAATTGCTGTCTATTTTTCGTTTTTCAAAAGTAAAAATATTAAGCTGGTTCCTATAAGCTTAGCTGTAGTCATATTGCTATCCTCATTTGGCCCTTGGGGAGCATTTGGTTGGTCTGCCAGAAATCAGGCAAATAGATTTGAAGAATTAATTAAAAAGGCAAAAGTAGGAGGGCTATCATTCGAAGAAAGGAAAGATGTGTCTTCGGTTATACAATACCTGGGTAGACGTAAAAAGTTAAGCCATTTACAACCCTATTTTAAAGCAGATATTGATTCACTTTATGAACATAATAGCAGTAGTTATGCGCAGGTTCTGCTTAATGAGTATAATATTAATTATGTGAACTCATGGCAGCGAGATAGTACTGCAGGGAGTTCTTTTGCTTATTACAGTATTAAAGAAAACTATTACCTTAATGTAGGGAGCTATGATCAGTTTTTAAGCTACAGTTATGGTGGGCAGTCAGATATGCTTAAGGCAGGTGATGGGCAAGCGCTTATAATAGACTCCTTAAATACTTCAATAGACTTAAAGCCTTTTATTTCACATTTGAGAAAGGAGCACCCGGGAGGTGATTATGAAATGCAGCCCGACCAGCTCATGATAGAGGGAAATAATGACGAGATTAGTTATAAAATATATTTCCTTTCATTGAGCCTTAGGAGAGATTCTGACAATAATTACCAGGCGCAGAGCTTACGATTTAATATGTTTTTCAATAAAAAAGCAAAAAAATAATCGAACAGTTTGTGTAATTAAAAATATAGTATACATTTGCAGTCCTGTTGGAAATCAGTTCCAGCAAAACAGATAGAGGAGTGGCAGAGTGGTCGAATGCGGCGGTCTTGAAAACCGTTGTACCGCGAGGTACCGGGGGTTCGAATCCCTCCTCCTCTGCTTAGAAGAAACCAAACAACAACAAAACCCTTCAAACGCTATGTTTGAAGGGTTTTTTCATTTAGCACCATTCGCAATAAACAAATAATTTTCGTAAAATCGGTTAGCAATTCGGTCTCCTAAAAAGTAGCTAACCGAATAGATTATTCCTGTCTAAATTGACCGATTTTTGGTTTGATTTGGTTTCCACGTACCCAAGGATTGAGACCCAATCCTTAACCGTTAGTTTCCTTTTCTATCAACAAAAAAGACATTGCTCATGTCTCATACCTTTAATGTGCTATTTTGGTTACAGAATTATAAGTTAAATAATGATACAGGAAAAGTTCCGGTTTCTGTGCGTATAACGGTGGATGGTAAAAGGGCTGAGATTGCCACAGGCAAAAAGGTGCCTGCTGATAAATGGAACTCTTCTTCCGGGTTGATGCGTGGGCAGAGTGTGGAGGCTCGTAGTATTAATAAGCATTTGAGGGATATTGATTATCGGTTACACGAAATCTATGATGAACTTGAGAGGAATGGAGAGTATGTTTCAGCGCAGGCGATAAAGAGCGTTTTTCAAGGTAAGAATATTAAACAGCATTCTGTGATAGAACTGTTTAAGTATCATAATAATCAGATAAAGAGTCAGCTGGGAAAAGGGTATTCAAAAGGGACTTTGGAGAGGTATCAGACTACATTGAAACATACATTAGGATTTATACAGCATCATTATAAAGCGGATGACTTTTTATTTAGAGATATGAAGTTTTCCTTCATAACGGAATTTGAGTTCTATTTGAAGGCGGTATGTGGTATTGGTCATAATACAGTGGTGAAATATCTTAGAAATTTTAAGAAGATAATCCTAATAGCTGTTAAAAACGATTATTTAAGCCGTGATCCGTTTGTTGGATATAAGATGTCTCTCAAAGAAGTGAAAAAGGATTATTTAACAAAAGATGAAATAGAAGCCTTGGTTAATAAAGAATTTACAATTGATAGGCTTGAGCATATTAGAGATATATTCCTTTTTTGCTGTTATACCGGCTTAGCTTATGCAGATGTTAAAAGACTTACTGCTGCCAATATATCTATAGGGTTGGATGGTGAATATTGGATTTTTATTAATAGGAAAAAGACAGGCTCCGAATCTAATGTGCCACTGCTACAGCCTGCTGTCGATATAATTGAGAAATATGAAGATTGTCCTATCACATCACATTCAGGTTATTTATTGCCTGTAATTTCCAACCAGAAAATGAATGCATATTTAAAAGAAGTTGGAACCTTGTGTGGTATAAATAAAACAATAACCTTTCATATGGCGCGTCATACATTTGCGACAACAGTTACTTTGGCTAATGGGGTTTCTATAGAAACGGTAAGTTCTATGCTAGGGCATAAAAATATAAGAACTACTCAGATTTATGCTAAAGTAGTTCAGGAAAAAGTAAGTGCAGATATGAGAAAATTGAAATCGCTAATGAGTAAAAGTAATTGATGGGTATTTTGTGATATTTTAAGCACTACCATTTCCCGAGGTAGACCGATGTTTAACCTCTTTGCCTCCTTTGCCGAGTTTGAAAGAGAAATGATCAGTGAGCGTACAAAGGCCGGATTAGCACATGCGAGAAAGTATGGTAGAAAAGGAGGTAGGAAGCCAGGTATATCAAAAGAAGGTAAAATAAAGGCCTGGGCAGCATTGAAGCGTGCCAGAGATTCAGATACACCTATTGCTCAGATTCAAAAGGAGCTGGGGCTTTCTAAAGCTACATATTATCGGTATCTTCAGTGGGCTGAAGGAGAAGAGAAGAAGAAATTAATATCAGAGTAAACGCTGTACTCATTTTTTATAATGTAGATGAAAAATGTTTGAGGCCACTCAAAAGAAGTTCTTCTAATTAAGTAAATTATAAGACGAGTCCTCACACCTTGTTGCTTTCATAATGAAAAAGTGGCAAGATAAAAATTAATTTATAAAAAGTAAATTTGTTGTGTACAAAATTAAAATGGATATACAGGTAATATCAATAATTAATTCAACAGAAGAAGATTTACTTGATCAATCAATAATTAAAAGATTAGATTTAGGCCTAACCCAAATTGGAGTATTAAATAAGAGCATTATTAATAATGGAACTGATTCAATTGATATAAAGTTTTGGGTTGACTCGAGTGAGAAGGTCAAAATAGCTGAAAATCTAATCAGGGAAATTTATAATAAGGATCACTTTCACCTTGAATTTATTTTTAAAACCTCTTCTTCTGGGGATTTTTAAGTTTAGTGTTAGAGCTCCTTTGTTGCCGTGCTCAGCATGGTGAAAATTACCTTAGCTCTTTTAAAAGACTGAACCAGTTTTATCATAGACATCAAAAGTCTCAGAAAACGCTTCTATCATTTTAATATTAAATTAATTAGATTGACTCCATAAAGGAAATAAGGGAATGTCTTTCCCTTATACAAATGTTAGCTCCAATAATCACCGTCATGAAAAACATTATTTTAACCTTCTTACTGTTAATCTCCTTCTTAACGAGTACTGCACAGGTTTATGTCAACGGTTATTATAGAAAGGATGGAACCTATGTCAAACCTCATTACAGATCAAATCCTGATGGAAATCCTTATAATAATTGGAGTTATCCTGGAAATGTTAATCCGTATACGGGCAAAGTAGCAACAGGAAACCCTTCAACTTATCTTCGCAACTATTACAAGATATACCCAAACAGCGGAACATCAAGTTCAGACTATTTCAATTATACCTCATGTCTTGTCTACACGAACTACAAAGGACTAAAAACAGGTTACTCGTACACTTTAACCAGCAATAATGCTTCAACTACTGGATACGTAAAGCATTACCAGAACAATAAATTCAAGATATACGATACTTCGAACAAACATATTGGATATGTCTACACCCGAAAGAAAGGAAGGCGTTATGAGGTTTACGATTTATATGGATACGAAGTAACATCCAACAGGTTTAGAATAAACTGGTCAACTGTAGGTTCTATATTTCTTGGAGGGGCATTAGTCTATTTATTGGTTGAAGCAACATCCTATTAACAAAAACTGGAGTAACAAACGTTTTTAATAGATCAATATTTTAAAGAAAGGGAGGTGCTTGTATTTGATTTTCTCAATAATTTCAGGTATTCTTTATTAATTCAAAATTAACCCACTTGAAAATAAGGCCTAAAATAACACCGCCTTTCAATAGTGAAAGGCTTTTAAAATCAACACTATCTAATTCTATGTTGTCAGATGCAAATGACTTTTTATGGAGGGTAGATATTGTGAAAAGTAACTCGGATTTTTTTGGGATATCCTTTATTAGCAAAATTTATGTAGAACTACTTATGGCTGTTGAATCAGACTTAAAGTCACTAATTATTTCATTGTCTTTGAGAAAAGAAACGCCAGAAGACGCATATATGGTTGCTAGAAACTGTGGACATGATATTTCAAAATTGTACAGTGAGGTTGAAAAAAGAGCTAAGAATAGAATTACACTTTTAAAACTAAAAGATAAGAATGAATTGCTTGAAAAAGCTACCCAAATTAAAGTTTCAAATAGATACAAACTTATAAGTTTATTAAAAATAAAAACTGATGATCCTTTAGATAGACTATTCGGAGTTGGTAAATATTCATCACTGTTAACGTATGAATATATTTCTGATCTAGAGAAAATCGCATTAAAGTTACATCAAATATCATCGAAGTCATCTAAAAGGTATTTAGATATGGTTGCTATGAATGGAAGGAATATTGGAAAATATGAAAGGAGAGTTAACCAGTTTAAAGAAAAATTGGGTAAAAAATTATAGGAAGATGGCTGTATGATTACATAGAGTTCATTTTCTGCTAGCCCTATTTTGTATTGAAATGAAAAATCCTAAGTTGTTCGTAGTCTGCGACTACGAACTTTCCAATGGTAACTAGTGTCTCTGACACGGTATTAAGCGATAAATTCTTGTCGTTTTAAGCAATTATTGTTTAGATTCATAACATGTCCGGTGGTTATAAAATAAGAAATCAGTCAGGCATTCATTTTCTTTCCTTTGCTGTAGTAGAATGGATTGATGTTTTTACTCGAAGAGTATATTGTGAGCTTATAGTGGAGAGCTTAAACCATTGCGTAAAGCAAAAGGGGTTAATTGTATATGCCTGGGTAATTATGAGTAATCATTTACATTTAATTGTGGCAGCCAAAAATGATAATCTTTCTGATGTGCTCCGTGATTTTAAAAAATTTACAGC
Organism: Fulvivirga maritima; assembly: GCF_021389955.1. Taxonomy (NCBI): domain Bacteria; kingdom Pseudomonadati; phylum Bacteroidota; class Cytophagia; order Cytophagales; family Fulvivirgaceae; genus Fulvivirga; species Fulvivirga maritima. The sequence continues at coordinate 2,394,292 of NZ_CP089980.1, forward strand.
CAGAGAGATTTTAAAATCTATTCATAGTGAAAATGTAGAGAGCCGAAAGAATTGGATGCTATGGCTTTTTCGATCAGCGGGTGCAAATAATAATAGAAATAAGGGATATCAATTTTGGAGACAAGATAATCATCCTGAAGAATTAGAAACCAATAATTTTAAGGATCAAAAATTAGACTATATTCACAGTAATCCAGTTAAAGCTGGAATTGTTGATGAGCCAGAGCAATATTGTTGGTCAAGCGCAAGAGACTATGCTGGAATGCAAGGGCTTGTGAAAATTGAATTTTTGTAAATGAAAGAAGTGTCAAATTTGCCGTGTCAGAGACACTCGTGATCATTACAAATCCTTAGTCGCCCTTCGGTAAGACTAAGGATAGCGGGGTAGCGAAGCAATACGCGTGCTCACTACAACACCGCTCCCACCATACTCCACATGGCGTCCCACCTCCAACATCTCTCACCAATCAACAAAGCCCAAAACCCCATCAACATACCTCAATCCCTTTGCTCTTAAAACAAAAACTTGTAAGTTAACGCTCCTTATAATTAACCTACTATCTTGAGTTTTTCGGAAGAACAAATCCAGTCTATTGCTCCCAATGCGTCAGCTTTTAGTGCTGGTAAAAAATTAAGTGGAAACAGTAAGTGGGAGTCGTTTGGTAAAAGTGATCGGGTGATCTGGGGTGCTATTAGAGGTAGTGGCAAAAATCCATATCTCACCCAAATTGATCTTAATGATATCGCTTTTAAATGCTCCTGTCCTTCTCGTCAGTTTCCTTGTAAGCATGCCATAGCGTTAATGCTTTTATACGGCAGTCAGGAGCAAAATTTCTCGACACAGGAGGAGCCGGAATGGGTGAGCACCTGGATGGATAGTCGTAAGGCAAGGCAGGAAAAGGCGGCAGAAGCCCCTAAGAAAACTAAAGCTAAAAGTGCCGCTAAGGATACTGTTGCTAAACGATTAGAGCAGGTACAGGCAGGCGCCGCTGAGCTGGAACTTTGGCTCAAAGACCTGGTAAGGATGGGCTTGCTAGAGCTCTCTTTTAAATCTGCCAAAGACTTTAAAAAAGTAGCGGCGCGCATGGTAGATGCCAAGGCTCCCGGACTCGCTTTTTGGGTGAGAGAACTCGGGCAGCTGAATTATAAAGACGGCAGCGTTTGGCAAGATGAATCTTTAAAGCTCATCTCTAAGCTTTTTCTACTGATCCAGGCCATTAAGAATTATGATCAATATGACGCACAGTGGCAATACACCATAAGAACACTTGCCGGCTGGAGCCAATCCAGTAAAGAATTATTGGCTGATGCCAATGCTGAAGTGGTAGATGATCATTGGCTGGTAGTAGGGCAGCTGGAAGAAACCAATGATGATATTGTAACGCAAAGAAACTGGCTGATAGGTAAAAGAAGCAATAGAAAAGCATTAGTGCTTAATTTCTCTACACGCTTTTCTTCTTTTGAATCTATCATATTACCAGGCAGTTATATAGAAGGGCAGTTGGCCTTTTTCCCTTCGGTGCAGCCACAGCGGGCAGTAATAAAAACACAAACCAATGCAGCTGATAAGTTTGATGTTGATTTTACTTTCACTGAAAACTGGTTAGAAGTACACCGTAAAAAGACTGAACTGATAAAGGAAAATCCATGGTCTAATGATCATTTGTTTATTTTAAATAACAGTAAATTGATCTTAAAAAATGATACCTGGTTCATGGCAGATCATGATCACTATCTTATGCCGCTCATGAAAGGCTATGACATAGACAAGTGCCTTAAAAGTTTGGCCATATGCGGCACTGCTTCCCACCCTATGGCGGTAGTAATTCGCAATGGAGAAGCCATTCCGTTAGGCATATTTCAAAATAACCAATATACCATTTTGTAGCTATGTGGGAGTCGTTAAGAAATATAGCTTTAATAGGCACGGAGAAAAAGCCGTTGGAAGCGAGTTTGCTGCCTTCTTCGATACAGGAAGCGCTGAAAGATACCGCTGAAACGCCTGAAGAGCATTTACTGCAGGCTGCTGCATACTTAACTTATTACCAGGAGGCAGGAGCGCTGCCGCCTTATGAGAAAGTAGAAGATAAAGCTGCTATTGAGGAAACATTAGCAGAAGCCCCTGAGCTACCGATGCGGGTTTTTCAGGCTATAAAAAATGCAGGGATTCAGTTGAGCGATTACCTGCTAGGTGATTGGCTAGACTGGCTGATTTCAAAACAGTGGAAAGTAGCTGGTAGTGAGAGTGTTAATTTAGTAAATCTTGCCCAAAGTATGCGCCTGGAGCTGCGTGAGAAAGCCGTAAAGGTGCTGGGCAACAAAGGTCGGTGGATGCTCTCTCATCATCCTAAAAAAGAGCTTTTCTCTGATTTTGAAAAATCAGATATATGGGAAGAAGGCACTGCCGCACAGCGAAAAAGCTTTTGGGCTGAACTGCACGCCACTGATCCTGAGACTGCAATACGGCTGTTGAAAAACACATGGGATACCGAGGCTATTATAACCAAAAAGGGTTTTCTGGAAGTTATGAACAGTAACCTGAGCAGGCTGGATCAAGATTTTCTCACCTATATTTATAATAATGAATTCGCCTATAAGGCAAAGGAGAAAAAAACAGAGAAGGAATGTAGAGCACTTGTAGCGGCCATGCTTTTAAGAATACCGGAAAGCGACCTGTATAAGGCCACGGCTCAAAAGCTATCTGCCTACCTAAAGACTTCTAAAAAGTCAGCCCTCATGGGGTTGATTTCATCCGATGCTGTCACCATCTCGGTGCCTGATGAAAGTCATCCGGATGACTTTTGGAATGATGAAAATATGCTTATTAGCTATGGCTTTGATCATCAATATGACATTGAATGGTTTAATGATAAACATCAATACTATTTGTCATATTTTCTTAGAGTAATACCTCTCTCTTTTTGGATACACCATTTCACGAAAGGTACAGCGGCTTTTGTTGATTATGTTTTAGGCAAAGATTTTCAAATGAATGCGGGTAAGAAAGTGCATGCTATGCATCAGGCAGCTCTTATTAAAAATGTCTCGTTAAACCATGACTCAGCGCTGGCCGAATATTTAATCAATAAACTACCTGCAGATCAAAATGCCTCTTTGTTATCTTATGTTAGTCAGGATGCTTTTGAGACTTATGTGAAAGAGAAAAAGCTTTGGACCTCCCATAATATTTTAGAGCAGACTCCGGGAAGAACCTGGTCATTACCTTTTTCAAATTATGTTTTAAAAGGACTATTTGAGTCCTACGGACAGCAGTATCATAGCATGCATAATCATGGTCAGGTATTATGTAAGTACCTGCATATTGATAGTGGTGATGAACTGCGCAGGCTTAATGAAAAAGCCCAAAGTGTCACTTATTATAAAAGCTGGGAGAAGAACGTATTTACTCCTGCTAAACTTGGATTAACCTTAAAAAAAGCAATCGCTTCATCTAATGAATAAAAGTATGGATATACTTAGACAAAATGCCGCCCTGCAGTTTGAAGAAGAACTGGAAAACCTGAAAAAACAAGACACTGGTGCTGTGCCTACAGGCTGGCAAATGTCGCCTCTGTCTGTAGTGACCTACCTGATGGGGGGTACCCTTAAAAATAAATTTGAAGTGACCCCGAAATACATCGGTAACAGAAGGTTAATGGAAATAGCCGTGGCCACGCTTACTACTGATAGAGCATTATTGCTATACGGTATACCGGGAACAGGTAAATCCTGGGTGTCGGAGCACCTTACGGCAGCCATCACTGGAGATCCTTCACTACTTATTCAGGGGACAGCCGGCACCGGCGAAGAAGCCATTCGCTATGGTTGGAACTACGCTAAGCTTTTGGCCGAAGGGCCTACAGAAGGAGCCCTGGTAGAAACCCCCATGATGCGAGGCATGAAACAGGGTAAAATAGTTAGAATAGAAGAGCTTACCCGTATTTCTGCTGATGTGCAGGATACCCTCATTACTATTCTTAGTGAGAAAATTATGCCTATTCCTGAGCTGTCTGCAGAAGTGCAAGCAGTGAAAGGGTTTAATGTAATTGCCACTGCCAATAACCGTGATAAAGGGGTGAATGACCTGTCATCTGCCTTAAAAAGACGTTTTAATACCGTTATTCTTCCTGTTCCTAACACGCCAGAAGAAGAAATAAACATAGTGCAGACCAGAGTGGCCAGTCAGATGAAAGCCCTGGAGTTGCCGGCAGAATTACCGGGACTGGAAGAAATTAAGCGCGTGGTGCAAATTTTCAGAGAGCTTAGAAATGGCGTTACCGAAGACGGCCGTACTAAGCTGAAGACACCGAGTAGCACGGTAAGCACGGCAGAAGCTATTTCGGTGGTGAACAGTGGACTATCATTAGCTGCTCATTTCGGAAATGGAAAGCTTTCGGCTCATGACATGGCTTCAGGCTTGGTAGGAGCCATAGTGAAAGACCCTGTTCAGGATACCGTAGTTTGGAATGAATACCTGGAGACCGTAGTAAAAACCAGAGAAAACTGGAAAGATATTTACAGGGCGTGCAAAGAAATCACTTTCTAATTTATGGCCATTCACGTTTTAGGCATACGGCATCATGGAGTTGGGTCAGCGCGACAGGTCAAAAAAGAACTGGAACGCTTGCAGCCTGACATCGTATTGGTAGAGGGACCACCTGAAATAGCCGAGGTTTTTGAATATGTGGGACATCCTGACCTAAAACCTCCTGTGGCCATAATGGTGTACAATAGCAATGTGCCTCAAGAGTCTACCTTTTATCCTTTTGCTGAATATTCACCGGAATGGGTAGCCATAGCTTATGCTAATGAGCATAAAATACCCGTTAAGGCCATTGACCTTCCGGCTAGTATTAGCTTTACCATGAGAAGGAAAGAGGCTAAAAATGAGCCATCCACACCTCCGCCGGAAGATCCACTTACACTCGTAGCCCAATCGGCCGGGTTTAAAAGTGGAGAAAGGTTCTGGGAACATCATTTTGAGCAATCTGCTGGCAATGAGCATTTTGAAAGTGTAATGCACGTGATGCAATCGCTACGTGAAGATGGCCTGGAGAGTGCCATGGATGCTGAGAACACACATCGTGAAGCGTATATGCGTATGCTTATTCAGGATAGTGTTAATGAAATGTATACCAACATTGCCATTGTATGTGGTGCCTGGCATGCTCCTACTTTGGTAGATCCTGCAGGGTATGCAAAAGAAGATAAGAAGGTGCTCAAAAAGCTGCCTAAAACTAAAACCAAGATCACCAGCACCTGGATTCCCTGGACTAATGACAGGCTCAGCATGCATTCAGGGTACGGAGCAGGTATATTCTCACCAGGATGGTATTCACATCTATGGCATAATACTGCCGAATATGAAATTCCCTGGCTCATTAAAGTGGCCAGCATGTTTCGGGAAAAGGGCATGGACATGTCTACCGCGCATGCTATTGAAGCTTTCCGCCTTGCTCGCAGTCTGGCTATTCTTAGGAATAATCATTATGTGTCGTTAGATGACTTAAATGATGCTGTGCTCTCCGTTATGTGTATGGGAGATGGCATATTGCTGGAACTGGTTAAAGACCAGCTCATTATTGGTGATGGCTTGGGAGAAGTGCCTGAAGACATGCCAAAAATGCCTCTTCAGGAAGACTTTGAACAGTCAGTAAAAAAGCTAAGACTTAAGCTTACAGCTGATCCTAAAGAGGTAAACCTCGATCTCAGAAAGCCCAACGATCTTGAGAAAAGCAAGCTCTTTCATCGGTTAGCCATTTTAGAAATTCATTGGGCCACACCCAGCTACTCCAGAGGTAAAGGTACCTTCAAAGAATCATGGCGACTGGAGTGGACAGTGGGCATGATGATAGAACTCATTGATAAAGCGTTTTTAGGAAACACCATTGCTTCGGCAGCTCAGGCAGTGCTGATCAAAAAAAGTAATGCAGCGCAAAAGGTAGATGATGTAGCTAAACTCATAGACCTGTGCATACCAGCGGCCTTGTTTGATGAACTGGATCATCTGTTAAACAAGGTGAATGAGCTGTCTAGTATTTCATCTGACATATTGGATCTGATGAAATCCTTACCACAATTGATCAATGTAGCTCGCTATGGCGATGTGCGAAATTCGGATATGGATGTGCTTGATCAGATCATACACCAGTTATTGATTAAGGTAAATGTTGGTTTGCCCAATGCAGTATATGGTTTAGATGAGGATAATGCTCTGGAAATGTTCGGCCAGATCACTGCGCTGCACCAGGCTATAAAAATCTACTCCAAACCGGAGGAAGAAGAACCCTGGTATTTTACCTTGCATCAGGTGCTCAATAAAGAAGATGTGCACAGTGTGATACTGGGCTGTGTTTGCCGGCTTTTGTTGGATAGTCAGCAGCTTAGTGAAGATGAAGCCGATATGTATATTTCCTATGCGCTCTCAGTTAACAATGATCCTATGGACGTGGCAGCCTGGATTGAAGGTTTCCTCAAAGGTAGCGGCTCTATTTTAATTTATGATAATCGTCTCTGGAACCTGGTTTTTGAGTGGGTAGAGTCCTTAGATAAGGATACATTCATTCAGCTGGTGCCCATGCTCAGAAGAACATTTTCAAAGTTTGAATATGCAGAAAGGCGTCAGCTAGGGCAGAAAGCCCGACAGGGACTCGCCAGTGATGAGCCGGCTACGACCTATAATACAGAGCAATTTGATGGTGAACTGGCCGATTCAGTGATACCTTATATTAGCAAATTCTTAACACCAAACAGCACTCACCATGAATAATGATGAATTAGAAATCCTGGAAAAATGGAGATTGATACTTGGTGGCGACGAGGCCGATGGTACGGAGGTAAAGCTCTCTGACCAAATGGATGGATTGGACCAGACGCTCTCTGCGCTGTATGAGTTTGAGCGCACTAAAAGCTTTGACTATGGAGCAGAAAAAGGTGCCGGAGGACAGGATAAATCGAACCCGGGAGTGGCCAGATGGCTGGGAGATATTCGTAAGTATTTTCCTAACTCCGTAGTTCAGGTGATGCAGAATGATGCTTTGAAATATCCTGATTTACAGAAGAAACTGATTTTTGAACCGGAAATACTGGAACAGGCAGAAGCCGATATTCATCTGGTGGCTACACTGATGCAACTGGGCAAGCTAATTCCTGCCAAAACCAAAGATACCGCCAAGAGAGTGGTTCAAAAAGTGGTAGATGAACTTATGGCCAAGCTAGAGCAAAAAACCGTTTCAGCTTTAAGTGGAGCTCTCAATAAATCAGCTAAGAAGTTTCACCCAAGGTATAATGAGATCAACTGGGATGCTACCATTCGGAAGAATCTTAAGCACTATCAGCCTGATTATAAAACCATTATACCTGAGGTGAGAATAGGATATGGAAGGAAGTCCAAAAGGTCATTAAAAGATATTGTGCTTTGCATAGATCAAAGTGGTTCCATGGGTACTTCCATTGTTTACTCTGGAATATTTGGCGCTGTAATGGCCTCCGTGCCGACTGTTAAAACAAAAATGGTGCTTTTTGATACTGATGTTGCCGATCTTACTGAAGACCTGAAAGACCCTGTAGATCTACTTTTTGGTGTGCAGATGGGTGGAGGCACAGACATTAACCTTGCCTTAAAATACTGTCAGGAACTAATAACAAAAGCTGATGACACTATTCTGGTGCTCATTACAGATTTGTATGAAGGCGGTAATGCCAAAGAAATGCTAAAAAGAGCACGGGACATGATAGAGTCAGGGATTCAGTTTATTTGTCTGTTAGCGCTAAACGATGAAGGCAGCCCCAGTTATGATAGCAATATGGCATCCAAACTATCGCAGATGGGCGCTCCGGTATTTGCCTGCACCCCAGATCAGTTTCCAGACCTCATGGCCGCAGCCATTCAAAAGCAAGACTTAAAGCAATGGGCCGGAGAGCATGAAATTGTATTGAAGGGGTAGGAGTGGTGAAGAATCGACGAGCTATTTTTGAGATCAAATGTCTGAACGGTTTTGCCTATGTCCTTATCTCCTATGCAAATGCCCAAACTTAGGTATTGAATATTACTAAATAAACTTACTCTTTAATAGAAGTACATAACATTAAAAACAAATGAAAAAATTAAACCTGCTATTACTAATAACACTATCCCTTCTGTTTTCTTGTAAGGATGATGATAGTACACCTGATGATGCCAGTGAGAAAGAAGCCATTAGTGCAAAATGGGTCGTAAATGATAATGACACATATCAATCATTTGAATTCAATAAAAGCTACACTTATATTGTTGTCAAAGTAGACCAAGTCAATGGTGCCCCGATAGTCTTGTTTGGCAACTATAATATTGTTGATAGTAAAACTGTCGAATTAGAGGATTTTGGAACCATTGAGATTGATGAGATCGATGATAATTCGATAAGTTTTGCACTTCAGGTAGATGGTGAAGATAAAGTTAATATCAGCGCTGCCAAGCAAGCTGAAATGAATAATTCCACCAGAACTGAATTATTATGCCGCACATGGCAAATGGTAACAGTTAATGGGGAAGAAGTGACAGGCACTGAATTTGATTTAACTGTATTATTTTCACAGGCAGGCACCTATTTTGTGGAGCTAGCAAATCCTGACGATGAAAATGAAGGAGGGCTAGCCAGTTGGAAATGGTATGATGACACTGAGACTCACTTTTTATATTCTTGGGGAGATCCTGCAGTATGGGATGAAGAGGATATCGTAGAGGTTGTTGAGCTAACAGACAATTCACTTAAAATACTAGAAATATATAGTAATGGCGATGAAGAGCTTTATGAAATGGCACCCGCTAATTCAAAATCGTCAAGGATAATGAGTAATGCTAGTGACAATAATATTAAGTTAAAAAGGGGATTTCTTAAACATTAAGAAAAACTCAAACAGTCGCTCGATTTCAACAGTCACCCGGTATGAGCCGGGCGACTGTTGAAATCGAGGCCTCTGGCCGGTTAGGTAAGGGTGAACAATATAGGATGTCAATTATTAATTAAATTTAAATTTTACCGGCATAGCCCATTTCAGATGGCTAATGATATTACTAATGCTAAGTCAGTAATGAAAATTAAAGCTTTTCAATTATCATAAGTCAGTGCAATTCCGGGTAGAGGTCTAAAGCAAAATGATCAAGTACTTCTCCTCCAAATAAGATAAGGAGATTTCTAAATTCACGATGTATGGTCAATGTTTCGTGATTGAGGTTGTAGGTGCTCCGATTAGGCTGGCTATTTTTATTAATAAATAATTGTATCTTGGGCTGCTATACTCAATCGCTCCCACTCAGTAGAGTCATATTTCATCTTAATTTTAATTTGTTGTGTAACATTATGAACTTCTCAGAAATATGTCATCTGTCAATCTTAGATTTTTCTTTGAAATCATTTCTTCTGAATTAGAAAGAATCGACACATCGGATCCTGATTCGAAACTTGTACTTAACCTTTCGCCTACTGACCAAAGTATTGTTTTAATAGCGGGGCTTGATTCGGAAACTTTAATTGATAAAGTTCAATTCGAAAGATACCTCAAATGTCGAATAAAAAAAGGAGACAAAATACCTTTCTTGAAATCATTAATTCAAAATGATATATCAAGTATCCTAGATACATTAAAAAACACACTTCTAGAAAGCATTGACCTATATTATCATTTTGAAGAGCTTCTTGACAGTACAAACCTTTTGGTCAATAACAATGATTGTGGCAATAAGGTAATTATCTCCAAAACTCCTAAAACCTCTCTAATAATTGGTCTTTTAAGTTCTTCAATCATAAAAATGATGTCCTCACTAGATATCGTTGTCAAATATTGTTACGCCCTTGAGGAGAAAGAAAACTTTAATTATAGTAAATATCATAAAATCAATAACAAAATTCTATTTGGAGACGCTAAACACTTGAAAAAAATTAAAGGAGTAACGGAAAGCATAAGCAACGTATCTAATGACATTCGCTTATTGGAAAACTTACGTAACGACTTTATACACAATAATTCCATAAATTCATTTAACAGAATCTATGTTAAAATTTTCAACAATAAAGTGATTGACAAATATATTTTAATTCCAGATTCTCAAGATGGACATTTCCTTAAATCGACGAATAGAAACCGTTTCTTCTCAAACGAAAATAAACTGAATGAGTTTGTTCCAAATGTTTACGAAGAGGTACTTAAAAAAGTGATTAACACTCTAAAGCAATATTAAACTTTACACTATGATTAGTACCAAACATTCGCTAGGACCCAACCTGGTCCAAGGTTTAATCTCTGGCGCAAGTGTCCACTTGTGCCTTTACTAATAGCCAACTGCTCCTACATTTAACTTCCGTTGCATAATACCAGCCCACTAACCTGCATATCTACAGCAATGCTCCTACTATTTGATTATTGACAGAATTGATCATGGTGGAATAGGTATAATTAAATGATTAAATATATTATTACCTGATAAGTCAATTATATTTAAAAATATCACTAAATTATATAAAGGCCCTTTGGCACTGAGTAGGTGTGATTTTACTATGGTGTTTAGAGGAGTTAAGCACAGCATTGAAATGAATCATAACATTAAAAATTAATACTATGTCATTAAATTAAATTTAAACCTAAATCAACTTAAACTCATGAAAAAAGTATTCACATTAATTTGTCTAGCAAGTGTATTGCTATTCAATTGTTCAGAAGAGAATGTTTCTCCTGATACTAAAGAAGTGTCTGCTGCAGGCGCTACTTATAATGTATCCTCTGAATCCGCACTACGGTCTGCTGTGGCTAATGCGCAGCCTGGAGATCAAATTAACGTTACTGGTACTATTTACTTAACCCAGACTCTGGAGCTTGCCAATAGTGGTACATCAAGTGCTAAGATCAACCTTACAGGAAATGGAACTTACCGAACCATTAACTGCTCGGGCGTAAGTGGCTGGGGTATTAAGTGCAATGCCAGCTACTGGAATATTTCCTGGCTAAATATAGAATACGCCGGTGATTGCGGATTGGTATTTCAATACGGAGGCTACAACTGGGTTAATAAATTACGAACCCGTGGTTGTGGAGATTCCGGTCTACAAATCTATAACAGCTCTCATCATAACAGTATTAATTATTCCACTTCATATGATAACTATGATGCAGGTAATGGTGGTGAAAATGCTGATGGTTTTGCTTGTAAACTTTCTGCCGGCCAAGGCAACCAGTTCTACAAATGTAACGCTTATAATAACTCAGATGATGGCTGGGATCTTTACGGTCAGCCTTATACTGTAGTTATGAATCACTGCCTGGCCAGAGATAATGGTTATGGATCTAATGGAGATGGCAACGGTTTTAAATTAGGTAGTGCTGGACAAAACGTGCCACATACCGTGACTAATTGTACTTCAAATAACAACCTTTCTTGGGGGTATGATGGTAATGGAAATACAGGCCACATTACATTAACTAATAGCGGTGGCTCAGGTAACGGTAAAGGCTTGTTTACAAGAATTTATTAAAATCATTTAAGTCAGATTGAGGTTTCTCGAAATCTTCGTTTTTTGAGTAGGGAGGTATTTCGAGTACCTCAATGTGACTTTTCTTTAGTTAATAAACCAGTTCAAAGTGACAGGCATTAATCAAGTAGACAGTCTTCCTTTTAGAGATCAACCTTCATTTGTGTTGTTTAAATACTTCGATTATTTCCTCGTTTTCAAGGTTGATAGCAATTTCATAAGCCGATTGTTCTTCAGGAATATTAGGATCAGCCCCTGATTCTAAAAGGAGTTTTACCATATCAGTATGCCTGTTTCTGCATGCCGCTATAAGAGGTGTGTTCTTATATTTATTGATATAATTCACATCTGCACCTTTGGAAATGAGAAGTTGACTGATGCTGTCTTTTCCTTGAATGGACATCATGAGGAGAATGCAATCATCCTCTGAGGTTTTGTAGTTGACATCGGCCCCTTGGTTAATCAGGGTTTTAGTGATTTCATAATTACCCCTTAATGCAGCATAGGCGAGAGGAGTGAGTCCTTCTTTGCTGGTGTCCTGCAAATGGGCTCCAGCTTCCGCATACATTTTGGCCAGTTCTGTAAACCCATAGCTGCTAGCATACATCAGTGGCGTTACATTTTCATCGTTTTTTACATTTACTGAGGCCCCTTTTTCCAGTAAATATTGTGCTACTTTCGGCCTGTTTTGCATAGATGCCATTAGCAATGCATTTTCACCATGACCTTCGCGTAAGTCTATATTAGCACCTTTATCAATCAGCCATATTGCCAAATCATCATGACCATAATAAATGGCCCATAACAATGGCGTATAACCGTGTGAGTCTGTTTTGTCAATCGTTTCTTGGGCAGTGGCGATATACTGTTGAATACAATCCATATCGTTTGACTTCGCATCTTCAATAATATCTCCACTGCAGGTGTGTGAACAGGATGATAAGTTGATCCATAATAAGGGCAGAAGTAAAAGTAAGGAAGTAATTTTTTCGGTATTCATATAATAAGGTAATTAGGTTGATTAATCTGTAATAATGATTTTTATAATTTTATTCACCCGAAAATCAGCACTCTGCACATGCATAAAATACATACCTTGATCTAATAATGATACTTGCACAGTGGCCTTTTCATGGGGGGTATTATTTAATTTTTGAGAAAGAATGAGTAATCCTTGAGAGTTGTATATTTTTAAATCTATTTTATCCAGATAAGGAGGCCACTTTAAGTTTATTACATCATTTGCGGGGTTGGGAAAGGCGGTGATAAGACTGCTTTCCGTTTGATCCCAACCAATACTTTTTAAGACATGATTAGTTCTTTCATCTATTTCATGAAAATAAGTGCCTGGATCAAAAAAAGGCCTCATTAGCGTGTTCGAAGTGTTTTCATCATGATCCCAATGGCTCAGGCTTACGCCTGAAGAAAAAGTGATCGGGCTATAGCATTTCCAATAGGAATCATTATCGGAAGTGTTACTAATGAAAATGTCACCCTCAGAAAGAAGGTCTTCCAGTAATTGTGGCGATTCGTAATTGATTAAACGAGTATGGTCCCCGGTCATCAGTAGGCGATCGAATACACTGAAACTTTCGTCAGTAGAAAATATCACGCCCTCAGGAGTTTGCTCTGCACTGGAAATGAAGCCCATGCCGTGGGTGATTTCATGGAGCAAAATAGTGTAGAGATCGATTTGGTTAGAATCACATTTACCATCAATTCCGAAATACCAGTTAATACCTGCGTTGAGCTTAATCTCAATTTCAAAATCATCTGGATTATTAAGTTCTTTTCCAGCTAATTTTTCAGCTAAAGCAATGGGATACCATATGTTGTTGGGAGTGTTGGTGCTGAAATTTCTAATAAATGAAGATGGCCTTGTCAGAGCCATGAAATTACCTGTTTCTGCCCACTCAAGGCTTATCTTGATGGGGGTGTTGGTAGTTACCTGAGCGTTCCATTTTGAGAGAACACTTTTAATTGCCGGCAGTGCCTCTGCTGGGCTATAGAGGGTAACTGCCCTGAAATTACCAACGGTTATTTCCTCTGAAACCGCAGTAGAAGGCTTTCTATTAACAGTTTGCACTTTGGAGCAGCTTATCCATTCACCAACACGCGAATTCTGAGCCGCTGTCCATTGCGGCAGCAGTATAATCAATAATAAAATCACCCCTATGGAGCTAACTCGTAATGGCATAATTAGGTTGAATAATGCTGTTGGGAGTTTTACTACTAGAAAAAATCAAAAATATTCCCCTATTAAAGATAATGAATTAACCCGGACTCTACGATTATTAAGTGGGTTGTTTGAGTGGTGTTGAGAGTATGGTATGATTCACGCAAATTGCTTTAATTCATCAGCGGTTCCTCATAAGGAGCTTCCGCTATATATTTTGCGGAAGCAAGTTTTACTACTTAATCATATAAATGAAAAGTATAAATTTGAGCCATTCTAAATGGTAGGTCTTCAGGTATAACTTATCAATACGTTTTTGTGTAATGGGGGATTTTCGAATATAGAATGAAGAATATCGTTTTAATAAAAAGCCTTTTGAAGCTTATGGCAGTGAGTGGATTTATCTGTAGTTGTAATAACTGCAGCTGCCCAGAAGTATCAAGTGCGCTGATAGGAAGGTACGAGCAGATAGAACGTGATTAAAGTAAAGAAGAAAGCGGAAAAGAGGAATACATTGATATCATTAACGATTGTACTTATGTTCATATCCTCCAAAAGGATACAATAGACTATAAGTTTAAGGCGTCATGGGACTATGATCCTATAAAGTGCAAAGTCTATTTATATAATTTTAATTATGTATATGAGAGATATCCAGGTCAGACAGCTTATGGAACCGAGGGATTAACCAAATATCATTATTGCAATAGCTATTTACGAATATCAAATGAGTATTTAGAATATAGAAAAATGAATTGACGATTAACCCTAATCTGGTCCAAGACTTAAACTCTGGCGCAAGTGTCCACTTGTGCCTTCTACGTTGAGAAGGTCTTTTTTCATTTAGCAGGGCACGTCAGCTATCTAATACAGGAGTAGTCTTAGCATATTATTTTTAAAGTTTGGATATTAACCAGGCATTACAAATGCCTGGGGAGATGTGGTCGCAATGCAATTGCGACCTAGCTGGTATTGATGAATATTTAACGGACTATTATATATCTATGAGTGACTTGGGGTATACGGTTAATGATTTTGAATTGTTGGTTAATAGTTTAAGTGAAGCAACTAATCAAAAAGAGGAAGAAGAATGAGGATAACAATCAAAAAATATGAATTGAGCATTAGTAAAAGCTTTTTTTTTAAGTCATTAGATAATAAGCAATTGTTAGCGGTGCCTATAAAAGGAACAGAGAATTATAAGATAAAAGCTCAAAATATAGGAACACCTGGTGTTTATCCCCTGGTTAATTTAAGGTGTGAAGGTGATAATTTGATTGTCACTTTTTATTACCCCTTAAGTAAAGTTTTAATATGGCTATTTTTAAACTTTTTTTTGTTCATTTGTTTGTTGGCCTTCATCAAAGAGGTGATTTTCGCCTCTCTACTTCTATTCTGTTTTATTGTAGCATTGAATATGTTCAATTTTTTATATGATTATCCGTAATTAGTCATATGCTGTAATGTTAGCTATAACGAGCCTATCAAAGAGCTTATCACCAAAGTATCGTCTATTGAGTTTGTAAACAAACTCATCGAGATACAATTGAAGGTACTTTCCTTTAATCTTATGGTAGTTCCCTAGAAATGTTCTTTTGGCATTGCTAATGGTGATATGCACCCATTTAAGTGTCTCGTTAGTGGTTTGCTTATTAGATTTCTCAGTAATGTGAAGCTCTATATAATCAGCAATGTTAACATAGGAAGTGCTTTGGTCTGAAAAAACAATACTTTGTTCATCAATGGATGATTGTAATACATGATCTACTTCCTGTGAACTGTGGCCTTTAAGTACTTTAGCTTTGAAATAACGACATTGGCGTTCTTTTTTTCCTGTTTCCAAGTCTTCTAAAGGAGTAGATTCAGCCATTACTGCTACATTTTGTTTTCCTGCCGCTCCTCTACCTCTTTTCCCTTTATTCTTCTCGATCTCAGTTGATTCCACTGTAAAATAGCCCTCATCCATCTCAATCATTCCCTCTAAAGTGTATCTGGAATCTCGATTTCCCATGGCTTTTCTCAGTTTATGAACCATTGCCCATACGGGCTCATATCGTTTCAATCCCAATTGCTTCTGAATCTCCTTGCTGGAAAAACCTTTTTTGGTAACACTCATTAAAAACATTGTTTTGTACCAAACCAGAAAAGAAAGGTTAGAGTCTTGCATGATCGTGCCGCTACGTAAAGAAGTTCTACTTCGGCAAGCTTTACACTCATAGCTCCATCGGCTTTTTATCCAATAATGCTGATCATGACCGCAACGGTGACATATAACTCCTAACTTGTCTCGTTCTCCTTTAAAATGCTCTCTGCATGATTGTTCATCACTGAAGTGGGTAGTGAAACTGAATATATCCATACACTAATTTAATACTTTTTTTACATTATGGGTAATTACGGATAATCATAATTTTTTATTGCTGAAAGCTTTTTTCAAAGGAATTAAAATTTCAGAAAGATGATTTCCCGTAGTCCTCGTTCCCGCCATGCTTTGCATAGTGGTTTGCCCGTTGTTCCGCATATGTCCTTAACTGTTGGCGCGCTGTTTTCAACGCGTGCCATTCTCTAGCTGTTAAGTCGCTCGGTTCTTACCGCTTGACCACTATTTCTGAAGCCTCTGGCCGGTTAAGTAGAGATGCATTTGCATAACAAAGTCTAACAAATAGGTGGATTTGCAACAAAAAACTGGACAATAAGTTAAGCACATTTTGAATAGTTATGGTTATTAAATTGTTCAGGCGTCTTATATCCTAAGTA
Organism: Fulvivirga maritima; assembly: GCF_021389955.1. Lineage (NCBI taxonomy): Bacteria > Pseudomonadati > Bacteroidota > Cytophagia > Cytophagales > Fulvivirgaceae > Fulvivirga > Fulvivirga maritima. The sequence goes on from NZ_CP089980.1 coordinate 2,410,729, forward strand.
CGAATGTTTTCTTTTTCTATTATACCATATTTCTATAAATTCGAACAGGTCATTCTTGGCCTGAAGAATACTATAGAAATTGGTATGTTTGACCAGTTCTGACTTCAGTATCTTAAAGAAGTTTTCTGCCACAGCATTATCCCAGCAATTACCTTTTCTACTCATGCTTTGTTGTATACCCTTACTTTTGAGGTGATCTGAAAAAGAATAGGTGGCATACTGCACTCCCCGGTCGGAATGAAATATTAATTGGTTTGTTATTGGCCTATTAATTAAAGCCATTCTCCAGGCTGGCCATATTGTATCATGGCACGCCATAGACCTACTCAATGACCATCCTATAATCTTTCGATCGTACAAATCCATAATGATGGTTAAATACATCCAACCTTGACCAGTGGGGATGTATGTAATATCAGAGACCCATTTATGCCCCGGAAGGTTTGCCTGAAAATCTCTGTTTAATAGGTTTTTAGCTACTGGATAGTTGTGTCTTGATTGGGTGGTAGTTCCTCTGAACTTTCTGCAAATAATACTTCTAATGCCCTGGTTACGCATGATCCTGGCCACTCTGGGGCGAGAGATACGCCAACCCAGGTCTCGTAACTCCTCGGTGATCTTCGGGCTACCATACCTTCCTCTGCTATTGCTGTGTATAGTCCTGATATATGCGGATACCTTTTCATTCTCCAACTTTCTCATTGATGGCCTTCTGTTGCTCCAATTATAGAAACCACTTCTACTGACTTTAAGTACTTTACACATCCTCTCAACACCAAATCTGTGGTTGTATTCCTTTATGAACCGGAATATTTGTTGTCTCCCTTGGAGAAGATGCTTACTGCCTTTTTTAAAATATCCCTTTCTAGTTGGGCTTCACGCAGTTCTCGTTTTAAACGGGCTATCTCCTTTTGTTCTGAGGTTAAATTCTGATTACCATGACCTGAAAAACTACCTTCTTTGTACTCATTGTATTCACGTTTCCATCGGGTAACCAGCTCAGTCCTTAAACCAAGCTCATCAGCTACTTCTCTTGTACTTTTTCCTGACAGGCACAGGTTCACTGCCATCTGTTTAAACTCCTTGTCAAACTCTCTTCTTGCTCTTTTCATATTTAGTAAATTTAACTCAAAAGCGCTTAACTTACTGTCCAATCAAATGTAGCAGGTCCAAGGTTATGTCAAGTCAGTCTTTGCGCATTCCATTCAGTTACATGTTTTGAACGGTCAGTGCAATATCGGCCAGAGGCCTAAAGCATTATGATCACTCGTCTGGAGCCAAGCGATTGTTTTGGGTACGACGAGTTGGGAAAAGCAGGCTTTCACACATACGAATTGGCAAATAAAAGCCGTCATTCCTGAATTATGGAGCATAGTGCAATGGTATCAGGAATCTCACTGTTCGGTTAGTGCTACCTGAACAGTGAGATCCCGGCTCTTCACTTCGTTGCGGCCGGGATGACGTTATAGAGTTATGACTAATCACTCAACCTGTTCCAAAGACCTAAACTTTGGCGCAAGTGTCCACTTGTGCCTTTCACGTAAGCAATTGAGGAAAATCTTGATTATTTAAACTTTGATCCTGTAGAATCGGGAGAAGTTGATGGGCCTTGTCGTTATCTTTATAGCTCAGCTAGCGACTGAGTAGGAGATTTGGCGTAAGTTTAATGAGATGAAGCAGTACCACCATGCAGAGCATGGCGGGAACGGAGATATATGGATCATTGCCCATGCTAAAGGTCAGTTTGGACAGGAATAAGTGTTCCTGAAAGGTTGGCTCTAAACAAGATAGTATTAGATTAGGGCATGAATTGTAAATATAAAATTAAGGAATTGATATTGTTATGCTTTTTGGCGCTTCAAGGGTGCTCTAATGGGCAGCCAGATCAAAACGTATTAAATGACCATAAGTATTCTGTAATGATTTTACATGGCATTGAAAGAAGTGTTATAGAAAAAGAAATGAGTTTAGCTTCTGAAAAAGGCGCTAAAGAATTAGTAAGTACATTAAGTGATATCAATGAATTTAATGATAAGCTAATAGAACAGGCTGGAGGTATTAAATCAGAAGGATATTTTCCTGCAATTAGTTATCCAAATAACAGAGGAAGTGTTGCTAAAAATCTAATGCAAACGTATAATTTCCAATTGCTTCTTGAAAATTATTTGTCACTTCAGTTGTTGAACGGGCGAATTGATAAGGAGCAGCATAAGACATTGATAAGTGTGCTGCACAATTATTTAGATAAAAATAATGGTATTTTAAAACCAAGTACAATAGAAAAGGGAAAGATTAGTGATGTTATAGTACATATATTATTATTGGAAATGTGGCTTACTGATTTATAATTTTATTAACCCAATCTGGTTCAAGATCATCAACTCTGGGCAAGTGTCCTTTTCTGCTAATTGAAGTAAGTTTTATTTTTCCATTTTCCACTTTTTGGAGTCTTTTGACGTGTGAAATACCGCAAGGATAAGGATGGAATTTGTGGCTTCATTCACTCTAAAATGAATGCCAAATGGGAATTTTTTCAAGAAGAAAACCCGGATGCTGTCATACCGAATTTGAGTTTTAAAAGGGTTACTGCGGATGCTTTCTACGGCTTTTAAAATATGCTTTTCGAAACGAAGCCCTAGATTATCGTTTTTGTCTTGGTACCAAAGAAACGCTTCTCGGATATCTGCTTCAGCAGCCTCGGCAATAGAAACAGAGTAGTTCACTTTTCGAAGAGATCCTCTTTAGCATCTTTCCAATTCCGTGTTTTCATGTCTTGTTTATCAACTAGTTGCATTCTTCTGTGTACTTCATCTTTTTGCCATTGAGGTGTTCCATCTTCCTGATTAATAGAAACGTAATTCAATGTTTTGATGAATTTAAGAAAAGTATCATACTTGCTGTCTTGTATATCTAGTGTGATCTTCATGATTAATAAATTATAGATTGTTATAAAATATAGATAAATATATTTTTAGCGGTTTCAACCTGGTGAAAAGTCTAATTTTAAGTAAATCAATGATTAAACTGTCTATGTACTTTTCCTTATTGTAATAATGAATGTTTTGTACAAACAAATATATATAATTAATCGATCCCGATCATTTTTAATTGGCTTAGTAATGCATGCTTTGAAGTCGCAATCTTTTCCAAAGACCTAAACTCTGGCGCAAGTGTCCACTTGTGCTCTTTACGATCCACTCCTGCCTCATCCCACATTCTAACTTGATAATTTCTTCCACATATAAATCAGCCATCCGAAGCCGGCAGCAGAAATTAGAGTGAGTATAATGGCTACGCTCGTTCTGCCATAGATAAAATAGCCAGTGGCGAACAGGGCACTAAATACGGCTATGGTTCCTATGAATACACTTAGAATCTCAAGGGTTAAACTGTGCTTTTCTTTTTCTATAATAATTCCTTCTTCAGCTACAGCTTTTTTTACTTTAGCCCAGCCCGGGCCTGCTGGCCGTACTTTTACATAGAACTGAACCAGTTGTTTCATGTCAGTTTCTCTAGTTAGGAAAGTTACAATCAACCAGACCACAGTAGTTACGGCTACACCTATTATTAGTCTTTCCCAGCCAGCTAGTGGAGCAAAGCCAATGGCCTCATGAATAAGCTCAAAATAGATAGCCATAAAAAAGGATATAAACATGCCTGCTAGTTCGGTGAAGGCATTAATTCGCCACCAAAACCACCTTAAAATAAAGATGAGTCCCGTTCCTGCTCCTATGGTGAGCAATATTCTGAAAGCCTGAATGGCGTTTTCTAAATAGAGCGCTAGTATGGCCGAAAATACCATCAGCACTACCGTAGATATTCTGCCTACGTTTACTAAAGCCTTATCTGAGCTCTCGGGGTTCACAAAGCGTTTATAAAAATCGTTAACCACATAACTGGAACCCCAGTTAAGGTGCGTGGATATGGTAGACATAAATGCAGCAATTAATGAAGCTATAACCACTCCCAGCAAGCCATGCGGCAGATAAGTGAGCATGGCAGGATAGGCCAAATCATTTTTAATGATGCCCGGTGCTACATTAGGAAATGCTGCCTGAATAGACTCCAGGTTAGGAAATACTATTAAAGAGGCCAGTGCTATCAATATCCAGGGCCACGGTCTTAGGGCGTAGTGTGCTACGTTAAAAAACAAAGTGGCACCGATAGCATTTTTCTCATCTTTGGCAGAAAGCATACGCTGTGCTATATAGCCACCACCGCCAGGTTCTGCTCCCGGGTACCAAACGCTCCACCACTGTACGGCTAGTGGTATTACAAAAAGAGGAACCAGCGTTTCTGTTTTAGTGAAGTCAGGCAATATGTCTAGCTTAGTGGCTACTACCTCATGAGAAAGCATGTTGCTGAGTCCGCCTACCTCGGGTAAGTTTATGATTACGTAAGAGGCCCATACAGAGCCAATCATAGCTATAATAAATTGAACAAAATCAGTGATCAATACCCCTTTTAGTCCACCAAGGGAGCTATATATTACCGTTACTACTGAAGCTATTAATAAGGTTTGTACCGGAGTAAGGTCTAGCAGCACGCCTCCAATTTTAATGGCGGCGAGGCACACGGTGGCCATAATCATGATATTGAAAAACACACCCAGATAAATGGCTCTAAAGCCTCTCAGAAAAGCCGCTGTTTTGCCGCTATATCGCATCTCATAAAACTCAAGGTCGGTAAGCACTTCGGAGCGGCGCCATAGCTTGGAGTATACAAACACGGTGAGCATGCCGGTGAGCAAAAAGGCCCACCATTCCCAGTTTCCTGAAACACCATTTTCTCTTACTATGTCTGTTACTAGGTTCGGGGTGTCAGCAGAAAAGGTGGTGGCCACCATAGATACCCCCAGGAGCCACCAGGGCATTTCACGACCAGAGAGAAAAAATTCTGATACGCTGGAGCCAGCCTGTCGGGCTACCCAGATACCAATAAAAAGAGAGACAGCAAAAAAAGCAATTATGAAGAGCCAATCAACGGGTTCTAGTATCATTTAAGTAATTTTAGGTAAGGTGATGTTAGGTTTATGAAAAATAAAATCAAGAAAAATTTCTTCCAATATAACCTCAAACTAACGAAGAACAATGCCGTCTGTATAAATAATCTGCTCCATGTCAGGCCTACTTTTTTGAGTATGAATTAAAATATTGCAACTTCACAGCACACAAACACATGCTTGTGTATGATTATATTGAGAATAAAATAACTTTTTCAGATTAAGGTATTAAAAAAATTCAATTCGATTTATTTGACAATATTTCGTTTATAAATTTGCAGGTAAATGACTCTCATAATGAAAGTAACTTATTCGGTCTTATTGGTTTTCGCTGTATTATTTGGTACAAAGGTTCAAGCTCAGGAGTTTATTTTCCCCAGTGACCCAGACTGGAATATACTAGAAGAAGGAGACTCCCTATCTTTTACATTGAAAGTGGAAGGAGATACCAGTTATGATTATAAATTCTCTGTTTATGGAGATCGTGGATTAGAGCTACATTTAGATTCTCTAGGAAATTTCAACTGGGTGCCATCTTATGATTTGGTAGATCGGGTAACGGAGAAACAAGAGTTTAGCGTAATATTTGAAGCCATTTCCAGTACAGGAAATAAAATAAGGAAAGAAATTCCCTTTACAGTTATGCATAAAAACAGGCCGCCATCTATTGGTGAGCTGCCCGTGTTTTATGTAAGACAGTACTCAGAAAATGAGTTCAATCTCAAGCAGCTGGACCAAATCAATGATCCTGATGATGATCCTATTGTTTTCAAATCTATTTTATCAGAAATGCCCGAAGGAGCATCACTTTCTGAGTTAGGAATATTTAGCTGGAAACCATCTAGAAATCAGTTTAGAAGCATAAGAAGAGAACATTTAAAAGTGCATTTTCTGGTGCAGGATCAGCCAGAAAAATCAGAAACAATGGGTACGCTTATCATAGCACCTACTCAGCTGGATTTACCTCCAGAAATACTCATGGTACCGAATGACACCTTAGTAACCATGAAGGAAGATGAAGTGCTTAACCTTAATTTTTACGTTTCTGATCCTAATGGTGATGATAATATCAGAGATGTATCCTTTGTGTCTAATGACTTGAGAATCCCTAAAAGTGGACTTACCAGTAATACCGCTACGCAGTGGGAGTTCACCTGGACTCCGGGCTATGACTTTGTGGGAGAGCAAGAGCGTTCTGTAACTGTAGAGATCGTTTTTTATGTGTTAGACGAAAGTAATAAAAGAGCAGAGAAAAGTCTGAAGGTGGAGGTGCTTGACACTGAGAACCTGGAGCAGAAAGATAAAAGGCTTTATGCCAAATATAAAACTATGCTTATCCAGACCATGGATATGATTGATCAGCTAGACGAAAATCAGAAGAATCTTAACAAGCAGCTGAAGAGAGCCAAGAAAGGCAAAAGACACAGATCTATTGTTAACGCATCTTTAGGAGCGGTTACTGGTATTAGCCCTGTGTTTATGGAAGACAATAGCAAAGACTATGTTACCGGAGTAGGCGGTACGGCCGTACTTACCTTGGGTACGCTGGAGGCTACTGAAGTATTAGGTAAGTCAAAAGATGATATTCTGGAAAGACTAAAACTAAATATTGACATCAGAAATGCATTACAGGCAGAAGGTGATCAATTTGCCAGAAAATATGCTTTGCGCTCTCAAAGAAGAGATAAGAACTTTTTTAATGATGTTGATAAGCTGAAAGCACAGCTTAATAATAAGAAGATGATCCTGCTGGAACTGGATGCCAGCTGGGAAAACCCTACAAAACCCTCAGATAAGAACCTGAAAAAGCAGTTTCCTGATTTTAACAATGAAGGATTTGAAGACTAGGAATGCAGCGGCTTTTTCTATCTAAAATGTATGAATGACTGACGATTTCAAACACCTGGCAGCGCTCCTTAAAAAGGAAAAGGAAGAGGATCTGCTGCAGTATAAACTAAAAATGACGGGCACTTCTTTTAATGAAAGAAGGAAGCAAGGCGTGTGTTGGTATCCTGTGTTTTTAGACCGAACCAAGTTTGATGCAGGAGAAAGATTGGTAGTGAAAGTCTCCCGACCCAAGGAGCATACTGAGTCTCACATGTTTTCATCAGGAAAGTTAGTAAGTCTGTTTTCTACCGCAGGGGATAACAGTGAGACTGAAGAGACTGTAAGCGGAGTGGTTAATTATGTGAATAAGCAGGAAATGATGATCACGCTTAACCATGATTTTGCTCCTGACTGGCTGAGAGATGGGAATTTGGGCGTGCAGCTCCTATTTGATGAGAGTTCTTATCGGGAAATGGAAAAGGTGTTGAAATACCTGGCTAAAACCGATTCAGGCAGAATAAATCAGTTAAAGAAAATACTCCTTGGTGGTAGTGAGGCGGGGTTTAAGAAATTAGATCAGCTTAACAGCCCGGGTCTAAACCCAAGCCAAAATGATGCTCTCAATTTAGTGAACAGAGCGCAGGATGTAGCCATAATCCATGGCCCTCCGGGAACTGGTAAAACTACTACGCTCATAGAAGCCATACTTCAAACGCTCAAGCAAGAGCGGCAAACGCTGGTTTGTGCGCCTAGTAATGCTGCGGTAGATTTATTGGTAGAAAAGCTGGGCGAACATGGCGTAAATGTGTTGCGCATTGGTCATCCGGCCAGGGTTACGGAAGAAACACTCAGTAAAACGCTAGATGTGAAGGTGGCGCATCATCCGGATTATAAAGAGCTGAAAAACTTAAAGAGAAAGGCCGAAGAATACCGAAGTCTGGGTAAGAAATACAAACGCAATTTTGGCCATGCCGAAAGACAGCAGCGCCGTATGTTGTTAGATGAAGCTCGCAGCCTTAAAGATGATGCCGATCAGCTGAGTTATTATATTACCAATGATATTTTAAATAAGTCTCAGGTGATAGCTTGTACACTGGTTGGAGCCAGTAACAATGTTATCAAAGGTATTTCTTTCAATACAGTTTTTATTGATGAAGCTGCTCAGGCACTGGAGCCCGCTTGCTGGATTCCCATCATTAAAGCTGAAAGAGTGATATTTGCGGGAGATCATCAGCAGTTGCCGCCTACCATAAAATCATTCCAGGCAGCGAAAGAGGGACTGGAAGTCACCCTTTTTGAAAAGGCCATTAAAAATAATAAGGCCGATGTAATGCTCAAAGAGCAATATAGAATGCATACTGATATTATGAATTTCTCCAGTAGCATTTTTTATAATAATGAACTCATAGCCAATAAAAATGTGGCTTCCTGGACGGTTTTTGAAGGAGACCTTGCCGTAGAATTTATAGATACTGCGGGTTGTGGATATTTTGAACAGGTAGATCCGGAAAGCAAAAGTTCTTTTAATAAGGAAGAAGCTGAATTACTCGGTACACATCTGAAGCAATATATTGAGCAAATAGAGGCTGTTGGTAAAATTGATGAGGTGGAAAGTGTGGGGGTAATAGCGCCTTATAAAGCACAAACCGGTGCGTTAGTAGATCACCTATTAGACAATAAACATTTGCCGGAATCAATTATTGATAAAACAGATATTAATACCATCGACTCATTTCAGGGGCAGGAAAGAGACATTATTTACATTACCCTGGTAAGGTCTAACGAGAAGGGCGAAATAGGCTTTTTGTCAAATACCCGTAGAATGAATGTGGCTATGACCAGAGCTCGTAAGAAGCTGGTAGTAATAGGAGACAGTGCTACCATCGGTCAGCATGAGTTTTATGCGGCCTTTTTAGACTATGTAAATGAAATTGGCGCCTATAAAAGTGCCTTTGAATATATTTATTAATTGAAAAGAGGTTGTACCAAAAGTGAATCATAAAGAGTATCAATATGACGCTCATTAAAGAAGTGACTACTTTTGATACAACCGTCTTTCTTAACTATTCATTAAACAAACCTCTATCTGATCACTTTAGTAGCGCTTACTATTATGGCTGCTAACTTCACAGAAGCAAAGATTTTCTCTTCAGTCACTCCCAATTCTATTAATGATTGCTCGTGAGATTTTACGCACATTTCGCATCCATTTACTGCTGATACGGCCAGGCTCATCAGCTCAAAGAATGCCTTGCCAGTAGCCGGTTTCATCATAATGTTCATTTTAATGCCGGCTGGTATAGTATTATATTTTTCTTTATCAGTGAAATGACGAAACCTGTAAAGCACATTATTGCTAGCTAGCAATGAGGCGCAGGCCACTGCTTCGCCTATTTCTTCAGCGTTGGCTTCGGCGTCATAAGCTTTTTGAATGAAGAAGCGCTCAAATACTTCAGCTCTTTCATTAGAAGCTATAGCCAAACCAATAAGCGCCACCTCTTTTTCGCTAAGCTGCCCTGGCTTTATAGCATTTTTAAGATTTACTTTTAGGTCTCTTATCCATCGGCTTTCTCCTTCTGATAAGGCATCGAAAGCCGCATTACTGTTCTCTGGTTGTATATTTAAGTCTTCTGATATTTCTGCTAAATGAGTATTCATAGTCTATTTTTTTAGGATTAAGGAGTAAGTTGAAAATTAGGCTACCAGTGTTTCTTGGCCTTTTTCCCAGTTACAAGGACATAATTCATCTGTTTGCAGGGCGTCTAAAACTCTTATCACCTCTTCTACATTTCTTCCTACATTTAAATCATAAGCAGCTACCCATCTTACTATTCCGTCAGGATCAATAATGAATGTGGCTCTGTAGGCTACTTTTTCATTGGCCTCTAAAATACCTAGTTCTTCAGCTAGTGATTTAGAAGTGTCTGCTAGCATTGGAAATTTCAGATCTCTTAAGTCATCATGATCTTTTCTCCAGGCCAGGTGAACATATTCTGAATCAGTAGATGCTCCGATAAGATTGGTGTCTCTGTCTACAAACTCACTATAGTTGTTATTGAATTCAGCTATTTCTGTAGGGCATACAAAAGTGAAATCTTTTGGCCACCAGAACATCACTGTCCATTTGTCTTCATCATTTTTTAAGCTTTCTGAGCTGATAGATGTGAACTCTTTACCTTTTTCAATAGATACAGTGGCTTGTTTGTTAAATTCAGGAAAATGTGATCCGATAGTAATCATAGTTATGTCTTTTTTGTTGTTTTAATAATTAATTATGGTTCAAAGCTATCGGACAGCTTTCGATAGATCAAATTGATTGTATTAATAAAGATATAGATTTAGACTATATTAAAAATAAAAATTCAATTTAATCTAAAATAGAGCAGATATTACGTATTTTTAGTAGACCCATAATTTCAACTTAACGTATGTTTCAACCTATTTACCAGAGAGGGAAGAGAAGTATTCAACATAATAGTAATGAACATAGACATGAATTTATTAAACATATTCGGATCAGGGGATGACAAGAGAAAGAGTCATGTGAAAAATCTAATTACCGTAGCCATGGCTGATGGGCACTTGGCTAAGGAAGAGTGGGACCTTCTGGTGACTATAGCTCGTAAGTTAGAAATGAGTAATGATGATATTCAGAATATTAAGAACAATCCTGAGGACATTAAATTTACTCCACCGAAGAAGTATGATGAGAAGATCCAGCAGGTAGAGGATCTGGTAGCCGTAATGATGATTGACGGCGATGTAGATAAGAATGAGATGGAACTTTGTAAGAAGTTAGCCCTTAAGCTAGATCTCTTGCCGCGTGTAGTCAATGATCTTATTTATGAAACTTATAAAAAGAAGATTGCACATCGTTAATTGTCTATAGGCCGGCTTTGTTTCCGGCCTTTTTTTTATGCTAATGCATGTTCATTTATTTTCTCTTCGGCCAGCTTAGTTAATTTTTCTGCGGCATCTTTTTCCTGTTCCAGGCTTTCCATTACTAAATCAGCTACTTCATCAGCATCCGCACATCTGGCATAATGCAGGATGGCTCCGTAACCGGCTATTTCATAATGGGCCATTCTTTGGGCCTGAGCTATAAGTTTTGCATCTACTACATCAGCTTCAGCGCCTACTGTTATAAAATCAGATAGTTCTTTAACAATTTCTGCTATGGCAGAGCAGATGTGGCCTTTAGGAGTAATGTCCAGTACCATGCATGCCTCTTCTAGTCTTCTTCTTTGTTCCTTGGTGTCTTTGAAATGTGCTTCTATTGTAGTTTTTAAACCTGAGTCAGTGGCCTTTTTTAGCATTATCGGCAGCACATCCAAAATTTGTGTTTCTGCACTGTAAAGATCTCTCAGCTCATGCTCTAAAAGATCCTGCAAGGTCTTTTTTTTACTCATGACTTATATTTTTTGTTTAGTTGGTTTTCCTTTTAACATATGAGATTATAGTGCCAAACCTAAATCAGCCTTTAAACCGTTTTAATAACGGTGGTTTTCAGGTTGCTGATGATTTTTCACCACGTATGTGGTATTAGCCATTCATCAGTTATAATTCAGAATAAGTTTCACTTCCGCTTTCGTAGCGATTGAAAGAGAAGATGAAGCCATTGTTCAGCATGTACAGTAGCAGCACTTAAGATACTAATTATTTCAGAGTAAGGCCAGTAAATCAGGGCTTTATTATAGGCGCACTAGCAATAAAGCAATACGTACTTGTCATTATTCTATTATAAAACATAAAATGGCTGCAAAAGTTAATTCAAGGCCATTTTTTATGTTTACTTTCATTATTAGTATAGGTAAATGAGAAGCTGGGTGAATAAGAATATTCCTATGTTTGTGGTCACATAAAATATTATTTACTCTATTCATCAGGCATGTTCATTAGAGATGTCACTTTTTCTTCGGTACCTATAGTTGCTCTGCTTATTATTATGCTGGCTGGCTGCTCTACGCAAGATCAGGTATCTGTAGCCGATGTAGAGCTGGTGAAATCACTTTTGACAGATACTCCACAGCAATCGATCATGGCTCTCGATAGCGTTATAAAAAAACAAAAGTATGATGGTATCCAGAAAGGGCTCATGTATTTTGAGCAAGGTAAATTATGGTCTAAAATGCATAATTCTACCAAGTCTATTCAAAGTTTAGAGTCAGCATTAGAAATTTTTACAAGCCATGAAGACAAGGTTTATATCACTAAAACGCACTGGCTGCTGGGCTCAGAAAACGCTTACATTTCTAATAAAGAAGAGGCTGTAGAGCACTTGCTTAAGGCACTAAGTTATTCGCAGGAGCTACATAACCAAACAGATGAAGCCAATACCTATTCGGCGCTAGCGCATACTTATTTTCAATATCAGGATTTTAATAGATCTATTGAGTATACTGAGAAAGCCATTGCCATTCAAAAGGAGCTGCAAGACTCTGTCGGTCTTTCTGCCACTTATAATAATCTGGCTGTGATTTACAGAAATATCGGTAATTTCCCTGAGGCCATTGAGTATAACCTAAGGTCTCTGGATCTCAACCTACTACTGAACGATAAAAATGCCATAGCCAAATCGTACAATAACCTGGGTTTGCTTTCTGAAGAGTTGGGCGATGTACATGAAGCCGTTGATTATTTTTTGAAAGCAATAAAAATCAACTATGAGCTGGGTACCCTTAATGAGAACCCGCTTAAAAATTTGGGTGACCTTTACTTACGAACTGATGATCTGGAAAATGCACAGAAATATTATGAGCAGGCTTTGTCTATTTCAGAACAAAATGAAGACCTGGCGAGCCAAAGAGATATTTATAATATTTTGCTCAATGTAGCACTTCGGCAAAAAGACTTTGAACGATCTATAGAGTATGCGCGGCTTCGAGATCATTACATGCGGCTGCAAAACAAACGTGATTTGCAGGAGAAACTAGAGTTAGCAGAAAATCAGTATAAATTGGCCGCTAAAGAGAAGGAGCTAAGCTTGGCACTGGAAGTGAACCGGAGAGAAAAGATTATTTTTATAGTGGCCATTGGTCTGTTGTTGCTATTAGTTTTATTCTGGATACAGTCAGTCAAAAACAAAAAGCTGCAGGCAGAAAAGGAGAAAATGGTGCTGGAACAAAGTGTTTTGCGCTCGCAGATGAATCCTCACTTTATTTTTAATGCACTTTCAGCTATTCAAAACTCTTTATTAGATAACAAACCCATAGAGTCAGCCACTTATTTATCACGCTTTGCCAGGCTTATCCGCCAGAATTTCGAATTTATAAATAAGAAATATATTACCCTTGCTGATGAGATAGAGCTACTGAAAAACTATTTCAGCACCCAGATGATCCGTTTTAAAGATCGGTTTGATTATGAAATTAATGTAGACAATCTGGATGAGGAGGATACAGAAATACCACCTATGTTATTGCAGCCATTCGCTGAAAATGCCATAGAGCATGGTTTTAAAAGTAAGAAAGAAAAAGGCCTTATTATCATTAATATTAAGGGAGAGGAAGAGCGGATTATTTTTGAGATTATTGATAACGGCATAGGCTTCACTCCCAAAGAAAATGATGGAAAAACGCATTCTATAGATGTGTTTATGAAAAGGCTTCAGTTGATTGGCAAAGGAGATGAGCGCTCAGTAAGTATAAACAGTTCGGAAGCAGGGACAACCGTAAAATTTCACCTCAGGAGATGATAAAAGTAGTAATAGTAGAAGACGAAATTAATGCGAGAAACAGCCTTAAGAAGTTGCTTTCTTTGCTTAATAGTGATGTGGATATAGTAGGAGAAACGGGCTATGTTTCTGAGGCATTGGAGCTTTTAAGTACGCAGGAAGTAGATTTAGTGTTTTTAGATGTGAGGTTAGAAGATGGCACCGGATTGGATATTTTGGAGCAGCTGGAAGATATCTCCTTTAAAATTATTTTCACTACGGCTTATGATCAGTACGCCATTAATGCTTTTAAATACAGTGCCACAGATTATTTACTTAAACCGCTGGATCCGCTAGAGTTAGATGAGGCCATAAAAAAGGCTCAATCATCAATAGAAAATGAAAAGCAGCGGCAGGAATTATTGGAAGTGCTAAAAAATAATTTAGCCAAAAGGGAAGCTCAAATAGTAGTGAAAACTACTGAGCAGCAGTATATCCTTAAACTGCAAGACATAGTCAGGCTCGAAGCAGATGCTGCTTATACTGTTTTTATTACTACAGAATCACGAATTATCGCATCTAAGAACCTGAGGCACTATCAGGAAATGCTAAGTGAAGATTTTGTGAGGTGCCACCAATCACACCTGGTCAATATGAAGCATGTTAAAAGCTTGTACAAAGGCAAGTTTTTAAAAATGACTAATGATGATTTAGTAGCCATTTCCACTCGTAAGCGGGCCGATATCATTAGTTTGCTAGATCGAAATTAACCTTCTTCGTCGCCTTCTTCCAAGCTCAGATAGAGCACTTTTTATTCAAATATCAACTGATCATTGACACTTATCAATTGATTTTCGCAGTTATCAGGTAGCATCATAGTTTTGAATTGTTAGCGCCGGAAAAAAATATTTCCAAAGGCATTTTTAAAACAAATTCAAAACATGAAAAGAATAGGTTCTTCATTTCTAATATTCGGCTTAGCAGCCATAGTTCTCAACTTCCTTGATCTTATGCCTCGCAGAGTCCGCTGGATCTACGCCTGGGGAGAAACCACCGCCTGGATCATCATGATCTCGCTCGTAGTGGTGGGTGCACTAATCACTTTTGCCACCAAAAAACAAAATCAAAGCGACTTAAAAGTACAGCCCCAAGGAAAAGAAACGGAGGCTTAATAAAAATTCGCTCATTAATAATTACAGACTTTAATAACTGAAAATACCATGTCATTTTTTAATCCATTTTTAAAGAAAAGCAAACCTTTAGATGAAGCCTTGCTAGAGGCCATAAAGAAGGATAATCATAAAAAGGTAGAGGAGCTGATAGCCAAAGAAGATATTAATAAAGAGGACAATGAATTTATGACGCCATTAATGCATGCTTTGAAGTATGATAGCTTCAATGTATGTCAATTTTTAATGGATAATGGCGCTACTCTGGAGCCCTCTATAGATTCTGATTCCATTATTTCTTATCTGGTGAAATGTAATGCTTCTACCGAGTTAATCAACTATATGTATAACCGTGGGGCTTCTACTGAAGCACAATATGGCGTGCCACCTTTTGAAATGGCCGTGCAAGTGGATAGTGATTTTGAAACCTTCCAAAACGTGGCGCGTATCGCTGGCATTAAGGAGCGGGACGGGGCCAAACCAATGATCCATCAGGTAATAGAATCTGAGGCTATGGACCTTAAAACTAAGGTGCAGGTATTGACAATGCTTATAGAAGAATATAATTGTAACATTAATGAAGAAAGTAAAGAGCTGCCTGTAAGCACTAAGCTGTTTAATAAAAGAGATTTCGACCTGCTGGCGGAAGTGATAAAACTAGGTGCTTCTGTAAACAGCATAGCAGGGAACCTACAGCAATTTTTAGGCGCTAAAAAAGTGAAAGAGCTGGCACCGTATATCATGCAATACCCAGAGGTGAACAAGCCGGAGTATTTCCTTCAGATCTTAGATAAAAATACGTTTAAAGAATATATTCAAAATCAGGGTAGCGTGGCTGGTCAGGGTGTTATTCCGGCTATTGTGCTAAACTCTGTTATTAATGATAAAGAAAAAGCTGAGGTAACAGAATTGGCTTTGCAAAAAGGAGCTGATATTAATGAGCTCAGCAGTGAGAATAACCCTACCAATGCGCTGTGTCTGTTTATAAGGAATTATGACATCGGTAAAAATGATCATTATGTAAAGTTCCTGTTGGAGCATGGTGCTAAAATAGAAGATGAAGGTTTTAGTGCGCTGATGTTTGCGGTAATGCATAATGACGCTCATTTGGTAGAGCTTTTATTATCTCAAGGAGCTGATATTAACTATGTCAACTACTATGATAATACAGTGCTAAATGCAGTGATTATACCAGGAGATGAAGATTATTCCAATGAGCAAGAAAGGTTGGATATGCTTAAGCTACTGGTAAAACACAATGTAGATATTCATCAGCCCATTTCTCATTATAAAGATGCTACAACTAATGACACCTCATTTTTTGAGGCGGTTGTTGATCTGGAATATTCAGCAATAGGCCACTATCTGATTGATAATTTCGATGTGGAAATCAATGATGTTATTATGAGGATGAGCGTTAAGAAAGACCTGGATATCGATTTGGCAAAAAAGATAATTGATAAAAATCCGCAGGTAGTATTTACCAATTATCTCTATTGTAAGGTGAGAGATGCCCATTTTGATACCGGCCTATTGCCACTGGCTATCAACCATGATAAAAATGAACTCGCCGAATATATTTTAGATAACTATGAGGGTATCATAGCCCACCAAGAAACCAATGCTTTACCTATGATTGCCCTGCGCAGTGGCTATAGCCTTGATTTTGTGAAGAAGCTGATCTCTTTAGATCCTGATATTAACAGGTTATACTACAGTATTTATGATGATGATGTTGATGGAGCTCATTCTAAAAACATCATAGATATACTGCTCAGAGGTAATCAGGATTATGATGAAGATATAAGAGTAGAGTTAGGTGAGCTCATGATAGAGAAAGGAATAGACCTGAGCGAGCCCAACAAACGTCTGGTAGTAAGGCCTACTCACCTGGATGAAGAAGGAATAATCATTGGAGCTATTAACTCTAAAAAATATGAAACTAAGGTGCTGAGCATGCTTATTAAGCATGGAGAAGACCCTAATAAGCCAGTAAACAATCAAAATGAATCACAAATTCAAAGCATTGTTAACCGCTACACAGGCATGCCTGATGACTTAATGGTACAGTACCTGGATTTCTTTTGGGAGGCCAGTGGAGTAGATCTCACCTATAGAAATAATTATGGCACCACCATACTACTAGGTGCAGCCATGCAGTGTAGACCTAAAACTATCAAATGGTTGGCAGAAAAAGGAGCTGATGTACATGCTATTGGTGGTTTTGATAACTCACCTGCTTTGCATAAGGCTATTTCCAATTATAGTTCTAATAGCAAAACAGATCGTGCTAACACCGTTCAGGCATTAATAGACTGTGGAGCAGACATAGAGCAGTTTGACTCTGAGCAGTTCACTCCTCTTATGAGTGCGGCTAACTACGGCTGTTTTGAATCAGTAATTTGCTTGCTGAAAAATGGAGCTAACCCTAATGTTATGAACGAAGCCGGAGAAACGGCAGTACACAGAGCCATATTAGGAACAGAAACTTATGAAGATTCTGAAAACCCGGAGCTTACCAGGTCTAAAATATTGGCTGTTCTGAAAGACGGAGGAGCTGACCTGAATCTGGGCTCAGAGCAACAGTTACCACCATTATCATTAACTATTGTAAACCAGCAAAAGGAATTCTTTAATACCCTTATGCAGCTGGAAATTGATATTAACCAACCAGATATGGCCGGGCGTACCCCTATCATGCTGGCAGTGGCTTATGGTGATAGTTTCTTCATAAACACACTTCTGAGTCAGAAGCAAATACAACTGGATGTGATAGATGCTAATAATGAATCAATCCATTTCTCAGCGGTAATGCGCATGAATGAAGAGGAAGGTGTAAATATGCTTAAGTATTTTCTGGAGCAGGGCATTCCGCTAAGTGAAGGACGAGACGGACTGAACTTACTGCATATAGCTGCTTATTACGTTAATCCATCAGCATTTGAAGTGATCAAACCTTTGTTTAATGATATCAATCAGCCAGATATTAAAGGGTTTACGCCACTCTTCTGGGCTGCTTACTCTAATGTGGATGTAGATCCTCAGAAAAGGGTTTATATGTTAAAACTCCTTATTGAAAATGGAGCTGACCTGGAGCATCAGTTAGAAGATGGAGCCAATGCCTTAGCACTGGCAGTGCTGGCAGGTTACAAAGAGGTAGCGGATGCACTGATCGAAGCCGGAATAAACACAAAGGCCGCTTTATATTATGTGGAAAAAATTGAGGGAATAGCACCTGAAGCAATAGAATATCTAAAATCAAATATCTGATAACATGTCATTTTTAGATAAACTTTTTGGAGGAGAGAAGAAAGAAGAGCCTATTTTTCAGGCGACCCAAAAGTTTTTTGAAGACCACCCAGAAAGCCTGGAACAAGTGATAAAGGGTGGCAACCTGGAGCGCATCAAGTCTTTACTTGATGCCTCCAACTTTCAAAAGGCTGATGAGAATAATCACAAGCCCTTTTTCTATGCTACCTTATATGCTAAAACTGATGTAATAGAATATCTTTTCTCTTTAGGTAGCGTTTTTGAGGAAGCTCGTAAAACACCTATGAGCTCTGCTTTTAATACCCTTATTGAAAGTGGAAGTGCGGAGGTATTGCAGACTTTTATTAAACACGGTTACATTGTGCCCTTGGGAGATAAAGGTGCTCCTGTAATTCAGAAGGCCATTCAGGCCAGAGCTTCTAAAGAATTTGTAGAGATCCTTCTGGATAAAGGCGCAGAGCTCAGTATTTATGAGGGCATGTCTCCTTTAGAAACGGCCATAGTAGAAAACAGTGATGAAGAGATTATTCTTTTGCTCATGGATGTGAACTGCCCGCTTAGTGAGGGGAGTAATATCAAGTTTGTGGAGCGACTGCTTTTGGCTCCATTAGGTCCGAATAAAAAAGGAAGAGTGTTGAAAAAGGCCGTGGAGCTTTACAATATTGACCTCAACCAACCCATTGAAGATAAAACCATTTTGGAATTAGCCATAGAATACAAGCTTAGCTCTTTTGTGTTGAATTTGATTATTAATGGCGTTAAGTTTCAATCACATTTACATGAAGTAACTTCACTTTTATCTCATAAGCAGATGGAGAAGTTGGCTGAATTTTTGTCGACTGAGAAAAGTGATATTTCTGAATATCTGTCACTGCTTTCATATACGTATTTGAAGGCTTATGTAGATGATAATAATGACCTCTCTGATAAGTATGTGGTAGAAGGAATTACGCTAAACAGAAGAATCAAGTCCGATGAAAGGTTAGCGTTATTGCAAACCTGCATAGAAAAAAAAGCAGATATTAACCTTTGTTCTGATGAAAAGCATAATCCGCTTTATGCCATGACTAAAAACATTCATCCTGAAGAGCCACTTGATGTTATTTCATTTCTTCTGGAAAATGGAGCGCTGATAGAATATAACGGTTATAGTGCGCTTTTTTATGCGCTCAGTAATTACCATATGGGTTTAATAGGGCTGTTTTTGGAAAATGGTGCTAATGTTAACTTCATAGATGTTAATAATGAAGGCGTGGCTAACTACTTCTTCAAAGAACATGCGAATCTTAATTCTTCTTTAAAAAGGCGGGAAGTACTTAAGCTTTTAATAAAGCATGGTATGGATGTGAACAACAAGACTGTTTATATCTCAAATACAGATCAAGAAAATAACTCTGAAAAGGACCATAAACCAGAAAGGCAGGAAGTGAGTGCAGTTGGTCGTTTTATGATAGAGAAGGAGTTACGATTGTTAGATGTGATTTTGGAAGATCCTGAAATAAAGATCACTGATGAAGACATTATTTTCTATGCTATTGAAAATGTTTCCAGAGACCATTTCATTAAAGAGCTCATAGCACTAAATCCTGCTTATGTTAAAAAGGATTATTACAAAAAAGGTGCGCAAAGTGCAGATGCTAATATCCTCAACCTGGGATTAAGGAAATTCACACCTCAGCTGCTGGATTATATTCTGGATAACTACCCTGAAATATCAGTAGATAATGAGGTAGAACCTGCTATACTGGATATTCTTGATAATAATTATTATCCCATAGAATTGATGAAAAAGCTAATCAGCAAGCTCAGTGATATCAATCGAACTTATTTGTTTACTGAAGATAAAACGCAGTATACTAGCACTTTGCTCTTAGAATACGCTAAAAAGAATAGAAAGGTAAGGGGCAATGAAAGGTATCATACCATTCTAAGTTATTTATTAGAGCAAGGCGCTGATCCTAAAGCTACAGCAAAATCAGAAGAAGTAGCTGAGGGCCAACTCAAAGAGAGAAGCATTTTTATAGAAGCCAGACCTATAGATGTTTTGCCATTGGAGGTATACGATCTATTGTATGCATATGGAGCTTCATTGAGTGAGCCTGTAGGAGAATCACATGAAAGTCCATTGATGTCGCTAATCTCTCGTTATGATGTGAGAGATGAAACCCTGGGGGAATTGATGGGCTATGCCTTTTCAAAAGAGGCCTTTGATCTTGAGCAAAAGGATAAGTCAGAATATACGCTTTTGTTGGCTGCAGCCGCCTATGGCTTGCCACATACCACACAAAGTCTGATTACACTGGGCGCCGATATTGAAGCCAAAGGAGGAGCAAATCAGTCACAGGCATTGCATCATGCAATTACCAGTGTGCCTAATGTATTAGCTACTTTGCGCTTGCAGGTAGCTCAGAGACTGTTGGACGCAGGTATTAATTCCGAAGTCAAAGATAAATTTCAGATGACACCACTTATGGCCGCAGCTGAAGTGGGAGCAGGCAGCGTGGCGCATGAGTTAATCACTCGCGGAGCTGATGTAAACGCTACTGATGCTAATGGTAGTTCAGTATTGCACAGAGCTATTTTGGGTAGAAATAGCTATGATATGCCTCACCGACATGGTAGTGTTAAAAGCAAAATTATAGTGGAGCTTGTGGAGGCAGGTGCCAATATTAATCATGTGGCAGATTACGGCGGTTCAGCCCTGGTATATGCTATTGATTATGGTGATAGAGAGATTTTTGATACGCTACTTAGGTTAAATGCCGATATCAATACTACCTGTAGTGAAGGCTTTTTGCCACTCTATTACGCTCAGCTTATTAGGGATCAGTATTTTGCCAATACGCTATTCAGGAATCCAGATCTCCAAATCAATAAAGCCGATGGCCAGCATCGTACCATTTTACATCAGTTACTGGAAGTGGATTTTCCATTGGTGGTTTTCGAGAAAATATTGAAGAGCATGACAGATCATGGTGCCGATATTAACCATCATAATGAAATAGACCCGCTGCTACTTTACTATGTGAAGATGATGAGTTTTGTAAGCCGTAGAGAAGTAGGTTTTACCAGAAAAGAGAAAACCATTGATCCTGTAGAAGATAAAAAAGCAAAGGCTATTGTAAAGGCAGGAGCCGATGTGAAACTGGCAATAGAAATAGCTGAAACGAATAAAGAAAGTGATGAAATTGTAGAATATTTAAAAACTTTACTTGCTGATAGTTAAACGCTTACAGATTTTCTTCGTTATAGTACCTTCAAGTTAAAATTGTAAAACGATAATTACTGCCAGCATGTGGCAGACCTAAAAAGAATAAAGAATGTCAAAATCATTTATAGAAGCCTGTGCTAATGGTAATCGCAGGATTGCAGAGATGCTACTGGAGAAGGATGAAGAGATAGAAGTAAATTATACTGATGAGCAAGGCAGAACGGCTATGCACTTTGCTGCTGGCAAGGGATACCTTGATATCATTAAAAATCTTATTAATCAGGGGGCCGATAAAGACTATGAAGATCATAAAGGCATAACGCCGCTTTACTATGCTATTGAAGGCAGGCAGAAGCACGTGGCTCAGTTTCTTTTGGAAGAAGGTGCCCGACCTGATATTAAGGATAAGGAAGAAAATACCCTTTATCACTTGGTGGCTACATCCGGTCAAAAGGAACTTCTTCAGTTATTGCTAGATGCGGGAGTAGATGTAAATGTGGCTAATAGTCATTCTGAAACCCCTTTATTATTGGCTATAGCCAAAAGAAAAAAGAGACATAGTACAATCATTATTAGAAAATGGTGCTGACCTTTCTCTTACTGATGAAGATGGCAATAGCCCGCTTTTAGTGGCTACCAGTACGCTGAATAAGCCTATTATTACCCTGCTTTTAGACAATGGTGCTGACTTAAATGAGACAAATGACTCTGGTTATACACCGCTTTTCTGGGCTTGCCTCAAGCGAAATAACATGCTGGTAAAATACTACTTGGAGCAAGGAGCAGATCCTTTTATAGAATCTAATGAAGGGCTTTCTCCTGTGTGGCTGGCTTGTTCAAACAATCAAAAAGATTTGGTTAAGGCCTTTTTAGATTTTGGGGTAGATGTAAACACTACTAAAAACCATCATGGAAACTTCGTGCTGGAAAATTACCTCAAATGGATAACAAATAGCTTTGACAGTGCCATAGAAGATTATAGTCAGATGGCTTGTGATGGTGAGAGCCTGCTACACGTGGCTGCTAAGAAAGGACACCTGAGCATGGTTAAGCTCCTGACTGATGCTGGCGCTGATATTGATCTGGTAGACCAGGCAGGAAATTCGGCATTGCACTATGCTGCTGCTGCGGGGAAAAAGGATGTAGTAAAACATCTGTTGTCATTAGACGCTGATTATACTTTGGTGAATAAAGCAGAGCAAACCGCCATGGATTATAGCAACATCAAAGGGTATAACGAGATTACAGAAATGCTTCTCGCTAAAAAAATGGAGGGATAAGATGGATAGAAAGAAGGCTTCTCTTACGGAAGTAATAGCCAATGACCTGAAGAAAGGATATTGGAAAGCGTCAGATGCTGCCCGATATGCGCCTATGCTTTTTGCTATGGTGCCACCAGAAGAAATAGAGCGGCAGGCAGTAGCTGCCATACAATGCAGCCAGGAGAAGGAAGCAAACCTGAAGCAGCTACGGCTCTTTTTACAGAAGGAGCAAGATGGGCAAAGTATGATGAAAGACTTTGAGCAAATAATGCATGGCGGTAAAGATAAACTGCTAGGAGGTAAGGATGATAATAACCGTGATTATAAGGAAATTATCATGATGCTTTTGGCTACTAATTTTGCCTCTCATAAAAGCTCAGTGACACTATCAGCTAATGTAAATGATCTCTATAAGCAAGTCTATGAGCAGTGTAGTGGCTGTGAGCTGTTAAAAAATTGTAAAAGTGCCTCGGCTATATTAACAGAATACATAGTGAAGGCGCTGAAAGAATTAGGTACAGATATTATAAATAACCCCTCATAAAACGATTTTAATATGACGCTTGTAGAAGCTATTAACAATAAAGATTATGCTCTTGCTGCTGAGTTGGTAGAGGGAAGTATGAAAAAGGACATAAAAGCAGCGTTGGAACAAACTTATTTTTTCCAGAATATGCATCAGCATGCTGCTGGTCTTGCTATGCTCAATGCTTTGGCAGATAAAGGGCTTATTGAGCTGGATGTATACGAATACAATAATCTGGATACTTCAATACTGGGTAAGGTTATATCCTATTTCAAATGGAATGACCCCACTGATTCACTTGAGGAGCTAAAATCACTGTTGCAAAAAGCTGAGAACATAGATGAGCCTATCCGAGGAACGAATTTATTTAGTTTTGCTATCAGTCAAAACGTTCCGGTAGAAGTACTCAAGTGTATGAATGAGGCGGGTTGTGATATCCAATTTGTTGATGATAAGGGCGAGAATTACTTACATAAGATTGCTGTAAATGATGCGCAGCTCGCATCGGATTATATAGAATATTTAGTGAGTGAAGGCGTAGATATTGATGCCGCAAATAATTGGGAGCAGACACCCCTTCTGCGTCAGCTAACTAATAGTAATAGCTATTCTAAAGCAACCTTTATAGCACTGTTAGAGAATGGGGCGGATCCTTTTGTAGAATTGAATGGTAAGAATGCGTTGGAGTTGGCCTTGGTAAATTTCAATGAAGAGCAATTTGAAATACTAGAAAATCATGGATTAACCCTGGAGCTGGAAAAGCAGGATAATGAGCAGCAAAGCGTTGTTTTTCGCTTTTTGAATAGCACTTCTGACACGCTTAGCAGTACAGACGAGACCTTTTTCACTAAGTTACTGGAAATAGGTTTTGATCCTTACCAGATTAATAAAGGCAATTATCAGAAGGAGCAGACGCCATTAGACTTAATACTGAATAAAAAGGCAGAGTACTTAGAGCTGTTTTTGGAATACGTAGATTTCGATCCAAATGTGGTTGATCATGAAGGGAATAGCAGCTTGCATAAGGTTTGTAACTATAATGTAAACTTCGAGGATAGTAAGGCCAAAGAGGTATATCGGAAGGTAAAGCTTTTGGTGAAGGCTGGAGCAGATCCTATGCTGCAAAATAACAAAGGGCAAACCCCGCAAGACTTAGCTGCCCGAGACAGCAAAAAGTATATGACGGTAGAATATTTAATGAAGAAAGTGGATAAGTAGTTAGTTTAAACGGGTTCAGCTTCTTGCTCAATCATGAGGCTGACCTTTTTAGAAAACTCTTTAACCCGTTGCCAATTTGTAAATTCCATAGGCCCATCAGTATGGGTGGGGCCATCAGTCATTTTCATAATTAGCCTGATCATAAAGCGATCTAGTGGAGAATAGGAATCGTAGTCAAGTACTCCGGCAAAAACATCACAAATATCAGGATGCCAATTGATTTGCTTGAAGAATTTCACCACATAAGGATTGGTGCCGCAGGTGTTTTTGGCTTCTTTGCGCGCTACTAAATTGACAGAAAAAAAGGCCGTTTTAATATTAGAAAGAGGCTTATGGTGTTTTTTGATGAAGTTTAACACCTTTTTATTATGTTTTCCGTATCTGATGCTGGCTCCAATAATGAGGAAGTCATAATCAGTAACTTGCTGGTCAAAGGAGCCTAACTCCGCCAGTTCGCAGGCATGACCGTAGGCCTGCAAATGCCCGCTAATGCGCTGGCAAATTTTTAACGTCTGGCCATCCACCGTAGAGTACAAAATGCCTATTTTTTGACTCATTTTTCTTCTCTCTTGTTGCTAACAAATTAACTCAAAATGAATGACTTTTGGTTAATGGAAAGAGGAAAGTTTGCCAATAAAACAGGCCTGAAATCACTTCTTAACCAAGTAAGCACAGCGTCTGGCTCCGGCCAGGATATGGTCAATTCTTTCTATTTTAATTTCTTGATTCCTGTTGTTCAAAGCTTTAAATTAAGAATTATATTAACGGTAATGATTATTGCTTCTTTAATATAATGTTTTAAAAATCTATAAATTTAATTATTTGCAATGCCTGAAGAAGCTGGTCAAAATTAGATTCTTTAAGAATAAAAAGTCGTTGTCAGGTAAGAGACATTTTGGGTTTTCCTTTGGTAAGTCAGGCTGGTTGGTCAGGGTTTATGATTATATAAAAGTAAAATTCGAATTTTTAATACGGCAAACGTAAAGTTTGATTCCTATTAGTTTATGTTTAGTATGATTATCCGTAATTACCCATAATGTAAAAAAAGTATTAAATTAGTGTATGGATATATTCAGTTTCACTACCCACTTCAGTGATGAACAATCATGCAGAGAGCATTTTAAAGGAGAACGAGACAAGTTAGGAGTTATATGTCACCGTTGCGGTCATGATCAGCATTATTGGATAAAAAGCCGATGGAGCTATGAGTGTAAAGCTTGCCGAAGTAGAACTTCTTTACGTAGCGGCACGATCATGCAAGACTCTAACCTTTCTTTTCTGGTTTGGTACAAAACAATGTTTTTAATGAGTGTTACCAAAAAAGGTTTTTCCAGCAAGGAGATTCAGAAGCAATTGGGATTGAAACGATATGAGCCCGTATGGGCAATGGTTCATAAACTGAGAAAAGCCATGGGAAATCGAGATTCCAGATACACTTTAGAGGGAATGATTGAGATGGATGAGGGCTATTTTACAGTGGAATCAACTGAGATCGAGAAGAATAAAGGGAAAAGAGGTAGAGGAGCGGCAGGAAAACAAAATGTAGCAGTAATGGCTGAATCTACTCCTTTAGAAGACTTGGAAACAGGAAAAAAAGAACGCCAATGTCGTTATTTCAAAGCTAAAGTACTTAAAGGCCACAGTTCACAGGAAGTAGATCATGTATTACAATCATCCATTGATGAACAAAGTATTGTTTTTTCAGACCAAAGCACTTCCTATGTTAACATTGCTGATTATATAGAGCTTCACATTACTGAGAAATCTAATAAGCAAACCACTAACGAGACACTTAAATGGGTGCATATCACCATTAGCAATGCCAAAAGAACATTTCTAGGGAACTACCATAAGATTAAAGGAAAGTACCTTCAATTGTATCTCGATGAGTTTGTTTACAAACTCAATAGACGATACTTTGGTGATAAGCTCTTTGATAGGCTCGTTATAGCTAACATTACAGCATATGACTAATTACGGATAATCATAATGTTTAGATATACAAATCTATCTTACAAAAGACGGGTAAGTTAATTCGTAATAGTTTTTAAAAGAATGAATAGATTCTTGATGATGTTAATACTTATTGTTAAGTGGAGTGGGTGGAATTCTTTTAAGAATAAAGGTTTGAGGGGAGATTGAAGATGATGCATGTTAAAAACGAATTGCCAACAGCAATTTTACATAATAAAAGATAACACCTGTGTAGGAAATGTATACCATATGAGGTTATTAAAAATTAAACGAAGCATTTTTGCTAACTTTCCATGTTTACATAAGCCGATAAAATATTTTACTTGCTTCCTGAGAGGCGCTATACTATAATATTTTTAACTTCAGAAAACGCAATAATGGGGCTTTTGAAAAGAAGCAAATAGATCTTAAGATATTTTGACTAACACTCGCATCGCTCTTAGATACAAAATTTTAAGAGTTTAACAATTCAATCCTTCTCTTGTAAAACACTAAGATCAAAAAAATTGGCAAAGCCAACAGAATATCAGCCTTGAGGATTATGAAATTTATAGCTTCTTCTCAATGAGTTGAGATAATATTTATCTGATGTTAATCAAGTCCTTATCGAAGCATTATGGAACTTAAAATAGCACTGAAATATGGTTGAAAGTTGGGAGTGTTAGCTCATCTCTGTCAGCTCCCCTCCCAGGGGCTAGCCCCTGGGAGGGGAATTTTTTATTTTTTGGTTTGACTGGTTTTTAGTTCCAGTTCCAATCTTCCCTCAAATCTAATGGCTAATTGCTGCACCGTCAAACCCCAATTCCGCAAAGGTGAAGTCCATTTTTTCTCAATACGTCTGCAAACTAAGTAAACTAATTTCATCAAGGCCATATCACTGGTAAATGCTCCCTTACTCTTGGTAACTTTTCTTACTTGTCTATGAAAGCCTTCCACTGGATTTGTAGTGTATATTAACTTTCTTATGGGTTTACTGTAATCGAAATAAGTGCTAAGTAGTTCCCAGTTATCATTCCAAGATCGTATCACTACAGGATATTTCTTCCCCCATTTTTCTTCCAGTTCTAATAAAGCAGTCTCTGCCTGATCTTTTGTGTCTGCTTGATAAACTAATTTAAGATCTTGTATAAACACTTTCTGTTCTTTACTGGCTACATATTTCAAGCTATTTCGAATCTGATGAACTACACAAAGTTGAACATCTGTTTGTGGGTAGATGGAGTGTATCGCTTCACTAAAACCTTTCAAGTTATCAGTGCAGGCTATCAAAATATCTTTCAAGCCTCTATTTTGTAGCTCAGTAAGTATCTGAAGCCAAAAATTAGCTCCTTCGCTTTCTGATAGGTACATGCCCAATATCTCCTTGTTGCCCTGCTTATTGATCCCTAAAATATTATAAAGGGCTTTATGCTTTACCTTACCTTCATCTCGCACCTTGAAATGCATGGCATCTAGCCAAACAATACAATAGACCGATTCTAATGGCCTATTTTGCCACTCCTTTACTTTAGGGATCACTCGGTCTGTGATATCACTTAACACCTCTGTTGATATATTTGTGTCATACATCTCCTTGATGTGCTCTTGAATATCTCTCAAACTATTACCTAGCCCATACATGGCTATTATTTGCTTCTCTAGGTTGTCAGCCAGTATACGCTGGCGTTTCTCTACTATTCTTGGCTCAAAGCTGCTATGACGATCTTGAGGAGTATTTATCTCAACGTCTCCTAAACTACTCTTAACTGTTTTCTGGCCTTTGCCATTGCGCTTATTACCATGAGAGCGTCCTTTTTTCTTCACTGGATAGGTGATCCTCCATTTCTGCTTCCAGAGCTTCTTCTAAGAACTCCTTCAACATGGGGCTGAAAGCCCCATCCTTACCAAATAGAGATTCTCCTTTTAAAAATTGTTTAAGTGCTTTTTCCTTTAATTCTTCTTTCTCTTGTTTGTTCATTGCTCTTTAGTCTAAACATTATTTCTTTATATCCAAAGTTTAGACAGAGATGAATTGACAGTCTCCTTTTGATCAATAATACTTTCGTACATTTTACCTAAACTGACAGACTTCAGGATTAGCCATCAACCAGATAAGTAGCCAACGACTGCTGGAGAACTTCTTATAATATCATTTAGAATAAGTCCTAATTTAAATGCAGGCTATCGAAGCCTCATTCTTATGTCTTTGTACTTCTGCTATTTTCAATAATTATCAGTTTTATTACTAATTATGGTTAATTAGTTTTATATTAATATACCATTAGTTTAAATATAGAATTATGTTTATTGCATTGTGTTTATATCATAAAGTGTTATATTAAAAATAAATGAAGAGAGCTATGAAAGGAGTTTTTGTTTATCTGATCTTTATTTTTTTGTGTCCCCATTTGGTATCCTCACAAGTTAAACCCGATTCTACTCTTGAAAGTGAGCTTACATTGGAAGAGTTGATGAACATCCCTATTGCAGTGGCATCTTCACAGGCACTTTCTCCACGTGAATCTCCAGGTATAGTTAGCTTAATAACAGCTGATGATATTGCCAAAAGTGGAGCGCGGGATATGATTGATGTTTTAAGAACGGTTCCAGGTTTTCAATTAGGTATGGATGTTTCAGGAGTTTTAGGTATAGGCATTCGAGGTAATTGGGCGTTTGAAGGAAAGGTTTTAATCCTTTTAGATGGCCATGAAATGAATGAAACTTCTTATGCCACTACGTCTATAGGAGATCGTTTCCCATTAGATCAAATAGAGAGAATTGAGATAATAAGAGGTCCGGGATCAGCGCTTTATGGTGGTTACGCAGAATTAGGCGTAATAAATATAATAAGTAAGAAGGCGGAGAATATTAGTGGTGCTTCGGCTGCTATCTCTTATGGTCAAATGCAGAGTGATTTTGGTAGGTTTAGTAGTACAGTGATGGTAGGGAAGGAGTTAGGAGATTTTGCTTTCGATGCAAAGATCACATCCTCCAAACACCTAAGGAGCAATCGGACGTATACAGATATTGTTGGTTCTTCTTATGATATGACTGATTATTCAGATATAAAAAACATACATATCAATGGGGGTTTTTCTTATAAAGGGCTTTCATTAAGATTGTTACACGAGAATCATATCATTGAACAAAGAGACTTATTCTATGACATCATGCCTGAAGCTATCAATTTGGAATTTGAAACCACCGCGGTGAATATAAAGTATAACTGGGTGATATCAGATAAAGTAAATATAATACCTCAATTTCAATATAAAGATCAATCTCCCTGGAAGTCTTATGGAGAGACTGCTCAAAGAATGGATGAATTAGGGTACATTGGCTCTTACTCATATAGGGAGGTGTCTAAGATATCAGGAAACATTAAATTGAACGTTGACTTTAATCCTTCAATAAACCTAATTAGTGGTGTAGAGGTATATGAAAATAAAGGTGAATTCAAGACAGGAGTTTATCAATTCAATAGTTCTCCGAATATTAGTTTTCAGAATTTGTCAATTTTTAGCCAAGCACTTTTTAAGACCAGCTTTGCTAATATTACTGTGGGTGCTAGGTTTAATGACCATGAGCAGTTTGGTAGTTCTTTTGTGCCACGGGTGGCAATGACTAAAACCATTAATAACTTTCATTTTAAATTGCTAGCGAGTCAGGCTTTTAGGGCACCAAGTATTCAGAATATTGATTCTAATACAGAAATAGATCCTGAGCAAACGTCTGTATTAGAGGTGGAGGCTGGCTATAAGCTAACCGAAAATATGCTCATTACAGCTAACTTATTTAAGACGGTAATTGATGATCCTATAGTTTATTTTTATGATGTAAACACAGATACGGAAGGATATGATAATTTCAATAAAACGGGCTCTCAAGGGATAGAATTAGTATATATTTATCAGAGCAGTAGAATTTCAGCAAACCTTAATTACTCATACTATCTTACTAAAGATAATAAGGTGGAATCTTATAAGGTGCCAAGGCAAGATAATATGATGCTTGGATTTGCTAAAAGTCAGATTAATTTGCTGGCAGGCTTACATATTACTGATAATTTCACCATAAATCCATCTGCAACATATCTTGGTAAACGCTACGGGTATAGTTCCATAGATGATAACTTTGAGCCTGTATTGGAAGAGTTCGATCCAGTACATTTCGTAAATGTCTATTTAAATTACAATAACTTGTTCGTGAAAAACCTGGATGTGGGAGTAGGAGTGCACAATCTTACCAATAACGATTATTCCTTTATTCAACCCTACAATAGTGGACATGCTCCTTTGCCTTCAAAATCAACTGAGTATGGAATAAAATTAGTCTATAAAGTAGGCTTTTGATTTTTCATTATTGTTTTAAAAATCTTCTAGCGCGTAGCGAAGCAATCCGTGTGCTACTACAGAGATTTTAAAAAGCATAGCAACAAAAAGCTTATAGAAGAAATTAAATTGATCAATGAAAGCAGAAGTGAATGGCTACTAAGAGCATATGAAAAAGCAGGAAGATTATTAAAAAGAATTACAGCTAATAAATTATGGAAAGATGGGAACCATCCTGTAGAATTGTATAGCGCGGAACTGGTAGAGCAACGTGTTGATTATATTCATAATAATCCAGTAGAGTCAGAGATAGTAGATGAGGCAGAAAATTATTGGTACAGTTCCGCACGGGATTATGCTGGAAGAAGGGGATTGATAGATGTTGAATTAGTGCGGTAGTCACGCGTATTGCTTCCCAGTTAGCGCGCGTTTAGCGATAGCGTAACGCGTGCTTCTATCCCAGTTCTTTCGCATGTGTCCTGGATTTGCAACAAAAAACTGGACAATAAGTTAAGCGCATTTTGAATAGTTATGGTTATTAAATTGTTCAGGCGTCTTATATCCTAAGTACGAATGTTTTCTTTTTCTATTATACCATATTTCTATAAATTCGAACAGGTCATTCTTGGCCTGAAGAATACTATAGAAATTGGTATGTTTGACCAGTTCTGACTTCAGTATCTTAAAGAAGTTTTCTGCCACAGCATTATCCCAGCAATTACCTTTTCTACTCATGCTTTGTTGTATACCCTTACTTTTGAGGTGATCTGAAAAAGAATAGGTGGCATACTGCACTCCCCGGTCGGAATGAAATATTAATTGGTTTGTTATTGGCCTATTAATTAAAGCCATTCTCCAGGCTGGCCATATTGTATCATGGCACGCCATAGACCTACTCAATGACCATCCTATAATCTTTCGATCGTACAAATCCATAATGATGGTTAAATACATCCAACCTTGACCAGTGGGGATGTATGTAATATCAGAGACCCATTTATGCCCCGGAAGGTTTGCCTGAAAATCTCTGTTTAATAGGTTTTTAGCTACTGGATAGTTGTGTCTTGATTGGGTGGTAGTTCCTCTGAACTTTCTGCAAATAATACTTCTAATGCCCTGGTTACGCATGATCCTGGCCACTCTGGGGCGAGAGATACGCCAACCCAGGTCTCGTAACTCCTCGGTGATCTTCGGGCTACCATACCTTCCTCTGCTATTGCTGTGTATAGTCCTGATATATGCGGATACCTTTTCATTCTCCAACTTTCTCATTGATGGCCTTCTGTTGCTCCAATTATAGAAACCACTTCTACTGACTTTAAGTACTTTACACATCCTCTCAACACCAAATCTGTGGTTGTATTCCTTTATGAACCGGAATATTTGTTGTCTCCCTTGGAGAAGATGCTTACTGCCTTTTTTAAAATATCCCTTTCTAGTTGGGCTTCACGCAGTTCTCGTTTTAAACGGGCTATCTCCTTTTGTTCTGAGGTTAAATTCTGATTACCATGACCTGAAAAACTACCTTCTTTGTACTCATTGTATTCACGTTTCCATCGGGTAACCAGCTCAGTCCTTAAACCAAGCTCATCAGCTACTTCTCTTGTACTTTTTCCTGACAGGCACAGGTTCACTGCCATCTGTTTAAACTCCTTGTCAAACTCTCTTCTTACTCTTTTCATATTTAGTAAATTTAACTCAAATGCGCTTAACTTACTGTCCAATCAAATGTAGCAGGTCCAAAGGTATTTTATGATAAACGAAAAACAAACCTGTGGTAGAGTCATCTATCCATTTAAATGAATGAACTTTTAGCTCTTCCACTTCTTCTTTTGAAGGTTTATCAAAATTTATAGAGTCTAATTCTTCTCTTAATGTGAGTAAAGTGGAATCAGTAGTAGAATAATCTGTAGAGAAATCATATCTAAAAAAAGCATCCTTAAATATTACTATTTGATCTCTAGACAACTCCATAACTGTCTTTTTTGGCTCTTGATCTGTACATGAATATAGGAAGAAGCAAACTACAGTAAATATTAAACCTTTATACCTCATCAATACCCTCCTTCTCTTTTTTTCATCACCGCTTCTTTTGTGTGGAATTCTTTCCTTAATCGTACTGTGTTCATAAAGCATCCTTTTCATACAAAAAAACAATTTATTTTATATTCAATGTAGTTTAAAAGATGAAATTGGTTTAATCTTCCCACTTCGTCCAAGGTTATAAATAAAGCCTAGCGCACGTGTCCGCTTGGGTCTTATCTAGCATGCGTAGCGAGTGCTATAGGTATAGTGGCCTCTCATAAAGTCTAGCTTGGTAGCAATAGATTGCGGGTGAAATATCCATGGGCATTTGTAATACTATTTCTTGGTTTTGTAAATAGGTCAGAGGAGATTATCTTGGTCATAATCATAATAGGAGGAGGCTATGAGGTGGTTGGTTATGGTTATTAATCTATTTTAACTGCTAAACCTATTTCTGAAATTGACGAAACCTGACCGATTACTTTCTTTAGATGTTTTTAGGGGCATTACCATAGTGGCTATGCTTATAGTAAATGATCCTGGCTCCTGGAGTTATATTTACCCGCCTTTAGAGCATGCATCCTGGCATGGATGCACTCCTACAGATCTCGTGTTTCCCTTCTTTTTGTTTATTGTAGGTGTTTCCATAAGTCTATCATTAAAAAAGGCGAGGTATGAGAAGGAGCATCATAGTAGCCGAATTGGGCATATTATTAAGCGGAGTATAATACTTTTTGGCATTGGTTTATTTCTCAATGCTTTTCCTTTTTTTCATTTAGAAAGCATTCGTATTCCCGGGGTGCTGCAGCGGATCGCCATTGTATTTTTAGTTTGTGCTGTGCTCTTTCTGAAAACAAGTTGGAAGTCTCAAGTGATTATTTCCATTATTGTGTTGCTGCTGTATTGGCTTCTAATGGCGGTATTTCCTATGCCTTATAATCAAAATTTGCTTCCGGGAGATAATTTAGCCGCACATATAGATGCTTATTTTCTATCGGGGCATATGTGGTCGTCTACTAAAACCTGGGATCCGGAGGGGCTTATGAGTACCTTCCCGGCCATTGTAACAGGTGTAATTGGAATGTTGGCAGGGCAGTGGTTACAACTAAAGCAAAGCAAAGAAACGGTGGTCATAGGCCTGTTTGTGGTTGGAAATGTGTTAATAGTCCTTGGCTTGTTTTGGGATATGACCTTTCCTATTAACAAAAGCTTATGGACTAGCTCTTATGTGTTGTACGCCGGCGGCATTGCATTAAATTTTCTTGCCATTTTGTACTGGTTGCTAGATGTTAAAATGTGGAGGAGCGTATTTTGGTTGCCTTTTAAAGCATTCGGGGTCAACGCTATTTTTGCTTTCATATTTGGGGTGTTACTTTCGTATGCTTTTGGTTATACTATCCAGGTGCCTTTATTTCAATTCTTAAAAACCATAACCGGAAACCCGAAACTAAGCTCATTGATCTATGCGCTGTTTTTTGTCTGTGTTACTTTTATCCCGGTATGGATTCTGTATAAAAAGAAGATTTTTCTAAAAGTGTAGGATGAGGCATCGGAGTCTACATTTTTGAGTAAAGTATTTCTCAATAATTCTTGCAAATACCTTCTAAAACGGCCTCAGTGGCTCAAAAATGCCATTTGGCATAGTTGTTTCATTTAGTCAGTCAAAATCAAACGTAAACTAAAAATATGAAACAAATTAATTTTAAACTAGGAATTGTGGCTGTCTTGTTAATGTTGGTAGGTGTTAAACAAGCGAGTGCTCAGGAGGCGAGATCTGGTATAAAAGGTGGTTTAAACTTAAGTAATTTATATGTAGATGATGTAGATGATGAGAGTGTAAGAGTAGGTTTTAGTGCCGGTGTTTATACTCAGTTAATGCTTGGAGAATCATTCGCTATTCAGCCAGAATTGTTATACTCTACTAAGGGAGCAAGTACTGAGTATGGAAGTAATGACCTTTTTGATATTAACGGAGAAGCCGATTTCAACCTAAACTACATTGAATTGCCTGTGTTGGCTACTTTTAAGCTAGGTGATGCAGTGGATATTAATGTTGGTCCTTATGTGTCTTATCTGGTAGGTGCTAGTATAGATTCTGATGATGACTTATTTGGTGAAAATAGTTATGATCTTGATAGAGATGACTTTAAGAAATTTGACTACGGTTTAGCAGGTGGAATAGGATTTAACTTCTCAGCTATAACTGTAGGTGCAAGGTATAACTACGGTCTTGCAGAGATCGCTGATAGTGATGAAGCAGACACTTTTTTAGGAGATGCTAAAAACTCATCGGCTACAGTATTTGTTGCTTTTAACTTGCAGTAACAACGACTCGAGATAAAATTGAATGCAATACATTTGAAGAAGCCTTTTGATAGAAATGTCAAAAGGCTTTTTTAATTTCATTTAGTAGTGCTTTCTACTTTAGTGGTAGATGAAGAAGAGGATAAACTATTGTTATTACTCTGTTCAAATTCAATTTTTTTTACGGCTTTGCCCATGTTGCATTTTCCATCAAATTTAGCTCCGGCTTCTACTACTAGTTTATTAGTTATAATATCGCCTTTAATACTACAATTTGGCTTTAAAATTAAAAGGTCAGAAACTTCTACCGAGCCTTTTACTTCTCCTTCAATTTCAGCTACCTGAGAGAGAATGTTGCCTTCTATAATAGCCGATTGACCTACCGCTACTTTAGATTTAGACCGCACATCACCAATAATTCTGCCCTCGACCCTAAGGTTACCATAGGTCTCAATGTTGCCAGAAAAGGTGCTGCCTTTACCTATTATGTTGTTAGAATTAATAAACTCCTGAGAAGATTTGTCTTCTCTTCCTTTCACTTGATTATTCTTATTAAACATGAGTCACTTTTTTATCTAAGGTATAGAATGGAATTAATTGTAACTACCAGATGTCTGTAGTTAGCAGTAATACTAGGTTAAATACAAAATTCTAAGATTATTGGTTTTCAATATGTTAGTTTTTTGTTGGGACAAATTTTAAGCAATATTTCATCAGTGGAGCCGATGCAATTATGGTTACTACTACCATCACCAATATGGCTACAAAAATCTCATCAGTAATCAGTCCTTCGTTTAGTGCTATGGCTCCTAAAATTACTTCTAAAGTGCCGTGGGTGTTCATGCCAAAGCCTACTGCCATAGATTCGTATTTTGATAAACCACCCATTCTTGCACCCACCGTGGCTCCAAGTACTTTGAATATAAAGGCCAGCACCAGTAGCACTAATATAATCTGTAAGTTAAAGGCTGAAATAAAGTCAATACCAAGCCCTATGGAAATGAAAAATAGCGGGGCAAAGATGTTATTGATAAACTGATGGATAATTTCTTTGGCTCTTTCTGATAGATGCTTGGAGTCTCCTAAGGCTACACCTATTATAAAGGCACCGAAAATGCTGTGAATACCTATGTATTCTGTAAAGGCGGCACCTAAAAAGCAAATGGCTAATGATAGTGACAGCAAGCCGCCGGGCCAGGCAAGTCTTTTGTTGATCCAGGGAAGAGCCTTGTTAATCAGTCCCTTGCCTACAGTGAGCATAAGTACGGTAAATCCTATAGATATCCATATAGTTTTGCTAAGGCTTAGAGACTCTGAGTTGCTGCCCATCATGTTCAGGATAATGGTGAATATAATCCACCCCACCAGGTCTATAATCATGGCAGAGGCAATGATGAGCATTCCCATTCTGGTTTTAAAAACTTCCAGATCCATGAGCACACGAGCTACTACGGGCAGAGCAGTGATAGCCATTACAGTACCGATGAACATAGCAAAAACGAGCTGTTTGCTTTGATCAGTGTAATCAAATATTTCAGGAAAGAACCAGGTAACAATAAAGCCAGCCACAAAAGGTACTATTAAAGATACTAAGCTCACGTACAAGGCTTGCTTTCCTTGCTGCCAAACAATGTGAAGATCTACTTCCAGACCAGCAATAAATAATAGAAGTACTACCGCTATTTGTATAAAGCCATCTAGCACTACGGCAGAGGCTCCGGAGGTAGGGAATAACATTTCAAATGCCTCAGGGGTGAAATTTCCTAATATGGTAGGCCCAAGAATAATCCCGGCCAATATTTCTCCTACTACAGCAGGCTGTTTAAACTTTCTGGCTAGCTCAGCCATAAGTCGCCCTAAGCTAAGCATAACGCATAGCTGTATGAGTAGGTTGATTACTTCACTGTGGTTAAGCTTATCCATTCTTTCTCTTTGGGTTAACAATAAGGATGTCGCAAGGTAAGTCAGCGAAGATATACTCTAGATCATGCGGAAATACTCTGTCGAAAATACCCATTTTTCTATTCGGCGCGCCTACTATAAGCAAGTCCGACTTGGTGCGGTTGCAAAAGTTGGCCAGTTCAAAGCCTGATTTACCGGAAATAACTTTTATGTTGATTTTTAAGCCTTTGGTGTCTACTTCTTTAAGAATGTCCTCTACTATCTTAATCTCTTCGTTTACCAGATTTTTGCGTATTTCTGATAGTTCATCTTCGGTTCTTTCGCTGCTTACAGACATGGCGAGGCCATATAGTTTTATTTCTCTTACTATATGTAGCTGAGCGGTACTCTGTATCTTGCCTATATAGGTGCCCACTTTTATAGCTTGCGTAGCATACGGACTGTCCTCAGCGTGTATCACCATTCTTTGAGAAGGATTACTCTTTAATGATGGTTCGGTGAGCATCAGTACTGAGCAATCAGCTTTTCTTAGTATTTTTCTGGCTATAGACCCCAGATAGTAGTTAATAAAATCTTCTTTTTTCAGAGCTCCAGCCACGAGCAGGTCTACTTTCTCCTTTTTGCAAACCGATAGTATGCGTTTAGCCGGATCGCCAGATTCCCATATCACTTTTATATTTTCCTGTAGGCCGGCCTCTTTTAAGCTGCTTTCCATTTTCATGTCATCTTCCTGGGTATGGCTGCCCACATGGATGATGATCAGCTCACTATCAAAGAGCTGTTGTATGCGATTGGCTTCAGCCAGCAAAGTTTGTAGGCGAGGAGAAAAAGCTATGGCTATGGCTATTCGTTCAAACATATTGTTACTTTACGGATACACCTAAAATAATGATTTTAAATTAACTTACTAATTGTTCACTTTACTAACTACCAATTAATTTGTGTAGTATATGTAAATGACTATTAAAAAATTATGGCGGATAAAGGGAGCTTTTTTGAAGATGTATATGATGTGGTGCGCCTTATTCCTGAAGGGCGTGTTACCAGTTACGGAGCTATAGCTCATTACCTGGGAGCAGTTAAAAGTGCGCGTATGGTGGGCTGGGCTATGAATGCCGCCCATGGCTTAGATGATGTGCCGGCTCATAGAGTAGTTAACAGAAAAGGCATGCTGTCAGGCAAAGCTCATTTTGATCCTCCCGAAAAAATGCAACAGGCCTTAGAAGAAGAAGGTGTGAAAGTGAAAGATGATGCTATTCAGGACTTTACCACAGTATTTTGGGATCCCTCCGAAGAACTTTCTGTTTAATCCCAGAATTGGAAGAGTATTCCTGTTTTTGTATCTAATGGCATTATACTAGATGTAATAAATTGCCTTTAAATGAAGAATTTATGCGTTGGCATAATCTTAGGTAATAGACTACATATTATTTTTAATCGCTATTATTTAAGTAAAATTTATGAAGGCTTTCAGGAATTTGAATTCTCAGGAATTCGTTGAGCTTTATAATTCTACTCCATTTGCGGTACTTTTAGATGTAAGAACTGAAAAGGAATTTAAGCAAGAGGCCTTTAAGAGTGCTCTTAATATTCCTTCAACACAACTGGATGAATTGAAGAAGCTGGATAAGAGTAAATCTTATTTTATCCACTGCAGAATGGGAGGAAGAAGTGCTATGGTTTCTATGATTATGGCACAAGAGGGGTTTAGCCATATTTATAATCTGAATGAAGAGTTTAGTAAGCTACAAGCTCTGAGTATTAACGGAGATTTGAGAATTAGAAAAGTTTCCTAAAATGAGACGGATTGTGTTAAAAGAAGGTGTTGTAGGCTTATTTGAGGTTGATTTGTTCTTTGGCACACCAGTTGTTATCTCATTATTAGGTTTAGGTTGATTAATAGAGCTGTATATTTTTCGTTTTTAGTTGGTTTTAATATACAGCTTAGAGCCGCCCTCTGGTAAAGGGCGGCTTTTTCTTTTATTGATTAAATCTTGTAATATATTAAGTGCGTTTCAGATGAGGGATATGAGAAATAATCATTTTTGGGTCGAAATCTCAAAATGAAACTACAAAACCTAAAATGGGAGAAAGTAGAGATTTGAAACCTCTAAATTACGTTTTTTAGCCACTTTTTGCTGTTGGCACACCAATTGACTTATAGTTAAACGTTAGGTTTAGGTTAAAATAAGCTGTAGTTGTATTTAGTTGGTTTTAAGATTTACAGCTTATGAAGCCGCCTTTGTGGTTAGGGGCGGCTTTTCTTTTTTACTAACATCAACAATCCCACAAAAGTAAAAGCTCCATTCAGGATTAATATCTCAAAACCGAATTCGTAGCCTCCGAGTAATTCCTTAGAATAATTGTTTATAAGTAAGGATAAAATAGGAGATATGATACATACCAATGGTACCCATTTGTCTTTAATATCCATTTTAGTAAACAGGCCGAAAGAATAAAGTCCCAATAGTGGTCCATAAGTATAGCCCGCAGCTTTAAATACCGAGCTTATTACAGCTTCATTATTAATTTGCTTGAAAATAATAATCACCAGGAATAGTATAAACGAAAAGCTTAAATGAACCATAAGCCTTGTTTTCTTTTGTTTTTGCTGGGTTTCAGGAGAATCGTCTTGCGGGTTGAAGTTGATGAAGTCTACACAAAACGAAGTGGTGAGGGCGGTAAGTGCAGAGTCAGCGCTACTATAGGCTGCAGCTATAATTCCTAATAGAAATACTACGCCAGCAAATAACGTAAAATGGTTCAGAGCCAATAATGGGAATAAGTCATCTGACTTTTCTGGTATGGCTATGCCATTAGCGTTTGCATACATGTATAAAAGGGCTCCCATGGTGAGGAAGAGTAAATTTACAAATACCAAAATGATTGAGAACCAAAACATGTTTTTCTGAGCCTCACCTATGCTTTTGCAGGTTAGGTTCTTTTGCATCATATCCTGATCAAGGCCAGTCATTACTATTGCAATAAAAGCTCCTGAAAAGAACTGCTTAAAGAAATTGTTGCCGCTTTTCCAATCCCAAAAAAAGACTTTTGAATATTCACTGCTTTCTACTGCGCTGATCATATCGCCTACAGAAAGCTTTAAGTCCTGGCTGATTAGATAAATAACAGTAACTACCGCTGTTATCATAAATAATGTTTGTAAAGTGTCTGTCCATACAATGGTTTTTATACCACTCCTAAAAGTGTAAA
Organism: Fulvivirga maritima; assembly: GCF_021389955.1. NCBI lineage: Bacteria > Pseudomonadati > Bacteroidota > Cytophagia > Cytophagales > Fulvivirgaceae > Fulvivirga > Fulvivirga maritima. Next base: position 2,450,594 of record NZ_CP089980.1, read on the forward strand.
TCCAGATCAGCGCTATTGTAACTAGTACGGTAACAGAAAAGTCTACACCCAACTGACGAAAAACGGCAAACTGCAATACCCCAGCCACAAGAAATAGTCTGAATGATGAGCCTACTATACGAGAAATTATAAAGTAGAAGGCTCCTGTTTTGTATGACCAAAACCCAAAACGCTGCTGCAGGTATTCGTAAATAGAAGTAAGGTTCAGTTTATAGTAGAGAGGCATGAGTACGGTTCCTATTACCAGATAGCCGACTAGGTAGCCCAGTACCACCTGCATATAGCCAAACTGAGTAGATGCCACCCAGCCCGGTATGGATACGAAAGTGACTCCTGAAAGTGAAGCGCCAATCATTCCAAAGGCTACCAGGTACCAGGGAGATTGCCTGTTAGCGGTGAAGAATGTTTTGGAATCCGTGTTTTTTCCTGTAATGAAGGAGATAAGGATTAATACTGCAAAATAGATTGCAATGACAGATAATACTAGGGTTGGGGTCATAAAATGTGCTCTAATTCGGGCTAAAGTTCTAATTTTTTTTTTACTTTTGGCAAGTAACGCTAAAGCTCACTTTATGGATTTTGGATATAAAGAAGAAGAATTAGTTGATGTTTTAGAGGATGTGGAGGGTGTACGTGACCTCATGGTGTTCAATGATGACGTGAATACTTTTGATCACGTAATCGAAACATTGGTGAGAGTATGCAAGCACAGTACTACTCAGGCTGAGCAGTGCGCATATATTATCCACTACACTGGCAAATGCTCTGTGAAAAAAGGTGCTTTTGCTGATCTTAAGCCTATGAAAGAGGCTATTTGTGAGGTGGGTATCGATGCTCAGGTAGTCTAACCATTCCTTTATTAAGTCAAAAATGCTATTACCCCTGATTGAAAGCAGGGGGTGGGAAGCGTTTATCTAAATTAAATCATTCTACCTTGTCTTTTTTGTAGGTGCAAGTCTTGTATCTTTGAGGTGATATGGAATACCCTTCTAAATTAATAGAGCAGGCCGTGGAAGAAATTTCTAAGCTTCCAGGCATAGGAAAAAAAACAGCACTGAGGTTGGCTCTTTATTTATTAAAGGAATCTGAAGATCAGACGCTTGCCCTTTCTCATGCGCTCAATGAGCTGAGACAAAACATTCGCTATTGTAAATACTGTCATAACATCTCTGATGATGATGTGTGTAATATCTGTGCCAGCCACAGACGCGATAAATCTATCATTTGTGTGGTGGAAGATACCAGAGATGTGATGGCCATTGAGAACACCTCGCAATATACTGGCTTGTATCATGTGCTGGGTGGGGTAATCTCTCCAATAGAAGGAGTAGGCCCTTCAGATCTGAATATAGATGCTCTGGTAAATAGAGTAAAAGATGCTCAGGGCGGAGTGAAAGAAGTGATTTTTGCGCTGAGCTCTACTATGGAAGGAGATACCACCACTTTTTATCTAACCAAAAAGCTTAAAGAATACCAAGTGTCATTAAGTACCATCGCCAGAGGTATACCTATTGGAGGTGAGCTTGAGTACGCAGATGAAATAACTCTTGGCAGAAGTATTTTGAGTAGGACTGCTTACGCAAAAGACTGATGCAGAAGGTGACACGATCTTTATTTTAATAATTTTTGTTAAATCATAATTATTAGATTTAAATAAAGAGTTTCATTGAACGTTCACCTATCAATATCGGGGGTTCATTAAAAGTATTTCAATTTTGTGGTAACTCTTTGGTAGAATCTATACTTTTGACCCGTTTTTAAAAATAAAATTAAAATGAGTGAATTACTAACCTTTCAATTGTCTGACAGAATTGCAAACATGGAAGAATCCGCAACTTTAGCTATGGCAGCTAAGGCCAGGGAATTTAAGTCCAAGGGAATAAATGTTATTAGTCTTAGCCTGGGAGAGCCTGACTTCAAGACCCCTAAGCATATTCAAGATGGAGCCAAACAGGCGATTGATGAAGGTAAGTACTTTGCCTATCCTCCAGTACCTGGTTATCAGGATCTGAGAGAGGCTATCGTTAAGAAATTTAAAGAAGAAAATAACATCTCTTATCAGCCGGAAAACATAGTAGTATCTAATGGTGCTAAGCAGTCTATTGCTAACGTTATGTTTGCCTTGCTTAATCCTGGAGATGAAGTGGTAGTGTACTCTCCTTACTGGGTAAGCTATTCTGCACTTATTCAACTAGCAGAAGGTAAGCCCGTGTTTATTAAAGGAGGAATAGAAAATGAATTTAAAGCCTCTGCTCAGCAATTAAGAGAGGCTATTACTGATAAAACAAAAGCGGTAATCTTTTCATCTCCATGTAACCCTACAGGTTCTGTATTTACCAGAAAAGAGCTTGAAGAAATGTCTCAGGTTATACTTGAGCATGATAATATCATGGTTATTGCTGATGAAATTTATGAGCACATCAACTATACTGAAGAGAAAGTGAGCATCGCTTCTCTACCTGGTATGGTAGATAGAACTGTAACTGTAAACGGTTTTGCTAAAGGTTTCGCTATGACCGGCTGGAGAGTAGGTTATATAGGAGCACCTGCATGGTTAGCTAAAGGCTGTACTAAAATGCAAGGACAGTTTACTTCTGCTAACTGCTCTATAGCTCAGAGAGCTGCACTTACTGCACTTACTAGTGATCTAGGTCCTACTTTTGAAATGAAAAAGGCCTATGAAGAGCGTAGACAATTAGTATTTGATCTGCTATCTGATATACCTGGCATTAAAACTAATATGCCTAAAGGAGCTTTTTACTTCTTTCCAGATGTAAGCAGCTATTTCGGTAAATCAGCTGATGGCGTTCAAATAAACAATGCTTCAGAGCTTTGTATGTACATTTTAGATAAAGCGCATGTTTCTTTAGTTACAGGAGAAGCCTTTGGAGATCCTAACTGTATCCGTTTATCTTATGCAGCATCTGAGGCAGAGTTGAAAGAAGCTCTTAAGAAAATTAAAGAAGTGTTGAGCCTATTATCATAAAATGTCGTACCGCTCAGTAGAAGAGATATTCGAGTCATTTAATAAACTAAAGGTATTAATTATAGGCGATGTTATGGTAGACGCCTATATATGGGGAGTGGTGGAGAGAATTTCTCCTGAAGCTCCCGTGCCTGTAGTGAGAACCACAAAGAGAGATTTTAGACTGGGCGGTGCAGCTAATGTGGCGCTGAATGTTCAATCATTAGGTGCCACTCCTTTATTATGTGCCGTAGTAGGTGATGATGATAGTGGTAAAAGATTTATTGGCCGGCTCGAAGAAAAGGTTATTTCTGCAGAAGGAATAGTAGTGAGCAGTAGCCGACCCACTACCGTTAAGACCAGGGTGATGAGCGCTCACCAGCACGTAGTGAGGGTAGATGAGGAGACAGACGCCTTACTTAATAAAAAAGAAGAAGCCGCTGTAGCGCAAAAAATTGAAGAGCTAATGCAGCAGGCCGATGTGGTGATCTTTGAAGATTATGACAAGGGTGTGCTCAGCAAAGGGCTTATTAGTAAGACCGTGGAGCTGGCTCGTGCCAAAGGAATACCTACCGTGGTGGACCCAAAAAAGAGAAACTTTCTGCACTATAAAAAGGTCACATTCTTTAAGCCTAACTTAAAGGAGCTGAAAGAAGGTCTGAAAGTGGATTTTGAAAAGCATGATCAAAAGGCCATTGAAAAATCTGTAGAGCAGCTCACTCAAAAACTTGAGAGCGAAGGTAGCCTGATAACACTTTCTGAAAGAGGTGTTTTTATATCCTATAAAGGCGAAAAACACTTAGTGCCTGCTCATATGAGAGAAATATCTGATGTTTCTGGTGCCGGTGATACTGTAATAAGTATAGCAGCTATGTGTGTGGCTCTGGGTTTACCACCATTTTTAATAGCCGCATTATCTAATCTGGGTGGAGGCTTGGTGTGTGAGCACATAGGTGTAGTGCCCATTAATAAAACTTCCCTTTTAAAAGAAGCTTCAAAACAAGGCTGGATCTAAAGCCTTTGTTAAAACCAATGGATTTAAAACAAAAAACATCCGCGGCCCTTGGCTCACGGATGTTTCTGTTGTCTATAGTTGGCTTTAATTGATACTAAGTACGTGTTTTCCTTTCAAACAGGGAAGTACTGATCGTCGGAGTGATTTTTTGTGACGTCGAGTGGCTGTATTTACCGATCAATAATCGAATTGATCTTCCAAATCCCCCTGTTTTTCTAAATCGGCCATTATTTCTTTATCCAGCGGTGTATCCTTAATTACGTTGTAGTTTTCCCAAAAGCTTTTGTTATACTTTTCGTCCTGATACTGGAGGCCGTATCTTCTCATCTTTTTAGTATTCGCTATGCGATGCTCTGGCGAGGTATGGATTTTATTGATGAGCAGTTCCTGATAGAGCTCCGTTTCAAACTTTAAAGTATCTGTTTTAGCATCATACCAGTTAACTTTAGAGATTAGCTTCATATAGTTGAGGTACATTTTACCTTCATATTCCTTAAAGTCAATCACCTTTTTATCACTGATGTATTTACTTACCGCTTTGTTTTTTCTTTTTATGATGTAGTCTTTAGGGTAGCGCTGATCCAGCTCCAGTCTTATGATAGCATATGACTTGGTATCGATATAAAGTTTTAAGGTATAATCCTTATTAGCAGCCACCACAAAAACCCGATGTCCATTATAATAGGTAATCCGTTCTCTTTTGAAATTCTTATAGAAGCCCTCGGTTTCAGGGAATTGACGATATCTTATATTGTTATTGAGTAGCAGATCTTCTAAAAGATTGTTTTGGTCAAAATAGTTAGTGAACTTATTATTATATCCAAAACTTTTTCTCACTTCTATAAGTGCCACGCGTTCTCTAAGGCGGTATTTATTTCTGGGTTCTTTGTAATCTTCATCATAAATTTTCACGGCAGCTTCCAGTAATGAATAATAAGTGCCTCCAATTTTTTTCAGGTCACGGTAAAAACCGTCCAGAAGAAAGGGCGTGGTGGGGTAGTTCTGATCTATTCTGGAAAATGCGATGCCTACAATATCACCACCACTGAGAGAATCCTGAATAACAATTTCATCTAGTAGCTGTACTGCTTTTTTGAGCGCAAATATTATTGTATCTTGTTGAGGAAGGCTACGGATATTGGTTTCAACATTTTCATACCCGAGCATTCTTATAACCAATAATTTATTTTTATAATCTGCAGGTATATGGAAGTCAAACTCACCCAGTGCGTTAGAAACCGTGCTAATAGATTCTCCTTTAATACCTACAGAGGCAAAGACGAGAGGATCATTGGTCTCTTCGTCTACTATTTTACCAGATATGGTTATAGTAGCCTGAGCTTGAGCTAGAACGGGTGATAAAAGTAATAATATTAGAAAGCAAAGCAGGCGCATACGATTATTTGCGATAGAACTTAAAGCCACATGTGACAAATATCAAAACGAAACCACAATTAATCAATATATAATCTCCTTATATTAAATCAAAATGATTGGTTTGCAAGTTTTTAATTATAATGATGTATTATAAAAAACGTCTTGAATAGATAAAGTTATATCTTTGAGTTTAACTTTAATTCTTTTTATTGAATTTATATTGAATAAAAATATTCCATCTTGAGAATTATAGAGAAGATACCCAGGATTTGGAAGATTGCCTATTTACTGATATGCGCCTGGTATGCTATTAATTATACCATAGGCTCTATTATGAAATGGCAGATACTGCAGCCATATAATAATGCAGTGCTGTGGAATGGGTTTTATCTTTTTGAGGCTATTTGTATTCTTATAGCCCTGACTTTTATCTATAGTAATTGGCTTTTTAAATTTCGTCTGCCTTTTCAGGTAGCAGGGCATATGTGCGGACTGGTCGTGTATTTTATGATCATAAGCTATTTTTCCTACTACTTTGATTATTATTTAGACGGAAGAGTTTATTTAGACGACTGGAAAGAGTACATGCAGGATCTGCTCAGCTTTGAAGCTATGCGGTTTTATGATCAGTACTTAATTACAGTGGCCGTGTATTACGTTATCCGGTATTTTGAAAGCCTGCAGAGGAAAGATCAGGAGAAGAGTGAGTTAGCCTTAAAAAATAAGGAGATGGAACTTTCTTTACTGAAATCACAGATTAATCCGCACTTTCTTTTTAATACGCTGAACTCTATCAGTACGCTAATCAGCTCAAATAAAGAGAAAGCAAGGAAAGTGATCACCCAACTTTCTGATGTTTTCAGGTATGCTTTGGATTCACATTCAGGGCAGAATGTCAGGCTTATTCATGAGCTGGATTTTATTGAAAATTATTTAAAGATACAGCAAGTGCGATTTGGCGAAAGATTACGTTATGTAACTGATGTTGAATCTACTTGTTTAAGTGTGGAAATACCGCCGATGGTATTGCAGCCGTTAGTAGAAAATTCAGTGAAGTATGGCATAGGTCCTAAAGAAGATGGAGGTACCATTTGGATGATTGTAAAACGGACTGAATTTGGAATCTACTTTGAAATTACTGATGACGGACTTGGGATTAATGCAAAGAAGGTGCTTGATGGGAAGTCATCAGGAGTAGGTCTCAAAAATTCTGATAAGAGATTGCAGAGTACTTTTGGGAAGTCTGCTTGTCTGCATATTAATGCAGGTAAATATGGTTATTCTGTTAGCTTTACTTTACCCTCTAACTGGGAAGAAGTGAGAGATAAACAGAGAAAACTGGAAGCGGTGTAAAGAAATTATTAAATTGAAGAACTTATGAAGATAGATTGCTTAGTTATAGATGATGAAAAATTGGCCCGGGATTTATTATTAGAATTTCTGGAGCCATACCCTGAAATAGAGGTGATAGCCGAGTGCTCTAAGGGCCAGGAGGCGGTAGAGAAAATAGATAAGCTAAAGCCTAAACTTATATTTTTGGATGTTCAAATGCCAGGTATGAACGGTTTTGATGTGCTTGAGGCTATTACCCACAAGCCATATGTGATCTTTACCACGGCATATGATCAGTATGCGATACAGGCGTTTGATAAAAATGCAGTTGATTATGTGTTGAAGCCTTTGGATGAGGAGCGGTTTAAGCTAGCCATAAAAAGAGCAACTGACAGAATATCAGCAGAGAAGTCAAATGTGGAAGACATATTGATGAACCTGCAAACTAATAAAAAGGAAGACGAGCAGTATAGCAGCCATCTCTTTGTGCAGAAATCTGAGAAGTTACTTAATCTGGATGTAAATGATATTGTGCATCTTGAAGCTTCAGGTGATTATACTGTGCTTACCACTAAGAATGATCAGTATTTGAGTTCTTCCGGTATTGGTAAGTTGGAAGAAAAGCTGGATCCTAATAAGTTCATAAGAATACACCGCTCTACCATTATTAACCTTAGCTATCTGAAAGAAATAGAGAAGCACTTTAATGGAGGCTTAATTGTGAAGATGGAGAATGGAAAGAGCTTCCCTGTAAGTAGAACTTATGCTAAGCAGATAAGGAAAAAAGTAGTCTGATTACTGACTACTTAGTTTATCTTTTATCAAAGTAGCCTCATCAGCAGTACTTACTTCTGGTGAGGACATATAGGTTACTATATAATCTACGATATCCTGACCCAACTCCTTTACATTGAGTTGGTCTAGATTTGCCATAATCACTTTTTTATCTTCCTTTATATTCTTGCTCATGCCCATGTAGCTGGGTATACTTCTTTGAATATAAAGTCTTAAAAAGCGTATTTCCAAATTATCATCATCTTCAGAAACGGCTTCAGAAAGTAAAGATTCACTTTCTCTTAGGTAAGAATATTTGCTAACCGGGTTCCAGCTGTATTTGGCAATCAGGGCTTCAGAAGCTGCCAGATAGGCCTTTATCACTGGCGATTTAGAATCCATATCTTCTATGGTATCATGAAACTCCCAGCATTTGTCCAGATCAAAGTCTGAATAGAAAAGGTCTTCTCTAATAGACTTAATATCACCATCTTTAGGCTGTGCGTAGAGGTGATGCGAAGTGCACAGAAGCACTAGCGCAAGGATGAGTGATAGGTGTTTTTTCAACTTTACAAATACTTAATAATTTTTTAAAACGGCCTTCATTTTAGAAAGTTTGCAACTTTAGTGATTTTTTGATTTACATCATACACATTATTTTCAGTTTGTACCTCATACGGCTCCGCATGCATAAAAAAACTTTGTTGTCTTGATTTATTTATTAGATTTGCCAACCTATCCTAAACTATAAACTTAAAGCATGCAGACACTTAACGATTTTCTTGTTCTAATTGATAGCTACATAGGTAGTGCTTGGTGGTTTCCATACGCCTTATTAGGAACAGGACTTTTCTTCACTCTTTACCTTGGTTTTCCTCAAATTAGATATTTTGGCCACGCCCTTCGCATAGTTACCGGTAAGTATGACAAAGACGGTGATCAGGGAGATGCCACTCACTTTCAGGCATTAGCTACCGCACTTTCTGGTACAGTAGGTACGGGAAATATAGGAGGGGTAGCACTGGCTATTCACCTTGGCGGTCCCGGAGCTCTGTTTTGGATGCTCATCACAGCCTTCTTAGGTATGACCACCAAATTTGTAGAAGTAACACTTTCTCACAAATACCGAGAAAAGGATGAAACAGGCAGAATTGCTGGTGGACCTATGTATTATATGAAGAATGCAGAGTTTAAGATGTTCGGTAAGAAATTTCACTTAGGATGGCTCGGAGGTATATTCGCATTCGCAACTATTCTTTCTTCTTTCGGTACAGGTAACTTACCTCAAATTAACCAGATAGCCAGTTCTATTTTTGCTTCTTTTGGATTAACACAATGGATCACAGGAGCTGTGTTATCCGTGATTTTGGCTTTGGTAATATTGGGCGGTATTAAAAGGATTGTTAAGGTTACTGAAAAGTTAGTGCCTGGTATGGCTATACTATATTTCTTAGGCGCATTAGCAGTTATATTCACTAACTATGAAAATATAGTGCCTTCATTTATCTCTATTTTTGAAGATGTACTTACCGGTTCTGCAGCTGCAGGAGGTTTCTTAGGGGCTAATTTTGCCTTTGCCTTTAACAGAGGTGTAAACAGAGGCCTTTTTTCTAATGAGGCTGGTCAGGGTTCTGCGCCTATTGCTCACGCCGCAGCCAAAGCGCATGAGCCTGTATCTGAAGGTATGGTAGCTATTTTAGAGCCATTTATTGATACTATTATTATCTGTACACTTACTGGTTTGGTGCTATTGTCTTCTGGCGCATGGAAAGATAAAGTTCACAATCAGTTTGAATATACAGAACTTGATATCCTCACCTCTAAGTTTGATGAAACTAAACCTGAAGATCGTAAGAAGCTTTATGACTACTTAGTGAATGATCAGGAAATGACTAAGTATACTGGTGATTTGGAGATTAAGGATGGTGAAATAATTAGTGATGTTACTTTAGTGCATTCACGTTCATTTGCTGACAATGTAGAGGTGCTTGGTGCTGATGGTCCTTACACTGGAGTATTGAAAGTAGAAGATGGAGATGTGATAGATCCGGACAGGTCTATAGCTTTCTGGGGAGAGTCGCTTGTACACAGTGCACCACTTACCGCGGAGGCCTTTAGAAGAAGCTTCTTAGGTAAATACGGAGAGTATATTGTAACCTTTGGGTTGCTCTTGTTTGCCTTCTCTACCGCTATTTCCTGGTCTTATTATGGAGATAGAGCTACTACCTTCTTATTCGGCAGTAAATACATAGTAGTTTATAGAATATTGTATATAGTAGGGTTCTTCCTGGCGTCGTTTGCTGATACCACTATAATATGGACGCTCTCAGGTATTACCATCGCGCTCATGACATTACCTAACTTAATAGGAATATTGCTTTTGAGCAAAGAAATGAAAACTACGGTAAAAGAATACTGGGAGGACTTTAAAACAGGTTGGCCTGATGATAAAGATTCTAAAAAATAATATTTAAGGCGTGGGGTTAAATTTGATTTTAACCTTCACGTTTTCCTTTTCAGAAACAGAATTGCGGCTAGCCGGTTTCCAGGCTGGCCCTTCTTTTATCAGGCGTATGGCCTCATCATCATAAGCTTTGCCTAGGCTCTTCTTTATTTCAAAATTAGATAGCTCACCATCGGCTACTACATCGAAGGTGATCACTACATTGCCTTTTAAGCTGTCTTTTGGGTACTGAATATTTTCTTCAATATATTGTTCAAAAGCATCCATGCCGCCTTCGGGCTCTACTTTGCTATACGATTTTGCTCTTTTTGTCTTACCATAGCCAGTAACCACTACTTCAGAAAGTTGTGCTATCTCATTCTTAAGTTCTACATCTATCTCACTTTGATCATCAATGGAGATCTCCTTAGAAGTAAGACCTATAGAGCTAAAAATCAGTGATCTGGACTGAATGTTATCAGGAGAGACAATGGTATATTCTCCGTTAGTGTCTGAAATTGTGCCGGTAGAGGTGCCCGCTATAATTACATTAACACCGGCCAGTGGAGATCCATTCTCATCTTTTATGACTCCTGTGATTACTTTAGGGAAGTTTTCTTTAGGAGTTTTATTAGGTAAGGGTTCTTTCACATCGGCGGAGGCCTTTACTAATTCATTACTTGGGATGCGTGTGCCGGTGAGCCTGCCTTGTAAGTTGGGAGTGGGAGCTATGAGGGTGTCAGCTTCAAAAGCAATTTCTGAAAGCTCAGCTTCTTCAACATCTAGCGTACTTACTTTAGGAGGTGCTGGTGTAGCTTCATCTTTTGATAATATTCTTTTTCTGGCTTTGATGGCTGGTTGAGAAGCAGCAGCAGGTGCTTGTGGCTCTATGCTTTCTTCTTCTATAGGTTCAGCGGCTAACGGCGTCTTTTGTAAGGCCAGTAAGGAATCGCTATTATCTTGTTCTGAAGTGTTTTGAGCAGGCTCTTGGTCTTCTGTTGTTTCCTTTTTTTCTAGCGAAGAATCACTGTTTTGGGCGGTGTTTTCTTGAGTAGGTACCCCTTCATATTGAAAAACGAAAGTGAGGGCAACTGCTATCAGAAGGAGAGAAGCGGCTACTTTTAGCCAGATAGGGAAGGTTTTTTTCTTGGTTTTAATGCGCGAATCTAGCTGTTGGTTAAGCGCTTGGAGGTCATTAGGCATATTTCCATCATACTGCTCAAAGCCTTCCATAGCTTCGGCTTCAAAGTCATTATTGAGCATAAGTTTTTCCACCCTGTTTCTTTCCATATGAGAAAGCTCATCATTGAGGTATTTCTCCATGAGTTCAGGGGTGAGTAAATCTTCAGTATGGTGATTATTATCTTTCACTATTCTTCTCCATGCATATTTTTAAATTCCTTTTACCGTTTTGAATATAGCTTTTTACCTTTTTTAAATCATAGGCTGTGGCTACTTCTACTTCTTTATATGATTTGTTTTCAAGATAAAACAATTCTATACACCTTTTCTGTTCATTTTGAAGTTCTTCTATACATTTTTCTAATTCCTGAAGATTATCCTCCAAAAGGGGCTCATCATTATGATGCACCATTAGGTCAGATTCCACATGAGTGGTGTCAATATCTTTGTTAGTTTGTTGATTTTTATATTTAGCAGACCTAAGCTGCATTAAACAGTGATTTTTGGTAAGCACATAAAGCCAGCTTTTAAAATTATCCACTTCCTGAGTTTGTAATTTCTCCACCAGCTTCTCGAAGATCTGCATAACCGCATCCTGACTTTCTTCTCTGTTTTTGAAATACTTAAGGCAGACACCATATACCAGATGCATATATTTTTTAAATAGCACGCCAAGAACCTGCATATCTCCTGAGTTTTTATACTCGAGAATAAGCGGAGCATCTTCATGTATGTCGGCTATTTGTTTTGGCATGTATTTGATCTTGCAGCTTTAAACTTAAAAAAAATCATTGGCATTTATGGAAAATTTTATGGCGCTGCATCCTAGGAGTAAGTTTCATTTAAATGTAGAGTCATGAAGAATATTATTATTGTTTGTTTATTGCTGATGAGCAGTATGCTTTACGGGCAGAAAAAAGTAACCGGAGAGGTGATAGATGCTAATGATGGTAGCCCTATGCCTGGTGTAAGTGTAATAATTAAGGGTAATACAGTTGGAGTTTACACAGATGTAGCCGGAAGATATGAGATAGAAGTGAACTCAGAAAACGAGCTTGTATTTTCTTTTGTGGGATATAAAACTAAAGAAGTGCAGGTAGGAACCAAGTCAGTAATTAATGTGGCTTTAGAAACCGATGAAGCTGAGTTAGAAGAAGTGATTGTTGCCGGTTATAGTCAGAAGAGCAAAGGGGTGACCAGGGCAATTAGCGGTGTGTTTAAAAGAAGGTCTCCAGCTCCTGCTTATGAGCCACAGCCTGTTGAATATAATACTGAAGGGTACAGTGCAATAGAAGAAAATGTATTTAAAGACGCATTTAAAAATCCATTATCTACTTTTAGTATTGATGTAGATGCGGCATCTTATAGTAATGTGCGTCGGTTTTTAAGTAATGGGCAGATGCCACCTAAAGACGCAGTGAGGGTTGAAGAGATGATAAATTACTTCAATTATGATTATACCGAGCCTACAGGAGATGATCCTTTTTCTATAAACGCAGAAATATCTTCGGCGCCATGGAATGACAAGCATAAGCTAGTTCATATTGGCTTGCAAGGGAAGAATATACCGGTAGATGATTTGCCGGCCGTCAATCTCGTGTTTTTAGTAGATGTTTCTGGTTCTATGAGTAGTGCTAATAAATTGCCTTTACTTAAATCATCTTTTAAAATGTTAACGCAGCAATTGCGCCCTCAGGATAGGGTAGCTATTGTAGTGTATGCTGGTGCTGCAGGCGTGGTACTTCCTTCTACTGCCGGTGATCAGAAAGATAAAATATTGAAAGCTCTTGATGGCTTGGAGTCAGGAGGTTCCACAGCGGGTGGTGAAGGTATAAAACTGGCCTACAAAGTGGCAAAAGAGAATTTTATTGAAGATGGCAATAATAGGGTGATTTTAGCTACCGATGGCGATTTTAATGTGGGGGAATCTAGTGATGCTCAGATGCAGCGCCTGATAGAAGAAAAGCGAGAGGATGGTATTTTCTTAACAGCACTAGGCTTTGGAATGGGCAATTATAAAGATTCCAAAATGGAGACTTTGGCGGATAAGGGCAATGGTAATTATGCTTACATTGATAATATACTAGAAGCAAAAAAAGTACTGGTAAGCGAGTTTGGTGGTACACTATTTACCATAGCCAAAGATGTGAAAATACAGGTGGAGTTTAACCCCGCAAAAGTAAAAGCATATAGATTAATTGGCTATGAAAATAGGCAGCTTAATGATGAAGATTTTAATGACGATAAAAAAGATGCAGGTGAGCTTGGTGCGGGACATACGGTTACAGCCCTATATGAAGTTATTCCGGCGGGAGTTAATAGCGAATTCTCTCCTATTGATGATCTAAAGTATCAGAAAAATGAATTATCTCAAAGTGCTGAAAGTTCTGATGAATTACTAACGGTAAAGCTGAGATACAAAGAGCCAAAGGGAAGCAAAAGTAAACTGATATCCACTGCCTTGAAAGATGAACAAATGAAATTAGAGGATACTTCTGATAATTTTAGATGGTCTGCGGCTATAGCTGGTTTCGGTATGTTGCTAAGAGAATCTGAATATGCTAATGATTTGAATTATCAGGAAGTTTTAGATATGGCCAAGTCAGCCAAAGGAAATGATGAAGAGGGCTACAGAACAGAGTTTATTCATTTGCTGAAAAGCTGTATGCTAATGGCTAGAAAGTGATATAAAAAAAGAGCATCTGACCGCTAGATGCTCTTTTTAGTTACCTAAATAAACTAATTTGAGTTTTTTGACCTATTGCTGTAGCAATTTTGAGTTTTTTGACCTTGTTGTTGTGTTGATTCATCTTATACTAAGAGTGTGCCAAAAATTGAAAATCTGCTTTAGATGACACTAAGGGCTTTTAGCCTGATTGTATAGTCGAGTTTTGTTCAAATATGAACACTTAGGTGACCGGAATTATCTGATGAAATTTAAGGTGGTAAAATCAGTTAAGGGATTGTTAATAATTGGATTAATCCGTAGTTAATTGTAATTTGTAAGCATATTTTTAAAGAAATCCTAAAACCTTACCTATTCTTAATGACTGCCAATTTTATTGCACATGCTCATGTGTTTAACAAGCGGTTTATCAGTGGCATCGCTCTGCTTTTATTCTCTATTTTGCTAATAAGTTTATACCATAGATATATTCAACAAGATGAACCTTGGTTTGGAGAGCAAGCCTATTGGTTGCTAAAGGAGGGTCAGGTTAAGCTTAAGAGTATGCCTGGCATGTTTAATTGGGATTCGCATATGCTAATCTATCATAAGTTATTTGTGTGGATTGGAGCTGTTATAATCTCTGTGTTTGGGTGGTCTCTGTACCTGTTTAAAACATTTATATTTCTTAGCTTTATAGGAACCCTGTATTTTGTGAGGAGATATTTGCTTAAGGTTGAGAACGGAGCAAGTTTATTGTTTTGGTATACCATTCTGGTTTTAATTACCATCCCTGAATTGATTCATAGAAGCTTTATGTTTCGGCCTGAGGTGCTGATCATGTTCTTTGGTTTTTTATCATTTTACTTTACTAGTGTGGGATTGAAAAGTGAAAAAACATATGCTATAATCTTGTCAGGGTTATTTGCCGGACTAGCTTTTCTCACGCACCTCAATGCCTTACTTTTTCCTGTAGTCGGCTTTTTATTCTTGCTTTTTAATAAGGAATGGAAGGCACTTATTTATTATTCTATTGTTTGCTTTGGCGTGTGTTTGTTTTACACCCATGAGTTATGGAATGAGGCTAATATAGAAACCTTTCTTTATCAGTTAAAACATTGGCCTACCCATCAGGAAACTTTTGGTGAGAAGGTTGATGGAGGCATTTTTATGGCTGTTTGGAATAATATTCTTCGCGTATTAAATGAACATAAACGATATTTTTGGGATCAGGATGTATGGGGCATTAGTGCGCTGTTCCTTTTAACATTGATAGCCCAATTTAAATACCTATGGAATAATTATAAAAGCCTCACTATTTATACGCTTTTGCTGATGTTTTTTCTGGCAGTACTTAGCAGTAGTCATGGAGCCAGATATCTGGTATATTTAATGCCCTTTATGTCTATTATTATAGGTTTGGGTGTTTATAGAGTAATGGCAAATGTCGGATTTAAGCTTTTAAAAGGAGTTTATGGCTTATTGTTTTTAGCACAATTCATTTTTGTAGGTATAACCTATAATTCCATTTTTAAAAAGAACTATGATCATGTAGAGGAACATGAAAAGTATCTGTCTAAGGTGGAGAAAGGTGCTCGTGTATTAGGCCCATGGGAGTTTATCTATAATGAAATAGACCAATACCATATTTTTTCATTTAAAACTTATGAGTACATCGAAGATCGAGAGCAAATAGAGCTTACTCAGCAGCAACTTTTAGAAAAGGCGGCATTAGATTTTAAAATGGATTACATCATTTTAAATGAAGAGAGGAAGAATAGTAAAGAATTCCCTTGGTTTAAAAACTGGGAAATTGTTCCTAATTCATATTATAAGGAAGTATTTAGAGATGAGAAGTATTTGATTCTGAGGAGACAGAACTCATCGGGATAAACCGATGAGCTTTTTCAATTTTCTCCTATTACGCACAAACTTCCTTTCATAAATGTCATAGTAATAGGCTAATTTATAAAGCCACCAATCATTAATAGCTCCGAAATATTTTTCTATACCAGGAGCACTTTTTCTTAAATAAGCAAATTCATAGGCCTTTGAAAAGTTAAACAGACCGGCAGGTTTAGGATTACTGTCAATTACATATACTTCATCCTCTTCTGCTTCATAGAGGAAGTTTCGTATTTGAGAGTCTCCATGTAAATAGCCTTTGTTATGTATTTGCTGGAGCTTATCTATTACACGCGGGTATAGCGGTTCATTATCCAAGCAAGGCTGGCCGTCTAGATATTCATAAAGTAACCAGGAATCTACTACCATTCCTTTTTGCCTTTTTTCAGCGGCCATAACGGGCTTGGTAGAGGGTATTCCTATTTTTTGATAGGTGAGCATTCCTTTAATATTCTTAAACGCTTCTCCATCTCTAAAAAGGGTGGTAAACCTAATCCACTTCTTTTTATTTTTCTCACGTGGTATCTTCAATACATATTTTTGATCACCTATTTTAACTACCCGAACCTTGCTCCTGTGGTTCTTTTTTAAGGTGCCTCTTTTTTTATATCTCTTTTTTTGTATCTCCTTGAATAAGTGTAAATCCTCGGGCTGACAGAGTATATTCCACTTTTTTTTCTTGTGCACATCCATGAAATACAAAATTACACTATAAAATTTATTTCCTTTTGATAAGACTTATTTTAACCAATCTATTAAATTGTTGTTTATAAAATAACTGTTCGAAAAAGCGGGAAATACGGAGGTGTAAATAAAATAAGTGCAAATAATAGCACCTATGCCTTTGGTTTTTCGTAGAGTAAGTTATTAAAGCTAGATAAGCTATTAATTAAAATGTATAATTATTACTTTTGAAGCAATGTCCGATAGCAACAGACAAAGTTATTCTCAGCGTGAAAAGGAAAAGACTTTTGAACAAGAGTTTTTACCCCACATTGACTCTATGTATAACTTTGCCTACCGGCTTACATTTGATGAAGATGATGCCAAGGATCTGGTACAGGATACTTACCTGAAAGCTTACCGTTTCATCCAATCATTTGAAAAAGGAACTAATGCAAAAGCATGGTTGTTTCGGATACTGAAAAATAGCTTTATTAACGACTTTAGAAAGAAAAGTAAGCAGCCTGCCAAGGTAGATTATCAGGAGGTTGAAACTTTTTATAATTCTGAAGATGTTGATAAGTCTATAACCACAGATTTAAGAATAGAGACTGTTCAGGATATGATTGGTGATGAAATCTCCAATGCCCTGAACTCACTGGATGTGGACTTTCGAACAGTAATTATTCTGTGTGACCTGGAAGGTTTTAAATATGATGAGATGGCTAAGATATTAGACATCCCAATAGGTACTGTACGATCCAGATTGCATAGAGCCAGAAACCTTTTAAAAGAAAGGCTTAAGGAATATGCACAAAAAATGGGTTATAAAAATTAATAGTTTATATGTCATTATCCTCTACAAATTCATTTGAAAACAGTCCGGTTGAAAAACCGACTGAAGGAACACCTGATCATAGTGAGTGTCTCAAAGTATTAAATCTGGTATTAGATCAGGAAGCTACAGATGAGGAGCAAGCTTACTTCAAACAGCATATAGAGAACTGCATGCCTTATTATGAGATCTACAATGTAGATAAAGCCATTAAAAGCATGATTAAAGATAAGTGTCTCAATCAGAAAACGCCTTCTGACCTGGTAGAAAGTATAAAATCAAAAATCTATCAACAGGCAGATTAAAACATGCATCAAGGGAAAGCTATTATATTTTCCGCTCCATCCGGATCGGGAAAAACTACTATTGTTAAACATTTATTAGAAACTAATCCTAAGCTGGGCTTTTCTATCTCTGCTTGTACCAGAGATAAAAGAGGACGAAAAGAAGAGCATGGCAAAGATTACTACTTTCTTACTCCAGATGAATTTAAGAAAAGCATCGATAATGATGAGTTCATAGAGTGGGAAGAGGTGTATGCCGGAAACTTTTACGGTACTCTTAAAGCTGAGGTAAACAGAATATGGGCTGAAGGCAGACATGTTATTTTTGATGTGGATGTAAAAGGAGGACTACACCTTAAAAACTATTTTGGAGATAAGGCTTTGGCTGTTTTTGTGAAGGTACCTTCATTAGAAGAGCTAAAAGAAAGGCTTCATGATAGAAAAACAGAAACAGAAGATAGTCTCTCTCAAAGAATATTCAAGGCAAAGTTTGAAATGAGCTTCGAAGATAAGTTTGATACTACTTTAGTAAATCAGGATCTTGATGAGTCTTTAAAGAAAGCAGAAAAGCTTGTAAATGACTTTATAGGCTAGCAAATTTCAAAGCTCAATGACAGTAGGTTTATTTTTCGGTTCATTTAACCCTATTCATATTGGTCATCTCATAATAGCCAATGTAATGGCTGAGGCACCAGAGATCTCTCAGGTTTGGTTTGTGGTTTCTCCGCAAAATCCTTTCAAGCAGAGAAAGTCGCTGCTGCATGAGTTTGACCGATTAGATATGGTAAATGCGGCTATTCAGGATAACTTTAGCCTTAGGGCCTCAGATATTGAGTTTAATATGCCCAAGCCTAGTTACACCATAGATACGCTTACTTACCTTACGGAAAAACATCCTGACTATACTTTTAAGCTCATCATCGGTCAGGATAATCTGAAGAGCTTCCCTAAATGGAAAAATTCTGATCAAATACTCTCCAAATATGGCCTTTACGTATACCCCAGGCCAAACTCTCAACCATCCGATTTGTTAGATCATGAGAATGTGAAAGTAATAGATTCACCAATGTTAGATGTTTCTGCTACTTTTATTAGAAATTGTATCAAAAAAAATCAATCTATAAGGTACCTTGTGCCTGCTGAAGTAGAAAAAATAATTCTAAGTAAGAAGTTTTATTTGTAACACTTTGGTGCTATAGTTCGTCATTTTTGAACTGTAATTATATTTTATGGTTGATAATTGACGTTGATTATTTGATCTTTCCCTTTACTTATGAAACAGTTTTTGTTGTTAATCTTTATCCTTTCAGCTTACTGTAGCTATGCAGGAGGTGTGAGAGGAGTGGTGAGAAATGAAAAAGGCGAACCTTTGCCTTATGCTACCATTTATGTGAAAGAAACGGGTAGTGGTACCACTACTAATGATCAGGCTTATTATGAAATCAATCTTGAGCCGGGTAATTATCAGCTAATTTTTCAGTTTGTGGGATATGCATCTTTAACTAAAGAAGTAATAGTAGAAGATGGTTTTGTAGAGCTAGATGTAAAGTTAGAGTCTCAGGTGATTATGCTGAAGGATATAGAGGTGAGAGCCGGAAAGGAAGATCCTGCTTACACCATTATGCGAAAAGCTATTGCTAAGAGTAAATTTCACACCCAGCAGGTAGATAAATATACCGCTAAGGTGTATATGAAGGGTACAGGAAAGCTAAAGGATTATCCTTTTTTAATGAAAGGCCAGATCAAAAAGGCAGGAATAGACCCTGACCGCGTTTTTATAACAGAGTCAGTAAGTGAAGTGGAGTACATTAGGCCTAACACCTATAATGAAAAGGTAATATCTATTTACACCACGGGCGATAATAGAAATACTATGCCTAATGCCTATATCAATGGATCTTTTTATGAGCCCGAGTTGGCTAAGTGTGTTTCCCCCTTATCTCCAAAGGCCTTTTCTTATTATAAATTCAGGTATGAAGGCACTTATCAGGATCAAGGTGTTGAGATAAGTAAAATCAGAGTAATACCACGATCAAAAGGTGATAATGTATTTAGAGGGACAATAAATATTGTTGAGGACTATTGGAGTATCTATAGCTTAGATTTACATGTGACCAAATTTGGCGTTGATTTTCATATAAAACAGGTTTATAAACCTATAGAGGAAGGTGTTTGGCTTCCTGTTACACATAAATTTCATGTAGAAGGTAAGGTTCTTGGTTTTGAGTTTGAAGGAGATTACCTGGCTACCGTTAGTAATTATGATGTTGAGACAAACCCTGATCTCGACATGGAAATAGAGGTGATAGATGAAAAGGTGGAAGAGGAGTTAGCCGAGGAGCTGGAAGATCAGGTGCAAGATGAAGATGAAAAGGAAATTCAGGAAATATTAACTTCCGGCAAGGAGGTGACGAGGAAGCAGCTAAAGAAAGTTCTAAAAGCCTATGAAAAGGATGAACTAAGAGAGACTGATAATGTAGATATTATATCCAATCGTACTTTTGAGATTGATTCTAATGCTTATTCACATGATTCTCTATATTGGGCGCAGATAAGACCGGTGCCGCTAAATAGGGGAGAGAAAAGAGGTTATGATATCTTGGATAGTCTGAATCAGGTAAGAGAAAGAGAGGAAAATGGAGATACGCTTCGTAATACAAAGAGAAAGGGTTTTCATGTTCAGGATTTGTTAGTAGGCAATAGTTATGATGTGGGAGATAAGGCCTATTTGAAGATTAGGAGTCCTTTTTTGGGATTTAATTACAACACAGTAGAAGGTTTTAATCTGGATTATAAACTTACCTATTCTAAAACCTTTAGTAAGAAAAGCTGGCTTAGTATTAGTCCGTTGCTGAGATATGCTTTTTCAAGAAAAAAGGTATCAGGTACATTAAAAACACATTATGGGTTTGGTGAGAATGACTCACGTAATAATTTGACAGTAACCGCCGGTAGGTATGTCAATCAGTTTAATAGAGATAACCCTATCCATCCTTATATAAATACTTTCATGAGCCTATTTACAGAGCGTAATTATATGAAAATATATGAGCAAGACTTCGTGAATTTGACCTATGAGAAGAACTGGAATGAGGAGGTGAGTCTAAAACTGTATTCAGAGCTAAGTAGAAGAAGACAGCTTTATAATAATACAGATTTTACAATTTTTGATTGGGACGGCGACCATTTTACGCCTAATGCGCCTGTTAATTTAGAACTTCCTGATACATCCTTTCCAGAGAATAATGCCTTGATAGTAGGGGGAGATATAGAGTATAAACCATTTATTAAGTATTCAATCTATAACGGTAGAAAAATAGAGATTAAAGACTCTTCTCCAATATTTGGAGTTTCATATAAAAAAGGAATTTCTTCAGTGTTCAATAGTGATGTAGATTATGACTTATTGGAGGTTAGCTACAAAGATCAATATAAAATAGGTATTAGAGGTTTAGTAGATGTCTATTTGAAAGCAGGAACTTTCCTCACTTCAGAGAAGATGTATTTTACCGATTATAAGCACTTCCTTGGTGGCAGAACGCCTTTCACTACATTAGATCCGGTAGGAAGCTTTCGCTTGCTAGATTACTATGCTTATAGTACCAATGAAGAGTATTTTGCTGGCAATTTACACTATCAATTCCGTCAGTTTTTAGTGACTAGAATCCCTATTGTACGACTTTCAGGAGTGAGAGAAAACCTTTTTGTAAACTACTTAGCTAATGATGTTTCATCTAACTATACTGAATTGGGATATGGAATAAACTACATATTTAGAGTATTTAGACTAGAAGTAGTTACCGCCTTCAAAGATGGCAAATATGAAGACTGGGGAGTGAGGGTAGGTATAGCTAGTAATTTAGCTAGTATATTTTAGGTAACAAGATGAAATGTATAAAAAAGGCTTACTTCAAGTAAGCCTTTTTTATACTAAAAATATTGAGTTTATTAGTTTATGAAAGGATTATTTTGAATTTCTGATTGTGGAATTTCAAAGCTTAATCTGTCATCATTATAATTGATTTCAAGGTTAGGGTATGTTAAATGATTAGAGCCAAGTTCTATAGTAAGCTTATTTCTTTTCATTGATAAATAACTTTTTCCTTCTCCCCATAATTCTATGCGAGTTTGAAGTATAGTCTCATCGATTAGTTCTTGTCCTGTCAGGCTACTAATGTATGAAGTGTCATCTGTTCTTTCTTCTAAAAGGGATCTCAATGCAAATTGAGCTTCAGTATCTCTTCCTAATTTCGCATTAGCTTCAGCATTAAGTAAATACATCTCTTCTATCCTCATATAGACATAATCCGTTTCAATATTTCTCTGTCCTTGAAGTTGTTTTGCCGGAGCAAAAAATTTGTTGGCAGGGAAGTAGTTACCTTGTCTAATAAGGCTATCCGGGTATTCAATAAATTGTCCTTTTCTAGAGTCAGAAGCGGGAATAGTTTCATAAAGATCATTATTAATAACCTTTCCATCACCAACAGAGGCATAACTATAAGTGTATATATCTACCTGCCCCCACCATGATACTAAGTCAAGGCTCATATTTAAGTCTATATTAAGACCCCACATCCAATTTGATGAAGATACATCATTAAAACCATTGGTGGTTACTTCCTCTTTCTCTAAGATAGAAAAAGGTGATTGATTGATTATTTCCTCAGTTATCTCTGCTACTTTCTCGTTTTCTCCTTGAGCAGCATAAGTGTATGCTAAAAGGCCTTTAGCTACATTGGCATCTATTTCATATTTGTAATCTCTAGAATAGTTCTCTAAGTATGATATAGCTGTTAATAAATCCTCTTCTATCAAAGTATAAACAGCAGCAGTAGTGCTTAAAGGTTTATTTGAATCACTTACACCTGTGTAAATGGGAAGTATTTCATCCGTTGGGATATAGTCAGTTGTTAACAGATTTGCTAGATAAAAATAGGCATAAGCGCGCATTGCTTTTGCTTGAGCCATAAACACTTTTGACTCCTCAGTTTCTGGAGTGGCATCTGTACCTCCTAATATATCAATAACATTATTAGCTGAATTAATTATTTTAAAATAATATGTCCATACTATGCTACTGTTTGGGGAGGTGTAGTCAGTAGTCGATTGTAAATCTGAAACATTACTATACCAGCCATAAGTTTTAGACTCCAGCACCATGTCAGATGAGAGTAAATCGGTGTAAATATCTATCCCTTTTTGACCAAAGTCATCGTGATCATAATCACCGGGATCAGTGCTTGGTGCAGTGCCACCTGCTCCTGGGGTAGACATAAGAGAGTAGATGCCTTTCAGAGATGCACGAATTGCGTTAGCATCTATTTCTCCGAGTTTTTCAAGACGATCTGATGAGATGTACTCTGTGGGCTCAGATTCTAAAAAATCATCACTACAAGCAAATAAAATTCCTGAGAGTAATGATATATATATATAATTTTTAATATTCATAGTTTAAAATTTAACGTTAGCTCCTATTGAAACTGTACTTAAAGGACTGTAGCTATAAGTGCTTGATGAACCGTCTATACTGGTTGATGGGTTGAAACCGTCTCTTTTTGATGATAACCATAGGTTGTCTCCAGATACAAAAATATTAAGAGTTTGAATTCCGATTTTGTTAATTAATTTTTCTGGCACAGTGTAGCCTAATCTAACATTTGAGAGGTTAATGTAATCTGCCTTCGTTAGGAACCTGGTTGATCTTGAATTAACGTGCAGGTCGCTGCCATTTGAAAGACGTGGCACATCTGTCTCATCATTTTCGTTTTGCCATCTATTGAGCATGTCTTTATGCCAGTTATTGCTACCAATCTGATCACTTCCCATTAAGCCTGCGTATACACCATCATAAGAATACCCGCCTATGCTATACAAGAATAATATACTCAAATCAAAGTTTTTATAACCTGCTGATAAGCTGATACCACCTCTAAGGTCAGGTATGGCTGACTTATTAACGAATTTCTGAGTAGCATTAGAATAAGTTGTTGTAGTGGTGTTAAGAATACTTTCTGAGCGGTTGGGGTTCTCTGCCAGGTAATCCGTTATAGATTTTATTTCTTCCCCTTCATCATATTGATTGTTTCCATTCAAATCATCATAGTTCATATTCCATAAAGCTTGACCGGTTTCTGAATCTACGCCAGCATATTCTCTTAAATAAAAATCATAAATAGAATGACCCGCTGCCCTACCATATACTCCTGATAAGTTTAATAGTTTTTCGGTATTGGTACTTGGGTCTATTGGTAAACTTTTTAATTCATTATTAATAATTTCCCCATTTAATCTTAGGTCGATGTACGCATCATTTGTGTTTAATAAATGTCCGGTAAGGTCAAATTCAATACCGGTATTGCGCAACATTCCTCCATTTACCATAACAGAAGAATAACCTACTGATGAGCCTACTTTTCTGTTGAAAATCAAGTCATCTGTGTTTTTTAGGTAATAATCAACAGATCCGTCTATATAGTTACCGATAGTGAATTCTGCTCCAACTTGAAACATTTTGGATGTTTCCCATGTCAAATCCGGATTTCCTTTAATTAAGAAAGATGCTGATGGTGTTCCACTTACAGGAATTACTTGATTTAGATCATGACCGGGGTAGTATCCAACACCTGCCTGGTCACCAGTGATACCGTAACTAGCTTTAAGTTTAAAATAAGTAAGGATATTGTTGTCCTTTAGAAAGCTTTCATTGCTGGCCACCCAAGCTGCGCCAAGAGCTCCGAATGTGCCCCACTTTTCTTTCAAGAATCGAGATGAACCATCTCTTCTTATAGAAGCGGTTAAATAGTAGGTGTCTTTGTAATCATAGTTTACCTGTCCAAAATAACTTTCAATAGAGTAGCCCTGAGAGTATGAATTTAATGATGTGGTTACTGATCCATTATTAAATTCAGTGGCAAAAGGGTCTAGTAGTTGACTTCTTGATCCGCTTAAGAATTTTTCTTCCCATTTATTATTTTCATGTGCAATTAGTGCTTCAATGGAGTTTGCCCCATATTGCTTACGGAATCTTATCAGATTGGTGAAGTTATAGGTGAAAATTTCAGTTTTTGCTTTGTAAATTGAGCCGTTTGAGCTTGCAGATGAACCATAGTAAGCTGAGCCTAATTGGTTGTTGCTGCTGTTTGCATATTGCCAGCCGTATCTGGTTTCGAAGCTTAACCAGTCGGTAAAGTCTACGGTCAAATTAGCATTTCCATTCAAATCATGTCTGATCGTTTCGTTTGTACTATTAGTGGCATCGCCGATAGCGTTGGTCTGTGAGGCGAAACCCCTTCCGTCACCATAATCAAAAATAGATCCTCCGTAATATGGGTCTTGAATTTTATTTCCATTTTCGTCTCTTAGGAAGAGTGGGTATATGGAAGGTATATTATCAACGAACCAGAATATACTTCCTGAGTCATTAGATTGTCCTGCATTATTAGATTCTGATCTTGCATATCCTAGGTTTACTCCTCCCGATAACCATTCTTTCACCTGATGGTTTACGTTTACTCTTGCAGAGTATCTTTCGTAGTCAGAATTGATTGAATAACCTATGTCATTCAGGTATCCAAATGAGGTGAAATAATTCACTTTTTCACTACCACCTCCCATTTTTACAGTTCCTTCAACTCGGTTGGAGGCTTGGAATGCATAGTCTTCCCAATCTTCAGGATTATATTTTCTAGTAACTCCAGACCTTACTTTTCCTGTAGTAGGGTCAATTAGTTCTCCTCCATTATTTACATTCCACAGGTTGTATTTAGTCGAAATTCCATTTCTGCCGAATAAATTTTCGTTAGCGTATGTTTCTGGAGAAGCATTGCCATTTATTAAACCTTGGTTGTAAAGTGATTCCCAGCCTAATTCAGCGTATTGCTCAGGAGAGGAAATGGTATTGTATCTAGGCAGAAGGTTGAAGTTTTGCCCATATTTAGCATCTACTTGAACAAAGCTCTCGCCTGCTTTTCCTTTCAATGTATTGATAAGGATAACACCGTTTGCTCCTCTGGATCCGTATATTGCAGTTGCAGTTGCATCTTTTAATACTGTTACAGAAGCTATGTTAGATGGGTTAATTGCATTGATACTTCCAAAATAGGGAACGCCATCTACCACATATAATGGGCTGCTATTGCCATTAACCGAACCTATCCCTCTAATTCTTACATTGGCCTCTGTGCCCGGCTGTCCGGAGCTATTTACTATGCGTACGCCCGCAACTTCTCCAGCTAAAGCCTGAGATACGTTAGATACACTCTTTTTTGATATTAGTTCAGCATCAACCTGTTTCATTGACCCTGCAAATGATTCTTTAGTGGTGGTGCCATAGCCAACTACTACTACTTCTGATAGTTGCTTTGCGTCATCAGACATTTCAACATTGATTGTTGAGCGGCCTCCAATTTCTATTTCTTGCGTGGCTAGTCCAATGAATGAAAAGACTAGAACGTTGCTTTCATTGGGAACAGATACAGTATAGTTTCCATTTATATCTGTTACTGCCCCTCTTGAAGTTCCTTTAACCATGACGTTTACACCCGGAAGGCTGCTCCCGTCGGTTGTTGAGGTAACTTTGCCTGAAATTGTGGTTTCTTGAGCCCATGTTTCATTCGATATGAAAGAGAACATCAGCAAGAAACTAACTAGTAAAAAGTTCTTCATGTGATCTTATTTTTTTAGAAAAATTTTAGAGCGCCAAACCTAAATCAAAAAAGTTTGATCACATAATATTTATGTAAGATAAATCTGTTTTAAGTATAAAAAGAGAAATATAATTCGGTGTAATCGATAGTTGAGTTGGATGGATATCTTAATTCTATTAAAGAAATGTGTTTATTTTTAGTTTATGTATGATATGATGAGAAATTAATACAAGTCAATATTATATTCTAATAAAAGATACATGTGTAATAAAAAAATTCTTTTATTATTAAAAAATAAGACTGAAAATTTGGTTTTGATTTTAAGTCAATTCAAAAAAAAGCAGCATTTTCTAAATGCTGCTTCTTGGTTTTGATCTTTATATCATAACAATTACACTGTCATGATTTCTTTTTCTTTTTTCTCGAGTAGTTCGTCGATTTTTTTGGTGAAATCATCAGTTAAGGCCTGTACTTTGTCTTCAGCTCTTTTGATTTCGTCTTCTGAAGCTCCATCTTTTTGAAGTTTCTTAAGGTTATCATTAGTCTCTTTTCTTACGTTTCTAATGCTAATTTTTCCTTGTTCGCCTTCACCTTTAGCTTGCTTCACAAGATTTTGACGTCTTTCTTCAGTAAGCTGAGGGATGCTTATGATCACTTGCTCACCATCATTTTGAGGGTTAAGACCTAAGTCACTATTAATAATAGCTTTCTCAATCTCAGGAATCACGTTTTTTTCCCAGGGTTTGATCATGAGTGATCGAGCATCAGGTGCTGTAATAGAAGCTACCTGATTGATAGGAGTGGGGTTGCCATAATATTGTACCATCAGACCTTCTAAAATGGCCGGGCTGGCTTTTCCTGCCCTTATTTTTACAAGTTCACCAGTGAAATGCTTTATTGCTTTGTTCATTAAGTCCCTGGCTTCATCCAGGTACATATTAATTTCTTCTTCCATGGGTGTTTCAGTGTTGTTAAATGATTAATTAATAAGTGTTCCAGCGTTATCTCCTTTTACTATTTTCATAAGGTTGCCAGGCTTGTTCATGTCAAACACGATTATGGGAAGGTTGTTTTCCTGACATAGCGTAAAGGCTGTCATATCCATAATATTCAGATTCTTCTCATAAGCTTCCTGGAAGGATAACTCTGAGTATCTGGTAGCACTTGGGTCTTTTTCAGGGTCTGCAGTGTAAACGCCGTCTACGCGGGTTCCTTTTAATACTACATCGGCCTGAATTTCTATAGCTCTTAAACTGGCAGTAGAGTCTGTGGTGAAGTAAGGGTTACCAATACCCGCTCCAAAAATCACTACTCTTCCTTTTTCAAGGTGTCTTATAGCTCTTCTGCGGATAAAAGGTTCGCAAACTTGCTCCATTTTAATGCCAGACATTAGTCTTGTGTAAAGTCCGACTTTTTCCAGAGCACTTTGTAATGCCATACCATTAATAACAGTGGCTAGCATACCCATATAATCTCCTTGTACTCTCTCTATTCCTGACCCCTCAGCCTGTACACCTCTGAAAATGTTTCCTCCGCCGATTACGATGGCCACCTCAATGCCCATTTCTTTAATGGCTTTAATTTCGTTACCGTACTGTTCTAATCTTTTTGGGTCGATACCATACTGACCTGATCCCATTAGAGATTCGCCGCTAAGCTTAAGTAAAATTCTTTTGTATTTCATGAAGAATAGAAAGGTGTAATATTAGATTTAAATCACTGCAAATATAAGAGGGATAAATGAATAATTAAGACCACAGGTTTAAAATTGAACTAATACCTGGTTTTTTTCTACGCTATCTCCTTCACTTACATTTACAGCTTTAATTACACCATCTCCGGGTGCTTTTAATACATTTTCCATTTTCATGGCTTCTAATATCATTAAAGGATCTCCTTCCTTTACTTCATCGCCTTCAGAAACTTTCACCTGCAATATGAGGCCAGGCATGGGAGCTTTTACTTCATTGATGTTTTGGGCAATAGCCATGTCCATACCTAATTTTTCAAGAAGCAGATCTAACTTATCTTTTACTTCAACCTCGTATTTATGGCCATTGACTTTTAATATGACTTGTTTGGTCTTGTAGTTTACTTGTGCTACTTCTATGCGGTAGGAGATATTATCTTTGATGATGTGGTATGAATGCTCATTTACTTTAGAGAGGTCCCAGGAAAACAGTTTGTCATTAATAAGCATGTCTCCTTCTTTAAGCTGGATGTTATACTCATTATCTCCAATAATAGCTTTGTACATAAATTCATGGTTTTATCTAATCAAATATAAGTTTTATTATCAAGAGAAGAGCTATGGAAAGTATGGTATTTAGAACTATGTTATTCTTAATGAGGAGGTAGCATGAATATTATTCCTCAATTAGAAAAAATAGTAGAAGTTAAACTAAAACAAATATTGAATTTAAATGATACCTTTTAGTATAGCATTATTTTTTGAATAACTTTGTCCTCAATATAGGGGTGCCCTAATATAACGGGCTGAGATTATACCCATGATCTGAAGAAAATCAGATTGCACCTGATCCAGGTAATGCTGGCGTAGGGATGGTATGTTAAAATTAAGTTGAGAAATCCCCTGTTCTCAATGGGTTTAACAAAAAAAATAAAATAATCATGAGATTAGGTATGCTGGCAGTAATACTACTGTCTATGGCTATGCATGTGTATGGCCAAAATTCAGTGACGGGCCGCGTTACTGATAAAGAAACGGGTGAAGCTTTGCCTGGAGCTACCGTAAGGCTAAGTAACAGAGCTACGGCCACCACAAGTGAGGGGGCTTTTAGTTTTAAAGGAGTCACGAAAGGTAAATATTATATTAAGGTCACTTTTGTAGGCTATCAAAGTCAGGAGAAAACGGTAGAGGTAAGTGATAGTGATGTGAGCGTAGATATAAGTCTGACAGAAGAGACATTAGTTACTGAAGAAGTGGTGGTGTCATCTACCAGGGCTAATGAAAACACGCCTACTACTTACAGTAATTTAAGTAAAGAAGATATTGAGGAGAATAATCTGGGGCAAGACTTGCCTTATGTGCTTAATATGACTCCGTCATTGGTAACTACTTCTGATGCTGGAGCTGGCGTAGGCTATACCGGTTTGAGAATAAGAGGTTCAGATGCTACCCGCATTAATGTTACTATTAACGGAGTGCCATTAAATGACAGTGAATCTCAAGGAGTGTTTTGGGTGGATATACCAGATATTGCCTCATCTACTCAAAGCATACAAGTACAAAGAGGAGTGGGTACTTCTACAAATGGAGGAGGAGCTTTTGGCGGTACTATTAATCTGCAGACCAACTCCAGAGAAATGAAGCCTTATGCGGAACTCATTAATTCAGTGGGTTCTTACGATACCTGGCGACATACATTAGGTTTTGGCACCGGCCTTATTAAAGATCACTGGTCTTTTGATGGTAGACTTTCTAAGATTAACTCTGATGGATATGTTGACAGAGCACAATCAGATTTGGATTCTTACTATTTGTCAGGAGGTTATTATAGTGATAAGACTATGATTAAAGCCATCATGTTTGGCGGAAAAGAGCGCACTTATCAATCATGGTATGGAACACCCGAAGCGGTATTGGAAAATGACCAGGAAGGGATAGAAGAAGTGATTGCTAACAATGGAGTGACGGAGGCTGAGGCGGAAAACCTTAGAGAAGGAGGCAGGACATTTAACTGGTATTTATATGATGATCAGGTAGATGATTATCAGCAAGACCACTACCAGCTTCATATTTCTCAATCTATCTTACCCAATCTGGTAGGGAATTTTACTTTACATTATACTTATGGAAGAGGTTATTATGAAGAGTATAAAAGTGGAGAAGACTTTTCAAACTATTCACTACCGGCTTTGCAGATAGGTGATTCTGTGATTTCTACTACTGACCTGGTTAGAAGAAGATGGCTTGATAATGACTTTTACGGAGCCACTACCTCATTTGAATATGTAAATGGAGGATGGACTTTAAATTTAGGGGGAGCTTATAATGAATATAGAGGAGATCATTTTGGTGAGGTAATCTGGGCAGAATTTGCTCCCGAGATCCCTAATGATTACCGTTATTATGATAACGACGGTGTGAAAAAGGATGGCAATGTGTATTTAAAGGCTAATTATGCGTTTACTGAAAACTTGCATGCTTATGGAGACTCACAGTACCGTTCAGTAAATTATGAAATTGAAGGCGTAGATAATGATTTAAGAACACTGGATATTAGTGATAATTATAACTTTTTTAACCCAAAGGTTGGTTTTGTGTATGACCTTAATAGCAATAGTAGAGTATATGTCAGCTATAGCGTGGCTAACCGAGAGCCTGTAAGAACAGACTTCGTAGATTCACCGACTACTCCTAAGCATGAAACACTATATGATTTGGAGGCAGGGTATAAATTGGAAAACTCAGATTATCAGCTATCGGCTAACTATTATTATATGGATTATAATAATCAACTAGTGCTAACAGGTGCGCTAAATGATGTTGGTAGCTCGCTTAGAACTAATGTGGAAGACAGTTATAGAATGGGTATTGAACTGGTTGGAGCCGCTAAACTAACCAATAAGCTGTATTGGCAGCTCAATGCTACTTTTAG
Organism: Fulvivirga maritima; assembly: GCF_021389955.1. Taxonomy (NCBI): domain Bacteria; kingdom Pseudomonadati; phylum Bacteroidota; class Cytophagia; order Cytophagales; family Fulvivirgaceae; genus Fulvivirga; species Fulvivirga maritima. The sequence goes on from NZ_CP089980.1 coordinate 2,481,301, forward strand.
CCAGAATAAAATAAATAACTTCACAGAAGTACTGTATGACTATGGTCCTAACTGGGATGAATATAATGAGGTGGAAATAGAACATAAAGATACTGATATTGCTTTTTCACCTAATGTTATTGCAGGTTCTCAGCTTTCATTTCTTCCGTTTAAAGGTGTAAAACTGAGTTTGCTAAGTAAGTATGTGGGCAAACAATACCTGGATAATACTTCTAATGATAACCGGTCTATCGATGCCTATTTTGTGAATGACCTCAGAGTAACTTATACGGTGAGAACAGATTTTATAAAAGAGATCAGCTTTACGTTTCAGGTAAATAATATTTTCGAAGAGTTATATTCTGCTAATGGCTATACTTTTGGCTATGCTGCTGGTGATTATGTGGTCAGAGAAAACTACTATTACCCTCAAGCTACCCGTAATTTTATGGCTTCGCTGAGTTTAAAATTTTAATATTCTAAGTTACATTGTTTAGGAGACTATCAGAAGTTAACTTTACACTGCCAAAGTATAACTTCTGATGGTTGCTGCATTAAAACCCAAACCAAACAATTTTTCCTTTTTAGGATTCATCCAGGTTACCCGATTTTGGAACCTGCTGATCATTCTATTGGCTCAGTATTTTACTGCTGTTTTTCTCATAGATACGGAGCAGGGCCTTTTGTTTTACCTGCAAGACTATCATTTGTTTTTGCTCTCGCTTTCTTCAGTGCTTATTGCTGCTGCTGGCTATATTATTAATGATTATTATGATGTTAAAATCGATCTCATTAATAAACCTGAGCGAGTAGTAGTAGGTAAAACACTGAAAAGAAGAATAGCCATGATCTCTCATACCGTGCTAAATTTCACTGGTGTAGGGCTGGGAGTATTGCTGTCTTACAAAATCGGAGTATTTAATTTTGTGTCTGCACTACTGCTATGGCTATATTCGAATCAGCTTAAAAGAATGCCTTTTATAGGTAATGTGGTAGTAGCTTTTTTGACAGGGCTCTCCATATATATAGTAGGAGTACTTTACCATACCACAGACATTTTAGTGATATCCTATTCGCTATTTGCTTTTGCATTTACCCTTATTAGGGAAATCATAAAAGATATGGAAGACCTGAAGGGAGATGCTTCTTTTGGGTGTAAGACTTTACCGGTGGTTTATGGCCTTCGGAAAACAAAGATTGTTATATATATATTGTGTGTCATATTTTTAGTATCACTTTCTATGATGGCACATTTGCTAGTAGGCCCGGAAATGACGTATTTTTGCATAGGGTTAATTCTGCCACTAAGTGCTCTGGTTTATAAGCTATATGTTTCAGACACGGTAAAGGATTTTAACTACTTAAGTAATTATTGTAAGGTAATCATGCTATTAGGTATACTGAGCATGATATTTTTTAAATAGAAATGACAAGAATAGCCATTTTTGCTTCGGGCAATGGATCTAATGCGCAGAAGATCGCAGAGTATTTTAAAGATAGCAGCACGGTAGAGATCGTGTTAATTTTATCAAATAAAAAAGAGGCCTATGTGCTGGAGCGTGCGAATCAGTTGGGCATTCCTTCTTTTGTATTTACTAAATCTCAGTTTAATAATACCCAAGATGTGTTAGCTGAACTGAAGAAATATGATGTTGATTTTATAGTACTGGCAGGTTTCCTTTTACTCATTCCGGAATATTTGGTGGAGGCCTATCCCGAGAAAATGATAAATATACATCCGGCGCTGTTGCCAAACTATGGGGGAAAAGGTATGTATGGTGAAAAGGTGCACCAGGCGGTATGTGAAGCTAAAGAAAAGGAAACCGGAATCACTATTCATTATGTGAATAATAAATATGATGAAGGTAAAATTATATTTCAGGCTAAGGTAGCTTTAAATGAAGGAGATACGCCTGAACAGGTCGCAGAGAAGGTTCATCGATTAGAATATGAACATTATCCGAAGGTTATAGAATCGGTGATTAATAATTAGGGGAAAAATTTATAGCTTTGCAGCTTCATTTTTAAAACAGCAAATATGTCTCTCTCGAAGATAAAATCAGCTTTAATATCAGTATTTTATAAAGATAACCTGGAGCCTATCGTAAAATTACTTCATGCGAATGGTGTTCAGATTTTTTCAACAGGCGGAACTCAAAAGTTTATTGAGGATTTGGGTATAGAAGTAACGCCGGTAGAAGACCTTACTAGCTACCCTTCAATATTTGGAGGAAGAGTGAAAACTTTACACCCTAAAGTTTTCGGAGGAATTCTTCATCGTAGAGAGCTTGCAGATGATGTAGAGCAGGCTAAAGAATTTGAAATACCTTCTATAGATTTAGTAATTGTAGATCTTTATCCTTTCGAAGAAACAGTAGCCTCAGGAGCTGCCGAGCAAGACATTATAGAAAAAATAGATATTGGCGGTATTTCTTTAATTAGAGCAGCAGCTAAGAATTTCAAAGATGTACTTATAGTTTCTTCAAGAGAGCAATATACTGACGTAGAGGAGCTACTTAGTAAAAATGAGTGTGCTACTACTATTGAAGATAGAAAGAAATTTGCAGCTAAAGCATTCGATATCAGTTCTCACTATGATTCAGCTATCTTTAATTACTTTAATGCTGATGAAGAGGTGCCTAGCTTTAAGCAAAGCTTCAGAGAGAAAAAGACATTGAGATACGGAGAAAATCCTCACCAGAAAGGTGCTTTCTACGGAGATCTTTCTTCTATGCTAGAGCAGCTAAACGGAAAGGAACTTTCATATAATAACCTGGTAGATGTAGACGCAGCCTTATCATTAATTGAGGAGTTTGAAGAAGAAACTACCTTTGCTATATTAAAGCATACTAATGCATGTGGAGTGGCCACAGGAGCTGATGTAAAAGAAGCGTATCAGAGAGCGTTTGCTGCTGACACTATATCTGCTTTTGGTGGTGTACTGATAACTAATAAAACGGTAGATAAAGCTGCAGCTGAAGAGATGCATTCACTTTTCTTCGAAATATTAATAGCTCCAGCTTTTGATAATGATGCTTTAGAGGTTCTAAAACAAAAAAAGAATCGTATTTTGCTAAAGCAAACGCAAAAGTTAAAAACTACTAAGCAATTCAAAACTTTATTGAATGGCGTGGTAGAGCAAGATCGTGATTTGAAAACCGATCAGATGGAAGATCTGAAGTCAGTAACTAAAAAGCAACCTACTGAGGAGGAGAAATTGTCATTATTGTTTGCCAGTAAAGTGTGTAAGCATACCAAATCTAATACTATAGTATTGGCAAAAGATGGTCAGCTGCTGGCAAGCGGAGTAGGGCAAACCTCGAGGGTAGATGCACTTAAGCAGGCAATTGAAAAGGCTAAGTCTTTCAATTTTTCGCTTGAAGGTTCAGTAATGGCTTCTGATGCATTTTTCCCATTCCCTGATTGTGTGGAGATAGCGCATGGTGAAGGAATCAGTGCTGTAATACAGCCCGGAGGATCAATAAAAGATCAAGATTCAATAGATTTTTGTGACAATAACGATATGTCAATGGTATTTACAGGCATACGTCATTTCAAACATTAAAAAAAACTTTAATTATAAAGTTAAAAAGAAACAAATTTGTAAATTTCACGCTTTATTCATAAGCCTAACCTATTGAAGACACAACATGGGATTGTTCGATTTTTTTTCAAGTGATATAGCAATGGACCTTGGTACAGCTAACACGCTTATCATTCATAAAGATAAGATCGTGGTAGATGAACCATCTATTATTGCTATTGATAAGAATGTTAATAAGGTTTTGGCCATCGGAAGAGAGGCCATGCAGATGCACGAAAAAACCCACGAAAATATCAAAACCATCCGCCCTCTTAAAGACGGGGTGATTGCTGATTTCCATGCTGCTGAGCATATGATCAGAGGTATGATAAAAATGATTGATAGTGGTAAAAAGCTTTTTCCTGCCTCACACCGAATGGTGATCTGTATTCCTTCCGGTATTACCGAAGTAGAGAAAAGGGCGGTAAGAGACTCTGCCGAACATGCAGGAGCCAAAGAGGTATACATGATATATGAGCCTATCGCAGCAGCCATTGGTATCGGTATAGATATTGAAAGGCCTGTGGGTTCTATGATTGTAGATATAGGTGGTGGTACTACTGAAATTGCTGTAATAGCATTGAGTGGTATTGTATGTGATCAGTCAATAAGAGTAGCTGGAGATACCTTCAATAGAGATATTCTTGATTATATGAGAAGGCAGCATAACCTGCTTATAGGTGAAAGATCTGCTGAAAAAGTTAAAATAGAGGTAGGATCAGCGCTTACTGAGCTAGATGATGGTCCTGAAGATTACGAGATTAGAGGTAGAGACCTGATGACAGGTATACCTAAAGTAATTAAAATCTCATATTCAGAAATCGCCTTTGCCTTAGATAAGTCAGTATCTAAGATAGAAGAAGCCGTGCTGAAAGCACTTGAGATTTCGCCACCAGAATTATCAGCTGATATTTATGATAATGGTATACACCTAACAGGCGGAGGAGCTTTACTCCGAGGCCTTGATAAGAGATTAGCCTTAAAAACTAAACTTCCTATCCACGTGGCGGAAGATCCGTTAAGAGCGGTGGTAAGAGGTACTGGCCAGTCATTGAAGAACTTAAATTCTTTCAAAGCCGTATTAATGACCTAAGTCTGGAAGAGACTGTTTTTTTGTTGGCACTGTTTATTTTTTGATTTTGAACCAATCTGGATAAATGCAGAGACTGTTTCTGTTTCTATATCAGTATAGAGCTTTTTTAATATTCCTGTTTCTGGAAGTGATCTGTCTTTGGTTGATAGTTCAAAACAACAGTTTTCAGAGTGCAGGCTTTTTTAATTCCTCTAACAGAGTAGCAGGAAACCTATTACAGTCTTCTGATAATGTGTCTGATTATTTTAATCTCGCAGATGTAAATCAAAACCTGGCATCAGAAAATGCCAGGTTAAAACAGGAGTTGGAAGCCTTAAACTCGCGCTTAGAATATCTGGAGCTAGATACCACTTACGAAACCACAGATACTACCTTAGTTACTGACATTGACACACTTACTCAAGACAGTGTGCAGATAGAAAAGTATAAATTTCTTAGTGCTAAGGTGATTAACAAGTCCGTAAGAAACTATAACAACTACATTACTATCAATAAAGGCCGAAGTGAAGGGGTAGAACCTGATATGGCAGTTATTGGTAATGATGGTGTAGTGGGTAAAGTGAAAACGGCCTCTCAGCACTTTGCAGTTATCACATCGGTGCTGCATAGTGATTTTCAGATATCATCAAAAATTGACAAAACAGGTGATTTATGTACTGCTAAATGGCCTGGTAATGATCCTTATCATGCTGAGTTACTATTTGTGCCTCGCCATGTAGAGGTAGCCGTGGGAGATAGCATAGTTACCTCTGGCTATAATGCCATTTTTCCTGAGGGTGTACCTGTAGGAGTGGTGAGTGATGTAGAAATCACTGAAGATGCCTTATTTTATAATATCACTATTGATCTTGCCAGTAACTTTAATGAGATAGGCTATGTCTATCTGATCAAAAATAGCTTAAAAACAGAGCAGGACTCAGTACAACAAGAAGCAGAAAAATTCTATGCTCAATAAAGGGATCATAACACAAATATTTTCATTCATCCTGTATGTGCTTGTGCAGGTATTGCTTTTGAAGAACATTGTCCTTTTTGACAAGTCATTCTGTTTTTTATATATCGCTTTTTTACTTCTCATTCCTGTAGAAGCTAAGGTATTAGGGCTCATGATCGTGGGTTTTATTACTGGTATAGCTGTTGATATTTTTTATGACAGTTTGGGAATTCATGCGGCCGCTTCCGTGTTTATAATGTTTGTTAGGAATTACTGGTTAAATATGCTTACGCCACAAGGTGGGTATGATTCCGGCACGGTACCTACCATTAGCTCTAATGGTTTGAGGTGGTTTACCTCTTATGTTCTGCCACTGATTTTTTTACATCATTGTGTGCTGTTCCTGCTAGAGTCATGGGGATTTGGCCTTTTAGGTTTTACACTTACAAAAGCCTTTTTTAGTACTTGGTTCACCTTTATAGTAATGCTTATTACCCAGTATCTTTTTTATAATAAGAAAAGATCATTATGAACGAATCTCGCAAAAATATTATCCAAATGGTCGTGGTTGCCGTAGCGGTAATTTTTTTAGTGAAACTGTTTTCTATTCAGGTGCTTGATGATAAATATGCTCAGGCGGCCACCAGTAACATTATCCATAAAGTAATAGAATACCCTTATAGAGGTACTATTAGAGATAGAAATGGTAAGCTGATAGTATATAATACACCGCAGTTTGACCTTACCATTACCCCTAAAGAGGTAAGAGTACTAGATACTGCCAAGTTTTGCGACCTGTTTGAAATAACCAAAGAAGAACTTAAGACCAAGTATGCGACACTGAAGGCTGGTAAAGGCTTTTCTTATGTGAAGCCCAATCCATTTATTAAACAGTTATCAGAACGCGATCTGGCCCGCATACAAGATTATCTTATAGATTTTCCGGGCTTTGATGTACAAGCCAGAACAAGCAGAGCCTATACTTATCCTGTTTTAGCCAATGCTCTGGGGTATGTAAGTGAAATTAATAAAAGGCAACTGGATAGAGATACTGCAGACTATTACCATCAAGGTGATTATATTGGTCAAAGCGGATTAGAAGCTTACTATGAAGATCAACTAAGGGGAAAACGAGGCGTAAGGTTTAAAAAACGAAATGTACGCGGTATAGAAATGGGAGACTTTGAAGACGGTAAGTTTGATACTCTTGCTGTGCGTGGAGAAAATCTCATAACTACTATAGATATTGACTTGCAGCGTTATGGCGAAGAGCTGATGAAAGGCAAGTCAGGCAGTATTGTAGCTATAGAGCCATCTACAGGTGAGATACTTTCATTGGTTTCAGGTCCTTCATATGACCCTAATGAGCTTTCAGGTAAGGAATACAGTAAAAACTATTACCGAATTAGCTCTGATAGTTTAAAGCCTTTATTTAATAGACCGCTGATGGCTCAGTACAGGCCGGGGTCAATTTTTAAAATTATTCAGGCTATGGTAGGCCTGCAAGAAGGGGTGATAACCAAGCAGACGTACATACCTTGCATAAAATATCCTATGAACTGCCATTATCATGGCGCGGGAGAAACCTTGGTGGGAGCCATAACACACTCTTGTAATCCTTATTTTTATAATGTAATGAAGAGGATGGTGAACCAGGGCGTGTCAGAAGATCCGTTTGAAGATACCCGTATCGGTATTAAGAAATGGAATGACTATATAGAAAGCTTTGGACTGGGCTCTCCATTAGGTATAGACTTACCAAGCGAGAAAAGTGGCATGGTGCCTAGTGTGGCATATTATGACCGTGCTTACAATGGCAGGCCTTGGAAGTTCTCAAATATCTATTCTATATCAATTGGTGAAGGGGAAAATCTGGTTGTGCCTATTCAAATGGCCAATTTTGCCGCTTTGGTAGCTAATCGAGGGTATTATTATATTCCTCATTTGGTGAAATCAGTAGGAGATTCAGGAGAACCCTTACCACGATTTAAAGAAAAGCATCATACCATGGTAGATGATAAGTATTTCGATATAGCAGTAGAAGCGATGGCCAATGTTATAAAAGAAGGAACAGGACAGTACCGGGCTAAGCTTAAAGATATTGAGGTTTGCGGTAAAACAGGAACAGTTCAAAATGATCCTCTTCCTGATCACTCCGTTTTCATAGCTTTTGCTCCTCGGGATAATCCTAAGATTGCAGTATCAGTATATGTAGAGAATGCTGGTCAGGGTGCACGTGCTGCTGCGTCAATTGCTAGTCTTATGATTGAAAAATACTTGCTTGGTGGTACCGAAAGACCAAATATTGAAGCATACGTTAAAAAAGGAGATTTTCTATAGTGAGAAGAGGTGATAGCATAGTTTCAAAAATTGATTGGCTTACCATACTTTTATTTTTCGTGATTGTAATGTTGGGCTGGCTCAACATTTATGCTGCTGTTTATGATGAGAATGCTGCTCAGAATATTTTCAGTATGTCTCTCAATAGTGGTAGACAGCTTATATTCATAGGAGTAATCATTGTGCTCATAATAGTGATGCTCGTTGTAGATTTCAAGTTTTACGACACATTTGCTTACATTATATATGGCGGAGTACTCTCCCTTCTGATATTTATTCTACTTTTCGGCCGAGAAGTAGCAGGTTCCAAATCATGGTTTGAGTTGGGGGCTTTTAGGTTTCAACCTTCTGAGTTCGCCAAATTTGCTACCTGTTTGGCTGTGGCCAAATTTATAGGCACAGGCGGCTTTCGCATGGATCAGTTGAGGAATCAAATAGTGCTTTTTGCTATTATCGCAGTTCCTGCGGTGTTAATTATACTTCAGGGAGATACAGGTACAGCCTTGGTTTATTCTGTATTTATACTGGTTTTCTTCAGAGAAGGAATGGCACCTACGCTTTTAATATTAGGTGTTTCCGCAGCCATAATTTTTATACTCACCCTAATGGTTGAAAATCATATCTATCTATATGGTGGGATTTTCCTCATTGCGGCCGCCGCCATAATTTTTGGTAAAAGAACCCGCAAGCGTATTATAATGGTGTTGTTGGGCGCAGCAGTAATAGTGAGTGTTATCAAAAGTGTGGATTATGTGATTTCTGATATCCTCAAGCCGCACCAGCAAAACAGGGTTAAAGCATTTATTAACCCAGATGCAGACCCATTAGGTTTTGGCTGGAACGTGACACAATCTAAAATAGCCATTGGTAGTGGAGGTGCATTTGGTAAAGGCTTTTTGAAAGGCACACAGACTAAATTTGATTTTGTGCCGGAGCAGAGCACGGATTTTATATTTTGTACCATTGCTGAAGAGCATGGCTGGTTTGGTAGTTTTGTTATTATAGGCCTGTTTGTGAGTTTACTGCTTCGGTTGATATTCGTGGCTGAAAGACAGAAATGGCGGTTTGCTCGGGTGTATGGATATAGTGTCGCATGCATTTTATTCTTTCACTTTGCTGTTAATATTGGTATGACTATCGGCCTGTTTCCTGTAATAGGTATTCCTCTACCTATGTTTAGCTATGGAGGGTCCTCGCTCATTGGTTTTACTATACTTATATTTATTCTAGTGAAATTAGATGCTCACCGTGGTCAGGTATTGGTACACTAAGTAGAAATGATCATTAAAAAAATAAGGCTTACCTTCTGGCAAGCCTTTTATTTTTTGTAGCAACAGTAAAGCCGTTAATTAATCCAGCCTCTTGTTGATAATTTCCATAAACTCCTGAACTTCTTCACTTTCATGATCCCAGAAAGGGTATTGAGTTGCTATAAACCCTTCGGCATCACGTTTATTGTCTAGTGTTTCCAGGTAATCTATTACACTATTGAAAGTACCTTCGTTACCGTCAAAAAGCAGGTTGATAAACATAAACCTTTGGTTAATGCTAATGCTTTTTTTGATGCTTTCAATTTTTTGACTCCTGTGCATGTCGGCCAGCGTCTGTTTGTTTTCAGAATGCTGATCATTTAAAATCGGCTTCTTAGCATCAAAACGGCTGTTAATTTGAGGCTTAACTTCTGGCTCAGAATCACCGTAATATTTTGAGTTGCCATAGATTACATTTTCATCCAGAGGCACAACTTGAGAAAACTTGTCAATGTAAACATCTACATCTTCCGGGCTTTCCAGGGTTTGTTCAAAGGCCTCGCTTAATAATTGAGCAGCCTCATCTTTAGAAATTTTCTGATAACCTCTTTCTTCTGCTTGTTCTATTATGCTAAGCAGCACATTTTGGTTGATCTTAACGTACTTAGAAATTCTTTTAAGATCTTTCACCATTAAGCTTTTAGACTTAGGGTTATTAATCAGGTGCGTGTAATAATCATAAGGAGAAAATATCAGTAAGATAGTTTCTTGTGTAGCCTGCAGCAGTAGCGGCCTGAAGTTTTCCTGAGTGATAGCTATATTTCTTGAAAGGATATTCATAAACTCCTTTTGAGCTTCTTTTACTTCAGGTGCATCATAGTTAAAGTATGGACTTTGAATTTTACTTGTCTCTTTTCTCCAGGCGTTGAGCAGGTTTTTCATTACAAACAGATTGATCTGCCTGATTTCCTGGAGCTCTAATATTTGAGGGCCGGTAATGACATCGTGCTGTGAAAAATGCTCTTGCAGCAGCTGTTCACAAAACTCATTACTATATCTTTTTATACCCTCTTGGTTTAGAATGTTTTCCATACTCTTAAAAATCCCTTAATTTACATTTTGCCTTATAAAGTTAAGAAATATGCCTAAGATCGTCATCAAAAATCTTTTTGATAAGACCATAAGTGTTGTGGAAGGGGATAAATCGGTGTTGAAAATTATGCAAGAAGATTTTCAGGATTGGATGCATGCCTGTGGAGGAAAGGGCAGGTGCACTTCCTGTAAAATGATAGTGCTGGAGGGGATGCAAAACCTCTCTGAAGTGAATCAATTTGAAGATAGATATAAGGAAAAAGGGGCTCTAAAGGCCAATGAAAGGCTTGCTTGCCAGAGTATACTTGAGCAGGGTGAGATAACCATGGAGGTGCCGGATAGAAATAAATTGCCGCACTTAACTTATTCATATTAAGTGGATGAGCTAAAAATACACTTGAATTCTTAATTTTGAAGTATGTTTATAGAGCCCAACTTTGGAAAGACTAAAAGGACCGGATGGATAGAGGTTATTTGCGGATGTATGTTTTCAGGTAAAACCGAGGAATTGATCAGGCGGCTCAATAGATCCATAATCGCCCGGCAAAAAGTAGAAATTTTTAAACCTACCATAGATAAAAGGTATCATGATGAAGACGTAGTGTCTCATAATAGCACTTCTATACGGAGCACTCCGGTAGATTTTGCTAATGATATTATACTTATGGCAGGCAATAGCGATGTAGTAGGCATTGACGAAGCACAGTTTTTTGATCCTGAAATAGTAAATGTTTGTAATACACTGGCCAATAACGGTAAGCGAGTGATCGTAGCTGGGCTTGATATGGATTTTGAAGGCAAACCATTTGGGCCTATGCCTAACTTGCTGGCTATAGCTGAGTTTGTTACTAAGGTTCATGCCATATGCGCCACTACCGGAGAGTTGGCGTCGTACTCATTTCGCCTTACTGATGAGCAGGGAAAAGTATTGGTAGGAGAAAAGCAAGAATATGAAGCACGCAGCCGGGCTAGTTTTTTTGAAGGCATGAAAGACAAGCAGAATTTAAAATAATGGTAAAACAGGTACTTTTCCTGGTTGTGTTTTCGTGGCTGAGCCTAAAGGCCGCCGCACAGGATATACCCATAGGTACCTGGCGTACTCACTTTTCTTATAACAGTATTTCTCTGGTGCTAAATACTCCCGATAGAGTTTATGCTTCTCCGGGAGAGGGCCTTTTTTATTTCGATAAATCGGATAATAGTTTTAACAGAGTCTCAAAGATTGACGGACTGCAGGATAATAACATTTCTGCCCTGGGCTTTACAGCATATGAGCAGGCACTTTTGATCGGCTATGCCTCTGGTAATCTTGATGTAATTATAGATGGAGAGGTGTATAGTTTTGATTTAAATACAAACTCTCAAATAGTAGGCTCAAGGCGGATTAATGCATTTGTGGCTTATGAAAATGATGTTTATATAGCCACTGATTACGGAATTTTAAAATTCGATATTGACAAGGTTGAGGTTCAGGAAGTTTACCGTGAAATGGGGGCTGAGGCTACTCAGGTAGCTGTAAGTGATGTGATAGTTTTTGATAACCAGTTATATGTAATTACTGATCAGGGGCTACTTTCTGGCGAGATAGATGATACCATAAATTTGCTTGATTATAGAAATTGGGATAACCATACCGAAGATTTAGACATGCCGGAAAATGGTCCGGATGTAATCAGTGTGTTGAATAACGAGCTGATCATCGGCACTAATAATGAAGGTTTATTCGCATTTCGAAATAATGAGTGGGTTGCCTTAAATATATTAACCGAGCAGACTTTTAATAGTGTCTACAGTAGCGGAACTACATTGCTATTGTCTCTTGATGAGGCTTTGGCTACAATTAATGCCACAGGTAATGTCCAGTTTATATATGATGCTTTGATAGAACAGCCATCTATGGCGGTAAGTGATGGTAATAATATTTGGGTAGCTGATGCTCAAAATGGCCTTTTATCTAATAAAGAAGGTGGTTTTAGTGTATTTATGCCCAACGGACCAGTAAGTAATGAGGTTTATAAATTGGAAGAATTAAGTGGTGTAATAGTCTTGTCTCCTGGAGGCTTTAATCAATCTATGGAGTCTCAAGGCATTAACTCTGGATATTCTGTGTTTGAAAATGGCACATGGTCCACTAATTCTTTGCAAGTGGCTGGTCAGTCAATATTTAATGATGTAACCGATGTAGCCTATCGCACTACCGGAGGTAATACCACTTATTATGTATCTTCAGCAGGATATGGTATGCTGATTCAGAATGAAGATGGATCGTATGATATCTATGATGAAAATACCGAGGGGTGTACCTTAGAAAATACTACTGGCGGTGAGCATGGCACTTTGGTGCCAGCCATAGCCGCTGTTAATGAAGGTATTTGGGTACTAAATTATGGTGCAGCAAGCCCGCTGCACTTTTTTAGCTATGATAATAATTGGACTGCCTATAGTATTCCTAATGCCATAGCCAGATATGCAGAAGATCTACTGGTAGTAGGTAATAGAATATGGCTTAGAATTAATGATGACAGAGGAGGCGGTATTGTTGTTTTTGATCCGGAAACAGGAGCAAGTAGAAGCTTAAGTTCTACTGTGGGAGAAGGAGGTATAACTAATAATATTGTGAATACAATGGTACTTGATAAAAGCGGCTATGTGTGGGTAGGTACAAATGATGGTGTTTCAGTTTTCACTAATCCTGCAGCAGTAATGGAAGGCTCAGTAGATGCCGTGGAACCTATATGGGAAGGTATGAGGCTGCTATCCGGTGAGGTGGTGAATACTATAGCTGTAGATGGAGGCAATAGGAAATGGATAGGCACCAACCGCGGAGCATGGCTTTTTAATGAAGATGGAGACGAACAACTTTCATTTTTTAATGTAGAAAACAGTCCTCTTTCGTCAAATGAAATTGATCACATTGCTATTGATGGCAATACCGGAGAGGTTTTTATGGCTTCAGAAGAAGGGCTTTTGTCTTACAGAAGTACCAGTTCTGAAGCAGAAGATGCTCATGGAGAGGTGAAGGTTTTTCCGAACCCTGTTACCAGAGATTTTACTGGTATGGTAGGCATTTCAGGTTTAGCTCAAGATGCTCAGGTGAAAATAACAGATATTAGCGGAAAGCTTATTTGGCAAACCAGAGCCAATGGCGGCACCGCCTCATGGAACGTGGCTGACTACAAAGGCAACAGAGCAGAAACAGGCATTTACCTGGTTTTTAGCTCTACTGATGATGGCGAAGATGCTTATGTGGCAAAAATAGCCGTGGTTAATTAATGCAAATTTACGATAAGAGATAAGTAGGGCATGTTACACAAAACAAGAGGTGTAGTTTTTAAGTACTTTAAATATCGTGATACATCTATTATAGTTAAGGTATTTACAGAAGCTTTTGGCTTACAGACCTATATTGTAAATGGCGTAAGGAGTAAATCATCTCGCAGTAGGATTGCGCTTTACCAACCTATTACCTTATTAGATATGGTGGTGTATAAAAAAAATGCCGCTGAGATTAACCGAATTTCGGAAGTTAAATGTAATCATCCTTTCTTAACTATTTCTACCGATATCAAGAAGACGTACATAGCTATATTTCTGGCAGAAGTTTTATACAAGTGCGTGAAAGAAGAGGAAGAAGATGTGTCTGACCTTTTTAACTTCATTTTTCATTCAATAGAAATCCTCGATCATCTGGAGTCTGGGTATGAGAATTTTCATTTACAGTTTTTACTCAAGCTATCGCACTATCTGGGTTTTGGAGTAGAGTCTCCCGAAGACCATTTTCTTACTATAGATAATGAAGAGTTGAAAATCCTGACTCACCTGGTTAATAATTCTTATGAGGAACATATTAAGATGTCTAACAACTTGAGGAGAAATCTTCTGGATCATATTGTCAGGTTCTATAAGGTTCATATTGAGTCTCTTAAGGAGATAAATTCATTAAATATATTGAAGGAGGTTATTTAAGTTATTACATTTGAATATTATTAATTAACCAATTTTAAATATGAAAAAATCATACTTTCTTCTAGCGCTAACATTCATTTGTTTGGTGGCGAAAGCTCAGGATAAGCAGGAGAAACTTTTTACTTCTGAAAGAGTAGTTTGGTGTGGGTTAGATTATTCTAACGTAAAATGCATAGGTAGTGAGGGGTTTACCGATCCTGAAGACATTACTCGCAGATTTTTTGATAGCTGGAACAAGTTGATGAAAGATGAAGCCAGTAAGTATAATTTTAGAGAAGAGTATGAATTTCAAGGCTTAACTTATGACTTAAGTGTAGTAGACGAGAGAAATCAAATGCCAAATGCTGATGAGTTAGTAATTGAGAGTGATTATAAATTGCCTGAAGGGAAGCTGGAAGAGATCGTAGCTAGTTATGATCTGGAGAAAGTTGATGAAGGCCTTGGTTTAGTGTACGTAATGGAAACCTTGAATAAAAATGAAAAACGGGCCTCTATATATGTAACGTTTTTTGATATAGCCTCTAAGGAAATTATTTGGAGTAAGAAATATTATGGTGCAGCTGGAGGATTTGGATTGAGGAACTATTGGGCCAGGCCAATACTAGAAGTAATGAAAGATAGCGCAAAAGAAATAACCAAGGAAAGGAAGAAATTCATAAAAGGCAAGTGATAATACCTGCCAGTAATTCTAAGCGCTCAACAAAAAAAGATATAAAAAGGGTAAGCTCTAAGGCTTACCCTACAAGTTGTGCTAAGTTAACGAGTAATCGTTCTGGCTTAGTTACGAAAGGGTTTTCTTTGTCCCACACATAACCTGCCAGCACAGAACATATCTGTGACTTAATTTTTTCATTAGGATTTTTACTAAAGAATATTTTTTGTAAATCTCCTCTATACCACGCTTCTATAAAAGCTTTGAATACTTTGGTGCCGTCTTTAAGATGCTGAGAATAGCTTTTGTCCCAGTCTACCACATTTCCATCTAGCTCTTCAGCTACCAGTTCAGCTGCTTTTGCGCCTGACTCAGTGGCCAACGTTACGCCCGAAGAGAATACAGGATCAAGAAAGCCAGAAGCATTTCCGGTAAGCACATAGCCTTTACCATGGAGCTGCGTCACATCAGAAGAATAACCAGTTATTTTACGAGGCTCAAAGATAAATTCACTATCAGTAAATCTTTCTCTTAATGCTTTATCATTAGCTATCCACTGCCGCATTTGCTCTTCCATAGTACCTGTGGTTTTATTCATTTCCTCGGTATCTCCTACCATACCAATAGATGAGGTGCCGTCAGAAAATGGAATAATCCAACCCCAAACATTATCACTATGCACTATGATAATAATGCGCATTCGCTCTGGGCTATCAGATACCTGCTTAGGTTTTACATGACAAAAGATAGACGTACGAGAAGGTAGATCAGAAGGACGCTCTAAATCCAGTAATCTGGGTAGTACCTTGCCATAACCACTGGCATCAACTATGTGGCGGGCTTTAATATGGTATTCAGAATCTTTGTTTTTTACGGTGGTAGTAGAAGAACCATCATCTTCAAACTCCACTGCAGTAACTTCAGTTTCATAATCTAAGGCAATGCCTCTCTTTACTACTTCGTCAGCCAGCACTTTGTCAAAATCAGCTCTTTGTACCTGCCATGTCCAGCCCCAACCTTTTGTAAACTGGTTGGCAAATTCGAAATCACAATTTTCAACTTCACTAACAAACTTAGCTCCGAATTTTTTCTGGAAATGGTTAGCCTCAATGGCTTCAATCAGATTGGCCTTCTTAAAATTCTCCATACAACGAGGAAGAAGGCTTTCGCCGATCACAAAGCGTGGGAATTTTTGCTTTTCTACAATATGAACCTTATAGCCTTTTTCATGAAGAATAGAGGCTGCGACAGTTCCTGAGGGTCCGGCTCCTATAATCAGGACGTCTACTGTTTTTGTATTGGTTTCAAAATCAGACATATAATTAAAAAAATGCTATTAGCTTTTACCTAAAAATTGACAATTTATGACATTGTTTGGTAATTGCTTAATAATTTGTTTTGTAATTTACCGGCTAGTTAAGATATTAATTTCATTTTTTAATAAAACGTTTCATATTAATGGTTAAAATAGAAGTCGGCTCATTGTCACTAGCTGATATTGAGAAGGTTGTGTTTGAAGATGAATCTGTAAAACTATCTGATGATACAGCTAAAGTAATTGAACAAAGCCATAATTTTTTAAGCGAATTTTCTAAGAATAAGGTCATTTATGGAATCAATACTGGTTTCGGACCAATGGCTCAGTATAAAATAAATGAGGCTGACCAGAAAGACCTTCAGTTTAATCTTATTAGGAGTCATTCTTCAGGTCAGGGAGAATTAATTGACCCTATGGCTGTACGAGCTTCTATGCTAGCCAGGTTAAATACCCTTTCATTAGGCTATTCTGGTGTGCATGAGTCATCAGTTAATATTCTTGTAAACCTTATTAATCATAATATAACCCCTGTTATTTTTAAACATGGAGGTGTAGGTGCTAGTGGAGATTTAGTGCAGCTGGCTCACTTGGCATTGGTTATGATTGGCGAAGGAGAAGTGGTTTATGAAGGCCAAAGACAGCCAACCAAAGGCGTATTTGAGGAGCTGGGTATTGAGCCTATGCAAATAAAACTCAGAGAAGGGCTGGCAGTAATGAACGGAACCAGCGTGATGACGGGTATCGGTATAGTAAATGCTGTGAATGCTCAGACAGCTATTGGTTGGTCCATAGCTATTACTGCAATGATCTGTGAAATGGTTGATTCTTATGATGATTATTTCTCCCCTCAACTAAATGGAGCTAAAAAGCACCAGGGGCAGCAGCACGTGGCAGGCCTTATGAGAGGTATTATGGAGGATAGCAAATACATCCGTAAGAGAGAAAAGCAGCTATATGAAACTCTGGTAGAAGAAGAGGTGATCTCCAATAAAGTGCAGGAGTATTATTCTCTGCGCTGCGCACCTCAAATCTTAGGAGCTATTTATGAAACTATAAAAGAAGCACAAAAACTTCTGGTAGAAGAAATCAATTCGGCTAATGATAACCCTATAGTGGATGTTGAAAACCAAAATGTGTATCATGGCGGTAACTTCCATGGAGATTATGTGGCCTTTGAAATGGATAAGTTGAAAATAGCGGTAACCAAGCTATCTATGCTGGCAGAGCGACAGCTAAACTTCTTGATGAATCCGCACCTAAATGGCATACTACCTCCTTTTGCCAATCTGGGTAAATTAGGTTTTAACTTTGGTATGCAAGGGGTGCAGTTTACGGCTACTTCTACCACAGCAGAAAATCAGATGCTTTCAAACCCTATGTACATCCATAGTATTCCTAATAATAACGATAATCAGGACATTGTGAGTATGGGTACTAACGCAGCTAGCTGTGCAGAAAGAGTAATAGAAAATACTTTTGAGGTGCTGGCTATAGAAGTGATATCTGTAGTGCAAGCTTTAGATCACTTGCAAAAGGTAGATGGCCTTTCTTCTCAGAGTAAAAAGATCTATGAGCAGGTGAGAGAAATTGTGCCTGTGTTTAGTGATGATTATCCTTTGTATGGTAAAATAAAGGAGGTCAAAGAGTTTATGATGAAAAATTCTTTATTGAAGGTATAGGCATTTATTGGAAGTGAAATATTATATGAATAAATTGCAAATCCTTTTTTTTGAAGCAAAAAACGAACAATCAGGGGTATGAGTTATGCATTAGTTACGGGAGGATCCAGAGGGATTGGAAGAGCCATTTGTGTGCAGTTAGCCAAACAAGGATATGATATTATAATTAACTATTCATCTAATAAACAAGCGGCGGAAGAAACCCAGACAGCAGTAGAGCAGGAAGGTAAAAAAGCGTCATTGCTTCCTTTTAATGTGGCTGATAGAGCAGCCTGCAGGGCGGCAGTAGAGCAGTGGTATGCTGATAATGCTGATGAAAAAATAGAGGTATTAGTAAATAATGCCGGTATCCGTAAAGATAATCTCATGGTTTGGATGAAGGATGAGGAGTGGGATGACGTGATGGATATTAGCCTTGGAGGTTTTTATAATGTTACCAAAAGCGTTTTGCCGGAATTGATAAAGGCAAAAAAAGGAAAGATTGTAAATATAGTATCCTTATCAGGATTGAAAGGCTTGCCAGGGCAAACCAATTACTCAGCGGCTAAAGCTGCAGTAATAGGAGCTACTAAAGCACTTGCCCAAGAGGTAGCCAGAAGAAATATTTCTGTAAATGCGGTGGCCCCCGGCTTTATCAGAACAGAAATGACTCAAGATATTGATGAGAAAGATGTGAAAGGCCTGATCCCTATGAGAAGGTTTGGAACAGCAGAAGAAGTGGCCAGTGTGGTTGGATTTTTAGCTTCAGATGCTTCTTCTTATATTACGGGAGAGACAATATCAATTAATGGAGGCCTATATTAGTAAGTTGGAGTTAAATGAAAAGAGTTGTTATCACTGGTATTGGTATTTACTCGTGTATAGGTAAAAATCTTGAAGAAGTAAAAGATTCGCTATACCAAGGTAAATCAGGTATTGGAATAGATCCGCAAAGGAAAGAAATGGGATTTAGATCCGGGCTTACTGGTATTTTAGACAAGCCGGATTTAAAAGGTAGCCTGACCAGGAGGCAGAGAATAGGGCTTGCTGATCAGGGAGAATATGCCTATGTCTCTACTATCGAGGCCATGAAACAGGCCGGTATGGATGAAGATTTTCTGGCCTCTGGTGATGTTGGTATAATCTTCGGTAATGACAGTTCGGCAAAACCATGTATTGAGGCGGTAGACACACTCAGACTGAAAAATGACACAGCACTAATAGGTAGTGGCTCTATTTTCCAGTCTATGAATAGTACGGTTACCATGAACCTTTCTACCATTTTTAAGCTCAAAGGCATTAACCTTACCGTAAGTGCGGCTTGTGCCAGCGGCTCTCATTCTATTGGCTTAGGCTATATGATGATTAAAAGTGGTCTTCAGGAAAGAATTATCTGCGGAGGAGCTCAGGAAGTAAACTATCAGTCTATGGGTAGTTTTGATGGTCTGGGTACATTCTCAGTTATGGAAAAAGACCCTCATACGGCTTCTAAGCCCTTTGATAAAAATAGAGATGGACTGGTGCCTAGTGGAGGTGCCGCTACAGTAATTATAGAGAGCCTGGAGTCTGCTCAGGCACGTGGCGCTAGGATTTATGGCGAAATTTTAGGTTATGGTTTTTCTTCTAACGGAGATCATATCTCTCACCCTAATGTGGAAGGACCTACCAAATCATTAGAAATGGCGATAAAGCAAGCTAATGTTAAACCTTCTGACATTGAGTACATCAACGCGCATGCTACCTCTACTCTGGCAGGAGATTTAAACGAAGGCCGTGCCATACTCAATGTATTTGGTGAAAAGCAGCCTTGGTTAAGCTCTACCAAATCTATGACTGGTCATGAAATGTGGATGGCTGGCGCTAGCGAAGTGGTTTATTCTCTATTAATGATGCATAATTCATTCATCGCTCCGAATATTAATCTCAAAGACCCTGAAGATGAACTTAAATCTTTGAACTTTGTGTTTGATACGGTAGATAAAGACTTTAACATATTTTTATCCAACTCATTTGGGTTTGGAGGAACAAATTCTAGCTTAATCATTAAAAAATTTGATTAATATTTTTACGACGAGATGAACAAGGAAGAAATCATAGAAAGAATAAACGGATTCTTAGTAGAAGAATTTGAGGTGGAACCTGAGGTGATAGAGCCTGAGGCCAACTTAAAAGAAACCTTAGATCTGGATAGTTTGGATTATGTAGACCTGGTGGTAGAGATTGAAAGTAATTTTGGCTTCAAGGTTAATCCTGAAGATTTTGGTGGCATCACCACCTTTCAGGATTTTTATGACTATGTAATTCAGAAAGCCGAAGCAGTGTAATGTCATCCTGGAAAGGGAAGACCCGAGGCGGCCTTCTTGGTTATCAAATATTTATTTTCCTTATAAGGAAGTTAGGGTTGGGAGCGGCTTATCTGCTTCTTCGTTTTGTGGCTATGTACTACGTAGCCTTCGCCCCTAAATCTACAGCGGGTATATATAAGTACTTTCGCACTATTAAAATGCCCTGGCCCAAAGCTATGTTGTCGGTTTACCGAAGCTACTATGTGTTTGGGCAAACCCTTATAGACAAGATAGCGATTGGATCTGGCAGTGCTGATAAGTTTGCTTATACTTATGATGGTATTGAGCACCTGAGAGGATTAAAAGATACCGGCGGTATTTTACTTGGAGCACATTTTGGTAATTGGGAAATAGCCGGCTTCTTGCTTAATGACATTAACTTAACCACTAATATTCTTATTTATGAAGCGGAGCACGAGAAGATAAAAAATTTTCTCGATAAGGTGATGAATAGCAAACATGTGAAGATCATTCCTATAAAAAATGACCTTTCACATCTGTTCAAAATCAATAATGCGCTGCGAAATAAGGAAGTGATATGTATGCATGGAGATAGGTTTGTAGATGGTGCCAGAATAGTGGAAAAAACTTTTATGGGTAAAAAGGCCTATTTCCCTTTAGGTCCATTTAGTATGCTTACTAAGCTAAAAGTGCCTTATACTTTTGCCTATGCTGTAAGAGGGAAAGGAAGAGTTTATCACCTTTCTGCAACTCCAATACATGAAGTAACTACCTCTGCAGAACAGATATTAGATGATTATATAAAACATTTGGAAACCAAAGTGCTAAGCCACCCCCTTCAATGGTTTAATTACTATGATTTTTGGAGTAAGGATGTGAAAGGTGCCAGTGTACAATCATAAATAATGATAGAGATAACAAAAGAAAAGATTGCTAGCCTTTCTCCTCAATATGAAGGAGATGATATTCTTAAGTTTATTCCCCAAAGGAAGCCTTTCGTTATGGTGTCTTCCTTTTACCAATACGATGATAACTCGGTGCTTTCTGGTTTTGACATTGAGGAAAATAATCCTTTAGTGAAAAGCGGAATTTTTACTGAAGCAGGACTTACTGAAAATATGGCTCAGACAGCCGCATTATTTGCAGGTAGCACGGCTCAGGCACAAGGCGCAGCGGCTCCCGTGGGCTTCATAGCTTCTATCAAAGACTTACAGATAGTAAAAAGGCCTAAAGTAGGGCAGCATATTTATACTACCATAGAGATAGTGAATGAGGTAATGAATGTGCAGATAGCCCGAGCTCATGTTTTTGATGAAAACTTAGAAACCTGGGCTAAAAGTGAGATAAGAATTTTTCTGCAGTCTACAGAATCATAAATAATGCTAATAGATAATACGAAAATAAAGGTACGGTTTAGTGAAGTAGATAGTATGGGTATTTTGTGGCATGGCCATTATATTAAATACTTTGAAGACGGTAGAGAGAGTTTTGGAGAGAAATATGGGATAGGTTATATGGATGTGTATAATAACCATGGCTATATGATACCCATTGTGAAGGTAGATTGTAATTATAAAAGGCCGATAAAATATAATGATAAGGTGTCTTTAGAGACTACCTTTGTTAATACGCCAGCGGCTAAGCTCATTTTTACTTATCGTCTTTATAATACTGAAAATAATGAAACTTACGCTACTGGCAGGTCTGAGCAGGTTTTTCTTACTGAAGATAACCAGCTGTACCTTACAGTTCCTGATTTTTTAGTGGAATGGAAAAAGAAGTGGAAGGTTGAAAGCTAAGCATATGAAGATTTATTCCATTGCAGATAACATAACCAGCCCACTTGGCATTACTACAGCCGATAATTTTGAGGCATGTGTTAATAACGAGTCTGGTATTAAAACCATAGAAGATACTGCTCTTTACCCTACTCCCTTTTTAGGTGGGTTAATTGAAGAAAAAGGAATATCCTACGCTCTTTCAGAATAAAGATTATACACATCTGGAGCATCTCTTCATCCATTCAATTACTGATGCTTTACAACAAGTGCCTGAAATTGATAGAAAGAAGACTGCCTTAGTTATATCTACAACCAAGGGTAATATTGATTTGCTGGCTCCATCTTACAACGGTGAAATTCCTGCTGAGCGGGCTTTATTATCAAGCATAGCAAAAACCGTTTCTACATATTTTGGACTTGATCATGCCGGTGTAGTAGTGTCTAATGCTTGTATTTCTGGGGTTTCTGCTATACTTACAGCAAAAAGTTTTATAGAAGCCGGCTTATATGATCATGCCATAGTGGCCGGAGGAGATATTTTAAGTGAGTTTACGATAAGTGGATTTCAGTGCCTGAAAGCTATGAGTGATGAGCCATGTCAGCCTTATGACGCGGATAGGAAAGGGATCAGTCTAGGAGAAGCATGCGGCACCATGATTTTGAGTAATGACCTTGAGCTAGCTAAAGATGAAAATCAGGTGATAGAAATATTAGGTGGAGGTCAGGCCAATGATGCTAATCATATCAGTGGGCCTTCCAGAACAGGAGAGGGGCTAAAGGCTGCGGTAAACAAGGCCGTGCAAGCATCAGATATTTCTATTGAGGATATTGATTATATTAATGCTCATGGTACAGCCACTTTATTTAATGATGAAATGGAAGCCATTGCTTTTGATACATTAGGTATGGCTCAGGTGCCATTAAATAGCTTAAAAGGATTTTTTGGTCATACTTTGGGTGCTGCCGGGGTAATTGAGTCTATCATGACTACCGAGCAGATGAAAAGAAATTTACTCATCGGTACCAGGAATTTTAAAAATATGGGGGTGAGTAAGCCACTAAATATCATTGAAGCCGCAGTGCCAGGGATTAAATCTACTTATGGATTAAAAACCACTTCAGGGTTTGGAGGTTGTAATGCCGCTGTAATATTTGAGAAATATGGGAATTAAAGTATTAAAATACGCAGAGATAAGCATGTCTCAAGCCAATAAAAATGGTGAGGTCATAGCGGAGAACATCAACCATCTTTCTGCTAAAGAATATTTTAAGGAAATATATAAGACGTTAGAGCTGAAGTACCCTAAGTTCCATAAAATGGATGGGCTTTGTCAGCTCGCCGTGCTGGCTACCGAGTTGCTCATAGGAGAAGGCGATTATACAGGTAATAAAACAGCAGTTATACTAGGGAATAAAAATTCATCTTTATCTTCTGATACTCAGCATTATGAGGCTATATCTTCCAAGGAAAACTATTTCCCTAGCCCATCGGTTTTTGTTTATACCTTGCCTAATATAATGCTGGGCGAGATTTGCATTAAGCATAAAATTACTGGTGAGAACTCCTGCTTTATGATGGAAAACATGGATGCGGAATTTTTGCATACTTATGTTACCCATCTTTTTGAAGCAGATAATTACAAATATTGTATTACAGGTTTTGTGGATTTTACTGAAGAAAATTACATTGCAAAACTTTTTCTTACAGGGAGAGTAGATGGTTCAGTAACGGAACCTACTTATGAATTCGATATAACATTCAACAAAATTATACCTTAATTAATGGAACAGCTGAAGGAAAATTTAAAGGTAGCTATTATAGAAGCCCTTAACCTTGAGGATGTAAGCACAGAAGAAATTGATAATGATGCCCCGCTTTTTGGCGCCGGCCTGGGCTTAGACTCTATAGATGCGTTAGAGCTAATAGTACTTTTAGAAAAGGAATATGGTGTAAAGGTAGAGAACCCCGAAGAGGGGAAGGATATTTTCCAATCTATCAATACCATTGCAGCCTTTATAGAAAAGAATAAAAAGTAAGTTTATAATGTCTAAGGTATACATTACCGGTTTTGGGATAGTTTCTTCATTAGGAATTGGGGTAGAGATAAACCTGACATCACTAAAAGGGTTTAAGAGTGGTATTAGTATGCCTTCATTTTTACAGACAAGTCATAAAGAGCTGCCTGTAGGAGAACTGAAGTTCTCTAATGTTGAGCTTTGCGAAAAGCTCGAAATAGAGAAATGCAAGTATTTATCTCGTACTACTTTATTAGGGCTTTTGGCCGCTAAAGAGGCTATTGAAATGTCTTCTTTAAAGGAAAGTGATCTCAAACGAACCGCATTAATTAATGGTACCAGCGTTGGGGGTATGGATATATCTGAGCTGGCTTATCCTTCTGTTTTAAATAGTACGCTTGAAGAATATCGTAGAACTTTTCAAAACCATGATTGTGGAGCTATTTCGCAGTATATGGCACGCCACCTTCATGTTCATGGACATATAGAAACCATAAGCACGGCTTGTTCGTCTTCTGCTAATAGTATAATGAATGCCGGCCGGCTTATTAAAGCAGGCATGGCTGATCAGGTAATTGCTGGCGGTACAGATGCCCTTTCTTTATTTACATTAAATGGTTTTGGCGCCTTAAAAATATTAGACCCCAAACATTGCAAGCCATTTGATGCTACCAGAAAAGGACTTAACCTGGGAGAAGGGGCTGCTTTTTTAGTTTTAGAATCTGAACGATCAGTAGAAAAGCGTGGGGTGCCAGTGCTAGGGCAGTTGGTGGGGTATGGAAACTGTAATGATGCTTACCATCAGACGGCTTCATCTCCTGAAGGTCTGGGGGCTTACCTGGCAATGGATAAAGCGCTGAAAGTGGCCAATTTATCACCTCAACAAGTAGATTATATAAACGCTCATGGTACGGGCACACAGAATAATGATATGTCTGAAAGCCAGGCCATAAAAAAGATATTTTCTGACAATATTCCTGTTTATAGCTCTACCAAAGCATTTACAGGACACACTTTAGGTGCTGCCGGAGCTATAGAGGCAGTGTACTCATTATTATCTATCAGGGAGCAAATAGTATTTCCTAGTTTAAATGTAGAAGAGCCAATGGATGTACTTCCAGATCCTATCACTGAATTGCGACCTACTAAAATTCAGAACGTTTTATCTAATTCTTTAGGCTTTGGAGGCAATAGTACATCATTAATTTTTTCAGCAGCTTCATGAAAATTTACATCAATTCTACATCGGCCATTACTCCGCAGCAGTCATTTGATAAGGAGCTGTATTTAAAAGATTGGGCTAGCCAGGAGGGAGCTTACCTCAAGGCACTAGAGCCAGTCTACAAAGATATAATCAACCCCAGGCTGCTTAGGCGCATGAGCAGGATCATTAAAATGGGTGTAGCTACCAGTCTTACCGCTTTGAAGGAAGCCGGAGTGGAGCAGCCCGGAGCTATAATAGTAGGCACGGGTTTAGGCTGTATTCAGGATACAGAGAAGTTTTTAGCTGATATTGTCACTTCTGAGGAAGGAATTCTTTCTCCTACAGCTTTTATTCAGTCTACTCATAATACTGTGGCTGGTCAGATAGCCTTGTTGCTGGGCTGTAATGAAGATAATTTTACTTACGTGAACAGAGGCCATTCCTTTGAAAATGCACTTATGGATGGAGTGCTAAGAATAAAGGAAGGCAATAATCATATTTTGGTAGCCGGGGCCGATGAAATGACTGAAGAAGTGGCGGCCATAATAAAGGCTATGAATTATGATCAAGTAGATATCTGGGGTGAAGGAGCTAGTGCTTTTGTGCTGTCCTCAGGGAGCCAGGAGTCATCTGTGGAGCTAAGAGGCGTGTCAGCACTTAATCACTTGTCAGAAGCAGAGGTGAGTGAAGAGTTGATACAATTTCTTAATGCTCATGAGCTTACTCCTGCAGATATTGATGCCGTAATTGTAGGCGTGAATAAAGAAGATGACAGCTATCTGAAGGCTGTAAAAGAAGTAATTCCGGATGCAGCAATGGCTAATTTTAAAAGAGTTACTGGTGAGTACTTTACAGCGGTAGCATATGGATATCAGCTCGGGGTGAATGCACTTTTAACAGAATCAATCAGTGGACAATTGATTATAGAGAAGGGGAAAAAAGACTCTTTTAAAAACATACTGGTATATAATCATTACTTTGGTTTTAACCATTCATTTGGTTTATTATCAAAATGAGTAAGTTTCAAAAGCTCCGGATAGTATTCATTATTACCCTGATCCTATTAGTAGCTTGTGACTATTTTTTGTTTTTTATTCCCTGGTGGGGATACCTAATACCTATCAGCTTTTTTATTGGTAGTATTGCAGTAGGGTCTTCCGTGCTGAGGTTTAATTTTTTTGTTCATAGTAATAACTACTCAGAAGGAAAGCAAAATAAAATAGCTTTAACTTTTGATGATGGACCAACCGAATACACTGAAGAAATATTATCCCTTTTAGATCAATATGAAGCCAAGGCTTCTTTTTTTGTAATTGGTAAAAAAGTAGAAGAGAGGCCTGAGTTAGTTAAAAAAATATTTGATGCTGGCCATGTGGTGGGTAATCATTCGTATTCACATCATTTTTTCTTTTCTCTGTTTTCTAAAAAAAGAGTTATATCAGAAATAAGGAAAACTAATGAGCTGATAAAGAACATCACAGGTCAAGATAAAACTTATTTCCGTCCGCCTTATGGTGTTACCAATCCTTCGATTGCGGCTGCACTAAAGGAGGTAGAAATGCCGGTAATTGGTTGGAATATCAGATCTTTTGATACCGCCACAGACGATGCAAAAAAGGTGTCGGCTAAAGTAATTTCTATGATTAAACCCGGGAGCGTTATACTTTTGCATGATAGTCTGCCCCATGCGGCTGAAATTTTGGACGAAATTTTGCAGTATAGCAAAAGAAATAATTATAAATGTGTGACCGTAGAGGAGGTCTTTAAGCTTAAGTAGTTATGTATAAGTTAGTTATTGGTTTGTTGCTTGTTTCTGTTACAGCATTACATGCGCAGAATGAAGAGTTTGCAGCCATGAAAAATATAGAACCTTTCAAAAAGGGAATTAGTGAGATGGCCCAGAGCACTACCTCTATTAAGGCGTCTTTCAGACAGGAAAAATATTTAAGTATTCTTTCAGAGGCAGTGGTTTCTTCAGGAGAGATGTACTTTAAAAAGCCAGGAAAGCTCAAGTGGGCCTATACAAATCCTTATAATTATGCCATAGTTCTTAATGGCGAAGAAATAAAAATTAATGACGAAGGAAAGGTAAATTCTTTTGCTATCAATAATAGTAAAGTATTTAAAGAAGTTAATGACCTGATAATTAAGAGCGTTCAGGGAGATGTGCTTCAAGAAGATCGGTTCGATATAGTTTTTAAAGAGAGCAAGAATTTATACCTTGCGCAACTTACTCCAATTAATAAGAACATTAAAGACTATATCACTCACATAGATGTATATTTTGAAAAGGATGATTTCAGTGTAAATAAACTTCAGCTTTTTGAATCTGAAGAAGACTATACTTTGATCACATTTCAGAAAAAACAATTTAATGTGAGTATTCCTGACAATGAATTTTCTTTCCAGTAAACTTTTCAGAGTAGTTTTATTCTTTTCCCTTTGCATCTTTTGTAGTAAAATAAGGGCGCAGGAGTTATTAACCCCAAAGTCGTTTCTAGATTCTGGCAAGCCCTTGTTATATAATGCTGTATTCCAGTATAAAGAATATAGCTTTAGCGGATTAATGGTGCTCAAAAAGCAAGGGCAAAATTACCGAGTGGTATTGCTGTCTAAACTGGGACCAACTATTATGGATTTTTTACTTACCGAGAATGGTTTGGAATACATTACCGCCCCTGATGTGATGAAAAAGAAACTGGTGGCTAAGCTTATGGAGCAGGACTTTGACCTGCTGGTATTACATAAGCTGGATGATAAGCAGAAGGTAAGAAAAAGAGGTAATGGATTCAAAGTGAAAGGAAAACAAGCCATAAAGCTTAGGTTAGATAATGAATCCAGAATAATAAAAGCTAGAACAAATAATTTCTTCTCCACATTTAAGAGTAGGGCAGTATTTTACTATACTAATGATGATGCCATACCTGATGAGATGTGTCTTTCTCATAAATTTGTGAAAATGAAGATAGAAATGAATTTATTAAGGCAGTAGATATGTTAAACGGGAGTTTATATACAATTAGCAAGTGCGAAGGAGCTGATGGACAGATAGAGTCAGAGCTGGCTTTAGATCAGAATCATCCCATTTTTGAAGGGCACTTTCCGGGGCAGCCAGTATTGCCAGGAGTTTGTTTATTGGAGATGCTTAAAGACTTGCTTAGCACTTATAATGGCACTGAATATATGCTTAATAATGGCAGCAACATAAAATATATGAAGATGGTAGACCCAAGGCAGAGCCCGGGACTCACTTTTAAAATCACACAGAAGGTTGATGGTGATCAGCTTCAGGTAAGTGCGACTTCATTTATGACTAATGGTGATGCTAATTTTAAATTCAAAGGCCTTTTTGTAAAAGAATAGTCGTTTAATGAATTACAAGTCGCGCTTCAAGGCACATAAGTGCTGCATCATTATGCCTACTTATAATAATGACCAAACACTGGAACAGGTCATTGAGAGCATATTACCTTATACTGATGATTTAATAGTGGTAAATGATGGAGCTACTGATAATACTGCTAACATTCTGGGAAAATTTACGGGGCAGATTCAAGGCATAACCCATGAAGAGAATCAGGGTAAAGGTATTGCTTTGCGCAATGGTTTTAAATATGCATTGGAGCAAGGCTATGAATATGCCATAACCATTGATAGCGACGGACAACATTTTGCTGATGATTTTTCTTCCTTTTTACAGGAAATAGATGATAATCCTAATACGCTGGTAATAGGAGCCAGAAATATGACACAGGAAAATGTGCCAGGCAAAAGTAGCTTTGGTAATAAGTTTTCTAATTTCTGGTTTTGGGTAGATACTGGTATCAAGCTTACAGACACTCAGTCTGGCTTTAGGCTTTATCCTATTAAAGCTATGCAAGGTACGCGTTACATTACTTCTCGTTTTGAGTTTGAAGTGGAGGTAATAGTAAAAGCAGCCTGGAGGGGAATTGAAGTGAAGAATATTCCTATTAAGGTCCATTATGAGCCAGGCAAGAAGCGTATTTCACACTTTAAACCAGCGAAAGATTTTACTAGAATAAGCATCTTAAACACCTGGTTTTTTATTCTGGCATTAATCTACTACATCCCTAAGCGTTTTATTCTATCGCTTACCAGAGAGAACATCAGGAAGTTTTTAAAAAAGCATTTGTTCAATAAAGAGGAGCCTGTTAGAACTAAAGTTTTTTCTATAGGTTTTGGAGTGTTTATGAGCATCTTTCCCGTTTGGGGTTATCAGATGATTATTGGGGTAGCGATATCTCATCTTTTAAAGTTGAATAAGGCTTTGGTTTTAGTTGCTGCTAATATTAGCTTGCCTCCTTTTATTCCTTTCATAATTTTTGGAAGCTATAAACTTGGTGGCCTTTTTATGGAAAACCCTAAAAATAATTTACTTTTTAGTTCAGGAATATCATTTGAGAATATAAAAGATAATTTGTTTCAATATTTAGTAGGAGCAGTAGTGCTTTCTGTTATTATGGGAACCTTTGCCAGTGTAGTAACCTGGTTATATTTTTTAATAAAAGGCTCTAATGAACATGAAAAGGAAAATTCTATTACATCTCACTGATAATCTCCTTACATTTACGAGCATTTTTGCGGCACTTTTTTGATCATCAAATTTGAATGTCTACTCTATTTCATCGGATATATAACCTTATAAGAACAAGGGAACTCATATCAATTTCCTTGCTTGTGATCATCCTTGGTCTTGCTGTTTTTGCTTCCATGAATATTCGCATGGAGGAGAACATCATTAATATAATGCCTAAAGATGAGAAAGTAGTAGAGGTTAATGAGGTCTTTGAGGGCATTAAGATTAACAATCGAATTGTATTTCATTTATATAATGCAGATAGTACTTTAACCACACCTGATTCATTGGTGGAGGTGGCTAGTTTATTAGCAGATTCATTACAGAGTAATTATTCAGAGTATTTTACAGAAATAAAATTAGAAGTGCCAGACCAGCAGTTGCTGGATATGTATGAGTATTACTACAATAATCTTCCTTATTACCTTCTTCCTCAGGATTATGCCCATCTTGACAGCACTTTATCTCAGGAGGCCATCAATGGTTCTATTGAGAGAGTATATAAGCAGGTACTTTCTTCTATGGGTATTGCTTCTAAGTTTATGATAAAAGATCCGCTGGGTATAACTGGCAGGCCACTCCGGCGGATACAGGATAATCAGATGGATAGTAACTTTGGCTTGTATCAGAATCATATTGTTACTAAAGATCGAAAGCACCTGGTTTTCTTTGTGGTGCTAAGTAATCCTCCTAATGAGACTTCTAATAATGGTAAATTCATTGAGGGTATCAATCAACTTCAGAAATCATTTCAAGAATCACACCCTCAAATAGTAGTTGATTATTTTGGACCTGCAGCGGTGGCTGTAGCCAATGCAACCAGAATTAAAACAGATGTTTTTATGACTGTAGGGATAGCTATGGCCGCTCTTTTTATATTCATATCGCTGTTTTATCGTAATATAGGTACCTTTTTTATAGTAGTTACACCTGGCCTTTTTGGAGGTATAATAGCTATAGCATTTTTAAGCATTGTTCGGCCTGCGGTTTCTATTATTTCTTTAGCAGTAGGCTCTGTGCTTTTGGGTATAACCATTGACTATGCTCTACACTTTTTTACTCATTATAAGAAGGAAAAGGATCTTCAAAAGCTTTTTAAAGATATTACCACTCCGCTGCTAATGAGTAGTCTCACTACTTCATTTGCCTTCTTTTCTTTGATTTTCATACGGTCTTCAGCACTTCAGGATCTAGGCATTTTTGCCGGCGTTAGTGTGTTGGCCTCTGTGTGTTATACTTTAGTTATTTTACCTCATGTGGTGAGCAGGCTCACTATTAAAGAGGAAGATGATAGTAAAATGAACCTGGTGGAACGAGTGGTAGATAGAATAGCCAATTACCCGTTTTATAAAAGAAAATGGGCGATAAGCGCTTTTGCTCTACTATCTGTGGTAAGCTTGTTCACCTGGCGGCAGGTTACTTTTGAAAGTAATATGCTGGAGCTAAATTATATGCCTGATCATCTGCAGGAAAGCCAGGATCGAATAAATACAATATCTAATTTTACTGCAAATAATATTTATGTAGCATTTAGAGGGGCTAATCTTGATGAGGTACTACAAAAGAATGCTAGCCTGAATAAACAGTTACAGGAGCTGAAAGAAGATAGAGCCATTTTAGATTTTTACTCGTTAAACCAAATTATTCCAGCCCCTGACTTGAGAAGAGAAAGGCTTACTCAGTGGAATGGTTTCTGGCTAAAGCATGCTGAAGACAGTGTAATGACTCATGTCAATAGAGCGGCTAAGAAATTTGGTTTTAAAGAAAGTACCTTCAAGTCATTCGATAATTTGCTGAATAAAAATTATGATGATATTTCAGAGGAAGATAGAGAATCTATATTGGGTTTATATGGCAATGAATTCATTATAAATGAAAGGGCCGATCGTGTTTCAGTACTTACTTCTATAACACTGAGTATAGAAAATAAAATAGCCATACTTAGCGAATTAGAGAAGATACCTGGTATTATCATTCTTGATAAGTCATACCTTACCAGCAAGTTAGTGGCATTATTGCAACAGGACTTTGGGAGGTTGGTGAATATCTCGCTTGTGGTGGTTTTTATACTCATATTAATAAGCTATGGCCGTATAGAGCTTACTTTAATTACCTTCACACCAATACTTTTGAGCTGGTTATGGGTGCTAGGACTTATGGGGTGGCTAGGACTCAGCTTTAACATTGTAAACATAATCATTTGTACTTTCATATTTGGGCTGGGTGTAGATTACAGCATTTTTGTAATGCGTGGTTTAACTCAAAAATATGCTTATGGAGTATATAACCTGGCTTCATACAAGAAGTCCATCATTCTTTCCGTAGTAACTACACTGCTTGGGATTGGAGTTTTGGCGCTTGCTAAGCACCCTGCTTTGCAGTCAATAGCACTTTTAGCTATAATCGGCATTCTTTCCGTTGTCTTCATCACCTTCACTGTAGAACATTTACTCTATAATATTTTCATCCTTCGTAGAAAAAAGAAGGGCTTAGTGCCTTTTACTCTAAGTGCTTTTCTTCTTAGCTGTTTTGCTTTTGGGTGTTTTCTATTCGGGTGCCTGATATTATTTTTTGCCAGCCTATTATTTAGAATACCCTTTGCCTCTTTAAAATGGAGAAAGAGGAATTTCCATAAAATCATCATGTTTTTTTCGTATTTCGTGATGTATGCTATGGGCAACATAAAGAAGGGAATAGAAGGGAAAGAGCATATGGATTATGACCATCCTTCGGTAATAATAGCTAACCACCATTCTTTTATAGATATTTTAGTATTACTGATGCTGAACCCCAAAGTGGTAATGATTACCAATGATTGGGTTTATAATTCTCCGCTTTTCGGCAGATCTATCCGTTATGCAGACTTTATACAAGCCTCTAAAGGTATAGAAAGCCAGATGGATAAGATAAAGGATTTGGTAGCAGATGGATACTCCATTATTGTTTTCCCAGAAGGTACCAGAAGTAGAACTGCGGACTTAGGTCGTTTTCATAAAGGAGCTTTTTTCTTAGCCGAAACTTTGGAGCTGGATATTCAGCCTGTGGTGCTACATGGCACCCATATGGCTATGCCTAGAGGAGATGATTATTATTTAAGAAGTGGCCCCGTTACTATTAAATTTTTGCCAAGAATAAAGCACTCTGATAGTTCATTTGGGAACGGCTATAGAGAGAGAGCTAAGGCTATAACTAAATACTTTAAATCTGAATACCAATTATTGAGAGAGCAGCAGGAAACTATTGCTTACCATAAGGGGAACCTGATTAAAAATTATTTATTCAAAAGCCCTGTTATAGAGTGGTACATAAGAGTAAAGTACTTTCTGGAAGGTGGTTATAAACTTTTTGATGAACTGGTGCCAAAAAAAGGCAAGGTGGTAGATGTAGGTTGTGGTTATGGGCCAATGTCATATGCGCTGGGCTTCAGCAGTCCGGAGCGTGAAATTTTCGGTATTGATTACGATGATCTGAAAATACGGTTGGCCAACAACTGTCCTGTAAAACCTGCTAATATTCATTTTGAGGTGTGTGATGCACTTAATTATGAGTTTAGTGAGTCTGATGTTTATATTATTAGCGATGTATTGCATTATTTAACATCTCAGGAACAGAAACAGCTGTTAGAAAATGTAGAACGCAACCTCAGTGCAGAAGGTAAGATTATTATTAGAGATGGAGATAGTTCCAAGCGAGAAAGGCATAAAGGAACGGTACTAACAGAAATTTTTTCTACCGGAACAGGGTTCAATAAAACAAGGAATAAGCTTTCATACATTTCATCTGATATGATTTCAGATTTTGCTAAGGCTAATCATTTACATTTAGAAATAATAGATAACAGCAGGAGAACCTCAAATACCATCTTTGTGTTAAGCAGAAATTAGACAATGGAGAAATTTGATATCATAATAATAGGGAGTGGGCTTGGAGGCTTAGAATGTGGTACCATACTTAGTAGAGAAGGGTATAAGATTTTAGTGCTCGAAAAGAACAAGCAGATCGGGGGTAACTTACAGATTTTCTCTAGAAATAAGCGAATTTTTGATACCGGTATTCATTATATAGGCGGGCTTGATGAAGGCCAGAACCTTAACAGGTATTTTAAGTACCTGGGAATTATGGATGACCTCAAGCTAAAAAAGATGGATGAAGATGGCTTTGATATTGTATCTTTTGAGGGCGATGAGCAGGAGTACAAATATGCTCAGGGCTATGATAAGTTTATAGATACGATGACCAGCTACTTTCCTGAAGAAAGGGAAGGGATAATAAGGTATTGTGATAAAATAAAAGAGGTCTGTGCTCATTTCCCCATGTATGGCGTACAACCTATGAGAAATGCTCCGGGAAGTGCCGCCTATCTGGATGTTAACGCTCGGGATTTCATTAACTCATGTACTAGTAATAAGAGGTTACAGCAGGTATTAGCAGGTACCAATGTTCTGTATGCGGGTGAAGGAGATGAAACACCTTTGTACGTACACGCCTTGGTGATCAACTCTTATATAGAAAGTTCTTATAAATGCATTGATGGT
The DNA here is from genome assembly GCF_021389955.1 of Fulvivirga maritima. Taxonomy (NCBI): domain Bacteria; kingdom Pseudomonadati; phylum Bacteroidota; class Cytophagia; order Cytophagales; family Fulvivirgaceae; genus Fulvivirga; species Fulvivirga maritima. Next base: position 2,515,605 of record NZ_CP089980.1, read on the forward strand.
GGGGCTCAATTAGCTCGCTTATTATCAAAACAAATAAGAGATGCAGGCGGAAAGATTGTGAAGCGAGCTAAAGCAACAGGGTTTGGCTTTTCAGGAGATAAAATAGAATATGTGGAGTTAGAAGATGGTAGAAAGTATTATGCAGATACTTTCATTTCTAATATTCATCCTACGCTTACCCTGGATATGATAGAAGAAGGCAGAATAAGAAAAGCTTACCGAAAAAGAGTAACTAGTCTGGAAAATTCTGTTTCTGTGTTTATTGTATTCATCGTTCCTAAAAAGGGTACTATAGAGAATTTTAACTATAACTATTACCACTACATAGATCATGACGTTTGGGGCAGTGCGCATTATGAAAAAGAAGAGTGGCCCAAAAGCTATGCTCTTTTTTCAGGAGCCTCAAGCAGAGATGAAAAGTATGCCGAGAGCTTAATAGTAATGTCATACATGAACTTTGAAGACACAGAAAAATGGTCTGATAGCTATAATATTGTTTCAAAGGAATCATACAGAGGCGATGATTATGAACAGTTCAAAAAGGAAAAGGCAGAATTACTGATTGATGAATTAGAAAAGAAATTTCCAGGTATAAGAAATAACATTGAAGCCTATTACACCTCTACGCCACTTACTAACCGAGATTACATAGGTACCAAAGACGGAGCGCTTTATGGTATTAAAAAGGATTACAAAAACCCGATGAAATCTTTCATATCTCCCAAAACTAAGGTTCCTAACTTGTTGTTAACAGGTCAGAACCTAAATATGCATGGTGTCTTGGGAGTAACAATAGGAGCAATAACCACTTGTTCAGAAATCTTAGGGCATCAGGAGCTTATGAAGAAAATAGCAGAAAGTACCGCAGCCTTACAAGATGGATGATTAAAAAGTTTTTCAAATATAAAGTAGTAAGAATTATTCTATGGTTGCACGTAGCAGCCATAGTGATCATTGCCGGGCTTATTCTTTATTTGACTCATTTTACTGATAAAGCATATAAAGCTGGAATTGAACAGGCACCTTATGATGCTATTATAGTTCCTGGTTATCCTTACACAGGCTCATGGCATGATATTATGAAAACCCGTGTATACTGGGCAGCTCACCTTTGGGAGACTGGCGTAACAAAGCATATTATATTTTCTGGTGGAGCAGTATATTCCCCTTACGTAGAAAGTGTAATAATGAAGCAATATGCAAAGGAGCTGGGAGTTCCAGCGGAGGTTATTTTTACTGAAATGGAAGCTGAACATAGCACTGAAAATCTCTTTTATTCTTATCAGATAGCACTCAAACAAGGATTTGAAAAAGTGGCACTAGCTACAGATCCTGTTCAGTCATTTTTTTTAAACCAATATGCTGATAATAAAGCCTATAATTTAGGTTATTTGCCTATCCAATATAATACAATTGAAGCCAAAGAGCTCAAAGATTTCACAATTGATGACAAAGTGGCCTTTATTGAAAATTTTGAGGCCCTGCCTGATAGAGAAAGTTTCTGGACTCGCATGGAAGGAACTTTAGGAGGAAATATTGAGTATTTGGAGGTAGATCCGAGATAGTAAGGAATGAAGAAAAAGCTTTTAATAATATTCACTGTACTGGTAGTCATTTGTGTAGCACTAGTTACAGTTTACTACCTGATGGTAAAGATTAATCCACCGGTAGAAGAAGATGAATTACCCGAAATATCTATAGTAAGAAATACGGGTGACTATTACCAAACCTCAGACAGTAGCTGGATACAAAAAAATGACCAGGGTTTATGGGAACTCTATGTGCACGGAGGCCCATTACAAAGAGGAGTAGCCTTTGGAGAACTTTGTAAACCATTACAAAAAGAAAAGGAAGCGGCCTTTGTAGGTGAAATAAAAAACAGGGTGCCATCAGAGTCTTATTTAAACTTTTTGAAATATTTGGTGGGTTGGTTTAACCGTGACTTAGATGAGTATGTGCCTGAAGAATATCTAAAAGAAATCTATGCATCTTCTCAGTACATGCCTGATGCCTACGATTATATTGCTCCTAAATTTCAAAGGGCTTTAAGTTATCATGCGGCTCATGATATTGGTCATGCCTTGCAAAACATGAACTTGGTAGGTTGTACGGCCTTTGCCGTAAAAGGAGATAAAACGGCTAACGGAAAGCTATTATTAGGAAGAAACTTTGACTTTTACTTTGGTGAAGACTTCGCTAAAGATAGAATGGTGGCCTTTTATAATCCTGATAAGGGCTATAAATTCATGTCTGTAACCTGGGCTTGTTTTAGTGGAGTGGTTTCCGGAATGAACGAGAAAGGGTTAACCATTACGCTTAACTCAGACAAGTCGGCCATTCCATCTAAAGGTAAAACGCCGGTATCCTTAATGGCAAGAGAAATATTACAGTATGCTTCTAATATCGAGGAGGCTTATGATATTGCCCAGTCTTATGAAACCTTTGTAGCAGAATCTTTTTTAATAGGTTCTAAAGAAGACGGTAGAGCGGCAGTTATAGAGAAGACGCCAGAAACTACCGCTATTTATGATGAAAAGGATAATGATTTAGTAGTCACTAACCATTATCAGAGTGATGCTTTGAAAGATGATCCTTTAAATCAGGAGTATCTTGCAGAAGGAGTATCTGATTATCGATACGAGCGTGTACAAGAGCTATTGGATTCGCTCTCTCCACTCACACCTGAAAAGGCCGCTTTTTTACTGAGAAATAAAGAAGGACTTGGTGGAGAGTTTATTGGTTTAGCTAATGAAAAGGCCGTTAATCAGCTCATTGCTCATCATTCTATCATTTTCTCTCCTGAGGATATGATGGTTTGGGTTTCTGCACCGCCTTATCAATTGGGTAAATATGCTGCGTACGATTTAGAGGAGATATTTAATAATGAAGATGATGATATACATTTCACTTATACTGATTCAGCCAGTATAGATCAGGATCCATTTTATTCTTCAGGAGCTTATAATGAATTTAAAGACTTTATTTTAATTAAGGATCGTATACAACAAAACCTGGCAAAGGGCGATGGAAACACCATTACAGAGCAAGATCAGCAAAAATTTATAGCGTCTAACCCTAAAGGATATTTAACTTACTATTACTTGGGAGACTATAATAAAAGCCTGGAGTTGTGGAGTAAAGCAAAAAAATATTATAATATTGCCCTGCAGTTAGAAATTGCCAGAAAGAGTGAAAGAGATCATATCCTGGAAGGAATAAAGGAATGTGAAGCTCATTTAAATTAAGATTCAGCGGTCAGATAAATGTTTATCCCTTCTTTAGATACTTTAGATAATAGTCAGGTTAGTGCTTATCAACTTGATGAATTAAAAAAGTTATTGGTATATGTAAGTGAGTCATCTCCTTATTACAAAAGACATTTTAATGAGGCAGGAATCAACATTAATAGTATCGCCTCTTTTCATGATTTTGAAAAGATACCTCCTACTGATAAAAGTGACCTGCAGAAATTTCAAAGGGATTTTTGGTGTGTAGGAACTGACCAAATACTTGATTATTGTAGTACTTCTGGCACAGAAGGCAAGCCGGTAATAGTACCGCTTACCGCTAAAGATTTAGATAGACTTACCTATAATGAATCTACCTCGCTAACTTGTGCAAATGGTAGTCATAAGGATATTTATCAGCTCACCACTACTATTGATCGTCAGTTTATGGCAGGTTATGCTTATGCTATGGGCGTACGGGCTATGAATGCCGGTATGGTTAGAGTAGGTCCTGGTTTACCAGAGCTACAGTGGAGAATGATAAATGAAATTAAACCTACCACGCTCATAATAGTACCATCATTTTTAAATAAGTTGATTGACTATGCTCTGGCTAATAATATAGACTTTCAATCAAGCAGTGTCACTAAGGCGGTATGCATAGGTGAACCTATTAGAGGTGCTCAGTTTGAGCTTAACGCTATTGGCAAAAGAATCACAGAAAGATGGAATATAAGTCTTTTCTCTACTTATGCCTCTACAGAAATGGGAGCTGCTTTTACTGAATGCGAAGCCGGGAAAGGCGGACATTTGCGCCCTGAGCTTTTAATTGCAGAGATTTTAGATGAAGATAACCAACCAGTTAAGCCTGGAGAAACTGGTGAACTGACCATTACTACCTTAGGAGTAGAAGCCATGCCTCTTATCCGCTTTAAGACTGGAGATCTTTGCTACTTCGACTATGAACCTTGTTCTTGTGGAAGAAATACACCACGTTTAAGCCCCATCCTTGGCAGGAAATATCAACTTATAAAGTATAAAGGAACCACTTGCTATCCTCCGGCTATTTTTGATCTTTTAGATTCCGAAAAGGAGATATTACACTATCAGGTAGTAGTGGAGGCAGATGAATTTGCCAATGATATTCTAAAAGTAATGTACTGTGGTAAACCTGGCTTTGATGCAGGCCTTTTATATAAAAAATTCAAGGCAATTTTGAGGGTTACACCGGAATTATATGAAATACCTGAGGCTGAATTGGTAGCAAGCGTCTATCCTAAGTCCAGCAGAAAGCCCATAAAATTCCAGGATAAGAGGAAATAAGCAAAATTCTACATAGTTTTGCACCACTCACACGGCTATTCAGATTTCCTGTTTGAATAATGCAAAAATTTAATAGGGAGTATTTGCTTACTCGCATTAAATTACTATCTTTGCAGTCCTTTTGCGGAAAAACCGTAAGAGATATAGCTAAATTATGCTTATAAAGATTTTAAAATGTCTGGTATTATAGGAAAGAAAATCGGGATGACTAGCGTATACAGTGCCACTGGGAAAAATATCCCATGCACGGTGATAGAGGCTGGTCCTTGTGTGGTAACACAAGTAAAAAATGATGAGACAGACGGATATACGGCTGTTCAGTTGGGCTATGGAGAGCGTAAGGAGAAAAATACTCCTAAAGCTTTACAGGGTCACTTCAAAAAAGCTGGTACTACTCCTAAGAAAGAAGTTGCTGAATTTAGAGACTTCAGAGTTGAGTTTGAAGGAGGCGTGCAACTAGGACAAGAAATTAAAGTTGGCGATGTATTCGTTGAAGGAGATTTCGTAGATGCTATTGGAACCTCTAAAGGTAAAGGTTTCCAAGGTGTTGTAAAAAGACATGGATTTGGTGGAGTTGGACAAAGAACTCACGGACAGCATAACAGAGAGAGAGCACCTGGTTCAATAGGTGGTGCTTCATTCCCAGCTAGAGTTTTCAAAGGAATGAGAATGGCTGGAAGAGCAGGTGGTAACAGAGTTAAAGTTATCAACCTTCAGGTAGTGAAAATCATACCTGAAAAGAATTTGGTATTAATAAGTGGTTCTGTACCAGGAGCAAATAATTCAACTGTAATTCTCGAGAAGTAATGGACATTTCAGTAGTAAAATATAGTGGTGAAGATACCGGAAGAAAGATAAGTCTTTCTAACGAGGTTTTTGGTGTTGAGCCTAATGATCATGCAATTTACCTTGACGTTAAACAATATTTAGCTAATCAAAGACAAGGTACGCATAAGTCAAAAGAAAGAGGTGAGATTAGCGGATCTACCAAAAAGATAAAGAGACAAAAGGGTACTGGTACTGCCAGAGCAGGTAGTATAAAATCACCTGTATTCAGAGGTGGTGGTAGAGTATTCGGTCCTCAGCCAAGAAACTATTCTTTCAAACTAAACAAAAAGTTGAAAGAACTAGCTCGTAAGTCTGTACTTACATATAAGGCTAAGGATAACAGCATCGCAGTAGTAGAAGACTTCAACTTTGAAGCTCCTAAAACTAAGGAGTATCTTAAAATGTTAGAAGCTCTTTCATTAGGAAATAAGAAGACATTACTGGTTCTTTCTGAGGGTAATAAAAATATCGTATTGTCAGGAAGAAACGTGCAAAACACGAAAGTGATAACAGCTGATAGCTTAAACACATACGATGTATTGCATGCTGATAATCTAATATTGAGTGAAAGCTCTCTTGAGAAGATTGATAACTTATTGAAGAAATAAAAATGAGCGTTTTAATAAAGCCATTGGTTACAGAGAAAGTTTCTGCTTTAAACGAAACAGGCAAGTATGGTTTCATAGTAGACCGCAAAGCTAATAAAGTAGACATAAAAAAGGCTGTAGAAAAGATGTACGGGGTAACCGTAGAAGAAGTGAACACAATGAATTATTTGGGTAAAACAAAATCCAGATATACTAAATCAAAAGTGATCACAGGAAGAACTCCGTCGTTCAAAAAGGCTATCGTTACCGTAGCGGATGGTGAAGTAATCGATTTTTACAGCGAAATTTAATCATTAGAAAAGATGGCAATTAAGAAATTAAGACCGATTACTCCAGGACAGAGATACAGAATTGCTCCAGCTTTTACTGAGGTAACTAAATCTACTCCGGAGAAATCTTTGGTCTCTACTAAAAAGAGATCAGGAGGTAGAAATAACAGCGGTAAGATGACCATGAGATACATTGGTGGTGGTCATAAGAAGAAAAACCGTATCGTTGATTTCAAAAGAAATAAGTTTGATATACCAGCTACTGTAAAGGCTATAGAGTATGATCCTACTAGATCAGCTCGTTTAGCTTTATTATATTATGCTGATGGTGCTAAAGCATATATCTTAGCTCCTGAAGGATTAACAGTAGGTACTGTATTAACAGCAGGCGAAAGTGTAGCTCCTGAAGTGGGTAACGCTCTTCCTCTGTCTAAAATACCTTTAGGTACTATTGTTCATAACATCGAATTGAAGCCTGGTAAAGGTGGTGCTTTAGCAAGAAGTGCAGGATCTTACGCTCAGTTAACTGCTCGTGAAGGAAAATATGCTACTTTAAAGCTTCCTTCAGGTGAAACAAGAAGAGTATTAGTTACTTGTTTAGCTACTATTGGTTCAGTATCTAACTCTGACCACATGAATGTGAAACTTGGTAAAGCAGGTAGAAACAGATGGTTAGGTAAGAGACCTAGAACAAGAGGTGTAGCCATGAACCCGGTTGATCACCCAATGGGTGGTGGTGAAGGAAGATCTTCTGGAGGTCACCCTAGATCAAGAAAGGGCTTGTTAGCTAAAGGTAAGAAAACAAGAACGCCTAAGAAATATTCAAACAATCTTATAATTAGTAGAGGTAAGAAGAAAAAATAATGGCTAGATCACTTAAAAAAGGACCATATATAGATTTCAGGCTCGACAAGAAAGTCGATGCTATGAACGATTCAGGAAAAAAATCTGTGATCAAGACCTGGTCAAGAAGGTCAATGATCTCGCCAGATTTTGTAGGACATACTTTTGCTGTACATAATGGTAATAAGTTTATTCCTGTTTATGTAACTGAAAATATGGTAGGGCACAAACTTGGTGAGTTTGCTCCTACTAGAAACTTCAGAGGTCATGTTGGTAAAAAAGACAAAGGTAAAAGATAATTATGGAGGCAGTAGCTAAATTAAAGAATGTACCTACTTCACCTCGAAAGATGAGATTGGTTGCCGATCTTATCAGAGGAGAGAGAGTTAATAAGGCACTTAATATATTGAAATTTGAGCCTAAGCAAGGTGCTGCCAGGCTCGAAAAGTTATTACTTTCTGCTATTTCAAACTGGCAGCAAAGTAATGAGGACGTAGACCTAGAAGACGCTGATCTTTATGTGAAAAGCATTCAGGTTGATAGCGGTAAAATACTTAAGCGTTTAAGACCTGCACCTCAGGGAAGAGCGCACAGAATAAGAAAGAGATCTAATCACGTAACTTTAGTCTTGGATAGTCTTGCCCCTGTTCAGGAAGAGGTTGAAAAACCTGCAAAGAAGGAGACCAAGAAGACTAAAAAATCAGACAATAAAGAAGATAAATAATGGGACAAAAAGTTAACCCTGTAGCTTTTAGATTAGGTATCATCAAAGGTTGGGATTCCAGCTGGTATGGTGGTAAAGATTTTTCTGATAAATTGGTTGAAGACCATAACATCAGAAACTATATAGCAGCTCGTATACCAAAAGGGGGTATATCTAAAGTTGTTATCGAAAGAACTCTCAAAAGAATCACACTTACAGTTCATACTGCACGTCCAGGAGTAGTTATTGGTAAAGGAGGAGCAGAAGTTGATAAGATTAAAGAAGAGTTAAAGAAATTAACAGGTAAAGATGTTCAAATTAATATCTTCGAAGTTAAACGTCCTGAACTCGACGCTAAATTAGTAGGTGAATCAATCGCACAGCAGTTACAAGCTCGTATTTCTTACAGAAGAGCTATGAAGCAAGCCATTGCTTCTGCAATGAGAGTTGGAGCTCAGGGAATTAAAATAAAAGTTTCTGGTCGTTTAGGCGGTGCTGAGATGGCACGTACTGAGCAGTATAAAGATGGTCGTATACCATTGCATACTTTAAGAGCTGATATTGACTATGCTATTAGTGAAGCTAATACAGTATACGGAAAGATTGGTATCAAAGTATGGATCTTCAAAGGTGAAGTGTACGGTAAGAGAGATCTCTCTCCTAACGTAGGTCTCGGAAATTCAGGATCAGGTAATTCTGGAAGAGGAGGAAGAAAAAGAGGCGGAGACGGCGGTCCTAAGAGAAGAAGAAATAAATAGTTTTTAATTGGAAGAAGTGCGAAGGCACGGTCTAAATTTCATAAAATATTATGTTACAGCCAAAGAGAGTTAAATTCAGGAAAAAACAAAAGGGTAGAATCAAAGGAATTGCCCAAAGAGGACATAGAATAGCTTTCGGTGCTTTTGCAATAAAGGCATTAGAGCCAGGATGGATCACATCAAGACAAATAGAGGCGGCAAGGATAGCCATGACTAGAGCAATGAAACGTGAAGGTCAGGTTTGGATTCGTATTTTTCCTGATAAGCCTGTAACCAAAAAGCCTGCAGAGGTAAGGATGGGTAAAGGTAAAGGTGCTCCTGAATATTGGGTAGCTGTTGTTAAACCAGGTACTATCCTCTTCGAAGCAGGTGGTATTAAGAAGGAGCTTGCACAGGAGGCGTTGAGATTAGCACAACAGAAGCTTCCAATTAAAACTAAATTTTCAGTACGCAGAGATTACGTAGAATCATAAGAAAAATGAAAAATTCGGAAATAAAAGCACTAAATATAGAAGAGCTAAACCAAAGGTTAGCTGGTGAGGAAGAGGCGTACCGAAAAATGAAGTTTGCTCATGCTATATCACCTATAGAAAATCCTAGTAAAATTCAGGAGACTCGTAGGTTAATTGCCAGATTGAAGACTGAATTAACGGCTAAAAAACTTGCTAAATAATATTTAAATGGAGTCTAGAAAATTAAGAAAAGAAAGAATAGGGCAGGTTGTAAGCAACAAAATGGAGAAATCCATCACTGTAAGTGTACAACGTAAAGAAAAGCACCCTATCTATGGTAAGTTTGTTAATAAAACTACCAAGTTTACGGCTCATGACGAAAAGAACGAGTGCGGAATTGGCGACACCGTTCGTATAATGGAAACTCGTCCTTTGAGTAAAAATAAAAGGTGGAGATTAGTTGAAATCATCGAAAAGGCTAAATAATAATGATACAGCAAGAGTCTAGATTAAATGTAGCAGATAACAGCGGAGCAAAAGAAGTTCTTTGTATCCGTGTGTTAGGAGGTACTGGAAAGAAATACGCTTCAGTTGGAGATAAAATTGTTGTATCAGTTAAGTCTGCACTTTCTTCCAGTAACTTAAAAAAAGGTACGGTTTCTAAAGCAGTAATTGTTCGTACCAAAAAAGAAGTGAGAAGAAAGGATGGTTCTTACATCAGATTTGAAGATAACGCGGCAGTTCTTTTAACAGCTAATGATGAGCCTAGAGGTACTCGTATTTTTGGACCTGTGGCTAGAGAATTGCGTGAAAAGCAATTCATGAAAATAGTTTCACTAGCACCTGAAGTATTATAATCATGGAGAGATCAAAAAATAAACAAACTAAACTTCACATAAGAAAAGGAGACACTGTAAGAGTTGTTTCTGGAAACTCTAAAGGTAAAGAGGGTGAAGTGTTAGAAGTAATTACCTCTAAGCAAAGAGCTATTGTGCAAGGTGTAAACATTGTTACTAAACATGTGAAGCCTTCTGCTGATAACCCTGAGGGCGGAATTAAGAAAACTGAGGCTGCTATCCATATTAGTAATTTGAAGCTTATTGATCCTGCTACTGGTGAAGCAGTAAGAACAGGAAGAAAGCTAAATGACGACGGTAAGCTTCAAAGATATTCTAAGAAAACTGGAGAATTTATAAAAAATGGCTAATCCAAGATTAAAAGATAAATACCAAAATGAAATTGTGTCTGCTTTAAAAGACAAGTTTCAGTATAAGTCAATAATGCAGGTACCTAAGGTTGTTAAGGTTTGTATTAACAAAGGTATAGGTGCAGCTGTTGCTGATAAAAAATTAGTTGATATCGGTCTTGAAGAATTGACAACTATTTCTGGTCAGAAAGCTGTTGCTACGAAGTCTAAAAAATCAATCTCTAACTTTAAGTTAAGAGATGGTATGCCTATCGGAGCGAGAGTAACACTAAGAGGTGATAAAATGTATGAGTTTATGGACCGTTTGATGTCTATTGCTTTACCTCGCGTGAGAGACTTTAGAGGAATTAGTGATAAAGGTTTTGACGGAAGAGGTAACTATACCTTAGGCGTTAAGGAACAAATCATATTTCCTGAAATTAGTATCGATAAGGTAAATAAAATCAGTGGTATGGACATAACATTTGTTACTACTGCTGAAACAGACGAAGAAAGTTATGAATTGCTAAAGGCATTCGGTATGCCATTCGCAAATAAAAACTAAAATATTATGGCAAGAAAAGCTGTTATAGCAAGAGAAAGAAAAAGAGAGAAATTAGTAGCTAAGTATGCTGCTAAGAGAAAAGCTCTTAAAGAAGCTGGTGACTATGAAGCATTGGATAAATTACCAAGAAATGCTTCTCCAGTAAGGTTACACAATAGATGTAAGCTTACCGGAAGACCTAAGGGTTACATGAGAAAGTTCGGAATTTCTAGGGTAACATTTAGAGAGATGGCTTCTGAAGGGAAAATACCTGGTGTTACAAAGGCCAGTTGGTAAAAAATTCTCTTTTATTTTTATTCAAAGAAATTGTTCTGTATCTTTGCAGGCCTGTTTGAGCAGGGTTGCAATTTTACGTTAGATAAAGAAGAAAATGACAGATCCAATAGCAGATTATTTAACCAGGCTTAGAAATGCAATCAAAGCCCGTCACAGAATAGTAGATATTCCGGCTTCTAATATTAAGAAGGAGATGACGAAAGTGTTGCATAATAAAGGATATATCCTTAACTATAAGTTTGAGGAAACTGATAATCATCAGGGAAATATCAAAATAGCTCTGAAATATAATTCAGAGACTAAAAAGCCCGCTATTTACCATATAGAAAGGGTAAGTAAGCCTGGTTTAAGAAAGTATGCTCAGGCAGATGCACTTCCAAGAGTACTGAATGGTCTTGGTGTAGCTATTTTATCTACTTCTAAAGGAGTAATAACAGATAAAGAAGCTAAAGACCTTCACATTGGTGGTGAGGTATTGTGTTACGTATATTAATTAAATAATAATGTCAAGAATAGGGAAAAAACCGATCAAGCTCGTAAATGGTGTTACTTACACATACGACAAAGAAGCTGGAGTCGTTACAGTAAAGGGACCTAAAGGAGAGCTTACGCAAGAAATTGATCCTTCCTTCAAATTGGTTGAAAATGAAGGCGAGTTGATTCTGGACAGGCCAACTGAGCAGAAGAGACATAAAGCAATGCATGGCTTGTACCGTTCGTTAATAAACAACATGTTTGTTGGTGTTAGCGAAGGTTATCAAAAGAAATTAGAATTAGTTGGGGTTGGTTATAAAGCTACTGCTCAAAACAACGTATTGGAATTAAGTCTTGGATATTCACACAATATCTTTCTTGCTATTCCAGCTGAAATTTCTGTGAATGCTGAAACAGAAAAAGGAAAGAATCCTGTTGTTACCTTAGAAGGATCTGATAAGCAATTAATTGGTCAGGTAGCAGCTAAAATTAAATCACTTAGACCTGTGGAACCATACAAAGGTAAAGGTGTAAGGTTTGTAGGAGAAATAGTAAGACGTAAAGCTGGTAAGCAAGCTGCTAAATAATTAGGATATGGCATTAAATAAACATAAAAGAAGACTTAGAATAAAGAAAGGTATCAGAAACAAAATTTCTGGTACTGCTGAAAAGCCAAGATTGTCTGTTTTCAAAAGCAATAAAGGAATATATGCTCAGTTAATAGATGATACAAAAGGTCATACATTATTGGCTAGCTCTTCAAAAGATATTGACGGAGAAGGTCTTAATGTTGATGTTAGTAAAAACGTAGGTCTTAAGCTTGCTGAAAAGGCTAAGGCAGACGGAATAGAAAAAATTGTATTTGATAGGAGTGGTTATCTTTATCATGGTAGAGTGAAAGCTTTAGCTGAAGGTGCCAGAGAGGGAGGTCTAAAATTTTAAAGCGATATGTCTCAGAGTAATATAAGATCAGTAAAAGCTAGCGAAATAGACCTTAAAGAAAAGGTTGTTGCCATAAAAAGGGTAGCTAAAGTAGTAAAAGGTGGTAGAAGATTTAGTTTTTCAGCTATTGTAGTAGTTGGTAACGGTAATGGAGTTGTTGGTTATGGATTAGGTAAAGCTAATGAAGTAACAGATGCTATTACTAAAGGTATAGATGATGCTAAAAAGAATCTTGTACAAGTACCTATTATTAAAGGAACCGTTCCTCACGAATCAATTGGTAAATTTGGTGGTGGTTTCGTATTATTGAAACCTGCTGCGCCTGGTACGGGAGTTATAGCTGGTGGTGCAATGCGTGCTGTATTAGAGAGTGCTGGTGTACATAACGTACTAGCAAAGTCTAAAGGATCATCTAACCCTCATAACGTGGTGAAGGCTACTTTCGATGCCTTAACTAATATGAGAGATCCATTTACAGTAGCTCAAGACAGAGGAGTTTCTTTATCAAAAGTTTTTAACGGTTAATTAGAATGGCAAAAGTTAAAATATCTCAGGTGAAAAGTGCCATAGGCAGACCTGAAAGACAGAAAAGAACGATACAAGCTCTTGGTTTAGGTAAGATCAGTAAATCAGTAGAGGTAGAATTAACACCGCAGATCCAAGGTATGATCAATAAGGTGAGCCATTTGGTATCTGTAAGTGAACTATAACCGATTGAACAGATGAAATTAAATACATTAACACCTGCAAAAGGTTCAGTAAAGAATAAGAAGAGAATTGGTCGTGGACAAGGTTCTGGTAAAGGTGGCACTGCTACAAGAGGTCACAAAGGAGCTAAGTCCCGTTCAGGATACTCTAAAAAATTAGGATTCGAAGGTGGTCAAATGCCATTGCAAAGAAGAGTTCCTAAATTTGGATTTACTAATCCTAACAAGGTAGAGTATAAAGCGATTAATTTAGATACTATCCAGTCACTTATTGAAAGTGCAAGTGTAGAAACAATCAAATTCAATGATTTGGTTGAGCACGGATTGGCTGGTAAAAATGATAAAGTTAAAATATTAGGTAGAGGTGAATTGAAATCTAAGGTTGATGTTGAAGCGCACGCGTTCTCTTCCTCTGCTGCCAAGGCTATAGAAGCTGCTGGTGGTAAAGTTACTCAACTATAATTATGAAGAAGTTTTTCACTACAATACGGAATATATTCGCAATAGAAGATCTTAGAGTAAGAATTCTAAATACTATCGGTTTTCTGATAGTATTTAGACTCGGATCATATATTGTGTTACCTGGTGTTGATACTGATGCTTTAGGAGCTGGTCCTCAAGGTGGTATATTTGATTTATTAAATACTTTCCTAGGAGGTTCTTTTAAGAGATCATCAATTTTCGCGCTAGGTATAATGCCTTATATCTCGGCATCAATTGTTATTCAGCTATTAACAGTGGCTGTTCCGTATTTTCAGAAACTACAGAAGGAAGGTGAATCTGGGCGTAAGAGATTAACTCAGATTACTAGGGTACTTACTATTTTAATTACACTTGCTCAATCAGCAGGTTATTTGGCCACTACTATACCAGGAGAGGCTATTATGTATTCTCCATCATTCTTCCAGGTTACATCAATGATTATTTTGGTTGCTGGAACAATGTTCTGTATGTGGTTAGGTGAAAAAATTACGGACAAAGGAATTGGTAATGGTATATCGATGTTAATTATGATCGGTATCATTTCAAGATTACCAGGATCTTTGCTTAACGAAATGCTTGATAGAGGTATGAGTGGAGCATTGATGTTTGTACTTGAAATTGTTGCCTTATTCTTTATAGTAGTGGGCGTTGTAGCATTAACACAAGCTACTAGAAGAATACCGATTCAATACGCAAAACAAGTTATAGGTAATAAATTATACGGTGGTAAAAGGGATTACATTCCTTTGAAAATTAATGCCTCAGGTGTTATGCCTATCATCTTTGCTCAAGCATTGATGTTTATACCGCCTTTAATTGCTGGTATATGGAAGGAAAGTGAAGTGGGGTCTTATATAGGGTCTACCTTCTCAAATCCATATTCATGGCAGTACAATTTATTGTTCGGTTTATTAATATTGATATTTACTTTCTTTTATACAGCAATTACGGTTAATCCGAATGATATAGCTGATAATTTGAAAAGAAATGGCGGGTTCATACCAGGTATAAAGCCAGGAAAACAAACTTCTGATTTTATAGATGAGGTTTTAACCCGAATAACATTACCCGGTTCAATCTTTTTAGCTATAGTAGCTATACTTCCGGCATTTGCTGTTCAAGCAGGAGTAAGCGCCAATTTCTCTCAGTTTTATGGAGGTACTTCTCTTTTGATTATGGTGGGTGTTATCTTAGACACTCTTCAGCAAATTGAAAGTTACTTACTAATGAGACATTATGAGGGAATGATGAAGTCTGGAAAAGTGAAAGGTAGATCTCAAACAGTAGCAGCATAGCTATAAATGGTATATTACAAAACTCGAGAAGAGGTTGAATTAATAAAAGAAAGTGCCCTTATATTAGGTAAGGCGCACGGAGAAGTAGCCAAAGCTATTAAGCCAGGAGTAAAGACTATAGAGCTTGATAAGATAGCTGAGGAGTTTATAAGAGATAATGGAGGTGTACCTTCATTTAAGAATTATAACGGCTTCCCTTCTTCATTATGTATTTCTGTTAATGAAGATGTAGTGCACGGGTTTCCCGGAGACTATGAATTGAAAGATGGAGATATAATATCTGTAGATGGGGGAGTTTTTTATAAAGGTTTTCATAGTGATTCCGCTTATACTTATCCAATAGGAGAAGTAGATGAAGAAGTAATAAAACTTTTAAAGCGTACTAAGGAATCTCTTTATAAAGGTATTGAAAAAGCTGTATTTGGAAATAGAATAGGTGATGTAGCCTACGCTATTCAGGAGCATGTAGAGGCTTTCGGATATGGAGTAGTTAGAGAATTGGTAGGACATGGAGTAGGAAAAGATTTACATGAAAGTCCAGAAGTACCTAACTATGGTAAAAGAGGCAAAGGGCCAAAGTTGAAAGAAGGTCTTGTGATTGCAATTGAGCCCATGGTTAATTTGGGGACTCGAAATGTAGTACAAGAATCAGATGGTTGGACCATAAGAACTGCCGATAGAAAACCTTCAGCTCATTATGAGCATACAGTGGCAATATTTAAAGAAGGAACTGAGGTCTTAACGACCCATAAGTTTATAGAAGAAAACTTTAATTTTTAATATATGGCAAAGCAGAAATCTATAGAGCAAGATGGCACGATTACCGAAGCGTTGTCCAATGCTATGTTCAGAGTAGAATTGGAAAATGCTCACGAGGTAATAGCTCATATCTCTGGAAAGATGCGTATGAACTATATTAAGATTTTACCCGGTGACAGGGTTAAATTAGAAATGTCACCATATGATTTGACAAAAGGACGAATTGTTTATCGATATAAATAAGAGACATGAAAGTTAAAGCGTCAGTAAAGAAGCGTAGCGCTGATTGTAAGATAATCAGAAGAAAAGGAAAGGTTTACGTGATCAACAAAAAAAATCCTAGGTTTAAACAAAGACAAGGCTAAGCTATGGCAAGAATTGCAGGAGTAGACATCCCAGATAACAAAAGAGGTGTAATCGCCCTTACCTATATATTTGGTGTAGGTAAAAGTAGTGCTCAGAGAATATTGACTGAGGCTGGAATTGATTGGGACAAAAAGGCACAAGATTGGACAGACGACGAGTCAACTGCCATCCGAAACATTATAAGTGAAAACTTTAAAGTAGAGGGTGTATTGAAATCAGAGGTTCAAATGAGCATTAAGCGATTAATGGACATTGGATGTTATAGAGGGTTAAGACATAGAAAGAGTCTACCTGTAAGAGGACAAAGGACTAAGAACAATTCCAGAACCAGGAAAGGAAAGAGAAAGACTGTAGCCAATAAGAAGAAGGCGACTAAATAATAAATAAAGTTATAAGGTACTAACCGAATAACCAAAAGAATACAATGGCACAAAAAAGAAAAGATAAAGCAAAAAAGCGTGTAGTTGCTGTGGAGGCGATTGGCCAAGCACACATCAAGGCTTCTTTCAATAACATAATTATCTCTTTGACTAACACTACAGGTCAGGTAATTTCATGGGCTTCAGCTGGTAAAATGGGATTCAAAGGTTCTAAAAAGAATACTCCTTATGCAGCTCAAATGGCAGCTCAAGATTGTGCACAAAAGGCATACGATCTTGGGTTAAGAAAAGTGGAAGTTTTTGTTAAAGGACCTGGAGCAGGTAGAGAATCAGCTATCAGGACTATCCAAAATTCTGGTATCGAAATCACCACTATTAAAGATGTGACTCCATTACCTCATAATGGATGTAGACCACCAAAAAGAAGAAGAGTATAACATTTCTAAAGAATAGTATATAATGGCAAGATATAGAGGTCCAAAGACAAAAATAGCCAGACGCTTTAATGAGCCTATTTTCGGCCCAAGCAAGGCATTGCAAAAGAAAAGTTATCCTCCAGGTCAGCATGGACGTGGAAGAAGACGTAAGCAATCTGAATATGCCATCCAGTTGATGGAGAAGCAAAAGGCCAAATATACCTATGGTGTGTTGGAGAAGCAATTTGCTAATCTTTTCGATAAGGCTTCAAGAAAGTCAGGTATTACAGGTGAAGTTTTACTTCAATTACTGGAAACCAGGCTTGATAATACTGTGTTCCGTTTAGGAATAGCTCCTACAAGAAGAGCTGCCAGACAACTTGTGCTTCATAAGCATATTGTTGTGAATGGTGAGGTTGTAAATATACCATCTGTGGCTATTAAGCCTGGTGATACTGTAGGTGTTCGTGAGAGATCTAAATCTTTGGAGGCTATCACTGACAGTTTAGCTACACATGGAGTAAAGAGATTCCCTTGGTTAGAATGGGAGGGTAGTGAAATGGTAGGTAAATTAGTAACTTTACCACAAAGGGATGAAATACCTGAGAATATCAACGAACAATTAATCGTTGAACTTTACTCTAAGTAATTTATAACTTAATAATATTATTAGCCTTACTACTTGGTAGTAAGGCTATAACTATAAAAGCAAAAACCTATGTCAATTTTAGCATTTCAAATGCCTGACAAAGTCGTAATGGAAAAAGCAGATGATTTCCACGGCTTATTTACTTTTAAACCATTAGAAAAAGGGTATGGGGTTACCATAGGTAACGCTTTGAGAAGAATATTACTTTCTTCATTGGAAGGTCATGCTATCACAGGAATTAAAATACCTGGTGTATTACATGAGTTTTCTACTATTGAGGGCGTTGTAGAGGATGTTTCAGAGATTATCTTAAATCTTAAGATGGTTAGATTTAAGAAAATAGGTGAGTCTTTTGATAATAAAATAACAATAGCCATAAAGGGACAAAAGGAATTTACGGCTGGTGATATTGCCAAGAGTACATCTGCTTTTGAAGTGTTAAATCCTGATTTGGTAATTTGTAATCTTGACGAATCAGTAGATATTGAGGTAGAATTGAATGTGGAGAAAGGTAGAGGATACTTGCCTGCTGAGGAAAATAAACCATCAGAACAAGTATTTGGATACATTCCAATTGATGCCATATTTACGCCTATCAAGAACGTTAAATATAGTATCGAAAATACAAGGGTAGAACAAAAAACTGACTATGAGCAGCTTGTGCTTGACATAGAAACAGATGGTTCTATTCACCCAGAAAAGGCTTTGGAAGGAGCCGCTCACATACTTATTCAGCACTTCATGCTGTTCTCAGATAAGTCAATAGAGCTTGAGACAGATAAAGGAGGAGAAATTGAGCAAGTTGATGAGGAAATGCTTCACATGAGAAAGCTTCTCAAAACTCCATTGAATGATCTTGATCTGTCTGTAAGAGCATATAATTGCTTGAAAGCTGCAGATGTGAAAACATTAGGAGACTTAGTTAAGCTTGAAATTTCTGACATGATGAAATTCAGAAATTTCGGTAAAAAATCATTAGCTGAATTAGAACAGTTGGTTCAGGATAAGAACCTTACTTTTGGAATGGATCTATCCAAGTATAAACTTGAAGAAGAATAATTAAAATGAGACACGGGAAAAAATTTAATCACTTAGGTAGAACAGCTCCTCATAGAAAGGCAATGCTTTCTAACATGGCTGCTTCTTTGATTATAAACAAAAGGATAACAACTACGGTAGCTAAAGCTAAAGCGCTTAGAAAGTACGTAGAGCCTTTAATTACCAGAGCTAAAGCTGATACTACTCACTCTAGAAGAATGGTATTCTCTTATCTAAATGATAAGCAGTCTGTAAAAATGTTATTTGACGAAGTAGCTGAAAAGATAGCAGACAGACCAGGCGGATATACTAGAATACTTAAAACTGGAAATAGACTTGGTGATAATGCTGATATGTGTATCATCGAATTAGTTGATTATAACGAATTGTTATTACAAGGAGATAAGCCAGCTAAGTCTAAAACTAGAAGAAGTAGAAGAGGTGGAAAGAGTAGTACTGCTGAAACTCCAAAAGCAGAAGCTACGGCAGAAACTAAAACTGAAGAGCCAAAAGCTCAGGACGAAGCTTCTGAAGAATCTACTGATGAAAAGAAAGATTGATAAGATATCATCGTTGAAAAAAGTTTATAAAAAAGAAGGGATTAGATTTTTATCTAATCCCTTTTTTTATTTTTGTAACTGTAAATCTAGAGAGTAATGAAACTACAAAAACGAGAAAAAGCCTATTTATTATTAGCCGATGGGATGGTGTTTGAAGGAACAGCCATTGGAAAAAAGGGCACTCGCGGAGGAGAAATCTGCTTTAATACAGGAATGACGGGGTATCAAGAGATATATAGTGACCCGTCGTACTACGGTCAAATTATTGTTAATACTAATAGCCATATTGGTAACTACGGAACTATTGAGGAAGAACAAGAATCTAATGGAGCAAAAATTAGTGGAATAGTTGTTAATGACTATTCATACTTATTTAGTAGAAAGACTGCAGAGGGGAGCTTGCAGGAGTATTTAGAGAAAAATGAAGTTGTTGGTATAGCTGATATAGATACTCGCATGCTGGTTAGGCATATTAGAAATAAGGGAGCTATGAATGCCATTATTTCATCGGAGCTTTCTGGAGATGCATTGCAAAATGAGCTAGACAAGGTACCTTCTATGGCAGGATTGGAACTTTCATCACTAGTTAGCACTAAGGAACCTTATTATGAAGGTGATGAAAATAGTGAAATTAAAGTAGCTGTGCTTGATCTGGGAATTAAGAAAAACATACTCAGAAACTTATGTAGTAGAGGTATTTATTGTAAGGTTTTTCCAGCAAAAACTTCTTTTGAAGAGATGCAAGAATGGGGTGCAGATGGATATTTTATATCCAATGGCCCAGGAGATCCTTCGGCAATGCCTTATGCTGTAGAAACTGTAAAGAAAATAATGGATAAGGATGTTCCTCTTTTCGGAATATGCTTAGGCCATCAGATTATGGCAATTGCTTGTGGTATATCTACTTATAAGATGCATCATGGGCATAGAGGGTTGAACCACCCTATTAAAAACGTGAAGAGCGGTTTGAGTGAAATAACTTCTCAAAACCATGGTTTTGCTATCAGTGAGAAGGATGTTGAAAATTCAGAATTGGTAGAGGCGACACATATACATCTAAACGACAAAACTATTGCGGGAATTAAAGTGAAGGGTAAGAAAGCTTTTTGCGTTCAGTATCACCCGGAATCTTCACCGGGTCCACATGACTCAAGATACCTATTTGATCAGTTTATAGAATTGATCAGAGAAAGTAAAAGTTAAATATATATTTTAATTGAAAATTAATATACAATGAGTGTAATTGAAAGTATTCACGCAAGACAAATACTCGACTCTAGAGGTAACCCTACCGTTGAGGTGGATGTAGTAACAGAAAATGGTGTGCTAGGAAGAGCAGCCGTTCCTTCAGGAGCATCTACAGGAAAACATGAGGCCGTTGAATTGAGAGACGGAAACAAGAAGGTTTTCATGGGAAAAGGTGTTTTGAAAGCTGTTGACAATGTGAACTCTATCTTAGCGGAAGAACTTGTAGGTTTTTCTGTATATGATCAGAATTTATTAGATAAAATCATGATTGAAGCTGATGGTACCGATAACAAGGCTAAGCTTGGTGCCAATGCTATCTTAGGAGCTTCTCTTGCTATTGCAAAAGCTGCGGCTAAAGAATCAGGTCAATCATTATATAGATATATAGGTGGTGTAAATGCTAACACGCTTCCTGTGCCTATGATGAACATCTTGAATGGTGGTAGCCATGCAGATAACGCTATTGATTTTCAAGAATTCATGGTAATGCCTGTTAAAGCTGATACTTTTTCAGATGCTTTAAGAATGGGTACTGAGGTATTCCATAACCTTAAAAAAGTACTTTCTGATAAAGGGCTTTCTACAAACGTAGGTGATGAAGGTGGTTTTGCTCCTAACATTGGCTCAAATGAAGAAGCTATCGAAGTGGTACTTCAAGCTATTGAAAAAGCTGGTTTTAAACCAGGAGAGGATATCTATATTGCTATGGATGCAGCTTCTTCTGAGTTCTATGATAGCAAAAAGAAAGTATATGACTTTGCTTCTACAGGAAAACAATTAACTTCTGACGAAATGGTTGAATTCTGGACTAATTGGGTGAATAAATACCCTATTATTTCTTTGGAAGATGCCATGGAAGAAGATGATTGGGACGGATGGAAAAAACTTACTGAGAATGCTGGAAATAAAGTACAGTTGGTAGGTGATGATTTATACGTAACTAACGTTAAAAGATTGCAAGATGGTATTAATCAAGGAGTAGCAAACTCTATCCTTATTAAAGTAAACCAAATTGGTTCTTTAACTGAAACTATCAATACAGTGAACCTGGCTACAAGAAACTCATACACTAGTGTGATGTCTCACAGATCAGGTGAAACTGAAGACAGTACTATTGCTGACTTAGCAGTGGCTCTTAATACAGGTCAAATTAAAACAGGATCTGCTTCAAGATCTGACAGAATGGCTAAGTATAACCAATTGCTAAGAATAGAAGAGGAATTAGGAGAAACAGCTTACTTCCCAGGCATAAAAGCCTTCAACATTAAATAAACTCAAAAGCCCCATGAGTTGGGGCTTTTTTTTTATCCTTACTTTTTAATATCTTAATATACTAAAGAGTTATACTATGAAACTTCCTAAGTTCACTAAAAGCTTTTATTTTTTATTTAGTTTATTCTTCTTGGTCTGGATGCTTTTTATTGATGCAAATGATCTTATTACTCAATTTCAATTAAAAAGCCAGAAAGACAATTTGGAAGATGAAAAGGCGTATTATCTGGAAAAAATAGAAGAAGTGAAAAAGGATAGACAAGAGCTGCTGAGCAATGATGAGCTACTGGAGAAGTTCGCACGTGAAAAGTACTTCATGAAGAAGGAATCTGAAGATTTGTTTGTAATAGTAGAAGAAGAGGAATGAAAAGAATATTCACCTTTGTTGTTTTAAGTTTTTTAACTTTTGGTGCATTTGCCCAAAAACAAGTTGATTTTGAAACGGAACCTTCTTTTTGGGACCGTGTATACTTTGGGGGTGGACTAGGTTTTTTTTCTAATAATACACAAACCAATTTATCTGTATCACCAGTACTTGGTTATATGATCACGCCTAATCTTTCTGCAGGTGTAGGGCTTACCTATCAATATATAAAGTGGAAAAATCTCAATACTAATACTAACCTATATGGTGGAAATACTTTTGTGAGATATAATATCAATCAATTCTTTCTCCAGGGTGAGTACAATCTCATTAATTATCCTAGTTATGATTCAGACTTTCAGGATAGGGAAAACACGAGTAGGGTACTATTTGGAGGAGGAATATCTCAACCTGTAGGTCAGAGAGCGGCCATTAATTTTATGGCCTTATACGATTTTGCTTATGACGTAAATGGTATTTATAGCTCTCCTTGGGAATTTAGAGTCTTTGTTTCATTCTAAATTTCGCATAGCATCTTTCTTAAGAAAGATGATCCTCTCTTATTTTATTTATTACTCCTTCTAAAGAAGTTTTAGAGAAGTAAATCTTTTTTCCTAGCAGTTCCCAATCCTGATTTTCCTCCCAAATTTCGATTTCTCTGATAGTTTCGCTGGCACTAATTTTAAGATTCAGTAGACTAGGTTTTATTTTATGGGCAACTGATTTAACAGTTTTCAAATCTTTATTTTCATAAGCTGATTCCAGCTTGGAAATTTCTTCAGGAACAGTATCTACGACTGTTTGTAGCATTTTTGAAATGAAGGCCATATCACCTCTAGCCATCTCTTCTAAAATGGTGATATCATATTGAGCTTCCTCCTTTTCATTATTTGTAGTCGCATTCACTTTAGTCATCTTTTTGCGTTTGTTAATTACTTTTAAAATTTTATTAATGAGCTTTTGCTCTTCAAATGGTTTTGATATGTAATCATCCATGCCGGCATTTAAGCACTTTTTATCTTCCCCTTTTACTGCATTGGCTGTTTGAGCAATAATTGGGATGTTTTTATCAATGTTTTCTCTGATATAGATTGCAGCATCATAGCCATTCATTATTGGCATTTGTATGTCCATCAGTATAATATCAAAAGAAGCGCTCTTAGCTGTTTTGGTGGCCTCTAAGCCATTAGATGCCTCAGTAATACATGCTCCATGGTTAGAGAGAATAGTTGTGGCCAGAAGCCTGTTAAATTCATTATCTTCTACTAGCAGAATGTTTAATCCGGCAAGTGGCTTTTTCATTTCTGTAGTTTGTGATACTACGGATTCAGAGCACTTTTGGATACCAATTTTTAATGGTATAGAAAATGAAATGGAAGTTCCTTCACCTTTTTTACTTTCAATTTCTAAAGAACCCTGCATTAATTCAGTCAATCTGCTGGAAATAGCCAGTCCCAGACCGGTTCCTCCATATTTTCTGGTTATTCCGGGATCTTCCTGGCTGAAATTTTCAAATAATCTTTTTTTGTATTCAGCATCCATACCAATACCAGTGTCAGAGACTTTAAATCTCACGGTATACTGATCTGATTTAATTTTATGCAAATTAACAGAAACAGAAACTTCTCCTTTATTTGTAAACTTGATAGCATTACCTACCAGATTAATAAGAATTTGATTAATCCTATAAGGGTCTCCAATGAAATTTTCTGGTAAATCTAATGAGTGACAGATGTGATAAAGAAGTCCTTTTTCCTGAGCCTTATACATGAACATTTTTTCTAGTTGTTCTAAAGATTCTTTCAGGTTAAAGTTTACAGCTTCTATTTTTAATTTGCCAGCTTCTATTTTTGATAGATCAAGAATGTCATTAATTATTACCAGTAGATTCTCTCCAGAGGTGTTAATGGCTTTTAAATAATTCTGCTGCTCTTGGTCAAGGCTAGTCTTTTTTTAATAGGTTACTCATCCCTAAAATAGCATTCATTGGAGTTCTTATTTCATGACTCATATTGGCCAAAAAGATTTCTTTAGCTTTCACTGATTCTTCAGCCACTATTTTAGCTTCTCTTAACTCACTTTCAAGCTTTTTTTGAGCGGTAATGTCCAAATGTATCCCTATTGATCCTGTTTGATGCCCCTCAGTGTTATATAGAGGAGCACCACTGATCAAAAGCCATTTCATTTTTCCTTTCTTATCTTTTATCGGAATCTCATACATATTTGAGATCCCCTGCTTTCTGGATTTATTTACTTCTCGCATTACACCGATGTTCTCTTCCTTCAGTAAATAATCAGAAGCAACATTTCCTTTAAGCTCGGTCAGCCCATAGCCTGTTATGTCACAAAAGCATTGATTGGCATGTAATATTCTCTCCTCATTATCTACCTCAAGTAAACCAAGCTTCATGTTGTCTATTATGCTTCTATACTTCTCTTCACTAGCGCTTAAAAGTTTTCGAGATATTTCACGATGAGTAATGTCTCTATATTTCCATAGATGGCCTATATATTGATTTTCTAGAATTACAGGAATGAAATCCCTTTCTAGAATTCTACCATCAACCATTTCAAGGACTTCACCTATTACAGGCTTTTTGTTGGAAAGTAATGTATCAATATTTTTAGCAAAATCATCAGGTTGTTTAAAAAGGCCTTTTACCTGCTCTGCAGATTTAGAACAGTCGCTTCCTATCAATAAATCTGGTTCTACGGGTATATTGAAGAGATCACAAAACTTCTGATTAGTGATGATTATTTTCCGGTTCTCATCTTCAAGCAGAACGCCATTATTTAATCTGGCAATAGTAGTTTTGAGCCTTAAATTGGATTTGTTAATATCAAGTTCAGTATTCTTAATGCCAGAAATATCGGAAAATATACCTGTTATAATTGTAGGGGTATTAGATGCATCTACTTCAGATACAATGCCTCTCAGCATTATCCACTTATAAGCTTCGGAAGGTGTGCTTAGCCGGATTGTGAGGTTTAATTTATCATTCTTTTTTAGATAGGTGTTCTGAATAGTTTTGAGGAAATTAGTTCTATCGTCAGCATGTATATATTCAGACCAAGTGAATAGATCTTCTATTTTATCCTCTTCATGAAACTTGAAGGTAGAGTCGTGCTTGGAAAGTTGTATAGTATTGTTAGATAAATTTACTTCCCAAAAATTATCTTCTAGCTCTCTAATAGTTTTAAGCCTACGTAAACTGGCTTCTAGTTGACACGTATTGTCCTTAGCCGCTACTGAGGCCACTTTTTCTTTATGCTTCTTTATAGTGAATAACTTTGCCTTCATATACCCAACTTCACTATTTCCCAATCCTTTATTCACCCTGCTTTCCACTACAATTCTCCTTCCTTAATCATTTTATATATGGTTGATTTACCTATGTCTAATTTTTTGGCCACTTTCAAAACATTGTTGTCATACTTTTCTAAAAAGTGACGTATGATATCTTTATTATATTCCTTCATGGTTTTCTCTTCCGTAACGAAGCTATCTTTTTTATCTGTAGGAATAAAAGAGATATCCTTTTCTGTAATGGTGTTGTCATCGCACATTACAGCTGCCAGTTCTATTATTGATTTTAGCTCACGTATATTGCCAGGAAAACCATAGCCCATGAGCTTTTTCTTTGCATGTTTATCTATAGTGATTGTATCTAACTTATTCTCTTTGCTAAACTGTTTTAGGAAATATTCTGCCAGCACAAAAATGTCGTTACCACGCTCTCTAAGCGGTGGGGAGGTAATAGGTAGCCCAACTATTCTATAATAAAGATCTTCTCTGAAATTGCCTTCATTTACTTCTGCAGCTAAATTTTTATGCGTAGCTATTATTACTCTTATGTCTAGCTGTATGCTTTTGTTACTACCAAGTCTGGTAATTTCTCTTTCTTGCAGAACCCGGAGCAGTTTGCTTTGAAGTTCTAAAGGCATCTCACCGATTTCATCCAGGAAGATGGTTCCCTTATTGGCTTCTTCAAATTTACCAGGCTTGCTGCCAACGGCACCGGTAAAGGCCCCTTTTTCATATCCAAAAAGCTCGCTTTCCAATAGGTTAGCAGGGATTGCAGCCATGTTTACGGGTACAAAGGCCTTGTTTTTTCTGGGTGAGTTATAGTGAATGGCTTGAGCTACTAACTCCTTTCCTGTACCGGTTTCGCCCGTGATTGAAACATTAATGTTTGTTTTGGCGGCTTTATTCATTACCTCAAATAGTTTAGTTACCTGAGGGCTATTGCCTTTGATCAACTTATCAAAGTCATACTTTTCATCTAACTGCTGTTTGAGACTTTTAACCTCTTCTCTTAAATCTTGTGTTTCCTTGATTTTTCCTACTGCATTCCAAACTAGTTCTTTAGTGTCATCATTCTTAATGAAATAGTCAGAAACCCCCATTTTGAGCAACTTTAAAGCGATGCCTACCTGCTCTTGGCCACTTACCACAATAACAGGCGTATTAGGGAGCTTGCTCTTTATCTTAGAAAAGAGCTCATCTCCATCGATATCTGGCAGAGAGTAGTCCAGAGTAATAAGATCTGGATTTTTTGATAATGAGGCCAACACTTCTTTTGCGGTTTTAAATAATTCTACTTCATGATCAGGGTTTTGAGATAGATGATACTTTAGCATTTCGCCAAACCAAGGGTCATCTTCAACAATAAATATTCTGTATGTTTGGGGCATTAGCCGTCCTCCTCACTATAAGCCAGATATTTGCTATCTGTTTTGGTTAATAATCTTTTATATCTATACCAAAAGATACATAAGATGTATTCAATTATCAATAATGAGGCTAAAATAGATAAAGACTGTCGTGTACATAATAAAGCTGTAATTACAAAAGTGGTATGAATCAAATAGATTTTGTAAGATGCTTTCATGTGATTAGCACTGTTATTTAAAATGAGGTGATGGATGTGATTTTTGTCAGCGGAAAAAGGAGATCTTCCTTGAACAATTCTTTCCATAAACAACCTCAGAGTATCAAAAACAGGTAGAGCTAATAGACCGATTACTAAATTTATATTTACTTCAATAGGGTAAATATTATGAATGTCAGTAGTGATGATATGAATGCCTAACACGGCGAAAATAAATCCCAGAACTAATGATCCGGAATCTCCCATAAAAATCTTTGCGGGATGGAAGTTGTAAATCAAAAAGCTAAATAGTAGCCCGCTAACGAGAGCACAGAATAAAGCTAAGTCAGTTTGACCAATCATATAAAATACTACAGAAAGTACAGTGGTGTTAATGAAGGATAAACCTCCGGCCAGCCCATCAATCCCGTCAATAAGGTTAAAGGCATTGGTTACACCTGCTATTATAATGATGGTAAAAGGAATTTGCAGCCATGGAGCTACCTCATAGATTCCTAAAATGCCGTGTAATGATTCTACCTTAATGCCAGCAAAAGCAATGGCACCAGCGCATAGTAATTGTACCGCTAATCTTACTATTGATGAAATGTCAAATTTATCATCAAGCAACCCAATCATAAAAAGCATGGATATGGTGATGATGAAAACATTCCATTGTTCTAAATATGTTTGAGAGGGAAGTATTGCATAAAAGGCAGAGATTCCCAGAAAAACGGCAACGCCGCCCAGAGCTGGTATTGGGGCTTTGTGCACTTTTCTGTGGTTGGGCTTATCTACAAACTTATAGCGTATACCCCAATATCTGATTAGTGGTAATAATATGATTCCAACTATAAACCCTATTGATGCATATATTAATGTATTCATAATTTCAGGTTTTATTGTTTGTGTATTGATTCAAGTGAAGAATAGTGAGCCATTTCATACTGGAGCAGATCGTCAGTCTGAACGGCAGAAGATAACTGTGGAGAGACTTTTCCTTTCGTTTTTTTGAAGGCTAAAGTGTCAACCAGGTATCCATACTTATTAGCTATAACCTCCCATGTATATCGTCTTTTCGCAATATTCTTCATGGTAGTGCTTAGTTGCTTTAGCTCCTCGTTACTGGTTGAAGCCAATAGTTCTTGCAGCTCATAAGTGTTTTGGAAATATTTGGCTTTATTTTCCGTAGTAGCCCTATTGTAGCAAACATCAAAACAGAAGATGGCTCTTTCCAGGTACATGGCTTCTACAAGTGATGGGTTGGTGCCGCCGGCACTATGGCCGTGGATGTAAACCTTGCAGTTTCCTCTTAGTACATCCAGACTTTCTTGCTCATAAATAGGATCCAGAAGGTGTAGATGTTCATATTTTTGGTAACGCTCTCTACAAGAGGTTCCATATTCACTGTTTTTCCAATTACCTACTAGCACCAGAGCTAAATTGCTTTGCTTAGCAAAACTTTCAAGTACCATCTGTATATTGTTCTCAGGTTCTATTCTACAAACCTTAAAGGCATAAGGAGAAGCTAAAAAGGGATATTGTCTGATGTGCTCCTCTTTGATTTCTCTTTTAAGTGTGTGGTCTCCGCCATATTCAATTACATTGCTCAGGGTTTTATATTCTGTAGCAGTATAGTCTTGAATAGCCTCATTGTCTGATATGTCTACGTGAGAATATTTTACTGCAAGCCGCTCGCAAAACCTCAAATATTTTTTAACGTACTTACCCCATTTATCTCGCTTCCACTCTACTCCATCAATGGAAATAATTATTTTCTTATTAGTAAACCACTTTACAAAGGGCAAAACAATAGCTCCTGGCACACCCAATACCAATAATACGTCAGCATAAAATATCGCATGTAATATTGATATGATGTCATAAATAATGCTTTGTGCTCCATTGGCATCAAAAGGTAAGTAAACTAATCTCGCTCCGTTATATTCCTTTAATCGTTCTGCTTTAGTATACTTTTTTGCACTGCAGTATACTGTAAGATTGTATTTTTTGTTTAGGAATTGAGTAAGGTAACTGACCAGTGTTTCAAAGCCGCCGTAATTGGCTGGTAAACCGACGGTTCCTATAATGGCTAATTTTTTCGTTTTCATGGTAGTTAGTTTTATTACTACTATCTATGCTCAATTTGTGCCAACAACCAAAAGGGCTTTAATAGCCCAAATAATGGGTTTTTGTATAGCTTTAATTCCATTGTATGGAATAGCCTCTAGCAGCTAGACTTCTAAATGAATACTTCTTTTACTGCTTTTTGGAATTGATTGGGGTGGAAATTAAGCGCGGTCTCAAAGGCTTTCTTAGAAAAGGATTGGTAAAGCCCCCCTTCACTTTTAAGTTGGTGAAGTGTGGCCTTTAATGTTTCGATGTTTTTTCCATCAATATGATATCCGTTCTTATGATTTGTAATAAGTTCACTAGCTCCACCTTTAGTAGGTACTATGCACGGCTTGCCGTAATACATGCCTTCAAGTACGGTCATTCCAAAAGTTTCTAACCACTCATCTGTACGAGAAAGATTAACTACCACATCAGCTTTTTGATAGAAGGGATGTACATCTTTTTGCGCTGGATAGGTCTGTATATTTTTACTTAATTTCTTACCGTTGAAGTACTCTTCTATTTGCGAAGGAGTAGCATTAAGAACCAGATCAAAATGCATGTCAGGTAATTCTGAGGCAAGCTTAGTGAACTCAGGAATACCTTTGAAATCTTTTAAAGAGCATATCATTAGAATATTAAATGAAGACGAAGCTTCAGGAACCTGTGTGTAGCTGGTTGCTTTTTGAATAAAATTATGAGGGAGGCTGTTATGTATGACACGTTGATCAGCCACTTTTAAATTCAATATATCTTTAAGGAAATATGACACATGAATGCACGTAGAAGAGCATTTGTTAACTATTGTCATTAACCATTTTTTGAGTGCTTCTGGCTTTATAGATACCTCATGCATATGGTATATAACCTTTGCTTTTTTTATCTTACCTGCTATAGCCGCTCCAAACGGAAGTATGGAATTGATATAGATGACATCCTTTTTCTTGGCTTTGAATAATAAAACCAACAATAGAAATAGGTTTACTTTAATAAAGTTGAATAACGTTAATAGCTTTATTTTACTCCATTCGTAATTAATATACTTATAGTCTATATCTGCAATCCCCGAAAGGAATCCATCTTCAGATGCAGAGGTGAAAAGTATGATTTGGTGCCCCTCTTTTTGTAGTGCTTCTAATGACTGTCTAAATACAAATGGGCTACCGCTTCTATCATTAAGCAAATGAATGGCTAATATTCTGCTCATAGGTAAATAGGTCTTGGTATATGGTTTTATATTGATTTCCTCTTACATTCCAATGAAGCCAGTTGTTGAAATGTTCCTTAGCCATTTTACTCTCGGCCTCTATTAGCGGTGAAGAATAAAATAGTTTTAATAATTTGGTCTTGAAAGATTCTACTTCAAGCTCATATCCATTCATAGGCACTTTTAATGCTGACCGTAACGGAACCAGCTCTCCAGGACCATAGTTGTCATAACAAAGTACTGGTACTCCAAAGGAAAGAGCCTCGGCCACTACCATTCCCGCCCCTTCATGTGAAGGAAATAGGAATACAGATGCCTTCTGGTATAGTTTCATTAAGGAGTCTCTGTTTATCCATGAAATAAACGTACAGTGATCTTTAAGGTCGAGAGTGTCACATAATTTCATTAAAGCATCTTTTTCCGGGCCACTGCCTATCAATAATAGATTTACTTTCTTCTGACTTTCTTCTGGTAAACTGTTTTTGAAAGCAGAAAAGGCTTTTATAGCCACATCAAACCCTTTTAGAGGAACCATTCTGGCGGCCATCATTACGGTGAACTGCTCATTTGATTCGGATGATGAAGCCATTGGTTTTTCTACGGCTACAGAAGGAATAATTTCATATTTACATGCGGGCAGTTTAAGCTTTTTGGCTACTGAAGAATTCATGCATAATATCTTTTCTGCTTTTCTTTTGGTGATCCATAAAAATGGGTCAAAATGCCAGAAGATGTTCTTTATTACCCATAGCATTCTATCTTTTAAATAGGCAGATTTACCATATTTCATCAGATGCTCTTTTGGTATTTTAGGATGATGTCCTATCGGTCCCCAAACAAATGGTTTTGATAGTAGCCACAAAAAGGAAGGTGACCAGTCATTATGGAAGTTGAAATTATGAGCCACATCAAACTTTGCTCTTTTAAACCAAAGAAAGAACGGCATACCCAGCTGCCACATGTAAAAATAGATCATAGACAATAACGGGCCTTTTTTCCACCACCTGGTCCATTGGGGCCAGTCATAGTACAAAAAGGTAATAGAATTGAGATCTTTGATAAGACATTCATTTTCTTTAATATATTTTTCAATATCAGGTCTATTGTTTTTCCTGGTAACAGCTATTACATGATTATGGCGTGCTACCTGCAGTATTCCATTCCAGCCCATACCATCTTCTGAGCCTTTGTAAGGGTTCACTGCATATGCGGTAATAAGTATGGTTTTCATATCAGGCTACTATTAGTTGATCTTGAGGAGTTCTACTTTTTATTAATTTGGCTGGTACACCACCTATAATGGAATATGGAGGGAAGGATTTAGTAACTACTGCCCCTGCAGCTATAACAGAACCATGGCCTATTTCTACCCCATCTAATATTGTCACCTTACTTCCTATCCAGCAATCTTTCTCTATATGAATACCTTTTCTTGAGACTCCCTGATCTTTAATAAGCAGATCGAGATCATCATAATTATGATTTTCCGGGTGACAGCTGAAATATTGACCTATTATGCAGTTGTTTTCTATGCTAAGACCTCCTGCACCGCCCAGGTAAGCATATTCACCAATTCCTACATTATCGCAAATAGAAATGTGGCTGCCGGGGTCTTGTAATGTAGTAGATACTACTACTCTGCTAAAAGCCCCTATACTTACGTTGTTGCCTATTCTTAGACCTCTTTTTGATAATCCGTTTAGCTCAACTCTATCGCCTAACTTCATGAATTTGCCAAAGTCTATTTTGCTGGAAAATTTGAAACTCACGCCTTTTCCTAGCATGGCACCTTTTGGTTTCTTAAATAAAAGAAGCAGTTTAAAACCTCTTAATATTGAAAATAAAGTGTAGCTAATAAAAGATAAGAGAATCCTCATATCTACAGTAGGAGCTAATTGAAAGTTAGGGTTTCTTTTCTGAATTGCTTTTTCTACTAATCTTATCATTACAACTTAGTTTTAATAGTGTTCATAATACCACTTAGAGTGGCTTCCAGCTGAATGTTTTCCATAGGGAGGAATTTTGCTCTGCTATATTTACTTGAGAACTGATCGAACAGGCTTAAGTACTTGTTAGTCAATTCTTCAATTACAGGCTTTGATAATTCTTTCTTTC
Organism: Fulvivirga maritima; assembly: GCF_021389955.1. Taxonomy (NCBI): domain Bacteria; kingdom Pseudomonadati; phylum Bacteroidota; class Cytophagia; order Cytophagales; family Fulvivirgaceae; genus Fulvivirga; species Fulvivirga maritima. The sequence goes on from NZ_CP089980.1 coordinate 2,547,904, forward strand.
TGTTAGTTATTGTTTCAGCATCTGCGTATAGAAAGAAATTATAATCTGGTTTGGCAACAAAGGCGTAGAGAGATTTTACAAAAGACTCTGATAAATGAATGTTAGATCTTTTGCCGTCATTAATAAAGTCATAATAATAACGATCATATAAAACTATATATCCTCTACGTAAGTATTTGAAGTATACTATCCACTGACCGAAAACGTAATCCATGTAATAATATAGGAACCTCAGAGCCGATGAAATTCTACTTTTATTCTCTCCTTGTCTAGGCAGTGTTGATACAGCTCTTGCTTCTGCCTGTGCTTTTCCATATCTCCAGGCACTGAGAATAGGTAAAATAGAAGGTCTATGTCTAAGCACTATTACATTTTTCCTGTATACCTTCTCTAAGTCATGCTTTACATGGCTTATTACTGTAGACTTACCTGCGCCATCTACTCCGCTAAAAGTGATGATAATACCAGAGTTGTTAAAGAGTTGCCTGAAACTATCCAGCAGGTAATTAATATTATTGTTCCATTTTTTTAGACCTCTGTTAAAAGGCTGATCAGCTAGATGCTTTGTCAGCTTTGCATTATTGTCTTCAGAATATTTCCCCAGCTTATTAAAGTCAGTCTGTTCTATTTGTAATTTGTCAAATAAGCTCTTCATGATCTGGCTTTTAAAACCAATTTTTAGTTGGTTATAATACTTGATGTATTTTTCAGGAATATCTGTTTTGTTAAGGATGTAAAATGAATAAACATACAAGAAACCATCTGTTAAATGAGGTAATTTAATGCCTGATGAGCTTCTCTGCGCATTGTTTAAAACCATCTTTGAATCTGCCATCAATAGGCTGGTTCTTTTGAGATCATAAATAAGATCTATTGAGAAAAACCCTCCATTTTTGGTGAAGCAATCAAGAGAAGTCATAAATGATTTCTTTCGGATTCTTAACTTTTCAATAGCAGGATGCTCTTTTACATATTTAATAATTTCTTGTGCTGACGTCTTTTCAATACATACATCCAGATCAGATTGCAAGCTAAGTTGATATGGATTTTCGTTAATGGATTTTAATAAAGCATGATCAGTAGCGTGAATTCTGTCAAGAGTATCAGAAACCAATAGTTCTCTCATATTTCCACTGCTAATAGAAATTTCTGTAAGGGCATCATTCCAGACTTTTATGAGCCAGTTAATCTGAACATGCCAGTTTTTTTGTTCTTCATAAATCAATAAAGAGTGAGTTACATGCTGGAGCAGGTATAGTTCTATGTAATTATAAAGCGTTTCTTTATTCTCAATATTTAAGAATTCCGCTATCTTTTTACAGATATCAAAACCATTGAAATTGTGCCTTACTAATACCTCTTCCTGAAAGTGGAAGTGGATAAGATCATAGTATAAAGGGGCTTCTGTTTTACTAAATTCCAGGTCATATAAGTAAAACTGGTCATTTCTAATATAACTGTTCCAAGGAGTAAAATCTCCATGTGAGTAGGTGAAACTGGTTTCTACAGACTCATTAAGCTGATTAAAACGATCTGCTAACTTCTGTTTTATCCCCATAGGGATTTTATTATTATCTAATTCTTTAAGCTTTTCTATGTCCTTTGCTAAATCATGATAATAATTAGATGAACCTAAAGTCATAACTTGATGACTACCCTCAATTAGTTTGTTATGGTAATTGATAAGGTTAGGGCCATATGCTTTTATTTTAGTGGAGTCCTCTGTTTTAATCGATCCAATGGTGATTTTGGAAGGGTTAGAGTAATCTATGATATCAGGTGTAATGATGCCTGCAAATTTGTTTTCCCAAGTGAGTAAGCCTTTATATTCTTTAGCCAAACAGACTAAAGAAGAGCCAGTGAGAGCTACTTTACTAAATACAGCCTTTTCCGTCTCTAAATGAAAACAAACCGCTTTCCTATATTTTCCCGGGGTTCCAGTAAATACGGTGAATTGGTTAAATTTTAATATTTTCCAATTCATGATATCATTAACATGTACCTGTAGCTTGGTTTGCTTAAAGCACCATGATTGTAATTTTATCAGAAATATAAATTTGACCAATATGGTAAATAGTCTTGCCTTAAAGTTATTGACGCTATAGAATTCCAAAAAGGAAGGACTTTCTGCGCTTGAAGGCCAAATCCATCTTAATGAGCCATCAGGATTGTAAAATGTATAAAATGACTCTTCCTGAAAGTTAGTTTTGGTGCTTTGCGTTATTCTGATGTTGAAGGCAGCGAATACTTGCTCAACAATATAATAGTCTTCGGTATGTAGTTGTTGGTTTTTCATGTCAATGGAAATACTAACAAGGTGCCATCCTAATTAATGTTTTTAAATGTCTGTATTTCAGTTAATTAAGATTTTTTAATTGAGGTTTTGCTTCCTTTGAATGGAGTTGATTCCTATTTATGGAAAGGAAAGATCTGGTCTGGTTCTTTTTAGGAACAGTTTTTCAGAACGTGTGAGTATGGGATGGTACTTAAAGGAGATACCAAAAATAAGAAGTTGGTAAAAAAGAATGCCGTAGTTGGTTTCACCAAAAATGCCAAATTCTGTAAATGAATTTATAAGGATAGGAATTAGTATTCCTAAGAGCATCAACTTTTTTTCTTTGTCTTCAAAATTTAGAAAACCTCTGATAGTGGCGATCATTTGTAGCAGAACCAGGCCAAAGCCAACAAAGCCAAGGTTCATAAGTACTTGTATGAAGGTATTGTGGGTCATCTGACCTGCGTAGGTGTGCACGCCTTTGAAATAGTCTTTATAGGCAATACGCATAAATCCAAACCCGAACCAGGGTTCTCTGGGTAAGCCTTCATTTAATAGAGCTGTCCAGAATGGGAGCCTTCCGGTCATGCTAAGTACTTCTTCTACATCACCTTGCTTAATAAAAATGGTCTGCACTATAACGGGAATAGAAAATACGGCTCCTACATTAATAGCTAGTTTAAGTTTGATGTTATCTGACTGTCTAATGTGGAAGAAAACAACCAATAAAAAGCCAATCATAGATGACCTAGATCCTGTGAGTATCAAAGCATAGAGTACTAAAAGAATTTTTATAATGGTCCATACTTTTCTGTGATTTCGGTACAGATTAAATATATAGCAGCATATGCTCACCACACAGAGCATTCCCAGTTCATTGGGGTTCATCATATAACCACCCAACCTGGCTTCTTCGCCTCCATGAGTCATCCTATAAAATTCATCTGGAGCTATCATTAGCCCTATGATGAAAATAAGAATGATAAGGAAGGAGGCATTGGCTAAAATATGATAGAATTTGACATTGGCTTTAGGGAAGAAAACCTCTAAAACTTCAAAGCTCTTCATGTAGTAATAGCAAAAAACAAAGCTTTCCAAGTCCATAAACCACTGCAGCGAACTATGGCTGGGTTTTGTAGACCACATGAAGGATATGAATCCTAAAAGCAAATAACCTCCATAAAGTAGGGGCGAGAAAACATTATTCCATTTAAATGAATCAACACCTCCTTTTTTAAGGATATGCTTAAAAACATAATATGCCGCTATAGTCATAGCTATGCGGCTAAAAACTTTAAATACCCTGGTGATAGCCACATTCTCACTCCAGGTGAAGAATCCGGCTATCTTTACTGCCATAATTATGGTCAGTATCAGATATATTTGTTTTGAAAACTTCTCTATGTCAAGCTGCTTCTGCATTATCAGCGGTATACATTTTAGCGTAGCCGTTTAAAAGTGTAAACCAGTTAAAGGTTTCTGTTACCATTTTTCTGGCATTAGCTTTTACCTCATCTTTTTTGGTAGATAGTTCCTGCTTCAGGATATTGAGTCCTTCGTACAGTTCAATTCCTTTAGTCTGCTCCATTACAAAACCACAGTTGTAGTTTCTTACGGCATCACCTAAATTGGTAGCTTCTGTAATTAAAGTAGGTATGCCTAAGGAAGCGGCTTCTAATACAGCGGTGGGTAATCCTTCATTTCTGGACGGGTGCGCAAAAACATCTAATTGGCTTAGTAAATTAAATTTCTCCTCTCCGTATTTACTGCCATGGAAAATAACCTTACCATTGCCGAAAGGTGCGATTTCCTTTTTTAGTGATTGAAGATCTTGCCCATCACCAATAAGCCATAATTCAGCATTTGGGTTTTCGTTAGAGAATTTCAAGAAGCCTTCCGTTAAGGCATCGAGCCCTTTAGTGTAGGCGTCCATACGACCACAAAAGCCTATTATAAACTTATCTGGTTGAGGCTCTCTTTTATATACCTCTTCAATAAGATTGAAACCATAAGGAATAAGACAAGTGTTAGCATTTTTGAATAGCTTTTTGGTGCCAATCACTTCACTTTTGCCTAAGCAGTGTACATATTGAGCATTTTGAGCCAAGTTCTTTTCGAAGATTTTCAAATAGATCTTTTTCAGATAGAAGCTTCTTCTCAGTGCTATTTCATTATAACTACCATGTGGAGTAAAAACATAAGGGATAGTGTTTTTTACTAAGCTTTTGGCTAATGTGAAAAACGTAGGGATAAAGCCACCGTGTAAGTGCACTATAATATTATTTTTTGAATGCTCAGATACGAGTGCTTCTACCAGATTACTATCTACCTTATAAAGGTTTCTATACGCCTGAAAAAGGCGGAGGCTGTACTCTCGGCTTGGTGTTTCACTATGAAGATCACGCGTAATACCCCAAACCTCTACGTCCCATCCGGCTAAAACTTGGTGTGTAGCCAATTCATGCACTACTTTATTAACCCCGTTCATCCTGGCCGGATTGGCTTTTCCTAATACGATGTGAATTACTTTAGTGTCCAACTTAATTGCTTTGTTTTAGTGATAATAATGGTCCAATACAGGTTAATGAGTACCTGGCTGAGGAGCCAGCCCATCACCACACCTACAGCATTCCATTGCTCTATTAGCCACTGGGCACAAAGAACGGAAGCTGTCATACTGATTGCATATCCTATAAAGTAATGTCTTGAATCTCCTAATACCCTTATGAATAGTTTAACAGGAAAAGAAGATAGAATAATGATATATAAGAGGCAGCACCACCTGAGTAAGGAGGCATAAGCCACATATTCTGTGTTAATGAATGAAAGGATCTGGCTAGAAAATATGGCTGCCAGAATAAGTATAGGCGCTGTTAGGAGTCCTATTTTTCTAATCATTCTGAATGTGAACTGTAAGGCCTCATCAACGCTATTAGATATTAGCCTGCTGAGGTATGGAAGAAAATAATTTTCCAGTCCTTGAATGGCCACATTGAAAATACCCATGGTGGTTTGAGCTAAGCGTAGTACACCAAGTACTGCATTACCGGCAATAACGGCTGAGGCAGCAAGCAAATAGTTAGCAGCTCCCCATTGTATTAAAGCGGTAGGTACTAGCCAGCGAGCACTGATCCAATGTTCTTTTACATATTTTATCAATTCAGCACGATGTTGGAACGTGCGCCTTTCCGAAATAAGTGATAATACGATAGCAGGTAGGGTGGTGCCTCCAATGGTTAAAAATAACTGTATTAGAGTAGGAGATATACTCTGTACCCAAAATAGAGAAAGCACAATGAGCTGGCCTAATGAAGAAATAAGGTCACTGAGTAAGGCGATTTTTAATTTTCCTTTAGCTATTAAATATCTTCTTAAATGTTCTTGGGCAAGCTGCATAGAAGCAAAGAATGCAAAAGCGTAGCTTAGCTCTCTTTGAAACATGCCTGAAATAGTGTTGAATGCTATAAAACCAAAGGCTAGTAGCAAAATGAAAACCAATTGCATAAAGTGAACCGAGGCAGAATATTGCTTGATTTCTTCTGCATTCTTTTTACCTAGGAATACTTGCATAGGCTGACTTAATACTGCAATTTGTAAAGCTAAAACCAGCATTACAGCTATTTGCCAAGCACTGAAGGCTCCAAAAATACTTACCCCACAAAGCGCCACCATTATGATATTAGTTAAAAAAGTGGTACCGCTCACGGCCACCTGATTTGTAACTACTATCAGCTTATCGTTATTCAATATTTTAAGGATCAAACTCATGCTTGTGCTGCTTTTTTATTTTTAATCATGCGGAGCAATGGTAGATAGTACCGCTTCCCCCATCTAGATATTTTTCTGAAAATTAGTTTTATGATGCTCGGATTATAATCAGCCCTGTTAAGACCGAAAAAGGTATTAGGCAGCGAATATTCATCGTGTATGAGGTTAAATTCATTTACTCTCTTAGCTGGTGTTACTCTGCTATCCAGCATAAATAAATTCATGTCTGCAGCAGACATTAGCATCAGTGAGTAATTATCCTCATCTAATGACACATTGTCTATGATTTTGATTGTATTGGCGTTGAGATTTTGAAATACTAATCTTTGCTCATCTCTATCAAAGTGGGTGTCATAAGCATCTACTTTCATTACATTGAACCCTCTCTTTTGTAATGATTTAGCTAAATGTTTTACAAAAAATGAACGGCCTTCAGGATCAGTAAAAGAGCTTACACATACTATGTTACCTGCTCTGAAAAAGCCTTTTAACTCCAGCTTAATCCCTAATTGCTGAAACCCTTTTTCTATGTTAGATTCTTTTATGAATTTGGGGATTTCAATAGCAATAGGTATCTCTGAATTTTTCTCTATAGTGTGAGTGTCGTTCACCTTAGCCTTCATAGAATGAACCACCAAAATTGCAGCGACTCCGAAGCCTAGACCTAAGATCCCAGTCACAAACATGATAAGGGTTTTGTTAGGAGAGACGGGCTTAGATGGCACCTCGCCATAAGAAATAATGCGGTGAAAGGATATTGAGGCAGCTCTTGCTATTTCTGCTTCAGTACGTTTTTCATGTAAGAAATTATAAATTTTCTGGTTGAGCATAAAGTTCCTTTCAAGTATGGTAAGATCCTTTTCTCTTGTAGGAAGACCGATGAAGGCCGTTTCTGCCTTTTTTATAACTTGCTCTATCTGGTTATGCTTTATAGCCAGGTTGTTTCTGGTATTTTTAATGCTCTCTACCAGATAGTCTGAAATATCATTGATCTTTTCATTGACCAGTTTTACTTTTTCATCTTCGCTGGTGTAAATGGTTAGTAGCTCTTTTCTCTCAGCTTGTAGGTTTTTGAGGTTCTTCACCATTTCTGTAGAAAGCAAGTCGTTAAACGCCTCAAAGGTGGGAGCCAACTCCAAAAAGTTAGACTTGCCCACATTGATATAGTTATACAATGAATCAATGGCCGTTAAATTCATTTTTAAATTGGCCAGTTGTATTCTCATTTGAGAAATTTGTCTTAGGTCCGTTTCCGTCTCTTGCCTTACATTGATGATGTCATTTACATTTCTATAGGTCTCTATTTCTTCTTCAGAATCTTTTAATCTCTGGCCTATTTCGGTTAATTGTTCATCTAAAAAGGAGACAGTAACATCAGTGGCTTTATATTTTTCTTCTTCGTAATCTTCTATATAAGCTCGGCACAAACGGTTTACCATGTCCGCCGTTTTTTGAGGAACTTCACTTTCGTAACCCACTCTTAAAATGGCTATGTCTTTATCTATGGATATAATGTCGAGACCACCAGCAACTTCTTTCACCAGCTTTTCTCTATCTTTTACTTTAAACTGATATTGATCTACAAGTTGTAGATATGGTTTAGACTCTAGTAATGCATCATTTTTAGTGATGATAAGCTTGCTGCCTTCAAAGCGAATAGTGTCTCCAAAAACTGTCCTGATATCTTTTCCAGGCCCTAAAGAGAGTTTTATGGAGTCCTTAGAAATAATATTAAGGGAGAACATTTTCTCTCTCCATTCTTCTTTCAGGCTGTCATAATTTACTATGAATGGGCACTCGTGGTAAAGCTCGGTAGTGCTCATTTTACCTATTCGGAAGGTTTGTATATCAAAGTCAAGGCTGTCTAATGCACGGTTTATAATCCTGCTAGACTGAATAACTTCTATTTCAGCGCCAATTTTGTTTTTGTTAGTGAATATGTCAAAGTCCTTATAAAGCATGGTGCTGGTAGGACCTTCATTATTATCGGCAAGGCGTATTTTGGCGGCACTTTCATATTTTGGGGTCGCATATTTCAGGTATCTTGAGGCAATATTAACCGCACCTAAAAAGCAGATTGCTATGATAGGAAGCCCTCTTAAAAGTGGCCTAAGTAGACGAAAATTTTTAGTTAGCTCTTTCATGGTTCGAATATGAAACTTGCGATGATGGCCAAAGTACTTACTGCAGAACCTATCGGAATTAAGGTCGTTACTTTCTTGTCGAAAGTTTTTCCTTTACGGGAAGGAGCGTATACTACATCGCCAGGTAAGATGGCAATGTTTTTTTCATGATAATGATCAAGAGTAGTAAGATCTATGTGGGCTACATAGGTCTCTCCGTCTATTTCACGAATTACCTGTACATCAGATTTATCGGCATAAAAATCGAAATCTCCAGCGGAGCCAAGTACATCTATAAGTCTGTTTTTGTCTCTTTCTAATCCTAGCTTGCCAGGACTGGTAAATTCACCTAGTACAGTTATTTCTTTATTAAGAACTTTAACATTGATAATAGGATCTTTAATCCAGGTGCTAAAGTTTTTGGTAAGTGTTATTTCAGCCTCTCTAACAGAAAGACCTTCAATTAAGAATTGACCTAATTTAGGTACATCAATAAACCCATTTTCATCAACCATGAGCCATTTTCCATATACCTCATTGGAGTTATATATTCCATAGATGGAGCCTACCCCCAGGTCATCATGTCCCCAAATACTAATGCTGATCTTATCATCTTTTTTAATAGTGTAAATGAGGCTGTCAGATTGATAAAAAACAGGATCTATACCCTTTCTTTTTGATTGAAATAGGTTCTGGGTGCATGAACCTAAAAAAAAAGGGCATGAGTATACAAATAAATATTTGGTAGTTGGTTTTCATAGGTTTGAGGTGTTGTTTTTTCTATTGAAGAAACTGATATACAAAGCCGCATATGATGGCAGCAATGACCATTATACCTACAAGAGAATGAACACGGTTGGGCTTAGGGTTATTCTTCTCTTGTAAGAGGGTGTTTACTTTTATTATTTTTTCAACCACCTCTTCTATGCGGGTTAGCTCCTCTTCCTCTTTTATAATATAATCAAAAGCACCGATTTTCAAAGATTTAACTGCTACTTCCATAGACTGTTGTCCGCTTATAAGCACCACATATATGTTAGGATTAAATCTTTTAATTTTTTGCAGCACTTCCAGACCGTTCAAATCATCCATATGATAATCGAGGAAAATGATATCAGGTTCTTCTGTGAGTGCATTAAGACAGCTAGTGCCTGTGTGATAGATATTAATGTCTGTGAAACCAAGGTTTACCAGGTGTTGTTCGTATAGATATGTTCTGAAGATATCGTCATCAACAACAAATACTTTCATTTTTTCTTTCGCTTTCATATTCTTTTCCAGTTTTGTTAAGTCATTATTCTAAGAATATGCCAAAGGAAGGTTTATTGTTAAGTATCTGAAAATTAAATAATTAATATGTGTGGGTTTGTTCAGGTTTTCCATTTGGTGGAAAGGGTTCCTTAGAAAGGAGTTCGAAAGTTTTTTTTAAACTTGTGTTTTCTGATCATATTTGGGGTCTTAAAAAATGGCCATATTAGCCTTATGAGGATATTTCTGATTGTTATTTTTAGTGTTATAGGTTTTGGAGTACAGGCACAAGTAGGTCTGAGTGGCAGAGCGATGAGTCAGTTTGAGAAAGGGAATGTTGCCAAAGCGGAGGAGCTTGTTCAAAAGGCCTTGGAGAAGGATAGTGCGCTGAGTTCTCCATATTATGTAAAGGCATTTATTTTATATGAAACAGATTCATTATACAAGCAAATAGATTCTGCTTATTTCTATATGAAGTCAGCCTTAGGGCGCTTTTCTGCCATGGATGAGAGGGAAGTGCAAAAGCATAAGAAAGAAGGAGTGGATAGTGTAAGTATGCTGGCATTAAAGCAGAAAATTGATAGTGTCGCTTATAATCGTGCGGAGGAAGTGAATACTGAGAATTCCTATATTTATTTTATAGAAAACTATGCCGGGGCTTTACAAGAAGGGGAGGCGATAGAAAACAGAAATGCGCTGGCCTATATAAAGGCCAAAGAGATAAACACTTATGAAAGCTACAGGAATTTTATGGAAAAGTATCCTGATGCTAAGCAAGTAGTAGAGGCAGAAGAGAAGTACGAAAGGCTATTTTATGATAAAAGCACTCAGGATGAGCACTTGGATAGTTATCTGAGCTTCTTGAAGAAAAACCCTGATACTCCGTACCGTAATGAGGCTGAGGAAAACATTTTTCAAATTATTACAGCTGATAATCAGCCTCAGAGTTATAGGAGGATAATTGGTATGTTTCAAAAAGGTTTGGCCAGAAAGAAGGCTATTGATTTTTTATATCACTTACTCAAACAACGTGGGCAAGAGATGGAGCCGAACCTGATGAATGATTCTCTCAAATATATTGATAAGTGGGATAAGCGTGTAATATTTCCTATTAGAGAGAATGGGAAATATGGCTTTATGGATGCTTCTGGCGAGTTGGTTATTACACCTATTCTTACTTCTGTAGGTGAAGAAATGCTGTGTGGAAATATTGATAATGGAGTCTATAAAGCGGAAGGAGGCTTGTTTGGGCTAAATAATGCTCCTGTTTATAAAGGCGAATTAGATAATTGGGATGATTTAGGTGGAGGCCTTATTAAGGTAGAATATGCTGGAAAATATGGGGTGATTCATAAGGCAGGATATTCGATTTTACCTATTGAATATGATGCCATTAAGGTAATAGATAGTACTTTTCTTCAATATAAGAAAGGCAACTTTTGGGGCATTTCCACTTATAGTGGAAAAATTTTAACAAAGCCTCTTTTTAATGATATAATATGGCAAGGTGATTTTGTGGTGCTGGAAAATGGAGAAAAATATTCCATTAAAAGTATAGGTAAGTTGTTTGCGGCTGCCAATGGAGTACCACTGTATTTTGATATGCCTTATGATGATTTTTTGTGGGGAGGTGATGAAATAATGTGGGTAGCACGTGATGATGCCGAAGCTTTGTTTAATGAAAGATTAGAGCAGGTAACACCACTCACGCCTCAAAAGATAAAGATGCTAGATAAAGGGTACTACATAGAGACAGGAGATGAAAAGTATGTTATGAAAGAAGATTTCAGTGTAATTGATGCTGATTCTATTCAATCGGCCTCTTTTAATAAATATTGGGGCACACTTTCTCGTTCCGGATATTATTCTTTATACAACATTCAAAAAGAGCAATTAGAAAGTCATCACATTGATTCAGCCACGCTCATCGGTGGTCATTTTGCAGTGTCTTACTCTGCTGATACGGTTTTTCTGCATACGCCAGATTCTACGATTCAAATCAGTAAAGGAGATCAGCTATCATTAATTCCGGCTGCAGACTCCAAAGAATATATTATCACTCAGGGAGTAGGCGCTAAAGTAATTATTGATGAAAGAGGTAGGAAAATTTACTCAGGCAGTTTTCAGGAGGCTAAAGCTCTGGGAGATCAAATGATAATTATTTCCAAAATGAATAAAGGCCTTATTTCCAATGAAGGGAAATCACTATTACCTTTTGTTTATGAGGCTATTGGTAATTATAATAATGGATATATTTCACTGCTCAGAAATAAGAAATTCGGAATTTATAACTACAAAAAGGAGCTGCTTATACCTACAGAATACAACCAGAATATTAAGCCTTATAATCAAAGTCTCCTGGTTGTAGAGCAGGGTGAAGGCTTTGGCTTTGTAGATGTGACCAACAAAAATTATGGAGACACCAGTTTTGATGAAATCACCTACTGGAATGATAGCATTGCTTTGGTAAAACAAGAGCTGGTATGGAAGCTGTATGATATTTATAATGATGAAATTGTAAATGATAATATCAAGTCTATTCATTTTATAAAGCAAGAGCCAGCAGAGACGGTAGCTGTATTTTTAAAGGAGAAAGGTTATGGCGTTTATAGTAGTATTTTAGGCGAGGTGTTATCTCCAACGTATAATGATATTATTAACGTGGGTACTAAAGATACTCCGGTTTACTTTACAGAGAAGCATGTGGTGGAGGCGGAATTTTATATAGCAATATATTATAGTCAAAAAGGAGATATGTTATATAAGCAGGTGTATGAAGCGGAAGAATATGCTGAAATTTACTGTGATAACTAGGATTTAGGGACTTAGTCTTCATTATTTCTTATAATTGTAACCCACAATATCAATTTTAGATTCAAAATGAAGAAAATTAAATTAATTGTAGGGTTCTTTTTACTGTCTGTAGCAGCTTATGCTCAAGGCCAAAAACCGAAGCTAGTAGTAGGTATTGTGGTCGACCAGATGAGGCAGGAATATCTTTACAGGTTTAATGATAAGTTTGGTGAAGATGGTTTTAACCGTCTTATTGATGAGGGTTTTATGTTTAAAAACGCTCATTTTAATTATGTTCCTACCTACACGGGCCCGGGGCATACCTCTGTATATACAGGATCTACTCCTGCTATACATGGAATAATTGCTAATAACTGGTATGCCAAAGAATTGAAGCTTGATATTTACTGTGCTTATGATAGTACAGAGCAAACAGTAGGTAGTAGTTCTTCAAAGGGTAAAATGTCACCCAGAAATCTTTTAACTACTACTATTACAGATCAATTAAAGCTGGCGACTCAGAAAAGAGCCAGAACCATTGGGATTTCTATGAAAGACCGGGGCGCTATTTTCCCGGCAGGACATTTGGGCGAAGCTTATTGGTATGATACTCACACCGGTGATTTTATAACCAGTACTTACTATAAAAACCAATTGCCTAAATGGTTAGATAATTTTAACGATAAGAAATTAGCTAAGAAGTACTTATCAGGAAAATGGGAGCCCATTAATAAAATCAGCACTTATACGGCAGCAGGGTCTGATGATAATAATTATGAAGGCGACTTTTATGGTCAGGGAAATGTTCTTAGCAAAGGCTATAAGCTAGATAAGAAGAACTTTGGACAATTACCTGCTACGCCTTTTGGAAATGACATATTAAAGGATTTGGCTATTGCTACTATTGAGGGAGAGAACCTTGGTAAGGGTGCTGAGACTGACTTTTTAGCAATAAGCTTTTCTTCTACTGACTATGTAGGCCATAGGTTTGGACCTAACTCAGTGGAAGTGGAAGATACTTATATTCGACTTGACAAGAGCATCGCAGAGATATTAAAAAAGCTTGATGAGCAAGTGGGGGAAGGAAACTATACTGTTTTTCTTACTGCTGACCATGCGGTGGCAGATGTTCCTCAGTTTTTTGTAGATAATAAAATACCTGCTGGTTATTTTGTGCACCGTCTTCCTCAGGAGTTAGACAGTGTTTTATCTCAGAAATTTGGAAATGGTGATTGGGTTGAAAATGTGAGTAATATGCAAGTATTTCTTAATCAGGAAACCGTTGCTAAAAGCAAGTATAGCCTTCATGAAATACAAGAAGCAGCAGCTCACTATTTAATGACTTTAGAGGGTATAAAAGAGACATACCCTGCTTATGTGATTCATAATCTTAATTATGAAACTCAGGGCATTAAAGGTCTTTTAACCAGAGGATATAATCAAAAAAGATCTGGAGATGTGTTATACGTGTTAGAGCCTTCATGGCTGGAGTCTGGCCGTTTAGATGGTAACACAGGTTCATCTCATGGATCTACTTATACTTACGATACTCACGTGCCTATGCTGTTCTTTGGAAATGGTGTGAAGCATGGCACTTCTGTGAAGTATCATCCTATTACAGACATAGCGCCTTCAATAGCCATGATGTTAAATATCATGTTGCCAAATGGGGCTACTGGTCAACCTGCCGCAGAGCTTTTCGCTGAATAAGTTCTGCAGCACTCGTTTTAGTCTAGTTTTAAATTTTAACATTTTTAAGCCTATATTTTAAAGAAACACTTTATATAATTTATGTCGAAAACTGAAGAATTTAGTAATCGTTGGGGTATTGTTTTAGCATCTTTAGGTATGGCCATTGGGGCGGGAAATCTCTGGAGGTTTCCGCGGCTGGCAGGTCAGTACGGAGGTGCTTTTTTAATTTTATGGATAGTCTTTTTAATGGTGTGGTCCGTGCCTATACTTATGGCGGAGTTTTCCATTGGGAAGAAATTTAAAAAAGGAGTAATCGGATCTTTCGGCCGGGTTACAGGCAAAGGCCTTACCTGGGGAGGTTTCTTCATTACTATGTGTACCCTCATGATTGCTTTTTATTATTCAGTAGTAACAGGCTGGGCGTTGCGCTATTTAGGTCTGTCTGCTGAGAATTTGTTAGATTTTTTTCAAGGTCAAAACACGCTCGCGGCTGATCTTAAAGCTAACCCTGAGTTTATGGAAGAGTTTTGGCAATCCATTGCTTATAAGAGTCCGTGGACTCTGGGACTTTATGTGTGTGCCATCTTTGTAAGTCTTTATGTATTAATAAAAGGAGTACAAAATGGTCTGGAAAAAGCGAATAAGATTCTTATTCCTACCTTATTCGGTCTTTTAGTGGTTATTACTGTAATGGCACTTACCATGGATAATGGTTATAAAGGACTGGAGTATATGTATTCTATAGATACTAAGCACTTTTCTAATCCTACTATTTGGATAGAAGCGTTATCACAATCGGCCTGGTCTACAGGAGCAGGATGGGGGCTCATCATGACTATTTCTTCTTATTCTAGAGAGAGAGAAGATGTAGTACTAAATACTTTTATTGGTGGATTTGGAAACAACACGGCTTCACTTATGGCAGGGATGGCTATTTTACCAGCTGTATTTGCTATGGCGCCTACAGAGGGAGCGGCTATTGCTTCGCTGCAAAGCGGAAATCAGGCATTAACCTTTACCATTATCCCAAGGCTGTTTGCCACTATACCTGGTGGTCCGGTATTGTCATTTATATTCTTTTTTGCCTTCTTTTTAGCGGCTTTTAGTTCATTGCTACCTATGCTTGAATTATTAATAAGTAACTTGAAAGATATTGGTCTTACCAGAAAGAGAGCTGGTTTGGCTACTATGGTATGCTGCATAGTTTTTGGTCTTCCTTCCGCATATTCTCTTGATATTTTCAATAACCAAGACTGGGTATGGGGTATTGGCCTTATTATTTCAGGGCTATTCATTGTTGTGGCTGTACTGAAATATGGAATAGGGTCTTTCAAAAAGGATTTTATAGATACTGATTCTGATTTTAATGTGCCTGTTAAATTTTTCAAGGCAGCATTAATATTCAACTTACTACTAGGTGTTATTCTAATATACTGGTGGATGTCTCAGGGGTATTCAGAGTATCCTTGGTTTGATGCTGATGGAAACTGGAATGTTTTTGACATTTACAGTAATGCATCAATTATAACTCAGTGGGCCGTAATAGTGGTGATAGGCCTGGTATTAAATAATTATTTATATAAAAAATTCGTAAAATGAGTATAGGAGCAATAGTATCAATGGTATGTATTTTAGGAACAGTAGCTGGTGGTTTTGTTTACTTTCTTACACTAGCTCTTAAGAACGAAGCTCGGCATAAGAGAGAAGCCGAGGCTAACGGAGAATAAATTCGAAATAAATAAGAAAAAATATAAGGTCTGGACGCTTAATGTTCAGGCCTTTTTTTATATGCATAGGTCTGATTATCTGTGATTTACTGTATATCATGAAGATTCTTACATGTTTGCTTTTTAGAGTAAATGCAATCAAAATTTTATGAAAAATAGGGTTACTTTTTAAGTCTCAGAATAATGTAAAAATTGTTATATAGTATTTTTTTAAATAAAGGTTTTATGGTGAAGTTTTACTCATTTTTTATTTTATTCATATTTTTCCATTTAGGACTCCAAGCACAGGGATGGCTGGGGTTTCATTCTAGTAACTACGCAGGAGTTCAAGGCATAAGTCATCAGCCAGCTTCTATTGCAGATAGTAGGTATAAGTTTCAGTTGAACTTAGTTTCTTTTGATGCTTTTGCAGCCAATAATTATTACTCAATTCCTAATGAAGATTTTAAGAAGTTCGATATAGACACAGATCGGCTGATTGAAAGCTCAAAGAGTAATGGCAAGGGCGTTTTTATGGCTTCTGAGGTTTATGCACCTTTTTCATTTTTGCTTACTATGAGTCCAAAGCATGCGCTGGCTGTTACTGCTAGAGTTCGTATGATGGCCAATGTTGACGGAGTAAATGAGGATGTTGCCAATTTCCTGGATAGACTGGAAGATGAGGATGGCTTCGTTATTGACCCGGGAGAAAGTTATGACGTAAGTGACCTCTATGTACAAAGCCATGTTTGGGCTGAATATGGCCTTACTTATGGTAGAGTGGTAATGGATAAAGGAGATCACTTTTTAAAAGCAGGAGGTACCTTTAAATTGCTTGATGGCATCGCTTCAGGATATGGCTATGTAAACAGCCTGCAGTATGACGGGCTTCAAGATGATAGAGTGAATGTTCCTAATGTGGATGTATACTCTGGTTTTAATGATGAATTTGATGAAGATGATTTCGAATACAAGCCTTTATCTAACCTTGGTGTAGGGTTTGATTTGGGAGTGGTGTATGAGTTCAGGCCAAATATTGATTCATACCAGTATAGTATGGATGGGGAAGATGGTTTGTGGAGAAGAGATCAGAATAAATATAAATTTAGAATAGGCCTTTCCTTACTTGATTTAGGAGCAATAAAGTATAATCGAAGTAATGATAGTGGTCATATTACTGGTAGCGAAGATAATATTGATGTCAATAACCTTGAAGGAGATGAGGCAGATATTATAGAAAGCCTTTTTAATTTTGAAAGAGGAGGCGAGTATACCATGAACCTGCCTACGAGGTTAGTAGGAGATTTTGATTATAATGTACATAAAGGTATTTACTTAAACTTCACTTCTCAGATAGCTTTTAAAGGAGGTAGTGGTGATTTGGAAAAGACCCGCTATGTGAGCACGGTATCACTAACTCCAAGGTGGGAAAAGAAGGGTATAGAGCTCGGTTTGCCTTTCTCTTATGATAAGTTTGCTAATTTAAATAGTGGATTCTATTTCAGAGCCGGTCCGGTAGTGTTAGGTTCCAGAGATTTGGTGAGTACTTATGTTTTTGGTAAGGATCCTACCAGTGCCAATGTGTATTTCGGATTAAGGTTTGGGATAAAGTATAAGAAAAAGAAAGACCGTGATAATGATGGTGTTTCTAATAAAAAGGATGTGTGCCCTAAAGTGCCTGGTGTTTGGGCTTTTAAAGGCTGTCCTGATACTGATGGAGACGGAGTGCAGGATAGTGAAGATAAATGTCCTGAAGTAGCTGGAGTAGCTGAACTAAACGGTTGCCCAGATAGCGATGGTGATGGAGTAACTGACAGTGAAGATGAGTGTCCGCAAGTAGCCGGCCTTAAAGAATTTAATGGCTGTCCTGATACAGATGGAGACGGAATTAAAGATGCTGATGATGAATGTCCTGAAATAGCTGGTAAAGCAGAGTTCAATGGCTGCCCTGATACTGATGGAGATGGTGTGAAAGATAGCGAAGATCTATGTCCTAACTTGGCCGGGCCTGTGGCTAAAGGTGGTTGTCCTGATACAGATGGAGATGGTATTTATGATAATGAAGATAAGTGCCCGAACCAGCCAGGACCAGTAGAAAACTCAGGATGCCCTTATGCGGATACTGATGGTGATGGAGTAATTGATGCGGCAGATGAATGTGTGCTTATCCCCGGAGTACCAGAAAATAACGGTTGCCCTGCTATTAAAGAAGAGGAGCAGGAGATATTAAATACTGCTTTTAAAAATCTTGAGTTTGAAAGCGGAAGTAATAAAATCAAGGTGTCTTCTTATAGTGCTTTGGTTGAGCTAGCCAACCTTTTAAAAGCTAAGCCTGAGTGGAGATTGCAGATTTCTGGTCATACTGATAGTCAGGGTAGTGCGGCTACTAATTTGAGATTATCTAAAAACAGAGCTCAAGCTGTGGCTGATTTCTTGACAGAGCAAGGCTTGGAAAAGGATCGTTTTGAAGTGCAAGGTTTTGGAGAAACTCAACCGATCACAGAAAATGATACAGCAGAAGGAAGAAAGCAAAACAGAAGGGTAGAATTAGAGGTATTAATGAAATAGGTAATTCTATTTTGATAAAAACAAAAGGGCTGGAATTAATTCCAGCCCTTTTGTTTTTATATCCTGCTTAAGCTAATTGACTTTTTAATACTTCCAGTCCTTCTTCAAAAGAATGAGGCTGATACCCTAAGTCATTTTGGGCTTTACTTATTACGAAGCCTGTTTTGGGAGGCCTTTTTGCTGTTTGCTTAAATTTGGATCCATCCGTTTTTGTTATCAGGGACTGATCTAATTTGAAAAAGTCAGCAGTTTTTATGGCCATTTCATAAGGAGAAAGCATCTCTTTTCCACTAATATGGTAAATGCCTTTTGCTTTGTTCTTGGCTATTAAGAAACAGCCTTTTGCCAGGTCTTCAGCCAGTGTAGGAGTTCTCCACTGATCATCTACTACCTGTATGTTCTTTTTGCTTTCTAAACTATTTTTAACCCATAAAATAATATTGGATCTACTCATGTCATGGGCAATACCATAAACAAGCACTGTTCTGGCTATGCTCCAAGAAATGTTACTTTCTATGATTAGTTTCTCTGCAGCCAGTTTACTTTCACCATAAAAATTAACAGGAGCTGGTTCTGCATTTTCTTCAAGAGGGCCGTAGGTGCCATCAAAAATAAAGTCTGTAGAAACATGAACCAGGTGTGCTCCACTTTTTTCTGCAGCAGCTATAAGGTATTCTACGGCATGTACATTTAACTGCCAGCAACCATCCTTATCAGTCTCGCACTGATCTACGTTAGTCATGGCTGCTGTGTTTATGATCACCTCAGGTTTGTGTTTGGCAATTACTGCACTCACTTCCTCTTCAATAGAAATATCCATTGATTCGTAAGTATACTGATTGTCAAAAGAAGGGAGTCTGTTTTCTCCTCTGGCGGTGGCTATAAGTTCAATGTCCGATTCGCTAGTAAGGAGCTTAACAAGTTTTTGACCAAGAAGGCCGTTAGATCCGGTAATTAGTATTTTCACTTTTTAATTAGGGTTAGGGTATTCGTATCCGTATAATTTAGTAATTTTTTTCTTAGGAATTTGTTCAACTTCTACGGACATTTTTAAATCCTCAACCGGACGGTCTCTGCGATCTGTGGGCTGTTCAGCTATTTTGTCTATAATGTCAAGCCCATCTATTACTTTACCGAAAACAGTGTATTCATCGTCTAAATGAGGGGCACCGCCTATAGTGGTATAAGCTTCTAGTCTCTCTGGGCTTACTGTTTTGGAAAGATCTACAGCCATTACCTCTTCTATATAATCTTTCATTTCCATTAGCTTTTTGCCGTAAGCTTCGGGGCCTTCATTTTGATAAACGTTAAAGAGCATTTCTTTTACAGAATCCTGATCAGCACGGGCCATGAGTTGCTGAGCAGTGGCTCCTAGCTTTTCCATATCAGTGGTAAGCTCCTCTTTAGTCCAGGTTTTACCTTGAACTATATAAAACTGACTTCCACTGGATTCTTTTTCAGGGTTAATTCTATCACCCTGACGCGCAGCAGAAAGTGCTCCTTTAGCATGATAGTGGTTCTTATTAATCTCTGCAGGAATATTATATCCAGGCCCACCAGAACCGAGAGGCACATTCTTTTTTGCATTTTTAGAATCTGGGTCTCCTGTCTGAATCATAAAGTCTTTAATTACTCTATGAAATAACAAGCTATCATAGAAGCCATCTTGAGCCAGTTTAACGAAGTTTTCCTTGTGTTCAGGGGTGTCGTCAAACAAGACGGCGTGCATGTCACCATAGTCTGTGTGGATGGTTACAAGGTAGTCTTTTTCAGAAGCACACGAGCCCATGGCTAATAGAAGGCATGCTAGAATTAGGATTCTGTTGGTCATGAGTGTAATTAAAGTTGATTAAGTTTTTCTCTAATATCAATAAGGATTTCTTCTCCACCTGCGGCTAATACTTCTTCAGCCAGCTCTTCTCCAGCCAGTTCTCCATCTTCTATTTTGTGCATCATGCGCTTTCTAATGATCTTGTCACCTTCAAGGTTTACAATACCTCCTTTTACGGTGATGGTTTCATCATGCACGTCTGCAAGCGCAAATACAGGTATGCTACAGCCGCCTTGTAAGGTTCTGAGGAAAGCACGCTCACAAAGTAGCCTTGTTTCAGTAACATCATGGTTTACATACTGCCTGATAAATGCTCTTTTTTCGTCAGAAAGATTAGAAGAAGCTTCTATAGCAATGCTACCCTGGCCTACAGCAGGAATAAACTTATCTAATGGTAACTTGGAGATAATCATATCATCATATCCCATTCGGTGCACTCCGGCGTACGCCAGAAGCAGTGCATCGCAAGCACCATCCTTCATTTTTTGAATTCGCGTTTGTAAATTACCTCTTACAGAAACAGTTTTTATGTGAGGGTAAAAATGCTTCAGCAAGGCTACTCTTCTGGTGGAAGAGGTGCCTATAACCAGATTTTCCTGCTCTAAAGATATTTTCATATCTAAGCCTACTAATGCGTCATTTACTACTTCTCTTTCAGTAAATGCTATGAGCTCAAACCCTTCAGGCAGTTCAGACTGCATGTCTTTAGCACTGTGCACCGCTATATCGATATTGCCTTTCTCTAGCTCGGCTTCAATTTCTTCGGTAAACACACCCTTACTTCCTATTTTAGCTATGGAAACATCAAGGATCTTGTCTCCCGTAGTCTCAATAGTAATGATTTCGGTTTCAGCACCTCCTTTATTAAGTAAGTCAGCAATGTGCTCTGCTTGCCAAAGGGCTAGTTTGCTACCTCTTGTTCCTATTCTGATTTTATTCATTTACTTAATTATTCTTGCTATTTGAAGCGAAAGATCTAAGAATATAATTTTTGGACTGGCATTACGCTCCAGGTGGTAATGCGCGTCATTAATAAGCTTGCTTATAGATTCTACTTTAGCACTATCCATTACTTTGCTAAAGTTTTCTATAAATGAACTTACTACTCCACTCACTCTTTTTAAATCAGGAGCGGCATTGTATATAATGGCTTCTCTAAACATGTTAAGAGCATAAAGAAATAAGCTTCTTTGTGCCACCTTATTCATGCTATGAAACTGATCACTTTTTATAACCAGCTCGCTAAAATCTTTTCTGAAGCAGTCACGCATCCAGTCAGTAAATAGCTGGTGGCTGTCATCTTCTATATTGTTAAGCAGTTTTACTGCCAGGTTATAATCTCCATCAGCCAAATGAGCTAGCTGGTGGGCTTGCTCAGTTTGTATGCCGTGACTTTTCTCTAGCATCTGTTGAATGCTCTCATCGCTGAACTTAGGGATAGTAACTATCTGTGTTCGCGATAAAATGGTGGTGAGTAAGCGTTCGGTATCATTAGAAACCAGCAAGAAAATGGTTTTTTCTGGCGGTTCTTCTAATATTTTAAGAATGCCGTTGGCTGCAGCAGCATTCATATATTCTGGTAGCCAGATGATCATGACCTTATACTTGCCCTCAAAGGCTTTTAAGGAAAGGTTTTTAATGATCTGTCTACTTTCTTCTTTTGATATGTTGACCTGCTTGTCTTCCCCTCCGTATTGGGCAGACCAATTATCTAGCCCTCCGAAAGGAGAGGAGGTAAGGAAGGAGCGCCATTCCTTAAGATAAGAGGAGCTGATTACATCCTTACCGGTGATGTTTTTGGTGGCACTTACAGGATATACAAAATGCATGTCCGGATGTATGAACCTTTGATTTTTATAACATGAAGGACATTCTCCGCAAGCATCAGTTTCTGATGGATTTTCGCAGTTTAGATAATTGGCAAATGCTAGGGCCATAGGTAAATTAGGGCTACCTGGTTTACCCATAAATAGCTGAGCATGTGCCACATGATCACTGCTCACGGAATTTATAAGCTGCTGTTTTACGTTATCAAGTCCTTTTATATCTGCAAATAGCATATTATTCTTTCTCCCAGGTGCGGTATTTTGCGGTTAGTTCAAATACTTTATCTAAAATCTCTCTTTCAGTATCGTCAAAAAGGATCTGCCTTCTTTGCATAACTTTTTCTGCTACTTCACAGGCTTTTGCCGTACGGTAGGTGTCAAAACCATTGGCTCCACCCCAAGTAAATGAAGGGACGAAGTTTCTGGGTTGTCCTGCGCCAAATATATTGCAAGAAACACCTACTACTGTACCTGTATTAAACATGGTATTGATGCCACATTTAGAGTGGTCTCCCATCATCAGGCCGCAGAAAGTTTCTCCTGTGTCAGAAAAAGAATCATTGCTGTAGTCCCAAAGACGAACCGGAGCGTAATTATTTTTTAGGTTAGAGGTGTTGGTATCAGCGCCCAGGTTGCACCATTCGCCCATTACAGTATTGCCAATGTAGCCGTCATGGCCCTTGTTGCTATAGCCGAAAATAACAGAATTACTCACCTCTCCACCTACCTTGCAGTACGGGCCTACAGAAGAATCACCTCTTATTTTTGCACCCATGCTCAGTACAGAACCTTCGCCCAAAGCAAAAGCCCCTCTGATCATAGCGCCTTCACTCACCTCTGTGTTTTTCCCTATATAAATGGGTCCCTTTTCTGCATTGATAATGGCAGCTTTTATAGTAGCGCCTTCTTCAATGAAAACATTTTCTTCTCCATACACAATGGTGTGCGGATCTATAATGTCAGCAGAAGTTCGGTTATGAGTGATTAGGTCGAAGTCAGCTCTGATTTGTTCGGCATTCTTCTTGAAGATTTCCCAGGTATGACCAATTATAGTTACTGGTCTATCATAAGGAAATTTCTCCATGGTGTCCAGCTTTTGTAAGTCGAGCTGGTTTATCTTAGCAGCTATCACATGCTCGCCGCTGGTTAGTACTGTATTTTCAGAGAGAGATAATACAGCTTCTAGCAGAGCATTGTCCGGGCATACCGCTCCATTGATCCATAGATTGTTTTCTGTATCTATCAATGGAAATTTTTTACTCAGGTAGGCCTCAGTTCTAAAGGAAACATCAGTTTTCAGTCTTCTAACCCATTTTTCAGTTATAGTGAGTATTCCTACTCTTATTTCTGAAACAGGTCTGGTGAATGTAAATGGAAGCAGCGAAAGCCTGATGGTTGGTTCATCAAAAAGGATAACATTCATGGTTGCAAAAATAAAAAAGTCTTCAGGATATAAGCACCCTGAAGACTTTTTTATATGATAAATGTTATGCTTAAAGAATTACTTCTTTTTATATTTTTTGTTGAATTTCTCAACTCTACCCGCTGTATCCACAAATAGTTTTTTACCAGTGTAGAAGGGGTGAGATGCTGAACTAACCTCCACCTTAATTAGAGGGTACTCTGTTCCATCGTCCCATTTAATGGTTTCGCTTGATGACATGGTAGATTTCGTCAAGAACTTATGGTCGCTTGATGTGTCGTAGAATACTACCTCTCTGTACTCAGGATGTATGTCGTTTTTCATTTTATATACCTTTTCTTATCGTTCTTTCCAAAAGAGGCACAAAGTTACTCATTTTAATTATAACTGCAAATGCTTTTCGGTTTATTTCTGTGGTTCCCTTTTGTTAATTATTGTTATTAACTTTTGGTAATGTAAAGGTAAATATAAAAATTCCATTATTTTGCACTTTTATATAGAAGGTCTGTATTAAGGCTAATTTTTTTATTATGAGAGATTTAAAGAGTATTTTTCTACTAATAGCGGTGGTGTTGCCGCTGTATTCACAGGCTCAGAGTGCGCTGGCGCCATTGAATTCGGACTATTATCACACTGTAGACAGATATGAAATATTAGGAGGAAAAATATATCCTGGCTTTTTTACTTCATGGAAAGGTTATGAAAGAGCGGATATTGCTGATTTTGTAGATTCTCTCAAGCAAGAAGATTATAGCTGGAGCAAAAGTGATGCTTTTAACCTCGAGTACCTGAGTAATGATAACTGGGAATTTGCGGATAGCTCTAATAATGAAAGTCGTAAGCCTATTCTAAAGCATTTTTATAGAAAAAAATCAGACTTTTATCATGTGGATACGGAAGATTTTGATCTCCATATTAATCCGGTCATTTACTTTATGGGGGGTACAGAATCAGCTTCAAGTCAACGAACTTACATCAATACCAGAGGAGTAGAGATAAGAGGTATGATAGATAAAAAGGTAGGTTTTTATTCTTTCATCGGAGAAAATCAGGCCATTTTTCCTGAATACGTAATGTCAGATATTCGTCAGAATATAGTAGTGCCTCATGAAGGGTTTTGGAAAGGGTATAATGATAATGGAGTGGATTTTTTAACTGCTCGTGGATATATCACATTCAACGCTACTAAGCACATTAACTTGCAGTTTGGTCATGACCGTTTCAAAGTAGGAAACGGATATCGCTCTTTGATTCTTTCTGACTATGCTCCCGGATACTTGTTCTTAAAAATGCAGACTAAAGTATGGAAGCTTAACTATACTAACCTGTTCACTGAAATGACGGCTAATGTAGAAGGAAATAGTACGGGCCTTACAGGAAGTAGAAGGTATGATAAAAAATTCATGTCACTTCATCACCTGAGTTTAAATATTGGTAAGAAACTTAATGTAGGTGTTTTTGAAGCGGTAATATTTAGTAATCCGGATTCTTCTGGAAATAATAGTTATGAGCTGAAATATCTTAATCCTATAATTTTTTACAGAGCCATAGAACAACAAAACGGAAGTTCTGATAATGTGTTATTAGGGGCTGATTTTAAATGGTTTCCAATTAAAAAAGTATCTCTTTACGGTCAGTTTGTGCTAGATGAGTTTGTTCTGGAAAACTTTAAGTCTGGTAATGGCTGGTGGGGAAATAAATATTCTTTGCAGTTAGGGGCTGAATATGTTAATGCGCTCGGTATAGATAACCTTGATCTGCAGGTAGAAACCAATATTGCCAGACCATACATCTATAGTCATGACACTGATTATGGTAGTTATTCACATTATAACCAGTCATTGGCTCATCCGCTGGGAGCTAATTTTAATGAGGTGATAGGCATACTCAGGTATCAGCCTATGGGTAGGTTGCAGGTAACAGCCAAGCTTATTAGGGCAGAATATGGTACTGATGGAGAAGGTCAGAACTGGGGCGGAAATATATTATTAAGAAATCAGACCAGAGAGCAGAATGAAAATAATGAGATAGGACAAGGAATAGGAACTACGCTTATGTATGGCAGTTTAGCGCTTTCTTATCAGTTTAAGCATAATTTATTCGTAGATCTTACCCATATTTACCGTGATCTTAAGAGTGATCAGGAGAGTTTAGATGAGAATACTAATTACACTTCTCTGGCACTTCGTTGGAATATTCCCCACAGGTACAACGAGTTTTAATTGGAAACGGGTAAATTCGCAGATTGTAGGGTTAATGGGTTAATAAAAAGTTATGAAACTGTTCTTTAGAGTATTCAGGTATGCGCACCATTTAAAAGTGCTATTTCCTCAATATGTATTATATATATTTCTTAGTGCGGCCTTTAGTGTAGTAAATTTTGCCATGCTTATTCCTTTGCTCAATGTACTTTTTGGGCAGGATACGGTAAAGCAATTTGAAAAACCAACTGAATTTTCGCTGTCATTAGATTACGCCACAGATTATTTCAATTATTATTTTACTACCATAGTAGAAAATCAGGGTAAAAAAGAGGCCCTAATGTTCGTATGTCTGGTAGTGGTCGTTTCTGTGTTGCTAACCAATGTGTTTAGGTACCTGGCGGCTATTGTAAGTGCCAGAGTAAGGCTAGATGTGATCAAGAATTTAAGAATGGCCATTTATAATAGGGTATCAATCATGCATCTAGGCTTTTTCTCTAATGAAAGAAAAGGAGACCTCATGTCTCGTATCACCAATGATGTACAGGAGGTGGAAAATTCGGTTTTGAATAGCCCCAAATCATTATTAAGAGAGCCTGTTCAGGTGGTATTTTACTTTATTACACTTTTTGCTATTTCATATAAGCTTACTTTATTCACTATATTAATATTGCCAATTTCTGGTGGTGTATTAGGCTATGTGGTGAAAAAACTGAAAAGAAAGGCCGTTCAAAGTCAAGAGTCACTTGGGCGGATAGTAAATATTTTAGATGAGACCTTAGGGGGCATTCGCATAGTGAAGGCTTTTAATGCTTTGAATTATGTAAGAAAGAAGATGGATGATGAAACGGACTTCTTTAAAAAAGTGAACCTTTCTTATGCACACAGAAAAGAAATGGGATCACCTATCTCTGAAGTGCTAGGCGTAGGTATAGTCACCATCATTTTATATTATGGTGGTAGCTTGGTGTTAGAAAATGATGCTTCATTGAATGCAAGTCAGTTTATTGCTTATTTGGCTATTTTCTCTCAAATTATTTCACCTGCTAAAGCCTTTTCACAAGGAATATCTACCGTGCCTAAAGGTTTAGTAGCTGCAGAGAGAATTTTTAGTGTGGTGGATACCACGCCCGCTATTACCAACAAGCCTAATGCTCAGGTGCTACCTTCTTTTGAAAATGAACTCACTTTTGAGCATGTAGACTTTGCTTATGATAAGGAAAAGGTGCTTAGTGATATTAATGTTACTATTCCTAAAGGAAAGATGGTAGCGCTGGTAGGCCCTTCAGGTGGAGGTAAATCTACTTTGGCTGATTTGATACCACGCTTTTACGATCCTACCGGTGGAAGCATTAAAATTGATGGAATAGATTTGAGAGACTATGACATTGATTCCATTAGAAAGCATATGGGTATTGTTACTCAGGAATCTATACTTTTTAATGACACTATTTTTAACAATATTGCTTTCGGCTTAGAAGATGCTAAGCGAGAGGATGTAATACAAGCGGCTAAAATTGCTAACGCGCATCAGTTTATAGAGGGGATGGAAAACGGATATGATACCAATATCGGAGATAGAGGTATGAAACTTTCCGGCGGGCAAAGACAGAGAATAAGCATAGCAAGAGCCGTGTTGAAAAATCCACCAATATTGATTTTGGATGAAGCCACTTCAGCGCTTGATTCGGAATCTGAAAGGCTGGTTCAGGATGCACTTTCTAACCTTATGAAGAACAGAACATCTCTGGTAATAGCACACAGATTAAGTACCATACAGTATGCTGACGAAATAGTAGTAATACAGGACGGAAAGGTGATAGAACGCGGTTCTCATGCCGAATTATTGAGCCAGGAAGGTGTGTATAAAAAGCTAAATCTGATGCAGAATACTTGATTAATTTTTGTATTTTTAATTTTAACGAAAGTAATAATTCTATAATTTGCCCTCTTTCAATGTATTAATTTATGAAGAAGCCGAAGTCTATATTTTATCTTATCTATTTTTTATTTCATGTCTCCCTGTTACTAGCCTCGATCTATGTAAACTATAAGTCAGAGGACTTTGAGTTTCTTATTAATTTGAGGGGGCATATGGATCTCATGATTTATGTTACCATCCTGGGACTGATATTATTTTTTGTAGATGTGGTGCTGGTCACAATGACTGTCAGATCACATAAAAAAGAGAAAGAAAAACTAGAACATGAGATAAATTCCCTCAAGGCAAAAATGTTTGATTTACAATCTGTAAGCGGTTCTCAAAGAACTACAAGCACCATAGCAGAAGGGGATAAAGAGGAAGAGAAAGATCAATAATTATTTATGAGTAACTTACAGTTGATAAAGCAGGAGCTATTGCAGGCTTCTGATGTGTTAGACGATTTTTTAACCGACACTTCAAACATTCAAAAGATAGAGCGCGCAGCTAACTTGTTTGTAGAAAGCTTTAAGAAAGGTGGCAAAGCCATATCTTGTGGTAACGGAGGTTCGCACTGTGATGCCATGCATTTTGCAGAAGAGCTTACAGGCCGTTTTCGTGATGAAAGAAAACCCTTGCCCGCAGTGGCCATTTCAGATTCCAGTCATATTACCTGCGTAGGTAATGATTATGGATATGATAAGGTTTTTTCTCGTTTTGTGGAAGCTTTAGGAGTAGAAAATGACGTGCTTTTAGCGATAAGCACCAGCGGAAATTCTAAAAACATTCTGGAAGCAGCTCGTGTAGCCAGAAGTAAAGGCGTAAAAGTAGTGGCCCTTACCGGTAATGGTGGTGGCGAGCTAGGTGAAATGGCTGATCTGGAAATTCGTGTGCCTCATTATGGTTATGCAGATAGAATCCAGGAAGTACACATCAAAATAATACATATTCTTATTATGCTCATCGAAAAAATGGTGTAATTATGTTAGCAAAGACTTTTGGAGCGGCAGTTTACGGAGTTGATGCGAAAATTATTACCATAGAAGTAAATGTGGGGCAGGGCACCAAGTTTTTTATGAGTGGCCTGCCTGACAGTGCTGTAAAAGAGAGTGAGCACCGCGTGGAATCAGCGGTGAAATTCCATAGATTTAGAATGCCTCGCCAAAAGGTGGTGGTGAATTTGGCTCCTGCTGATATTAAAAAGGAAGGCAGTGCCTATGATTTGCCTATCGCGTTAAGCATTTTACAAGCTTCGGATCAGATAGTGGCAGAAAAGCTTTCCCAATATGTTATCATGGGCGAGTTGTCATTAGATGGTGAGCTGAGGCCTATAAAAGGCGTTTTGCCTATAGCTATTGAAGCCCGAAAGAATAAATTTAAGGGCTTTATCCTACCTAAAGAAAATGCCAGAGAAGCAGCCATTGTCAATGATCTGGATATAATTGGAGTAGAGAATATTAAAGAAGCAGTAGACTTTTTTGAGGGCGATCTGCAAATAGAACCTTTAGTGATAGACACTCGAGATGTGTTTATGGCTGAGCTAAATAATTATGATTTCGACTTTAAAGATGTTCAAGGTCAGGAAAATATAAAAAGGGCATTGGAAATTGCCGCAGCTGGCGGCCATAATGCTATTATGATAGGTCCTCCCGGGGCTGGAAAAACCATGCTGGCCAAGCGGTTATCATCCATTTTGCCTCCTTTGTCTCTGGTGGAAGCACTGGAAACTACTAAAATACATTCTGTGGCAGGTAAGCTGGGAGCTAAGGCCAGTCTTATATCAACAAGGCCATATCGTGCCCCTCACCACACCATTAGTGATGTGGCTTTGGTAGGTGGCGGAGGGAACCCACAACCTGGAGAAATTTCGTTAGCTCATAACGGAGTATTGTTCTTAGATGAATTGCCAGAATTTAAGCGAACTGTTTTAGAGGTAATGCGTCAGCCTATGGAAGAGCGTAGAGTCACCATTTCGCGAGCTCGTATTTCGCTAGACTACCCCGCTAATTTTATGCTGATAGCCAGTATGAATCCATGTCCTTGTGGATATTATAACCATCCTGAAAAGGAATGTGTATGTGCTCCTGGTGTGGTGCAGCGTTATCTCAGCAAAGTAAGCGGCCCTTTACTAGACAGGATTGATCTGCATGTAGAAGTGACTCCGGTATCATTTGATGAAATGACGGCTAATAGAAAAACCGAAAGCAGCGAAGAGATCAGAGATAGGGTGATACAAGCGCGAGATAAACAGATAGAGCGCTTTAAGGAGACACCAGCTATCTATTGCAATGCCATGATGCCTTCTCAAATGGTGAAAGAGGTATGTGATATCAATGAAGCCGGCCGTACATTATTAAAAACCGCCATGGAAAAGTTAGGCCTCTCTGCCAGAGCCTATGACCGTATCCTGAAAGTGTCTCGCACCATAGCCGACCTGGCAGGCACTGATGAAATAAGAATAGAACACCTGGCCGAAGCCATTCAGTACCGTAGTCTGGATAGAGATGGCTGGGCAGGGTAATTATTTTATTTCTTCTTATTAAGTCATCATTAATAGAAATATTAAATGAGAGTATTAATATAGAAAAATATACGAGGCTGATTGACGATGGGGGGTGCTGAAATAATTTGAGGATGAATATGTTTAACAGGTACTCTATAATTAATTGAAAAGATCACGAAATATACTACACAACAATCTCCATTGAATGATCTAATAATGATAAATAATCGTTATTTGTAGTAAATGAATTAAACTATGAGTAAGACACAAATACAGAAGTTAGAATTATTAGAGTGGATGGCTTCATTACAGGATAAATCTGTAATTGCAGAGTTGACCAAGTGGAAGGAGGAACACCAGCGTGCGACTTTAGAGCAATATAATGCCGAAATAGAAGAGGCGGATGCGCAGATAGAAGCAGGTGATTACTTGTCCCATGATGATGCCGTGAAAAGGATCGGCTCATGGAAAGAAAAATAGTATGGAACCAAAGGCCTGTTGATTTTTTGCAAAGGGCCTTGAAAAGAATAAGTGTAGAATCTTACCAGATGGCTGAGCGTTTAGAAGATGGCATTTTGTCTGCCTTGCTTAAGGCCAAAGAAAACTCTGAACGTTACCCAAAAGACAGCTTTTAAGCAAGATAATAATGGCTGTTTTACAGCTTTTGAAAATTATAGTTATCGCGTAGCTTACAAGTTTACAGAGAAAGAAATTAGAGTTTTACGTATCAGACATGTAAAACAAGAGCCTTTGTCTTATTGATAATCCTTGTTATAAATACCCTCCAGCCTATTATTATTTTGGTATTCTCCCAATCATTTAATGCTGATTTATAGATTCTTAAAAAAATGCGGAAGAATTGTTTTTGTAATGTTGTCATGTATATTATATTTGTGGCTACAAAAATGATAACATAATGAGACAATTAACATTTGCTTCACTTCAGGTAACTAATTTGGATGCTTCAAAGGAATTTTACACAGAGAAATTAGGCTTTGAAATAGATAATTCTAATCCACAGGCTTGTGTGTTTAAATACAATCAAGGTGAGGCTAGTTTTGCCATTCGCACACCACTTGAGCCGATTGATGAAAAGGAATTGGGTGTTGGTGTTGCTCTTTGGTTTGCGGTAAGCGAAGATTTAGACCAACTGAATGCCAAATTCATATCAAATGGGGTGGCCACTGTTCAGCCTATTTTTGATACTCCTTTTGGTAGAGCTTTTCATGTTAAAGACATTGATGGTTATAAACTAACTTTTTTAGATCCGAAATAGTCATATGGAATGCGTAACTAAATACTGGCTTGCAGTAGCTTCAAAAGATCATGTAAAAAGTGGAATTACTCAGGGTATTGCGCAGACTTGTCATGGTAAAGCTGCTCCTTTAAAAAGAATGAAGAAGGGTGATTTTGTGATTTATTATTCTAGTAAGCAAACCTTAGGTAGGCCAGAAAAATGTCAGCAATTTACTGCATTAGGTAAGGTTTTAGATGATGAAGTATATCAATATCAGGCGTCGGAAGGTTTCTGTCCTTCAAGGAGAAATATTGAGTTTTTAGATAGTAGTGACATTTCAATTCTTCCGTTGATTGAGGAATTAGAATTTATTCTAAATAAAAAAAGTTGGGGATATCCATTTCGTTTTGGTTTTTTTGAGATCAATAAACATGACTTTGATTTAATATCATCACAAATGCTTCAACATCAATATGCATAAAGAGATCGATTTTCAATTTAAACGTCCGGAAGATAGCCCTGGTTATTTATTGGGGCAGTTAACTCAATTATGGCAGCGCAACCAAAAGAAGGTGTTAGATCCTTTAAATTTAACTTCTACTCAATTTGTTTTGCTGGCTGCATTGGGATGGCTGTCAAAAAAGAGTGATGCAGTAACACAAATAGACATAGCAAACCAAAGTAATTCTGATAGAATGATGGTTTCTAAAGTGCTAAGGACTTTGCAGGAAAAGAAGTTTATCAGTAGAAGGGAGCACCCTACTGATACCAGGGCAAAGGTGATTCAATTAACGGAGGCGGGTGCAAATGTTCTTCAAGAAGCTTTGGCGGCTATTGAGCGTTCGGATATTGACTTCTTTTCTTCTTTGGGTGATAAATTGCCAGTTTTTAATCAGAAGATGGCTTATTTAATTAAGCAAAATAAGGAAGAATAGAATGTTATTGATTCATTGGCTGAGCAAATTTTTGCCTGGGAGTAATTAATTGCGTCCAGGCATTTCTGTTTTTTAGTTCATATAGAGAAATTTCGGAGCAGGAGAAATCCATCAATTAACATTGGTGGACGGTTGATTCTGTGGCTGACTTAACCACTACTTGCCCATCTACCTCTAAAAAATTAGCTTAGCAATTTAACTATTGAATGATAAAAGAATGCTGGATAGATTTTTTATAGAGAAATTAACCAAGAAAGGAAAAATAGCCTATTGGCTTATTCAATTAGGTCTTGATGTGGTTTTTATACTTTCACTGATATTTATTTTTGGCTATGATTCAGATGATCTTTTCCGTGATCGTTATTATGTGTTGATACTGGGAGTGCTGGTGGCCATGTTCATTTCGGGTGGCATTTGTTTGGCCTTTTGGAAGAAGGAAGAGGAGTCTGATAAGGAGGAAGCGTAATCTAACCCATCATTGATAACAGAATTTTATAAAATTTAACAGGAGTTCCGAGCATTCAGAACTCCTGTTAAAATAATAATTAGGATACGCTAAAACTTTTTTCTGCGAGTATATTGCCATCAGTATCTAGTGCGGTGAATTGATATTCGCCAGGTATTAATTCCTCCTCTGTTTCAAAGAACCAGCCTAAGAAAATATTCGAATTGCTATAGCCATTCTGTTGCCAGCCCGATGTCTGGTATTTTATTTCTTTGGTTTCAGGGTCTATAGTCGGATGTTTTACCTTAACATCATGCACCAGTACTTTTGGAGCATTTTCAGGGTCAGTAGCTGTAAATCGGAATCCAAAGTACATGCCTACTTCCGCATTAATTTCTGTAGTTTGGTTAGTGCATTCTGGCTCAGTGGCAGTTTTATTGGTAGAGCCACTTTCAGGATCAGTATTTCCTCCCATTACATACACGCCATAGTCTACTATGTGGAAGGCCGTATTAGTATCAGGCTTGAGCTTATATCTTTCTATAAGCATCTGCACATGATCCTTGAGTTTTAAGGATTCGCTGTTGGCAAGGCTCAGTATAAAAGCATGATAACCAGGTAGGTGAACTAATGACGAAAGTAGAGGTAACTGCGTGGCTATTTTCTCTTCTAATACATAAGCCCTGATGTCAGTTCTTTTGGCCAGATTGTTAATGAACGAGATGTTATTTTCACTGACCAGTTTTTTGAAAATGGCCTTTCTATCAACGTTCATGCTCATTAGCATATCAAAATAGGCGCTATCCTGAATGCCCAAATCCATTTGCAGGTGCTTATATGAAATCATGCCGAGCATACGGAAGGTAGCCATCTGCAGTTGAAACTTGGTTTTAAGGATCAGCTCAGAAATAGTTATGTCGTAATAATTTTTCATCCCATTGAGGAACCAATAGTTATTGATACCATGCCTGATGAATTTTTCCGCCTGCTCCTGGGGTGTAAATCCCATCAAATAACCCAAGGCTTGCCTAAGCACATGTGCAGAAAAGTCTGAGTTTGAAAACTCAATCAGTTCTTCATAGTTAGCTTGTGGGCAAGAGGTGTCTATTATGATCAGTTTAGTGCGCGCCTGATGTATGTTTTCTGCATTAAAACCTTTTTGGATAAGCCATAATAAGTCTTTTCCATATACAGGAACGAGCTTATTACCCTGTTTTTGTAAAACAAGATGTCCCCATTCTTTTAGGTTGATTACCTGTTCAGCATGGTTCTCGTCTGCCAGGTCTTCAGGCTTGCTTATCTCTATTTCGTTAAGGATTTGATGGACCAAATCTGGGTGTCCTCCCCATTTATCCCATTCTATATACTCAAAATAAATGCTCTCAGATTGAAGCCTGTTTTTAAAGTAAATAGCCGGGTGCTCTACCACAAATTCCTTTTTGAGCTGCCTGGAGATAAGGTCGGTCAGTAGGTTATCATAGTCTCTGGTAAAATCATCTTCAGGAAATGCTTTTGCTGCATCATTGAGCACTTTAAGCTGTGTGTCTCTGGGAAGAAGCAGTACTCCTTCATCAAGAGCTTTGCGTTGTTCTTGAATGGTGGAGGCTAGAAAGTGATTACTAGGGGCTGGTTTTTTCCTATCTACCCATTCGGTGAGCAAAAGTTTATAGTGATCATTTCTGTTAGGGTCAGCATCACCAGCATATTCATCTATTAAATAGCCCCAATAGCCAGCATCAGAAAGCCCTTGTGGCGTAAAGAGCTCGAGCATATTAAGCATATTGCCCGAATGATCGAGGCGATATTCATGAGTTTTATAAGCTTTAGATAACAAGTTAACAACCCTTACCGGGGCCAGATGAAAGGCAAGCTTTAATAATCTGCCTAAGGCATCAGTACACGCTAACTCTTCATGTTGCGCTCCAATGTGAGCTGTATAGAGTAGCTTTTGCGTTTTATCAGAGAAGTTTCTCAGCCATTCTATATTTTTTTGTTTTCCCGAAATCTCATGATCGTCATATTTCAGGTGCTTTTTTATGGATTCAAAAGCCGCATTTTCACTTGCCTTTAATGATAACTTTTTGCCATTTTGAATATAAACACCTGTTTTAATATAATCAGAAAAGGCGCTCATAACAGGGATAAGTGCTCGGGCTTCCTTTTTGTGACTTTCGGTGAGCGTGTTCGGCTGATCAGACTGTAGCATATCTATGATATACTGCTGAGGGAACTCAGTGTCATGATATAAGTCACTTATAATAGCATCTACTGTGTGCTTATTAAGGTAATCAGCCGCTGCACTCACCATATTGGTGCTTTCTGTATTTTCAGATTCACGGTGTATGATATAGGCAGCTATTACTGATACTTCTTCAGTACCATATTGCTGTGTAGAAGTATAGTTATCATCATCATCTTCATTAAAGGGCGCAGGAGCTACGAACAGCTTTTCAGGCAATTTCTCATTGGCCTCTTTGCGGTTGTCTCTAATCAACTTATAGCATTCGTGCAGAAATTCTTGAGTAACTGTACTCTTACGGCTAACAAATGAGTTGAGCTTGGTTTCTAATTCAACTAACCAATCTGTAGCATATCTGGTTTCGTATTCTTCTTTGCTGCAAATTTTCCGATCGAAAACAAGACAATCTTTAACTGTAGGAGGAAATGGCGCTTTGCCATTAAGATGAAAAATGACCTCTATTAACCGAAGCAGAATAGCATGACATTCTTCTGCTTCAATGCCATTTTGAGAGCACCATTTTTTGTAACGCTTTATAAGTGGATTGAATAGAAATTCCAGATCAGTCCACATGCTGCTTAGGGAATAGCCTACTTCTTCAAAATCTTCTAAAATGTCAAAACTAGCCTCTTCTGCGCGTTGAAAAATGTCTCTATGCTTAATGGCTTTTAAGATCGAAGGATCTGTGCCTTCTTCTATATAAGACCATAAAGGCTCTCCATAAGCAAAACCTTTTTTAATGAAGGTTTCCCATTTTGTAAGTGGTTGTTCAGGTTTTGAAACTTCCTTCTTGCCTTGTCTGCCTGCTTGCGGAGGCTCTGACGTGGATACAATCGGTTTGCCTAGTCGTTCTTCTACATAAGCTTTGAGCTCCGCGATCTCTTCCTCGGCAGATTTATTTACTAGCTTTTGTGTTAGGTATTCATCTATGTCAAAATCATCATCCCAGGAGTCGTAAGGATAATGGAGCACCATCATTTCCTGCACCATATGCTCTATGGGGTTAGTAATGACGTACCTGATGTCATCAGTATGTTGTAAGAACGACTGATTTTGGAAACGCTCAACTAGCAAATCTTTAAAAAGCTGATAGTTGCTTTCTTTTTCTCTAAAGAAACTAATGAGGTCGAAATGACTGCCAATGGCGTCTTCTGGAACTTGTCCATTATAAACATCATATCCTAGCATGTATGACCGAGCCATGCTATTGTCACAATAACAGAATGCCTTGAGTGTATCTTCAGTAATGCCTAGTGGCCTGGCCCAGTTGTCTAACTCAAATAGTGGCTCCATCATGTGCTCATCATCCCAGTAAGGGATAAGAAAGCCTGCCATAAGATAGCCGTATTTAGGATATACAGTAGCCGTAAGTTTTAGTGGAGAAATAGCGAAGGGAGACTCTACGGTAATCCACATTTCAGCGGAGTCGTTAATGAGTCTTGAGAAATCAACGAATTTTTCGCAGGTTTTCTTTATGTCTTCTTCAAGCTCAGGGTGCATTAAGGCACAAGCAAAAAACAACGTTTCTGTAAGTGTATTCGTCGTCAGATCTTCTTTTTCTTCCTCTTCGCAAGGATATATAGCCTCATCCAGAAACTTCATAATCGCCGGATGATCTTTAAAAAAGCTTAAAGGTATGGCCTCCACTTCTGGTTTAAATACCACCACACAATAGTCTGAGCTAAATGCCTTTTCTGATTCTACCAGCTCACCATAAGTGGTGAGCCCGTCTCTAATAGAAGTGACGTCATTGGGAGAATAATGAATGATGTATTTAGGAGTCTTTTCTTCAAAAGCCATTTATGTATCAGTTATAGTGTTTTACCATGTCCCTTATTTTTCTTGAAGGGTCATTTTCAAAATCTTTTAAAAGGGCTTTTTCTCCCGCTTCAGCCAGTGTGGTAACCAGTTGCATCCTGTGTTTTAGTCCTGCCTTACCTAAGAATGGAGCTATTTTTCCTTCTTTGGCTAATGATATAATCACCTCATTATATTCATCGTTTTCTTCTTCTCTGAGGAGGAATGCAATCCAGTTTTCGAGATTAATGTCCAGCTCGTTCACCTTGTCTATGAGCATTTTTCTCATGCCTGCTTTGTATTCATCTATCTCATCACCGTATTGCTCAGGAGATAAAGAGAGCATTTCTTCCATGTCGAGTTCTTCCTCTCTTACTAGCTGGTGCGTATAAGCAGGGAATAGTTCATAGTCCAGTATGGAATATCCATCGGCACTATGGTTTACTAATAAAGTGATCAGTCGGTCTTGCCTTTCTTTTTCAATCCACCAGATGAAGGATGCCACTGAATACTGGCTTATCCTTTCTGAAGGCTCTACTTGCCAATCTCTCTCATCAATTTTTTCCTCAAAGGCCTTTGAAACTACGGCATAATCCTTTTCACCATTCATGTATTGCATGATTTGGCTGGCAAGAGCTTCTGCATCTACAGCTTCTTCTTCTTTAGCATTAAACTCTACAAATATTTTTAAGGCGCGGAGCAAGTCATGATCCTGAGAAAAAGGGAAACGAGGGTTTCTTAAGGCCAGATCACGGTAATACCTGATTTTAGAGCTCTCATTTATATAAGAAAGACCTTTGTCTAATGCTATAGCCA
The DNA here is from genome assembly GCF_021389955.1 of Fulvivirga maritima. NCBI lineage: Bacteria > Pseudomonadati > Bacteroidota > Cytophagia > Cytophagales > Fulvivirgaceae > Fulvivirga > Fulvivirga maritima. Next base: position 2,585,251 of record NZ_CP089980.1, read on the forward strand.
GATTTTTACGGTAAGCGCCAATCATGCCTGGGTTTTCCTCATCTATTTCGTCATATAAGTCTAGCCAGAATAGGTATTTATCTACCACGCAAGGTTCTGATATAGAGTGAGTGTTTTGTGCCTGAGACATTTGGAAAGCAGCCACCTGTTCTCTTGGAACCTTTGCCTTTTCTAATTCATCAAATATGCGCTCCTCTTGAGTGTGATCTTCTATTCTGGTGGTAGAATAATCACTAGAATAGATTTTAGTAACGAGCCTGAGGACTCTTTGAGGAGCCAGTGCTACCATCAGTTTCCATATTCTGTCAGCCTGTATTCTTAATGGTGGCGGGAAGAATCTCATCCAATAGCAGCATAATAGTACATGCTGGTAAGCATCTTTATAGAAGAATAAAGCATAACTAGGTTGGTGTTCTGAATACTTGTTCAGCGTAATGCTGCCTCTATAGCACTCTTCACGGTACAGGTACTCTTTTAGTAAGTCAAGGATGGTATCCTGATTAGCCTTTGGCATCATAGGAGCGGTGAAGTAGTCCGCTATCAGTTCCCATTCTTCATCAGACATTGCCTTTTTGTCTATCTGTTTTTTCAGCTTTTTAAGTGCGCTTTCCCAGGGTCCTTTTCCTATCAGGGTTACCAGATTTTGAGAGTATTCATCAAAAACCATAGCCTCTCTGTCTTTATTGAGTAGATAGGCAGCTAGTGTTTGTGTGCTGAGTGAGTCAGATTTCCAGTTAGAGCAATCATACATTTCACGGCCACCTTTCTCTAAGGTGCGGTTCACCATGTTAAATGCATCATGATCTAGCTCTTCACTGGCGGGCGCAAAGGCGTCTTCAGAAAGCTTCCACACCTTTTTTTTAGGTGCTTTTTTACTATAACGCTTGTAAAAATCCTCTTCAGAAATGATATGGTAATCCTCTTCATCAGCTATGATGTCGCGTATTTCACTGGATATTTCTTTTACACCCATTAATCTGTAAAATACATCGAGAACGCGGAGAAACTTTTCGTTTTTATCTTTTTTAGTAGATTTTTGACCATCAGAACCTGGGGTAACGGTCATTTTCAAAATCAAGCCATTACCAGACTCCCGAACGTCTTCGTCATCATCATCTTCTTCCTGTATATCCAAATCGAATATAATGTTAGAGAGGATGTTATAAAGTTCTTCGTTGATTTGCGCAGGGCCGAAAGGAGGGAAAGCGGAATAGGTTATTTGATAATAGAAGTTGAGTGCATGTTGCTCAGCTATGGCTACCATATTCGTCTTAGGGATTTGGCTAAGGATCTCTACATTATCGCCTTTTTCAATATAATCCCATATTGCTTCACCATTAGGTAAGGCTAAAATAAACTCTTTAAGATCTCTGGTGCCATCACCTCGGTATACATCTCTGTTATAAAAGTTTTCTCTGTCTATATCTACCTGAGTGCGCTCATCATACTTCATCAAAGGGCCATTAATGGCTTTTTTGATCTCCAATTGCAGGTCCATCGCTTCGTTTTCCAGCGTGTCTGTAATAAAGTGTTGTTGTAAAATGGGGCTTTGATCTTCATCTTCACCATAGTACTCGTTGTTGCGGTTGTGAGAGAAAAGAGAAATATATAGCCCAAGCACCGGATTTTCTTCTTCAATCACTGTATTTTCTGAGTAGCAAAGCATCGGTTGGGCTTCAAAGCGTTCTTTTATTGCTTGCTTAAACCAGGTGTATTCTTCAGGGTTTTCTTTTAAGAAATCTCCCAAAGCGGGATTAGGTTTTATGTCTGAATCCATGAAAACTTCATAAGGCTCAATCATATGATGTCTGAAGTGGTCATTATCACACCATATGAAAGCTTTAATCAGGTCTCTGGTCCAGCCATATTTTTTTAATAAGGAGAATAAATAATCTTCATAACCAGTAGCATGTTCCAGATCCCAGTAAGGTATAAAGTATGACCCGAGCAGGTAAGCATATTCAGGATGCTGAACGGCTAACATAAATAAGGCTTCTGCGCCAAACACACGCATGTCATCTACCCATACCTCATCAGTGTCATTAACCCTGCGGATGGCGGCCACCATGGCTTCTGCTGTTTTTACTACATCAGGCAGAATTTCTTTATGCTCCAGTGCTAAGGCAAAAAATATAGGTTCGGAGAGATAAATCTCTTTATTATCTTCAATGGGTTCTTCAGTATAGAAATCTTCGTTTCCATAAGATAAAGCCTCTTTTAAAACCTCTCTGTTTTTAGGGTCACTGGTTTGCAGGCGCCTTTCTCCACCTTCGGTTTTAGCCTTAAATTCAACATCAAAAGTTGAGCTTCTAAAGGCCTGTTTAGTGTTAAGTATTTCCTGATATGTATTGAGAGCCTCCTGAATAGAGCTAGCAGAGCCTAGCTCAAAGGTGATGATTTTGCTTTTGTCAAATTGATTCATTTTTTACTGTTGCTGAGAGTAATGTACTCGGTTTTGTTAGTTTTTTAGAACTCATATTTATAGAATAATTAGGTATACCCTGCCGCTGATAATAGGGGCGGGTACTTCCTGTATTTATTCTAAAAAAGAGTGAAATGGTTTGCTGAAGTTATTCCCTAAAGGGGCTAGCTGATTTCTTATTTTGGTTTCATTTACAATAGTTTGAAGTTTTTAGCCTTTACTGTGTTATAGGTTGAGGGTCAAAGGTTTAGGCTCCTTCTTTCTATTTAAATTACAATGCCTTTTCTTGAAAAAAGTGAAAGGTTTATAAGTTAAAAAAATGCTTCTGCTGAAATCAGATATAGAAGCAACGCAAAATTAATGACCAATCATTAATAGGCCAAGATTACGATTAATTTTAAATATTGGTTGAGGGAAATAGTAGTTAGTAGTGGTAAAATATAAGTTTCGATAGTAAAATCATTTCATATGTTTGTTGAAAATTCATGAAAGCAAAATATTATGAGGGACTATCTAAAAGGGTTGAATATTCTCACTGATGCGGAGATAGAATGGCTTTACAAGCAAGGTGTAAAAAAGGAAATAAAGAAAGGTGAATTTTTTATACGTCAGGGGGCTGTGAGTGATGAGGTGGCATTTGTGAATTCAGGAATTTTCAGGTCTTTTTATTATTCTAGTGGGGCGGAGGATGTCACCTATTGCCTTCTCTTTGAGAACTCTTTTGTTACGGCCTATTCATCATTTATTACACAGGAAAAGACTCAGGAAAATATTCAGGCACTAACAGATGCAGAAGTGATTGTTTTTCGAAGAACTCTATTCAATGAGCTTGAATCAACAGGGGGAAACTGGTTGAGATTGTTGAAGTATTTTGCTGAAGCCGAGTTTGTGCGCATGGAAAAGAGATTTTTTCTGTTTCAGAAAGAAAGCGCCGAAAAGCGCTATGAAGATCTTATTAATAATCATGCTGAGTTTTTGCAGTTGGTACCTCTTAACTACTTGGCTTCTTATTTGGGTATTACTCAAAGGCATTTGAGTAGAATTAGAAAGGCTATGACGAATTAGACATATGTCCTTTCACATTGAGGGAAGGTGATCTTCTTTTGCCTAAAAAAAAGATGAAGAAGATATTGGTTATTAACGGCCATCCTGATGCTGAGAGTTTTGATTTTGCTTTGTCTCAGGCGTATGAGGCAGGAGCCAGGGAGGCCGGAGCGGAGGTGACGGTGCTTAATATTGGTGCGCTGAATTTCAACCCTAATTTACAATACGGATATAGGAAGCGTATGGAGCTGGAGCCAGATTTGGTGAGCGCTATTGAAGATATTCATTGGGCTGATCATCTGGTGTGGGTGTTTCCTGTATGGTGGAGTGGGTACCCTGCCATAATGAAAGGATTTATAGATCGAACATTTCTTCCCGGTATTACTTATGAAAATGTCGCAGGTAAGCCATTGCCAAAAAAATTATTGAAAGGAAAAACTGGGCATATGATTATCACCTCAGATACTCCTGCCTGGTATGATTATCTCTATATGAAGAGGCCTACTATTAATCAGTTTAAAAAGGGCGTATTGCAATTTTGTGGAGTCGGTCCTGTTAAAGTTACCCGTTTCTCAGTAGTAAAAGGGTCCTCTTCTGAGCAAAGGGCCAAATGGGTGAAGCAAGTAGCTGAACATGGACAGAAATTAAGGTAGTCTGGCAACGAGCTGCTCTGGCAACATCCGTAAAATGTGATATATGGCTTTCCATTTGTAACCAGGCACTATAATGAACCTTTTATTGGCTTTCACCACTGCACGGGCTATAAATTCTGGCTCAAGCATTAGAGATTCTGTAAGGTCTAAGCCCTCTGTCATTTTACTGCGGATGTAGCCGGCTACTATTACGTTCACCTTGATTTTTCTAGGGAAAAGGTATTGACGCATGCCTGCGAAATATTGAGTGAAGGCGGCTTTGGTGCTGCCGTAGATGAAATTGCTCTTTCTTCCACGTACGCCAGAAAGAGATGATAGGCCGATAATTTGTTCAAGACGATTATTGGTTTCATCCATACATATAATATTGAGGATAGAGACAGCTCCTGCATAGTGTACTTTCATCATTTGGAAGGCACCATCAAAATCTCTTAAGGCCTCTTCATTATCTTTTAAATAGCCGGCAGCATAAACTACTATGTGAGGTTTAGCAGGCAGGTTGTCATAAAATTGCTTATGACTGTCAAAATCAGTAGCATCAAATTTTAGAATCTTTACCTTTTCAGTTGGTAAGTCATTAGTCGCTACGTACTCTCTGAGCTGATCGGTATTTCTTGATGCCGCTATTACAGTATAGTTTTTTTCCTGAATATATATTTTCAGGGCTTCTTTGGCTACATCAGAGTTGGCTCCAAGAATGAGCACTACTTTAGGTTCTGTCATTAGATAAGCAATTTTGATCGCAATATAATCAGTTAACTATTGCTTATGAAACAGCGTGGGCCTACTCTGGTTAGAGCAGCCCACAGAAATATTAGTTAAACTGGTTTTCGTCAGCGCTGGGGCCGTAGCTTCCTGGTATGGGTATATTTAATAATCTTAGATATACACCCAGCTGAGCACGATGATGCACTATTTGGCATAAAGCCATTCTCATTACGCCATATTTATCATCTTTATAGAGAATAGTATCGCCTTTTCTCATTATCCATTCTTGTTTAAAGGTAGATTCATCGGCTTTTTTGAGTGTTTCCATGCCAGAGGCTAATGAGTCTTCATAAATTTTCATCAGTTCTTCCGTGCTTTTAATCTCGGTAGGCTCAAAATTATTTTGATCGAAGTCTATGCCATCTGAGTTTAGTGCCATTGATACCCAGGTGGGTAGCTCGGCTATGTGTGTGGCCAGGTATCGCATGAGCATGCTCTTTTCATGTGGTTTAAAATCTAGCTGATCTTGGGGAATGCGCTCTAACATTTTTTTAGTGGTCACTGCTTCTTCTTGCATTTCACTTAATAATAGTGGTATGAGTTCCATATTTTCTAATTGTTTTAGTTTAAAACTCAAAGAAAACACGGGCTAGTGACAGCCCTATGTCAGTAGGTTTTTTGAAAAGTAAAAAAATAAAAAAAAGGCTGTCTTCAAATGTAGTAGCCAGATTAGTGAAAGTCAGGTTAAGGAACTCGAAATGTCTTCCTATTCAATATAAAGAAGATTTTGAGCACCTCAACCTCGCTTAATGGTTACTTTTGAAACAGCCTTTTTCAGATTAGGCTAAAGTGCGCGGGTTTATTTCAACCACGCTTTCATCATCCATAAAGTTTTTTCTTGCTCGTCAATAAATCCGGTCATCAGATCTTCTGTAGCATCATCTCCAGATGCAGCAGCTAGTTCTTTAATCTCTCTTTCATAGCTCACTATGTTATTAAGATCATCTATAATTCCAGATACAGCTCCTTCGCCATCATGTACATCTTTTTTTGCTTTGATGGTGGCTGTGGCAATGTAATCATCAAAGGCGTGTAATGGTTTGCCTTCAATAGTGAGTATCCTTTCGGCGATAGTATCTATCTTTTGTGCTGAATCAAGGTATAACTCTTCAAATTTTTCATGTAATTGAAAGAAATGCTTACCCTGAATGTTCCAATGGAAACCTCTTAGGTTTTGGTAGTAAATTTGGTAGTCAGCAAGCAATACATTCAATTTGTCAATAATCTCTTTATTCTTCATAGTCTTAGTCTTTTCGTTTATTTCTACTACAAATAACGTCAATTATAGGCCTTTGGATTACTGATTTTTATCAATAATACTTATTAAATCATAGAGTTTAGTGATTTTAATAATGCTCGAAAAACCGTTGTTTCTGTGATGAAACATCAATCTGTTTATTATCTTTGGTTGAATAATGGAAAACGAACAGATATCAGCTTTTGGAGAGGTGTTGATATTCCTCATAGGAGGGTGTGTTTTTGTGCTGGGAGGCCTTTTTAGCTCCAAGTTAATACATCCGCACAGACCTAATGCTCAAAAATTAGAATCTTACGAGAGTGGTGAGCAGCCTATCGGATCAGGGTGGAGTCGCTTTAATATCCGATTTTACGTAGTGGCTTTGTTGTTTTTACTCTTTGAGGTAGAAATAGTATTTGTATTTCCCTGGGCTACCGTATTTGGTAATGCCGATTATATAGAAGCTACAGATGGCCTTTGGGGCTGGTTTTCAATAATAGAAATGTTTGTGTTTATCTTTATTCTGGCGCTGGGCCTTGCCTATGCCTGGGTAAAGGGCTATCTGGAATGGCCTAGAGCAAACGTTACTCCTTCTGACTTTAAATCTCCTGTTCCGGAAGATTTATATGAAAACATCAACAAAAAATACCAATCCACTAAAAGCTGAAAATAGATAGAAATTATGGGATTACTGGATAAGCAATTTAATAGTGGAGGTGTAATTATAACTAAGGTAGATGACTTGCTAAACTGGGCCAGGTTATCATCCATGTTTCCTATGACTTTTGGTTTGGCTTGTTGCGCTATTGAGTTTATGACTACTGGTGCAGCTGCTTATGATATGGAACGCTTCGGTATGGCGCCTCGGGCTTCTCCCAGGCAGGCCGATGTTATGATTGTTTCAGGTACAGTAACCTTTAAAATGGCTGATAGAATCCGAAGGCTATATGAGCAGATGTCAGAACCCAGATATGTGGTGTCTATGGGCTCTTGCTCTAACTGTGGTGGTCCTTATTGGGAGCACGGCTATCATGTAGTGAAAGGGGTGGATAGAATCATACCTGTAGATGTGTATGTGCCAGGCTGTCCGCCAAGACCGGAAGCGCTTATTGGTGGCTTTATGAAGCTCCATGAGAAAATAAAAAACGAAACACTAATGGCTCCCACGGCCTTAGAGGAACTAATGGATAAGGAGGAAGATGCAGTTTGAAGATATAATAGCTAAGCTTCGAGAGGTGTGTGGCGAAGAGGTAATAGTGGATGTAAATGAAGAGGCATCGCCAAAAATGATCACTATAAAGCCTGAGAATTTGCTTCAGGTAAGTGAGACCTTGTATAAAAATGAAAGTCTGTTTTTTGATATGCTTTCTTGCATTACCGGGGTAGATAACGGACCGGAGGCTAACACTATGGAAGTGGTCTATAATTTCTATTCTATCCCATTTGAGCATGCGCTCATGCTTAAGGTAATCCTGCCAAGAGAAAATCCTGTGGTATCTTCTTTGGTGAGCATTTGGAAAACTGCAGACTGGCACGAGCGTGAAACTTATGACTTGCTGGGCATCCACTTTGGAGGGCATCCTGACCTACGCAGACTCCTGATGCCGGCAGACTGGGAAGGACATCCATTAAGAAAAGACTATAAGAATCTGGAATATTACAGAGGAATAAAAGTAGAATATTAAACTCGTGGGTAACCAAGTACAATATCAATATAAGGATGATAATCTCTTAAAATCAGAACCCAATAAGTATCAGCAGGGTGATCTGAAAAGTGAGGAGATGATTGTGAATCTGGGGCCACAGCACCCTTCTACTCACGGAGTGCTCCGTATGGAAGTGGTTACCGATGGGGAGATCATTAAAGATGTGGTGCCGCATCTGGGTTATTTGCATAGGTGTTTTGAGAAGCACGCAGAGTCATTGCCCTATAACCAAACTATTCCTTTTGTAGATAGGCTGGATTATCTAACCGCCATGAACAGCGAGCATGCCTGGGCTATGGGGGTGGAGAAAATGCTGGGAATAACCGATAAAATACCTAAGCGAGTAGAATATATCAGGGTATTAGTAGCTGAGCTCAATCGTATGGCTTCTCACTTTGTGGCTATAGGTACTTATGCGATGGATATCGGAGCATTTACCCCATTTCTGTGGATGATGCGCGATAGAGAGCATATTATTAGGTTGTTAGAATGGGCCAGTGGAGCCAGAATGCTCTATAATTATGTTTGGGTAGGTGGTGTGTTTTATGATTTGCCAGTAGGCTTTGAAGAAAGGTGTAAGCAGTTCGTTGATTATTTCCGTCCTAAACTGGAAGAACTGAAACGACTGATTATTGATAATAAAATATTTGTAGAGCGAACTGCCAATGTGGGTGTTTTGCCTTTAGATCTTGCCATAAATTATGGTGTTACTGGTCCTATGCTCAGAGGTTCTGGCTTAAGGTATGACTTGCGTAAGGTAGATGCCTATTCAGTATATCCTGAAATTGATTTTGATATCCCTGTAGGAGAAGGTTTGATGGGAACCAAAGGAGATTGCTGGGACAGAACTTATGTTAGGGTGCTGGAGGTAAAAGAATCTTTGAAGATTATAGAGCAGTGCGTAGAAAAGCTTACAGGCGAGCATAAGCGAACTCCTGATTTTGATCCTCATGCGTTAGTACCTAAAAAGATAAGGCCAAAAGCGCAAGAAATATATACCAGAGCAGAAAACCCTAAAGGTGAGCTCGGCTTTTATTTCCGGGCTGATGGTAAAACGGATGTTCCTTTCCGTTGTAAATCAAGGTCTTGTTGTTTTGTAAACCTTTCTATTATTTCCGAGTTATCAAAAGGTAGTCTTATAGCTGATTTTATAGCTATTTTAGGCTCTATAGATATTGTTTTAGGAGAGGTAGACAGGTAATGCATTTAGAAGTCTTCATGTGTTCCTGTTTTAATAAAGCGTTTACACATGAAAATAATTAGTGCTACACAAACTAAAAAGGTAGATCAATATACAATTGAAAATGAACCCATCTCATCCATTGATTTAATGGAAAGAGCCTCCTCGGCTTTTGTGGATTGGTTTGCCAGTCATTATGATCCTAAGCTTTCAGTGGCCGTAGTTTGCGGTACTGGTAATAATGGTGGTGATGGCCTGGCTATAGCACGCTTGCTACATGAGAGGCACTACAAGGTCGCGGTATATGTGGTAAGGAAATCCGATAATTCTTCAGATGATTTTGCTGTTAATGAGCAGCGGCTGGAGGATATGTTGGTGATAAATACAGTCGCCAACGAGACAGATGTCCCTTCATTTGATCAATATCAGATATTAATAGATGCCATTTTTGGATCTGGCTTAAGTCGTCCGGTTGAAGGAATGTATGCTTCAGTGATCAATGCCATAAATGATGCTAAAGCAGAGGTGGTTGCTGTTGATATTGCTTCAGGGCTCTTTGCAGATGAATATTCTGCAGGAGGAGCTATTGTTAAGCCTTATTATACCATTTCCTTTCAGCTGCCCAAGCTGGCCTTTATGTTGCCTGAAAATGCGGAATGCGTTGGTGAATGGATCATCAAAGACATTGGTCTTGCCGGAAAGGGGATAGAACAGCAAAGCACAGCTTATCGCTATTTAGATCGTAAATTCGTAAAATCATTTCTAAAAAGGCGTACTAAGTTTTCTCATAAAGGCAACAATGGTAGAGCGTTAATCATGGCGGGTAGCTATGGTAAAATGGGGGCAGCGGTGCTCTCGGCCAGAGCGGCATTAAGATCTGGAGTGGGGTTGCTTACTACGTATATTCCTTCATGCGGATATCAAATCATGCAGTCCGTGGTGCCAGAGGCCATAGCTCAGGTAGATGAAGGAGATCATTTTCTTACTAGCTACGCAGAGGGAGAATCTAAATATGATGTCATAGGGATTGGTCCAGGCATAGGAAAGGAGCAGGAAACTATGTTTAGTCTTATGCAGGCTATACAATCATTTGATAAGCCTTTGGTAATAGATGCAGATGGTTTAAATATAATGGCGGAACATAGGGAGATATTAGAGACCTTGCCGGAAAATTCTATCCTTACGCCACACCCTAAAGAATTTGAGAGATTGGCAGGAGAGTGGAGTAATGATTTTGAAAGATTAGAAATGCAGAAGGAATTTTCCAGTACTTATGGAGTCATTGTAATTCTAAAAGGAGCCCATACTTCTGTTTCTACGCCACAAGGTGAGGTTTTTTTCAACAGTACGGGGAATGCAGGCATGGCTACCGGAGGTATGGGAGATGTGCTTACCGGGGTAGTTACCGCATTATTGGCGCAAGGATATGCGCCACCTCAGGCCGCTTTTCTGGCAGTTTTTTTTCATGGCTTAGCCGGAGACATAGCAGCTGAAAATCAGGGAATTGTTGGGATGACAGCCTCTGATGTGGCTGATTCACTACCCGCTGCTTTCAAAATGATTCATTAAAAAACGAACATTATTTTAAAAGTTTCGTATCTTATAAGAAGTGTTGTAACGATTGCGAAATAACAATATTGTGGATTGAGAATATGGATCAATTTTTGCTGGCTTTATCATGAATAGAAACGAAAGCTTATGAAGAAAACATTACTGCTAACTATACTTACACTTTCAATTGCTTTATTATCGCAATATGCCTTTGCACAGAAAGGTGAAGTAAGACGTTTCGATAACGCTACAATAGAAAATAGAACCAATATTGTAAAGCTTTTCCCAAATCCGACCATAGATTACCTGAATATCAAAATTGAAAATTCAGAATTAGAGCATGCTACTTTTACAGTGCATAATATCATAGGTAATGTAGTTGAAGTAAAAGTGGAGGAAGTGGAAGAAAATAGATACAGAGTGAAAGTAGAAGATCTTTCACCTGGGTATTATTTTTTGGCCATAAGAGATAAACAAGGACACTTCAAAGAAACGTATAAGTTTCTTAAACGGCAGTGACTGACTGAAAAAACATAGATAGAGCCTGGTTATGAAAGTAGCTAGGCTTTTTTGTTTTATGTAAGATTTGACCTCATTAATAAATAGAATTTTGTTTAAATAAAATAGCTTAAAGTTAGTCATGCTTGTAAGTATCTTATTTATTGTGCTGTTAAATATAATGTGGTAATGATTAAATTATATATAATTAATTACAACCTAAATTCAATTAATTATGTACAACAATCTAAACCTTAATCGATTCAGTATTAAACTGAATTTGGCCTTTTTAGCTGCTTTCCTATTTGTTAGCTCCTTCAGCTTTGCGCAAAGCAGTTATTTTACGCAATACGGAAATACAGGATCTTATTCTGTAGAAGTCATTCGTTCTGTGGGACCTGTTTTTGCAGGTTTTGACATTTACAAGCCTGTAAGCTTGGGTGGTTCTGGTGAAAAACATCCTGTGCTTACCTGGGGTAATGGTACAGGCGGTAGTCCTATAACCTATAATGGCCTGCTTAGGCACATGGCATCATGGGGCTATGTGGTCATAGCTTCAGATGATAGCAATGTGGGTAGCGGAGATGAGATGATAGATGCTATAGACTACATCTTAGATGAAAACGCAGATCCTGGTAGTGAGTATTATCAAAAATTGGATACCGATGCTATAGGCGCTTTTGGTCACTCTCAAGGTGGAGCAGGAACTATTAACACGGCTATTCAAGATTCTCGTGTAACCTCTATAGCTCCGCTGGCACCGGCAACTTTTACTTTTCCATATTTTTATTCTACTGAAGATGTGGAGTGCCCTATGTTTATAATGGTAGGTGCAAGTGATGGGCTCGCTAATCCTTTATCTGTGTATTCTACCTCATTTTTGAGTTCTACTACTACCGCTCTGTATGGCTCATTAATAGGAAATGGTCATTTTGATTGGGTAGGAGATGCCGGTAGTTTTCGTAAATATGTTACAGCTTGGTTTGAGGCTACCTTAAAAAAGGATGAAGATGCCGAAGATCTATTTTTCTCAGAATCGGCTCCTATTTTTGATGATAATAGCTGGAGAACAATTACTTCCAGGTATCTGGATGATTATGATGCTAGTGATGCGGCCTTAGTTTTGGTGGCAGATGATGAAGAGTTTGTGGAAACTAACTTTTATCCTAATCCTTTGAGAGGACAAAGTAGCTTAGAGTATTTTGCTAATGAGTCATCGGATGTGACACTTACCGTAATAGACGAAAGTGGAAATGTTCTTAAAACTACAGAGGGTATGGCTGGCTATAAAGGTAAGCAGCAAAAAACCTTTTCTGCCTCTGATTTTCCTCATCCTGGAACATACTATTTTATTTTAGAGATAGAGGGGAAAGAAGAGGTGAAAAGGATTAAGGTAGAATATTAATATTGCCATTTTTAATATTTAAATTAAGTCTAATTAATAGAGGTAAATCTTTCATTGAGATCATTTAGAGGCGTTTTTGATAAGTGATTTCATAAAGGATTCCTTTAATTGAGATTTCACAAAACAAAATATTATTTTGTTTTGTGAAATCCTTTTACGATACTTGCATCCGTAAACGAAAAAGAAATGAGAATATACACACAACATATCAATCGCATGGAGCCCACAAAATATGGGTTATGCATAGATTTATGCAGGTGTAGGTTCGGTAGATATTAATTTATTATAGATATAAATTAAAACCCGGGCCTATAAAGTCCGGGTTTTTTTATGCGATAAATATTTCAGCTTATGATTGAAAACAGAATATTATTTGGTTTTGATGTTTTGCTTCAGGGGAGAGGTATGTCTTTTTCAGATTACCGTGCTGATCAAAGTTGGAATGATGAAAAATATAAATTTCAGGATATGGAATAGGTGATATTCTTTTGAGAAGATCATTAAACCCCGTCCTGAATAGGTCGGGGTTTTTTTATGCCCTAATGAAAATAATAGGATGGTAAATCTATCCTGTAGGTAAACCAGGGGAGAGGCAAAACGGGTGTCTCCTCAAAAACATAGGAGAGTGGTTAAAGACCACAAGCAGTACTCCGTTTGTGCTGTGATGTTTGAAAAAGCTCCTTTGGAATAGCGGTTTACCTGATTTGGGAGCACGCCAAAGTTGGAGAGTTGGGCCTGACTGTAAATCAGGTGCTTAGGCTGAGTAGGTTCGAATCCTACTGCTCCCACAAATTGCCGAATGGTCTAATGGGTAGGACATCAGAGTTTGGTTCTGACAGTAGAGGTTCGAGTCCTTTTTCGGCAACATTTAAAATCTTTTACCTAATGGTAAGAGCACGAGGAAAGTAGCTGCAATAAGACTAAGGTGAGTGTTTCTGGATAGCACCACAGTATTCTTCGGGATATACTGCTTATTGTGGGTTTATGTTTCTTCATCACTCTGTGTACGAAGGTTCGACTCCTTCCTTTGACGATATAGTCATTGTAGTTCAGTGGATAGAACAACAGGTTATTTAGTGTGGGTTCGAGTCCCACTCCTTGAAAGCAAGGATGGCGAAATTGGCAGACGCGATGGATTGCGGTTCCATTTAAATTTAGGAAGTAGACCTTCTTCTAAAACAGGTCACCATTGAAAATGATCAAAGGCCGCCTTTGTGAATCTCTTTGAGGTTTGCTCAAAAAATAGGCTAAGGCCCTGATGAATGAGGATATCGCATGGTTCATTTTCAATTGCTTCTTTAGTTATGAAGTTCTGAAGAGTCAGGTACATTTAGAATGCTAAAGTGTAAAACTGCATTACACGAACACATAAATATGTGAACGCGGTGTGGTAGCCATGAGGCGCTCGAAGTGTAGCTGGTTTGGGGAGCTAAAGCCAAAGAACGATTTGAAATGCTGTGCTTAATCATAAATCCGCATTGGCTTATGGTATGCTTTTGACATTTTCTTTAACCGAGAATTATTGGACCAATGATGATAAATGAAGTTTTGACTTAAAAAAAGAGAAAAGATCATGTTTAGAGAAAAGATCAACCCCGGAACAGTGGGATTAGTATTTCGCGACGGTGATTACAAACGAGTAATTACCGAAGGAAAGCATTGGGTCAGTCCATTAGATAGGTTGGTCCGATATGATAGAAGTAAGTCCTTTCCGTGGCCAATAGATTTGAACATTCTGTTGAGAGATGATGAATTAAAGTCATTACTGGAAGTGGTGGATGTGAAGGATGATCAAATTGTATTGCAGTATACCAATGGAAACCTCAATAGTGTGCTTACTCCTGGGCGATATGCTTACTGGAAGGGAGTAACCGATTGGGAATTTAAAACCATGGATTTGAGCAAAGTAGATATTACCGAAAACATAAATATGGGGGTGGTAAAAAGACGAGAGCTCGTTCCTTTTGTGAGGGTATGCAAGATAGAATCTTATGAAAAAGGAGTACTTTTTATTGATAATAAAGAGGAAAAGATTCTCGGTCCGGGAGAGTACTACTTCTGGAAAAATGCCCAAAACGTAACGGTTTCTAAGGTAGATTTAAGGCAGGCACAGTTGGAGATTACTGGGCAGGAGATCTTAACCAGTGATAAGGCTGCTTTGAGAATCAATTTTATGATTCAGTACAAGGTGGTGGATATTCAAAAAGCTGTAATTGACAATAAAGATTACGAAAGGCAACTGTACACCATGGTGCAGCTGGCTCTGAGAGAGTATGTGGGTACTTTTTCTTTAGATGAACTGCTAGAGAAAAAGGAGGAGATAGGTGATTATGTGAAGAATGCTCTTAAAGAAAAAGTGGTGGCTTTAGGTGTAAAAATCAACGATGCTGGAGTGAAAGATGTAATACTGCCTGGTGATGTAAAAAGTATAATGAATCAGGTGCTGGTAGCACAAAAGCAAGCTCAGGCTAATGTGATAACCCGTAGGGAAGAAACAGCTTCTACCAGGAGTTTGCTCAACACAGCTAAGTTGATGGAAGACAACGAAATGTTGTATAAGCTAAAGGAAATGGAGTATGTAGAAAAAATTGCGGATAAAATCGGAGAGATTACTGTGGCAGGAAATGGCCAGGTGATTGATCAATTGAGAAGCATTTTTACTCCTACTAAATAATATGAGGTCTGTATTTTAATATTGAGCACGATGCGGCCTCTTAATTTTCTGAAATCATGAACATTTATGATCAATATATTGAAGATTTAATACCATTTGCGGAAGATGCTATTTATGAAGGTGATTACCATCTGGCTCATAAGCTGCTAATGAGTGGGTTAACGGATGAGCCGGGATACCCTAAGTTACACTATACTATGGGTTGGATGTATCACTACTATCAGGTGAATGAGGCTTTGGCAGAGCGCCACTATCAGCTTGCTATTTATTTCGATGCTTCTTATGTAGAGGCCTATGAAAATCTGGCTGACTTATACTGGGCAAAGCGTAAATATCAGTCTTTAACACAACTTATGTTAAAAGCAGAAAAATGTGAGGAGATTGATAAGGATTACGTTTATAGCGTGTTAGGTAAAATAGCAGAAACACAATGTGAATACAGAAAAGCGATAGGCTATTATCGTAAAGCTTTAATGAGTTCGGTAGATAATCATACTACCAAGGAGTTGAAGCAAGATATTAAAAGAACAAGAATTAAGAAATTTAAAAATAATTGGAAATGGCAACGACAAAGTTGACAGGGAAAGAACTGAAGCAAATTGACTATCCGGAAGGAAGAGCCATAGGTGAAGCCCAAAAAGCAATGGAGGCCGGATATAAAGGTAAAAGCAAGAAATTTAAGCTGGAGCTTTTGCAGAGAGTAGTTCAGAATCCGGCGCTTTATCTTAAGCATGATCAGTTAGGATCAATCGCTAAATGTTTGATTATAAAAGAGGAGGCAGAAACAGTAGAGCAGTTAAATACCAAAAGGATACCTTATAATACTTATGGTGCTGAAGGGATTGAGCCTGGTGCGGTAAACCAAATGGAAATAGCCATGAAGCTCCCGGTAACACACTCGGGAGCACTGATGGCAGATGCTCATCAGGGGTATGGTTTGCCTATTGGCGGAGTCCTGGCTACTAAAAATGCGGTGATTCCTTATGGTGTAGGTGTAGATATCGGGTGTAGAATGTGTATGACCTTATATGATATGCCAGCCGTATTTGAGTATGAGAGCTTGAGCTATTATAAAAAGCTATTGAATGATAATAGCAAATTTGGGAATGCTGTCTTTAAAAGGCCCAAAGGGCATGATGTGCTCGATAGAGCGGAATTTGGAGAAATCAATATCCTTAAGTCTTTAAAGGACAGGGCTTATGCGCAGATAGGAACTAGTGGAGGAGGTAATCACTTCGTAGAGTTTGGTGTGGCTGAGATAGTAGATGCTGAAAATGAATATGGTTTGCCGAAAGGGAAGTATTTGGCTGTTTTGTCTCACTCAGGTTCTAGAGGCTTGGGAGCTAATATAGCCAGGCATTATACCAAGTTAGCTATGGATAAATGTAGGCTTCCGGCTGAAGCTAAGCATTTGGCATGGCTAGATCTTGATACTGAAGATGGGCAAGAATACTGGCTGGCAATGAACCTAGCTGGTGATTATGCCTCGGCATGTCATCATCAGATTCATGAGAGAATGGCTGTTTCATTGGGTGAAAAGCCACTGGCTATGATAGAGAACCATCATAACTTCGCCTGGAAGGAGCTAGATGTCGAAGGTAATGAGATCATTGTTCACCGTAAAGGAGCTACTCCTGCGGGTAAAGGAGTGATGGGAATCATACCCGGATCTATGACTTCTCCCGGATTTATAGTGAGAGGAAAAGGAGAGCATGCTGCTATCAATTCTGCCTCTCACGGAGCAGGAAGGGTCATGTCTAGGAGAAAGGCTAAAGCTATGATCACCAGAGATGAGGTGAAAAGTCATCTGAAGCATGCCGGTGTTCATGTAATCGGTTCCGGGGTAGATGAGGCTCCGATGGTATATAAAGATATCCATCAGGTAATGGCTGCTCAGCAGGATTTGGTAGAAGTAGTAGGAACCTTTACCCCTAAAGTGGTGAGGATGTGTGGAGATGATAGGTTTGCTGAAGTGGACTAATTTTTCCGGCACAGGAATGAGTTTTCCTTTTCTGGGAATTTATAGAACATTAAAATCCTTTTTTTTTTGGCCAAATTGAGCTAAAAATGAAATGGCACACCAATTGACTTACACTTAATAGGTTTAGGTTGATTAATAGGACTGTATGGTTTGTAGTTGGTTTAACGATACAGTCAAAGCCGCCCTCTGGTAAAGGGCGGCTTTTTTTATGTTTTGATGGAATTACTGAAGTAGGTTGATTTGAGATTTATTCAAAGCGCGGCTATACTTTTATCTTTCCCCTCCGAAGAGGAATGCTCCAATTCTTATTCCGATGTAATTATTTTTAATTTCAGGAGTTTTCTCAGTTTCACCATTGGGTTTTACAATAGTTTTGCTCTCAGTTTTACTGCTGATGTTGTAGTCTATATTGATGTTAAAGTGAGCTATGTCTAAACCAATTCGTGGATAAAACCCGAATTTCGATTCAGTATCATCAGAAACTTTAAGAGAGTTGTCAGTGAAGTCTAAAAATCCAATAGAAGTGGCTTTGTATATACCCAAGCCAAGCCCTATATAAGGACGAATCTTGGAGTCAGATAAATAATATTGACCGTTAAGGGTGTAAGAGCTGCGACCATAAAGCTCATTATCGCTGTCATCAAAAGTTCGAGACATGGCAGTACTTTCCCATCTAAAACCTATGGCAATGTTATCATTTAATCTATAGGCCGGTTCCACATCAAAAAGAATTCCGGGACCTCCATCAGGAGTGGCATAACCTAGGCCTAAGCCGAGTTTAAATGGTTTGTAATTCTGAGCCTTAGCAGCTATGCATGAGCAGGTTATGAGCGCTAATGATAATAGTAATTTATTCATAGTCTATAGTCAGAAATGAATTTAATGTGAGGATTGTGTTGTTTTGTATTGATTAATATTGATGCAATATATTGAATATTTGGATTAAAAATGAATTAAATTGATAAATAATATTGATTGTGGATGCTTGGGCTATTTGATTTTTCTGCGAAGGATTATTTGAGTTGCGCTTCAAAAAAAAACAGCCGCTTGGCTCAGGCCAAACGGCTGTTTTATAGGTTTGAGATGTTTTGCTGTAGAGTTTTTAGCAAGTACATCTCGTGTCAAATTAGATTCAGGTTGTTATACTTTATTTTCCGCTGTCAATAGCTATAAGCTTTGGTGCATCATTTATAAAATTGTCTAACACACCATCTGCGATTTTGATAGGACCATCAAAACGAGTAGCGCCTGGGATACTCTGAACTTCAGAGGCCTCATTGGCTAATTTTTGAGCCTGATTAAAATATTGTTTAGCGGAAATGCTTCCTTGATTGGCGGCACCCAGACCGGCGGCTGTAAGTTGGAGAGCCCTCCCCCATAGTTGCATAGCTTCCAGCCAGGGAGCTGATTCAGTAATAAAGTCAGCATCTACTACCTGAGATTGAATAATATTCGGAGCAGTCGCAAATTTGGAAGCTTGTTCTTTTAACTTTTCAATGGCTTGGTTTCTTGAAGTTGCTGATCCAAAAGCAATTTCGTAACGTACTTTATTAAGTTTCTTTTTTAGATCCGGAGCTTGCTTTTGCCAAGGCTGACTGCCAAAAGTAGGGGCAATGTGCTGTGTGTCAAAAAAGGTTAATAGGGCTTCAGTAGCTTGAGGATCTTTATTGGCTAAATACCTAGCTGCATAATACCAGGTAAGTTCAGGATCATAAGATGTATCATTCCAACCGAAAGCAGCTATTCCTATTACTGCTACCCGGCTTGCTGCTTCTTGGTTCATAGGGTTAGAAAGTATACCTGAAAGTTGCTCAGATAAACCCGCTTCACGTTTGTTATAAGGCGCCAATAGTAATCGGCCTGTGGTTTGAGCATAATCATTTACAGGATAGTTATCCCACAATAAAGTTTTTCTTCCAAAAGCTTTTGTGGCTTGCTTGGCATCACCCACTGAAATGGCAGGGGGAACTACGTCAGTTCCTGTCCATTGAATAATAATTCTAGGATCCAGGTTTTCAGTTAAAGCCTTTTTATAATCACTTTCTTTAGCGTCGTAGTATTCTGTAGGTACGGTAATAAGTGGCTGTGCTTCAGGATCAAGTTTATCAAGGTTAGCTTGCAATTTGTTGAGTAACTCTGCTTGTGCAAGTCCGGCTGCTTTAGTGCCTGAAGGACCATAAGTTTTTTCGTCTTTATCGCAGTTCCATTGTTTATATTCAATATCATCAAGAGCCACATAAAAATTATGGATGCCTATGGTGCGCAGTACTTTGAATTTATCTTCTAAAAGCTGAAGATCATTAGGATCAGAAAAACAGATAGTTGGCCCCGGAGATATGGCGTAAACAAAGTTAATTTGGTTTCTCTGGGCAGTGCTTACTAAAGACGCAAGTTGGTCTAAAATATCTTTTGGATACGCCTCACGCCACTTGTCACGAGCATAAGGATCGTCTTTTGGGCTGTAAACATAGGTGTTGGCTTTTACGGTTCCAAGAAATTCCAGGTGTTTAGCTCGGCCTTCCATAGTCCAGGGTTTGCCATAAAAACCTTCAATGGTTCCTCTTATAGGCATGGCAGGGTGGTCTTGTATAGTAATAGCAGGTATGGCCTGATCTTTAATAATTTGACTTAAAGTCTGAGCTCCATAAAAGAGACCGGCGTCATCATTACCAGCTATAGTAATTAAGGCGCCATTATCAATAGTAATACTGCTCAATGAGTATCCTTCCGGATTTTTGTCTTGTTTAGCATTACTTTGTTTTAATGCGGCCTCAATCAGTTTGTCATTACTTATTCCTAATACTAAATGTGGGAGTTCAAAGCTGCGAGGTAATCGGCTAGCTGTAGTTATTGTTTCTACTCCGGCAGTTTTAAGAATATTACGAACCAGCTGAGTGGCTTCTGTGGTTGTGCCTGAGCCTTCAATAAGTACCACTTCTTTGCCAAGTGATATGGTTTTATGGCCTAATTCAACAGATGTAGGCGTGGGTACTATTAATGGTAGTGTGGTTTTATTGCTTGCGTTCTGGGCAAAAATAGTGTTGAGTCCAACACTTAAGAGTGTTAAACACGTGAGTATAATTTTCATTAATCGTTAAGATTTTAGTGTATATGAATTATTCTGTAGTTCCGTTTTAGAGATTTGGGTTAGGTTTAGACGGATAATGGGTAGGTGCTATATAGGTGGCTTTTGAAGCTCGTTGTTTATCCTATTTCTGAATGCAGATGAGGCTTGAATCTTAAAGTATTTTTTCAACCCAAAATAAATTTTTTGGAAGAGATTAGCCTTAAGATATTCGGTGGCTTCAAAAGTTTATATATTTAATTTGAATATTTCTTCATATCTAAAATTTTGTTGTTTTACAGATTGTTGGCCTTAAAATTAAGTGTAAAACTTAATGTTCCAAATTAAATTTTGATGACTGGGGTTGCGTCCGGTTCTGAAATATTAACATAGAATGAGTGGTAATTAGACATGTGGGATTTCGTGAATTTTAATAAATCTGCTATTATGATCATGACGGTTTTTTTCTTCATTTGCCCAAAGTAGGCTACTTAGCTTTGTGACCTTTGTTACATAACCCCTATTTCCTGAGGTTTGTCATGTAATTCGTTGTTGTTCGTCAGGTTTGTGGCTGTAATGGCGTTTTAATTTTGTTTTAAACAAACAGAACTACAGAACCAGGAATTATGAAACGCAACAGAATTATAATTATCGGAGGGTTGTCAGCCGGCCCTTCAGCTGCAGCTAAAGCTAGAAGAACTGATGAAAATGCTGAAATTATTCTTTTTGAAAAAACAGAACACATCAGTTATGCCACTTGCGGTATCCCGTATACAATGTCAGGGAAAATAAAATCTCGCGATAAGCTGATGGTGGTTTCACCTGAGTTATTAGAAAATAGGTTTAAGGTAGATCTTCACTTGAATGAACCGGTTATAGATATCGATCCTGATGCTCATGAAGTAAGAACGCATAAAGACTCTTATAAATACGATAAGTTGATAGTAGCAACTGGTGGGCGCGCCTTTTTACCTCCTATTAAAGGCATAGATAATTATGAAAATTGGGCCTTTGCAAAAACGATTGAGGATTTTGATGAAATAACCAAAAAAGGAGTGATAAAAGAAGCTGATCACATTACTATAGTGGGTGCTGGGCTTATAGGTTTGGAAACAGCTGAAAACTTAATTCATGCGGGTAAAAAAGTGACTGTGGTAGAGCTTAGTGATCATGTGCTGGTGAATTGGGATAAGAAATTTACTCAAATGGCAGCTAATGAATTGGTGAGAAATGGTGTGGATCTTAAGCTTGGTGTTTCAGTAATTGAAGTAAATGCAGAAAGTAATGAGCTGGTTCTCAGTAATGGCGAAAGGTTTAATACTGATTTTATGCTGGTGAGTATAAGTGTAAAGCCTAATACTGAAATACTGGTTGAAAAAGGTGCTAAGCATCTGCCAAATGGAGCCTTGATAGTTAATGAGTATATGGAGACGTCGCTAGCAGATATTTATGCGGCGGGCGATTGTGCGGCTATTCCTAATTTATTGATTCAGGAATCAGGTTGGTTCCCAATGGGAACGCATTCTAATAAGGCCGGCCGGGTGGCAGGAGCTAATGCGGCAGGTGCACAAGAGACTTTCTCGGGAGGATATGGTACATCTATTATGCAGCTCTTTGATTACACTATTGCAAGAACAGGCCTGGGGCCAAAAGAATTAGCTAAAAGAGGTGTTCCATTTGAGTCTTCTATGATAATAGCCGGAACTACACCTGGTTTTTATCCTGATCCCAAAGACATTTTCCTGGAAATATATTACGCTCCAGATACTGGAGTGCTGCTGGGGGCTGAAATGATAGGAGAGAAAGGAGTAGATAAAAGAGTTGATGTGCTTTCTACGGCTATTTATGCTAAGCTTACCATTCATGATCTTCCCAGATTAGACTTGGCTTACGCACCTCCCTTTTCTCCGGCAAAGGATCCTGTAGTAGTGATGGGTTATGTTGCTGAGAACTCATTAAAAGGCAATTTTATAGAAGTGAACGTAACGCAAGCAGAGAATTTGATCGATAAACAAGAGTTGCTAACCATCTTAGATGTTCGTTCACCTCTTGAAATTCAGAACAATGGCGCTATTGAAGGTTCAGTTAATATACCTTTAGATGAATTGAGAAATAGAATTGAAGAGCTAGACCCATCTCAACCTATGTTAGTTTATTGCGCTAAAGGACTACGAGGATATCTTTCATCTTTGATTTTAGCGCATCATGGCTTTGATACTATCTATAATTTGGCAGGTGGATATACTGCTTGGGATAGGATGAAGGGTGTGGAGGAGTTGGTTTAGAATATCGAATTAACACTATCTCATTCTAAAGTTGATTTTGTTTAGAAATATGGACTGTGGATGGTTTAGTGACCTCGAAATTCCAGCAGATAAACTGAAATTCCACCACACAGACCCCGAATAACTACAAATGGCCTTTATTTATCATTTTTGAGGCATTAAGGTAATGGCATGCCAATTGACTTAAGCATATCAGGTTTAGGTTGATTAAAATGTTGTATGGTTTGTCGTTGGTTTAGCCATACAGCTCAAGTCGCTCTCTGGTAAAGGGCGACTTTTTTTATTTATAGCTTTTTTTGATTTCAGCTGAATTACTTAATAAGCTTTTAAATGGGATTTACCATTCCAATAAATGTAAGAATTTTCCTGTTTGTGGAAGGTGTTTTTGCGGTAAGATGCTTAAACGCTTCAATTGGGCCGATTAATTAGTGGCATGTCAATTGACTAAGGATTATCAGGTTTAGGTTGATTAGTAAATGAGCTGTATAGTTAAAGTTGGTTACTATATAGCAGCAAAAGTCGCTCTCTGGTAAAGGGCGACTTTTTGCATTTATGACTAATAAAAAAGGAGGCTGAAACCTCCTTGATATTATTAATTAAAATTCTGCATTGTCCGGTGTTCTTGGGAATGGAATCACGTCTCTTATATTTCCCATTCCTGTAACAAAGAGGATTAACCTTTCAAAACCAAGTCCGAAGCCACTGTGTGGTGCAGATCCGAATTTTCTCAGGTCCAAATACCACCAAAGGTCTTTTTCAGGTATTCCTAATTCGTCTACTCTGGCTTTTAACACATCATAGCGTTCCTCTCTCTGAGAACCTCCTATGATCTCGCCTATGCCTGGGAAGAGTACGTCCATAGCGGCTACCGTTTTGTCATCATTATTTTGTCGCATGTAAAATGCTTTGATGTCTTTAGGGTAGTTATACAGAATTACGGGTTTTTCAAAATGCTTCTCTACCAGAAAACGCTCATGTTCTGACTGTAAATCAGCACCCCATTCCTCTATTAAGTATTGGAACTTCTTCTTTTTATTAGGCTTCGAGTTTTTAAGAATGTCAATAGCCTCGGTATAAGTAACGCGTTCAAACTCATTGTCAGCCACAAACTGCAATCTTTCTAAAAGACTCATGCTGCTTCTTTCATTCTGAGGCTTGCCTTTGTCTTCGTCCAGAGCTCTTTGGTTTAAAAACTCAAGGTCATCTTTGCAGTTTTCTAATGCATATTTCACTAGGTATTTAACAAATTCCTCTGCTAAATCCATGTTGTCATTAATGTCATAAAAAGCCATTTCTGGTTCTATCATCCAGAACTCAGCCAGGTGACGAGAGGTGTTTGAGTTCTCAGCTCTGAAAGTAGGGCCGAAAGTGTAAATCTCAGACATACCCATGGCGGCAGTTTCTCCTTCTAATTGACCAGAAACAGTGAGGTTAGTTTCTTTTCCGAAGAAATCTTCTTTATTGTTTATGGTGCCATCCTCATTTTTAGGAGGGTTGGCTAAGTCTAAAGTAGTTACACGAAACATTTCGCCGGCACCCTCAGCATCAGATCCTGTGATGATAGGCGTATGCACGTTATAAAAACCTTTTTGGTTAAAGAAGTTGTGCACAGCAAATATCATGGCATGGCGAACCCTGTAAATAGCACTGAAAGTGTTCGTTCTAACTCTTAAGTGAGCTATTTCTCGTAAAAATTCCAGAGAGTGTTTTTTAGGTTGTAAAGGATATTTTTCAGGATCAGCATCACCTAAAACTTCCAGAGACTCTACTATAATCTCTACGGTTTGGCCTTTACCTAATGACTCTTTCAATTCACCTACTACGGATACACAAGCACCTGTGGTTACACGCTTAAGCAACTGCTCATCCATAGCTTCGAAATCCACCACAGCTTGCATGTTATTAATTGTGGATCCGTCATTTATGGCTATGAATCGATTACTACGGAAGGTTCTTACCCAACCTTTCACATTGACTTTTTTTCCGA
The DNA here is from genome assembly GCF_021389955.1 of Fulvivirga maritima. Taxonomy (NCBI): domain Bacteria; kingdom Pseudomonadati; phylum Bacteroidota; class Cytophagia; order Cytophagales; family Fulvivirgaceae; genus Fulvivirga; species Fulvivirga maritima. Next base: position 2,609,706 of record NZ_CP089980.1, read on the forward strand.
TAACGGGAGCATCAAGGAGCTCCTTAATTTTGATTCTTTTTAGATCTTCCACAACTAATATTTAATTGATTTGTTAATGCTTACTAGAGCCTCAAATAGATCGGCAAAAAAACGATAATTTAGGCTTTTAGTCAAAGAATCATAGAAATATAATAACTTTGATGTAAATTTATTCAGAGCAAGATTTAAGTAAAATCATAGGATGCAGAAGCTTGGTTTAACCCAAAGTTTACAACAAAAATTATCTCCGCAGCAAATTCAATTCATTAAGCTGCTACAGATCCCTACTGCCGAGCTGGAAAGCAGGGTTGAAGAGGAACTGGAGGAGAATCCGGCTTTGGAAGAAGGAAAAGAAGAAGAGTCAGAGGATATCACAGATGATTATGAAGATACAGATACTCAGCAAGATGAAGATCTGGATGTAGAAGATTATCTGCGAGACGATGATTTTAGTGGCTATAAAATGCAAGGCGACGGCGATAATGAAGATAAAGAAATGCCGATAGCTATGCATTCTACTCTTAATGAGCGCCTGATGGATCAGCTGGGGTTTCTCAGGTTAGATGATCGGCAATATGTGATAGGCAAGCAACTCATAGGGAGTATTGAAAGTGATGGTTATATCCGTAGAGATGTAGATTCTATTATTAATGACCTGGCTTTTTCTCAAAATATAGATACCGATGTAGATGAGGTAGAGGAGATTTTGCGTAAGATTCAGGACTTTGATCCTCCAGGAATAGCAGCCAGAGATTTACAGGAATGTCTCCTTTTGCAGTTAGAAAGAAGACCTGATGATCAGAATGTAGATGTTTACGTAGCTAAAAAGATATTGGGTGAGTGCTTTGATGAATTTACAAAAAAGCACTATAGCAAAATAATGAAGAAGCTAGACATAGAAGATGAAGACTATGTTAAAGATGCTATTGAACTCATAAGAAAGCTAAACCCCAAGCCCGGCGGAAGCTCTACAGGACTGGTAAGAACACAATACCTCATTCCTGATTTTATACTTTCTAATGATAATGGTGAGCTGGAGTTATCTTTAAACTCTAGAAATGCGCCAGAACTTAGAGTGAGCAGATCTTATTCTGAAATGCTACAAGCATATGATAAGAGTGATAAGTCTGATAAAAAGCTCAAAGAAACGGTAAGCTTTGTGAAGCAGAAGCTCGATGCCGCCAAGTGGTTTATTGATGCCATAAAACAAAGGCAACATACCTTGCTTAACACTATGCGAGCGATAGTAGACTTTCAGTATGAATATTTCCTGGAAGGAGATGAAAGTAAGCTTCGTCCTATGATTTTAAAGGACATCGCTAATATTATCAATATGGATATTTCCACCGTTTCTAGGGTGGCAAATAGTAAGGCTGTGCAGACTGATTTTGGTATTTTCCCGCTTAAGTATTTCTTCTCTGAAGGTATAGCTACAGACTCTGGTGAAGATGTAAGTAGCAGAGAGGTGAAGAATGAGCTGAAAATGATTATTGATGAGGAAGATAAAAAGAAGCCTCTTAGTGATGATAAATTGGAGAAATTGTTAAAAGCTAAAGGCTATAATATAGCCAGACGTACAGTGGCGAAATATAGAGAACAAATGAATATACCTGTGGCCAGGTTAAGGAAAGAGTTATAGGTTTGAGGCAGTTGGCTAATTTTATTTCGGTATTGTTCCATCCATTACTGATGGCTACACTTTTAGTGCTCACTTTGTACTTTTTTGCGCCATCAGTGATTTTGCCAGTAGATGACAATTCTTTATTGGCAGTAATTACTATTATTTTCGTTTTAACATATCTGCTCCCTATTGTTAGTGTATTGATGCTTAAGGTTACTAACTCTATCAGTAGTATCCGCTTAGAAGATAGAAAAGAAAGACTATTACCTTTTTCCTTTATTACCATGTGGTATGGTTTAGCGAGTTATTTCTTTATTAGTAAGCCGGTTTTCGGAATGAATTTCATGGTCATGTTCGGATCCATGACTGTTACCATTTTGCTGGTTACTATCACAACCTTCTTCTATAAAATAAGCGCACATAGCGCTGGCACAGCTGGGCTTTTGGCTTTTTTGCTGGTCTTTCATTATAAATATCTTGATAGCATGCTTTTTATTCCTCTAATGATTGCCTTAGTGCTACACGGATTGGTTTGCTCATCGAGATTGTATCTTAATTCTCACTCTCCTGCCGAAGTTCATCTCGGAAGTTTACTAGGTTTTTCTGTCAATTTTGCGGCAGCATTGTTAATATTATAATAAAGGCGAATAAGTTGGTATTTATCAGTCCATGGTGAATAAAAACGATGATCGTTCTTTTTATATAACAAAAACCTAATCCTCATGTATGAACATTTGAAAATTGCTACTGAAGGTGGTGTCTGCACCTTGACGCTCAATAGGCCGGAAGTATATAATGCACTCAATGATACTATTACTTATGAGCTCCAAACTGCACTAAAGGAAATTAATAAAGATGATGCTGTGAGAGTGGTGGTCTTCACTGGGGCTGGAAAAGCATTTTGCTCTGGTCAGGACCTGAAAGAAGCTTCGTCTAACGATAAGAAATCCTTCATGGAGTCATTGCATAAAAGGTATAACCCTATTATTAGATTAATGAAGGGAATGCCTAAGCCTATTATTTGCAAGCTTAATGGTGTGGCTGCTGGGGCAGGCTGTTCTTTGGCTTTGGCTTGTGATTTAATAGTGGCGGCTGAAGAGGCAGTGTTAACTGAAGTTTTTGTTAACATCGGTCTGGTGCTAGATTCAGGATCTTCATATTTCCTGCCTAGGCTGGTGGGAAGTGCTAAGGCTTTTGAATTAAGTACTATGGGCTCTCGTATCAGTGGGAAAGAAGCCTTTGAGTTGGGAATAGTCAATAGAGTGGTGCCTGCGGCTGAGCTAGATGAAGCAGTGAAAAAGTATACCGATTACTATGCCAATGCTCCCACCAAGGCCATAGGTCTGATGAAGAAGATGCTTAATAAATCGGGAAGCTCAACGCTAGATGAGATGTTAGAGTATGAAGCTTACTGTCAGGAAATAGCAGGCGAAACCCATGATTATAAGGAAGGAGTTAGCGCATTTATGGAAAAGAGAAAGCCTGATTTTAAAGGAAATTAGTCATAAAAAAAGCTGTCACTAAATCAGTAGCTTGATTAGAAGATACTTTAGTGACAGCTTGTTTATGTTTTGTATTGCTTCTTTTGCTTAGAAGGCAGTGAATGTTAATCCCACTGTAATCTTAGTAGCGTCATCTGTTCCTTCTGGGCCATCATCAAATAATGGAGATAAACTCTGGTAGTAGAATAAGTTGAAGCCTCCAATACCCATTCTGCCGGTAAGGCCATAACGGAAACGGTTAAGTCCAAAGTCTTTTTTGATTTTCAATTTGGCATTTTCATCGCCATCAGAATATTTGATTTTGGTATGAGAAGTAAATCTTACTCCTACTTTACCGCCAACGCTTATGTTGAAGCTTCTTCTTTTGTCATCAGGGTTAGCAAAAAATCTGATTTCTAAAGGAATATCTAAATAGCTGGAAGCTAACTGTGATTTAGCTACATCCCAGTCATCGTCTAAAGTAACAGTGCTTACTTCAGTATCGCCTGAGCTGTTTACAGTTTGTTCTAAAGAAACGTCATTATCAAATTTAAATTTATCAACGCCAATACCAATACCTGGTCTTATTTCAAAGCCGGTGTTTCCTATAGGCATGTCATATAAATAATACATCTCAAAAGTACGTGAGCCGAATGTGTTGATATCTAGCTCTTCAGAATTATCCTGCAACACATTCCATCCTATGTTTAGGATTAATGAACCAGGGATATCAGGCCTGGCAGCACGATTTCTGATTTTCATAGGCTGAAGCCTTTCGGAGGGGTTCTCCTTGTTTTTTTTAGATGGTTCTGTGCCAGTAGCAAAGGCTGAAACAGAAATAAGTGCTGTGAGGAAATAGAGTGAAATTTTCTTCATAGTATAATTAACCTGAAATCTTTCATTTTATTGTAGGCGTCAAAGATAAGGTTTTTTAAAAAAGTATACGTGAATAATACTTTTTTTAAGAAGAATTATTACTTACATTTGCAACTCAATTTTGAAAAACGGCCTCGTAGCTCAACTGAATAGAGCACTTGATTACGGCTCAAGAGGTTCCAGGTTTGAATCCTGGCGAGGTCACTAAGCGAACTGAAAGGTTCGCTTTTTTTATGCCTCATACTTTTTCACCTGAAATAAATAAAGCAGACAATCTTTTCAATCTTTTTTTGCTTAAAAGCTGCTGTATTGTAACAAATTACCGTTTAGGTTGTAGTTATAATTGATAAATTCTCTGCTGATAAATTCTATTGTTTTATGATATATTGCAAGTAAGACTTATCAGGTTTATTAGCCTTGTTAAGTTAAATAGATTGTCATAAAGATAAATTTTTATTAGTTTGAGCCGATCTTATTATAGTTGAAATATATTAATGAATAATCAAAAAGATAACCCTGTATTACCCAATCTTCTTGTGGTAGGAGTTGCTAAATGTGGCACCTCGTCTTTACATCAGTATTTAGAGCAACACCCTGAGGTATATATGTCACGGGCTAAGGAGCCAAGATATATTACCAGCCAGGTAACGGATCTTCCGCTCGGAGGGCCCAAAGATGATAAGGTGGAAGCTTGGTACATTAAAGATTTTGAAAAATATAAGGACCTGTTTACGGATGTAAAAGACGAGAAGATTATAGGGGAGTCCAGTGCAGATACTTTTTATTTTCATGAGAAAACAATTCCATTTATTAAAAAGCTATATGGAGATCCTAAGATTATTATTTTACTGAGGCATCCCGTGAAGCGTTCATTCTCTGCCTATCAACATTTGAGAAGAGATGATAGAGAGCATTTATCTTTTGAGGAAGGCCTAAAAGCTGAGCCAGAAAGAATAGAAAAAAACTTTGAATTGATCTATCATTATAAAGCTGTAAGTCAGTATTACGAAGGGGTTAAGGCATTTATGGATAATTTTAGCTCTGTAAAAGTAGTGCTTAACGAGGAGCTGTCTTCTTCTCCACAGAGTGTAATGGAAGATATTTTTGATTTTCTAGGAGTTAAGAAGAATGTGGAAATAGATGCTTCTGAGCGTCATAATATGTCAGGAGTGCCTAAATCCAGATGGTTACATGAATTTTTGTTTGAAGGCAAAAAGATTATAGTGGTACTTAGGCCATTTGTAAGAATGTTTTTGAATAAGAAGAGAAGAGAGAAACTGTCTCGAAAAATCATGCAACGTAATCTTACACGTTTGGAGATAGATAAAAATACCAAAGACGAATTATTTGAGTATTATAAACCAGATATTAAAAAGACAGAGACTTTATTGAATAGAGATCTGAGTCTTTGGAAGTGATCTGATGTAGAATTTTATTGATACGATATTAGATTTTACCCTTCAGGCGAGTATATTTTAGTTCCCAGCTAATAATATTCTCGCCTTTTTTATTGCCAGATGGTATGTGGCTGAAACCCAGCCCTGTTAAATAGTAGCTTATCTATTTCATCGGTCATTAATCGATAATATACGTCGATTATCTAATTGATTTAATTAAATTTTTTTTTGACTACAATTTTTTAGTCTCCATTATAGTTGTCTGAATTACGATATGCTAAAAAGTATAAAAGGTTTAATTTTATATAGAAAAAAGCTGAAAATGATTTTTTTTCATACTTTTATTTAATCAATTAAGTTCTTTTTTGTAAAGTTGTCTATAGTTTAGTGTAGCTGTCTTTAATTTTTGTATTGCACTATTTATATTATATATATAATTTTTTAATTTGTTTAATTCATGCAGTTAGTGGAATTTTCTTTAGAGCAGGAGAGTAAAACTGCAATTCATATTGCCCAGGCTCTGGCTAAGGAATGTCATAATAATGAGTATAATGCGGCTCACTTACTTAAGGCGCTTCTTCATAAAGATTCGGGTTTAGATTCATTACTCCTTAAGCTTGATGTTGATGTTTATTATTTTGAAGAGTGGTGCGATGTTAGGATAGAGTCTCTGCCTAAAAAAGCGAGTATTTCTGATGTGATTGAAGGTGATAGGTCGGTTGAATCTATACTTAATGAAGCGGATAGTGTTAAACTCAAATTGGGAGAGGAAAAAATAACTCCTACAGCCCTTCTTATTTCGGTATGTACGCCAGGAGTAGGCTTTTCTTATGAGCAGCTTAAAACATTACCAATAAAAGGTGATGACATTCTTCAAGTGGCAAAAGTAGCTTCAATAAATCCTGAAAATGGAGCCGTAAAACAGGTTTTACCATCAGGAGTAGCAACTACTGTACTTAGTGATTATTGTGTAGACAAGGTTTTTGAGGCCGATCAGAATCAGCTTCAGGCCATTTCTGGTAGAGAAGCTGAAATTAAAATGATGCTGGAGGTGCTGGGAAGGCATTCAAAACCTAATGTATTAATAACCGGTGAACCCGGCGTGGGAAAGACCGTTCTGCTTGATGGTTTTACTCAAGTGGTGGTAGATGAGTCAGTGCCAGCTGCATTTAAAGGAGCTCAGATTTATGAGTTAGATTATATACAACTGGTATCAGGTGCCACTTATAAAAGTGAAATAGAAGACAGGTTTAAAAAGGTGCTTAATGCCCTTAAGGGACTATCTAAACCTATTTTGCTTATAGACGAGATTAATAATATTACCAATAAGGAAAACGGTAATCCTGGATTAGTAAATATTCTGAAATCAGAACTGGCTAAAGGTCAGATAACATTTATTGGAACCGTTACTAATGATGCTTTCAGAAAAAATATAGAAAACGACGAAGGCCTTTTCAGACGATTTGAGGTGATCGGTTTAGAGGAGCCTAATGAAGAAAGGGCTCTAAAAATGATATCCGATACTATTAGTAAGTATACAGAGCATCATAAACTCACGGTAGATGAAGCTACAATAGCTGAAGCTATCCGTTTGTCAAAACGATTTAACAAAGAGAGAAGTCTACCAGATTCTGCTATTGATCTCATAGATCGCACCATGTCGGCCACGCGGTATATGTTAGAAACTACGGCAGATAATGTGCAAAAAGTAAAAGCACAGGTGCAAGTTATAGCTGAAAATAGTTCTGAGGATCCAGTAAAATTAAATGAGCTGGAAAAAGTATGGTTAGAGTTAAAAGGACTTTTTAGTTATTTATTATTTGAAGATTGGTCAGAAGAATCAGTATCAGGCATTTCTGAGGTGGACAAATATGTTGAGGCCATAGAAAATGTACTTGATCAGTTTCAGACTAAGGTCAGTGGGCGATCGGAATTGATAGAGCAGAATGATGTAGCTGCTACTATCGCTAATAAAACGGGTATCCCGGCAGGTAAGCTTCGTACAGATGAAAAGGAGCGATTGCTTACCATGGAAGATGAACTCAAGAAAAGAGTAATCGGGCAGGATCATGCTATCGTTTCAGTTACGGAAGCTATATTGGAATCTAGGTCTGGACTGAGCAAGCCAGGTTTGCCCATAGGATCTTTCTTTTTTACCGGGCCTACAGGTACGGGAAAGACAGAGCTGGCCAAATCATTAGCGGAATTTTTATTTCAAACCGAAGAGGCAATCATTCGCTTTGATATGTCAGAGTTCAAAGAAGAACACTCGGCTGCTTTGCTCTATGGAGCACCTCCAGGATATGTGGGATATGAAGAGGGAGGCTTGCTGGTGAATAAAATTAGGCAAAAACCTTACTCTATAGTGCTTTTTGATGAAATAGAAAAGGCGCACCCTTCAGTTTTTGATATATTCCTTCAGATTTTAGATGAAGGTAAATTAAGTGACCGATTGGGTAAAACAGGTGATTTTTCTAATGCCGTAGTGCTTTTTACTTCAAATATTGGTAGTGAGCATGTGGCTCAGTCTTTTTCAGCAGGGGAGATTCCAAAATCTACTGATCTTCTGGATTTGATGTCTATGCATTTCAGACCTGAGTTTTTGGGTAGATTAACAGAGATAGTGCCTTTCTCTCCTATCACTGAAAAGGGTGTTGTCAGAATATTTGAGGTGCAGATGAAAGATCTGTACAAAGCCTTAGAGAAACAAGAAATTACTTTGGAGCTATCAGATGAAGCCAAAAGCTTATTAGCGCATAAAGGTTTTACTCCAAAATATGGGGCCAGACCTATCAGAGGTGTAATTCGGTCAGAGCTGCGCTCGCCATTATCTCGCAAGATCATTAGTGGGGAAATTACTAAAGGTAGTGTGGTGAGTCTCTCCGTAGAGGGCGAGGAGCTAGTATGGAAGTATAGTTAAGTTATATATAAATTATCAGTTAAAACATTTTATCATTTATCAACATAAATTTTTTATTCTATGGATAATAAACTCGGATTAGGCGGAACAGAGGTGCAGACCGATGCTGGTGAAGCCATAGCGGAAATTGGTCAGAATAAGACATTACTTATTCAGAAACTAACTCAGGATCAATCATTAAAACCAGAGATAGTTACAGGGTTAAAAACTCTTGATGATGTTTTTGATCATTATAAACCAGAAGTAGAAGTAGAGTTTGAAGATGCTGAAGGTGTAGAGAAGAAAGAAACTTTGAAGTTTAGTCATTTAGGAAATTTCGGTAAAGATGGAATAATTGAACAAAGTAAGTTTTTAAATGATCTTGATACCGAAAAGCATCAGTATCTCAAAGTAATTAAGCAATTACGAACAAATAAGATATTAAAGAGTGCTTTGGCTGATCCTGAAGCTAAGCAGGCTTTATTAAAATCTATTAAATCATTAATCGCAGAACTAGAACAAGAGAAATAAACCATGGCAGTTCAAGAAAATAAAGCAGTAAGCACTCAGCAGGTAGAGAATCCGGCAGAGGAGCTGAAGAGGAATGAAGAGAAACTGGCCAAGTATGGTGGGTTTGATCTTTTAGAAGCCTGTATTGATGACGTACAAAATATGAATCCTGAGCGTAAAGCCAGGAAGAAAATATTTTTAACAGAATCATCTAAGAAGTTAGAAAGACAAAAGCTTAAGAAAACACTCGAAATATGGAGTGACTTGTTAGAGACTTCAGATGATTTATCAGAATTAATTGATGAGTCAGAAAAAAGGTCTGAACTAGCTGGTGAAACTCTTAAAAAGAACCTGAAAAGATCTTTGGATCAGACACGTGAGCTAGAGGAATCTTATAGGTCTGTGGCCCTTTTCTTTAAGAATACGGAGACTCAAAAGCTTAAGAATGTGAATATTCTTAATGCTGAAATTGATCAGTTAAAAGATCTTGATAATACTCGATTTATTGATGCAGTGCATGAGGAATTGGTTCAGAATTATGATCGATTAGACCTTAGAGATAACTACAGCTTATTAGTGGTTCCTGGTTATTTAGGATCTAACAAGGTGGTAGAAAAATGGGCTAAGATAGCACACGAAAATAAAGTGATGCTGGTAACTGACTTTGAGCACCTTGATGAGCCAGATGATGTTATGGAGCTCTTTGAAGCGGCTAACCTTTCTGGTGGAGATAAGTATCGTTCTAACGTGATTATGACCTGTAACTGGTTAGTAGGTAGAGGTAGAAATGCCGACGTAGGAGAGGAAGAGGATATTTTTGTGGCTCCTTCCAGTGCCTTGGGAGGAAAGATCTATAAGACACTCATGTCTCAGGTTACTGCAGGTAAGAAGTTCGGAGGAATGAACGAGGTTGACGGTGTTAAATTCGACCTTAAAAAAGGTGAAATCTCTCAGCTGGAGAAGCTAGGTTTGGTGCCTATGGTTTTTGAATATGGTAAAGTAATGGCGTTTTCAGCTAAGACTTTGTTTAACGGAGATAATCTGGGCTTGCAGACTTACTCTGTGGTGCGTGTGTTTGACTACGTTACTAAGGTGCTGATGGACTTCTTAAACAGAAGGGCTTTCGAAAACTTCAATGCCAAAACCAGAAGAGAGCTTATGGGGCAGATAGTGCAGTTTTTAGATGGTATTACCGGACCAGATAAGCTTATTGAAGATTTTTCTGTAAAGCGTTTTGAGCAAGATCATATTCAGAAAGATAAAATACATTTGGATATTCATTTGAAACCTTATTTCCCGGCTAAAAACTTCATGATTAAGATGGATGGACAGAAGGGTGATGATGGTTCTGAGTGGAATTCAGAATATAACGAAATGTAAATTTCATATTGGAGACTGTGTTGTGTGGAACAGTCTCTTATTTTTTTACTTATGCGGCCGCTTTTACCTGATGAATATAGCGTTCAGGAATTTTTTACATCTCAAAAAGGATAAAAGTAGTTAGCAGCCTAAACTCCTTAACTTATGAGCATTACCGCTAAATTGCATGTAGAAGGTACTACCTACAATGTAATATGGTTCAACTATGGACTGAAGCAAAAAATGGACGAAACAGGTCGTCCTTCAGCTACTCCCTTGTTTTCTGGCTTACAAGTGGTAGTAGAAGCTACCCGAGATAATTTATTTTTCGATAAAGCCGTTCACCCTACCGAAAACGTAAAAGAAATCATACTTGAGTATGTGCCTAACTTGCTGGGCAGTAAGACTAGACGCATATCTTTTTTCGACTGTCATGTGGTGATCAATCATACTAGTTTTATTTCGCAGGGCGACTCCCCGATGTCGGAGTCACTTTTAATAACCGCTGGAGGCGTTAAAGACTCGGCTTCATCTACTGAATATTCAGCTTTTTGGAGGAAGACTTTCGCCGCGCCTGTTTCACAGGTAGGGGAGGAGGAAAAAGGGGAGCCAATTATTGAGACAGCTTACTTTACCACAATAGATGGAGTGAAAATACAGCAAGCTGAATTGCATATAGGAAGTGAAGTTTATTACGTGATAGAATCCAAAAATGCGGTCGGTGAAACTATCGATTTGAGTTTTTCTGATTCCATGCGTGATTTCATATTTCAGGGAGAAGTAATTCCGAATGATTATTTAGAGGGAGTAAAAATTACTTCAGATAGAATCAAGCTGAAATTGGAGGTGGTGCGGGATAAAAGCTCAAATATAGGTTAATCGCTGTGTCAATAAATGGTAATGAAATCGTACATTCCATATTACTACTGATGCCTGCAAATATTCTAAAGAGAGTGAGGTACACGTTTATTTAACTATTCTAAATATTGAAATTCTATTATTTTTCATTTTCGGATTATTGTAATCTAAAGTAGAGTAAATATTCATGGAGTAACATGTCAAGCAAATATTAAAATTTTGTAATTGAATGTGCTAATTAAAAATTGAACTACTAAGTGGAGCTATATTATTAGTTCATTTTAATCCTGTTTTTTGATAGCTTCTTCAGTAAATTAATCATATTATGAGTGTAAGATCACCAAAAACAAAGAAAGAATATAGTGCTTTAACCGTAAATATAATTCCCAAATCAACTAGGCTAAAATTAAGCGAGCAAGTGAATGAGGGGACTTTAATTAAATTTTCAAAACCTTTAGTTAAAAAAATTGAAGGCCCCTTTGATGAAAGAGGGGAAAAGGTCAATGATACGAAAAAAGGTAACATATACATTTTTAAAGCGACCGAATTTCAAAAATCTACACTAAGCCCAATTAAAAATATATGGTGGGCTCATCAAATTGATGACGGGGATATCAAAGACATTGAATTAACTGAAGAGAATTTATATCTCGATAAATACGACAATGTTTGTCTGAAATATAAATTGGAGACTAGTAAGCCTACTAGAATATATGCTTATTGCTCAAAGCCAATAAAAAATGTTAGTGTCCTATTAAATGAAATCATAAAAGAAACCATTATTGTTGTTGGCACGGAACAACACTCAAGTAATTCTGCGAATAAGTTGATGTTTCCAGCGCAGGCTGTTAGAGAGATTAGAGAAAGATTCAAAAATTCCCCGAATTTAGAAGTATTAATTTTTAAAGATGGGTACACGGCAAATCAACTAACTGCCTTTTCTAATTCGGTATTATTTTACAATAAAAAGGCAAGAGTTACGCAAATCAATAATGTAGATGAACTAATTAACTTCACTAATGGAGGCTCTAGGAAAAAAAATGCGGAAAGTAAATATCGAGAAATTCATAAAATATCAGAGATGATAATTTTTGCTCATGGTTATGTTAGAGATGAAACTAATGAAGGAGTGATTGCTTTTGGGCTTGATGGACCGAATGAAAATATTCAAGAGTTAGATAGTAAAGCCTTTAAAAAAATTGACAGTGAAGTATTCTTGGCAAATAATGAATCTCACTTGTATTCGTATGCCTGTAGAACAGGTATTGGTGTTTCATCGGAAATTGTAAATAATCCATTAAAGTCTAATAGTTTGGCTCAAAAAATGTCTGACCACGGTAAAATTAATGTGCATGCATATTTGAAAAGGTCTTTATACGAAGATACATGGGGTACTCAGAATCATAGAGATACATATATTTCTGATAATGATCAAGGAGCATCATTTATGGAGAACTTTAAATCGGATATAAAAGATGCGTTTTTAAGCGATCCTAATGACATGGAAGCATTTGTGAAGTATATTTCTTCAGAAAAGAAAATTGATGGAGCTATTTGGAATCCAAAAGGAGCATATTTGCCTGTGAAGGCTGGAGACTTTCCAAAGGGAGTATCCAGTAAATATGAAGTATATAAACCAAAATAAGAAGATGAAAGAAAGGATAATGAAATCTTTGGTTTTTAGTTTGTGTTGTTGTCTTATTGGAGTGTTGCAAATGTATTGGTTTCTTCCTGACGGGGTATCTTGTATAGATGGTAAAAGCGGAATTATTGATTCTATTTTGATATTTATGCCTCTACAATTTTTGCTTGTCTTCATCATTTATAATTTTATAAAATCCAATATTAAAATTTATCTTATTGCCTTTTTTTTATGCCTTTTTTGGTTTTTTGTTAATAAAAATGAATTTGTAAATAGGCATGCTTGCTGGTCAACATTTTCTAAATCTGATATTTTATACTACTCTTTTATTGAGTCAATTATCCCAATAATTACGTGTTTACTTGTAATTATATTGAGCTATAATTTTTATACTTTAAGGAATAAGAAGTGATTTAATTTCACACTCGGGGAATGGGAGAAAATCTCTCGCCTTTGGGCGAAGACTGTAGTATTTGCGATATTGTCCTATGGAAAACTACAGAAAAGGGTCTCATACCTTGTTTGATTTGGAATATTATATAGTTTGGGTAACGAAATATCGTAAGTAAGTTTTGGTTGGGGCAGTGGCAGAACGAAGTGGAGAGTTGATACGAGAGATTTGTAAATCGAATGAAATAGAAATAGTAAAAGGTCATCTATCACAAGACCATATACATTTGTTTGTGTCAGTTCCTTCCAAACTGTCAATAAGTAAGCTCATGCTATATATAAAAGGGAAACCTCGCGTAAGTTACTATTTGAGTTTAAGCATTTACAGTGACAGTTTTGGGGTGAGCATATTTTGGCGCGGGACTATTTTGCAATAACAAGTGGGAATGTGACAGGTGAAATAATAATGCAGTATATAGAGAATCAGGATATTGAAGATAAGGACAATAATTTTAAAATAAGCTAGTCTTTTAGTCGCCTTTAGGCGGAATCAAATCTACCGGCTTTTAGCTGGTTAGTTATTTAATTTAAGATACTGTTTCCCATGTTGGCTATAACAGTTTGATATTATGATGCTCCTTATATATTTGGCTGGGAGGATTTAAAGGGATTGATGAAAGAGAAGGAGATTGATGAAGGGGCTGTTTCTGAAATACATAGGTCGGAAAAAGAAGGGAAGCCAGAATGGTCAATTGTTTATAAGCCTAATGAGTTCCTTAATACTGATAAGGAAAAGCATATGGTGATTGATGGAAAAACAGGAGAAATTCTGAAAATTGAAATTTTGGATATGGCTAGGCATCTTGATTAAGGTGCCATAGCTAGACTTTATAATTGAGTTAGGTGCAATATTAATTCACTCATTTAGAAATGTAGGATCCGACATTCACTCAAGGATATTATGATTGTAAGATTGTAGCACTTCACCTTGGAATGCATTTTAATTTTAAAAAATAATAGCTATCGCCAAAAGTAAGAGGTGAGTAGATAATGATATTATGAATATTTGATTGCTTGGAGCCCCAATTTCAGAAACAAAATTTAGAATTTTCTTTGTGATAAAATCACTTAGCATTTCATCGTCAGCAAGGGTGTCGATATCCTCTAGTTTGATCTTTTTTTAAAACATAGGTCAATACTTTTTTTTGCCATTTTGATGTGCTTTGGTCAGATCGAATAGAGTTGATAAGTCTTGCTTTAACAGTGGCTTTATTGTCTATTTTTTGGGCGACACTATTTTCTTTGTTTACTAACCTTCTTGTGTAAAAGGTGAATTTTTCAGTAATCCAACCTTCCATATTGTTTTTCCATAATAGATATAACGCCCCATGTAAGGCTGCCTTATTTGCAATATTTAAATATAGAAACGGAAAAACTATAAGGCTTAAAGTGGCTAATAGAGTGGCCCAGAAATCCGAAGCAAATAAGTAAATTAAACCCATTATGGCTCCCATGATACCTGTATGTGCTGAAGCGCTAATACCCGAGCTATGCTGTTCTGTGAAATAAATTAAAATGACGGCTATAATTAATGTTATAAAAGATAGCCCAAGTCCTAATGCCAGAGTAGTAAACCATTTAAAAAATGATTTTGCAAGTACCTTGCTTACGTCTGTTATGATTTTTTTCATACCTATTAATAATTACAGCGCTTCGTCAGAGTTTAAATTAGAGAATGCAGTAGGATTCAAATATTCAGCAAGTATATCAAAAGTGAAACTTAAATGTGGTGGGGAGTGTTAGCTCATCTCTGTCTGCTTCCCTCCCAGGGGCTAGCCCCTGGGAGGGAATTTTTTATTTTTTGGTTTGACTGGTTTTTAGTTCCAGTTCCAATCTTCCCTCAAATCTAATGGCTAATTGCTGCACCGTCAAACCCCAATTCCGCAAAGGTGAAGTCCATTTTTTCTCAATACGTCTGCAAACTAAGTAAACTAATTTCATCAAGGCCATATCACTGGTAAATGCTCCCTTACTCTTGGTAACTTTTCTTACTTGTCTATGAAAGCCCTCCACTGGATTTGTAGTGTATATTAACTTTCTTATGGGTTTACTGTAATCGAAATAAGTGCTAAGTAGTTCCCAGTTATCATTCCAAGATCGTATCACCACAGGATATTTCTTTCCCCATTTTTCTTCCAGTTCTAATAAAGCAGTCTCTGCCTGATCTTTTGTGTCTGCTTGATAAACTAATTTAAGATCTTGTATAAACACTTTCTGTTCTTTACTGGCTACATATTTCAAGCTATTTCGAATCTGATGAACTACACAAAGTTGAACATCTGTTTGTGGGTAGATGGAGTGTATCGCTTCACTAAAACCTTTCAAGTTATCAGTGCAGGCTATCAAAATATCTTTCAAGCCTCTATTTTGTAGCTCAGTAAGTATCTGAAGCCAAAAATTAGCTCCTTCGCTTTCTGATAGGTACATGCCCAATATCTCCTTGTTGCCCTGCTTATTGATCCCTAAGATATTATAAAGGGCTTTATGCTTCACCTTACCTTCATCTCGCACCTTGAAATGCATGGCATCTAGCCAAACAATACAATAGACCGATTCTAATGGCCTATTTTGCCACTCCTTTACTTTAGGGATCACTCGGTCTGTGATATCACTTAACACCTCTGTTGATATATTTGTGTCATACATCTCCTTGATGTGCTCTTGAATATCTCTCAAACTATTACCTAGCCCATACATGGCTATTATTTGCTTCTCAAGATTGTCTGCCAGTATACGCTGGCGTTTCTCTACTATTCTTGGCTCAAAGCTGCTATGACGATCTTGAGGAGTATTTATCTCAACGTCTCCTAAACTACTCTTAACTGTTTTCTGGCCTTTGCCATTGCGCTTATTGCCATGAGAGCGTCCTTTTTCTTCACTGGATAGGTGATCCTCCATTTCTGCTTCCAGAGCTTCTTCTAAGAACTCCTTCAACATGGGGCTGAAAGCCCCATCCTTACCAAATAGAGATTCTCCTTTTAAAAATTGTTTAAGTGCTTTTTCCTTTAATTCTTCTTTCTCTTGTTTGTTCATTGCTCTTTAGTCTAAACATTATTTCTTTATATCCAAAGTTTAGACAGAGATGAATTGACAGTCTCATGTGGTGGTTACTTATGAGATTCTTTTGATCATGCTATAAATGAGAGATTCGCAATTACCTCCTCCATCATAAATCCCCTTCATATGCTCCACAAAAGTAATAGGGTGGAAGTGCCGTAGTTGGTTTTGGTGTGAAGTTAGGGAGGCCAAGATTGGTTTCTATCTTTCTCGTAGCTGCTGCTAATATTTCAGGATCATCAGTGCCAAAGCCCATTTCTTTAATGCCTTTAGGTTTTATCTTCTCAGGAGTAGGAAGATCCATAGGAGGGTAGTATGTTAAACCAGCGGCTTCTTTCCAGAACATCAACTTTCCTACCTGATCTTTTATAGAATTTAGCTTTTGCTCTTTGAGACTTTCCAGATCCCACTCTCCGTCTTCGTCTTCTTGAGCGATCAAGTAGTCAAAGAATGTGGTTACTTCATTGACGATCTCATCAGGAGTATATGACCTTTCCATATTACTGATTATTCTGTGTAGAAATTGGATACGTCTCGGTTTCTCTCAAGCGCACCCAAACAGGTGATTTAGCTTTTTCTTCATAGCTGAAGATTTCCCACTGCCTTACTGCATTATGGTCGTTTTGCTTACTAACCACATTGTATTTAAAGTAGATGTTTATAATATTTTTACTTTGTGAGCATTGACTCATAGTAAAAGAGTTTAGCTAAAATGGGAATGGGTAGCTACGGTAGAAGCTTTTCAGTTTGATGAAAGTACTCCCAATTTATTTTGAGAAATGGGAGAGGTAAGTATGTAAAAACACTCCACATTTGAATGATTTTTTGGTGAAAGGTTAACTTTTTGGTTGTCAATTTCTTATGGGTTATCAATCTGGAGATGATGTAATACTTAAGGCTAAGGAATCATTTTTAGGAAATATGCTTATGTATGTTTCTCCACCCGTAAATCTCATGTTAATTTTCAATGAATCATTTAGATTAGTAGGGATCTCATAATCAATCTGAGCGTTACTTTTCTCTATTATGTAAGAGGTGTCCTGTGTGGGGATTTTACTTAATAAGTGTTTGGTGCTTTGTTTTTCTAGTAATCTTTTATAAATCTCGTGTATGCTGATGCTATTGGGAAATAAGCATAAGTCAGTGAATAAGTAATTCTCCTCATCAGTTAATTGATAGCAGTTAGATTGATTTATTTCTTTTACATTGGCTATGTTATTGTTAATAGTATCACTTGAAAAACATTTCCTATTAATTAAATCAACTACACTGCTTTCAAGATTCAATTCTTCAGGATTTTCTAGGTATGCGGATACATCGAATAATTTTTGACTTTCAAAATCATATCTTATCCAACCTAAAGTTCCAGTTCCTTCTGTTTCAAAAAACACCTTGGCTAAGATGGTTTTATCATCATGGGTATCAATAAGTATGCTTACTCTTTCTTTCTTTATTTCATCTGGAATGTTAAATGAACTATGTAAAATGACCTCTAATAATAAATCATAGCAATCAAGATTACTTAAAGTGACTTTGCTTATTGGTTTTGGTTTATCTAATAAAGAGTCTTTGCCAAGAGTATTTAAATTAAAGTCTGTTTTACTCTCACTTTTTTTTTGCTGGCAAGAAATGAAAATTAGGGGTAATATAATTATTAAACTTAATATCCTCATTGGTTGAATTTAATAGTGAATTTTGGGGAAATTTTTTCTAAATATTTTTGATAAGCTTTTTTTGCAGTTTCTTCCGTTGAGTGCCATCTAGCATAATCTCCATTATACTTCTTTATATAATAGGCTTTGTACTCCATTGCGGCAATTACGGAGGGCATTACTATAAAATGTTTCTTTCTGTTTTTTACTTGTTGATTACCTCCTAGTCCACTTTTTCCCTTTCCCTCAAAGAAAGAAGTTAAGCCAATAGGTTCAAAGTCCGGGTTTAAAGTGAAAAAATTACTACTCCAACCATAATATGGAGCAGCTCCATGCGCTTCCATTCCTCCAGTTCCAGTTTTTCGGTATTGTAATGAAGTGAAATGAGCTGTTTCGTCTCTATACATACGCTCTATAATTATAGACATTTCCTCTCCATATTTATCGTAAATGTGTTTTAATGCCTTTTCTGCATCGTCAATAGTGTAGTTTTTATTTATTAATGATAGTTGCTGCTGAAGAGTGCTGTTCAAAATGTCAAGAGGGTCAATCAAGTCCTCTCTTCTCCGAAATGATTGGTTTCCATTATAGAATTTAGAACGTGCATATTTCATTTTATTATACAGTACATCTCCGGGATAGGGAGAGGAGGATAATTCGCCTGTATACATTTCTAAGTGCAACATGCCTCTTTTTTCACCTGCAGGTTGGTGGACGTAAGGTATCAACAAGCCTACTTTCGCTATATGCTGTCCTTTTTTTACAGTATCACCAACTTTTACTAAGATGTTGTTCTTGTTGACTTCTCCATAACGGACTATCATTTTGAATCCTTTAACTATTTCATAGTCATGTTCTATAGTAATTTCAAAGGTGTCATTATAAAATGATTTTACTTCAATAACTTTTCCATCAGCCATTGCATAAATTGGTTCACCTACTTCATAATATAAATCCCGAGCTGCATGTAGTCTGTTGCTTCCTCGCTTTGCTGCAAAAGTTGCGGGGTTTGAAGTCTCAAGTGTATAATCATAATTTTTATAAGAATTTGATTTAAATCCTTTTGGATGATTAAGGGGAACTGATTTACAAGGAAAAATAATATTTGAACTGACTTTACTCTGTGGATATATCCTCTTCATATGCTCCACAAAAGCAATAGGATGAAAGTGCCAGACTTGATCTGTACAGGGGAAGGTTCGCTCAGGAGGTTTTACTTCCTGCTGTTTTTGCTCTTGTGGTTGTTCTTGCGTTTTAGAGGCTTCCTTCTCTTCACTTACTTCTGGTTGAGTTAGGGTTTCAGTGTCGTTGGTTGCTGACTGTGTAGTAGTAGCATTGGCATTTGAGCTTTTTCCTGCTGCTGCATTTTGTACCTCAGGATCATCAGTGCCAAATCCTAATTCTTTAATTCCTTTAGGTTTTATCTTCTTGGGAGTAGGAAGATCCATAGGAGGGTAGTATGTTAAACCAGCGGCTTCTTTCCAAAACATCAACTTTCCTACCTGGTCTTTTATAGAATTTAGCTTTTGCTCTTTGAGACTTTCCAGATCCCACTCTCCGTCTTCGTCTTCTTGAGCGATCAAGTAGTCAAAGAATTTGGTAACCTCATTAGTTATTTCATTAGCGGTATAAGACCATTCTATTTTATGTTTACATATTAATTTTGCTAAGGATTCATGTTTTTATTTGTGAAGATAAAGCAGGACGTGTTTGAGTGAAATAGAAACGCGTCCTTATTTTTCTAAAAACTCATTAATGTAAAATGATGGCAAGACTATTAGCCTGCTATTTCCGATTTCTGATAAATCAGTCTATCACCTGAAATTTCAAAATATAGGAAGGTGCTTCTCTCTTGGCAGTTACCTTCATTAGAATATTTTGGATTAGAGTTAGATGTATAGCTTATTTCAATTAAATTATTGCTGATTTGTATTTTGTAGATGTACATGCATTCATCATTTTCAAGTTCTATTGTTTTTTCTATCGAAGAGGAATTTTTCAGCCCATTCAAATTTAAGCTTGTCAAAAGTTGATATAAGTTGGGATGTTCGGTGCTTTTTGTGATCTGAGCATACTTTAAAAACATCTCTTTATTTATTTTAAAATTATTAGAAGCTAACTTTTCATTGAAATTTGCATTGCGACGAATGAATAAGAAGTTGCTAGTTGGAAAGCTGAAAAATTGAGACATTCCTTCTCTATCATCGTTTTCATAATAGCTCTTCATTTCATTTAATCGATCAATTAGTATTTCATTAATTGCATGCTTATCATCTTGACTAGCAGTTTCTTTTGAATTTTCATCTATTTGTTTAATAGATTGGTTAACATTTCTTCTCTTTGAATTATCGCAAGAAAAGAAGGCTATTATTAGAAATGTTAATACGTAGACATTAAGTACTTTCATATTCTGAAGTTTTGATATTTGATTTTATTATTTTTTGATTGGCATCATCAGTTGATAAAAAGGTGTCATTTTTGCGAAAAACATCATTTAAGCTTTTTGAATAGCTTTTAGGTACAAAAATGCCTGACGCTTTTCTCTATTTCGTTTTCTTTCTATTCAGAGGAAATATACTTCCTGAACAGTCGTAATCACTAATTTTAATTTTATTTCCTTGATTTCCCCCTAGGCATAAGTGTTTTCCGTTGTCTAATTTTCCAATGACAAAAGTGACGTGTCCAAATGAATTTCCATTTTCATCATATTTTATTTCTCCATTTTCATAGCAATCTGTAAACACTACAATAGCGCCATATTGGATTTTCGATTTTTTAAGGGATGAATGATTTAAGAAAGACTGTGATGACCATGATTTAGGGTTCTTGAAATTAGAGTTTCCTAAGCACCAACTAGCGAAACTTGCACACCAAGAAATTTTCCCAGTAGTTGTCGGATGGCCTGTATATGTATGGTATTTTTCTTGAATGGCTATAGCTAGGCTACCTGTATTTTCGTCAAGACCTTTATATTCTAAGGCTTCTTGTAGGGCAATCTCCATCCAAGGAGCCCTATCCCCAGTTATTAGTCTCATATGCTCCACAAAAGCAATAGGATGAAAGTGCCAAACATTGTCGCTTGAAGGGATGGTTCTAGGAGGATCTTTCTCCGGTGGAGTGCCTTTTCCTACTGGTCCGGGAATGTATTCATCTTCTTTATTTTCATCAGAAAATCCAGGAGGCAGAAAGCTTAACCTTGTATTCCATAATTTACTCTCATCTATTTCCTCCTTCTTAAACTCTCCGCTTTTAAGATCCTTCCAGAAGGATAGATGTTTAATTCTCTCTTCTAAGAGTTTCATACGGAATTGTTTTCTTTCTTGAAGCTTATTTTTAAGATCTGGGTCTTTTTCTAATGAAATACCTATGTCGAAAAGCTGTTCCATATCTGGTTTTATGTCATTGGGTGTATAAGCCCACTCATTTTTGTGCTGACATACTAACTTACTAAAAGCAGAAACTATTTCTTTTCTTTTATAAGCATTTCTCCATTCATGTTGATCTAATATCTTGTCCTTATTAGCGTCTACTATATCCCAAATAGAGCACAGGAATGTGTTGTTCTCTTTTGCTTCTAATACCTCTTTAACACTATAAACATAATCAGTGCCTGCACTTATATGGTTCCAGCCAAATAGTGTCCAGTCAAAAGCAGATACTTTTTCTGCATCTTTTTCTTGGAACCAGCCGCTTTTTTCTCCTTCCGTGGTGTTTGTGCTTAGCTTATACCAGTTTTCTTGATCTATTGTTTGTTTGGTGCATTCGGATATAAGTATAATTTTTTCTTCAGGCAATAACTGGTCTTCACCTTCTAAGGGTTCAATCAGATAGTATTCGCTGATAGCCTTGGTTGTTTTGACTATATCATGCGGTTGAGGGTCTGAGTATAGGAATATATCAGGGGCTGAGCTATCTTCAGGGTATGCTTCCGAACTGTCAGGTGGGGTATTATTAAGTGAGGTAACATGCTTTTTAGCTGCGTAGAAATTGGGCACGTTTCCCTTTCAATTAAACATGCCCTAACTAGATCCACCTTGGTATATCATAATATTAGAGGCCAATAAATCCCTTGTCTGTAACTTTAAATTTAAGAGTTTCCTTTTCTTTTAATGGCTCATCATAATATTCAATATCTCCTTCATCTGTTGAATAGGAATAAAGGTAATCTTCCCTAGTCTGTATTAATATCGCATCTTCATTAATGAAAGATTTTATAGATACAATACCAAGTTCTCCTCCACCAGTATATATTAAACTCATTGGATTGTTCGATATTCTTTTTTTCTGATGAATTATAAATATTTAATTCTATACAGGCTAAATAATCATCGAATTCACTCTGGGTATATGTTAAAAATCCTATAAGATAAATCTCTTTAATTTTTACTTTAATAACAGGTATTATTATTTGTCTAAACAATTCATTCTGTAAGGGGTCAATATTTTGTTCTTCCAGAGATTTTCCAACTAATTTTTCTCGATTAGCTGATAAAATTGATTGAATATCATAATCCTTGGTGTAATAAACATAGAAACCATTTAAATTTCTTTTATTCAATTTAAAAGCAGTATTTAATTCATTTAATTGATATTCTGTTAAATAATTTAAATACTCATTTTCTTGTACAGGAAGTTGTTTTTCAGGTATTGCTTCTAGGAATTGTGAAAATGACAAAGTTTTAACATCTTGAGAAGATTCTTCTTTGTGTGAAACTCCAGAAGTTTTAAGTTTGGTATCGTGATTTTTACTCGTACACGATACAATTGACAGCCCTATTAATAACATTTTAAAATAACTCATATTATTGTATTTCTAGTTCAGGTTTATATCCTTGAATGTGTAGATGATCTTTATGGCCTCCATTGGAGTCATACTTGCCATATTTTAATAACTTATCCTTTTTAGATCCATAATAACTGGTTACCAATGATGTGAAACCAAATTTATTTAATGCATCATTAAATAAATTTTGACGGTTTTCGTCAAAATCCGGATCAGTTATCAGCATTCTTTTATTTGTTTTACTTTTATTGAGGTAACGTAAATCTCCATTAATACCTCGTGCATGAGTAGAACTTGGCGAGCCAATGCCTTCTTCATTTGTGAAACCATTAATCACTATATCGTCATATCCAACTTCCGCAATTGCACCCAATAAGGAAGCAAATGAAGTGATTTCAATGAACTCTCTGTCTGATGAATAAGTGTATTTTATTAAACCCTGATTATGCATTAGAAAACTAAAAGTTTAGAAAATCCTTCGATAATTGTGTAAAAAGATCGATTTTGATGAGGTATAAAAATCACCAGAATGGTTACTCAAAATATAGGGTCTTTACCCATTGAATATTCCTCCAAGCCAGTGACACCCTTTGGAGGGATGAGTTTAATGAAACGATTTATCGATCAGGTAGGGATACGAGAAAAATTAGCCGAACTGGCACTTCCATCTCCTGGTTCTAACCGAGGGTATGACCCCAAGCAAATCGTAGAGAGTTTTTGGCTGAGTATCTGGACAGGGGCTAGTAGATACATCCATTGTGACTGGTTGAGATATGATACTGTTTTACAGTCAATTTTTGGATGGGATGGTATGCCTAGCCAAAGTACCTACAGTCGTTTTTTTGGAAAATTCTCTCAATCCCTAAACAACGAAGTATTTCCAGAGCTTCAACAATGGTTCTTTGACCAGCTCCGTTTAGGAGCACTCACCATTGATTTTGATAGTACTGTGATCACTCGATATGGAGATCAACAAGGGAGTAGTAAAGGTTATAACCCCAACAAAAGAGGGAGAAATTCACATCACCCCTTGATGGCCTTTGTGAGTCAAACCAGAATGGTGGCCAATGCATGGCTCAGGCCAGGCAACACAGCGGCCAGTAGTAGTTGCAGGGAGTTCATGGAAGAAACCTTTAAGCACGCCTTGGCAGGACAAAAAGTAGGTCTGGTAAGGGCCGATAGTGGTTTTTACAACGAAGAAATCATGTCATATCTAGATGAAGAACTCCTCAATTACATTATGGCTGTACGCATGTACCCCAATGTAAAAAGCGAAGTTTGGGGGCTTAAAGATTGGGTCAAACTGGCAAAGGGAATAGAGCTGAACGAGATGGTTTTCAGTCATGAAAACGGTAAGCCAAGACGATACATTATTGTAAAAAAGCAAGTTGACATCAGGCCACATGCAGGAGGCAAGGAACTTTTTGAAGATCAGCCTGGCTATCGATATAGTTGCTATGTGACCAATATGGATTTACCTCTGGATCAGATTTGGAACATGTACAACACCCGCGCCGATTGTGAGAACAGAATTAAGGAATTGAAACAAGATTTTGGGCTTGAAAATTTTTGTTTACAAGATTTTTGGGCAACAGAAGCCTCCTTTCGCTTTATCATGGTGGCTTACAAGTTGATGAGTTTATTCAGGCATTTTGCGTTGAACCATCATCGAAAAGCAACCCTATCAACCCTCAGATCCTATTGCTTTGCATTAGGAGCCTGGACAGCAAACCATGCTAATAAAAAGGTTTTAAAAATCTCATTACCCTCCAAAAGAAGACCCTGGATGGAGGGAATATTCTTGAACATATCGTCTACTAGTCCTCCTTTTGATTATTCTAATGAATAATCCGGGTTAAAACATCACTTTTTTTATAGTTGACAGTTCTGGCTATTTCGGTCGGACTATGCCAGTTGTTTCGGTCAAACTATGCCAGTGATTTCGGTGTATCTATGCCACTTTAAGAGTTTCGTAATTTTAGTAAATATTAATGTTTCAACATACCTTTTCTCAAAGATTCTCCTTTGAGATCTATTCTATGAGAAGAGTTAACGAGCCTGTCTAATATGGCATCAGCAATAGTGCCTTCACCAATAATATCATACCAGGCTGATACTGGTATTTGAGAGGAGATTATAGTTGAAGTTTTTCCATGACGATCATCGATAATATCCATAAGTACTTCTCTTGCAATATTGTCCATGCTTTGTAAACCAAAATCATCTAGTATTAATAGTTTGGCAGAGGTAATTCGTTTAAGTTCTTTGATATAGGTGCCATCTACTTTGGCAAGTTTCATTTTGTTGAACAGGCGAGCTGTTACCTGATAGATGGTGCTATAGCCCATCAGACAAGCTTGTCTGCCTATGGCCTGACTCATAAAGCTTTTGCCAACTCCTGAAGCACCTGTAATAATGATGTTCTCACTTTGCTTGATGAACTGTAAGGAGGACAACCTGTTGAACATGTTTTTATCCAGATTCCTATTTTCAGAGAAAATTATTTCATCCATGTCTGCCTGCTGCTTGAAGGTGGCTTTTTTCATCAGCCGTGTAATCTTCTTATTCTGCCTGTCTTCCCATTCACTTTCAGTGAGTAAGGCCAGATATTCATCTGGGGTGCATTTTTGATAAGCATTGCTACTGAGTTGTTGCCTGTGCAGTTCAGCCATCGCAGACAGCCTCATGGATTTTAATTTTTCTATTGTTTGATTATTGTTCATAAAATTATTGTTTACTGGTAATGGTTAGCCCCTCTGATGTTTTTGTGAGAAGGGATATGTGATTGATGGTTTTCTTGTTCTATTTCATGCTCGTCCATATTATTACTGAGTATATTTTTGAGCCTTTGATAGCTGTAAGTGTCATGATGAACAGCCCTTAGGCAGGCTTTATCTACACGCTCATGCCCATAGTTTTTGGCCAGCATTAAAATGCCCATAGCTCTTTTGTAGTTAATCTCAGGATAGTCCCCCTGCAGGAATAAACCTGTCATAAACAGCTTTACATTTACACCTATTTTACCTCCCTGATCAGAAAAGTACTTGGGACTCCATTGGCTATAAGCACGGTGTGTACTGGAGAGGTGATTCTTATTAGTAATATAAGCCCCCTTACTCATCACTCTATTATGCAGAGCAATGCGTTGGCTTTTGTAGTATACTTCAACATGTTTGGAGGTATACTGTATCTGAGTTTGAGAGCCAATGTAGCGATAGGGAACGCTATAATAAGTCTTGTCAGCCGAGAAGTATACATATCCCATCTTCTGTACCTTGGCTCTGGCGTATTCTTTAACCTGATAAGTAGTTTGAGGTAAGCTTTTTAGAAGGGATGATTCTACAGATTGGAACAGCTCTTTTCTGGAAGCTTCTTTTCTTTGAAAAAGTACATTATTATAACCCTTAAGATGATGTTGGATCTCTTCATTAAGCGCTTCAATAGAGAAGAAAGTCATTTTACGCATAGGGTAATAAATGCGCTGATAGGCCAGCTGAACAGCATTTTCTACCAGTGCTTTATCTTGTGGGGCATAACTACGTGTAGGGTTTATGGCACACCCATAGTGATGAGCAAAGTCTTTGAAAGTTTTATTAATAACCGCCTCATACTTACTGGATCGGGTAACTGCCGATTTAAGGTTGTCTGACACGATGGCTACAGGTACTCCTCCAAAGAAGCGGAGTGCATTATTGAGGCATTGAATAAAGTCCTCCCTTTTTTGACTTTTACAGGCTTCCACATAAGTATACTGACTAAAAGGAAGTGTAGCCACAAAAACTTCTACCTGGCTTACTTCTCCAGTAGATGGATCTACTACTTCTAATTTCTTACCTGCAAAATCAACATAGAGCTCTTTTCCTGCCTTGTGCTCTAACTTCATAGAACCTTTGGCCTGTTTGTACTTACGCTGATAATGGGTGGTAAACTGGGTGTAACTATAACTATCCTGAGTTTGCTCAGCATACAACTGGTAGTGGTACTGAAGGGTAAAGCCTGGGTGATGACGCTGTGGGTGCATGGTCTCAAAAAAACGCATTAAAACCGCATAACGATCATTGTTTATGGTTGTCTTAGACGAAAACAGTTCTTCTAAGGCATCAGTATCCAACTGGAGCAATGCTTCCATGGGCTGGCCGCTTGACTGAAGTGATCGCAAATAATGGTTAACAGTGTTTCTATTCACACCCAGGGTCAAAGCAATTTGCCGATTGCTCAATCCTCTCAAATGAAGATTGATAATTTGTTTTAAGTCCATTATGTCAAGTTTATTCGCCATCCTTTTTTTGGGGCGATATTAACAATCAATGAACTCTTAAAGTGGCATAAATCGAACCGTAATAGGTATCAATTATTATAATATGGTGGCACAAATCGAACCGTAATCAAGTAGATACACTGGCACGGTTTGAACCGAAATCACTGGCATACACCTGACCGAAATGGGTGGCATAATTCAAACCGTGGTATCCAGATGAGCTAACACTCCCGTTCAAACAGGGTTCTAGTATTGTTAAAGCACGCTCTAACTGTTTATTCATAGAAATAAAAGAGATAGGCATGTTACTTTAAAAGAAACATGCCACAATGGAATAAGATTTTGGTTAATTGATTTTAAGTTAAAAATCTGATTCTTCTAGCCTAATCTCTTTACCATCTTCTATGAGGGGACTGACGGCATAATATTCCTCGTCTTTTAGATAGATTGTTATTAACGGTTTGCTTAAATCTCCTGTATACTCATCGTAATCTACAGAAAGTGATTCATTATAAAATAGTTTTAAAATGCCTTTTTCTTGTTGCTTAATACAAGAGTATTCTAAATATCTAAGGACTGAAAAATTTCTGTAAAGCGCGGTTTTGTCGTCAATATTTTCTATTTCATACATGATTCCAGGATCCGTTGCTTCTGTGCCTTTTATATGATATATTAACTTATAAAAATCATACTCATCTGATCTTAATTCAGATTCAATTATGTCAACCGCCTGATTGAAGTCTCTTGCGATATTAGTTATTTTGTAATCTTTATTAATTAACTTAATCTTTATATACACAATCGTTTCATGACCCATATTTATAAAAACGACTTTATATACGTTGTTTTTAGATGTTTTTGAAACATTTAAAGTGTTTATATCGAATTTCTCGTAGTCTTGAGCATGTATTATCCCATTATAATCTAAGTCACCCAAATGTTTACTAAAATCTTCAGATAGATATTTATCGAAATCACATGTGTTTGTGCTATTATTTAAGTCAGTAAGATAGGAAGCATAAAAATCTCTGATAAAATTGATTAATTTGATTTCATCATTATTATTTTCTAACTCTGTTTTTTGCGTTTCAATGTTAACTGTTGAAATATCACCTATAGCATTCTTTTCTTTTTTAGCATGTTGTGTACACGAAATACTTGCTTGAATAAAAAAGAAAAGGATTAAAAGTCTTAATTTTTTATTTATTCCCATCTGTAAATTTTATATTTTGGTTGTGCATTTCTATATGATTCACCTGGATAAAAGGTTCTTTGAACAAAATCAGAAACCCAGTTTTCTCCATTATACATTTGGATATGACCATCTGGATTATTTTTGAAAGACTCCATAACGACTATATCTCCTATTTTATCATCTCCAATAGGAACCTCTACAAATCCTTTCTTTAGCAAAAAAGGACCGTAGTCTTTCGCTGACAATGGTCTTCCTGCAGTACTCATTCCACCTGCTTCTAATGCCAATCGGACATACTTGGCACAATAGCCTACAGCTACATCTATAGCCCCAGCTCTTTTGTTTAATCTTTCGATTACTTTATTTAAATCAAGTCCTTCTTTTTTATTTTCTATTAATTCTTTTGGTTCAGGTTCCTTGATACCAAATCTCTTTAAAAAGCCTTGCTCTAAGTGTAAGTCAGAATTTCCAGATAATTCATCTGCAAGATATTTATTATATGACTCCCATTGTTTTATACGAGCGTTATGAATAAGCTCTTTTCTTTCCTTTTTGTTTTTTGCGTTTTTGGCAGGTCCTTGATTTTTAAATCTGCCAGGGGTAAAACTTGCCCAAGTATATGCAGCACATTCTTCTATAGCTCTCGTTACAAAGCCATTTAACAAATATCCTAAAAGTTTGGCTGACTTTGGTTGATGTAATAATAAAGCAATACAAAACTCATCCTGAGATTTGGGAGAGAAATCTTTGATGCCATATTTTTTTACGAAGTTTCTGTTTTCATTTTTCTTTCCTGTTTTCTTTCCGTTCTCTACTACTTCACCGTTGTAATCCCACCACGTAGTTTTCATAATTTGGTACGCACCAGCCGCTGTACTATGTATTTTATCTCCATTTTTGTTTGTATACCAATAAACAGGTTTTTCAGGGTGTGTGGTGGTATCATCAAATTGAGTTCCACCAAACAGTGTAGTGTATCCTTTTTCTCCTGGCACACCTTCAAATTCTTTTATTAATCTCAAGAAGGCTCTTATCATAGCTTCTGAATTACTCTTAGCTTTGCCTCCACCATAAATCCTCTTCATATGCTCCACAAAAGCAATAGGATGAAAGTGCCATACTTGATCTGTACTAGGGAAGGTTCGCTCAGGTGGTTTCACTTCCTGCTGTTTTTCCTCTTGTGATTGTTCTTGCGTTTCAGGGGCTTCCTTCTCTTCACTTAATTCTGGCTCAGTTACTGTCTCAGTGTTGGTTGTGGTCGTCTGAGTAGTAGCGTCAGTTTCGACTGGTTTAGTGGTTGCCGTAGTTGGTTTTGGTGTGAAGTTAGGGAAGCCAAGATTGGTTTCTATCCTTCTCGTAGCTGCTGCTAATATTTCAGGGTCATCAGTGCCAAATCCTAATTCTTTAATTCCTTTAGGTTTTATCTTCTCGGGAGTAGGAAGATCCATAGGAGGGTAGTATGTTAAACCAGCGGCTTCTTTCCAGAACATCAACTTTCCTACCTGATCTTTTATAGAATTTAGCTTTTGCTCTTTGAGACTTTCCAGATCCCACTCTCCGTCTTCGTCTTCTTGAGCAATCAAGTAGTCAAAGAATTTGGTGACGTTATTATCTATTATGTCAGCGAGATAGGTCTGTTTTATGTTTGCCGATTATTTCATGTAGAAATTGGACGCGTTTCCGTTTTACTCAAACGCGCCCAAATAGGGGGTAATTACCCACAAGATATAGTTTGTTAGAAGAAAATTACTTAATCTTTTCAAACTCGATAGCTCCTTCTGGTAAATAAGGTAATTTACCCTCAAAATAAAATTTACCATCAGAAGACTTATAGAACTTTAAAAAATCATAAGACCTGGTATTATCATAATTTGCTCCTGATATATTTTTATGATGAAACAAGCCTAAAGTATCTCCTACTTGAATAGCTTTTAACTGATCAGTGTAGCCATATTGACGTGCTTGAGTAGTTAACCTTAGGTCTTTATCTGTAAAACTCAAAATATAGTCAAGATCAAAGTCACCTCCTTTGAAATAATAAGTTCCGTACCATTTCGATTCAATGCGTGTAATAGCCCTTTCTTCCTTGTACTCTTTGGGACTTAATGCTTTTTGGCTGCTTCCAGAGTGATCATTAGAGTTCGTATTCATAAACTGATCACATTCCTGCTTTGAAAAGCACTCTATGCAAGGCTGCTCTACGTAGTCAAATTGATCAATTTTAGACTCCTCAGTGTATATCCTACCCGTAATTTCCCATAGTTCTCCCTGATTCTTTAAACGGATAGTGTCTATTTCCTCATCAGTCCACTGGCATATTACATGGAATTCTTTGTTGCTAATTCTATCCTTTCTTAGAATTTGTTTATTATACATACCATCTAGTTGGGTTTGAATATATAAAGAATCCCCTCTTATTATTATTTTTCTTATGCTTGCATCACAGGGGTTATAAATCAATAATTTTCCGTCTTTTTCTACTAAATTGACAAATTCATAATCTTTTTCGTGAAAATTTGTCTGAGTATCACATTCTGATAGAGAAATTATGACAAAGGTAAAAAGGATAAAATGTATAACTTTTGACATTAAATTCATGTTAGTGCTATTTTTGTTACTCTATTCGTTTTTGTGGCTCTTGCAATCTGTGTGACGGTATACTTTCTTCCATCTTTTCCTCCTCCCGCATTAGCATCATCATTTATCAACTTGTATCCTTCTACTAATTTAAATTTATATTTTTCTTGGGCACCTCTAAACGTTCCTACATCCCAGTATTGATAATAAGTCTCCCCTTCTATGCAATTTTTACCAACGATAACAACATAATGATCGGTAGTATCTTCATTTATAATGCCATGTTCTCTACTTTTAAAGGTATGATGTACTCCAACCCTGATAGGTATGTTATTAGACAGAGCTAAATTCAAATATTCAATTGCTTCTTTGCTTTTTTTAATATCAAAATCCAAAGTATCAGCAGCTTTATTCTCTAATGCTAACTGATAGTATGCTACTCCCTTTTCAGATATTCCTTCACAGCTAATACCATTAATTTCTTCGATTATATGTCTGGATACTGTACCGCAATTTGAAGATCCTTTTGATTGAGATTGAAAATGTATTAAATCTCGTACATCATAATGGCTTTGATTACAATCGGGACATTTTAATTCTAAATTTAATAAAGTGCAACTATTATTGGTTGCACATCTATTCTTATGATTGATACCCTCCTCATACAATGCCTCTATTTCCTCTTTGATTTCCCAAACATAAGTTTTTCCTCCTTTTTTACCATAAATTTTTTTGCCAGTTGGATCTTTTGTAATTTCTCCTTTTTCTTTTAAAAACAATTTGTTATCCCAATAGCTTTTTTTCTTATCTCCTGTAGCATTATCATCAAATACAACGTAGTCAGGCTCGTGACCATGCCCCACGGCATTTGGCCATAAAATAGCTAAGTAAAAGTCAGCAAGGGTTTTTAGCTTACCCTTTTTTGGTTCCAAATAGTATTCAACATACTTTAGTTGTTGCTCAGGACTCATATATTCTAGATGATTTGGAGTTATTTTAGTTCCTTTTCGTCTATTAATCTCCTCAGCGGCTATATTGCCAATTTGTATCAGTCCTACATATTGACTTCCCGCTCTTCTTTCATCAGCTCTGAAACTTTTGTTAGTTTCTAGAGCCATGGCCGTCATTAAATGGTTAGGATCACATTCAAGTCTTTTAGAAATCTGAATTACTCTCTTTCTAAATTCACAGCTTACTTTATTCCCCCATACTAATTGAGGACATTCCTCCGAAACCGCACCATAAATCTTCTTCATATGCTCCACAAAAGCAATAGGATGGAAGTGCCATACTTGATCTGTACTAGGGAAGGTGCGCTCAGGTGGTTTCACTTCTTGCTGTTTTTCCTCTTGTGATTGTTCTTGCGTTTCAGGGGCTTTCTTCTCTTCACTTAATTCTGGCTCAGTTACTGTCTCAGTGTTGGTTGTGGT
The DNA here is from genome assembly GCF_021389955.1 of Fulvivirga maritima. Lineage (NCBI taxonomy): Bacteria > Pseudomonadati > Bacteroidota > Cytophagia > Cytophagales > Fulvivirgaceae > Fulvivirga > Fulvivirga maritima. The sequence continues at coordinate 2,641,751 of NZ_CP089980.1, forward strand.
CGTCTGAGTAGTAGCGTCAGTTTCGACTGGTTTAGTGGCTACCGTAGTTGGTTTTGGTGTGAAGTTAGGGAGGCCAAGATTGTTTTCTATCCTTCTCGTAGCTGCTGCTAATATTTCAGGGTCATCAGTGCCAAAGCCCATTTCTTTAATGCCTTTAGGTTTTATCTTCTTGGGAGTAGGAAGATCCATAGGAGGATAGTATGTTAAACCAGCGGCTTCTTTCCAGAACATCAACTTTCCTACCTGGTCTTTTATAGAATTTAGCTTTTGCTCTTTGAGACTTTCCAGATCCCACTCTCCGTCTTCGTCTTCTTGAGCGATCAAGTAGTCAAAGAATTTGGTAACCTCATTAGTTATTTCATTAGCGGTATAAGACCATTCAGTTTTGTGTTGGCAAACTATTTTAGATACAGCAAGTTGCGTTTCAAGCATACTATATGCGGCATCAAGCTCCAAAACATTTAAAACATCATCATTTTTCACATTCAATGTTTTCCAGAACTTCTTTATAAAATCACTAGCATGTGAATCGTTGCAGTCTCTAAGCCCTTTTACTTCATACATGTATTCATCTCCTGCTTTTATAGTTTTAAAGCCAGAATTTTTCCAATCATGGAGACTAAAGGTATCGAAATTCTTATTTTCTATCCACCCCTTTTTTGTTTCTTTTTTATTTCCGATTACATAGCTACAGGTAACTTGAATCCATGCTTTGTCTTTATTTTCTTCAACCTTCCTCGCTTGGCTAAGATCTACTATAGCTTCTTTGCATAACTCTTCATATTCGCCTATTTCATCTTCATTATCTGGTATAGCCAAATAAGCTTTAGTAATATTTTTATTTAGTGTGGTATGTTCGCCTTGTTTAGCAGGATGAATATCGTAGTATTCTTCTTGAACGATTCTTTCTTCCTCCCTGCAGTCGCTCTTTGTTAAATACTCCAGGAATGAGTCAGTGGCTTGTCCAAAAGGTATAGGCACAGTTACTTTTTTATCTCTGGTTTTTGTTTCTTCAACAGGGAAAAGATCTTTTGTTTTTACCCAGAACTTACCGGGATTATTTTTTGGTCTATATTCTACCTTTGTTATGTCACCATTCTGGCTTAACCAATAGACAAAACTGTTTACATCTGGTATTTGATTATTGAAATGAGATTTATTTATCTCATCAAAGCATTCGGGCTTAATTTGAAAGTAAGCATTCCTGGGGCCTGGAGGATCAACCTTGTTATGTAAATATGATTTGTTGAGGGAGGCTTTTACTGGTTGTTTGTCTTCTTGAATATTAACGTACTCACCCTTAATGTCTAACACTTTCACTGTCGAACCTTTGGGCAGGTCAACAAGAGTAGTAATACTTTTCTTTAGTATAGTGCCTTCAGGCAATATAGTGTAATTCTTTTTATCTTTTCCTGCTTTAAAATCATTTGATAAAAACTCTTCTACTTCTTCAGTCATGAACACATCTACCTGAGCAGCGTGGTAGTTGCTGCCAAGGTCACCTTGCAATAAGCCAGTATAACCAATAAGTTCTCCTGCCTTGATAGGAATGTCGCAGGCTACTATTTTGTCAATAGTTATTCTCTCTTCATCAATTTCTTGTGTAATGGCAAAATTACTAGAGTGAGTATAGCCTTCATATCCCTCCACTTTAGCCCAATATGTTTCTTTGCCTTCTTTTATTTTAACCTCTTTTTTTTCAAGCACATTTACTATGGTGCCTTTAGGTATTAAACCTATAACAGCTGAATCGCCGTTAGCTTCTTCTCTTAAACGGGATCCTCGTTCAATTCTTTTTTCATCAGAAAAACCAAGATAATCTATGAATTTACCTGAATCGCCTTTAGTATTGATTTTATATGAATCACCCAGATCTTTTAGCGAAGAGCCATCAAAAATGTAAATATCATCGTGGTAATCTCCATTTCGATCAGTGTAGGTTACTTTAATTCCTCTTCCATTCTTTATAAGTTTACCTTCTTCATCTAACACTTTACAAACCTCATCTCCATAAGGTATAACTAGTTTTTTAGTCTCTTTACTCCTAAAATCAGTTACACCTGCACTGTTAAGTGTTCTCGCATTTAGACCTTTAATGGTTGTTACCGGAAAATCATAATCTTCTTCTTTCGTTGCTTTCAATGTTTCGTTGCGCATAAACTTGGGTAAGTCTATACCACTTCGGATTTCTGTATTATTCTCTTTGTAATAAGCTGAAGTGGGTAGCAAATGATTATAGAGGCTGTAAAAGGTGAAGAATTTCTTCTTTACCGTGGTTTTCTCGTCATCAGCGCCTTCATTTTCGACCTCCTCTTTACTTATTTCTATATCGTGCTGAATTAATATAAAATTATTGGAGTATTTCTTTTCTCCTCCGGTCTCGCTATTAGTGTTGTCACTAGAGTCTTTTAATGTCTGATACTCCTTGTTCATCCTATAAGCTATAATGCGTCCGTCAGCAATAGCTTGCATGGCTTTGTCAGCACCTTCTATGTGTACACCACCATGCCAGGTGTTAAAATGACTTATCAGGTATTTCCCAAATTGATTTGAAAACTTCAAATCTTCACCGTTTCCATCTTTTTCGGGGTAAAAAAAATTCATATCTCTGACTGTTAAAAGCTGATGTTAAATTGACCTAATCTACCTTGTTTCTTGCTTTCATCCCTCAGCTTCTCCTGATTGGCTTGTGCTTCTTTGGTGTTGCTGAGCAGGTGGTTGGTAATCGTAATTTTAGGGAAAGGTATTTTTTCCAGCGCCATAATGGCGGTAGGGGTAGAGGCTCCTGTGCCTATAAGTACAGTAGGCTCACCTACGCTAATGGTGCCTCCGTGTGCTGTGAGGGCACCTACGGTTACTGCTGGTTTACCGTTTATGAGCACGGTAGATTCTCCCTGGGCTATAGTGTCAGGAGGACCTGAGCAAACACACATGTCACCCATAATGGCTGCGGGCTTACCGCCTATCAGTACATTGGGTGAGCCAGGTCCGCTAATGGGGCCTCCTACATGAGGCACGGTGCCGGTGCACATCGGGCACACGTGCATACTTCCTATGGTAGCTGCTTGTCCTGGCATAGTTTAGTTCAGTTTTAAGGTGGTACCTTTTATCTCTGTCATGGTTTTACCAGTCACTTTGGTCTGAGCTCCGTTAAGTTCAGCATTGGTAGAACCTTCCATAATAGCTTTTTGACCTTTGGCAGTATAATCGCCAGTGGCTTCCATCGCTAAGTTGCCATCACTCTTAGCGGTGAGGTCATCAGAAGCCTGCAAGCCGAGTTTTCCATTGGCAATCAGGCTGGTATCTCCTTCGGAAGAAAAGCTCAGTGCATCTGATGATTGTATATTCAGCTGCTCTTCCGCTTTTATATTGATATTCTTAGCAGTAAGATCCAGATTTTCAGTAGCATTTATGGTCAGGGATTTCTCCTGAGTGTTGAAAGTGATAATGCTTCCCTCATTATCATAAATACTAATAGTCTCTTCTCCTTCAGTGTCATTAAGCTCTATAGTATGGCCGCTTCGGGTACGTATAGCTTTAATGTTGTTGGCATCTGTTTTCCAGCTTTCAGGTTTTTTGGTGCCAGTATATAGGGCTCCCATTACGTAGGGACGCTCCGCGTTGCCTCCTTCAAAACCTACCAGGACTTCTTCACCTACTTCAGGTATAAAGTGGAATCCTTTTTCTCCACCAGAATGTGGCGTCACCATTCTTAACCAAGGCGTCATCTCACCCGTAGGTTTTTGCCAGGCAAACTGTACTTTTACGCGGCTCAGTCCGTCTGGATCTACATTGTCAGTAACCATGGCTACCTGGCTTTCACTACGCGGGAAGGCCATAGCATTACTTTCAGGGTAAATGTCTATTTCAGCAGATACGCCTTCAAAATAGTTAATATAGTTGCCGTTTTCAGTAGCAGTGTGCATTACCTTGGTTACTCTAAAGGAGCCTTGTGCTGCTGCTGTATTTTTTACTGCTACTACCTGTCCTAAGTATACGCCAGGGTTATCACTAGATCCTTTTACGATTACTTGCTTGAGTTCGCGGCTCTTCTTTTGCTTTTCTACCTGCAGGTCAAAACGCTGCTTTAGGGTGCTGTCTGTGTAAGAATTAAGGTATATGCTGGTCTCTTTAGCATATATTTCACCACTTTTTTGGCTGGTAAAGCCATTATATCCATTTACCCCTGTGTTGATCTCCTGAGAGGTTTTTTCATGTAGCTCATCAGTGAGATAGTCATTAGTGAAGTACTTAAAATTATTAGGAGAGGGGTTAAGCTCTAATGAGAATTTCTTCAGGTCATGCCCATAGGTAAGAGGCACTTCATCACTTTCTTTAGGAGCACCAAATACAAGGGCTTTGCCGTCATAGTAAAACCATTCACTATGCTGTGCTGCCAGTCGGCTGGCATATTCAAAAGCACTTTCGTTTTGCTGTACGCTATAATATAATGCCTCGGTGTTTTGAGGGTTGAAAGCAGTTTCTAGTCTTGAAGTGTCGTATCCTTCAAAGGTTTTGGTAAGAATGTCAGAAAGGCTCACTTCGCTGTGAGAAGCATAGTGAGGACCGTCATCAGCTATGATACTGGCGCTGTGAGCGGTAATTTCTACGGTGTCTTCATCACCGCTATCATAGGCTTTGGTGTTGTTTACTTTTACCACTATCCCTTTAAACTCCAGCACACCGTACTCGCTGTAGCCTTCATCGGAGCTTACACTCATGGTAATAATTTCACCTAAAAAATTTTTACTTTCAGAGGCTAACTCATCGCCTACTTTTTCCAATACGTCCATTCGGCATACCAGTGTAAGCATGTGGTGTGCATCCAGATCTTGCTGTAATGCTAATCTCTTGTAAGTGGGGATCTGGTTTCCTCCAATATATATTTCTATGTTGGTTTGTAGGGCCATAATATTTTTGATTTTATAGCAAATCGCTAAAAGAATAATTATTTAGTGAACCTGCCATTAGCGTATTTTAAAATAGTGGTGTCACCGGTAGGCTTTAAAAAGCCGGTTTCCTCTTCTTTTTTGTACTCCGGAAAAGAGATGGTCTTAGAAGTGGCGTTGTATATAGGGTAGCTCTCGGATGATCTGGGTTTAGTGTATGTCAGCTTATCTTCACCATCAAAACAAGCTTCGCAGTTGTAGAGATGTTGGTTTTTCCATGATAGCTTCTGTAAGGTATAATAATCTGTGCCTCCGCCATTAGTGCCATAAGCCAGCGACAAATAGCTATTATCTGGTAGCTGATATGCTTTCAGGTACATAGAGCCAGAGGTATTATCATTATTCTTAATACTGCCTGTTATAGCCTCGCTTTCCTTTACCCACACGAACATGTTGTTATAGGTGTGGTTAGAGCCTGCGTTAAGTAAATCCCATGAAAAGATCTTTAGCTTCTGATCATCAGAAGTGAAGATATGTATATTAGGGTTACTGTTTAGGGCTTTAAAATCGAGCTGAGCATATTTAGGCTGACTTAAATATGTTTTTAATTCATTTTCAAACCTTTGGATTATGCTATCTCTGCCTTCTGATTGGTCAGTAGCATAATTATGCCTTTGTTCATAATATCTGTTATAGATGTTCAGTAAGAGGCTATCAGGATTTTCAGTTGTTAAATTCTGATCCGCTTTCTGAGGCATGCAGCTGATGTGTAACATAGCCAATGCTATAACGATTATGAAAGATGCAGGCTTCATTGAGAAAAAATGTTTTTAGTTAACATGTATCTCCAGGTAGCTACTCTTTCCAGAGCCAGTGTATGTACCATACCTCGTTCAGCCTTATTGGTATTATAATCCAGGCCTCGGTTAGCTTGCAGCCATCTGGCAGCGTTGCCTTCACCTTGATAGTATACATACGTCCAGTAAGCGAGCTGATCATCAGTGGGTTTGCCGTATCCCAGTGCTTTGGCTTTAGCCAAAAAGCGATCTTTACGGTGAGCTAAAGTAGCTCCAAATGCCCATAATGCACTTTCCAGATCTTTGAATATGGCCGATTGTGTTTGCTGACCAAGTTCATTGATTCTGGTATCCTGAATAAATTCAGCATCATTGAGTAAATCAGCCTTGCTGTTACCCTCGTTGTAGCTGTCTGGCAGGTATTTTTTATACCTAACGAACTCTGAGCCGAAATCATCAGTGCCCAACACATTAAATCCACTTACTTGCTGATCAGTGATCACCATGTGCGGAGGGTTGGGGTCATAGCTGTTATCTACGTATACGTTGAGTCCTTCTCCTACAGCAATAGTGTTAAAGAAGGATGGCTTTAAGCCTAAAGCGGCAGCTATGCTTTCTATTAGATCCAGCACGGGTTTTTCGTTAGGATCATCTACATAGCCAGACCAACCGTATACGTTGTTTACTCCATATTGCGTTTTAAGCTCCTGCTTTATTTGAGAAGCCGTTTTTTGTTGTTCTGCCATAAGTCATACTAATTAAGCTTTGGCAGGCCAGTTTTTGGAAAAAGTGGTGCCCTGCATAGTAAGCTCTTTGGCTGAAACTACCAGGTGTATGCGCAGAGGTTGTGTGTCTACAGAGTTAAATCGCTCTCTGTATTCTACACAGTAAGCTTCTTTGAAGGCAAGCTTCTTCAGGCTAGAGACATTATCTCTTCTGAAAAAAGTTATTTCGCCAGACTTGGTGGCGGTGCCGGATGAGATCCATTCGAAAAAATCGATTTTCACATTAGATTCGATGACCAGTTGTATCAGTCCTCCCCTAGGTTTGGCACTGGGTCTTCCGGTTTCATCTATGCTTTGCTTTAAACTGAAGTCGCATTCTAAAATATTGAATTCCTCATCATCTAAAGTCAACTTTGCTAAGAAAGACATGATAGTAAATAAGTTTAAATAAAAAATGGCCAAGTAAAATTTGGCTTTAATAAAGGCCAGTTTAGACAACAAAGGGTTGTACCAAAAGCCACTTTTAAACCAGATTGAGGTTCATGAAATCTCATTTTTAAAAGAGATCACATTTCGGGTGCCTCAATATGGCATTCACTTATGAAGTAACTTCTTTTGATACAACCCCTTAATTATGCTTTAATTAAGGTGAAAAAAATTACACCCACTCATTTACATGCTCGCCATTACCTACTTTGATTACTCTAGCAGAAAGAGTAATAGTTTCAGTCATAGGGTTATCGCCAGACGAGTTGAAGTTTTCTTTATATTTAACCGCGTATGCGTTTTCGAAATCTAACTGCTTAGAGGTAGCATCAGTGTCTCTCTTAAGGAAGACAACAGAACCATCTCTCATCTCAAAGTTATTGAACATCCAGTCAGAAAGGCTAGTGTCTGCAGTAGACTCCACCTCGATAGTGATCATACCTCCTCTTGTAACAGAAGAAGGACGGCCAGTGGCGTCAGTTTCTTGGTTTAAGCCATAGTTACAGCTTAATACATTGTACTCATTTCCACCAACTTTCAATTTTGCTTTAAAAGACATAGTAATAAAATTTAAAATTTATAATAATAATAAAATAGTTATAATAATGATTGTGACTTGCACGGTTCGAAGCTAATAAAAAAAATAATTTTCTTAAAATTTGTGTTTTAGAGAAAGGTAACCAGAGAGGTGTGATATATTTTTTAACTCGCTGGTATTTAGATTAATAAATTTTATTTGGTGCAAATAAAAAAAATTAATTTATGTGAATTTTTTTAAAAAATAAGAATAATCCAAGTTTTGGTAATTTAAGCTGAAAAAGTAGTCTCAGGGGGATTAGATTCAATTTTCTCTGATTTATAGGCTATTTATGGTTTTAATGCAGGCAGGGAGTTGTTGACTAGTAAGGGAGGTTTTGAAATATGATCAGAACGCAGCCTGCGCTCCAAGCCAAAGTCATCCTGAGACCTAACATTTGTTTCAACCGCACAAAAAGAAATGACGTTAAGAATAGAAGTGGCCTGTACAATATAGCCGAACCTGGCATAGTGCAATTTGCCTGTCCCTGAGCATGGTTGGATAGAAAGGAGTCACAAAGTATGGTACTTCCTTGTTTTTATAGGAATGTCCGATTGGTAGTCTGTCGTGTACAATATTTCATCCTACAGGTCTTTGTTTAACTTTTAGAATATTAGTCATGAAAAAGATGAGAGCAAATGCTGCAGGCATAGATATAGGAGCCAAGCACATTTTCGTATCCGTGGAAAACAAGGATGTTCGTGTTTTTGAGACTTTCACTGAAAGTTTTAAAGAGGCATCGTGTTATTTATTATCAGAGGGGATCGAGACAGTGGCCATGGAAGCCACCGGCGTTTACTGGATCATCCTTTATGAGATCCTAGAATCAGCAGGTTTAGATGTCTGGTTAGTAGATGGGCGCCAGACAAGACAAGTACCAGGTCGAAAGACTGATGTAAAGGACTGTCAATGGATTCAGCAACTTCATAGTCATGGCTTATTGAATCGCTGTTTTGTTCCCGATGCTCAAGTGAAGGAAGTTCGTGCTTACCAGCGGTTGCGAGAAGATCATCTCAGAACAGCCTCTATGCATGTAAACCACATGCAAAAGGCGCTAATAGAGATGAACATCCGGCTCAAAGAAGTGCTCAGTCAGATACATGGCGCCAGTGGTCTGGCGATCATAGAAGCCATCCTGGCAGGGGAACGTGATGCCCAAAAGCTCTTATCCCTGTGCCATAGCAGTATTAGAGAAAAGAAAGCCTCTCAAGTCATCAAGGCACTTTCAGGCTATTATACCGAGTCAGGGTTATTTGCTTTGGGACAGGCATACAGTGGTTACAAATTTTATAAACAACAAATACTGGCATGTGACCAAAAACTGGAAGAAGTCATGAAGCGGTTCAATAACTACGATTCAGATATGGAAAGCAAAAATGAAATAGATTCTGTTAAAGATCGAAAACCTGTTAGACATAATAAACCTGATATAGACCACTTAGGAGGACACCTGCTGAAAATCTTTTCAGGCAAAGATGCTACGTGTTTGCCGGGTATTACCGATTATACCTGGCTACAATTGTATTCTGAAATAGGCATGGAACTTTGTAAGTGGCCCAGTGAGAAACATTTCACTTCATGGCTAGGATTATCTCCAGGTCAACACCAGTCTGGCAAGAAAAATAAAACCAGAAACAGAAAGTACAGGCCAAAGGCAGGACAAATATTCAGACAAATAGCCCAAAGTTTAATAGAAAGCAAAAAGATAGCACTGGGAGCTTTTGGGCGTAGATTGAAAAGCAAAAGAGGTCCAGGCATAGCCACTAAAGCTACCGCCCGAAAACTGGCCGTACTCTACTGGCGGCTTATGGTAAAAGGGCTTGATTATACAGAACGGGGCATCAAAGCATATGAAGAAAAAATGCAGCTCCATAGAGAAAGATGGCTAGTAAAAACAGCTAAAGAATTAGGTTATGAGCTTGAACAAATACCTATTTAGTGTATTACGTCATTGGTAGGCACTCGAAGGATAGACTTTCTACTTACCAGTGACTGCTAATGCTGGTTAACAGGAGTAAATGTGTAACAATAAAGCTTGTATTTCCATAATGCAGGCCTAAGCTTCGATTCACCTCGGCTTGACCTCGTTTTTAGTTTGACAGTAAGAGTAGGCATAAAAAATCAGAACGCAGCCTGGGCTCCAAGGCAAAGTCATCCTGAGAACTCACATTCTTCAAATCTTTTTCGAAATCACTATGAAAATGAGCGTCATTCCTGAATCATGAAGCGCAGCGGAAGGATATCAGGAATCTCGCAGATCAGATACTGCTAACTGAGCGGTGAGATCCCGGCTCTTCACTTCGTTGCGGCCGGGATGACGACAATGATGATGCTAGTGTAAATGTGTATCAATAAAGCTTGTGTTTCCATAATGCCGGCCTAAGCTTCGAGTCACCTCAGCTTGACCCTGGGGCTAGGCTAAGTTTTCTACGCAAATAAGTTATCCGGTGGTATTTGGATTAGTAGGGCTAAATATCATCTGGGGTCAGATGATATCAATTAGGTTGACTAACTGAAATAAAAAAAGAGGTTGAATGTAAAGTAATTACTTTTATCCAACCTCTTCATTTATAATTTACTAGGGTTTATACCCATGCATTTTCATGCTGACCGTCGCCAATTTTAATTACTCTGGCAGAAATAGTAACTGTTTCTGTCATGGCATTTCTTCCTGTTGCGTCAAAGTTCTCTTTGTACTTTACTGCATAGGCATCTTCGAAAACTAATTCTTTAGAAGTAGCATCTGTATCTCTTTTTAAGAATACGATAGATCCATTTCTCATTTCGAAGTTGTTGAACATCCAGTCAGAAAGGCTGGTGTCAGAAGTAGATTCTACTGTGATAGTGATCATACCACCTCTGGTAACAGCAGAAGGACGACCGGTGGCGTCAGTTTCCTGGCTTAAGCCGTAGTTACAGCTAAGCACATTGTACTCAGTGCCAGAAACTTTAAGTTTAGCTTTAAAAGACATAATAATAAAATTTAGATATGTATAATAATTATAATAAATTCTATATCTAGAATAATCCGAAAGGTTGGAAATAAACGCGAATATAAAAAGAGTTATCTAATATATTTTAAGAAACTCTTTCACAAATGATCACATCATTTTCTTTTAGGTTGTTGGCTTCTATAGTTTTATTGTAGTTAATAAACTTCGGTGTGCCCATCCAGTTGGGTTTTCTGTAAAAGATCCATCCTGTGGGATTGTTGTCTTTATCCAGATAGGTAATGCCGTTGCCGGGGTGTGTTTCGTTATAGTCGTTTATAAAGAAATAGAAAAGTTTGCCAAATTCCATTCTTTCGGGTGCTTTTAACCGGAAGTTGCTAAATTCTGTAGAGTTGTCACCTTTTTCGAATTCAAATGAAAGTACCAATGGGTTCACCAATTCATCTTCTTTGGGTTCTTTTATGGTTACTCCTGCAGGGTAAAACCATTTTTTGTATATAGGAGTGGGTACCAAAAGGGCAAATTCAAAGAGTTTTACTATTAGCAAAGGCACGATAAATGATATGGTGCTAAGCAGAAATGTAAAAGTGTAGAATGGTTTATATAGGTTGCACACGAACATGAAGCCGACTATGCCTATAAAAATGGTGACTACGGTGAATAGAAATTCAGCCCAAAAGCTACCGGGTTTTTCCGACAGCTGAGGGAAAAATTTTCTTAGACCAAAAACATGTAATACGCCTAACAGGAAGAATACTACCTGAAAGCTTATAAAGTTATTGATGGGGAGATTTTGTAATACGTTGTCGCTCGCCAGAAAACCACTAACGCCAAAGAGTACTATAACTACTAACATGTAGATGAAGAATTTTTTAGCATCTTTTAGGAAGAGCTTTTTTAGTTTGGTTACTACCGTCATAAGTAGTGCCGTGATAATCAGTAATACTATTCCCAGCTTTATCATGGTTTCATTTTGGTTATTAAGTTGTAAAAATTATAAACGAGTATTGAGTCCTAGCATTGGAGTGTGCTCATCATTGAGCTCAAACTCATTATCGTCCTTTTTATTTAGTATATTAAGTGTTGTCTCTACTTCCAAAGGAATAAAGAAATCAAAAAATATGTCTGTGACTTTCGCAAGTATACCGCCTTCCAAAAAGTGGTGTATTTTGTCATTATTAACAGGGCCTATTTCTACATCATAGTAGGGGTATAGTACCTCATCTTCTTCATCGCCTAGAATAAAATCTACCCCTAATTTATAGTTTCGTTTTTCGTTTTTAGGGGTGTCATTGTTGAATTGATGCTTTCTGAAATTTTTGGTAATGGTCACGTTCTCGTTTATCACCTTCTCCAGCGCTAGTGCTGTAAGCGCCTCTTTGCCTGCTATTTTATAGGCAAGAGGGAGTAGCTTTAATAGCCTGAGGTTATATTTTACAGGGATTTCGGCGTTAAGCCCCCAAAAGCGGATCAGGAAGTCATTGTCTAGATTATTGAATTCTTCAATGAGCTGCCTTTCTTTCTGCTCTATTTTTACTTTTTGAACAAATAATTCGTTCTCAATAGGAGCGAAGAAGCTACGGGCACTTTTTTCTTCTTCTTTGTATTTCCTGCGTATTTTTTTATAATCATTTCCATCATCATCTTTGATTTTTTCATGGAAGAAGCCTTCAGGGAGTAGGTCATACAGGCTGTTGCGAGCCAGGTTAAGCTGTATTTTTGGAGGCGTCTCTAATAAGCTAAAAAAATTAACATCTATAACATCAGTCCTGTAAGAACGGGAAAAAGTGCCTTTATTAAATATGTCTATGTCTGAATAATCTAATTCAGAGTTTTTAAGGGCTTCAGAAACCAGCACCTCAGCTCTTAGGTTTTGGTAAAAAAGAAGTAGTTCCTGATAAACCTTTTTAATTTTATCCTTTTCCATTCTTAACTAGCTAAAGAATATCATTTAATTATTTTCTGTACTTGTTTTTATTGGCTTTCTGCCTGCTGCTACAAACATTTTTTGCCAATAGTCATCAGAGAGATTGCTTATTTGTACCCCACTATGCCCCTGGGAGTCATGATTTGAGGCGGAATGCACAAAATGTTGATTGTCCAGGTATACGCCTACATGTGTAATAGGTAGATGCTGAGCACCCTGGCTATTGAAAAAAAGTAAATCTCCTTCATGTAAATACTCCTGACCTCTAAATTTATCTGTATCAGGAGACATAAACTGCCTTTCGGCGGTTCTTTCAATAAGCTTGTGGTATACATCATGATAAAGATATTGCACAAAAAATGAACAGTCTATCCCAGCCTTATCTTCTCCTCCCATCTTATAAGGAGTGCCTATCCAGGATTCGATAAACTGATATAAATTCAAGTTGGTAATCTCCTCTGGAGAGACCCCTATCATTTCACCATACTTTTTTTGGATAGGAAGTATGGTGGGTTCTTTAGGTTTTGGTTCTACATCATTATCGTCTAAATGGGCCAGAGAAGATTGACTTTTGCACCCTTGTATACCTGCCAACACAACAATTAAAAAAAATATTCTGCAATAAGAATTCATTTCCCCACATGATTTTTCCAAAGATAATATACATCAAAAGCTTTTTATAGTTGTTAGAGGAATAATTTTATTTTATGAGATTAAGGTATGGAAATATTAAAAATGATACCTTTGTATACGATTTTTTCTGAGATGTGTCATATTTTTGACTTCTGTCTGATGGATCATTTTTTAATTTTGTTGCATTTTTTATGTTAAGTTCCTTTTATAAATTTCCTTTAAATACTTTAGATATCATTTCTAAAAGGGAGGCTGATAAGTGTGATATATCAGCATCGATATCTAATTTTATTCGTCTGATAATTACTTCTCAGTTTGGAGAATGTGCCTTTGATGACTCCTTTGGATCTATTATTTGGGAGCTTGATTTTGACAACCTAACCTCAAATCAAAAATTAAAGAATATTATAACTAATTCGCTTTTAACAAGTATAGCTGGCAAAGAAAGAAGAATTAAGGATTTAGATATAAGTGTAGTAATTAGGGAAGATGAGTTTGATCATTTATATGATCAACATAGGGTGAAGAAGAGATTGGAAATATCTCTACGAGCCGTGATAAGAGCTACTAATGAACCTTTTTCTTTTTATGATAAGTTTTACATAGCACCGCTATCTTATTAAATAGACGATTTTGAGCAAGACCAACGAAATAAAAAATCGGATGATAAAGCGAGCTGCCTCCTTGTGGGGAGTGCAGCCAAGTGAAATAGAAACGTCATTCGACCCTTTAGTAACACTTTTAATAGATGCTTGTGCTACCGAGGTGGCTAAAATATCTAGCGAAGTTAATAACTCCCAGAGCAGAATTACCGAGCAGTTAGTGCAGTTAATGACTCCAGAAACATTATACGGGGTTAGGCCTGCTCATGGTATTGCTCATGTGATGCCGGTCAGTAATGACAGTTTCATTAAACCGGAGAATCTATTTTACTTCAATAAGCGAATAGGCGCCGACGAGTCTAACCTTAAAAATATTTTTTTCTCACCTGTACAAGAGTTTAAATTGGTTAATGCTGCCATTACACATGTGCTTTGTGACCATAATATACACCAGGTGGAAATGAAATCCTTAATATCTTTATCTGAGGATTATGAGCAGGAAATAAGTGCTAGTCCATCTACCATATATGTAGGGGTGCAGCCGGGTGGTGATAATATTGACTTGATCAACACAACACTGTTTTTTGAGATTATGGATGTGCAGGATAGGGAGCTTTTCTATCACCACTTGCAGCAAGCTAAGTTTTATTATAACGACCAGCTTATTGACACTTCTGTAGGGTATAGAGATAATGATCTGGAGGAGATGAAAGATCTGGAGGCTTTGTTTTCTGCTACACCTGATAAGACCAGAAATATTGAGTCTGATGTAAAGAAGATTTATGAAAAGCATTTTGTAACTATCAATTCATCGGTTCATTTAAATACTGAAAGCCATTTGCCAGATGAAGTAATTAGATCTGGTGGTGCAGATCTGGAAGGAGTTTGTTGGATCAAAATAGTTTTTCCTAGCGTGATCAGTAATGATGTGTTAAAGAAGCTGTTTTGTTCGTTTAATGCTTTTCCGGTAATAAATAGAAATCAGCAGTTGATATCTTATCAGCTAAAAGATTATATAGATATAGTGCCAGTGAGTACGCTTGATATGTTTTTGGATGTAAAAAGTGTAACAAATACTTCCGGTCAGCAATACTACCATAAAGAAAATAGCGAGGGGCAAGATGAAAGAGGAACTTATGAGATCAGAAGAGATAATTTAGGCAAGCTAGATTCAAGAAAGGCGAGGGAATATCTTCTGCATATGGTAGATCTGTTAAAAGATGAAAGTGCAGCTTTTAGCCTCTATGGTAATGATTTTTTGCAAACTATAGTGAAGAAGCTTAACCAAAATATAGCTTCATTAGAAAAAAAAACTTACTGATATAAATGAGGTAATAGCTGAAACCAACTACCTGACTATAATTCCTTATAAACCTAAGGATACATTGCTGGTAGAGTATTGGGTTACTAATGGAGAAGAGGCAAACCACATCAGAGCAGGAGCAACTTTGCAAACCTATAAGGGGAGTGAGCTTAGGCAGAAAGGTGTTTTTCTTACTTCTACCTTTCAAGGCAAAAATGCGCTGAATACAGAAGAAAGACTGCATGCTTATAGAAGGGCTTTGCTCACCAGAAATAGAATAGTGACTAAGGAGGATATGAAAGCACTTTGCTTTGAGTTATGTGGAGACAAAATTACACAGGTAGAAATAAAGAAGGTTTTTAAAACAGGAGTAGGCAATAATGAAGGTCTGGTGCCTACTATGGAGATTTTTTTAACAGAAAACAAAGAAGTGGAGATTTCTGACTATGAGTGGGATGCCATAAAAAGCAACTTACTAAATATCCTGGATAAGCAGTCATTAAGTGTTTTTCCTTACTTCGTTACAGTACTAAAATAAGTTTAATATGGCCGCGAATTCTTTTAAGAATAATCATATTGATCAAAGCGTTATTTTATTTTTTATAATAACCATTCTGGCATCATCATCAGTGTTTGCATACAGGTATTTTAATAACAAGCCATGTGTGCAAGTAGATTTTGCAGTGGAGGCTAATAACTTCAGGGTGGGAGAAATTATACGTTTTATTGATAATACCAATGAACAAGGTACTCGAGAGTGGTACTTTGGTGATAGTTCCAAAGTAGAGACTGGCTCATCTACTTTTCATATTTATGATAAGCCAGGTATTTATGAAGTTCGGTTGGTGCTAGACGGTCGGTGTGAAGGAGTAGCTAATGTTACTATTGATACAAAAGCCTTTATTTTAGACTCTACCCGACTGGCAGCTTTCACTATTCCTGAATCAATAAAGGTGGGGGAGAAATTAAAAATAACCGATGAAACAAAGGGTGCAAAATCTTGGGAGTGGCGCTTTGGGGAAACTGCAGAAGTAAATTCTACAGAGCAAAACCCTGAGTATGCATATCAGGAACCGGGCTTAAAAACCATCTCTCTGGTTGTAAACGGAGATATTAGATATGCTACCAAGAAAAAGATTAATGTGCTACCGGTAATTAAAGAGCGCAAGCTGAAAAAAGAGGTAGTAAAGAAAAAGGCAGAAGCTCCGCCTGCTATAAAATATAAGCCT
This sequence comes from Fulvivirga maritima, assembly GCF_021389955.1. Lineage (NCBI taxonomy): Bacteria > Pseudomonadati > Bacteroidota > Cytophagia > Cytophagales > Fulvivirgaceae > Fulvivirga > Fulvivirga maritima. Next base: position 2,657,870 of record NZ_CP089980.1, read on the forward strand.
AAAGAGCTTGATGAAGAGCCTGAGGAGGAGTTTAGAGCTCCAGATATTAGTACTCGTGATTTCGCCGCTAAGCTTTTAGAAGTAGCCGATGAAAAGGCCAGCGCCAAAGATTTTAGTGAATTTATATGTGATAATCTACAGATGCCTATGTCGGCTAAAGGAAAAAAGACCACGTTCATAGAGTTCTGTGATAAAATTAAGGGCAAGAAGCTTAAAATTAAGGAGCTTGAACTATTTAGAAATAAAAAGAACAATTGTGTAGAGTACATTACTATACGATATTCAACAAAACTGTTTTAGTGATATGGAAAAGGTAGATGGTAATTACTTAAGGGTAAATTGGGTTGATGGCATGAAGATCAATAAAGATAGGTTTATTGATACTGAAAATGCCCTGATGCAATATTCTCAAAATATAGGAATGAGTAGCTTGAACCCAAATTCATACGGGTTGCTTCCTGCTGCTGAAGGTGAGGAGAGCGTAAAGCTTTCATTTTCATTAGATGGTCAGAGTAATGTGCAAGTAAAGCTAATGAAGTGTAAGGCTATTACTTTGGGAGGGTGCTTAATATCCATTACTCCTGAGATATCAGGTTTTCTGGAGAGGCAGGGCAAGAGCCTTTCTGTTAATGAGTCAATCGACGATGAGCAGTCAGAGTACTTTATAGTTTTAAGCGTTAACCCATACAAGAGAATGCCCATAGGAGATGCTGATCCTAATGAGGAGCCTCCAAGACATCCGTATGCAATTCCTGAATATAGTCTAAGCATTATCGGGAAGCAACAGGTAAATTCTGAAGAGTTTGGCACTTACCACCTAACCATAGGCAAGATTGTAAAATTAGAGGGTGAAGAGGCATATTTAGCGGAAGATTTCATTCCTCCCTGTGTATCTATTATGAGCCATCCGGATCTGCTGTATACTCATACAGAAATAGGCACTTTTTTAAATGCTTTGGAAAATTATGCCATGAGCGTGATTCATAAAGTATACCAAAAGAAGCAGAATAATGATCTTGCTAAAATGGTGATGACGCTCTGTGAAAACACTTTACAGTATTTAGGAGGCATTATAACCACTTATCGGTTGCAAGATAAGTATGCGCCGCCAGTTTCTACCATGGCTAAGCTAATGTCTCTGGCCAGGGTCATTAAAAACAGTATTGATATTTATGCGGGCACAGGGAAAGAAGAGCTTCTTAATTACCTATCTGATTGGTGTGATGTGAACCAAGGAGCTTTTGAAAACGCTCTGGTGGATATGATAGAGCTGAATTATCAGCATACTGACATTAACGCTGCCCTGAGAAAGGTGGCTAACTTTACTAAACTAATGCTTGCTTTATATAAGAAGCTGCATGAGTTAGAGTATATAGGTAAGAAAACTGATTCTAACATTTTTGTGAAAGAAGAGGTGATAGCTAAGCCAGAAGTGAAGAGTAGAAGGAGCTTTTTATTGGATTAAAAAATAAGAAAAGGATAAATGAAACCGGAAAACAGTAAGGATAGAAGAAATAGCGTTATAAAATTTGCTGTACTCTTTGTATTTACAGTCTGTGTAATAGTAGTAACTATTTTCTTTGATTTTGATACGCTTCCCTCAAAAGAGAATGAAGTATTGAGACTCCAGGCTAAAATTATAGAGTCTGAGATGGAATATCAGAAGGAGTTCTCTTCACAGTTAATAGAAATTAGAGCCTTGATGGATTCTTTAGATACTCCTGGGCAAAATGTTCAATATGTTAATGCCTTGCTTAACGCAAAAATTGTGGATTTACAGAAATCTATTCCAAAGGAAGATTCCACCTTCAGATATGATATGTATAGCAATATTGTGAAATCTTATGTAGACCTGCAGGCGGCAAAAAACAAGCTGAAAGAATATGAAGAGGTAGATGCGCAGCTGGAGGAATATGAAGAGGAGTTGGAAAGGGTTAATCAGGAATTAGAACAGGCTAATAGGTATTTAGATGCCATGCGTCGCTGATAGAGAAGATTTATGAATTGAAAAAGGCTGTATCAAAAATGATTATTGATACAGCCTTTTTTTATGTTTATTCTACAGCGTTGCTGGGAGGGTTACTGTTAAGCCAGTTATGCCTTACATTAAGCGCCTTGTCTTTAGGATCTGGAAATAGGGCGAACTCAGCTTGTGGACTGGTTTCTATTTTGATCTCTTCAGTTCTGGTTCTGCCATTACGTCTGTATTCTATTTCGGTAGATTTTTCAGAGCTTAATAAGCTCAGAGCCTCTTCATATTGCTCTCGGTTGGAGAAGGTTCTTCCTCCTATTGATATTATAATATCCCCTTTTTCAAGGCCGGCATTATAGGCTGGGGAGTCCTTTAGAGTATATTCTGCTACCTGTGCTTTTCCGTTTTGGGTGAACTCTACCGCTACACCTATATATGGAGTTTCTAATGGTCGTAAATATACACCCGTCTGTTCTAGCAGTTTGTTGTATTTAGGAATCTCATTACCATAAACATAATCTGAGAAAAACTTATCAGTAAGTCCTTTACCTGCATATTCTCTTAGTGTAATAAAGAGATTATCATTGCTGTAATTGATTTCAGTTTTGCCATATTTAGTCCAGTAAAGCATCATGAAATCATCCAGGCTTAGTTCTGCACTTTTATCTCGAAGTGTCATATCTAGCGCCAATGCAAGTAGGAAGCCATAATCTCTGTGCGGTAAAAATATTGACTCAGTGTTTTTTGATTTTTGATTCGTGAAATTCACCTTTCTGCTGTATTCTATGGCATTAAGGCTAGGTTTGGCAGAGGCACCCCAAATACGATTGTAGGTGTCGGTAAATGATTCAATTAGCTCTTCTGGTGTAATAATGCCAGATCTGCATAAAGCGAGCTGAGTGAAGTACTCAGAAAAGCCATCGGCAAACCAGAGTTCTTCTGTTAAATTCTGGTGTAGATAGTTAAAGGGCTTCAGGCCAAGTGGTGTGATGCGTTCTTTATTCCATGTGTGTAGAAACTGCCTGGAAAAGACCTCTACTTTCTTTTGTACGCCTCCATAAGCCAGGCTGGTAGGTGAGGTGATAACGGCGGTGTTCCTGTGAGCCACTCCGCCTTCAGATACCTGAGGCATGAAACAGGCCAGAAAGAGGTACTCATTATTTTCAAAACTAGGGAATCCGCCAAATATTTTACTTTCTTCGGTGAGGGCATTTATTACCGTATCAAAGAAATCATCAGCTTCTTGATCGGTGCCGTAATAGTGCAGGGCCATTTTAATAGTCTGCGGCTTATCCTGACTTCCAATTTTACGTTCTCTAAGGATATAGTTGCTCAAAAGTATAGGGCTATCCATAAAATGTTGCAAGTCGGTAGCCAAATAAGTGTTTGCACTTACCTCTGACATATGTGTAGCTACTCTCCAATTTCTTTCGCCTAATTCAAAGGTGATTTCAATAGGGCGGTTATCTACTGCCTCTATAAACATAAAGGCCGAAGGATTACTCAGTAAAGCGTGGGTTTCATCTATTTGCGAAAAAATGCCATCGGCCTGATCGGCAAATAGGTTGTATTCTACATGTATGGTTCCGTCATGTCCGGTTACATCCCATTGAGAGAGGTTAGGCCTTGATATCGACTTAATATTTCGACCTCTGCTATCAGTGATTTCTACATCATGGATGTTTTTGGCGAAAGCATGGTTCTCATAGTCACCTTTTACATTTCTACTCATAGTGAGAGAAATGGTGCCTCTCCTTAAGTTGGTGAAAGTGGCCTCTATGTGGGCTTCATGGTGTTCCGCGTTTTTAAAGGAGACGCTATAATTGTTAACTATTTGGGAAAAGGAGGTTTGTGACCAAAAAAATAGGGTCAGAATTAATAAATAATATTTCATTATCAAGAAAAATTAACACTCAGATCATAAATGGTAAAATTACAATTTGTAAGAGGAATCAGGAATGTTTTTAAGGGAAAATTATAGCAGATTTAATGTTCATTAAATTCAGTGATCTCCGAGAAGTATAAAGTAAGGTAATAAAGGAATGTAGGAGGAAAGGAAGAAGGTATGGCTTTGAAGACTATTGGGTAAACTTGTTTGGCTCAATGGTGCGCCAAAGCCATGAAGTGTGTTGTTAAGAAAGACTACTTTATCTTTCCTTGTATATAAGTTACTGCTTGGTTAATGGTTTGAAGCTTTTCGGCGTCTTCATCAGGAATTCTGATGTCGAACGTCTGCTCAAATTCCATTACCAGTTCTGCGTAGTCAAGTGAATCTATTCCCAGGTCTTTTACAAAATTTGCATCAGGGGTAACTTCAGTTTCCGCTATTCCAAGCTTGTCAACTAAAATTTTGGTAATGGTTTCTTGAATATTCATTCGTCTTTAGGGTATGTTGTTAAAATAATGCGTAAATCTAAAGAATAAAGTTATCTTCTAAAACCTAAGGAAGAACTCTGTACCTTCATCTAATTTAGTTTTTACACCCAGCATGCCTTGGTGCTGTCTCATGATTTGTCTGGAGAGGCTCAGCCCAATACCTGACCCCGTTTTTTTGGTAGTAAAGAAGGGGATAAATATCTTTTCTAAGGCTTCTTCATCTATGCCATTACCATTATCTCTTACTGAAATTACGGGTCTGCTTTTATCATCTACATATGCACTGAGCTCTACCAGCTTATTGGTTTGCTCGTCAAAAGCCTGAATAGCATTTTTTATCAGGTTGATGAGCACTTGCTCTATGAGATCTTTATCGGCATTAATAGTGAGGTTAGTAGGATTAACTCTAATAGTAGTACATACACCGTTATCATTGATCTCTTTTTTAAGGAAGATGATCATTTCTTCCAGAAGGTCTTTTACCTGTATTTCAGAGATTTTAGGAATAGGAATATGAGTCAGGTTTCTGAAGTCTTGCACAAAACGAATAAGTCCCTGACTTCTTTTTTTGATGGTTTGAACGGCCAGGTGCAAGTCTTCAATCTCTTCATTAGAGATCTGGTTTATCTCCTGGTTATTATGAAGTTGCAAGTTTAGCTCATCTTCTACCGTGTTGGCTAAAGAAGAAATAGGGGTTACAGAGTTCATGATTTCATGAGTTAGTACCCGAACCAGGTTCTGCCAAGCTTCCATTTCTTTTTCTTCCAGTTCGTTCTGAATGTTTTGGATAGATACCAATTTAAACTCTTCTCCTCGCAGTGTGAGCTCTATGGCATACACTGCCAGCTGTACAATATCTCCACCTATTTCGAGCCTCAATAAGTCACGGCCACCTGTTCTAAGGCGTGTAAATACATCCACCAGGCTGTCGCTCACTACGGATAGATCGCTGATATTCTCTATCTGATTGATGCGCAAAAGTTTTTTGGCAGCGGTATTAATAATATGGACCTCTCCTGATTTATTAAAAGTGATGAGCCCGATACCTACATGCTGAACAATGTTTTTTAAATATTGATAATCGGCTTCTTTTTCCTTCCTTACATTTCTTAGGTCTTTTAAAACCTTGTTGAGCTCGGCGTTGAGTTTATTAGTATCCTCATTTTTGGAATCGGTTTTATAAGTATACGAAATGTCATCATGTCTAATGGAATTGAGGAAATTGTGTATTTCTTCATTGTTCTTTTCCAGGTGCCGGGTAAGTGAATAAACCTGCAGCCCTAACAGCCCCAGTACTACCACCTCAGTAATGAAGTAGCCATCATTGAATATCAGGTAGGAGAAAAAGAAAATAGTAAGGGTAAGCAAGCCTACCCTATAAAGAATGGCTTTTTTAGCGTTACTAAAGTCCATGCTTTTCTAATCGTCTGTATAATGATGCTCTGGTAAGACCGAGCTCCTTGGCTGCCTTTGAAATATTACCACTGTGGATATTAATCGCCTTTTCTATTACAGATTTTTCAATATCATCCAGATTAAGGCTGTCAGCAGTTAGGCTTGCATCTTGAGAGGCTGTATTGGCCTTGTCATTATTAAGGAAGAAGAAATCCTGATCATCTAGTTCCTCATTATCACTCATAATTATGGCTCTTTCCATAGCGTGCTGAAGCTCACGGATATTTCCTGGCCAGTGATATTTCTGCAGTTTCACCAAAGCATCAGCATTGATCTTAGTGACTTCTTTTCTGTATTTTTTAGCATAGGTGCCTAAAAAGTGATTCGCTAAGAGCGGTATATCTTCCAGCCTTTTTCTTAGAGGAGGCAGTTTTATTTCTACTGTGTTAATTCTGTAGAGCAAATCTTGTCTAAAAGTATTGTCATGCACCATATCTTCCACAGGCATATTGGTAGCACATATCAGGCGTATGTCAATGCTGATAGGGCTGTTAGTTCCTATCCGGGTCACTTGCCTGTTTTGTAATACAGTAAGTAGTTTAGACTGTAAAGGCATGCTTAGGTTACCTATTTCATCTAAAAATAAGGTGCCGCCATTGGCCACTTCGAACCTGCCTGCGCGATCATCTTTAGCATCAGTAAATGCTCCTTTTTTATGACCGAAAAGCTCGCTTTCAAATAAAGATTCGGTTATGGCGCCCATGTCTACACTTATGAAGCTATTGTCTTTTCTTAATGAGCGTTGGTGTATCGCTCGGGCTACCAATTCTTTACCTGTACCATTTTCTCCTAGTATGAGTACGTTGGCATCAGTCTTGGCTACCTTGTCAATAAGGTTAAATACTTGCTGTATGGCAGGGCTATTACCTATTATATCTTTAAAAGGCTGATTAATGTCCTCCTCCAGCTGTTTTTTTGCCTTTTTTAGCTTATCTACTTCTTTATAAGATTTCTTAAGTTTAATAGCTGTGGAAATAGTGGCCAGAAGTTTTTCGTTCTGCCATGGCTTAAGCACGAAGTCGGTGGCACCTTCTTTCAAGGCTCTTACTGCCATTTCTACATCTCCAAAGGCAGTAATCATAATTACCACTGCTGATGGATCTTTCTCTATTATCTGGCTAAGCCAATAAAATCCTTCTTTACCGCTGGTGATATCTTTGCTGAAATTCATGTCCAGCAAAATCACATCATAGCTATCGTTATTTAGAAGGAAGGGTATTTTTTTAGGGTTTTTCTCAATAATTACCTGATGAGCGTGTTTTTTTAGCAGGAGCTTAGCTGCTAATAGAACATCTTCATCATCATCTATCATCAAAATTTTGCCTATCTCTTTATCCACAGGTATGTATTTAAGTTAATGACTAATCGAAAAATTGTGCCAAGTGGTCAAATGATTTGTTTTGGCGGTTTAGTTAGCATTCTATGTACTATATCGTAAATATAGTGAACGATATCGGACAATTTATCATATAAATGCTTTTAAAGGAAAAATAAAAAAGTGCAGATGTTAGTTTAAAGTGTTATTTTATTTGAAAGAACAAACTAAATACACAACCATGAATAAAAATTTAATATTGCTGATCTGTATTCTGATGGGTAGTACTGCGGCCTTCTCACAATGTAATCCTTATTACACCTTTGAAAAGGGTAAGAAATGGGAGATTACTGATTATACACCTAAAGACAAGAAAACAGGCAAGCAGGTGTATGAAATCATTGAGCTGGAAGAGGAGAGCAATGGATGGAAAGCCACGCTCCATTTTGAAACTTATGATAAAAAGGATAAGGAAACCATGTCTAAAGATGTGGAAATGGCCTGTGAAGATGGAGTAATAGAGATGGATATGACTCGGTTTATACCGGCAGAGACTTTAACTACCATGGAGAATATGAATATAACTGTAGAAATGGAATCCATAGATTGGCCTTCTAATTTATCGGTAGGCCAGGAGCTTGGAGATGGAGCTATCCATATTAAAAGCAGTATGTTTAACTTCTCTACCACCATTACAGATAGGAAAGTGGTGAGCAAAGAGACAGTGACTACACCGGCCGGTACTTTTGAATGTTATAAAGTAGCCTATAAGATAATAAGTAAATCTTTTATGACTATGGAGATGTCAGGAGTGGATTATATAGCTGAAAATGTGGGGGTTGTGAAGACTGAAAGTTATGATAATAAAGCGAAATTAACCGGCTATACTATGCTTACCAGCCTCAATTAAAAAACAGCAAACTTTAAATTATTTTTACTGATTTATTGTTATATTAGCAGTGTTGTTATTGGATGAATTAAGAATTTATCCTATTTATTTTGAGTTTTTGACCTTGGAAGTGCTTCTGACCCGGAGCACTTCTTTTTTGTTTATAGCCATATCATTTGGGCTATTATTCTCCTTCCTTTCTATAAATCTCAAAATTATCTTCATTTATAAAATAAAGTTGACTTTCTGAGATCAATACATATTTAGCTGATGTCGGTTTTAGGTTTAACTCTCTTTCTTCCAGGCTATAAATGTCAATAAATTTTACTTTGCCATTAGCATCCAGAAAATAGACTTCGTTGTCAGAAAAATTAAAGTAGTTAATATTTTCACCTTGAATTTTACGGAGGTAGTTGCCTAAATTATCAAAAACATAGATTCCTGAATGGATGTCACTAAAGAATACCAGGTTTTGGTATTCTTTGATGAAGGTTATCTCATAGTCATCCGGATTTAGTAATAAATCAAAGGGAGTAGAGAGTGTAAACTGCCTTATATTTAAATCATATTTTTTAAGGCTGAAGTCTACAAGATCTATCAGCCAGAGGTTGTTATCATAACTGAGCGTGGCCAGGCTGTTAAAGTCTGATAGTTCATTTAAAGAGAAGTTCTGTGGGGTAGTCAAAAACCTGTCTAGGAAGGTGTACTGCTGTAAATCTTCATAGAACAGAAAAATTTTCAACGGGTTCCATGCTTCTATTAAATCTATCTGACCTTGAGATTGAGCTGAAAAACTGGCGTCTAGCTTCCCATCTGTCAAGTATTTTTTAACATCTCCATTGTTATCGGCGATGTAAATGTTGCCAGGCTTGTCTATAGAAACCGCTTCTGGTTTGTTAATAGATATAGTATTGGTAAGTGTATATGACTGACTAATGCTTTTACTCGAAATGAATAGCAGCAATAGTACAAGCCATCTACTTTTCAAAAGTGAGTAGTTCAAATGATTTGCCATCGTACTTACCATAAGTATACTGAGTTACCCATTGACCAAGATTAATATACCTGCTATTTTCCGAAACTTCAAGATTAAGTTTTAGGTGTCTGTGTCCAAAAACATACCAGTCATGGTGTTCTTCTTTTTCTTTGGAGATACAATACTGCCATAAATGCTCTCTGTCTTTTCCTAGAAAACTTTCATCTCCATGCCCGCCGCTGCTAATTCGGCTTTTTCTAGACCAGGCATTGGCTATGCCTATCCCCAGATTGGGGTGTATGCGAGCAAAGAGCCATTGGCAAAGCTTACTATTGAAAAACTTCTTCAAAAACTTATAGGTGTAGTCTCCAGGACCTAAGCCATCACCATGACCTATGAGTAGCTTTTGATCATGCACCAAGAGCTGTAAAGGCTTTCGGTAAATAGTTACGTTGAGTTCTTTTTCAAAATAGTCGAACATCCACATGTCATGGTTGCCTGTGAAGAAGATAACGGGAATACCTGAGTCACTTATTTCAGCGATTTTTCCCAGTAGTCGGACAAAGCCTTTGGGTACCGCATGTTTATATTCAAACCAAAAATCAAAAATGTCGCCCATCAGGTAAATGGAGTGAGCATCTGCTTTAATAGTATCGAGCCACCTGATTATTTTCAGCTCTCTTTCTAAACTAGCTTTATGATTAGGAACACCCAAGTGAAAATCAGAAGCGAAATATATGTATTTGCCGTTAAGGTCGGCGATAGTCTTTGTCATCACAAAATCTGCAAAAGCCTAAAAATAAAAAAAATCAGGCATACAAAATGCCTGATTTCTAATCATATAAAAGTTTTATTGATTTCTAGTTATCTGAGTCCTTCAAAGGAATGGTAGAATCTTCTGGTGCAGATGTTTTTGCTCCAGGATTTGCTTTATTTTCCTCTGCTCCTTCTTCTTTATTATGGCCGTTAGTAAATGCCTCATAAGAAGTTTGGTGATCAAAAGGTCTCTTTCCTATTAATCTCTCTAAGTCAGATTGGAAAATAATCTCTTTCTCAAGTAATTCCTGAGCTACTTTTTCTAACTCATTGCTTCTGTGAGATAATAGATCTTTAGTGCGTTTGAAAGCTGTTTCAATTACTTTTCTGGCTTCTTGATCTATTGTTTCTGCAGTGGCTTCAGAGTATGGCTTAGTAAAGTTGTAGTCTGACTGCTTAGAATCATAGAAAGAAACATTTCCTATTTTATCATTCATACCATAAACAGACACAATGCTGTAAGCCATTTTGGTTACTCTTTCTAAATCGCTCAATGCACCTGTAGATATTTTACCAAATACAAGCTCTTCTGCTGCTCTTCCGCCCAGAGCCATACACATTTCATCTATAAGCTGCTCTGTTTGGTATAAGAACTGTTCTTTAGGCAGGTATTGCGCGTAACCTAATGCGGCTACTCCACGAGGTACAATACTTACTTTTACCAAAGGATCAGCATGTTCCAGGAACCAACCTGCCACAGCATGACCTGCTTCGTGGTAAGCGACTATTTTCTTTTCTTCAGGAGAAATGATTTTGTTTTTCTTCTCTAATCCACCAATTACCCTGTCAATGGCATCGTGGAAATCTTGCATCTCTACCGCTTGCTTATCTCTTCTGGCAGCTATTAGAGCGGCTTCGTTACATACGTTAGCTATTTCTGCACCTGCAAAACCTGGCGTTTGAGCTGAAAGTTTTCTAGGATCTACATCTTTACCGAGTTTAAGCGGCTTCAGGTGTACTTTGAAGATCGCTTCTCTTCCTACAATATCTGGTTTATCTATACTGATCTGTCTGTCAAAACGTCCGGGACGCATAAGAGCAGAGTCTAGTACGTCAGGTCGGTTAGTGGCAGCCAGAATAATAACTCCTGAATCTGTAGAGAACCCATCCATTTCTACAAGTAGTGAGTTAAGCGTATTTTCTCGCTCATCATTAGAACCAGGCATCTGGCCTCTTCCTCTTGATCTACCAATAGCATCGATCTCATCTATAAATACTATACAAGGTGCTTTTTCTTTTGCTTGCTTAAATAAGTCACGCACACGTGCAGCACCTACCCCTACAAACATTTCTACGAAGTCAGAACCAGAAAGAGTGAAGAAAGGTACTCCTGCTTCTCCGGCTACGGCCTTAGCAAGCAATGTTTTACCTGTTCCTGGAGGGCCTACAAGTAAAGCTCCTTTAGGTATTTTACCACCTAGTTTAGTGAACTTACCAGGGTTTTTAAGGAATTCTACTATTTCTTGAACTTCTTCTTTGGCTTCATCAAGCCCGGCAACATTACCGAAAGTGATTTTTACTTTATTTTCAGCATCAAACAAAGCGGCTCTTGATTTTCCTATGTTGAAAATCTGACCACCAGGTCCGCCTCCGCCTGTCATTCTTCTCATTAAGAACCAGAAGCCAAATAGTATGAAAACAAAGAATCCCCATTGGAAGATATAGTTGGTGATGTCAGATTTGTCATCTACTTCATAATCTACTTGCTGGTCTGCCGGAAGGTTTTCGTTGAGCTCAGTGTATTGGGTAATGAAGCTATCAACGGAACCGATGTTTAATTTGAAGTGAGGGCCACCACTTACACCAAAAGGGCTGTTGTTTTCAAGCTCTTTGCTGTATTTACTGTTTTGTAGTGCATCTTCTTTGAGGGAGATTTCCACATAATTCTGATTTCTGATGATGACAACTCTTTCTACATCGTTGTTTCTCATCATATCTTCAAATTTGCTCATGGTAGTAGTTACCAATGTGCTTGAATTATTGAAAATCATGATTCCGAAAATCACTGCGATTAGCACTACAATGACCCAAACCTGATAATTCGGCTTTTGCGGCTTGTTTGGTATTATATTTCTTTTCTTATCTGGCATATCAATAGTAAAAAATTATCTAAGCATCAAAACTCCATAAGGAGGTATAAGGTTTCATTCTTTAGGAGATATCTTGTATTTCTGTGATTTCAGCATCTCCCCAGAGGTTTTCGATGGCATAGAAATCGCGTTTATCTTTTTTGAAAATGTGGGCTACAACATCAACATAGTCGAGGAGCATCCATTCCTTGTTTGCCTTACCTTCTTGGTGCCATGGGTTTTGATCCAGAATTTTATGTACTTCTTCATCTACGGCATCGGCAATGGCATCTAGCTGAGTGTCAGAATTTCCTGAACATACTACAAAAAAGTCTGCTATTGCATTTTTTACCTTTCTAAGGTCCATTACCACGATGTCTGAGGCTTTTTTCTCCTGCATACCCTTCACCACAATACTGCTTAATTTTTCGGAAGGAGCTAAAGTGTTATTTACATCCATTAATTAACTTTGATTTCATAAACAAAACTACAAAAATACTTGTATAAAATTCTTGCCAAAACATTATTTATAGGGAAAAACCTGGTTTTCCTGCCATCTTGTCATTCTACTAATGATATTGCTCAAGAGCTTTTAAGTGAAGGCACTATTGAAGGTACAGTGATAATTACTGAAAATCAAACAAATGGAAGAGGACAAAGAGGTAATGGTTGGGAATCAGAACCTGGCAAAAACCTTACTTTTTCACTTATTCTTAAACCCACTTTCTTGTCTGTAAATCAGCAATTTGAACTTAATAGAGTGGTTTCTTTGGGTATTTGCGATTTTCTTAAAACCTACAAAACCGGTTTTCAGGTAAAATGGCCTAACGATATCTATTATCATGATCGTAAAATTTGTGGTATCCTCATTCAAAATAGTATTAAAAAAGGCCATATCGATTCTTCTATTGTAGGAATTGGCTTGAATATTAATCAGCAAGATTTCAATGAAGAAAAGCCTATCTCTCTTTCTCAAATTATAGGAGAAGCCATTTCGCTTCCAGAAGCTCTTGAAAATTTGGCTCAGCACATAGAAACGAGGTATTTAACCTTGAGAGCAGGTAACCGCGAGCTACTACGTAAAGACTATCTTCATCATTTATATAGGTTTGGAGAAGAGTATTTATATAAGGCTAATAATGAGGTATTTAATGGTAGAATTACTGATGTTTCTCCAGAAGGAAGGTTAGAAGTGCAGAGTAATAGCGGTATTCAGCATTTTGATTTTAAAGAAGTAGAGTTTATCATTTGAATAATTAACCACTTATGGAAGTCATGCAGCTTCATATCATTAATGATTTGGCTATACGCAAAATGATTGGCAACTTCACTTCTATTGTTCATTAAATAAAATTAAAAATCATATGAAGAGAGCTTTTATACTGTTGTGCTTTTTGGTGACAGCAGCGCAGGCTTTTTCGCAGGATGCTGATTCACTCTTTGTGAGGAATAACTACGAGAAGCATGAATATAGGATACCTATGCGCGATGGGGTAGAATTATTTACCTGTGTATATACGCCAAAAGATCAGTCTAAAAAATATCCTATGATGTTACATCGGACACCTTACAGTGTGGGACCATATGGAGAGGATGCTTATAAAACTGTACTTGGGCCTTCTAAATACATGATGAGAGACATGTATATTTTCGTTTATCAGGACGTAAGAGGCAGGTGGATGTCTGATGGTGAATATGATAACATGAGGCCGCAGATAGATGGTAATAAAAAGAAAGATAAGGATCAGATCGATGAGAGCTCAGATACTTTTGATACGATTGAATGGCTTTTGAAAAAAATCAAAAATAATAACGGGAAAGTAGGGCAATGGGGTATTTCTTACCCTGGACATTATACCGCAGCCGCACTTCCTGAAGCTCACCCTGCGTTGGTGGCATCATCTCCTCAAGCGCCGATTTCAGACTTCTTCTTTGATGACTTTCATCATATGGGAGCCTTTTTACAAAGTTATTTAATGGCGTTTCCAGTATTCGGATACCAAACCGATGGGCCTACCTCTGAGAGCTGGTATAATAAAGGTTGGGAGAAAATAAGACAAGCAGGCAGTATGTCTGATGGATATGAGTTTAATATGGCTTTAGGTCCATTAAAAAATGTAACAGAGAAGTATTATTCTGAAGACTTTTTTTGGGATCAGGTAGTGGAGCACCCTAACTATGATGAGTTTTGGCAAAAACGTAATTTACTGCCACACCTAAAAGGTATAGATGATGCCGTGATGACAGTAGGTGGTTGGTTTGATGCCGAAGATTTATATGGCCCTCTTAATATTTATAAAACTATTGAGAAGAATAACCCTAAGGCTAAAAATACCATAGTAATGGGCCCTTGGAGTCATGGCGACTGGTATAGAGAAAGAGGATCTCAAGCTATTAATGATATTTACTTTGGAGACAGCATCTCTACTTTTTATCAGAAAAATATAGAGATGAAATTCTTTAAATATTACTTAAAGAATGAAGGGGAGATGACACTGCCAGAAGCATTTATGTTTGATACTGGAGTGAAAAAATGGAAGGAATTTGCTGAATGGCCTCCTAAAGATATTCCTGCAGTAAAATTAGGCTTTGCGGAAAATGGAAAGCTTTTGGTTAATGAAGAGGGTGACAAGAATGCCGCTTTTAAATATACCAGTGATCCTGACCACCCAGTACCTTATACATCTCAAGTGGAAGGAGTTACTTTTACGCCAAGAAGGTTCATGACAGATGATCAGCGCCATGCATCTCGCAGACCGGATGTACTTACTTTTAAAACGGATGTGCTTACTGATGATGTTACCTTAGCAGGTGAGATCTTAGCTAAATTAAAAGTGGCTTTATCTACTACAGATGCTGATTTTATAGTAAAACTGATTGATGTTTACCCTGATACAGCCCAAGCGAACCCAGTTACACCAAAAAATGTAACTATGGCAGGTTATCAGCAGCTGGTAAGGCATGAGGTATTTAGAGGTAGGTTTAGAAATAGTTTTGCTGAACCGGAGCCATTTACTCCTGGTAAGGTGGAGGATGTTACTTTCCCTTTGCAGGATATATTGCATACCTTCAAAAAAGGACACCGTATTATGATTCAGATACATAGTACATGGTTTCCTTATATAGATAGAAACCCTCAAAAATTTGTAGACAATATTTATAAAGCTGATGCTGAAGATTTTCAGAAAGCGGAAATTACAGTATATGGATCTTCAAGCGTAGAAGTAGGAGCTAAGCAGAGCTCACTTGAAGTGCCAGATGAGTTGGAGCTTTATAAAAAATAATATTTCATTTTGTGCATTCGGAGATTCAGTTTCCGAATGTACAAATTGATCCCATCACCGTAATTGGTCTTTCCTTTTTATATCCTAAATTTGCGGCCTCAATTATAATAGGGTGCAATGGATTATCAGAAAATACTAGAAGAAATAAGGCAGGAGGTAGCCCCTTTGTTAGATAAGGGCCTGGTGGCTGATTATATTCCTGAATTAGCTAAGGTAGATAAAACTAAATTTGGTATTTATCTTCTGTTTTTAGATGATTCATCATATTCAGTGGGAGATGCCACGGAGAAATTCTCAATCCAAAGTATTTCTAAGGTGTTTATGCTGGCCCATTGCGTAAGCCATATTGGCAAAAAGGTGTATCAGCGAGTGAATGTAGAGCCCTCTGGTGACCCTTTTAATTCACTGGTGCAGTTGGAGCATGAGAATGGTGTGCCTAGAAATCCATTTATTAACTCAGGAGCGTTAGTAGTGACTGACTTGCTCATAACGCACTTGCAAGATCCTCGTCAGCAATTTTTAGATTTTATTCGTGAGTTGGTTGGGCATAATGATATTTATTATGACAAACAGATAGCCAGGTCTGAAAAGTCATTTGGCTATAGAAATGCGGCCATGGTAAATATGATGAAGTCATATGGTAATATTGAGAATGATGTAGAAGAGGTTTTAGACCTATACTTCGACTTTTGCTCTATTTCTATGACTTGTGCTGAGTTGGCCAGAGCCTTCAGGGTGTTTGCTAATCATGGTAAGCTGGTGAGAAATGATAAGAAGTTCCTTTCTGAGCGCCAGTTTAAAAGGATAACAGCCATAATGCAGACTTGCGGCTTTTATGATGAAGCAGGTGAATTTGCTTTTCGTGTTGGGCTTCCTGGGAAGAGTGGCGTTGGAGGTGGAATAGCCGCCATTTTGCCTTCAGAGTACAGCATTGCCGTATGGAGTCCTGGCTTGAATCAGAAAGGTAATTCGCTCGCAGGCTTTAAGGCCCTTGAGCTCTTTACTACTATGACAGGAACGTCAATTTTTTAATTCACTTCGCTCTTACTGACCTTTTTAGGGTAGTCATAAAACATGAGCTTACCTTTGCCAAAATCAGTTTCGGCCCAGCTGTCTACATCAAAAGTACAAGCTACAATACCGCATGTAGGTATATTATCGATATTGGTATCAGCTAGTGAATTGGCGAAAAGTGTAAGTCCTGGGTTGTGCCCAAAGATCATTACAGAATCCCAGCTGTTTTCAATATCCTGAATAATATCCATGAGGCTGTCCTCGCTGGCATGGTATAGCTTGTCATTGATTTCAATTGCTTCTTTTGGGTATTCCAGCGCCTTAGCTATGGTTTTGCATGTAGCATAGGCTCGTTTTGCCGGACTGCTGATCATCAGATGAGGGATAATGTTTAGCACGCTTAATCTTTCGCCCATATCCGGAGCATCTCTCTTCCCTCTTTTGTTCAATGGCCGATCAATATCATCTAAGTGATGGTATTTCCAACTGGATTTCGCGTGTCTTATAATGTATAGTGTCTTCATGAAGAGTGGTTAGTATCTTTAATATAAATAATTTTGGCAAAATAATCTATAGAAAAGATCAGGATTGCTAATGGTTTAGGATGAAAAATGCCGGACAGAGCATTTCTATCCGGCATTTTTTTGATGGGTTTTATTTTACTAAAGGTTTGTATTTTATCCTTTTAGGAGCGGTGTCTCCCATGCGTTTTTTACGATCCTCTTCGTATTCGGTAAAGTTT
Organism: Fulvivirga maritima; assembly: GCF_021389955.1. Classification (NCBI taxonomy): domain Bacteria; kingdom Pseudomonadati; phylum Bacteroidota; class Cytophagia; order Cytophagales; family Fulvivirgaceae; genus Fulvivirga; species Fulvivirga maritima. Next base: position 2,674,778 of record NZ_CP089980.1, read on the forward strand.
CCGTCAAACCATTTTACCTGAGAGTCGCCTTCAAAAGCAAGGATGTGAGTACAAACTCTATCTAAGAACCATCTGTCGTGAGATATTATTACAGCACAACCACCAAAGTTCTCCAGAGCTTCTTCAAGTGCCCTTAGCGTGTTTACATCAAGATCGTTAGTAGGCTCATCCAGTAACAGAAGGTTAGCTCCTTGTTTAAGCGCTATGGCCAGATGTACCCTGTTTCTCATACCACCTGATAGTTCTTTTACTTTTTTCTGTTGGTCAGAGCCATTGAAGTTAAACTTACTAACATATGCTCTGCTGTTAATTTGTCGGCCGCCGAGGTTAATAAGCTCATTGCCTTCGCTTATTACTTCCCATACAGAGGCTTCAGGATTTAAATTAGCATGCTCCTGATCTACATAAGCTATATCTACAGTTGATCCTACTTCAAAAGTGCCAGTGTCAGGCTGTTCTTTTCCGGTGATCATTTTGAAGAGAGTAGTTTTTCCTGCACCGTTAGGGCCTATAATACCAACAATACCTGCTTTTGGTAAGTTGAACTCCAGGTTTTCATAAAGTAGTTTATCGCCAAAGGCTTTAGATACACCATGAGCTTCTATTACTTTATCGCCTAAGCGCTCACCAGGTGGAATAAAGAGCTCCAGCTTCTCTTCTCTTTCCTGAGCTTCCTGGCTTAACAGTTTGTCATATGCATTAAGCCTGGCTTTGGCTTTAGCATGCCTGCCTTTAGGAGACATTTTAGCCCATTCCAGCTCTCTAGCCAGTGTCTTTTGTCTTTTCGATTCTGATTTTTCCTCTTGAGCTAAGCGTTTTTGCTTCTGATCTAGCCATGAAGAATAATTTCCTTTCCAGGGAATACCTTCACCTCTGTCTAGCTCCAGGATCCAGCCGGCTACATTATCAAGGAAGTAACGGTCGTGAGTAACGGCTATTACTGTACCTGCATATCTTTGTAAGTGTTGCTCTAACCAATGTACTGATTCAGCATCTAAGTGGTTAGTAGGTTCATCTAATAGTAGCACATCGGGCTCCTGTAGTAATAATCTACACAGCGCCACTCTTCTTTTCTCACCTCCGGATAGGTTTTCAATTTTAGCGTCGGCAGGTGGGGTGCGAAGGGCATCCATAGCTCTTTCCAGTTTGCTGTCTAGCTCCCAGGCATTAAGCTGATCTAATTTCTCCTGTACTTCTCCCTGCTTCTCAATGAGCTTATTCATAGCATCAGCATCTTCAAGAACTTCCGGGTCAGCAAATTTCAGGTTGATGTCCTCAAATTCTTTTAGCAGATCTACGGTCTCTTTTACACCTTCTTCTACTACTTCTTTTACCGTTTTATCTTTATCTAATTTTGGCTCTTGTTCCAGCAGGCCTATGGAGTAGCTGCCATCAAATACCACCTCTCCCTGATATTCTTTATCTACACCAGCTATTATCCTTAACAAGGAGGATTTTCCTGACCCGTTAAGACCTAACACGCCAATTTTGGCTCCATAGAAAAAGGATAGGTAGATGTTTTTTAATACTTGTTTATTTGGCGGGTATATTTTATTAACCCCAGCCATTGAAAAAATTATTTTTTCGTCACTCATACTTTTTTCTATATTAATGAAACAAATTTAGTCTTTTGCTGTATAAACAGCTGAAGGATGAAATATTTTTACTAGAAAAGTTGAGTTTTTCCAAACTTTTAGTAAAATGGTTACGTTTCGAACCATAAATTAATTAACGTTTGGTCGTAAAATACGATCCTGCAAATAATTAATTTAAATATTTGATTTGATTGTTTAAATTTTATTTTTGCACGAAATTTTAGAAAGCGTAAATCATAGGAGGATTTATCTATGTATTGGACATTAGAACTAGCATCATATCTTGAAGACGCCCCTTGGCCTGCTACTAAGGATGAACTTATTGACTATTCAATAAGAACAGGCGCACCATTAGAGGTTGTAGAGAATTTACAGGAGTTAGAGGATGACGGACAGCCTTACGAAAATATTGAAGAGATATGGCCGGATTATCCTACTAAAGAGGATTTCTTTTTTAACGAGGACGAATATTAAATTCAAATACCTTACAGAAATGAATGGCTGGCTGTACCAGCGTGTTGGTTAGCCATTGTTTTTTCTGTTTATTAAAGCTTCGGCTATAATTAAGTCTTCAGGTGTAGTCACTTTTATATTTTCATAACTCCCTTCAAAAAGTGAGATTTTATGTCCTGCTTTTTCGGCTACGCTCGCATCGTCAGTTAATGAAGGCACTTCATCTATTTCATAAGCACTTCTTATCATTTCCAGATCAAAAGTCTGGGGAGTCTGAATGAGTCTGTAAAGAGAACGGTCTACCGCTTCAGTGGTATCTTGTGTAGTTACCCTAATGGATTCTTTGAGCCTTACCGCCGCTACAGCGCTTTTATGAGCTGCCGCTATTCGGAAAGAAGCATCAATAATAGGTGTAGAAATTAAAGGCCTTACTCCGTCATGTATAGCTACTAACCCAGAGGTGTTCTCTATACTGTTTAGTCCGTTTTTAACAGATTGAAAACGAGAGCTGCCACCTATAGTAAGGTGATGCGGAGTAGAAAAACTATGTTGAATGCATAGATTCTTCCAGGTATCTACATCATTAGCAGGAAGCACTAAGATAATTTCAATGTCACTGGAGTAATTGTAGAAGGCTTCCAGCGTATGCATGAGTATAGGTTTGCCGTGCAGAGGTAAAAATTGCTTAGGAACGTCACTGTTCATGCGTGTGCCCTTGCCACCGGCCACTATTATCGCATATTCCTTTTTATTCATAAAGCGAAATTCTGTTCTTCTGGTTAAAGTAGGCTTTACTTATATTGAGATACGGATGGGTATATATTAAAATCGGATGACTATTAAGCCACCCGATTTTAATTAATTCAATTTCTTGAAATGCTTAAATGATAAGCATAGCGTCACCATATGTAAGGAATCTGTATTTTTCCTTAATGGCGGTTTGGTATGCTTCCATTATTAAGTCGTAACCTCCAAATGCACAAGCCATCATAAGTAATGTGGATTCGGGCATGTGAAAGTTAGTGATCATAGCATTGCAGATCTTGTAGTCATAAGGAGGGAAAATGAACTTGTCAGTCCATCCTTCTCGTGGTTTTAGTCTGCCGTTGGCAGATACACTAGATTCCAAAGCACGCATAGTGGTGGTGCCTACGGCACAAACTTTCTTTTTGTTGTCTAGTGCTTTGTTTACAATCTCTACAGTAGGTTCTTCCACCCAGAAGTTTTCTGAGTCCATTTTATGTTTAGTAAGATCTTCTACGTCTACAGGTCTGAAAGTACCTAAACCAATATGGAGTGTGATACTTGCCATGTCTACACTCTTAATCTCTAGTCTTTTTAATAACTGAGGAGTGAAGTGTAAACCTGCGGTAGGAGCTGCTACTGCACCTTTGTGCTGGGCATAAATGGTCTGAAAACGTTCTCTGTCTTCTGGTTCAGTTTCTCTTTTTATATATTTTGGTAGTGGTGTTTCTCCTAAACTGTCTATAGTTTTGTAAAACTCCTCATCAGTACCGTCATATAAGAATCTGATGGTTCTTCCTCTGGAAGTGGTGTTGTCGATCACTTCAGCTACTAAGTCGCCTTCGCCGAAGTATAGTTTATTGCCTACACGGATCTTTCTGGCAGGGTCTACAAGAACATCCCACAGATGCATTTCCTGATTAAGTTCTCTTAATAGGAATACTTCTATTTTAGCTCCAGTTTTTTCCTTGTTACCATATAACCTGGCTGGGAATACCTTTGTGTTGTTATTCACCAATACATCACCTTCATCAAAATAGTCAACCATGTCTTTAAAAGACTTGTGTTCTATTTCTCCTGTTTTACGATGAATAACCATTAGGCGGGACTCATCCCGATTTTCAGCCGGATATAAGGCTACCAGTCCGGTGGGTAGATCAAACTTGAATTCTGATAATTTCATATTTAATATTACGGTATTAAATAAAGGATAGATTTTAAAATTTAGCTTGCAAAGGTATAGATTTATCTTTAAGAATAAATGTTTTTTAAAATATTTAAATATATCAGGTGTTAGTAGTAAGACTCATATTCGAAAGCTTCAGGTTCGCATGGAATGCGCTGAAGATGAACCTGCTTAGGACTATCTTATCTTTGCTAGGCGTTACAGTAGGTATTTTTGCCATTATCACGGTTTTTACTCTGGTGGATTCTCTGGAGAAAAATATCCGGGATAGTCTGAGCTTTTTGGGCACGGGGGTAATTTATATTGAAAAGTGGCCTTTTACGCCTGATGCTAATGGAGAATACCGCTGGTGGGATTTTTGGCAGCGACCCAATGTTAGTTATAATGAGTACAAGTTTTTACAAACTAATCTCAAAACAGCTACAGGTATGGCTATTTTCAGTAGCCGCGATAATTCTATTATTAAAAGAGAAAACAATAGTATTAGCGATGTAGAGCTCTGTGGAAGTACTTATGGCTATAGTGAGCTGTTTGAAATTGAATTAGATAGAGGCAGATATTTTAGCCAGATAGAAACCGAATCAGGTAGAAATGTGGCTGTTATAGGTCATAACCTGGTAAATGCTCTATTTCCTGATGGCAATGATCCTGTTGGTAAAGAAATTAAAATCAAGAACCTTAAATATATTGTTATAGGTACTATGCCGAGAGAAGGCGAGAGCTTTTTAGGTACTAGTAGTAATGATGATTTGTGTATTATTCCTTTTAGTTCATTTAGAAAGTTATATCAGACAGGTACAGGATCAAGTGATGAGCTGGGTTCTCGAATAGGTATTAAAGGAGAGGAAACAGATATAGGACTGGTAGAGCTTGAGAATGAAATAACGGGTTTATTAAGAAGTAGGAGAGGACTTAAGCCAAAGCAAGATGATAATTTTGCGCTTAACCGACCAGAAGCAATTGCTAATATTATAGGAGGCTTGTTTGATGTAATAGGGATAGCAGGCTGGATTATCGGAGGATTTTCAATTCTGGTTGGCGGATTTGGTATTGCTAATATTATGTTTGTTTCCGTGAAAGAACGAACTAATATAATAGGAGTGCAGAAGTCATTAGGGGCGAAAAATTTCTTTGTATTGTTTCAGTTCTTGTTTGAATCTATATTTCTCAGCGTTATTGGCGGACTGGCGGGTTTGCTACTGGTATACTTAATTACATTTATACCTATGGGTAATATGGAAGTAGTATTGAGTTTGAAAAATATTGTTCTTGGACTTGGAGTTTCTGCTGCTATAGGAACCATATCAGGTATAGTGCCCGCAGCCATTGCGGCCAGGTTAGACCCGGTGATAGCCATAAGGAGCAGTTAATAATATAAAAGAGTATAAAACAACAAAGGCTGCATTATTCATGCAGCCTTTGTTGTTTTATCTAAAAAAGAAATTTTTAGTCTTGAGAAGGAATGGGTTTCTCTAAATCTTCACCCTTAATCTGAGCTTTGATTTTGTTTTCAATCTCTTCCATAAGTTCAGGATTATCTTCTAACAACGTTTTAACAGCGTCTCTACCCTGACCAAGTTTATTGCCATCATAAGAGAACCATGAGCCTGCTTTCTTCACAATCTCTAATTCTACACCAAGATCAAGCACTTCACCTACTTTAGAAATACCTTTTCCATACATAATGTCAAACTCAACCACTTTGAAAGGAGGCGCTACTTTGTTCTTCACTACTTTCACTCTGGTTCTGTTACCAATAATATCATTGGCTCCTTCTTTAATCTGACCTATTCTACGGATATCCATTCTTACAGAAGCGTAGAATTTAAGAGCATTACCACCAGTAGTAGTTTCAGGGTTACCAAACATTACGCCTATTTTTTCACGTAACTGGTTAATGAATATACAAGAGCAACCTGTTTTATTGATAGTACCTGTCAGTTTTCTTAGCGCTTGAGACATCAGTCTGGCTTGCAGACCCATTTTGCTATCTCCCATTTCACCTTCTAGCTCACCTTTAGGTACCAGAGCGGCTACGGAGTCAATCACAATAATGTCAATAGCACCTGAACGGATAAGGTGCTCAGCAATTTCTAGTGCTTGCTCACCACTATCAGGTTGTGATATCAATAAGTTTTCAGTATCTATTCCTAATTTTTCTGCATAAACTCTGTCAAAAGCATGCTCTGCATCTATAAATGCTGCTAAGCCGCCATTTTTTTGTGCCTCGGCAATGCAATGCATAGATAGTGTGGTCTTACCTGATGATTCAGGACCATAGATCTCTATTACTCTACCTCTGGGAATACCTCCCACGCCTAAGGCTATATCAAGACTGAGTGACCCTGTGGAAATAGCCGGAACATCTACTACCCGCTCATCGCTCAGTTTCATCACCGTACCTTTACCAAAGGTTTTTTCCAGTTTATCAATAGTTAGTTGAAGCGCCTTTAATTTTTCGTCCTTTTCAGCCATTATCAGTTTACTTACTTAATTATTCTTAATTAAAAGTGAAGTTAATAAGTTATCATCACAAATGTGAGAATGACTCTCTAAAAAATGCACTTAGAGCAGTATTGCTTTGCTGCTGCTTTTTTATATTGCGGCCAAACTTTATTTCATGAGATCATTAAGAATTTTTTTGCCTTTATTTTTTATTACATTTTGGGCAGAGGCGCAGTTGAACAATAAGGCATTTAGATATGACAGACCTGTAAATGAGGCTGATTCTAATGCTCTGTTCTTAGGGATAAATGCAATGGGATTTGCAAAAAATAATGAGTATTTCAATGATATTGCTGATGGATACACCCTATTCGGCTATCAGCTTAACCCTCACCTTACTTACCATCCTGGTAAATATATAAAGCTAGACGCCGGAGTTTATTTACAGAAAGACTTTGGAGATAGCGGTTATAGAGAAGTAGCTCCCACCTTTTCATTCAAATATTCAAAAAGGGCTTTTTCATTAATATTCGGAACGCTGGAAGGAAGTATTTCTCACCGCTTAGTGGAGCCTCTATATGATTTTGAAAAAACATTGAATGACCGGTTAGAGAATGGTTTTCAGGTGAAAGTGGAGAAAGATCGCTTGTTTATGGACTATTGGGTAGACTGGCAGAATATGATTTACCCTGGAGATTCTACTCAGGAGCATATTGTAGGAGGAGCTTCCGTAAAATGGGCAGCTGTAAAAAATAATAATTTCCAATTGACAATTCCCGTGCAATTTGTCGTTGAGCATCAAGGAGGGCAGATAGATGATAACCCCGAGCCACTTCATACTAATGTGAACATGGCTGCAGGGGTAGAGTTAACTATGCCATTGTCAGAAAGTAGTTTTGTGCAGGAGTTACGGTGGTGGAATTATTATTTGATAAGCAGTAATTCATCAGAAGGAGATAATGATCCTTTAACCTCCGGATCGGGACTGTATATTAACGCTGCCGCCAAAACCAAGGCTAATCTGGAGGTAATGGCTAGTTACTGGCGTGGAGATGAGTTTACTTCAGTGCAGGGTGGTCAGTTGTACTCTTCCAGATCTAGTAGTTATAAAAATGCCGATGTAATAGAGCCTACGCGAGAGCTGTTAATAGTGAGGTTTATGCATAATCTGGAAATAGCAGAAGGCTTGTCTTTTAATTCTCGCTTTGAGCCTTTTTATGATTTTAGAAACGGAACATTTGAATATGCCTTTGGTTTTTACATTAACTATACGGGAGACTTTTTCCTTATAAGAAACAAGAAGCGACAGCATGATTAAAAAGCTTTTCTTACTCATACTTGGTGTAGTATTTATTTGGCTTCTTTTCAATTATGATCTCATTACGTATGCTCTAAAACAAGCAAAAGGCCAGCTCACCATTGTTTGGAATGCTGAGCCGGTAGATGAGTTGTTAAAAAGCCCGGCGGTAGCCGATTCTGTAAAGGAAAAGTTACGATATATAGGTCAGGTAAGGAAATACGCCATAGAATCACTAGGCCTTAATAATACTGATAACTACACCACATTATATGATCAAAAAGGGGAGCCTCTACTGTGGGTAGTCACAGCTTGCCAACCTTATAAGCTGGAGGCCAAGGAATGGGATTTTCCTATTGTAGGCAAAATGCCCTATAAAGGTTTTTTTGTGCAGGAAGATGCCAATGAAGAATACAAAAGGCTACAAGATCAAGGTTATGATGTAGGAATGAGAAATCCTGGAGGTTGGTCTACGCTAGGGTGGTTTAAAGATCCTATTCTGAGCAATATGCTCAACAAAAGTAAAGGTGACCTTGCCGAATTAATAATTCATGAAATGGTACACGCCACCGTTTTTGTAAAGGATAGTGTGGATTTTAACGAGAACCTGGCCTCTTTTATAGGTGAAAGAGGCGCGTTTAAATTTTTAGAAGATACCTACGGCAAAAATTCTCAGGAATACCTCACTTATGATCATGATTTAAGTGATGAACGGGCCTATATAGCTCATTTTTTGAAAGGAGCAGATGCCTTGGAAAACCTTTATAGTGAGATAGATACTGAACCAGATACTACTGTTAAAAGCGCTAAAAAACGAGAACTAATGGAAAACATTATGGCCAGCCTGGATACCATACAATTTTATGATTCAGTCTATAATAATTTCCAGTCACGTCCATTACCCAATAACACATATTTCATGTCTTTTTTGCGATATCGATCAAAACAGGATAACTTACTAAATCTTTTTGATAAAAAATTTAACAAAGATTTAACTGGGTTTATCCTATATTTCAAGGAGAAACATCCTTTTCTTTGATATAACTAAAAAAAACACTGGAATGCTTAAGCTGGTAGGCGCATCTGCTTTAATTATCCTTTCTGGATGGCTTGTTTATAAAGGACAAGCTGATTACCGAACCATTTCTAATGAAAGTTTCAAGCCGGGAGAGGTGATAGAATATACCGCTCACTATGGTTTTGTGCATGCGGCTAAGGGTAAGATGGTAATTAGTGATGAAATTTATTCCATTAATAACAGGCCATGCTATAAAATAGATGTCTATGGGGAATCTATTGGCATGTTTGATATGTTTCTTAGAATTAGAGACAATTGGGGAACATACCTGGATACCAGCTCTATAGTAACGCATAAATTCTATAGAGTAATAGAAGAGGGGAAGTATAGAAAGAATGAAATAGTGGAGTTTGACCACTCCAAAAAGAAGGCGAAAGTAAAGACCTTTGATAATAAGAAACAAAAATGGAGATCGCCCGAATATTATGAAGTGCCAGCTAATATCCAGGATCTGGTAAGTGGCTATTATTATCTCAGAGTGCTAGATTTTGATAAATATAAAAAAGACGATATTATTACTGTTGATGCTTTTTTTGACAAGGAGCTCTATAATTTTAAGGTAAGGTACTTAGGCAAAGAGACTGTAAAGACAAAATTGGGTAAGATAAAATCCATCATGTTATCACCCATTATGCCAGAAAATAGTCTTTTTGATGGTGAGAATTCCATTAAAGTATGGATTTCTGATAATGAGAATAAGGTGCCACTGAAGATAAAAGCAGATATGTTTGTGGGAGCAGTAGAAATAGATATCCTCAGCTATAGCAAAGGAGATAATTAAGGAATTGTTAAGTTATTATTACATGCTTTTTATTGAAGCAATTTCTCTATACTTTTAGCTTTTATTTTGAGTAGACCAAGTTTAATTTCATTAAAACTCTATAAAAATATGGGAAACAAGCAGGAACACAAAGTGCTTGTTGTGGACGATGAAGAGGCAATTTTAGAATTGCTAAAGTACAATCTTGAAAAGCAAGGCTATGAAGTAAAAACAGCCTTAGATGGTATTAAAGGGGTAGAAGTAGCCAAAAAATTTCAGCCAGATTTAATTTTGCTAGACATAATGATGCCTAAGCAAGATGGTGTTGAAACCTGTAGGCAAATGAGAGAGGTGCCTGAATTAGCCAGTTCTTTTATTATTTTCCTTACCGCCCGCTCTGAAGAATATTCCGAAGTAGCTGCATTTGATGTAGGTGCTGATGATTATATTACAAAGCCAATTAAGCCACGCGCTCTGATGAGCAGAATCAGCGCACTGTTTCGTAGAGATTCTAAGAAAAAGTCAGTTACCAACCAGATTACCATTGGTGATTTGGTAATAGACAGAAGCAGTTATACCATACAGCATGGCGGTGGTGAGATTACGCTTCCTAAAAAGGAATTTGAATTACTTTATTTCTTAGCTCAAAACCCTAATAAAGTGTTTGGCAGAGATGAATTACTGCAAAACATTTGGGGCTCAGATGTATATGTACTGGCGCGTACGGTAGATGTACACATAAGAAAGGTAAGAGAAAAAATAGGTGACGAATATATCAAAACAGTAAAAGGCGTAGGTTACAAGTTCAGCCTTAATTAACGCATGGTTTTTAGTTCGCGTGTAATAGCTGTGTTACTGGCTATGTGTATAGCTATTGTAACTACTGCATTTCTTTCGTTATTTAAAGAGGTAACTCAAAATGCGCTTGTAGTTACCTTTCTCATCAGTTTTTCATCATCGTATCTGTTGGGGTTTATCATATTAGAATTTCTCATATTCAGAGAGATCAATAAAATATATGATCTGTTTGATAAACTGCGAAAAAAGGAGCTTTCCAGTATAGAGCAGAACCGTTCTAATGTGCTCAATCCTTTGAAAAAGATTAATGAAGAAATTTTCTCCTACGCTGCGCTCAAGCAAAAGGAAATAGATGAGCTTAAAAAGCTAGAGGCCTTCCGTAAAGAATTTATTGCTGATGTAAGCCATGAGTTGAAGACTCCGATTTTTGCGGCTCAGGGCTTTGTGCATACTTTGCTAGACGGAGCCGTAAAAGATAAAAATGTAAGGACGAAGTTCCTTAAGAAGGCTGCTAAAAGCCTTGATGGCCTAGATATGCTGGTGCAAGACCTGCTCACCCTCTCTCAAATTGAAACCGGAGAGATAAAAATGCATTATGAGACCTTTGATATTAAGCGTTTAATAGAGGAGATTTTTGATCAGTTTGAAAACAAAGCGGATAAAAAGAATATTGAGCTTGACCTGGACACCACCCAGGATGAAGTACTGGTGTATGCTGATTGGCAAAGAATAAATCAGGTACTTACTAACCTGATAAGTAATGCAGTAAAATATTCTAATGATGAAGGCAAGGTAACAGTAAGCTTTCAAACCAATAAAGGGAATGTTACTACCTTTATTAAAGATACGGGAGAGGGCATTCCTACAGAAGATGTACACCGCATTTTTGAGCGTTTTTACAGGGTAGATAAAAGCCGATCAAGAGAAAAGGGAGGTACAGGATTAGGCTTAGCCATAGTAAAGCATATTATGGAAGGGCACCGCTCTAAAGTGGAGGTGAAAAGCACTATTGGCAAAGGCTCTGTTTTTAGTTTTAAGCTTCCCGTAGGGAAAGATGATCCTTTTCTGGAAGATTAATTAATATTTCCTTAATCTTTTCCTAGAGGTGTAAATTCTTGTCATTCAGTTGTTTATATAAATAATTCAAGTTTAAGCTGTTAATTATAATAGTTAATTAGTTGATATTGATTTAATCTATGATTATTATTAAAAAAATCTAAATCAATATAAACCTAAAATTAACTATTATGACTAGAATATCACTGGTGTTAGTGATGGTAGGAGTCTTGTGCATTTTTGATGCCAGGGCTCAAATTGTAATTACGGGGAAGGTCGTTGACAAAGCTGAAAATCAGCCTATTCCCGGAGTAGCCGTACTAGAACAAGGGACCAGCAATGGGACAATTACCGATGCATCTGGCAGCTACAGCTTAAGTGTGGGCGGTAACGCACCTCTTGTCTTTTCTTTTGTGGGGTATGAATCCCAGACTATTTCAATAAATGGAAGAAGTACTATTAATGTAGAATTGTCTTCAGATGTTACCGAACTTAATGAAGTAGTAGTAACTGCTTTAGGGGTGGAAAGGGAGAAAAAAGCCCTGGGATATTCCATAACCGAGGTGAGTGGCGAAGAAGTCTCTACCGTAAAAGAATCTAATGTAATTAACTCTCTGGCTGGTAAAGTGGCAGGTGTGGTAGTATCGCCAAGTACTTTTGGGCCGGGCAGTAGTTCTAGGGTGGTTTTGAGAGGTAATAACTCGCTTACGGGCAGCAACCAACCTTTATATGTTATAGACGGGGTGCCTATGGATAACAGCGGTTTCGGGTCTTCAAACCAAAACATAGCAGATGAATATTCAAGAGCAGACTATGGAAATGGTATTGCCGATATTAACCCCGATGATATAGCCTCTATGTCCGTTCTGAAGGGAGCTAATGCTGCAGCGCTTTATGGTTCCAGAGCCAGTAATGGTGTTATACTCATTACCACTAAAAAAGGTGGAGCCAGAAAAGGTCTTGGCGTAGGTTTTTCATCTAGTGTTATGTTTTCTGATCCTTTAGTGTTGCCAGAATTTCAGAATGAGTACGGACAAGGGTCTCAAGGATCAGTTGATCTTTCTACAAGAAATTCATGGGGTGCAGCTTTAGATGGAAGTCAAAAACCTTACTTTGCTGAAGATTCCAGAGCATACTCTGCTCAACCCGATAATGTTAAGGATTTCTTTAGAACAGGTTCTAATATTATCAATACCCTCACACTTTCAGGAGGAAATGAGAAGGCTAATGTAAGATTCTCTTATACCAATGCGCTGGCTAATTCTATTTTGCCTAACTCGGAAGTGAATAAGCATAATTTTAACATGAGAGCTTATATGGAGCTTACTGACAAGCTTTCTTTTGACGGTAAAGTTACTTATGCTAACATCAAAGGTTCTAATAGGCCTACTTTAGGTACAGAAGGGATTATGTCTGATTTGTACACTATTCCCAGAAATGTAGATATTAATGATTTGAAGGATTACCAGCAAGAGGGAAGTTTTGCTGTGAGATCATATACTATGTTGCCAGACGGAGGGCCTGCAAGTGATACTCCTAATCCATATTGGGTGCTTTATAATGATCGCAATGATGATGTAAGAAACAGAACCTACGGTTATTTTAAGATCAATTACCAGTTTACTGACAACTTTTCTGCATTCGGTAGAATAGGAGGAGATTTTGTGGATCAGAATATTGAAACAGTAAATAGCTATGGCCACTGGTTTTATGGCACTGGCCGATTCAGTTACGGTACCAGCAAGTCGAAAGAAATTAATGCAGATTTCTTACTAAGCTATAATGATAAACTTAGTGATGATTTTTCATTCTCTATGAATGTGGGCGGTAACCATCGCTATGAAGAGGATTTAAACTATAGATTCAATGGTACAGGTTTTAAAATCCCGACCCAGGCTACAGTAGAAAGTGCGATCACATTATTGCCTACTTATTCGTTTCTTAAGCCTAAGAAAGTGAACTCGCTTTATGGATCTGCACAGCTTTCATTTCAAGAAACCATATTTTTAGATATAACTGCCAGAAATGATTGGTCATCATCATTGCCAGCTGATAACATGTCTTATTTTTATCCTTCAGCAAGTTTATCAGTGTTGGTTAATGAGTTTATAGATCCTGATCAGAACTTCCTAAACTTCATGAAAGTGAGAGGTAGTTGGGCACAAGTGGGTAATGATACTGATCCTTATCAGTTAGATAATACCTATAATTTGGATGCCCAGGGATACTTGGGAAGAACAACACTTTCAAGACGAGAAACTTTATATGATACCGAAATAGGACCAGAACAAGTGGTTACTGTAGAAACTGGTTTAGAGTGGAAAATGCTCAATAATCGTATTTATGGGGAGTTCACTTATTATCACATCAAATCAGAAGACTTGATATGGGGTGTAGGCGTTTCGGCAAATTCTGGATATCAGTTTTTCAATACTAATGTGGGTTATATGACTAATCAAGGGGTTGAAATTTTGTTAGGGGGTTCACCTATCCAAACTTCTGATTTCTCTTGGGATGTGTCCGTTAACATGGCGCATAACCGTAATAAGCTAGAAGAATTGATTGATAATGTAGATAATTATGTGTTCAGTAATACTAACGGAGGTACAGTAGTAGTTCAGGCCACTGCAGGCGGAGGTTTTGGAGATATTTATGGTACAGATTACATGAGAGACCCCGAAGGTAATATCATCATAAATGCCGATGGTACACCTAGGGCCTCATCAGAAAGAGTTTATCTGGGAAATTACCAGCCAGACTGGGTAGGTGGATTAATGAATACATTCACTTATAAAGATTTTACTTTAAGACTTTTGATTGATGCCAGAATTGGAGGTGAAGTATATTCTGGAGCTGATGCAGGTTTAGATGCCGCTGGGGTATCAGAAAGAACTTTACAATATAGGCAAGAAGGTGTAGTGCTTGACGGTGTGGTAGAAACTACTCCTCAAGATGCCGGACAAGTAGTTTATGAACGTAATACTACCAATGTTAATGCTCAGCAGTATTATGGAGCACTTAGTGGTATTGCTTCTAATTATGTGTATGATCAGACTAACATTCGTATGAGAGAAGTATCTCTGATGTACCGATTACCACAATCTATAATTGGTGACACATTTATTAAGAGTGCAACAATAGGTCTTATAGGTAGAAACCTTTTCTTCCTCTCTAAGAAGATTGACAACTTCGATCCTGAATCAAGTTACAGCACCACCTCTTTTGGGCAAGGTGTACTGTTTTATAACATGCCTACTACCAGAACTTACGGTTTTAGTGTGTCAGTTAACTTCTAAAAATATTAAAGCAATAGAAATGAAATCTATATATTATATAATATTGGTGTGCATGATTATATCATTTTCATGTACCTCAGATTTTGATGAAATAAATCAGGAACCAGGTGTAGTAAGAACAGAAGAGGCTAGTGGTAGGTATTTCCTTACTAATCCTCAGTTTAAGCTTTTTGCGCCTGATCGTTTTCCATATTGGAGAGGCCCGTTGCTGCATGGGGATAGGTTTGCAGGCCATTTCGCTATTGGCTTTGATGGAGGCTGGTGGTCAGGAGAATTATGTTATGCCTATGATGCTGCCTATACTGATGCTACTTGGGATTGGTTGGCTGGTTATCTGCGTGATATCGATGTATTTCTCGATTTGACCATTCAAGGAGGCGATTTTGAAAATCAGCGAATGTATGCTGTTGGCCTTATTTTAAAAGGATTATATTATCAAAAGTATACAGATATTTTTGGTGAGGTACCTTACTCTGAAGCAGGTGTAGCTGATGTGTTGAGTCCTGGTTTTGATGCTCATAGAGATATTTACGCAGGCGTTATTGAAGAGCTCAATACCGCTATGGAGATGATAGGTGATGCTACTACCACGGGAGAAGCATTGCAGGATCTGGCAGAGAATGACCTTTATTATGGTGGTGATTTACAAAAGTGGAAAAAGCTCGCCAACACGCTTAAGTTAAGAATGGCCTTAAGAGCTCTGGGTGCTGAAGGAGCTGATTTTGCGGAAGCAGCCATTACTGAAGCTATTAATGCCCCTTTAATAGAATTACCAGAAGAAAATGCTTTATTGGAAAAGGATAATGTTATTGATCAGTTTACCAGCTCTGTTTATGGAGATGTTTGGCATAACTTCGGGTTAGGTTCTAATTGGACAGTAAGTAAGTATTTAATAGACTATTTGAGAGATAATAATGACCCGAGACTTGAAAAGTACGCTGCCCCAGCAATTGGAGGTGCTTGTCTAATGCCTCAGCCTTCTTCTGCTGCTGAGGAGAAGATCGTGGACCTTATGCTTAGTAACCTTGATGATGCCGGCGTGGAGTATACCAGAACGGATACTACCGTAGCAGGAGAATCAAGAATTAATATTAGAATGGCACCTAATACATATTATGTGGGGCTACCAGGAAGATTGAACATAACCAGCTTCTATTTTGCTAACTATAATTTCTTCTCTATTCCTGCAGAGCGTATAATTATGCCTAAAAATTCTGGAGATATTTTCCCGGAAATCATTCTTTCGGCAGGAGAAGCTTATTTCCTTAGGGCTGAAGCAGCTGTAAGAGGTTATGGAGGTGACGCTAATGCTCTCTTTCAAGAAGGTATTAGACAAAGTATGTTGCTTTGGGAGGTAGATGAAGCGGCCATTAACGACTTTATTGCCAACTCGCCTATGGCTACACTTACAGGTACAGATGACGAAATGCTGGAGAAAATCAATACACAGCGTTGGGTAGCAGACTATACTGATGGTTTTGAAGCTTGGGCAGTGGTGCGTAAATCAGGGTACCCGGCTAACGTAGCAGCAGGAGTAGATGATCCTGATATTTATGGTTTTGGAGGAGAGCTTAATGGAGCTTACCCTCAGCGTATGAGGTACGGAAGTAATGAAGTAAGTACTAACGGAAATAACTTGCAAGAAGCACTGAGCAGACAAGGTCCAGACTTACAAAGCACCACATTATGGTGGGCTAAATAAAATATATTATCTGGCTATATATAAGTAGTAGCCAGATTCTTGAATGTCACATTGACGTGCTCGAAATGTTTTTCTATTTAAAATGGGAGAATATTTTGAGTGCCTCAATTTGACTTAAAAAATATTTTATAGTTATTATCTCTCAAAAAAAATAATCTTATCGCTTCCTACAGGCTTTCTGTTGGTTAACTTTGCACGATGGCAAAAAAAATTGTGTTTAAAGATCTTATTCTTTGGGAGGATAATGATTATATCGTAATCAACAAACCTCCTTTTATATCTACACTTAGTGATAGAAATGATCATGTAAATATTCTTTCTCTGGCTAAAGGCTATCATGAAGATGCTCAGGTAGGTCATAGGCTAGATAAAGAAACATCTGGGGCATTGGCCATAGCCAAAAATCCTGAAGCCTATCGGGAGCTGTCAATGCAGTTTGAAAACAGAAAAGTAGAAAAGCTGTACCATGCCGTGAGTGATGGTATTCATGATTTTAGCGATCTTTTAATAGACTTACCTATTCAAAAACTCTCCAATGGAACAGTGAGAATAGATAAAAGAGGAGGCAAAGAAGCTCAAACACATTTTCAAACCCTTCAGGCATTTCGCAGTCATACTTTGATCGCTTGTAAGCCTGTAACAGGTAGAATGCACCAGATCAGAATACACTTAGCTAATCAGGGAGCTCCCATTGCCGGAGATAATTATTATGGAGGAGAGTTAATTTATTTGTCTCAATTCAAAAAACATTTTAACTTGAAGAAAGAAAGTGAAGAACAGCCTTTAATTAAAAGATTGGCCCTTCATGCCAGGAGCCTGGAGTTCACTTTAATGAACGGAGATAGGAAAAGTATAGAAGCTCCTTACCCAAAAGACTATCAGGTGCTTCTAAAACAACTCGACAAATATGCATAAAAAGCGGAAGTATGTAAATATTTATGTACTGATGTTGCATATGAAATTTTATACTTCTATCTTTGCGTTCCTTTTTCAAGGAGAAAATATCTATTTCAAAAAAATAAAGCTTTTATAGCGTGGATACTTTAAGTTATAAGACAGTTTCGGCTAACAAGGCAACCGTTAACAAAGAATGGATCATCGTAGATGCTGATTCTAAAGTTCTTGGAAGGTTGGCCAGTGAGGTTGCGAAAGTAATTAGAGGGAAAAACAAGCCTGGATTCACTCCTAATGTAGATTGTGGTGATAACGTAATCGTTATTAACGCAGATAAGATCAGGCTTACCGGTAAAAAATGGACCGACAAGGTTTATGTATCACACACCGGATATCCGGGAGGACAGCGCTCTGCTACTCCTAAGGAATTAATGGCTAAGTCTTCAAGACTATTGGTAGAGAGAGCCGTAAGAGGTATGCTACCAAAAGGAAGACTAGGACGCGCCATATTTAAAAATTTATACGTGTATGAGGGTGCTGAGCATCCGCATGAAGCGCAACAACCAAAAGAAATTAAATTTTAATTGATGGAAGTAATAAGTTCAATAGGAAGAAGAAAAACTTCAGTAGCCAGAATTTATATGACTGCTGGAAATGGTGAGATCACCGTTAACAACAGAACTTTAGAAGATTACTTTCCTTCTGAGATTCTACGAACTATCGTAAGACAGCCTCTTAATATCGTAGAGGTAGACGGATCTTATGATATCAAAGTAAATGTTGATGGAGGTGGTCCTGCAGGACAAGCCGAGGCTATCCGTTTGGCTGTGTCTAGAGGTTTAGTAGATATCGATACTGAATTTAGACCCCCACTTAAAAAAGAAGGTTTCCTTACTAGGGACCCTAGAATGGTGGAAAGAAAGAAATACGGTCGTAGAAAAGCGAGAAGAAGATTCCAGTTCAGTAAGCGTTAATGCTTAAAGGCTGTAATTTTACAACCGAGAAAAAATATTATAATGGCAGATAAATTAGAATATAAAGACTTACTTGATGCTGGTGTTCACTTCGGACACTTAACGAGAAAGTGGGATCCTAGAATGGCTCAGTACATTTTCATGGAAAGGAACGGGATCCACATTATTGATTTAAATAAGACCCTTGAGTGCCTCGACAAAGCATCTTTTGCACTTAAGAACATAGTAAGATCAGGAAGAAAAGTTCTTTTTGTAGCAACTAAAAAACAAGCTCAGGATGTAGTTAATGCTGAAGCTAAAAAGTTAAATATGCCTTTCGTAACTGACAGATGGTTAGGTGGTATGTTAACTAACTTTGCTACTATCAGAAAATCATTGAAGAAAATGTCTTCAATTGATAAAATGATGAAGGACGAAGCTTACCAAAACCTTGCGAAAAGGGAAAGATTAATGGTTTCTAGAGAGAAAGAAAAACTTGAAAGAGTTTTAGGTGGTATCTCTGACCTTAATAGATTACCTGCAGCTTTATTCGTTATCGATGTGAAAAGAGAACACATTGCAGTGAAAGAAGCTCAGAAATTAAATATCCCTGTATTTGCAATGGTGGATACTAACTCTGATCCTACAGGTGTTGACTTCCCTATTCCTGCAAACGACGATGCTTTCAAATCTATCTCTTTAATTACTCAGTACGTGGGTAAGATCGTAGAAGAAGGTCTTATGGAGAGAAAGAAAGATAAAGAAGAAGCTAACTTGAAGAAGGAAGAGGAAGCTAAGAAACAGGTTGACGAAAACGAGACTGCAGAGAAGTAAAAAAAATAGATATATATTGAAAAGGAAAAAGTTGAACATTGGATTTACACTGATGTTCAATTTTTTTATGTACTAAATTAACTTTAAGCATTTATAAATTAGAAAACTATGGCTATTACAGCGAAAGACGTAAATAAGCTAAGGCAAATGACCGGTGCCGGAATGATGGACTGTAAAAAGGCACTAACTGAAGCTGACGGTGATTTTGATCAAGCAATTGACCTTCTAAGAAAAAAAGGCCAAAAAGTGTCTGCTTCTCGAGCTGATAGAGAAGTTACAGAAGGATCTGTCTTCGTTAAAACCAATGCTGAAGGTACTAAAGGTATTCTGATTGCATTAAACTGTGAGACTGACTTCGTAGGTAAAAACGAAGAGTTCTTAAACTTGGGTAACGCTATTCTTGATGTTGCCTTTGATAAAGCGCCTGCTGACATTGAGGCTCTTAAAGCTGAAAAAATTGGTGATGTTACTGTTGAAGAAAAAATTACTGAACTTGTAGGTAAAATCGGTGAAAAAATCGAAATAAGCGAGTACGTAATTGTTGATGGTGAGGCTGTAGTACCATATATCCATGCAGGAAATAAATTAGGTGTTCTTGTTTCTCTTAAAGGAGTGAACGGAGCAGACGTACAGGAAGCAGGTAAAGACGTAGGTATGCAAATAGCTGCTATGAACCCTGTAGCGGTTGATAAAGATGGTGTTGATGCTTCTACTGTAGAGAAAGAATTAGAAATTGGTAAAGAGCAAGCTAGAGCAGAAGGTAAGCCTGACGCAATCATTGAAAAAATTGCTAATGGTAAGCTTGAAAGATTCTACAAAGATAATACTTTGTTAAATCAGCAGTTTGTTAAAGATAGCTCTTTAACTGTAGCTAAATACTTAGATTCTATCAGTAAAGGTTTAACTGTATCTGAATTTAAAAGAGTTTCTATCGGATAAGGTATTATCCTAAGAATATTGAAAGGCCATTCCTAAACAGGAATGGCCTTTTTTTATGCCGTAGAAATAAGCAAGGTCAGAAAGGGCTTAAAAACTTGCGTGTAAGTAGGTAAGTTTATATCTTTGTTTAAACATTGAAATTTAGTTATGAGCAAAGTTTTAAGAATTAAATCTAGTTTCAGGGGAGACGAAGCATTTAGCACCAAGTTAGGAGATACTATTGTTGCTAAGTTAAAAGAACAGGATCCTGAAATTTCGGTTGTAGAGAGAGATATTGCGAAGAAGGATTTTCCTCACATCGATGGAGAAATTGTAGGAGCTATTTTTACTCCTGCCGAGGACAGAACAGAAGAGCAGCAAGAGCATGCTCAGATTTCGGATGAGGCTATTGCAGAGGTTATGGATGCTGATATTATAGTGATAGACGCACCTCTTTATAATTTTGGAGTACCATCTACTCTAAAAGCGTGGATAGATCATATCACTAAAGCTGGCGTAACTTTCCGTTATACTGATGCAGGTCCTGAGGGCTTGGTTAAAGGAAAGAAAGTGTATATCGCTATGGCTTCTGGTGGTGTTTATTCACAAGGAGACATGGTAGCATTTGATTTTGTAGCACCTTATTTGAAAACCATTCTTGCATTTATGGGAATGGATGACGTTACTATTTTCAGAGTTGAAGGTACTGCAGTGCCTGAATTAAAGGAATCAGCTTTAGAAAATGGTATAAACTCAGTAAGCGTATAATTGGGTAAGTTTATATATAGGGATTTGGAAACGGGCTGCTAATTTTAGCAGCCTTTTCTATTGTTCTTCGTTTTCCCTGTAGATCTGAAACTCCACCCTTCTGTTTAGATGTTTGTCCTCCTGGGTTACTTCCTTAACTATTGGTTGTGAACTTCCATAGCCTTTAGCCGAAATCCTAAATTCTTCTACTCCTCCAAAATTTACCAGATACTCTTTTATGATATCAGCTCGGTCTTGTGATAATTTCAGGTTGAAATCTTCCTTGCCATCAGAGTCTGTATGACCGTTTATGCGGAGGTAAAAGTCTGGGTTGTCTAGCATGAAATCAGCAATTTTATCTAAATCTCCATACATAGGAGTAGTTAAGTCTGCCTTGTTTTCTTCAAACTCCATAGATTGAAATTTGATTTTGCTGGATATAGGTCTTGTGGTTCTGTGCAGTTCCATCTCCCCATCTAAATAGAAAATTTCTTCTATTCTGAAGAACTCTTCTCCTTGAATAATAAGCAGGTAGTTATTATTATTGATCAAATTGAACTCGAAGCTCCCATCTGGTCTTAAGAATTTTGGCGCCACCTCTATGCCGTTATCAAGGTCAATAATAGAAACAATTCCTTTGAACGGCTCTCCATTCTCTTCGTTAGTTAAAGAACCGGTTACTCTGGTAGTAGCTCCTGGCTGAGCTTCCATAGGCACCGGAAATGAATATAAGTCGAGGTTCAGCATATTATCCTTTACCGAACGAGCATAGTACAGTTTATCTGATTTTGAGTCTATAGTGAAGTAAAATTCACTGCCCGGCCCGTTAACTAACGGACCAATGTTTTGTGGTTCGGTCCAGTTATCTCCATCATAGTAGGACTTATAGATATCAAATTCTCCGAAATTAAGGTTTTGGCCATTGGAGCTAAAATAGAGAACGTGCTTTTTGAGATGAAAAAACGGACTCACTTCAGAGTTTCTGGTGTTAATGATCGGTCCCATGTTTTTAGCCTTGCCCCATTTACCATTTTCATCTTTAGTGCTATAGTAAATATCAGAAAGACCAAAGCCTCCTATTCTGTCGGAGGCAAAATAGAGTGTATCTTCGTTGTGAGAAAGAGAGGGATGCGAATCCCAGGTAATACTGTTGATGTCGGCTCCCAAGTTGGTAGCTACTCCCCATGTACTATCTTCTTCCAGGTGGCTAACAAAAAGGTCGCAGTCTCCGTAGGAATCCGGAGAATTACATCTGGCGAAAAACATGGTTTTACCATCTTTGCTTAAGGTGGCTGAGCCTTCATTGTATTGGGTGTTTAACTTTTTCAGTTCCGTAGCCTTATTCCATCCGTTGTATTCATAACGGGTCATAAAAAGATCTTCATCATTAACCGGATCTACTCCACGAAAGTGAGAATTTCTTTTAGAAGTGAATATTAATACATCATCATTAGAGCTCAGGGTAGGAGCATAATCTGATAAGTCTGAGTTTACTATGTCTCCCATATTAAGCAGTACGCTTCTAGGAGGAATCAGTGTGTCAACCTCTTTTCTATAGTCAACCAGCTCATAATAATACTTTAAAGGCACATAATAATCTTTCTCATTAGTAGTAAGAGAATCATAATAAGCCTCAATTTCATTAATATCAATATCTTCTCGGTGGTGTTTTAATACCAGCTTATAGAGTAATTGTGCCTCGTGCGTTCTACCTTGTATTTCTGTCAATTTGGCTAGCTGCCAGAGCCAGTAGGTGTCGCGGTAAAAGTTCATTACACCAAAGTTTTTCACATACGCTCTAAGGGCTGGGTATAGCTTTTCCCAATCTTTTTGAGCATGAAGTTTTTTTATGGTTTTTAGCTTGCTTTCATTATAATAATAAGGCACCTTGTTCACATTAGGGAAGTTAAACAGATCAGAGTCGCTAAATCTTGACACTGAGTCGTTAACATTTAATACACCCCCTGATTTATGAACCTGGTTAAATGCAACACTATTAAAGAAGGTAATAATAATTATAATTAAACCTCCTCGATTCATCCACGTCAACCACCTCTTCTTTTTAGTGTTGAACCTAAGTTTGTTATAGGAAAGTAATTTTTTCAAATGAGTTTAAAAAATGTTTTTTGGCATAGCTATTGACCTTTACTTGGTCAATCCGAAATTTAGGAAATTTGTATTAATAATGTGTCATTATGGCATATTAAAGTATTTAAGACAACATATATGTTCAATAAATTGTTTTTTTCAGATCTAGTGCAGGACGACTCAGAAGACTTAATACAACTTATTAATCCAGAGGAAAGTTCAAAAGAGGATCTGGATAACCTACCTGAGGAGGTATCTATACTACCCATAAGGAATACTGTGCTATTTCCCGGAGTAGTAATTCCTATCACCGTAGGAAGGAAAAAATCAATCAAACTGGTAAAGGATGCTTATCAGGGAGATAGGTTTATAGGAGTTGTAGCGCAAAAGAATATAAATACTGAAGATCCTGCCATAGATGATATATATCAGATAGGTACTGTAGCTAAGATTATCAAAATGCTGGTATTGCCTGATGGTAATACTACCATAATTATTCAAGGTAAAAGCAGGTTCTCTATTAAGGAGATAAAGCAGGAAGAGCCTTATATTACTGCAGGGATAGAGCTTTTAACCAGCACTTATCCTAAAGATGATGAGAAAGAGATAAAGGCTATTATTCAATCATTAAAAGATGCTGCTTCAAAAATATTAAAGCTTAATCCTGAGATACCGCAAGAGGCTCAAATGGCCTTAGATAATATTCATGATTTAGGCTTTCTTACGCACTTCCTTTCATCTAACCTTAATGCCGAAGTAGCTGATAAGCAAAAGCTTTTAGAAATTAACGACGGCAGTGAAAGAGCTACTCTACTACTTCAGTATATGCTGAAAGAAATTCAGCTTTTGGAACTGAAATATGATATTCAGAAAAAAGTACATACTGATATAGATCAGCAGCAAAGAGATTATTATCTCAGACAGCAGATCAAGGTGCTTCAAGATGAGCTGGGGCATGATGGACCAGATCAGGAAGTGGAGGCTTTGCGTAAGCGGGGAGAAGAAAAGAACTGGCCTGATGAAGTAGCTACGCATTTCAATAAGGAGCTGGATAAGATCTTAAGAATGAATCCAGCGGCAGCAGAATATCCGGTGGCCATGAATTACGTGGAGCTGATGCTGGACCTGCCTTGGAATGAGTTTACTGAGGATGATTTTGATCTTAAGCGTGCTAAGAAAATTCTGGACAAAGATCACTTTGGAATGGAAAAAGTGAAGGACAGAATTATAGAATACCTGGCAGTGCTTAAGTTAAAGCAAGATATGAAAGGCCCTATTTTATGTCTTTATGGCCCTCCAGGAGTAGGTAAAACCTCTTTAGGTAGATCTATAGCCAAAGCCCTAAAAAGGAAATATGTCAGAATGTCACTTGGTGGTGTGCATGATGAGGCCGAAATAAGAGGTCATAGAAAAACCTATGTAGGAGCGCTTCCAGGTAAGATTATTCAGAATTTAAAAAAGGCCAAATCTTCAAATCCAGTATTTATTTTGGATGAAATAGATAAGGTAAGTTCAGATTTTAGAGGAGACCCTGCCTCTGCTTTGCTAGAGGTGCTTGATCCTGAGCAGAATAGTGAATTTGTAGATAACTACCTGGAACTGGAGTATGACCTCTCTAAAGTATTATTTATAGCTACGGCTAATTCTTTGGAAACTATCCATCCGGCACTTAGAGATAGAATGGAGATCATAGAGATTTCAGGATATACTCAGGAAGAGAAAGTGGAGATAGCTAAAAAGCACCTTATTCCTAAGCAGAAAAAGGAACATGGGTTGAAGTCTAAAGATGCTACCTTCCAGAAAAAGGCTATTGAAAAAGTAATAGAAGGGTATACCAGAGAATCCGGAGTGAGAAGTCTTGAAAGGACATTAGGCTCTGTGGTTAGAAACGTAGCTAAATCAATAGCTATGGATGAGGAGTATAACCAAACTATAACTGCTGAGGAAGTGGTGAAAGTTTTAGGTGGAGAAAGATTTGACAAGGAGCTTTATCAGGGCAATGATATCGCCGGTGTGGTTACAGGTTTAGCCTGGACCCAAGTAGGTGGAGAGATTTTATTTATAGAATCGAGCCTTAGTAAAGGAAAGGGCAAGTTAACCCTCTCAGGACAATTAGGCGATGTAATGAAAGAATCGGCTATGGCCGCTGTTTCATATTTAAGAGCCAATGCTGAGTCCTTGGGGATAGATCATCGTGCTTTTGATCAATATGATCTGCATGTGCACGTGCCCGCCGGAGCAGTGCCTAAAGATGGCCCTTCTGCCGGTATTACTATGCTTACTTCTTTGGCTTCTATTTATACTCAGAGAAAGGTGAAAGATAAGCTGGCTATGACCGGAGAGATCACTTTAAGAGGTAAAGTATTGCCCGTAGGAGGAATTAAAGAAAAAATCCTGGCGGCTAAAAGGGCTGGAATTAAGGAGATAATTCTATCGGAAAGAAATAAACGTGATATTGAGGAGATCGATGACCGATACATTAAAGACCTTAAAATAAATTATGTAAGTAATATTGGCGAGGTGTTAAATATCGCCTTATTGAAAGAGAAGGTGAAGGGCCCGATGAAGTTTAGTTTTGCCGATCCGGCTAATAAGGAATAAGTTTGAGCTTCATTGGAGCATTTATGAACAAAATCATAATCATAGCCGGCCTTCTGTTTACCTGCCTTACTACGTACGGACAGGTGGGAGGCCGGCGTTCTTTTGAGTTTATGAATGTTCCTTCATCAGCCAGAGCAGCGGGACTTGGAGGAGTAAATGTTTCTCTTTATAATGAAGATATTAACCTGCTATATAATAACCCTGCGGCAGTAGGAGACAGCTTGGGTGGGTATGTTTCGTTTAATTATCTCTCTTATTTTGCTGATGTTAATGCCGTTTCCTTCGTTTATAAGCATGATTTTGACAAGTGGGGTAGTTGGTATATAGGAACTCATCATTTAGGATATGGTGACATAGATAGTTATGATGATACTGGTGCCGCTTTAGGAGATTTTAGTGCAGGAGAAACTGTATTTTATATTGGCAAGAGCCATCAGATAGGTAGTTTTACTATGGGAGCCACCTTAAAATACATTAATTCAAGCATAGATGCTTACAGTGCTAATGCGCTGGCTATGGATTTAGGGGGTGTATTTAAACATCCTACATTAAACCTTACAGCTGGTCTGGTGTTTAAAAATATTGGCGTAGTGTTTAGCGACTATACGGAAACCGCAGATAGCAGACTGCCTTTTGATTTGCAGGCTGGTGTGAGTTTTAAGCCGGAGCATATGCCTTTCAGATTTTCTTTTACAGGTTATAACCTGGCCAGAGAAAATGACATTTATTACGGAGGAGCGGATGAAGATGCGCCGGGAACCTTCGATAAAGTTTTTAGACATGTGGTAGTAGGAGCAGAATTACTGATTAGTAAAAACTTGAACTTCAGGTTTGGGTATAACCATTTAATCAGAGAGGAGCTTAAGTTGGAAGACGGAGCGCATGGAGCGGGCTTTTCTTATGGTCTTATGTTTAGAATCAAGGCCTTTGAATTTGCCTATAGCCGGGGAGGCTATCATGCGGCAGGAGCTTCTAATAGTTTTACAATTACTGCCAATACAAATTTATTTTTAAGAAAAGGAAAAATTTAGATATGATAAATCAGGAAACATATTTCACCCCCAGGCAGATAGTGGAAGAGCTTGATAAATACATTATCGGGCAAAAAGATGCCAAAAGAAACGTAGCCATAGCCCTGCGAAACAGATGGAGGCGTATGAACGTGAAGAGTGAAATGCAAGGTGAAATTGTGCCTAATAATATATTAATGATAGGCGCTACAGGAGTGGGTAAAACCGAGATAGCCCGTAGGTTAGCTAAAATTGCCAACGCTCCTTTTACCAAAGTAGAAGCCTCCAAATTTACTGAGGTAGGTTATGTAGGTCGTGACGTGGAGAGCATGGTGAGAGATTTGGTGGAGCAGTCAGTAAACCTTGTAAAAGCAGAGAAGAAGGAAGAGGTAAAGGTAAAAGCTGAGCAAATTGTAGAAGATATTATTCTTGATGCTTTAATTCCTCCTATTAAGGGAGATAATGGAGCGGCTAAAAACCCAGCTTCTACTGAGACTGTAACTGGTGAGCTGCCAGTAACTGATGGTGAGCTTAACGAAAGAACCAGAGAGCGTTTCAGAGAGAAAATCAGAAATGGTGAGTTGGAAGACCGTAAGATTGATATCAACGTGAAGAAACCAGCTAACCCTGGTGTAGGAATGATTGGTGGAGGTATGATGGATGAATCATCTATGATCAATCTGCAGGAGATGATTAGCGGCATGATGCCTAAAAAGAGCAAGAAGCGTAAAGTGACTATCTCTGAGGCCAGAAAGATCCTCGTAGAGGAAGAATCAGCCAAGCTAATAGACATGGATGAGGTAAAAGACCTGGCAATACAGAAGGCTGAAAACACAGGAATCATCTTTGTGGATGAAATTGATAAAATTGCTGCCGGAGGGTCAGGTAAAAAAGGCGGCGGAGGCCCGGATGTAAGTAGAGAAGGTGTGCAGAGAGACCTTTTGCCTATTGTGGAAGGAAGCACCGTAAACACAAAATATGGATTGATAAAAACAGATCATATCCTGTTTATTGCTGCCGGAGCTTTTCATGTGGCTAAGCCTTCAGATCTTATTCCAGAGCTTCAGGGTAGGTTCCCTATCAGAGTGGAGCTGGATAACCTCACTAAAGAAGACTTCTATCATATTTTGAAAGAGCCTAAAAATGCTTTGACAAAACAATATGAAGCATTGCTGGATTCTGAAAACGTAGTGCTTACCTTCCAGGAAGAAGCGTTAGAAGAAATTGCAGAAAAGGCCTTCCAGATTAATGCTGAGGTTGAAAATATAGGAGCAAGAAGATTGCACACTGTAATGAGTCAGCTATTAAATGAGTTTTTATTTGATGTGCCTGATAAAATTGGTCCTAATGCTAATATTGTTATTACCAGAGAAATGGTTCAGGATAAACTAGCCGGACTAATTACTAACAAAGACTTAAGCGAATTTATATTGTAATACGAGTTTGCTAACATTAAAAAAGGCTATTGCAGAGGTTTTGCGATAGCCTTTTTGGTTTTATTGATTGCGGTTGGTTAGCAATGTTCCAATGCACATGGCTCTTGTACAGTTTCAAACTCAAGGGTGGCATGGTTAACGTGCAGCTCATCCAGCAAGCTTCTCACCTTGCTTTTAATATCAGCAAGTTCTTCTATGCTTTTGCTGGAGTTGACTACCAGGTGAGCACTAAAGATATTGTATTCTCCATCTAGCGTCCATAAGTGGCAGTCGTGTACTTCATTAATGTCTGGAAGCTCTTCTATTTTGGCTTTTATTTTGTCGATCTCTAAGTGTCTGGGGGTTCCTTGTAAAATAATGGTGAAGCTTTTCTTTAAGTTTTTAAATACATTGAAAAGTATAAAAGCAGATATACCTAAAGAAAGCAATGGGTCTATTATTGGTGCATCTACAAAATGCATCACTATGGCCCCAATGAGTACCGCTACCCAACCGAGCACATCTTCTAAAAGATGAAGAGAAACTACTTCTTCATTAAGAGAACTTCCTTTTCTAAGTCTGAGTACTGCAGCTCCGTTAATAAGTATTCCTACTACAGCCAGCCCGATCATTCCCTTAGTTTCAGGTTGTTCAGGATTGAAAATACGGGGAATAGCTTCGTATATGATGAATATAGAGCCTGAGAAAAGAATTATTGAGTTGATAATAGCTCCCAGGAGTGAAAATCGCTTATAGCCATAAGAGAATGTTTTATCCCGGCCTTTACCGGAAAGGTTTTGAAAATACCATGAGAGTCCTAAGCTTAGGCTGTCACCCAGATCATGAAGCGCATCAGATAGAATAGCGATGCTGTTAGTGAGGATGCCGCCTACAATTTCAATAATAGTAAAGCCTAGGTTTAGAAAAAAGGCTACTTTAATATTGCCCGAACCATGATGGTGATGGTGCCCGTGATGATGATGTGAGTGATCGTGTGCCATAATTTTACAGCCTTAAAGGTACAAAGCAAATATAAGCTATGCCAGCTGATACCTATTCCATTCTTGTGGTAAGATGCAGTGCTTTTTGTTTATATTTATGCCGCATTAATAACAAACCATGCCCGATGAAATATTTCCTGACTTCATTATTCGCATTTTATATTACTTTTTCAATAGCTCAATATCCAAATGTGGAGCTGCCAGCGCAGAAAAGTCTTACTGAACCTGACGTAGCCATTAGCCTGAAAAGAGAAAACAATATGGTGATATCCTCTTCACAAGGGGAAATGTTTTACTCTAATGATGCTGGTGCTACCTGGAACACGTCTTCTTTGGGTTTAACGGCTGAAGGGGTAACGGTAATTTCTGATAATAAAGGAGTGTTTTATGCTTTTGCCTCTAAAGGAGATGAAATAATAGGATTTAAATCTAAAGATGATGGCGCCACCTGGGAGGAAGAAGGCAGGCAGTCAATTCCTAATTTAGTGAATTATCAGGTAGTTAATAATGTGAATAACGGCAGTTTAGGTTTCACTTACGTGGAAAAATCTGAAAAGGATGGCTGTACTAATACCGTTTATTACTCTGATTTAAATGGAGGTAAAAAATGGGGTAAGCCAGAAAAGGTGACAGAGAGCCCATGTGGTGAGCAGTATATTACGGGTAGTTCTGTAGGTTTTAGTCCAGATGATCGTATGTATGTATCCTGGCTCAATACAGAGTTAGGCATATGGATGGACAGAAGCTATGATAAAGGCAAAACATGGCTGCGAAAAGATATTAAGGTTACTGATTATTTCGCTGGAGATTCATTAGCAGTAGCTGGGCTGCAAAACTACAAAACAGTGCCTCAGCTTATCCTGGATGTTACAGCTACTCAATACCGTGGTGGTTTATATGTCACTTGGAATGATGAGAGACCCACCGCTGGGAACAACGTGTATTTCATTTCATCAAGAAACAATGGAGATTATTGGAATACCATCGGCCAGGTAAATACTGAAGGAGAGGGAGCTCATTTTATGCCTGTTATGGCTCAGGATCATGAGGTAGGCGTGATTTATATTGTGTACTATCAACGGGAGAGTAAAGAGAGTATGGCTACCGATGTGATTATGGCTTATTCTATTGATGGCGGTAGCAGTTTTGTGAATAAAAAGCTTACCAATGAGCCTTTTGAAATGGATCCAAATCTTAGTGCAGGACTTTCACTGAAAGCTCATAACGGAAATATTGTAGCCGCATGGACTCAACATGCTAATGGCCAAGCTACCCTCGTTACTTCTATGGTCACTCAAAAGCAGCTTGTGCCAGAATTGAAAACGCCGCAAGGCAAAAAGAAGAAGTGATTAAAGGTTCTTCTTTAAAAACTTCTTAAGTGTTTTTACCTCGTCTTTTTTAATGGCTGGGAAGTTCGCTATTCTAAAGGAGTCAGCTTTGTTGGCTCCATAACCGTTCCCGAGGATTATACCTTCCTGCGCCGCTTTTTCTTTTAGCTCCTGTACTCTTTCAGGTTCACCTTTTATCACCAGCACGGTAGTAGATCTTACATCTTCATTTTCAATTAGCCATGAATAGTCTTCACTGGCATCATCAATTAATTCGGCGTAAGCTTTAAACCTTTTCTTTAGCTTTTTCTCTACTTTTAAAATCTCCTTTCTGCCTTCCATAACACGCATAAGCAGATATATGCCCATAACGTTTGGCGTGTAAGTGGTTTGATAATCTCTCATTTTATCAACCATAAAAGGTAGACTATTATAGTGATCTACTTTGTTTAGCTCTTTAGCTCTGGCTATGGCATTGGGTGAGCATACCATTACACCTAAGCCAGCGGGCAGGCCAAAGCATTTTTGCACTGAAGCATACCAAATATCGGCATTATTAAAATTTAAGGCAGCGCCAGCCATAGAAGAGGTGGCGTCTACACCTATAAGATGGTTAGGGTATTTCTTTCGTAATTTGGCTATTCTGGCATTAGAAATCTGAGTACCATTAGAAGTTTCATTTTGAGTAATGCAGATTAACCCCGTTTCTGAAGATAAGTCTAGCTCACCGGTTTTCAACTCCTGCTCTTGGTCAAACTGATAGCCAATGGCATAAGGGCTGATTTTTTTCGTATAGTCAAACCATTTTTCGCCAAAAGCACCACTGTAGAAGTGGTAGCTATTAGTGTCTATAACAGACTGAGCTATGATCTCCCAGCATTCAGTAGCTGAGGAGGTGAAGAAGATAGTATAGCTCTCCGGTATGTTTAACCGGTCTTTTAGTAAGCCTACGGTTTTAGCGCACATTTTCATAAAAGCATCGCTTCTATGGTTTATGCTTAGTATCCCTTTGTCATACGCCTCTTGCACATAAGCGGGAATATTTTCGTCTACGCGGGAAGGCCCGGGGTAGAAATTGATCATGAATTTTGCTTTTTATTAAGTAGATAAGTAAGCGCCAGCAGGTAGCCCTCAAGACCCAGCCCTGATATCATACCTATGCATTCTTTGCTAATAATACTTTTATGTCTGAACTCCTCTCGGGCATAAATGTTTGAGATATGCACTTCTATTACCGGAGTGGTAACAGCAGCAATAGCATCAGAAATAGCTACTGAGGTGTGGGTATAGGCGCCTGCATTTAAAATGATACCATCATAAGAAAAGCCTACTTCCTGGATTTTACCTACCAGTTCGCCCTCTATGTTTGATTGGAAGTACTCCAATTCACAATCACTGAAGTTTGATTTTATTTTGTTGAAAAAACTTTCAAAATCCTGATTTCCATATACTTCTGGCTCTCTTTTTCCTAAGAGGTTCAGATTAGGGCCATTAACAATTAATATTTTCATGATATCTTTAAAGTCGCATTCAAAAATACAGTTATTCTCAGGGCACACCTAAACAATTGGTGAACCTTAGAAAAAATAATCATGATTTGGGATACAGCAATACAGCAATTTAAGAACTATATCAGGCTTGAAAGATCACTTTCTGCGAACTCCGTAGAAGCCTATATTCATGATATTGTAAAACTAAAACAGTTTGCCGAGATGTCCAATGGGCAAGTGTTACCATTAGATGTTTCTTCTGCTCACTTACAGGATTTTTTAGAGTATGTCAATGAGCTGGGCATGACTCCTCATTCACAAGCTCGAATATTATCTGGCATTAAGGCATTTTATAAATATTTGATGTATGAAGACCTGATAGATAAAGATCCTACAGCGCTCATAGAAGGTCCTAAGCTGGGCAGAAAGCTGCCAGATACACTTAGCTTTAATGAGATAGAGCAATTGTTTAATGCCATCGATCATTCTACGCCGGAAGGTCAGCGTAACCGTGCTATGTTGGAGGTGCTTTACAGCTCAGGCCTGAGGGTTTCTGAGCTAATAGACCTTCGGCTTACCAATATTTACGAAGACATAGGCTTTCTGAGGATTATTGGTAAAGGCGATAAGGAACGGCTTGTACCTGTAGGTAGAGATGCTCTTAAATACCTCAAAATTTATATTGAAGAAGTGAGAGTCCACCTAAACATAGCCGATGGCCATGAAAACTATGCTTTTTTAAACCGAAGAGGGAAGAAGCTGACGCGGGTGATGATATTTACTATTATCAAAAACCTGGCGAGCAGCATTGGCATGACCAAGAGCATAAGTCCACATACATTCAGACATTCATTTGCCACTCACCTGATAGAAGGTGGAGCAGACCTAAGAGCCGTGCAGGAAATGCTCGGCCATGAATCCATCACCACCACTGAAATATATACCCACCTGGACCGGGATTATTTAAAACAAGTAATTCAGGAGTTTCACCCCAGGAGTTGATAATTCTTGAAGAGAAGAAGGGAGTTGTTTAATAGATTGAGATAATTAGGTGAGGACTCAAACCGTACACCCCACCTGTTCATAATAGAACATCTGAAAATGAGAATATGCCTTCCTACTCCATATAAGTAACTGGCATACTATTGGTTGTTAAAAATATTTCTATCGAAATTTCGTTTGACATCCATGAATAAGCTGAAAATGTTTTTCTGGCATTGCTCAGGGGCTAATATAAAGTTACTGGAAAAGTGCCCAACAGACAGTACTAAATATGTAGGTGTAGGTGCTACTATTTTCTTTACAGGCCTTTTTGCTGCTCTTGCAGGAGGTTATGCCCTTTTTACAATCACAGCTAACCCGTGGTGGTCTGTGGTGTTTGGCCTGGTGTGGGGGTTTATGATTTTTAACCTGGACAGGTATGTGGTTTCCAGCATGCGGAAAAAAGGAAAGCCTTTTAAAGAATTCGCCTTAGCCACTCCCAGAATTATTTTAGCACTGCTTATTTCTTTGGTAATAGCCAAGCCTT
The DNA here is from genome assembly GCF_021389955.1 of Fulvivirga maritima. Lineage (NCBI taxonomy): Bacteria > Pseudomonadati > Bacteroidota > Cytophagia > Cytophagales > Fulvivirgaceae > Fulvivirga > Fulvivirga maritima. Next base: position 2,707,995 of record NZ_CP089980.1, read on the forward strand.
TAGAGATGAAGATCTTCGAAAATGAAATTAAGGGAGAGCTTAGTGTTATGGAGCAAGAGCTGTTTGCCCGTCAAGAAGGGCAAGTGGCCTCACGATTTACGTCTCAGCGCCAGCAGCTGGTTTCAGAAATCGATAATCTGAAAGGTGAAATTCTGGCCAAAGAAAATCGTAGGAATGAATTGCGAAAAATAGCACAGCAAGAGGCTGATGGTACTGGTGGTACCGGGAAAAGGAATCCAGGTCCCATTTATCAGATTAAAAAGGCAGATGCTGACCGGGTAGATGCCGAGTTGCAGGAGTTGTCGGCTCAAAATAATGCCTTAATCACTCAGAAATCTAAAGAACTGCGAGAGCTCGACGCGGAGATGAAAGGAGATATGCATGAGCTGGAGCAAAGTAAACTGGATGGACCAGCAGCCAGAATGGAAGCGCTAGACAGACTCACCAGTGAGAGTGAAGCTATTTATATGGCCAATCTTTTTATAATCCTCCTTTTTATAGCCATTGAAACAGCTCCTATTTTTGTAAAGCTGATTTCAGGCAGAGGTCCTTATGATCATTTGTTAAGTATAGAAGAACACAGCTTTTTCCTTCAAAAAACAGAAGTGATGGCCGCTGCTAACTCCAGCGTGAAAGGTCGGTCAGAGAAACTGGCAGACATGGAAAAGGAATTTGTAAAAAAGCAATTAGACGTCAGTTTAGACAATCAATAGAAAAGTAAGGTGCTTTTTATGAATTTAATGGTGAAGGTTTTTCATTATGCTATCTTTGCACCAGCAAAATAATTAACCCTTATCCCGTGTATAAATCTTTAATTAGGCCCTTGCTGTTCAAGGCTGACCCTGAAAAAGTACATCATTTTACTTTTAACCTTTTGAAAGCGCTTAGCCCGCTGCCTGGTATTAAAGGCATGTGGAGGAGTATGTTTTGTTATGAGCATAAAAGCTTAGAGAGAGAACTTTTCGGTATCCGGTTTAAAAATCCGGTAGGGCTGGCTGCAGGTTTTGATAAGGATGCACAGGTAGTAGATGAGTTAGCTTGTCTGGGGTTTGGGCATCTTGAAATAGGCACGGTAACACCAAAAGGGCAGCCAGGAAATGATAAACCTCGTTTATTTCGTTTGCCTGAAGATAAAGCTATTATTAATCGAATGGGCTTTAATAATGACGGGGCAATAGCCGCTGTAGAGCGACTGAAAAAAAGAAAGTCTGATGTGATTATCGGAGGTAATATTGGTAAAAATAAAGTGACTCCTAATGAGCTGGCTTTTGAAGATTACGAATATTGCTTTGAGACTTTATATCCTGTGGTTGATTATTTTGTGCTCAATGTAAGCTCTCCTAATACACCTAATTTGAGGGAGTTGCAAGATAAGGAGCCTCTTACTAAGTTGCTCAAAGCAGTGATCAACCTGAACTTGCAAAAGGAAAAACCCAAGCCTATCCTTTTGAAAATTGCCCCTGATTTAACAGAAGGTCAACTAGATGATATAGTAGAGATAGTAAAAGAGGTGAAGCTCGATGGCTTAATCGCCCATAATACAACTATCTCGAGAGAAGAACTAAAGACCTCGGCTAGCAGAGTGCAAGAGATAGGTGCCGGTGGGCTCAGTGGTAAGCCTCTTACCCAGAGATCAACCGAAATACTGAAATATTTGAGAGGTAAGCTAGGTATGGAGTTTCCTATAATATCAGTAGGTGGTATTATGTCAGCTGAAGATGCACTGGAGAAACTTGAAGCTGGGGCTTCGCTTATTCAGGTATACACAGGATTTATCTATGAAGGCCCCGCTTTGATAAAACAAATCAATAAAGCATTGGTGTCTCTTCTAAAGAGTTGATTTTAAGTATTATATTTTACATTTTGAGATAGAAGATGGATAAGGGTACCTCATTTTAGTGCGGCTCTTTTTGTAATGAGTCGCAAAAAAAATGAACAACCGCCTTACATTTTTTGTCTGGATATGGCGTTAATTTTTTATTAGCTTTGTCTTTTTTATAACATGGCCAAAAACACATATAAATCAAATACATTTAAGCAAACTAAGAAAAAGGAAAAGAGCAGTACTAGCAAAAAGCTGAAGTTTAACTTCAAATTAAGCTTTTTAAAAGACAGGCGTTTTCACCTTACTTTTGGCTTTTTTCTACTTATTAGTTCGCTGTTTTTACTTACGGCTTTTATCTCTTACCTATTTACCGGCAAGGCAGATCAGAGTGTAGTAGAAGCTATTGGGCAAACAGGAATCATTGAGTCTGGTAGAGAAGCTGAAAACTGGTTGGGATCGGCCGGAGCTTACATTTCTCACTATTTTATATTCCGTTGGTTTGGCCTGGCAGCCTTTTTTACACCGCCATTACTGTTTATTATTGGCTATAAAATAGTATTCAGGAAGCAGCTGGTTTCTATTTATTCTATGCTTGTGTTTAGCCTGTTCTTCACTATCTGGCTAAGCATATTATTAGGTTATCTGGTTTTCAGTACCGAAGGCGTTTCAGAATGGGGCTTTTTAAGTGGAGGCATCGGTTATCAATTATCCATAGTACTGGAAGGTCTGATAGGCTGGGGTACTATTCTATTACTTATTTTCTCATTGATAGCTTTCATTATTTATTTCTTTAACGTTACCACTATTCTGGGCTTTAAAGGCAAAATAAAAGATGGTGTAGAGGATATAGAAAAAGGACTAAGTGGCAAAGAAACTGCTGATGATAAAGTGGAGGGCTATGTAGATGAAAAGGATAATTGGCCTGAGAAAAAAGAAGAAATAAAACCTGAGGTGAAAAAACCGCAGGAAGAGCCTCCTAAACAAAATGAGGTGTTATTAGAACAGAAGCCTGTAAATACACCTAAAAAAGAAAGTAGTCCTGGGTTAGAGCTTGATGTTACTATTCCTGAACGTAAAAAAGTAGAGACTGAAGGCCCTGAGTTCTCTGTATATGATGAGGTGAAAAAGGAAAATACCGCCTCAGTGCAAGAAAACTATGACCCTACTTTAGATCTGGGATCTTATAAATACCCTACGCTTCAGTTATTAGATGAATTTGATACCGGAGTTATTCAGGTTACGAAAGAAGAGCTTGAGCAGAATAAAGATAAAATCATTGAGACCTTAGTCAATTTCAAAATTGGTATTTCCAGCATTAAAGCGACTATAGGACCAACTGTAACTTTATATGAAATAGTGCCGGAAGCCGGGGTTAAAATTTCAAAGATTAAAAACCTGGAAGATGATATAGCCCTTTCTCTTGCTGCCTTAGGAATTCGTATTATTGCGCCAATCCCGGGGAAAGGTACCATTGGTATAGAGGTTCCGAATGAAAACAGAGAGATGGTAGGGATCAAATCAGTACTCTCTACTGAGAAGTTCATGAAGAGCGATAAGGAGCTTCCTGTGGCACTGGGTAAAACTATTTCTAACGAGGTGCATGTGATTGACCTGGCAAAAATGCCTCACATTCTTATGGCTGGAGCTACAGGTCAGGGTAAGTCAGTAGGATTGAATGTATTGCTTACTAGCTTACTTTATAAAAAGCACCCTTCACAGCTCAAGTTTGTATTAGTTGACCCTAAAAAGGTGGAGCTTACGCTATTTAATAAAATAGAAAGACACTTTCTGGCTAAGCTGCCAAATAGCGAAGAAGCCATTATTACTGATACGAAGAAGGTGGTTAATACCCTCAATTCCTTGTGTATTGAAATGGATAACCGCTATGACTTGCTTAAAGATGCTGGCTCCAGAAACCTGAAAGAGTATAACGCTAAGTTTGTAAACAGAAGGCTTAACCCTGAAAAGGGGCACCGCTTCTTGCCTTACATAGTGTTGGTGATAGATGAGTTAGCAGATTTAATGATGACCGCAGGTAAAGAGGTAGAGACCCCTATTGCCAGGCTGGCTCAGTTGGCCAGGGCTATTGGTATTCACTTGGTTGTGGCTACGCAAAGACCTTCAGTTAACGTAATTACGGGTATAATTAAGGCTAACTTCCCGGCGCGTTTATCTTTCCGTGTTACCTCTAAAATAGATTCAAGAACTATTCTAGATACTGGCGGGGCTGATCAGCTGATTGGTATGGGAGATATGTTGCTTTCACAAGGATCTGATATGATTCGTCTTCAGTGTGCTTTTGTAGATACACCTGAGGTGGAAAGAATATGTGATTACATTGGCGAGCAAAGAGGATATGAATCGGCCTACATCTTGCCAGAATATTCAGGTGATGATGAAAGCTCAGGTATAGGAGAGGTAGATCTGTCAGACAGAGATGCTCTTTTTGATGATGCAGCCAGATTGATAGTGCTACATCAGCAAGGAAGTACTTCGCTTATACAAAGAAAATTAAAGCTAGGCTATAATCGAGCAGGTAGGCTTATAGATCAATTAGAGGCCGCTGGCATAGTTGGACCTTTCGAAGGAAGTAAGGCTCGTGAAGTTTTAATTCCTGATGAATACAGTTTGGAACAGTTATTGAATGATCTATAACCAGTGCAGGGTTAATTTGTTATAAATAGGGAAATATGGCTTTTTTTGTGCCTCCCTTATATATTTTTTTACCTTTGCACGCTATGTTGAGATTTAAAACTTAAAAAAGAACCATACTGTAATGAAAAAATTTTCTTTCACCCTCATGTTTGTCCTAATCGGAATAATTGCTTTTGCTCAGAAAGATCCTGAAGCGAAGCAAATATTAGATGCAATGAGCACTAAAATGAAGCAGATACCTGCATATAGTGCTGATATTACTTCCGCCATGGTCAATGAGGTAGATAATATTAATGAGGAGTTTGGCGGTAAGATCACCGTAAAAGGTGATATGTATAAGTTGGAAATGGATGATCAGGTAGTCATTAATAATGGCACTACCGTATGGACTTATCTGCCAGACGTGAATGAAGTAAATATTGATAACTACAGCCCTACTGAGGATGAAATTTCTCCTTCAAAAATATATGAGGCATACAAAAGTGGTTATAAATATATGTTGGTAAACCCAGCAGCATCAATGAATGGTGAAACTGTAGCTGAAGTAGATTTAGTGCCTAATGATAAAGATGCTCAGTTTTTTAAGATTAAGCTTTTCATCTCTCAAAAGACTAAAAACCTGAAAGGTTGGACTATGTTTGACAAATCAGGTAATCAGTACGAATACACTATTAAGAATTTCAAGACTAACATTAGTCCTAAAGATTCATTCTTTGCTTTCGATACCGCTAAATATCCTGGTGTAGAGGTAATTGATTTGAGATAGAATAGTAAAAACATATAAGATAAAAAAGGGTGTATTAGCACCCTTTTTTTATTTTTGCTTGTATGAACAAAGCAGAACTGATATCCCAAATACGTCAAAAAAAATCATACTTATGTGTGGGTCTGGATACAGACCTGGAGAAAATTCCTCAATTTCTGCTTGAGTATGAAGACCCTATCTTTGAGTTTAACAAGCGCATCATAGATGCTACTAAAGATTTTGCGGTTGCCTATAAGCCTAATATTGCTTTTTATGAAGCTCTGGGTGCTAAAGGTTGGCAAAGTCTGGAGAAAACAGTTGAGTATATTCCAAAAGAAATTTTCACTATTGCTGATGCTAAGCGAGGAGATATTGGTAATACCTCTAAGCTCTATGCAAAGGCCTTTTTTGAAAATATGGATTTTGACTCAATCACAGTAGCTCCTTACATGGGTGAAGATTCAGTGGCTCCTTTTCTGGACTTTCCAGGAAAATGGGTTATTTTACTTGCTCATACTTCTAACCATGGAAGTAATGACTTTCAGCTGATGACTAACAGAGAGCATGACACGGCTTTTTATGAGGAGGTGATAAGAAAAAGTAGAGAGTGGGCTAATGATGATCAGCTGATGTTTGTGGTAGGCGCTACCCGTGCCGATAAAATAGGGCAGATACGAGAGATCGCTCCTAATAACTTCTTTTTAGTGCCAGGTGTAGGTGCACAAGGAGGTAGTTTAGAAGAGGTTTCTAAGTATGGAATGAACAAAGACTGCGGTTTATTGGTGAATTCTTCAAGAGGAATTATTTATGCCTCTAAAGGTGAGGACTTCGCTGAAGCGGCGGGTAAGGAGGCTCACTCACTCCAACAGCAAATGGAGCAACATCTGGCAGCGTTTAAAACTGTTTAATGCAGGAAGCATTTCTTCATTTTATATGGAAATTTCAATATTTTGATAAAACCGAACTAGCTACCCGGGATCATCAGATGGTGAATGTGCTGTTCCCGGGTACGCATAATACTGACGCTGGCCCAGACTTTAGTGAGGCTAAAATAATAGTGGCAGGCTTGCAGTGGAATGGGCAGGTAGAGCTGCATGTAAAGGCTTCTGAATGGAAGCATCATGGGCATCATACAGATCCTGCTTATGATAACGTGATACTGCACGTGGTTTGGGATAATGATAAGCCCGTTCAAAGAACAGATGGCTCTTTCATACCTACCATCGAACTAAAAAACAGAGTTGACGAAGCATTGATTCTCAACTATAAGCACCTCATCAATAATCCTTTTACCATTCCTTGTCATGAGCAATTACAGCAGGTGTCAGATATTACCTGGGTAACTATGCTGGATAAAACTTTAACTGAAAGATTGCAGCAAAAGGCCGCTCTGGTGATAGAGGTTTTAGAGGCTAATAATAATGATTGGGAAGAGACGGCCTACAGGCTTTTATGCCGGAATATGGGTTTCAAAATAAACTCAGAGGCCTTTTATGAATTGGCTAAATCATTACCTTATAAAATCATAAGAAAGCATGCTGATAGTCCTTTGCAGGTAGAAGCGTTACTCTTTGGGCAAGCTAATCTTTTTGATGATGATCTGGATGAGCCCTATCAAAATGAGCTTAAAAAGGAATATGCCTTTTTGAAAAATAAATATTCGTTAGAGCAAAATCTAACTTCTGCACACTGGAAACTTCTTCGCTTACGGCCGGCCAATTTCCCTACCGTGAGATTGGCGCAGCTGAGCAAAATTTTAATAAATAACCTGCACCTGTTTAATAAATTCCTCACGATTAATGAAGCGGGTAGTGTGGTAGAGATCTTCAAATTTCCTTTGAGCGATTACTGGCAAAAACATTATCAATGGGGAAAGGAGGCTGCTAAAACGGGGCATGAGATAGGGCAGTCTAGCATAGATAATATCCTTATTAATACCGTAGTGCCTTTGATGGTGGCCTATGGCACCTATATGGATAATAATATTTATGTTGATAAAGCAATTGCCCTGCTGGAGAAAATTAAAAGCGAAAAGAATAAAATCGTAGACATCTGGACGAACCTGGAGAGGAAGCCTTTGTCTGCCTATGATAGCCAGGCGGTGATTCAGCTCTTTAATAATTATTGTAAAAGGAGGCGGTGCCTTTCTTGTAGTATAGGTCTTTCATTGGTCAGGAGCAAGTGAGCATATTTATATTAATACTAAACTTCATCTTTATAGGCTTTATTATAAAGAAGTTATACCATCAATATCACTTTTTAGGGAAGCCTGTTTTCTTTTCAGCTATCATTTTTAAATTTAGTGCCACATTGGCTTTAGGCTGGTTGTATCTCTATTATTATAAAGGGGGAGACATTATCAATTACTTTAAGCATGGTAGTGCTTTAACAGACTTGCTACTTGCTGATCCTGCAAAATATCTTGATATTTTATTAAGTCAGATGACATATGATGGCTTTCAAGGGCAACCGGGGATCGTGTTTATGTCTAAATTAGTTAGTGTTGTTAATGCGCTTACGTATAATAACTTTTGGCTGTCCTCACTCTTTCTTTCATTGTTTGCCTTGTCAGGGATGCTTTACTTGGCGAAAGCCGTCATTTATATTTTTCCTGGAAACAGGCTGGCCATCTGCGTATCACTGCTTTTTTGGCCATCTCTCATTTTTTGGAGCTCTGGTTTATTAAAAGAGGTCATTGCTGTTGGTGCAATTGGGTATATTTTGGGTGTTTTCTTAAGGTGGTACTTACAAAATGATAAGCCAAGAGTTATTGCTATTTTCAGAACCGTCTTCATGCTTTGGCTTCTGTGGCAGGTGAAATATTATTACTGTGGCGTGTTATTGCTCATGATGCTAGTAATTGGCGGTACTCATTTGATTAACCATTTTAAAGGAAGTACTTCAACCAGGCAATCTGTCATTATTTTTTCTGTGCTTTTAGTTGTCATTACTTTAGGCGTAACCAGGCTACATCCTAATTTTTACCTGGAGCGGCTGGCGGAGGTTATTGTAGATAACTATTATACTTATCATCAAATTTCAGATCCGGAAGATGTTATTAATTATGGTAATCTTCATCCTGATTTTTTCAGTATTGCCGTTCATACACCGCAGGCTTTGTTTGCAGGTTTTTTTAGGCCAATTATTGGTGAGAGTGCGTATTGGCTTAAGGTTATTTCCGGTCTTGAAAATCTCTTATTGTTTTTTTTATTTATAGCCGCCTTTTTTAAAAAAATCAGAAGGCAACCTAAAATTAATACAATTTTAATGGCTTCTATTTTCTATTGTATTATTTTGGCGGTGTTTTTAGCCCTTTCGGCTCCAAATTTCGGGACTTTGGTGAGATATAAAGTGGGCTTTCTACCAGTATTCTTGCTTTTAGTTTGTATACAAAACCCTTTGATAGAAAAGGTTAATAAATTGATAAAATAGCCACTTAAATGTAGCTTTGTCGTTTCAACAAAATGGAATGAATATGAAGAATCCGGTAATGATATTTGGAGCTAATAATATGGGGCGTGCTGCCAGAGATATATTTGACAGTAATGAGATCATGATATATGGCTTCCTGGACGATGATGCGAAACTTCATGGCACCGAAATGGACGAAATAAGTGTGCTTGGAGCTACTTATGACGACGGGTTTTTAAAATATATAGGAAAAAAATGCGAGGCTTTTGTAGCCATAGATGATAATAAATATCGCAAGAGTATAGTGAAAATGCTCAATGAAAGAAGAAAGGTAATGCCTGTAAATGCTATTCATCAGGCATCAGTTATTGCTAACACCGCTTACATTGGGCACGGAAACTTTATTAATATGGGAGCAAGGGTTGCTGATAATGCAAAAGTGGGCAATCATTGTATTCTAAACACTAACTCAGTAGTAGATTATAGTGCTGAGCTGGGTGATTTCGTTCAGCTGGGTGCCGGGAGCGTAATTAACACCGGAGTGCATGTGGGCAATGAAGTATTCATAGGCTCAGGTGTAACTATAGTGAGTGGGATTAAAATTGGTAAAGGCGCCAGGATAGGAGCAGGATCTGTAGTAATTGCAGATGTAGAAGCAGGTAAAACTGTTTTCGGTAATCCGGCTCAGGTAGTAGAGAGATAGTTGTTCTATTAGTTGGTTGAGGTTATTTAATGCTATTTTTTTTGTTATACCGGTAATTACGTATATTTTCCGGTACCTAAGCCTGAAATAAATTATGGTGAAAATTCCTGAATCAGAACTAATCCTCAATAAGGATAAGAGCATCTATCACTTAAACTTATTGCCTAAGCATATCTCTGATACCATTATTACGGTAGGAGACCCCAGCAGAGTTTTTATGGTGAGTAAATACTTCGATGACGTCGATTTTGAGATGAATCGTAGAGAGTTTATTACTCATGTAGGTACTTATAAAGGCAAGAAGATAACGGTTATCAGTACCGGAATGGGTACTGATAATATCGAAATCTTTTTTACTGAGTTGGACGCTCTCGCTAATATTGATTTTAGAAAGCGAGAGGAAAAGGCTAAGAAGAAGAAACTTAAGATTATAAGAATAGGTACTTCTGGAGCCCTGCAGGATATCCCTTTGGGTTCTCATTTGCTATCAGATTATGCCGTGGGTTTAGATACCCTTATGTGTTTCTACAATCTGCCTCAAGATGATTTGGAAAATGAAATAGGCAAAAAGCTTCAGGAGCAGATTCAGTTGCCTTTTCAGCCCTATGTGGTGCGAGGATCTCAGGAACTAAAAGAGCAGATCCGGGGAGATGATATGCTGATTGGCAATACCGTTACTTGTCCCGGCTTCTACGGCCCACAGGGAAGAAAGATCAGACTTGAGCTCAAGAACCCCAGGCTGATGGAGGCGCTCAATTATTTTCATCATAATGATATGTGGCTCACCAATTTTGAAATGGAAACGGCAGGGTATTACTCTATGGCAAGGTTGCTGGGCCATGAGGTGCTTAGTGCTAATGCCATTATAGCCAACAGAGTGAAGAATGAATTTGCTAAAAACTCCACTGAAATTATTGACTCTCTAATTAAAAAAGTACTAGACAGATTATAATTAAAGGCCTTTGTGTTTAATAGACCTCTATAATGATCATTCTCTTAGAGAAGTAGTATTCCCTGTCTCCGTTCACTCATGGTTAAAGAAAAAATTGACGTAGATTTACGGTTGACAAGAGAAACAGAATGGATGATTACGATATAATTACCCTCGATAACGGTATCAGGGTAATACATAAGCAGGTGTCTAATACTAAAATTGTGCATTGTGGTTTCATGCTGGATATTGGCAGTAGAGATGAAACCTCAGAAAATCAAGGAATAGCACACTTTTGGGAACACATGGCCTTCAAAGGCACACAAAAAAGAAAGGCTTTTCATATTCTTAATAGGATAGATTCTGTAGGAGGTGAGCTTAATGCTTATACAACCAAAGAAAAAATAGCTTTTTATGCCTCTGTGCTGGATAGCTATTTTGAAAAGGCCGTTGAGCTGCTGGCGGACATCACCTTCGATTCCATTTTTCCTGAAAAGCAGATTGAAAAGGAGAGAAATGTAATACTGGAAGAAATGGCCATGTATTATGATAGCCCTGAAGATGCAATTCAAGATGATTTTGATACCCTTGTCTACGGTGATCATCCGCTGGGCATGAATATTTTAGGTACTGCTGAAAGTGTTAAGTCATTTACAAGACAAGATTTCAAGGATTTTTTAGAGGCTAATCTCAATACCGAAAATCTGGTATTTTGCTCTGTAGGAAATATTCCTTTGAAAAAAGTAGAACGCCTGGCCAATAAATACCTAAGTGCCGTGCCTCGCTATTCGGCAGCACGGGTAAGGAAGCCTTTTGTAGATTATAAACCTGCTGAAAAAGTGGTTTATAGAAATCTTACTCAAGCCCAGTGTGCATTGGGGCGACCCGCTTACCCTATTGGTCATGAAAAAAGGTTAGCCTTCTTTATGTTGGTAAATATTCTGGGAGGTCCGGGCATGAACTCACGTCTTAACCTAGCGCTCAGAGAGAAACATGGCTTTGTTTATTCTATTGATGCCGGCTTACAATCATACATTGATACTGGGCTTTTCACCGTTTTCTTTGGTACGGAACCCGGTCAGTTAGAGCGAAGTATTAGGTTGGTGAAGAAAGAGCTAAAGCGGTTTGCAGAGAAGCCGCTGGGAGTAATGCAGCTACACACCGCTAAAGAACAGCTCATGGGACAGCTGGCTATGGCTGAGGAAAATAATACCAGCCTTATGCTGATGATGGCTAAAAGCACGTTAGATAAGAACTATATAGAATCTCTTGAAGATGTGTTTGCCAATATAAGAAATATAACGGCCTCTGACATTCAGGAAATAGCTATAGAAATGTTCGATGAGAGTCTGCTGAGTCAGTTAACCTTTTTGCCGGACAATTAATGTTAAACAATATTTTAATTCATTTCTTTATCTAATAAATTGGGCATAGAAATATGGAGTTTACAGATGTAGAATTACAGCAGTATGTAGAACAACATACTAAGGCTGAATCAGAAGTATTAAAAAAACTAAATAGAGAAACACATGCTAACGTGCTAAGACCTAGAATGCTTTCCGGGCATTTGCAAGGGCGTGTACTTTCTATGCTTAGTCATATGATCAAGCCCAAATGCATTTTGGAAATAGGCACCTATACCGGATATTCAGCTATTTGCCTGTCAGAAGGATTAACGACTGGTGGTAAACTTATTACCATTGATGTGAATGAAGAGTTGGAGGAGATGGTAAGAGGCTATTTTGAAGAGGCAGGGCTAACTTCCTCTATAGAATATATTATAGGTAATGCAGTGGAAGTAGTGCCTACATTGGATATTCAGCCTGATATAGTGTTTATAGATGCCGATAAAGCCAGTTATTCGGCTTATTTCGATATGGTAATTGATAAAATGGCTTCGGGAGGTTTTATTATTGCGGATAATGTGCTGTGGAGCGGTAAAGTGGTTGGTGATAAGATAGATAAGAAAACTCAGGTGATTATGGATTTTAATGAAAAAGTTCATAATGATGAGCGTGTAGAAAACGTTCTGTTTCCTATACGTGATGGTTTAATGGTAATGCGCAAAATTTAATTTCTTATGCCCAAAAGATTATTGTTCCTTCTTTTTTTGCTGCCTTTCTTAGTGCAAGCTCAGGGACCAAGAGTGCCTTCCAGAATGGAGTTTGCAGGAATAAAACTGCGCATTGCAGAAGGAGCACGTAAAGAAATTCAGGATGATGTAGATGCGCTGACCAAAAGCCCAAAGTACTTTAATATTAAGGTAGAGCGAGCGCGTTCTTATTTCCCTATCATAGAAAGGGTTTTTAAGGAAGAAGGCCTGCATGATGATTTTAAATACCTGGTTTTGCAGGAAAGTGCTCTAATACCTGATGCTGTCTCCACCTCAAATGCAGTGGGATTTTGGCAGTTTAAAGATTTTACCGCTCAGGAGGTAGGCATGCGTGTAGATGGCCATATCGATGAAAGGATGAATATTGTGTCATCATCTCGCGGAGCGGCCAAATATATGAAGAAGAACAATCAGTTTTTTGATAACTGGCTACATGCGTTGCAGGCCTATCAGATGGGAGCTGGTGGAGCCATGAGGGTGCTGGGTAAAGGTGATCAGGGTGCTAACTCTATGGTCATTAATAAAAAGACCTACTGGTATGTGAAGAAATATTTGGCGCATAAAATCGCTTTTCAGGATGCTGTGAATGAAGCGGGCTTAGTGCAGTTAAGAGAATATGATAATGGTGCAGGAAAGACTTTAAAAGATGTTTCCAGAGAAACGGGAGTGAGCCTGGCTCAGCTGCAAGACTATAACAAGTGGCTAAAGAAGGGAAAAATACCTGATGACCGTGAGTATACCGTTATAGTGCCAATTACAGAATTGCAAAATGTTAACCTGTCTGCTTTTAAAAATAATGGAAAAAATAATACGCGCCCCGAAGTAAGTAGAACGGTGGAGTATGACTTTGATAACCCTGATAAATATCCTGTTTATGAAGATTATGTTATGGCCTCACGGGGTAGCATTGTAGATATTAATGGTATGCCTGGCACCATTGCGAAGTCAGGAGATAAAATACCTGAACTAGCTGAGAAGGGAGAGCTTGATCTGAAAAAATTCCTGAAGTATAATGATATAGATATCAGTGATGGTCTTGTTGCTGGGCAGGTTTATTATTTTAAGAAAAAGAAAAATAAGGCTAAGACTCATTATTATGTTATTCAACCAGGAGAAAGTCTCTGGTCAGTATCTCAAAAGTTCGGCATTAAGCTGAAAAAGCTTAAGTCTAAGAACCGGATAAGAAAAAATGATGACGAGGTAAAAGCAGGTAGAGTGCTATGGCTTCGATTTATAAGGCCAGCCAGAGTGGAGCCAGAGTATAGAACCGTGAAAGAGCCAAATGAAAAGCCACAGGTGATATCGTCAAAGAGTGTAGTCAAGAAAGAAGAAGAGAAGGCTCCGCAGGAAGAACCAGAAATAGCTATGGAAGAGGTGGCTGTGCCTGTAATTAAAGAGTCAGATGCCTCTGTAGTGAAAAAGGATGAGCCTTCAGTTAATAAGGTGAAACCATCTGCCAGTCAGCAATATGCTGATCCTGTAGAAGAGAAAGTAGAAGAAGAGAATGAGGAAGTCTGGGAGGAGAATGAAGCTGTGGAGGAGGATGAACAACCTTTTGAGGGGAGAAGCCAGGTACATGTGGTGAAGCCAGGAGAAACACTTTATTCGATTTCACGCATGTATAATATAACCATAAAAGATCTGCTGGCGTGGAATGATATGGATATTTCTCAAAAACTGAGTATTGATCAAAAATTAGTTATTTATAATAAGAGTATGATAGTGAAGGAAGAAGCTGCTCCCGTACAGAGAGAGCAGGCGGAGGAGATATATCATACTGTAAAGCAGGGTGATACAATGTATAATATTGCCCGGAAATATGAAGTAACTATAGAAGAAATAATGAAGTGGAATGACAAGACAGACTTTAGCATAGGCCTTGGAGAGAAAATAAAAATCGTAAAAAGGCCAAATAAGTAATTGATATTAAAGTATTATTATTTAATTTATGGTTCGTATTTCAATAGTTACTTTTTGAAATTCTTAGATCTATTTTTAAGATTAAAAAACTTATTTAATTGCTATGTTTGCAAATCAGGAATGGAATAGCCAATTTTTCGGCAAAAGAAAGGGGGCTAATTTCTTTTCTTGTGTAAACTTCAAAAAATTGAATTTTTAACTAAACCAGCAGAAAGTTGACTGACTCTAAGGCGATCGATTTAGTAATGCTTGTGGATGATAATGATACTGATAACTTCATCAGTAAGCGTATAATTGAAATCACCAAGTTTGCTAACAGGGTTGAGGTGAAAAACTCCGGAAAAAGTGCTCTAGACTATTTAAAAGAAAATCAGGATAATATTGATAACCTGCCTAACCTGATATTTCTTGATATAAATATGCCTATTGTAGACGGCTTTGTTTTCTTATATGAATTTGAAAAATTCAGTGATGCAATTAAAGATAAGTGCAAAGTGATTATTCTTTCTAGTTCTGATAATAAAAGAGACATTGATAAGATTGTAAACAATAATCATGTTATAAAATTTATAACCAAGCCTCTTACAGAATCTGCTCTGGAGGAAGTTAAGGTAAACAATCTCTGAGAAGTTCTGTTGTAGCTGTAACTCTTCATAAAACAGACTAATATAATGCGACAAGTAAATGCGTGTAAGGTACTTTTACCTTTAACACTGGCATGCCTATTTGGCTTTTTTACAGCCCATGGGCAACAAAATGACACTATCCCTAAAGACACTACTTATTGGAAAAAAGATTTTAGAGGGGGGCTTAGTTTTAATCAGGCATCCTTTTCTGATAATTGGCAAGGTGGAGGCGTTAACTCCATTGGGCTAAATACCTTTCTTACTTATAAGGCTAACTATAAAAAGGATATCCACTCATGGGATAATACCATTGATCTTGGATATGGTCTTGTAAAGAACGAAGATCAAGGAAGTAGAAAATCGGTAGATCGCCTTTTTTTAGATACTAAATATGGCAGAATATTAAGTGATAAATGGACCTTTTTCACCTCACTAACCTTCCTTTCTCAGTTTGATAGAGGGTATGAATACGAAGTGGAACAGGCAGATGGCACTACGCGTGACAGTCTGATTTCTGAGTTTATGGCTCCTGCTTTTATAACCTCTTCCTGGGGTTTTGAATATCATCCTGTTGATTATTTTAAATTGAGATTAGGACCTTTTTCTCCTAGATTGACCGTGGTTAATAATGATCAATTGTCAGAAGTAGGTGCTTATGGCGTAGATCCCGGAGACAAGACAAGGTTTGAATTTTTGGCTTTCCAGATGGTAGCTGACTTTAATAAGGACATAGCTGAAAACCTGAATTTGAAATGGAAATATATGTTATTCGCTAATTATGAGCAGCTTGAAGTAAAAAAGCTGGATCACCGACTTGATCTGACGCTGGCGGCGAAAGTGAATAAATTCTTAGATGTATCCATAGGAGGTATTTTGCTGTATGACTATGATCAGATAGACGAACTGCAGATAAGCCAGGCGCTAAACCTGGGCGTGGTTTATACCTATAAAAATTATAAAGAGAAGAAGAAATAATTAATAAAGCCTCCCTGATACGGAGGCTTTATTGTTAGAAGTCAGTATCTAAGCCTAATCTGTTTTGTAAATCTCTCAGTATTGGCTTTTTCTCAATAAGGTAGGCGAATTTTTCATGATTAGTGTAAATCATTCTCTGCGCCTGAGCCTCAATTAACTCTGTTTCCAGAGATATCTTTCCATTGTTTAACTTCCTTTTAAGGTGTTTCAGTAGCTCTGGCCTGAATCTATCCAGAATATCAATTTTTACCGGATTAAGAAATTTGATAACGATGGTAGTAGGATCTTTTAGGTAAAACTCCTGCTTCATTACCATGTGCTCAGAGTTTTTACCTTCTGCTTTTCTGCTTTCGGCAAAGTCATTCCATACTTGAATGAGTTGCTCAGGTGTGAAGCTATCCGTTCCAAAGGTTTCTTCTACATGGTGTTTCTCTTCGTTTCCTTTTTCCTCCTCGGTCTTTTTAGCCAGATCATCCAGGTTTTTAGGAATCTTGGCGGTAGTCTTCAGCTTAGACATGCTTAGCCTTTTTGAAGGCTTTAAAGCAGAGGTAGGAGTAGCTCCTGAACCTGTGGTAGCAGCAGGAGCTTCCGTAGATGCTTGAGCGTTTTCGTTAGAATCAGGAGTAGTCTCCTTTTCTTCCGCTTCGTTTAGCTCACTTTTTTTTTTTAGGCCATTTTCAGAAGCAAGACTGATGGCAGAATTAATATGAGCTAACTTCATGAGCATAAGTTCTACACTCAGGCGCTGATTTTTACTTCCTTTATAGTTGATATCGCACTGATTAGAAATGTTGAGTGCTGTAAGTAAAAATGATTTTGAAGCCCTGTTAGCCTGGTCTATATACTTTTCTTTGGTGTTAGCAGGTACCTCCATCAGGTGTACAGTGGCATTGTCTTTAGAAACCATAAGGTTACGTAAGTGCTCACTGAGACCTACTATAAAGTTATGTCCATCAAACCCTTGCTTAAGGATCTCATCAAAAATCAATAAAGACTGTGTTATGTCCTCATTCAGTAAATGATCTACTACTTTGAAATAGTATTCATAATCCAGAATGTGCAAATTATTGATGGTAGACTGGTAAGTAACATTTCTGTCTGCTGAGAAAGTTACTATAAGGTCAAATATAGATAGAGCGTCTCTTAGCGCACCATCAGCTTTTTGGGCTATTAGGTGAAGCGCTTCTTCTTCAGCTTTTATATCTTCTCTATCTGCTATTCCTTTTAGGTGATCAGCAATATCAGATACCTGAATTCTGTTGAAATCAAAAATCTGACATCTGGAAAGGATAGTAGGTATTACTTTATGCTTTTCTGTAGTGGCCAGTATGAATATGGCATATTCTGGTGGCTCCTCCAATGTTTTAAGAAAGGCATTGAAGGCTGCATTAGATAGCATGTGAACCTCATCTATGATATATACTTTGTACTTACCATATTGAGGAGGGTAACGCACCTGGTCAATCAGGTTTCTGATATCATCTACAGAGTTATTAGAGGCTGCATCCAGCTCAAATATATTTAATGAGTTGCCTTCACTTTTCTCATCAAACTGATTGATCATTCTGGCCAAAATACGGGCACACGTAGTCTTACCAACCCCTCTGGGGCCGCAAAACAACAATGCCTGAGCCAGTTTATTGTTGTCTATCGCATTTTTTAAGGTAGTAGTAATATGACTTTGACCCACTACTTCTTCAAAACCTGTAGGTCTGTACTTCCGCGCTGATACAACAAATTTATCCATCGCTCGAAGTTAAGAAGTCCCGCTGAAAGTGAAAAGAAAAAAATAAAAAACAGGTGTAACAGAATGCTTCATTGTCTTCCTTAGAAGGTGAACTTAAATCCATTAGTTAAAGAGTAAACGAAGTTATTGATCGGTATAATGGGCTTGTCTTCATACTGAGCAGTGAAGGTGGTATTAAATGCTAGCTTATCGGTGAGTTTTATATTTAATACTGCATCTCCACTTACTCTATGTCTGAATACTTCAGAATCATAATCATAACCTCCCTGGTAGTAAAGTATGATGTTAAACCCTACATTTTCATTAATAGTAAGTTTTGACGTGATGTAGTTAGAGGTTTTCCAAATGTTTTTGTTAATGATTTCTCCTTTGGTTTCCAGAGAGTTCCAGTTTTCTCTTTCATACATAGCACCTATACCCATGAATATTTTGTTTTTCTCAGACTTTTTTTAATCGTATTTTTATACCTGCTCCCTGTAAAAAACGAAAAGGCATCTGCCTACCATTATCATATTGCACCTGAGTAAAACTCTCATAAGAAAGTTTTCTTTTCCTTAAAAAATTAATGCGGAAATGAGTATACCCCGTACTGATAAGCGGACCTCCGGTAGATTTTATATAACTGACTTCATTAATTAATATGTAGGCGTGTTTCTTACCAACATATACTAGATCAGAAGAGCCTTCAAGACCTGTGTAAGTGATATTTTCTTCTGCCGTGGCACTTTTGTTATTTAGGTCAAACTCTATATTAATGCTTCCCATAAAATAATTAGAAGAGTCAGAATCTATACTACCCTTGTCTACCTTGAGGATCTGAGCTGAGGCTAAATTTGTTATAATAAAAAAGCTTAACGTAAATAAAAATACTTTCATTGAGATGTTGATTAAGAATAAGTTACGAAAGTATCAAACAGATTTCAGGTATGAAATAATATGGGATAATATCCTGAATAGGTTGTTTGCAGAACTTATTTACGCTTATATTTGTAGTTCTCTTTGGCAAACCGGGGCCGACCGGTTTTGACAGGATGTGTGATTACGTGGGTAAGCATGCAGGCTCATGGGATGAGAGCCTTGAAAGATAGTTCCACAACACAATTGGCGAATCTAATTACGCCATGGCTGCCTAATCTTAACAACTAGTTAAGATGACAGGCTTAATCGGTTGAGCTGCCAGACGCAGTTCCCGGGCCACGTTCCACAAAACCTCTGTTCTGCAGGTTTTGAAATTGGGATGTCGAATAAGCAGAACTAGTGCCGGCAGGGTTGTGATGCCAGTGCGAAATTGATCGCAACTAAGGTAATGTTTGGCTGTTGTCGGCCTGGCTTTACCCGACAATCTGATGACAACTAAGCATGTAGAAGACACGATAGTTGCCTTCACTGGACGAGGGTTCGAATCCCTCCGGCTCCACAATTCACAAGTCAAATGACATCAAAAGCCTCTTTAAGCTATTTAAAGAGGCTTTTTTGTTTAATGCTCATGCCATTTTATTCATATAAAACCAATAGCTAGGTGAGTTATTCGGTGAGTAAATTGATAGTTTGTAATAACTCACCAGAGATGGTGTAAGATACTGTAATTCAGATTGATACATTTTATTTTTTAATATTGAGTTAGTTTAGTTTTAAATATTTTTTTATTAAATTATGAGAGTATTTAAATTCTCTAATTATGGATTCTTTCAGTATACTCTTTTTTTCTGCGAAAAACTAGATCAAAAGATAAGGCTACCCCTATTTATGTTAGAATAACTGTCAATGGAGAACGCGCTGAGGTATCGGCTAAAAGATCAATATTGACAGATCGGTGGGATACAAGATTAGGGAGGGTTCGGGGGAACCGAATAGATGCAAGAGAAATAAATTCGCATCTAGATAATATCCAAGTCAAATTGAATCGCATTCATAATAAGTTATTTGATCTGAATCAGAGAATTTCAGCAAGGTTGATTAAAGAAGCCTATTTGGGTGGAGGAAGCAACAAGAAGACATTAATTGAGGCTTTTGATTTTCATAATAAACAGCTGAAGAATCAAATAGGTAAGGGGTATGCTCAAGGAACTTATACGAGATTTGAGACTACAAAAAAGCATTTAATAGACTTTCTAACTAGAGAGTATAGTTGCGAGGATATTGAATTAAGTGATTTAGATTATGGGTTTATAGTTAAGCTTGAGCATTATTTTAAAGTTACAAGAAACTGTAATCATAATACAACTTTAAAATACATTCGGAATATTAGGAAAATTGTTAATACTGCTATTCTCAATGATTGGCTGGCAAAGGACCCTTTTGGTAAGTATAAAGTTAAGTTTAAAGAGGTTAAACGAGACTATTTAACTCAAGATGAATTGACTGCTTTGGAGCAAAAAGATTTTGAAATAGAAAGGTTGGGGCAAGTGAGAGATGTTTTTGTGTTTTGTTGTTATACAGGACTTTCTTATGCAGATGTTAGGAAGCTTACAATTAAAGATATATCAAAGGGATTGGATGGGGATTTGTGGATATTTATTGAAAGAACTAAGACGGGTAATTCATCAAATGTTCCTGTGCTCTCGAAAGCGCTAGAGATTATAAAAAGGTATCAAAATTCTCCTGAACTCCAATATTTGGGGAAATTGTTACCTATATTGTCAAATCAGAAGATGAATGCTTATCTGAAAGAGATTGGATGCATATGCGGATTAAACAAGAATCTTACGTTTCATGTGGCTCGGCATACTTTTGCTACTACAGTGACCTTGTCCAATGGTGTTTCAATAGAGTCTGTAAGTTCTATGCTGGGGCATAAAAATATGAGGACGACTCAGATTTATGCAAAGGTTGTTCAAGGAAAAGTGAGTGCAGATATGAGGAAGTTGAAATCGCTTATGAGTGAAAATGAGTGAAGGGAGTCAGGTTGCGATCGTTTTTTCGAACTTTTGTCTTTACCCACCTATACCCCCTTGTTTTAATAATAATTAGTTCGGTTAAAGCATTTGATTAATCAAAATTTGATTAACTTACCATTATACATTTAACCGAACTTTTGAGAATGAAATTTGGGTTTGCTCGTGTAAGTAAGAATGATCAAAGCCTGGACCGTCAGCTGGATGCTTTGAAAGCTGAAGGTTGTGAGGAAATTGTGGTTGAAAAACTATCTGGAAGAAAGCAGCAAGTGAAGTTGGATCAGCTACTTTCCAAACTTCGCCGGGATGATACTCTCATAGTAAAAAGTATAGACCGCCTTGGCCGAACTTCCAAAGAGCTCATTAATTTGCTTGATACGTTAAAGATTAGAAATATAGATTTCGTTAGCCTGGATGAGCGCATTGATACCAATAGCATCATGGGTGAAGCCTTGTTTAAGATCATCGCCATCCTCAAACAGATGGAATTAGAGATATTAAGAGAGCGAACCAAAGAAGGGCTAAAGGCAGCCAGGGCTAGAGGTAGAACCGGTGGCCGGCCCAAAGGGACATATAACAAAACTAAAGCCAGTGCTGCAGCTCATAGATATCAACAAGGAATACCAGTGGCAGAAATCCTGACAGACTTGAAGATAAGTAGGTCTACTTTGTATGATTATTTGAGAAGGGAAGGGGTTAAGTGAAAAATAGAAAAATGAATAACTACTCTAAAATTGAGCATTTAATAAGATGTATATCTAAATACGCTGCTCTTCATTTTTTACATTAAATTAGTTAGATTGACCAACTAAAAGAAATATGGGAATGTGTTTCCCTTTACGGAGTTTAGGTTTCATGCCGTGACGTAGAAAAGCAAATCGCACATTCAGGCATATTTGGTTTTTCCTTCGCTAGACCCTAAATTAAAAACAAAAAGAGTCGGAATTTCTGCCACCGCACAAATGACTGAATATCAAAAAATACTAAAAGGGATTCTTGAAAACCGGAGAACTTGGGAAGATATAAAATCCGAACTATCCAAGTACAACATTCATAACACTGAAGAAGGAGAGAAGGACACAAGAGCAGGAAAGATTTTTGAAGTATTAACTCAACTCTATTTTCAATACTCCCCGATTGAAAAAGATAATTTCATTAATGTCTGGCTGTTTGAAGAAGTCCCAACTGCAGTCCGAAACAAACTAAATCTCGGCAACCAAGATTATGGTGCCGATTTAATTCTTGAGGATATTGACCGCAAATTTTATGCTGTTCAATGCAAATTCAAAAATAACGAATCCACACGCCTGAACTGGACGTCAGACAAAATTGCTAACCTTTTTGCTTTTTGCCCCAACGCTGATCACTATGTTGTCTTTACAAATGCTGCTGATTTAGATGAAGTTTCCAAAACTAGGTATAAGAATTTCACTCTTTATTCTGTTACTAACCTTCAAGAGATAAAGTCTGATATATTCCATACTTTTTATGAGATTCTGATTGGATTGGCGATTAGTGAAAGAGTTTTCTTTGAGCCCAAACCTCATCAGAAAGAAGCTATCAAAGATTGTATTAATTTTTTCGAAATTGAAGAACGGGGACAGCTCATTCTTCCATGTGGAGCTGGTAAGACATATACAGCTCTTTGGATAAAAGAGGGTCTGGAATCCAAAAATTGTTTAGTCCTTGTCCCATCATTAGCATTGTTACGCCAGATCAAAAACGAATGGGCAAATCAACGAAAATCAAAGTATCAGTACATCTGTGTTTGCTCTGAATCTGACATAGATAAAGATGCAACAGATTCTATTGTGACCCACACTTATGAAATTGATATAAGGGTCACTACTGACCCGATAGAGATTGAAAAGTTCTTAGCCAAAGATTATCCAGAAAAAGTCATTTTCAGTACTTACCATTCTTTACAATCAATTGCGGATGCAATAAAAGGTGTCGATTTTGAATTTGATTTCATATTTTGTGATGAAGCTCACAAGACAGCAGGTGTTGGCATGAACAAATTCAGCCTTGTTCATGATAATCGTAAAATCCCTTCCAAGCGAAGACTTTATGCTACGGCAACTCCTAGAATTGTTAAAGAGTCCCTCAAAAAGAAATTAGGGGATGACTTAAAGTATGCGTACGATATGAATGATCCTGAAACTTTTGGGCATGAATTCTATCGAATGTCTTTTAAAGATGCAATTGAACAAGATATCCTGGTTGATTATAAAATTGTGGCGGTTGGAGTAAATAACGAAGAACTTAAAGAATACATAGAGAGGAGAAGGTTCGTAGATGCCAAGCTATCTATTGATGAAATAGCCAATAATTATGCACTGGATCATATAATGAATAAGTATTCAGTCAATCATAGCCTAACTTTTCATTCAAGGGTTAAACTTGCTTCTGAGTTTGCAAACCGACATTCACTATTATTCCCGGAAACATCCACGTTTTCCGTAAGTGGAGAGCAACCCACAAGTCAGAGAAATATAGTTTTAAATGATTTCAAAAATTCAGACAAAGCCATTGTTTCAAATGCTCGCTGTTTGACTGAAGGAGTTGATGTGCCGACAATTGATCTGGTATATTTCTGTGACCCCAAGAACTCAAAAGTTGATATTGTTCAGGCGGTTGGAAGGGCTTTAAGAAAAAAGAAGGTAAGAAAATCGGTCTTGTGGTCGTGCCAATTTATCATTCGAAACGATCTGAAGTTGAAGATTCCATAAGTTCGGGCTCATTTAAAAACTTATTGCAAGTGACCCGTTCGCTTTGTGATCAAGA
Organism: Fulvivirga maritima; assembly: GCF_021389955.1. Classification (NCBI taxonomy): domain Bacteria; kingdom Pseudomonadati; phylum Bacteroidota; class Cytophagia; order Cytophagales; family Fulvivirgaceae; genus Fulvivirga; species Fulvivirga maritima. The sequence continues at coordinate 2,731,327 of NZ_CP089980.1, forward strand.
TGAACGCCTACAGGATGAAATCAATTCTCTAGCTTATGGGAAAGGTAAGAGAAGATCGTCACGAATTGATATTGTCTCAGGGAGTTTTATTGAAGAGCAGGATACGATCCTTTTGGAAGGATTCGAAGAGAAATTAAGAAATTCACTATTTGATCAAATCGTTGATAAAACTTCAAACAACTGGGATTTGTGGTTTTTCAAGCTCAAGGAATTTCTTGAGAGGAACCCAGAATACCCAAGTCAAAAAACTGATCGCGAACTCTACCAATGGGTTGCCCAACAGAGAAATCGAAAGAAAAACGGGAATCTCAAGAATGAAGAAATCAGAAAGCTTAACTCTATAAATTTTGCCTGGAGTATTGTCGAGTGGAAATGGAATAGACAGTTTGAGATATTCGAAGAATACGCAAGGTCAAATGAGTTTCCACCCTGTAAGGGCATAGATGATGATGACTTGGTCAAGTGGTATAAGTATCAGCAAACATGTATTAGATATGGCAAAATCATATCAGATTATCAAAAGAGCAAGTTCCTATCAATAGATAGGACTTTTTCAGGTCCAGCGAGCAGGAAAAAATGGATACCCACTTATAATGCACTTGTCGATTTTCGAAAAGAAAATCCTGATCGGTGGCCTGCCTATGATCGTAAGAATTCTAAATCAGAAGAAAGCCAATTAAGTGTTTTTTGTCAAGAAATTAGAAAGCGATTTAGGGAAAATAGCCTAAGTAACTACTGGTTCGAAAAAATGGCAGAACTAGAATTCAATTTTGAAGGCAAAACTGATAACTGGACAAGTTACTTCAAGGAAGTCAAAGGCCTGATTTCTGACAAAGATTCGATTTCCGCTGACCAAATAGGAAACAATGCTTATTCATGGATTCTGCGTCATAAGAAGAATCTGGATGAAGGACTTCTTTCCGAATATCAAACAAAAAAGATTCAATCTCTTAACCTTGACCGCTTCTTTGAAAATTGGAAAGAAAGATTTGAAAAGGTTAGTAAGTGGGTTCAGGAAACTGGAAAAATACCGACAAAGAATGCTCATAGCGAATTTAATAGTTGGCTTTACTCTCAACGCTCACGGTACAAGAAAGGAACTCTAAATGAAGAACAAATTGGTAAGTTAAAGGAAATAAAATTTGACTTAGAAGGGCTAGGAAAAGAGAAGAACGAACAAAAATGGCTTGATCAATTCCAGTTATACAAAGAATTTCTTAACAAAAATGGAAGGGATCCAGGTTATCGAACTGATAACGAAGAAGAGAAAAGCTTATACGTTTGGGTTATGGCACAACGAGCTGTAATGGCTGGTAGTGCCAAAAACAGGAAGCGCTTATCAAAGAAGCGAATTGATCTTCTACACTCAATCAATTTTAAGTGGGTTGGAGAAGGTCGTGGTGGCGAGGAAGTTTGGGCAGAGAAGTTTGACGAATTTTCAAAACATGTAAACAATGGCATATTGAATCTACCCACTTCAATCAACGGAGAAAGAAACCCACTTTACACGTGGTGGATGAATCAGAAAATTTCCTTCAAGAAAAATTCATTACCGGATGATAAAATCCAATTATTCACACGCTTAGGGTTGAGTTTGGAAATGGATGAAAAACAAGTTGAGCGGTCTTGGGACGAGAACTTTGAAGAACTAAAAAACTATATAGATTCATCTGGTGTTCTGCGTATTCCACATAAAATAGAAGGAACTTTAAACCCAATGTATTCTTGGTTTAGGAACCAAAAAACTGCTTATCGAAAAGGCACTATCCCAGAAGAAAGAATTGAGAAATTTGAATCCATTGGTATTTTATTCGATGACTCAACATCAGAAAGTAGAGGCTTTACCAAATGGTCAAATAAACTTCGAGAGATTGCTCAGTTCATTGAAAATAGTGGTCATTATCCTAAAGCAAGCACTGATAATAAAGATGAAGCCAGATACTACCAATCATTGGCTAGAACAAGAAGAGCTTTAAGAAACAATGAGCTAACAGAAGAACAACTCAACCTTATGAGAGAATTGAACATTGAATTAGAATGATAGCCCAACCCATACACATTGCCAGGTCACACGGGCTAACCCACAAACCAAAGTATGGCCGCTCCCACTACCCTGGACGAACAAACACGAACTCAGAAACTAGACGGAGAAAAACACGAAAATTAACAAATGCTAAGCACCGTTGCCGCCATGCTTGGCATGGTGGTATAATTAGTTCTTAGTTAAGACTAAATGAGTTGTTCCTAGCGTTTTAAAAGTCTCACAAAACGCTGGTTTACCAAGCCAATCAATCCCACCATTCTGATACTGAATAAAACAGGTGAGTAAATATTAATAACCCATATTATTTTCAAAAAGAATTTGGAATGGTATTTAGAACCTAAGCTGTCAGTGTTTATGAAAGTGAGCAATGCCAATTCTTACAGATCATAGATAGATTAAACTTAGGCGTGTTTCATTCACTCTATGCGAGTTGCGAGCATGGCCACTTACCGTTAGGTCAAGATCCAAATGTATACATTTGTACATCTTGCTGTGGCCACCCCAACAGGCCACTCACATAAAAAGGGAGGGTATATCTAAGTCGTATAATCATATCTTTTACCTGCTCCAGAGAATCAGTCATCATTTCTTAAATGCCAGTTCATATTAATGTACAAAGTCTGTCAAGGGCAGTAGGGAAGGGCTGAGTTGGGTACTGTTTATATACCCTTTACAGGCTTTGTATTGTGATATATTTTTGCGGTTAGAAATGTGAGCAGGTTCCGAATTACTGTATAGAAACTGAGCGAGGAAAAAAACAAGGGTATTGACTTACCCAGGGGAGTGGGCAGGTAAGTAAAAAGGCTTGTTGTGCGAGGTTGAATGGGGCGATTGCAGGAACGGAAAGAGCCTTATTCAGCCTGTAGGTTTCAATGAAAAGCGGGGAGGTGGTTGTTAGGTTAAGCCAGTTTGCTATAATATCATATAACCTCAATTGTAGAATTAACCACTTCTTATGCATCTAAGTTTATATGAGGATTTTATAATAGAATAGAAAATTTAGTTAGAGTTTTTTGTCCTATTATCACGACTTTCCTTCAAATTATATTTATTAGCTGAATTTAAGGAAGTTAACTTAATTCTGTGTGAGATTTAGGTTGTTGGTTTTATCTCCGTTTTGAATAATTATAAAATTACTTAATTAAGGAATATATTATTAATCTTTTTTAATCGAGGTTACCTATTTGGCACCTCGCATATTTATATTGAATCTAATATATTATATAAATATAAGAGGCAGTATAATTGTATTATATTTTATTTTAGGCATTGTTTAGTCATGTGGTTGGTGTATTAATATTTAAATGATTCATTGATTACTTCTTTTAGTTATAAATTTGGTTTTGTTGTTTATTTTTTTGCTTTTATGAAAAAACTCTTTCCTAAGGATTGCTCTAAACCTTATATAAATCTAGCTTTCTTAATTTTTTTCCACTTTTTACTGAGTCTATGTGCCTTTACTCAAGTGAGTGCTCAGGAATCTTATGAGGAAGGGCAGTACAGGGTTAAGCTAGAAGTAATAGAAGTTTGTGGTTACGGCGGATCTGATGATGATGGTGAAGAATACAGATGGAGAATATGGAGCAAGTTAACTGAAGAGAATGATGACTATTGGAGAGGAGGAGGAATAATCGGAATGGATAATACTCCTGGCGGTACTTGTATTACCGAGGCTAATAATAACGATGCTGATCGTCTAGGCCCTTCATTACCTTACATTGTATATGATAATGAGTTTACTTATAGACCTGACTGGACAATTGATTTGGATATAAGAGTTGAAGGATATGAAAAGGATTGTTTTGGAGATCCAAATTATGATAATAGGTGTAGTTGTGAGTGGGGAAGCTGCAGTGAGTCAGATGATGATCATCAGAATGAAATTTTTAATGAGGCACTTGCAATTGATGAAAACCTAGGGTCAGGTATAATTGAAATTACAAGGGGTGATTTAGGTGATAAGTATAGTATAAAAATACGCTATACCATCACCCCTCCAGTAATGCATGCTCCTTTATTTGCTTACGAAGGTGACTATAATAAAGATAATCCCAACCCTTCAGGTTCCCGGGTAGTGTGCGGAACTGATAGTGATTATGATTACAATTATTATATTTTTTGGAAGCCTGGAAATTACCCAATAATAGATGATAAAATTGAGAAAATAGAATGGTATGAAAATGTTAAAGGGGATCAGATAGTAATAGGATATGAGGAAAGGATGAATCAACAGTGTTCTGATGAGGTTGATGCTGCTTGTTTACAATGTAATATTGATAGAACCCATGGAGATGTAGATAGTGACTTGGATTGTACAGGAACTTGTAGCAAAGAAGGGTGTAAGTATAATGTGCCCATATATGATTTGAAATGGAATCTAATTGCTACAAGTACTCAGGATTCACCACATGGCCTTTATGCCATTAAAATACCAACCCCTGAAGTAAGTGAAAATGTTACTAAGTATTATTCGGTAAAGATTTTTTATGAAGACAATGTAACTAATCTTGATTACAGCTCTAACAGCTTACCTGTAGATATTTTGCCGCCACCACCTCCAATTATTGGTGTGCCGGAAGAAGTAGATGGTGTACTTAATAAGGACGAAGAGCCATTGTACTCTAATGCGTATTTTGATATCCAACATGTACTTTGTAAAGGAGATAACTCAGGCTACATATCCATTAAAAGAGTTGATGATGATAGGGAATTATATATCACCATGGACAGTGATCGCGGAGGAAATGATGATCCAATAGGGGAGATAAGTGAGAGTAATCCAGTGATATTTTCGAATTTAGTCGCCGGATCATATCCTATTTATATAGAGGTGAAAGATAAAAATAACACTACCCAATGTTACTCAAAAACAGATATAGTGATAAAGCAGCCCTCTTCATTACCTACAGCCACAGCTGAAACCTATAAATATGTCGGAGGGGCAGAAGTTTCTTGTTATGAGTCGGAAGACGGGATCATAACATTATCAGGTGAGGGGGGCACCAGTCCTTACGAATTTCATCTAAGCTCAAACGAAGGATTTTCTGAATATAAGGATGATTCTGTTTATACCTCATTATCTCCCGTAAATGGAAGTGGTGATAATATTGTGTATACTTATGATATTACTGATCGTTATGACTGTGCTTATGAGGGAACAGAAGATATTATTCTTAGTCGCCCCGATTCATTAAAATTTGTACAGGTGGTTCCGGCAAATGAATATCATAATCCCAATGATAATAGTGAGTACTATGATGTAAGTTGTTTTGGAGGTACAGATACCCTTAATTTCACTTTAAGTGGAGGAGCCACACCTTATCAGTTATACATAGGGGTAGACTTGATGGCTAGTACGCAAGGCGTGTCACAAGAAACATTTATAGGCGCTTTAAAAGCAGATACTACCTATCAGGTGTTAATGAGAGACCCGAATGGATGTGAGTTGACCACCACAACCTCTTTAACTCAACCTAATGAAATAATTCTGGATGCTAGAAATATATTGCCTGCCAGCTGTTATGGTAGCGCTACTGCTAGTGTAGGCTTACTGGCTAAGGAAGGATTGCCATATCAAGGACAAAGTTACTATTATACCCTAACACATTTAGATGTCCCTCCAGATCTCGAGTTTCCTTTTGATGAGCAACGAGCAACGGAAAGTCCTGTAGATAGTGCTGTTTTTGAACAATTGATATCGGGATACTATCAAGTGAAGATGGAAGATTATTATGGATGCCAGGGATTCGATACCGTCTTTATGCCACAACCTGACAGGCTAAATACCTTATTGTCATCCACGTCACTTATCTGCAAAGGAGATGAAGATGGTTCAGTAACCGCGACAATTGAGGGAGGTACTGCCCCATACTATTTAACGTGGCAGGATCAATATAAACAAACATTGCGTGAAGATACACTGTCAGTTTCGGCTTCTGCTAATATGCAAAGTCTGAATGCAGGACTTTATTATTTATTAGTAAAAGATGACAATGGATGCTCATATCCTCGTTCGGGTTCTCCCTTTAGTATAGAAGAACCTGCTTTAAATTTTGATTTATCATATAATCAACTGCAGCAAGCCACATGTTTTGGCTCTGCTGACGGATCTATTACGTTACAAGCTTCAGGCGGCTGGAGAAATACGCCATATAAATATGGATTGACTAAGGATGAATTGCAATATGAGAATAGAGTATTCAGTCAATTGGAAGCTGGAGATTATCTGTTTTATGCTGAAGATTCCAGAGGATGTGTAGATAGTTTGAGCATCCAAATAGAAGATCCAGAAGAAATGAGTGTGCGGTTAATATCATTGAATGATGTATTGTGTAGTGGAGCTGCAGAAGGAAGTTTTACATTGGAAGCACAGGGAGGTGTACCTCCATATCAATACTCTATCGATCAGGGGAGTACTTGGGAAGAAGAAGGTGTTTTTACTGATTTGGTAGCAGGTGATTATGAAGTGATTGTATCAGATAGTTATGGAAATTGCCCTCTTACTAAGCAGGTGCATATCTATAGCCCTGCCCCTTTAACCATACTTCCTTCAGAGATAACGTCAACCGAATGTTTGGAAGAAGATGGAACCGTAAGGGTTGATATAAGTGGAGGAGTTGCTCCCTATGTTTATAGTTGGAAGAATGAGGACGGGATAGAAATTAGTAATGATCGTGATTTATTAAATGCAGAAGCAGGTAGATATCAACTCAGTATAACAGATAATAATGGTTGCACTAAGCAAGAATATTTTGGAATAGCCAATACTAATGCTCCAGAGCCTATTGCTGTAAACGTAGATGATGTTTCATGTTACGGTCTTTCTGATGGTGTTATTGACCTTGAATTGCAGCCTGGAGACATGGCTACCTGGCCTGATGGAGCCCAAGGAATTAGAAAGGAGAACTTACCCGAAGGCTTATATCTTATCCAGATAGAAAATACAGAAGGTTGTATCAATTTTATTGAGGTGGTCATTTCAGCACCTATGCCCTTTGAACTTCTGGTCGATAAAAGAGAGCCTGCTTGCTATGATGGTTGTGATGGAAGTTTAGAGGTTTCATTACAAGGAGGTACAGCTCCATATGAATTTACATGGTCAGGAGGAGTTTCTGGCTCAGGTCTTTATAACTTGTGTGCAGGGTCTTATCAATTAGATGTATTGGATGCTAATGGGTGTACCTTTTCTGAAGTGATTGTTCTGGAGCAACCTCTGCCTATTACCCCAGGCCTAGGAGGAGGTAGTACAGTGTGTGAAGGCCAAACAGTGTTCTTAGATGCGGGCTACCCTGGAAGTGATTATAGCTGGGTATTTGAAGGCGAACAAATAGGTACATCACAGACTTTATTGGCAGATATGCCAGGAAGGTATGAAGTAGTAGTTACTGATATGAATGGCTGTACAGGCACTGCTGAATATGAATTGGAAATCAGTAATGAAGTACTATCCGCAGAATACTTAGTCTTAAGTGAGGCTGTAGCTGGAGATACGGTAGTGTTAGTCAATGTTTCTTATCCTGAACCTACCACGTCTGAGTGGCAAATACCAGACGAAGTTATCTCCATGGAGAAATATGGTTATCATCAGCAAGTGATATTTCCTGAGCCGGGTACCTATACCATCACCTTAAATACTCAATTGGGAGGATGTGAAGCATCTATGAGTAAAGAAATTATAGTTACAGGAGCCAGCGGAGAAACATCAAAAGAAGAATTTGGAAAAAATGATGATTCGATTAAGTCTTTTACAGTTTACCCTAATCCAAATAGTGGAAAGTTTACGGCTAACGTGATGCTTACAGAAGTTCAGCCGATTAAACTTCAGTTTTTAAGATTACAAGGTCAAGGTGAAATGGCTATTGAAGAAAGAAAGGGAGCTCAGGAGTATGACGTCTCTTTTGATTTTGATGATCTGGAACCAGGAATATACTTTTTAATACTACAGTCCGAGGACATAACAAAAACCCTTAAAATTATTATAGAATAGATGATTAATGTGTTGCGCTTTTTTGCAGGAATGTTTTTAGTCCTGTTTGCATGTAATGGCTCCTATTCTCAGCAATTTTCCATAGTCAATGATGAACTTCCTGATGTAGGTGATGGAGCATCAGCTTGGGCTGATATTAATGGAGATGGTTGGAGTGATTTGGTTTTGTTTGGAATACAGGCAGATAATACCAAAATAACAGATGTTTTCTTCAATGATACCGATGGAACCTTTTCCTCTATGGGTTCTGGTTTTCCAGGGCTATCCAATGGAGATATCGCTATTGCAGATTTTAATAATGATGGTAAGCCAGACATAGTTATTACTGGAGTAGATGATTCAAATAATCCTTTAAGCCTCATATATTATTATGGGCAGTCTGGTTTTTACCTGTTAAGTCATACTTTGACAGGATTAGGTTTTGGTAATATTCAGGTAATTGACTTCAATAACGATGGATTGAAAGACGTGCTTATTAGCGGAGTAGATGAAGAGGGTGAAAGACATACACTTTTATATCAAAATACGGGAGACAATTTTGAAGAGTCCAATGTCCTTTTTGAAGGGATGAGTCAGGGAGATATAGAGGTTGCTGATTTTAATAAAGATGGATGGGAAGATATTTTAATGAACGGGTTAGATAATAATAATCAACCTCGGTCATATTATTATTTAAATGATGGTAAGGGAGGTTTTACACTCACGTCCACTTCTTTGATTGGCCTAAGCAATGGCAATATTAAAGCCGCAGATATTAATGAAGATGGATTCCCAGACGTCTGGATTAGTGGAACAAGATATGGTAATGATTATACGCAGTTATATATTAATAATGATGGGTCAAACTTCACGTTAGTTCAAAATTTTGATGAAGCTACCTTGAGCAATGCCGCCTTTGGAGACTATAACCAAGATGGACATATTGACTTGTATTATGGAGGGCTTAACGGTCAGGATTTTAATGCCTACTTGCTTAGAAATAATAATGGTCATTTACTAGATACATCCACGCCTTTAGCAGGTATTATATCCGGCGAAGCTAATTGGGTGGATTTTGATAATGATGGCAGGTTAGATCTTTTTGTTACGGGGTATTCTATTAACTCGCCTATAAGTAACGTATATCATAATAATAGTTCAGAGACAAATAGTAATCCAACGGCGCCTTCAGCCCTTCAGGTAGAAGTGGTTGCTGATACTGCTCGTTTTTCATGGACAGCAGGTAGTGATGTGGAGTCAGCTGTAGATGGATTGACTTATAATCTTTACGTAGGAAGTCAACCCGGTATTCAGGATATAAAAAGCCCTTTATCAGATATTTCAACAGGAACTTTACTTTCACCTAACATGGGGGGGATTACAGGGCTTGCTTACGATCTAAATTCACTGGAAGAGGGACTTTATTATTGGGGAGTGCAGACAGTAGATCAAAGTTATAACAGTTCTTCATTTGCTCAGGAACAAAGCTTTTATGTTTGTTATGATATACAAATCACCACCAAAAGAATAGATTGTGGTGAACGTGTAATACTTAGTTATAGTAATAAAAAGGCAGGAGATAGTCCTTCTTGGTTTATGAATGGGTCTTCTCTACCTATTTCTAATGAAGATACACTAACCATAGATGCTGCAAATGCTTCACTGATAAATTTAACAGTAAATAGAGCCTTAGGGTGTATTGTTGAAACTTCAATTGAAGTAGAAGCAAATCCTAAAACAGTAATTAATTCAGGAGGTGATAAGGTGATTTGCCTGGGAGATACTGTTCAGCTGGGGGGGGCTCCTACTGCTTCAGGTGGATTATTGCCATATCATTATGAATGGGAGGGAAGTGATGCTATAAGTGATAAGGAAGCTTCTAACCCTAATGTATGGCCTTCTGTAAATACTACCTATACTTTAAAGACTTACATAGAAGATTGCCTTATTGATAGTACAGGTTTGACAGTAGCAGTAAATCCACTGCCAGAAGTGGAAGCAGGGAATGACATTGCCATTGGTTTAAATGAAGTGGGAATCCTTAATGCCTCAGGGGCGATAGAATACCAATGGAGTCCGGAAGAGGGATTAAACTCGCCATTTGATAATGCCTATGTTGAAGTAAGCCCTCAGATAAGTAGTTATTACTATGTGCGAGGAACAGATAATAATGGCTGCTCATTAACAGACAGTGTGCTGGTAAAGGTGAATGCTGAGATTTTTATTCCTAATTATTTTAGCCCTGATGGAGATGGTAATAATGATGTGTTTAAAATATACGGGACAGGAATTGAAAGTGTAAAGCTGGAAATTTTCAATCTTCAAGGTAAGCTGTTGGCAACAATAAACAGTAAGGAGGATGAGTGGAATGGGATTTACAATGGAGAGAAGCAACCATCAGGTATTTATATGTGGAAAATTCAAGGGCATTACTACGATGGACGTCCTTTGAGTTACCAAAATAAACAACAGGGAACATTCAGATTAGCCAGATAACAGATGAGAGAAATTTACCTGATAGTATTAATTTTATTAGCTTCCATTAAAGTATATAGCCAGGGCTTAATTTTCAGTCAGTATGAGCAATCTGTGCTAGAGACTAATCCGGCAAGAATAGCTTTATACCCTGAGCTAAGGGTCACTGCACAATACAGAGAAACGTCTTTGACTGATGGAGAAAAGGCGAACCAGTCTTTGCTTACAGCCACATATCCCTTGTTTTCATCAGATGATCGATTGCGCAGCGGAATAGGGCTATCAGTAACTCGTCAACAGACGGGGACTGATATGAAATATATTACCAATGCAGTGCAAGGAGGGTATGCCTATAATGTGTATCTAAACAGAAGTTCACTTTTATCTTTTGGTGTTAATTTAGGTTGGTTTCAGCAATACTTTAGTAATGGAACCATCTACACAGGGGCACAATGGGATAGTTTTAACGGTTTTGATTCTTCGTTACCAACGGGAGAGCCGGACTCCTTTGAGAAAAAGAATTTTGTAAATCTAGGAGCAGGTTTAAATTACTATAAGACAGATGACGAAGGGAAAGAGGTTGGATATTTAGGCGTTGCTTCTAATTATCTAAATAGTCCTGATATATCCTGGGGGCAAGAAGCATACAAACGAGAGAGAAGCTATAGTGCGCAAGCCTATTGGAGGCTCTTTAATAATAATGGGATCTCTATTGGTTCTGGAGGCTATTATCTTTTTGATAATCATGTGCATTTCGCTCAAGCACGTATTCAGGTTAAAAAATATTTTGAGAACACTAATCCATTTGATCTTATAAAAAATGGTTACCTGGAATTCTATGGCGGATATAGAGCTCAGGGGCGAATTGGAGGAGGTGTGTTAATCCAGCAGCCCTCCTTTAGGTTAGGTGTGAGTTATGATACCCCTTCTTCAGGTAATGCCTCCCTGGCCGGAAGTGCCTTTGAAGTTAGTTTGGCATTTAGAAATGTCTTCAAAAAGAAATCCAAAGAACAGACTGTCATAACTCCGAGTGAATATCATATCGGAGAGGTGAAGGATATTGAATTTGCTCGTGACAAAAAGACAAATGCCTCCGATAAGGATGCTCAGTTCAGACCTGAAAAGGGAGATTATAATATTGCCTTGAGGCAGGACTTCAAATTTGGTTTCAATGAAAGTAATCTTAATAATGATGCTAAGCAGTATTTAGATGAATTGGTCAGTTTACTAAAGGCTCATCCTAATACATACCTTGAGGTGATAGGGCACACTGATGACATTGGTAGCGAAAGTGCTAATGAAAAGATTGCCTTGCAGAGAGCGTCAGTAGTGATTGATTATCTAATTTCTAAGGGTATTTCACAAGAAAGGTTAAAAGCCACTGGTAAAGGAGACAAAGATCCTCTTGTACCTAATACTTCAGATGAAAATAGAGCTAAAAACCGTAGAGTAGAATTTGTTATTTATGAATAAGAGACTTCTACTTGCTATATTTTTTCTGTTACCGTTATTTTCTGTTCAGGGTCAGGATCTTTCACAAATAAGGCAGGGTAAGGCTCTAAAAGTGAATGGAGGCATAAGTCTGAATCAGATCTTGTATGCCGTTGATGGCATTGAACGAAGAAGGGATCCGTATTCATATTATATGACAGGTCAGTTGGCATTCAGTATTTATGGGTGGAGTATACCTTTCTCTTTTAGTTTGTCTAATCAGAATAGTAGTTTTCAGCAACCATTTAATCAATACGGAATACATCCTAAATATAAATGGGTTACTACCCATTTAGGTTGGAGCAGTATGAATTTTTCACCATATACCTTAAATGGCCATCTTTTTCTGGGCGGAGGAGTAGAGTTGGCACCAGAAGGTAAATGGAGTGTGAAGGCCATGTATGGAAGGCTGGTAAAAGCCGTTGATGCTGATAGCTTGCAAGAGGGGGCATTCAGGAGAATGGGCTATGGTTTACAGGTGAAATACGGAGAAAGTAATGATTATATTTCTGCTACCCTATTTAGAGCAGCTGATGATCCTTCTTCAGTAGATAGTATTTCTAGCGATTTGAAACCTCAGGAGAATCTGGTTTTAAGTGTGGAAGGAAGTAAAAAAATAATTGAAGGGCTTGTCTTCTCTGGAGAATTTGCCTCTAGTGCCCTTTCCAGAGATATTAATACGGAGGAAAGTGATGCGGCAAATAATATTTTTCAACATGTAGGAGCATTGTATACACCCAGATTTTCTTCTAGTTACTATCATGCCTATAAGGGAAGTTTAAGCTATCAATTCTCTGTGTATTCCCTTGGTGTGACATATGAAAGAATAGACCCAGGATATCAAACTCTCGGAGCGTATTATTTTAATAATGACATGGAGAATATTACCGCCCAGCTCAATTGGTCTATGTTGGCAGGTAAGCTGAATGTGGGCGTAAATAGTGGCTTGCAACGAGATAATTTGGATGATAATAAGGTGAGTGCTATGCGAAGATGGCTAGGATCATTAAATGTTACTTATTCACCAATTCAGAAATTGAATATCACTAGTTCATATTCTAATTTTCAAACTTATACCAACGTAAGATCGCAGTTTGAGACTTTAAACCAGCTCACTCCCTATGATAATCTTGATACTTTAGATTTTACGCAAATTTCGCAGAATGCCAGCCTTGCTGTAGTGTATATGATGTCATCAAGTAAAGAAAAGAGAGAAAGTGTTAATGTTAACTTTAATTTTCAAGATGCCAGTGACAAGCAGGGAGGAGTAGAACAAAATAGTGGTACCCGATTTTACAATATGAATTTGGCATATAACATAGGGCTCACTGCTATTAATACGTCTTTTGCTCTTTCAGTTAATGCGTCAAGAAATGAAAGTGAGATAGCGCAAAGTTCAATGATAGGCCCCTCTCTGGCGGTAAATCGAACATTTTTTGACCGTAAGGTAAGGGCAAGTGTCTCAATAGGAGGTGTAAACGCTTATTCTAATTCATCCTTAATTAATACGGTCATAAACTTAAGGGCGAATGGAAGTTACACCTTAAAAAAGAAGCATAACCTCACTCTTAATTTAGTGACGTTAAGGAGAACAGTAAAAGATGAGAGTACCCCTGATTTTACTGAGTTTACAGGAACGCTAGGATATAGTTTTAATTTTTAACTTTTAATAAATAAAACCCATGAATCAATTTTTTAGAATTTCAGCCATAGTAACCGCCTCTTTTTTAGCTTTTACAGCATGTAGTGATGATGACGATGATGATGTTGCTCCAGAAGAGCAGCAGACTCCTTATGAAGAAACACTTGAGTTAGTAACTAACAACTCGAGTAAAGATTGGAGTCAGGTAAAGGTTATTTACACTGGTGAGGATGAAACAGAGGAATGCGGGCTAGATGACATCTATACATTTAATGCAGGTTTAACCTGGAGTCATGATATTAATGAAACAAAATGCTCGGAATTTTCAGAGGATGAAGAGGGATCATTTGGTATATCTGATGATGGACAAGAAATTGTTATTTCAGGGGCAAGATTTGAGTTAAGAAACCTCACTGATACTACAATGGAATTTTATACCGATGCAGATAACATATCTTATTTCGAGGCAATCAATAAATAAAAGCAAATTCACTAATTAATCAAAGATGAAGAAATCTCTGCTCATATTTTTTGTTTTACTAACTACTCATTGCTGGTCAGCACCTGGAGATTCTCTAAGTGTGGCTTCAGAAGATGTTAACCCTCTTAAAAGAGAGGTTTCTTATCATCATAAGATGGTAAGCAAATATAGTAAAGTAATGAGCAGAGATTTAAATCTGCCTTCACTTCCCACCTATCAAGAGGATGTTACCTTTCATGAAATCAGAGTTTTAGGCGATACGCTACAAGGTGAACAACTTGAGGCATTTGAAATGGATGCCTATGTGAAGGAGAATAAGAGGTTTGTAGAAACATTTGATGAAAATGTTATTTTAGATCTGCCTGTCGGCATAAAAAAGACGATAGGAAATCTAACATATACAATAGTGGTGAGTGAGCTGCAAATGAAACCAGAAGGCGCATATCTAAGTGCCTCAATGGTTTTTGAGGTGCCTGATTCAGAAAAAAAAAATAGCCTTTGGAGCACGGAATATTCGTTTTAGTAAGCGAGGGGGCTTGGCAAGTGGAGCACAGTTACGATTATTAGGAAAGCAAGATGTAAAATTAGGACCTAACACAACCCTGAGCTTATTAGCAGAAAAAACGTTCATAGAGTGGGATTGTGATGGCTTTAAGGCAATGGGCATAGATGCCGCAGTGGAATTTAGCAGGGATTTATTCATTCCTGACTCCACATCTAAGACCCCGAGTGATCGTGTAACAGGACGTTTCACTACTGTTATTACTGACTGGAATGACATGATTGCTGAGATTACTATTCCTCCCTTTCAGGTAAAAGGACTGAAGGATTTTGTTTTTACAGTTAAAAAGGCTGTCATAGATAATAGTACCTTGAGAGCTCTTCCAGGCATGAACTATCCTGAGAACTATGAGAGTGCTATGAGTGGGGGGCTGTGGAAAGGAATATCTATTCAAGAACTATCTCTTAAATTACCTTCCGCTTTTAATAAAGGAAATGGTAAAGAGCCCGTTAAAATCTCCTTATATAATACTGTAATAGATAAACAAGGTATTACTACCACAGCTCAGTTTAGTAATTTAATTGGAGATGGAAAAATGGATAAATGGCCGTTTTCTGTCGAGTCATTTAGACTTAGCATTGTATCTAATAAATTAGTAGGTGCAGGTTTTGCAGGTCAGGTAAAGCTACCTGTTCTCAAAGATAAGCCATTGGATTATACTGCAGTTATCGCACAAAATGATCAATATACTTTTTCTATTTCGGCTCCTGAGGAAGGTATAGAATTTGATTTTCTGTCTGCGGCAGAGGTGGAGATTTACTCATCTTCCTATGTAGAAGTACAGTTAAAGGACGGCAAATTTTTACCCAAAGCCAGCTTAAATGGTAAGATGAGTATAGGCGTAGGCAAAGAGCTTAATGTCCCTGACTTGGGTTTTGAGGGACTTAATATTCAAACCGTTGAACCTTACATTTCGATACAAGGCTTCTCGCTTTCAGATATTAAAGGTCCTTCCTTAGGAGCTTTTAGTATGGGCATCTCAGATATAAGTGGAAGTGTTTCTAAAGAGAAGATAAATCTTGCCTTTACTGCTTATGTAAGTATAGTAGGCGATGATGGAGGAAATTTTGGAGGCGAAGCGGGCTTTACAATTTCTAGTAAGTATGATCGTGGAACTGAGGATGAATCAGCCGAAAACTATCAATCACCTAAATGGGTATTTGACGGGGTAAGTATACATAAAATAGGAATTAATATTGACAACGGAGCCTATAGTTTAGCCGGTTCTTTAACCTGGTTTAAAGATGACGATGTTTATGGAAATGGGTTTTATGGCGAAGTACAGATGGGAGTGCTGGAAGGTATGCTCAATGTGCAGGCCGTGGGGCTTTTTGGCTCTGTACATAATTACCGATATTGGTTTGCAGATGCCTTGGCTAATTTGCCTCCCGGAATGGGTATAGGAGTGGTTCAGCTCAACGCCATTGGTGGAGGGGCTTCATATCACCTAAAACCCTCCACAGGTGGTGTTTCCAGGCCTTTTGCCAAAAGTCTTTCCGGCGTGAATTATGTTCCAGACTCTACTGCGGGCATGGCAATAAAAGCTATGGTGACCTTGAGCACACCCGATGGAGGACTTTTTAATGGAGATGCCGCACTGACCCTTGCCTTTAACGAAGGGGGAGGACTCAGAGAAGTGGATTTTAAGGGAAATGCATACTTCTTAACTCCTGTTGTCACTATCAGTATACCGGGCTTATCAGGTATGGTTGATAATATGGTGAATAATGTGGCCAATTCCATGATGCCTAAAGCTGCTATATCTGCTCATATTCACATTAATTACGATGTGGTAAACAAAACACTGCATGGTAATTTTGAAACCTTTATCAATATAGCCTACGGAGTTATAAAAGGAATTGGTCAGGATAATAGAGCCGGATGGGCTGTCTTGCATGTTAGTCCTGATGACTGGTATATCCATGTGGGAAGCCCTACTGATCCTGTCGGCCTGCAGATACTGGGGCTGGTGAAAACAGAAAGCTATTTCATGATGGGGGATTATATACCGGGTAGTCCACCACCACCAAAACTTGTTCAGGAAGTACTCGATTTAGGTGAAGATATGATGACCTACATGGATGATCTGAATGCCGTGGGAGAAGGAAAAGGTATTGCCTTTGGTACTCGCTTTGGAATGGATACAGGAGATCAGAGCTTTTTAATGTTTTACGGTAGATTTGCCGCTACAGCTGGTTTTGATGTAATGCTTAAAGATTATGGAAGCACAACCTGCGTAGGTAGTACAGAGCCCATCGGGATTAATGGTTGGTATGCTAATGGACAGGCTTTTGCTGCTTTTATGGGTAAAATAGGTATAAAAGTGAGGCTCTTCGGCAAAAAGAGAAAGCTTGAGATATTGAAAATAGCTGCTGGTGCCATATTACAGGCTAAATTGCCTAATCCACTCTGGATGAAAGGTGTTGTAGGAGGTGAGTTCAGTGTATTAAATGGATTGGTAAGTGGTCATTGTCGCTTTGAGGTGACTATTGGAGATGATTGTGAACTGCAGACCGGCTCCGTACTAGAAAATCTGAATGTAATTAGTCAGCTTACTCCTGCTGATAATGAAGGAGATGTTAATGTGTTTACTGCCGCTCAGGGTATCTTTGATATGGAAGTGGAAAAGGAATTTCAGATGGTAGATCTAGATGAGAAAAGAAAGGTTTTCAGGATTAAGCTTGATGAAATGAAATTGTACGATGGCACCCAGGAGCTAAGAGGAACTATGACCTGGAATGATTTGCATGATGTGGTTTCTTTAAAGACTACCGAAATATTACCGGGCGAAAAGCAATTGAAATTGGTGGTGCAGGTGAGCTTTGAAGAAAATGTGAATAATACCTGGGTTCCAGTAACGGTTAATGGAGAAAAGGTAATAGAAAGAAAAGAGGCGCAGTTTACCACAGGTGAAGAACCAGATTATTTACCAGAGGAAAATGTTGCTTATAGCTACCCTACTAATAAGCAGCTGCACTTCCACCCCGGAGAGCATGGTAGTGGATATGTTCATCTTATAAGTGGTATGTCTAAACTTTTTGATCCAGGAAAAGAAT
Source organism: Fulvivirga maritima (assembly GCF_021389955.1). Classification (NCBI taxonomy): domain Bacteria; kingdom Pseudomonadati; phylum Bacteroidota; class Cytophagia; order Cytophagales; family Fulvivirgaceae; genus Fulvivirga; species Fulvivirga maritima. Next base: position 2,749,043 of record NZ_CP089980.1, read on the forward strand.
GGAATCAGATTGGTAGGTTTGTATCTAGTACCGGAGAAGAAGTGGAATTTGATTTTACCTATAGTAATAACGAAATAAGTTTCAATATTCCTGACGAATTAAATACTAATACCATATACAAGTTGGAGATAGTTAATCTACCCTTAAATACGTCAGATGGTATTGATAGTAATGTAGCTCAGGGTAATAAAGCCGTAACCCAAGATATCGGAGAGTCCACTATGGAAGTTAAAACTAAAACAGCTTCAGGTACCATACAGCAATATCAGGAAAAGATAGTGTATAGTGCAGTTTTCCAGACTAGTAATTATAATACTTTTAAGGAGAAGGTAGCGGCACTTAATATTTATAATACCTGGCGTGTTCCTGTAAGACCAACTATTCATCAGCTTAAGGCTGCGGTAGAAGGACAAGAAACTTTTGATACCTATGAGATCAAAGGAGGGAGTGACTATTTGCCGCTGGTGAGCTTTACTGCAGAGTTAAATATTCCATGGTTTAAAAATATGATTGAACCACTGGCATATCCATCACCATTCCCTATAAATGGAATAACTCTTAGTGAAGATCGTATGAGTATGCCTTATGGAGTGCCGCCATACAAAGCACTTTACATAACCCAGCAAGATGAAGATTTGTATTTAGATGCTGACATGGCAGCTTCAGGAACGGTCATTAATACACCAGGAAATAGCACTATTATATATAATCTGCCACTTATTATGTATCAGGATTATAGTCATGTGAGACAGCAGGCCACTCAAAACATTAGTATGGGGCAGGGGAACGACTGGATGGAGCGAGTGATGGAAACACCTTTCCCCGGTATACAGACAGGTACTACTTATAAGGTGAATATAGAATACCGTTTACCGGGAATTAATACGGTCACTTCTTATGAAACCATCTCATTTCAAATTAACTAGCTCATGAATAAGTTAAAAGGAAAATTAAGCTTCATACCTATCGCTTGTCTGGTTTTTATCATGGCCTCTTTATCGGCTTTGGATACTAAAGCTCAGAGTAATGAAGATGATGCCATAAAAGTAATAGCCTTGCCGTATGAAGGACAAATTTTATTGCGTTGGGCGCCCAATTCTCCTGCAGCATGGCAGCTGTTAAACAAATATGGCTATAGATTGGAGCGTGTAACCATGATGAGAAATGGAAAGGCACTTAAACAGCCAGAAACAATGGTTTTATGGGAGACGCCTCATACACCGGCGCCAGTGGCTGAATGGGAGGAGCTAGCCGATAAAGATAATTTTGCAGGTGTGGCGGCGCAGGCCATTTATGGAGAAACCTTTGAATTGTCTGATAATTATAGAAGTGACATGGTCTCTGTAATTAACAAATCCAGAGAGCTCGAACAACGGTTTTCATTTGCTCTTTTTTCTGCTGATATGTCTGTGGAAGCAGCAGAGAAATCGGCACTATATTATAAGGACACCCATGTAAAAGCAGGAGAGAGATATTTATACCGAGTACATAGTGCCGTGCCAGAAGAAAACCTGCCAATAGCTACAGGAATTGTCTACACAGGCTTAGATGAAGAAATTCCTTTACCGACACCGCAAACCCCTACAGCAGAATTTAGTGACTTTATGGTCTCTCTGGAGTGGGATCGGGAGATATATTCTGGTACTTATACTGCCTTTGAAATACAAAGAGCTACAGTGGGAGGAGAGTTTAAGGATATATCTGAAATACCTTTTGTAAGTGCTTCTTCAGATCCTTCTAAGGCGCATTTAATGCATGTTATAGATTCATTGCCGCAAAATAATGTTGAATACCGATATCGAATCAGAGGGGTAACACCTTTTGGACAAAAGGGGCCTTTTTCTGATGAAGTTACAGGAATAGGAAGGGATAAGCTCATAGCCAGACCAGCTATTGTAAGTGGAAATGCACTTAAAGATATGGTAGTACTTAAATGGGAGTTTGATGAAAGATACCTCTATCAGATAGAAAAATTTCAATTACTGAGAGCAGAGAATGATAAAACAGCTTTTACCCTATTGAAAGATAATCTTGATCTGGAGAAGGGTAGTATTATTGATGATCATCCATTGCCAACTAATTATTATCAAATAAAGGCTATTGGTAAATATACTCAGGAGGTATTCTCTATGCCTTATATGGTGCTGCTTATAGATAGCATTCCTCCTTCCATTCCACAAGGTATTACTGGAAAGATGGATACAACCGGCCTGGTAACCTTAAATTGGAAGCCTAATACTGAAAAAGATTTGTATGGTTATCGGGTGTTTAGGAGTAATTTTGAGCAACAAGAGTATGTACAGGTTACTAATGCAGCATTAAAGGATACTGTGTTTTATGATACACTAGCAAGAAATAACCTTACTCCTAAAATCTACTATAAAGTGGTGGCTGTAGATACTCATTATAACCCTTCGGAGTATTCTGAAAGTGCTGCTGTAAAACGTCCTGATTTCACTCCTCCAGTGAGTGCTGTATTAACGGCTATAAGACCCGGAGAAGGAGATATTACGCTTACCTGGGTTCCTGGTAGCTCAGCAGATTCTAAAGATCAGTTGATTTACAGACAGAGCAATACCGAGGCGAGGTGGGCATTGGTACAAGTGCTAACAGCACAGGATACTACCTGGCAAGACTTAGGAGTAGATCAGGAGTTAACCTATCAGTATACCATCATCACTGTAGATGAATCTGGCTTAGAATCGCCTCCGGCACAACCCTTATCAGCCTCACCACTTCCTAGAAAGGTGCAGAGAGGCATAGGTAAGTTGTTTTATACTCAAAAGGAAGAGGAACCATCAATCACACTGGGTTGGGAGTATGATCAACCCGGGGTAGAAAGATTTATTATTTATCGGTCTGTAGGAGAGGCTCCTATAACTCCGTTAGGCTCTATTAATAGTGATCAGCAGAAATATACTGATCAGGAATTGAAGAAGGGAGAAGTGTATCGCTATCAGGTGGGAGCGGTTTTTACTGATGGATCATCCTCAGCACTTAGTGAAGAAGTGGTGCTTAAGGTGAATTAAAATATTGTAGATGAAAAAAAATATATACTTTTTAATTTTTATTGCGGGCTGCTTTTTCTCCCAGCAGGTAAGTGCCCAATCTTATCCTGTTCAGGCTACCTTTCAGCTTACACCGCCTTATTCATTATACCTTTCAGATTATGCCGCAGCTGATAATAACCGGTTTGCCTTAAATGTGCTCTTGCGAGATCTCTCTCGACAAGATTTGCAGGTAAGACTTAGGCTTACCATTGAAGGAACAGGTGTTTCCATAACTACTCGCCCTGACTATAGACCACAGCCGCTGTTTTTACAAGGAGGCATGCCCCTCATGTTAGGGGCAGCAGATTTAGGAGCCTATTTTAACCCGGAGAATCTTATTTTTCAAGGGATAAGTAAAGACCAGGTGGTTAGGGGTAATGCCCTCCCTGAAGGCTTTTATAGAATATGTTTTGAAGTTCTTGAATATAATTTGGGTACAGAAGTCTCTAATATGGCTTGTGGTTCTGCCTGGCTCATGTTAAATGACCCGCCTATTATTAATACCCCTTTTAATGGTGAAAAGGTAAGAGTGCAAGATCCGCAAACCCAACTTTTTCAATGGACCCCAAGGCACACCGGCTCACCTAACTCTGCTTTTTCTACCGCTTATGATTTTGAACTGGTAGAACTTTGGCCAGAAGGAAGAGACCCCAATAATGCTATTCAAAGCACGCCGCCTATTTATGAAACTACCACCTACAGTACCAGCCTGGTTTATGGTATTGCGGAGCCTCCATTAGTGCCTGGCCGGCGTTATGCATTTAGGGTAAGAGCCAGAGCTATTAATGGAATAGAGCCCATGGACCTGTTTAAAAACGATGGGTACAGTGAAGTATATTCATTTATTTATGGAGATGCCTGCTCTCCTCCTGTAGTGGTAGAGGCCAGTACCGTGAGCAGTAGCAGAATAAAAGTGAGCTGGCAGACAGGCCCGGCACAAACCGAGTTTGTGGTCTATTATAGAAAAGAAGGCAGTGACGATGAGTGGCAATCTGAAAAAACTTATTTGGAAGAGTTGACATTAGATGGTCTTCAACCAGAAACCACTTATGAATTTCAAGTGGCGGCTTTGTGTGGCGCTGCTAACGGAGGGAAAAGTGGTGTTGTTACCTCTGCTACTTCTGAAAACCCAGTTACCAACTACACCTGTGGAGCCCAGCCCGGAGATATTGATCTGGAGAATCAGGAGGCTTTGCCTGAGCTTAATCCCGGAGATATTTTTAAAGCAGGAGATGTAGAAGTACGCGTTATTAATGCCTCGGGTAGTAATGGTACTTTTTCAGGAAAAGGTCATGCTGAAATGCCATGGCTAAAGCACGTAAAAGTGAGAGTAGAGTTTGAAGGTATTTTTATCAATACAGACCTGCAAATGATCAACGGAGCTGTAACTACTATTTTTAATGCTGACAGCCCCCTGATGTTTGATCTCGATGCGCTGGGAGGTGATGATGCAGCTGAAGAAGGTGGTGGCGCTGAAGATCAGGCAGCTCCTTTTGACGGCACTACCATTAAAGTAGACGGCACTGTAGCGTCAGTAACGGTAGATGAGAGTGGGCAGATTATAGTAGAAAAAGAAGATGGTACCACTGAAACCTTCACCCAGGAAACAGATCCTGAAACAGGCGAAAGAGTTCCTACTCAAATCACTGATGACGAAGGCAATACTTATACTGTGGATAAGGATGGCAATGTAAGTAAAAGCTCTGCTAGTGGTCCTCCTGCTCTGCAACCAGGAGCTGAGTGGGATTATTTAGTGAAGTTTAATGCTTACGACCGCCAAAATTATGGCTTAGATATTAAAGACCAAAGTGCATTTACTGATTATAACAGAACACTTATAGATAGTGCAGATTATTATGTGCCATGGAAGTCAATGGAAACAGGGCAGATAGACTATGTAAATGCCACCTTGGAAGGAAATGAGTCTTTTCCAGAAGTTATAGCTTTTAAAAGTGCTATTGGAGGAACCTTAGGCACTCAACCTGCAGAGGCAGAAAACCAAAAGCAAGTGATGTTAGTAGGAGGCATGCCCGAATCCACACAGGAGGTATATGCCTACGTAGTGCAGGAAGATGAAGAAGGCAATGAGACCGAATATACCGTAGGGCAGCTTAATATGGTGAGTTATACGAAGGAGCGTAATACCGTGGTATTAGTTCCTGTAAACGGAGCCTCTATCCCTGGCAATATTCAACAAGGTATTAACGATATTTTTAAGCAAGGGGTAGCAGAATGGAATGTACAGATTGCTGACTCATACACGGTAGATAGCGAAACCTTGGCAGACTTAGCAGTACCGGAGAGCAGTGGTGTATTGGCTAGTTTCCCAAGTAAGATGCGTCAGTTTAACAGAAGGTTTAAGAACTCAATAAATTTTGATAATCATGCATACTATCTGTTTGTGATCGATGGGGACGGAGGAGACCGTGACGGGTTTATGCCTTTCAAAAGACAATTTGGTTATATCTGGAGAAAAAATGGAAGTATTGACCTGGCTGCCGTGGTAGCGCATGAACTATCCCACGGAGCCTTCAGACTGCGCCATACCTTCAGCTCAGAGGCTTACGTAACAGGAGAGGGCCAAACCAACGGCAACCTAATGGATTACCCCGCAGGCAAAAGCCTAAGAAAATATCAGTGGGATTACATCCATAACCCCGAAAGTATGATAGGATGGTTTCAGGATGATGAGGAGAGTGAGCTTTCTAGTGACATTGCTGATGTACAGTGGGTTGATCAAGAATGTTCAGGCTGTAGTTTTGTAAGTCCTGCGGGAAAACCATTTAATATCCCGGAAAAAGTGACATCACTTGCCGTGATGAAGCCTGCAGAAGGAGGTGTTGCCACTTCTCAAATTTTGAAGGAAGCTATTTATGGCTTTAAATTTACATCAGGGGAGTCCTATTTTGCAAGGATAGTGGATGGAGATTTCCAAGGATATTATCCTACTTCAGAAGAGATGACGGATGAGCCTAGGAAATTTGCAGGTACTGAAACTGTGTATGGCGAAGGTATGGAGTTAACTTTGTGGGAGTGGGAAACGGACAATCAGAAGTTTGATACTTTTATCGTTAATGATATTTCAGGGTTTTCAGCTCCAGAAGATTGGAGTAATTACATCGCAAATGGTACTGTTGTAAGTAGTATGTGTATGAGTTGTGTTACAAGAGACTTTGTTGTGCATAATCAGGAGACTCTTGACGAATTATTAGAAATGACTGCTGAGGCCAGAGAGGAACAATATGATGATGATATTGTCAGGTTTAGGAATAAAATAAAGGAGCTGGATCAAAGTGGGAGATATTATTATGCTACAGGTAATGCAATTGCAGAATCTGATGAGGTGATAATAAAGGATAAACTTCAATCCTATTATGAAGTAAATCAAAAGTATAATGAAAGTAGTAATAGAAAGATCTTCTTGGTATATGACGAAATTAACTATGCTTTACCAAGTGGAGGAGGAAATGAGTTTGCAGAAGATGTTTTAGAAGGCTTGGGGATATCAGGAGATATAACACTGATGATTATTCCTTATTTGGATCGTGAAAAGGTAGTGATTGAATCTAATGATGCTATGCATCTTGAGAATATTTATTATTCTTTTGGAGGAGTTTCCGGGTATGATGCTCAGAGTATTGATATGGGGTCGAATGATGTCAAGTCATATTTCTTGGATATTTATAGGAATATAAGTAAACCCATAGAAATACATAGCTACCTGTTGGACTTTAAAGGAACTATCCAATATTATTTATCTTCTCATAATAATGTTACAGGTTATGATTACACTGAAGGTTTAAATATATATGCAGACAAAGATATGAGTATAGCTGTTAGTCATGTTAGGTGGCAAAATCAGTCGGCTAGCTATAAAATGAATTCAATACAGCAGCATACACCAATTGCTGAAAAATACTTAGAAATAATAGGTTTAGAAAGGTCAAAATCAGATTATGGAACGGTTGATTTTGATCATAATCTTAAAGAGATAGGTATTATAAGAGCAGAAATAAGAGATATGTTTGTTTCAGATGTATTAGCCCATAAGTATTCTGACTTAAGAAATGGTAGTCAATTAACTACTCATACTATACCAGAACAATATCTTTTTGATACGGGTAATTACTATGAAGTGATAGATTTTTTTGGAACTATAGCTGGTGTTGTTGAGCTTGATTTTGTGTTTGATATTGTAGGGGCAACTTATGCTATTTATAGAGGTGACGAAGTAGAAGCAGCTACGTATGCGAGTAGTGTATTTGTGCCATTTGCTAGTGGGGCTACAGCTAGAAATCTTAAAAACATGGCTGGAAATATAGGACAGTTTCTTTCAATAAAGGCGAGAAAGGATATTCTTTATGATGTGTTTAAAACTCAAGGAGATAATCTTTTACTAAGATATTCTGATGATTTGGTAGAGGCTGGTATATTTGAAAATAAATATCTGCTTACTCAGATAGATTTATTGCCAAAAACTCAATCTAATAAATTATTGAATCACTTCGGAGAGAGTGATGATTTGTTTAAAGTGTTAAATGAAGACCCAGATCTATTGGATATATGGCGTAAATTAGAAGCAAGCGAGGTTGATGAAGCCATCATGAAAAAAGGAAGCCTATTAAAGAAGACCAAAAAGCTTAATTGTAATTAATATGAAAATAAGCAAAATAGTAGTTTTATTACTGCTCTTATTTACTCAACTCACCTACGGCCAGTGTGATCTTGATGATTTCATAGCAGACATTTCAGCCAACACTCCTGAGAGTGTTGCGCTGAAGAACGCTGTTTTGAAGGATGAGGAGTTGGTGGACGCATGGCGAAGAGCTTTTGACATTTTTCCCACGAACAGTAAGTTCATAACAGACATAGCCACTTTAGATAAGATTTCAAAGCTAGCTTCGGAGGGTTCAGCCTTTAGAACCAAGTTAGGGAGTAACTGGTCTGATGCATTGGATGATATTTTAAGAACTGCTAATGACTTGAAATGTAGTAGTTGTGGAAATGCAGGAAGAATTGGTAGGTCTTCAATTGATCAGTTTTTAGATGATGTAGACTATTTTGTTTCGAACTTCAACGTGAGTTCGGGAGGAAAAGGAGAAGTGTTTTACAATTGGATGCGAGGGACTACTAAAAACGGATCAGTTCCAACATCAAATCAATTAGATGAATTACATCAAACTATCCGAGACCTGTCAAATAGAGGTGTGAAAGAAGCTGATGTTAGAGGGTTAGGGGAAGCGTTTGATCTTGGTAAACCAGGGGCTGCCCTTAAGGAATATGACTTGAGATTAGTCAATAATGTTTATACGGAGTATAAAAATGTGAATTATGCTTCTAACGCTCTTGTTAATCAATCACAGACAATTGACCAGTTTATCAATGGTTATCTAAGGAACATTGAGAGCTTTGATAAATTTCAATGGAAAGCGTACTTTGATAAACTTAAAAGTGCTTGGGGGTCTGAAGCTAATGCACTTACCCAAATGAAGAGTCAATGGAAGACTGTATTTGAAAGTAAGTCAGATGATATTTTTGAAGTGATTTGGGGAAATCAAAATTTAAAGAATAGCCTTTTTGATTCTGGTCTAACTAAAGCTGATGCTAAGTTGGATTTTGTAGATATGGTAAGTAGCACAGATGATGCTTTATATAAGTTCATTAAAGTAGAATAGTTTTATGTATGCAATCACTGAAAAATTAAGTGGAGTATCAGGAATAAAGTCATTCAAAGGAGAACTTTATTATACGATTAACGGTGTACTAACAGTCAATGGTGAGTCAATTATTGAAGATGTAGAAGGGTATTCTTTTTGGTTTGTTCATCAAGGGATTTATTTTTTTACAGAAGATGGTGAAAGAAGGTTTAAAAAAGGAGGTGTCAGTCAGTTGATTAATACTCCTTTATTTGTTGGAACGGAATCAGGGGGTAAAATTCTTTGTAAAAGTGGTTTTCGGAGAGAAAACAGAAAATGGAAGTGGCAGCTTGGAGAGTTCGATCTTGAATCTTGTAGCGAAGTAAGAGAACTTCCCTTTGAAAATTATACTGTAGAATTGGTAGTTGCAGGTGGTGGCATTGGATATTTTGATAAGAATAAAATATCTGCTTTGGATATCAAAGAAAGTCAAATTAAGTGGGAGTTAGTACTTGATCAATTTGGAGAAGTTGAACTCCAAAGGATTTTAGGTGTATATCAGGGTCAATTATTAGTAGCTTGTAGTGATCATTTACTATTATCGATTGATGTCAATACAGGAGGAATTATTCATGAGTGGCGTGAGCTAAAAGGTTTTGAGGTTGGTTCATTTTACAAAGACGTACTTCCAGACCCAACGAATTTTGTATTGGATAAAAGTGCTTCTAAGCTGATAGGTGTTTTTGATACCTATTATTTTGAAATTAATCTAGACTCTAAAGAAATCAGCTATCATCAGTTGAAAGATGAGTTGTTCAAGTATGGTGTAAGCGATTTTCGTCCTTTTAATAATAACCCTTTTACATCAGAGCATCTTTTTTTAACTGCACATACTTATTTGGAGGAAGTTCCAAATGTTGATTTAAGCTCGGTTCTTATCTTAAACAGGAATACAAAGAAGGTTGATTGGATTTATACCTTTAAAGAATCAGGCATTGGAACAAATATCCCTCAAATTACAGATACGCACTTGTATATGCTGGATTTAGAAGGTAGGCTTCATATTTTTGAAAAAGAATAATATAGAGGCTCCCGTTGGTCCGCGCCTGTCTCATTATCGAACGTAGAGATAGCAACACTTGAGCTAACTAAATTTATAACCCCTAACCAATAAATGAAAAAGGCATTACTCACCATATTTATAGCCTGTCTCTTTACCTTCACAGTAAGAAGCCAGGACATAGACACTTATTTTCAATCCGTAAGATCTGGTTCTTACCCACAAATACCTTCAGCGTTTTTCTCTGGAGATATGACTTTAATGAATCAGCTTACGCCATATTACAAAGATTCAATAGATGATGTGAGAGGAAAGGCCTATTATATTGCTTATAGATCAGCTACTAATACTGATAATCAACAGATCAAAAAAGCAGCTATAGAAGCACTGATAGAAGGTGTAAAAGATAAGGATTCTGGTCTTTCAGGAGATAATATAGAATTTCTCACTGAGTTTGATAAAGACTTGTTTTCAGCCAAAGATCAGCAAGAGCTTTTGTCAGCCTTGAGTACTATAAAATACCATAAGCCAGAACTTATCAAATTAATCGGCTATGTGAATATTTCGGAAGCAGAGAATACATTGAAAAGCTATGCAGTATCCTCTAATCGCAGGCTACAATGGTCCGCCTTGCTAGCCATATCTCGCATGGGAGATGAGGCTTCAGCTCAAAAAATCATCAGTATCCTAGAAAATCTCCCGGTAAATGATAACCTGGTCTATGAACTAGTGCCAGACTTGGTATACACCCGTAACAAAACGGCCTTTGATTATCTCTTCACCATCATCAACAGCAATGAAAACAACTGCACCTCCGCAGACCCAGATAACGAAGCTGCTATCCTTTGTGGCTACAGAGTAATGGAATACCTTGCCCCACACCTCACCGCCCAGCCCCTCCCCACAGAAGACGGAGAACTGGCAGTAGATAGTTATGAGCAGGCCTTACAAGAGTTAAGAGCTTGGTATGATAATCATCAGTCTGATTATGGTATATTGGAGGAAGGTTATTAGATTGCTTTTGAGATAAGAAGCTAATTTTTGCAGTTAGGTTATCTTGATACTGTAACGAAGGGGTATTCTAACTCATGAGTCATCCTCCTAAATTGGAGTATTTATAATTTATAATTTTTTTGTTGATATTATTTTTATCTATTAGATTGACCAATTATTAGCTGTTGGCATCAATGGATGCTAATCATACAGAGAGCGTGATGAATCTTACCCAAAGCAGTAAGATATTTTCATTTTTAAATTAAGACAAATATAAATAAACAACAATGAATAAATTTTTTAAACTAATATTGGCGACGTGTATAGTATGTTTTGTTTTTGCCTGTGAAGATGATGAAAATGATCCTGTTACAAAAGAACAGTATATTCAGTTTTTGACAAATGGATCTGAAAAGTCGTGGAAAATTGATCGAATAATAGATCCAGATGGAAATAACATTAAAAAGGATTGCCAAGATGATGATGTTCTAGTTTTTAAAAAGGAAAATCAAGAATTTAGTTTCATGTATAATCAAAAGTGTTTTCCAGAATCAACAGACGATTTTGGTACATGGGAAATAAGTGATGACTTAGGGATTTTAACTTTTTATGGGAGTGCAGCTATTTTAACACTTAATCAGGAAGAGTTAATAATTATGTATGGCTCCTATGATAACAGAAAAGTTACAGGAAGAAGTGATTATGTTTTCACTGCTATAGAATAGATGTCTATCTATTATAAAATAACATTAAAGTTCCTGCACTTTATTGTAATACTAATATATAAAGCGTAGCGTAGCAATACGCATGCTAAATCCAGGCCGTTATAATTGTCGGCCTTATTAAAAATATATTAAGATCTATTTACCTTGTTTTTAAGCAGCTCCACTTTTTTCTTAGGCTAGTAGTCTTTCATAATGTGCTGTAGTTTATCTAAGCTATTTAAATGACACTGATATTAAGGCAGGTTCACATATGCAGACATACAATTCAGATGTGCAAACCTTGTAACAAAACTCATAATTAACTAAATTGAAACAAGAACAATGGAGGTCAAAATAAAAGGCTCCAATTCGTGTTCCTTAAAAATTAAAATTCAGTTAAGTAATTGATATTCAATAATTAATAAGGGGTAGTTATAATCCAGTCATGACTATGTGACCATGACCAATCAGTTACAGAACTCTCCAAACGCCCTCAACAATATTTAATCTTTCCCATCTCTCAAATCCCCAACTAGTCCCATGATGCTTTGAAAGCTATCATCAAGCACAATAAAGAACTTCACTTATCACCTAATACAGCGGCTGGTAAAAATAAGGGAAAGACAGCAGGCAGTTCTGCAATAGCAGTAGTGCCTCCTGTCTTTATCTTATGGTAGCGTTTCTGATCAGCTGGAGAGCGCAGCCACTAAGCGATCCTGCTGATCAGAAAACAGAAACTTTTTTCCCTTCATAATCTTGGATTCCTGCTTCTGAGAAGGGGTGGCAAGGGGTGGCAACCACATACTCACCACTGGATTAGGCCAGCATAAACCCGGTACTTGGTATCATGAAACACCAAAAACACGGATTATGGAACTACAAGTGATCACCCATGAGGAGCTTACTTCCTTTAGAGAAGCGCTGCTCCATGATATCAAGCAGCTACTTATAGAACATAAATATCATAAGCCCGCCCGCAAGTGGCTTAAGTCCCATGAAGTACGGCGGTTACTTACCGTTTCTCCCGGCACGCTGCAACACCTGAGAGTCAGCGGTCAGCTACCCTATATCAAAGTAGGCAATATCATTTTCTATGAATACCAAGACATCGAGAAGATGCTTGAAACCAATAAAGTAAGCTATTAAGAAACGACCCGATGGTGCATAAAAGGTAACCTATGACTTAGGTCTTAGCACCGGCTGATGCTGTCTGTCCGCAAGCTGTCTCATGCGGATCAGACACAGGCCTGGGTCGATAACCCACCCCATTATGAGCCCTTCAGAAAAGAAAGCACTTACCAAGACCATCACCTTTCGGCTGACTGCTCCCCATTATGAGCGGCTAAAAGCCCTTCAGCAGCGGAGCAACTGCCAGAGTTTGGGAGAATTGGTGCGTAGTATTGTGCAGCGTGAGCGCATTATCTGCTACTATGAAGATGCCAGTCAGCAGGAGCTGATAGCATCCCTTTCTGGCATCCGCGCGGAGTTAAATGCCATAGGCATCAATGTGAATCAGGTGACCCGCTATTTCCATAGCCAGCCTATGCCTAAAGACAAATTCTATAGCGCCTTAAAACTGCTGGAAGACTACCAGCAGGTCAGGCAGCATACCCAATTAGTATTACAAGTCATGGATCAACTCTCAGCTCAATGGTCGCAAAAATAAAAACCGGAAGACGAATGATAGGCGCATTGAATTACAATGAACATAAGGTAAAAGAAGGAACTGCTGTATGTCTGCTGGCCCAGAATTTTATGCAATCGGCCCATCAACTCACCTTTCAGGGTAAGGTAGATCGCTTTGCTCAGCATACCCAGCGCAACCGCCGGGCTCAGGTCAATACCGTCCATATCTCCCTTAACTTCAGCCCTGACGAAGAGCTTACCCCACAACAGATGCAAGCCATCAGCCTCTCCTATATGACTAAGCTGGGCTTCGGTCAGCAGCCCTATCTGGTCTACCAGCACCTGGATACCGCCCATCCCCATGTTCATATTGTCACCACCAATATACAGTCTGATGGCCGTCGGCTGTCACTGCACAATATAGGTAGAGACAAGTCAGAGCCCGCCCGCAAGGCCGTGGAGCAAGAATTCCAGCTCATCCAAGCTTCGGAACGTCAGCAGCAAGCCCCCAGCTTACAACCGTTGAAAGCAGACACCTATACCCATCGTGGACGAAAAGCCTATATCAATCAGGTGATCGCTACGGTGAACCGACATTATCACTATACCTCGCTTAGTGAGTACAATACCGCCTTAGGCTATTATCAGGTAGCCGCAAGTAGAGGGTCAGAGCGCAGCAGGATGTATAACCACGGAGGCTTACAATACACCCTTTTAGATGGCAACGGACGACAGGTAGGCATTCCTGTTAAAGCCAGTGCACTGCATCAGTTCCCGGGCATGCGCTATCTGCATGCACAATATCAGCTGAACCGGAAGCTGCGCACTCCCAAGCTAACCCAATTAAGCAACATGGTAGACCAAGGATTACGCTCACCAGAAGTGCGTGACCTCAAGGGACTGTCTACTTACTTAGAGGCACATAAAATAGATGTTCATTACCACCAAAGCACTAAAGGTCAGCTATATGGAGTAACCTTCATAGACCACGAGAGAGGGATAGTGGCCAAGGGCAGTGCCTTGGGAAGAAACTATTCAGTAAATGGACTGAGGCGACAATTAGAAGGGGAGAGGCCTTCCTCACAGCAAACTGTAAATAATTCTCCTAAGCCAACACGACCTAAAAGGTACCCGCGTCAACATGCTTTTAGGCCACGCCGAGCCTATGCCGATATTTTCACAGTGTTGAAACACCATCGGGGAGCCTATCAACTACCCGTTGAAAACCAATTAAGTCTTAGAAAGAAGAAAAGAAAAAAACGCAGACGATTATGATGAGCGGAGACCATCAACAAGGCCTAGTCAAGACCATGGAGCTAGCCAGAATAGTGAGCCTAATCCTTTTGCTCATGCACCTATACTATTATCATCAGGAAGTAATGCATTCGTGGGGCTTGACTTCTGACTGGATGAGCCAGTTGATTGCGAGGTTGGAATCAACCGGACTTTTTGAGGCTACCTGGATTTCAAAAGCCCTGTCTTTTATCCTTTTGATTGTCTCTCTGTTGGGTGTGAAAGGGAAAAAGGATATCGACTTCAATCTACCCCTTACCCTAGTCATTTTGACCCTGGGAGGCGTGCTTTACTGGTCCTCAGCCTTATGGTTCCCGATGAACCTCCAAGCAAAGACTCACTTCCTGCTATCAGCAGCGATCCTTTTCACTGGTTACTTATGCCTGTTGGGAGCTGGCAGCCGTCTGAGCCGGTTTATCCGTGTGGAACTACAAAAGGACATCTTCAATGAGATGAACCAGACCTTTCCTCAAGAAGAGCGGTTTATGGCTAATGCTTACTCCTTACATTTCCCTGCCCACTATCACTTCAGGGGAAAGCGACGCCGTAGCTGGATTAATGTGATCAACCCCTTCCGCTCTTTGCTGGTGATAGGCAGTCCGGGAGCAGGCAAGTCCTACTTCATTATCAGACATATTATATCCCAACATATCAAGAAAGGCTTTACCATGTTCATCTATGATTTTAAGTATGATGACCTCAGCCGGTTAGCCTATAACCTGCTGATCAGATACCAAAAAAAAATTCAAGGAGAAGCCCTGCTTTTACCTGATTAGCTTCGATGACCTCAACCGCAGCCACCGCTGCAACCCACTCGATCCAGAGAGTATGGAAGATATTACCGATGCCTCAGAGTCTGCGAGAACCATTATGCTGGGCTTGAACCGGGACTGGATTAAGAAGCAGGGCGATTTCTTTGTAGAGTCCTCAATTAATTTCGTTACTGCCCTTATCTGGTACCTGAAGAAATATGCAGGGGGGGAGGTATTGCACCTTGCCTCATGTTATAGAGCTGTTGCAGCTGGACTATGCTACCCTTTTTCCTTTGCTACGCCGGGAGCCCGAAGTGTCTGCGTTGATTAACCCGTTTGAGTCCGCCTACCGACATGAAGCCTGGGATCAGCTGGAAGGACAGATCGCTTCTGCCAAGATAGGGCTGGCACGCCTGAGCTCTCCGGCCTTGTACTATGTGCTTAGCGGCCATGATTTCACCTTGGATATCAATAATCCAGCCGCTCCCAAGGTAGTTTGCCTGGGCAATAACCCACAGAAGCAACAAGTTTTTGGACCGGTGCTATCCTTATATATCTCCAGAGTGATCAAGCTGGTCAATAAAAAGGGAAAGCAGAAAAGCAGCCTCATCTTCGATGAGTTTCCTACCGTTTACTTCAACCAGATCGACCACCTGATCGCCCAGGCCAGAAGCAATCTGGTCTCCACTACCTTGGCTGTTCAAGACTACTCACAGCTCAAAAAGGACTATGGAAGAGACCAGGCCGAGGTCATATTAAATTTGGCCGGCAATGTTATCAGCGGTCAGGTTTTCGGTGATACCGCTCGCCAACTATCCGAACGCTTTGGCAAAGTAGTACAACAAAGGCAAAGCATCTCGGTAAATCGTACCGACACCTCGGTGAGCCACTCTACCCATCTTGACGCAGGCATTCCGCCATCCACTATTTCTTCCCTGTCTTCGGGGGAGTTCGTCGGGTTGGTGGGAGATACGCCCCATCAGAGGATTCGCTTAAAGATGTTCCATGCGACTATCGACCATGACCACCGCTACCTGAGTATACAAGAAAACCATTTTCAGACGATTCCAGAGATAAGAAAAGTAAGTGAAGAAGAGCTGAGCGCTAACTATGAGCGGATTAGAGCTTCTATCCAGGATATTGTCAGTCAGCATCTATAAACCCTAACGCTTATGCATCTGATTAACCACATACAAACCCTTCAAGAGCAGCTCAAAAGCCAGGTGAGTGACCTTATTGGTGAGCACGGCCTTACCTTGACCAGCCTGCCTATGATCCTGAGTCTATACCGTGCTCCATTGCAGCACCTGCGCACAAAAGTATATACCTATCCCTTCCATCAAAAGGAAGAAGAAATACAGTTTTTCAAAGAAGAAAAACCTACGTTACTGAGCGGTTGGTATTATTATCAGGAGCTGCTCCAACTAACAAGAGCAGCCAGTTACCAGACTACCCCTGATCTTAAGCCATTATATGATCAGAAGCTTATTGGAATGAAGTCTTATGAACAGCGGCATCATACTTTCCTGGCGTACTGCATTCGTGGTGATAACCATTTGGATACCTACTATTTCACCCGGGAATATCATGGAGAAGACTTGATTCTGGATCATCGCTTCACTACCGGCTATGACCTGATCCTGGCCAGATTCCTTGCCCATGAGCTCTTGAAAGAACATATCCAACAAAAGCTGACTTCCAACCGAACCAATAGCGAAGCTCTTATCACCAGCACACTCACCTGGACAGGTAAGAAAACCGACCTGATCGAGCTGCTCTTCGCATTGCAGTGCAGCGGTAGCATCAATGGCGGCCAGGCCACCGTGAAGCAGATCGCCCGACAATTAGAAGCCTTGTTCTCCATTGAGCTGGGTAACTATTATCATATACTTGGAAAAATAAGAGCCAGAAAAAGCCCTGCTATTTTTATTGATGCGCTCAAAACCCATTTGACCGAAAAGCTGGAGACTATGGATCTCTAAGTCATTGAAAAAAAGTTTAAAAAAATCGAGGTATAGTCACCATAGACTATACCAAAAGGCGCCCATCGGCTCATTAACTTCATCTCATCAACAAAACTCAAAGCCATGATCACATCCACCAGCTGGTACCATTTCACCCTCATTGCAATAATACTTTACGGAGGCTATTACCTGTTTCTCATGATAGTCCATCCGCCCTTTAGGCAGAGGCTGCTGAAGCTTTTTCAGCAAAGCTCCTTTTCATCCGCATCAGTGCTAGGCGCTATCGCAGAAGAGGAAACCACCAGAGCTTCAGAAGCAGAAATGATGGTCGCCCCACCAGAAGCAGAAGAGCCTATGGTGAGCTCCGTTGATGCTCCTGCTGCAGGCCTTTTAGGAGCCTTACATGATTTCAGTGGAGAGCTCAGCACCTTGCAAGAGCTTATGCAAGAAACGCGGGGCGATGCTGATCAGTATCAGGAACTTCTGGAAGCCCTGATGCAAAAGCATGCCGCTTTATCATCAAGCCCTTTCAGGCAACCCTTGCTTGTGCTTGTAGAGCGTCTGACCGCCGATTACCCCAACCTGAACACCAGGAAAATTACAGGCTTATGGTAGCCTGATTTAACCACCCATAACCCCAACCGATTATGAAAAAGGAAAACACTATTCTATCGATTTACAAGTCCTTAGGACTGACCCTGACCTTACTGTTACTCACTTTGTACCAAGCCTATGCCCAGGATGGTAATGCCGGCATCAACCAGGCCAACGAGCAGGTGAGGAGTTATTTTGATACCGGAGCTAACCTGATGTACGCCATAGGTGCCGTCGTAGGCCTGATTGGTGCTGTTAAAGTCTTTCAGAAATGGAATAGCGGAGAGCCTGACACCAGCAGAGTAGCTTCCGCCTGGTTTGGCAGTTGCATCTTTCTGGTAGTAGTCGCTACCGTATTGAAATCCTTCTTTGGCGTGTAATCCTAAAATGAAAATTGATGATGACTCCCAGTGTATATAAAATCAATAAAGGCATTAACGCACCCATTGAGTTCAAAGGCCTGAAGTCCCAATACATAGGCTATCTGGCAGGCGGGGGCGTGCTTAGCCTGCTGGTGTTTGCTATCCTGTTTGTGCTGGGCCTGAATATATTCCTTTGCGTCGGGCTGCTAGTGATCCTTTCGGGCAGTGTAATAGGAGGCACCTATTACCTGAGCAATACCTATGGAGAACATGGCCTAACCAAAAAGCTGATGCGCCAGAAACTTCCGACAGGCCTGCGCTTCTCTGGCCGACACCTATTTGTCCAATTAAACCCATCCCAATATGAAAACCATGAAGAACATTGAAGAAGTCTTCCCCATCCATAAAGTCGAAGAAGACTGTCTGATCAATCGCCGGGGCGAGGTAACCGTGGCCTATGCCCTTGAGCTGCCTGAGATCTTCACCCTTTCCAATGAAGAGTACGAATCTTTTCATCATACGTGGATCAAAGCCCTGAAAGCCTTGCCACAGCATAGTATCTTCCATAAGCAAGACTGGTATTTTCAAAAGGGCCATACCGTTGACTATCAGCAGGGAGCGCGCAGCTTCCTTACCCATTCCAGCGATCGCTATTTCCATGAGCGCCCTTTCCTGGACCACCAGTGCTATGTTATGCTGACCCAGCGCACCGCTGGCAGAGCAGGGCGCTCTGTTGCCTCCAGCCTGATAAGTGGCAAGATGATACCCAAAAACCTGATAACAGGAGAGTTGTTGCAAAACTTTCTGGATAGCGCAGGGCAATTTGAGCGTATCCTAAATGATAGTGGCTTAGTTACCGCCCGACGGTTGAGTGCCGATGCCTTGACCGGGACGTCAGAAAGGCCGGGCTTGCTGGAACGTTACTGCTTCCTTTTGCACCCTGAAGAGCGATCAGTTATTAAAGACACTAGCTTTAAAGAAGGTGTAAAGATCGGAGATCAGCGCTTACAACTTTATACCCTGAGCGATGCGGTTAGCCTGCCCGCTTTGTGCGGTTCCAGGATCAATTACGATCCCTACAGTACAGATAAGACCAAGTTCAGTATAGGCTTTGCTTCTCCCTTAGGTCAGTTGTTGTCTTGCAATCATATCTATAACCAATACGTGTTCATAGAAGATGCAGCCCGCACTATTAAGCAGCTGGAGAGCAAGCGCCTGCGCCTGCAATCCTTGTCCGCCTATTCCCGGGAGAATAGCCTGAGCAGCTCAGCCGTTAATGACTTCCTCGATGAAGCCATAGGAGACCAACGGCAACCCGTTCAGGCCCACTATAATTTGATGGCCTGGACTGATAACCCAGAGACCATGAAAGAGCTGCGCACCCAGGTATCTTCTGCCCTGGCGCAGGTAGATGTAACTGCCAAGCTGGAGAGCGATGGAGCCCCCCAGATCTACTGGTCGGGCCTGCCTGGCAATGCCGGAGACCTGCCCGCCTACGAGCGCTTCGATACCTTCATGGAGCAGGCCAGCTGCTTTTTCAATCTTGAGAGCGGCTACCGTTCCTCGATTAGCCCCGTTGGCCTTCGCCTGGGAGACCGCCTGACGGGCAAGCCGGTGCATGTAGATATCAGTGATGAGCCGGTGAAGCAAGGCGTCTGCACCAATCGCAATAAATTTATCCTGGGTCCCTCAGGCAGTGGAAAATCCTTCTTCACTAACCATATGGTGCGGAGCTATTATGAGCAGGGCTCCCATGTCGTGCTGGTAGACGTAGGGCATAGCTATCAGGGATTATGTCAGCTGGTTGGTGGTTATTACTTCACCTATAGCGAAGAGCAACCCTTATGCTTCAACCCCTTTTATTTGAATGCCGGAGAAGTTCTGGATACCGAGAAAAAGGAAAGCATCAAAACCCTGCTGTTAGCTCTATGGAAAAAAGACGATGAAACCTTTAACCGATCAGAATATGTAGCCTTGTCTATCTCCCTGCAGCTCTATTTTCAGTACCTGCAAGAAGATGCAACGGTTTTTCCTTGCTTCAACACCTATTATGAGTTTCTAAAGACCAGGTTTATTGCTATTCTAAAAGCGGATAAAGTCAAAGAGAAAGACTTTGACGTGGAGAACTTCCTTTATGTGCTGCGTCCTTACTACCGGGGAGGGGAGTTTGATTACCTGCTCAATGCAAGTGATCACCTGAACCTGTTAGAGCAACGTTTTATTGTCTTTGAACTGGATAATATTAAAGACCATCCCATCCTTTTCCCTGTGGTGACCATTATTATTATGGAGGTGTTTATCGCTAAGATGCGAAAGTTGAAAGGCATCCGTAAGATGATTTTGATTGAAGAAGCCTGGAAAGCCATCGCTCGAGAAGGCATGGCTGAATACATCAAGTACCTGTTCAAGACCGTGCGTAAGTTCTATGGTGAAGCGGTGGTGGTTACCCAGGAGGTAGAAGATATTATCAGCTCACCTATTGTCAAGCAAGCTATTATAAACAATTCAGACTGCAAGATCCTGCTTGATCAGAGCAAATATCAGAATAAGTTCGATGCTATCCAGGAGCTGTTAGGCCTGAGTGAAAAGGAAAAAGCTTTGGTGCTATCTATCAATCAGTCTAATGACCCCGATAGAAAATACAAAGAAGTATTCATTAGCTTGGGTGGCGTGATCTCTAAGGTCTATGCTACCGAAGTGTCACAGGAAGAATACCTGGCCTACACTACAGAGCAGTCAGAAAAGCTCCAAGTACAGGAATATACCGAAACCTGTGGAGGTGATATGCGTCGCGGTATCGCCCTCATGGCTCAAGAGATGAGAGAAAACCTAAAAACCGCCTAGCTATGATCCGTATGATAAGACTCAAGACCATTATTCTGATGCTGGGCGTTATGAGCCTGGTGTTCGTGCCTGCCAGCAGGAGTGAAGCAGCTATCCCTATTGTGTGGCTGATCAAAGAAGCCGTTAAGAAAGTGGTGAAAGCTTTTGATCTGATGATCCAGCGGCTGCAGAATAAGAGCATAGCCCTGCAGAATATCCAGAAAGAACTGGAAAACCAGCTCTCCAAGCTGAAGCTGGATCAGATCGCCGAATGGACCGAAAAGCACCGGAAGCTCTTCGAAGACTACTATGAAGAGCTGTGGAAGGTCAAGCAGGTGATTGCCACCTTCCAGCAGGTGCAACATATTATCTATACCCAGGAGCAGCTGGTCGATGAATACCAGCGTGCCTGGCAGCTCATAGCAGGCAGTGAATACTTTACCGATGAAGAAGAAGCCTATATGGCCAGTGCCTATGCCCAAATTATCAGTGCCAGCCTGCAGCATGTCGACGAACTGCTGCTGGTGGTACAATCATTTGAATTACAAATGACTGATGGCGAGCGACTAGCAGTGATCAGTCGTTGTGGAGCAGCCCTTGAAGATAACTACCAGGCCTTAAAATCCCTGAATGCCCATGCCTTGCGACTGCGCAGCATACGAAGCCAGGAACATCAGGAAATACGGCAGTTGCGTCGCCTTTATCAGCTCTCATCACCATGAAGAGGATCTGTATCATAAATATAATAAAAAGGAGCCTGACCGTATGGCTGTTGATCATCTTGCTGATTACGCCAGGCTATGCCCAGACCCCTAATGTCAAGGAATTCTTTCAGCAGAAGAAAACCCAAAGGAAGTACCTGCTCAAGCAGATCGCCTTACTGCAGCTATACCTGGGCTTTGTCAAGAAAGGGTACCGCATCGTAGATAAGGGGCTGCATGTGATTGGAGATATAAAAGAGGGCAAGTTCAGCCTTGACAAGGAATATATCCAGTCCCTGAGTAGCGTAAAACTACAGCTTTCGACTAGTCCTCAAGTAGAAACTGTTAGCGAAACCCTGTCCTTGGCTCAAGTACGCATACAGGGTACCACTATGCTGGTTAACGAGACCCAGCTGATCTCTGCCAGTGAGCATGAATATCTAAGCAACATGCTGAAAAGCCAGCAACAGACCCTGATAAACATCGGGGAGGAGCTAGACCTGATATTACAAGACCAGCATACCGAGATGAAAGATGCAGCAAGACTACAGCGATTGGATGTGGTGAGAGAAGCCGCCCAAGGACTTGCCACTATCACCTGGCAGTTTCAGGCCTATGTACGACAGCTGATCCTTTCACGCACAAGAGAGCAGCATGAATTGATGAGCACTAAAAGACTTTTAAAAGACGATTAACATGAAAAAGTATCTATTACTATTACCCTTCCTGCTGCTGACGAGGCTCGGCCCTGTGTATGGACAGGGGCATGAAGTGACCCAGCTGATCTTAAATTATCAAAAACTACGACAGCTGGAAAAGATTCTGGAGAACATGTACGAAGGCTATGAGATCCTGCGCAAGGGCTATAATACTGTCAAAGACATCGCAGAAGGCAATTTCACCTTGCATGACCTATTTCTGGACCGGCTGTATGCGGTGAATCCTGCCATTCGGGATTACTATAAGGTGGCTGCCATTATAGAAAAGCAAAGCCTGCTCCTTAAGCGCTACCAGAAAGCCTATGGCCGTTTCAGTACGACCTCCTTGCTGAGCGAAGAAGAGCGGGGCTATATCTCCAGTGTCTATTCCCAGCTTCATAACGAAAGCATAGAAGACCTGGAAGCCCTGCTGATGGTCGTTACCGCCTCACGCCTGCGGATGAGTGATGCTGAGCGCCTGACTGTCATTGATGAGCTATATGCTACAATGGATGAGAAATTAGCCTTTTTGAAAGCATTTAATGACCAGGCACATATACTGGTCCAGCAAAGAGTCGGTGAGTCATCGGCCATACAGCGTGAGCGACAGTACCATCACAACCTGGGGAACTGATGAAAAAGACTTGCTTATCCCTTCTTGTATTTTCATTGCTCCCAATGAGTGGCTATGCTCAGGGCATGTCAGAAGACATTAAGAGCATGCATGAAATCCTGGAACAGCTGTATACAGAGATGCTGCCCTTGTGTTCATCGCTGATTGGCGTTTCTCAGGGCGTGGCCGCTTTCGCATCCTTATGGTACATAGGCCATCGGGTGTGGAAGCACCTGGCCGAGGCTGAAGCCATAGAAGTATACCCGTTGCTTCGTCCCTTTGCTATTGGTCTGTGCATAGGCTTTTTTCCTTTGCTCATCCAGATGATGAATGGTGTATTACACCCCTTGGTGACCGGCACCTCAGCTATGGTAGAACAATCACAAAGTGCCATAGAAGTGTTGCTCGCTCGTAAGGAGCAAGCTTTGCTACTCACCCCACCGGGCTATGTCTATGGAGGAGGTGGAGACTATGACCGCTGGTACCGTTATACTCATCCTGAAGAAGAGAGTTCCGATGACGAAGGCTTCTTTGCAGGCATCAGCCATAGTGTACGCTTTGCCATGTCCAAGGCCATGTATGATTTCCGTTATGCTATCAAGCAAGCGCTCTCCGAAGTGTTACAGGTCATCTTCGAGGCGGCCTCCTTATGCATCAATACCATCAGAACCTTTTTTCTTTTGGTGCTGGCCATCATTGGACCCTTGGTGTTAGCCCTTTCCGTTTTTGATGGCTTCAGACATTCCCTTACCGTATACCTGGCGCGATATGTCAATATTTACCTGTGGCTTCCCGTGACAAATATTTTCGGAGCCATTATCGCCAAGATCCAGGAGAATATGCTCATGCATGACCTCAGCAATATAGAGGCAGGCGACAATCCGTTGTTCAATGCCACAGATGCAGGCTATTTGATCTTTCTGATCATAGGTATTATAGGTTACCTGACCGTTCCTTCCGTTTCCAACTTCATTATCAATGTGGTAGGCAGCAATGCGATGAACATAAAGACCACCACCGTTTTCCAGGGCGGAGCCCGCTATGTGTATCAAGCCATGCATCAGGTGAAAGAGCGCCTGCTCACTTCAGGGGGATCTACTCACCAGCATGACAAGCTCTCAGGAAAATGACAATCAGGAAAACCAATAATTATGTTCAAGCAACTTAGAAATATCGATACAGCCTTTCAGCACCTGCGGCTGTTCACCATGATAGTAGTGGTGGGTAGCGTAGTGCTGAGTAGCTATAGCCTTTACCTGAGCTATGAGCGGCAAAAGCAGGCCGATGCTCGCATTTATATCCTGACACAGGGCAAGGCGCTGGAAGCATTAGCCTCGCAGCGCGATGCCAACCTGCCCGTAGAGGCCAAAGACCATGTGCGGATGTTCCATCAATACTTTTTCACCTTTGATCCCGACCCGGATATGATCCAGGGGCAGGTAGAAAAAGCCATGTACCTGGCAGACCATTCCGCTAAAGCCCAGCATGACAACCTGAAAGAGAGCAGGTATTACAGCCAGCTGATTAGTGGTAATATCAGTCAGGACATCCAGATGACCGACTTTGAGATCGACACTGATCAGTATCCATACCCTTTTCACTATAAGGGAGAGCAGCGTATTGTACGGCGCACCAGCATTGTCTATCGCAGCATGACCACCCAAGGCTACTTAAGAGAAGTAGCACGCACCGAGCATAACCCCCATGGCTTTTTGATTGAGCAGTGGGAGATCACCGAAAACCAAAATCTACGTACCGAAAGCCGGTAGGCCAAATTAATCCATTATAAAACCCAATAGAACATGAAATCCATAATCAAAAACATATCCAAACACCAGCGCCTGTATGTGGTGCTCCCCTTGATGTTGCTGCCTGTATTTATCTTAGGCTTCTGGATGTTTAACCAGCAAAAGCAACCGCCTCAAAACCCCTATGGAGGCTTCAATATGAGCTTACCCTCTGCTGATTTCAGTGCTGTAGGTGAGATGTGGGATAAGCTGAGCCTTTATGAACAGGCAGATAAAGACTCCATGCTTTTGGAGCGAGCCAGGAAACAAGACCCCTTCTACCAACACGGAGAGCAAGTACTTTTTCCGGTGTCTGAAGAAGATACTATAGGCTTGAAGACCACCTTGCATGGCAGTAGCCACTACCAGGATCCACTTCAAGAGCAAGAGGCCCAGATCACTGAAAGGCTGGATTTGCTTAAGCAGGAACTACAAAAAATGCCAGATTCCAAACCCATATCATCACCACAAAAACCATCTCTGCCTACTATGAAAGATGCTACACCAGAAGATCAGGAGCTGCAGCGATTAGAGAAGATGATGACCCTGCTCACTACCTCTGGTGGTGAGGACGCCGAAATGCAGCAGATAGATCATATGCTGGATAAGATTATAGCCATACAACACCCTGAGCAACTCGCTGAATCTACCCATACCGATAAGCCCGCCTATGTGATGGAGGCTGCCAATAGGAAAGAGGCAAGAGAGCAAAGGATTGAAAACCAAAGCCTTCCGGCTTCGCCAACCCTTCATGAATCTCAGAGTGTAAAAAGTCATAATCGATTCTATGGCTTGCAGGAAGAAGCCATTTCTGAGGGGGCGGCAGGCAACCTCATTGAGGCCGTTATTCATGACCATCAGAAAGTGATGCCAGGCGCACCTGTTAAGCTACGGCTACTCACAGATAGTTATATCCAGGGTAGGCTCATCAAGCGCGGCACCCTGGTCTATGGCGAGAGCCGCATGAGCAATGGTCGTTTAGAAGTAAAAGTGCAAGAAGTAAGAAGAGGAGAAGAGTTACTGCCCGTGGCGTTAAGCGTTCATGATTTAGATGGTCTGGAAGGCATATCTATTCCAGAAGCCCATGTGCAGGAGTCCGTGCAATCTGCTGCGGGGCGATATGCTCAAGGCATGCAATTGCTGTCTATGGATACCTCCCTGGCAGCGCAGGCGGCCCAGTCCGGCGTTGATGCACTCAAAGATGTGGTCAGTAAAAAGACCAGATTAAAAAAAGTATACCTGCCCGATAACTATAAGGTCTACCTCCATAATACCACAATCTCATTATAAAATAAAAACACTATGAAATTCAATGACAAGATCATATCCCTGATATCCTTACAACTGCTGCTTACCACTGCGCTGTTCGCTCAGCAGCAAGATGCCATTCCTGTCGCTTATGACCAGACCTCTACCTTAGTTCTCCAGGAGACCATACAAAGCATCGATGTGGGCAGTCCCGGAGTACTGGTTCAACGGGTGAACGGATTTGATAATATGCTGCGACTAAAAGCCGCTGTTACAGATTTTGACACCACTAACCTAACCATATATGCTATGAGTGGTGCTATCTATCATTTTAACCTCTATTACGCCGCACACCCACAGCGAAAAGTATGGCCTATAGCAGCCGATGATAGCCTGCCGATCGCCCCTTCACAGCTTTCAGGACAGGGCAGTATGCAGTCAAAAGCCCAGTGGGTGCTAAGACAAACTCACCCTACCATTCGCAAGCAGCATCATGGACAACTCACCCTATCGGTTCGCAACCTGTACAGCAGTGGAGGTAAGCTCTTTTTCCATTTACAGATAGAGAACACATCGGCTTTACCCTTTAAAATACATAACATACGCTTTTACACTACCAGCCGCAATGCAGTCAAAAGGTCAGCCCAGCATGAAGAAACCCGATCACCATTATTGTATTATAAGCCAGACGCCCAAAGCCTTGTGACTCAAGGAGGAAAAGCAGACATGGTGATGGTCTACGATCAGTTTTCCCTTCCCCGAGATCAGGAGGGCACCTTTGAAGTACTGGAAACGCAGGGAGGCAGGAGGCTCACCCTCAGTTTAAGGCATAAGCATATGCGAAAGGCACAGACCATTAATAATTATCCATTGAATCCTACCCAGCCATGAACGAGAGAAACTTAGAATACCTGCAAGAGCGATTGTACTTCCATGGATTTGGTAACCAGTTGGAAGAGGCGCTAAAAAAAGGCATGAACAGTCAGAAAGACCACTTTGAGTTAAACTTTAAAGGAAAGTTTGAACGTGATAATAAGAACGACATAGTAGATTATAAGCTTCACTTCAGCAAATCATCTACCACTGACCGATACTTTTGGAATCACTATCAAGCTACTCTTCACCGGCAGGGAGAGCCCGACCGCAGTCAGGAATTTCATATCCAGAAGGGAAATGGTATTTCAGCACGTAAGGCCTATCAGCTACTGAGTGGAAATGCCATCTACCAGCGCTACTTTAAAAGTGGAGCAGGAGAGAAACCGGAAGCTTTTCATAGCTGGGTTACCCTAGATTTAAAGCAAAAGAACCAGTATGGCAACCATCCCTGGAATTACTATAACCAAGCTTATGGCTTTGACCTTGAAAAGGCCTTGAAAAAGCATGCTCTACCAGCCATGCAAAATCAGGAAAGTAGAACTAAGCTCCTGGAGCAGTTACAAAGAGGAGAAACCCCCAAGACGAAGCTCAAACAAGGAAACCAGGAAATCACCATAACACTAAAAGCAGACCCACGCTTTAAGCAAGTAAGGTTAATTGATGAGACAGGCAAAGCGTTGAAAATGGGGCAGTCAGAAAAAAAGAAACAAGCTCAACAAGAAGAAATCCCTAAAAAACGAAGAGGAAGGAAAGCGGGGGTGAGGTAGGAGGTAAAATAGCGACCACCCTATAATGAAAACTATAGGGTGGTCATTATTTTTTTAATGTAGATTTTATGAGAAGATATACAGTTGTGTAATGCCTGTATATCCAGCATTGATGAGAGGGTTGAGTGTAGTATACTATTCTTAAGTTTGGATATTTCAGTTACTTTGTAAACGGCTGGGAGGTGTGACCTTAATTGAGAAGCTACCTTGTCGGGTCAGTTTACAATAGATTAATTAAATGAAAGCAGTATTAAAAACAGCCTGGATCACAGGAATATGTATCTTCATCCTATTTATGCCGATGTCGTACGGAGTAGTAAAGGTCACTCTTAATAACTATGAAAGGAATAAAGGTCATGTGCAATCAGTCGAAAACGTTATGAGCTCGAGCGGGCCAGGCTATAATTTATTGGTAAATATTGAGGGAGAAGATGGGCGAAAATACAGTACTCATTCTTATGATGAAGATAAAAAAGCCATGCCGGGTGATTCAGTTGTTTTCAGAAAACTATATCGTGGAGCGGGTACATCACAAATCTTACAAATAAACGGAGAAGAAGTTTCCAGTTATTTCCATTTCATTGATTTTTTCAGCGTGACCTATCATGCGTTAGCAATTTTATTTCTAATGTATTATAGTGTAAAAAAATTTATATGAATTAATACAAACACTACAGGTTCACATAGAGCCAAAATTGTTATTATGCTATATTTGATATTAAAATAATAATTGTGGAAAATCGAAGATAACTATGAGCAGTGCCTTAAACTTGATCTTGGTATGCCGATCATCCATCAGATTATGTTGATTTGTTAATTTGAAGCTATTACGTCTAATTCAAGACCCTCGTTATTCTTAATAAATTCTTTAGTCAGCACTTAGTCAGACTAAGGATAGCAGAGGCCGCAATTTCCTTGCGACCAAGTTTAAATGGTATTACATCCATAAAATCATTTTGTAATTAAAATCTTTATAGGATTTGATAATTCCTAAAGCCTTATACTGAGGAGCCTTAAAAAGACCGACTAAGACAAATGCCGTACACATGCTGGTGATAGCATAGATGAGGTTATGTGAATTAATCATTTCAAAGTAGTGCATTCCTTCATATCTAGGGGTGAAAACTATCATGATATTTAAAAATGCTAAACAAAACACATGGTAAGTATAGGCCATATTCAGCCAGCGCAGGATCTTCTTGAGGTTGTCAGAAAAAACTATATTATATAGACATTTTTTCCAGTTTAGTTCCCACTGTGTCCAATGATATTGACTACCGTTTTTCAAGAAATAGGTCATAAATACTAAGCTTATAATGTACTTGCATATGCTAGAAAAGGCGATATTAGTGAAATCCATCATATGCCCAATTATAATCAGAATACCAGATTGAAAGCTAATCATCATTGTATCGAAGCTGTTGTTTAATAGAAGTGTTAATAAATTCATTGTAAAATATATTTTGTTAATTAAGGCAGCAATATAATCACTTTATACATGTGAAATGACGGCCGCAGAAAACCTATTATTGAAAAAATACTAACCCATTAAAAACTAAGGTTTTGCTGAAATCACTACAGGAGAGGAGTTGGCAGGGTCATGCTCCAGACTATCAGAATTTTGGGTTGGAGGGTTGATAATAGGCATATTGACATATTGTGCCTTCTCCTGAATGACATCCGAAAATATCCATGCTTTTTGTTTTTGGCTGATAAGCTTCAAGGCCATGGCCACGCACATGGTGAAGAGTAGGGTAGTAACTAACCACATCCATCTGAGCCTGGTTTTAAGGTAACTCCATTTCTTTTTTTTGCCTTTCAGCTTCTTTTCTACGAGCATCAAGGCGCACTTGTTGAAACAAGGGTTGCAAGTTACTATCAGGAATTGGAGGGCTGATTACTGATTCTTCCCAAACGCCCATCAACTCATCATATTCCTTCTGATGGGTAGGGTGAGCCTGACACCATTGCTCTAGCTCATGCTGCTTTTTGGGGCTGATAGTGCCTGCCAGTGCCTGATAGATGAGTTTATAGTAGTAGTCTTGTTTCATGGCAATGTTCATTTAAAAAAACAATTCAAAAAGTCGTGACCCTACCTCAATACCAGTATAATTTAACACATTTTCATACATGATCCATGAGACAGGAATAAATAATTTAAAGTGCTGATGCCACTTTTTTCTAAAGATTTTCAGTGCTTTAGAGATATGCTTTTCTACCCCTTTTTGAGATATCCCCATGTAATCAGCTATTTCTGAGTAAGACATTTTAAAGCTTCTGCTAAGAATAAAGGCCACTCTGGTTCTGGGTGGCAGTTCTGATTTAGCTTTTCTCAGCCAGCTCCTCAAAACGGCATACCGATCACTGGAAGTAGGGCGATCCGCTATCCTTTCTGCATGAGTCGGTTCAATAGAATTGGCCCGAGCCATTTTATCTTTAATATGGTCAATGGAGCGGTTAATCGCCATTTTTATGAGGTACCTGCGTAAAGGAGGGTGTAAGTTCAGTTCATGCCTTTTCTCCCATAAAGTGATATAAGTCTCCTGCATAATGTCTTCAGCATCAGCCACTACCTCTACCAGGTTCATGGTGATCTTAAAAAGCTCATGACCATAGGTATCCTGCAGCACTTCCAGTGCTCTGCCGTCATTCTCTGAGAGCAGCAATAGGATGAGTCGGTCAATAGCTGTACCAGGCATAGGCAAAAAAGAAAAGTACCTTCTCAAGCTAGCAACAGGATATATAATATGTTGGAAAATTTACATCATTAGCTTACACTCATAAGTAAAAAAAATTGGGCGCTTAATGAGAGAATCCAGCGGTTAGTTACGGCTTTAAATGAGAGGAGAACCCAGCACAGGAAAATATATTTATGGATGATGAGTAGGGTAAAGGCCTCAATATCAGTATTGATAAGAGAAAACAAGAAGCGACTATCTCCAGGAGACCGTCGCTTCAGGGGGTGCTGTCTACCGAAGTGACAGCGCAAACAAAATTGGTTTTTATCTTAACATTAAAATTATGAAAAATCTAATTAAAAAACTGTCTGTAGTGGCCTTGTTATTATCTGCTTTGAGTGTATGGGCCTTCAATGGCGAAAAAGCTGAAGCGGAAACCACTTGGTTTGAGCTCGATCAGCAAGGCAATATTATCACCCCGCACTTGCAGGGTAACCCTGGATGCGTATCCGGGGATAAGTATTGTGCTGTGGAATTTGATAATAGTGTGCTGGAGAGCGATGACACACCACCTATTAGCAACATAGAAGAAGCGGGAGCTGCTTCCTTGTATCTTCAGGTGACCATGCGAGACTAGCAGGTACTATAACAGGGGCCAGAAGCCCCTGTTTATTTCTACTGATATTGCTTGTCAGAAATCACCAGCACAGGTAATGCTCTCACCTCCCTGATCAGCCTAAACCCCTGCTGCTTGAGTTGATGCTTTACACTATCCAGATCATTCAGATCTCCCTGAAGCGATATGCTTACCGTAAGTTCCTCCTCCAGATCACTCACCACCCTCCATTGGCTCTGTCTGAGATTACTTTCCAGCATCTGCGTTAATTGAGCTATAGTGATTTCTTTCTGAGAGGAATTATTTTTCCTATCGACTCTCTGCGCGCTCCTATCATCTTCCTGAGATAATACCAGACACGACATGGAGCGTTTTTCGATATGAGCAGTAATACCCAGGTGATGATCAAAAAACAAATTCAGGTCACGCTGCATAATAGCCAGGCGCTCCTTTTCTGAAAGCTTTGCAGGCAGATAGAATGAGTAACAATAGATATTGTCTTGCTGCCACTGATAATAACTGTTAATACTATCTAAAGAGCTACCAGAATGGGGTGCTACTAAACGGGCACGCGTAGAATCAGATACCTCTACAATAATATGATTCTTAGTGTTAAAAGAAGGTATTTCATACGCCTCTTTAAATAAACTTAAAGCCGATAGGTTATGATACAAGCGGTGGCCTCTATAATTAATAATGCTTGAATTATTATCGGGTAAGCGAGGCGTAACAGCGGAATAGAAATAGGGCTTTACAGATCCTTTCCTCAACGATAAAATAGGCTCATACAGCTCTAAGGAGATATCTTGCTTCAAATGCATGGCTGCCGGACCACCAGACAGTATGCCTTCCATCACTTCCGGGGTGGCGTATAATTCCGAGGTAATCGCTTTGATCACCCCTTGAGGATTGACCCATACCTGATGCGGATATCCATTATGCGGGAACCAAGCATCAGCAAGCGGTTGAGTAGTGCTGAGCAGGTTAGCAGGAATTTCCCAGCCTTTATCCTTGAAGTGCGCTTTGACCTCATCAGACTTGTCTCTATTGTTAATGAGTATAACCTGTATGTCCTGATCAAATTCATTTTGCAGCTTCTCTACTCTTTTTAGAGACTTCATGCAAGCCCCACAGTAGGCACTCCAAAAATCCAATATCACCCATTTTCCTTTGTAATCATACAATTCTACCGTGTCCTTTTCCGAGAGATAGGGATACAAAGAGACGTTAGGAATGGCTTCACCCACGGCAAGGGATTGTTGCTGGGCCTGCACTGGCAAGGCGAACATACTGATCAGGTAAACTATATCAATAACCTTCATTGCTCTATCTTTCATTTTGTTCTATTCCTGAAATTGAAACCACATTATAGGGAAGGGGCAGGGCATACCTGGGATCATGAGGAGGCAAGGAATAAGTGCTGTTGCCCAGCTGCCTTTGGAGCGTTATGTCTCGCCCATCATAAGCAATATATCGCTTGATGTCAGGCCATCTGATGCCTCTGAATACCAGCTCTTTGCGTCTCTCCAGTAATATCCGTTCCAATGCCTGTTCAGCATCGCTGATGGCTATTGGTACAAAATGTCCCTGTTCATAACGATGCTGCAGAAGGGTATTCAAATCATGCAGCGCTTCAGTCACTTTTCCGGTACGGGCATAACATTCACTGCGTATCAGGTAGAGTTCGTCTGTAGCTATACCACTGAAATAATACATAGCAAAGAAGTTGCCGTTGTTGTAAGAGCCTCTGAAGAAATGATCACCATCCGCTTCACGATAGAAGAGTGACTTCCTCAGGTCATGCTCAGCATAGCTGTTGTATAGCTCAGGGGCTATCCTCATTCTATCATTGGACAACGGCCCCTCGCTCACATAAAGCATACGGTTATAAAAGACCGTTTCAGGGTTAAGGATCTCAAAGGGATAAGAAGCAGAGGGATCAAGGTCATTATAATCCATCAGCTCATGGTATAGCTGTAAACTTTCATCTGCTGCCAGCAGTGCCTGTGAGTACCTTCCGGTCTGCAAATACACCTTAGCGAGCAAGGCCTGAACCGAAGCCTTTGAAGCGCGTGTAGATTCCTGTGCGATGCCAGGCAGTAGCGGCAATGCTGTTTCCAGATCATCAATAATCTTTTGATAAGTGTCTTCCAAAGAACTGCGCTGATAAGTGACATTGATATCAGGATCAGTGCGCAAGGGTAATCCTAACTGACTGGCTGCAGAAGCAGCCTCATACTGCTGACAAAACACCTGAGCCAATTGAAAGAAACACCAGGAACGATGAAATAAGGCCGTTCCTCTGATGCGGTCGAAATCCGCCTTTTCATCCGGAGCTACCTCTACCTTTTTAATGCCTTCCAAAACGGCATTAGCATAATAAATAGTAGCATAAGGCATATTCCAGCTGGGTACTTGGTCATCATCCTGATAGATATCTTCCTGCCAGAGGTAAGCCTTACGATGAATTAATGAAGCGCCACTGGTCATGGTCTCCCAGTCTTGCTGGGTGATATAATAATCATCAGCACTTACCTCGCCCAGGGAAGGAGTGGCGGTATTCATATCCAGCGCATTATCTAAAATGGCCTGATAGTCCTTTAAACTAGAAGGCACCACCTGTTTTTTGTCGCTACGTATCTCCAGCCATTCCTCCTGATCACAGGCAGAGAGCAGTAGCAGGAGTATAAAAGTATAAATTGATTTCATGATAGATTAAAGTTTAATGTTAGTACCAATAGCATATACAGGACCCGGGAGTAGCTCAGCATAAGGATAATCAGGGTCTAATCCTTTGTCATTGGCTCTCCATAGTATGCCCAGATTATTGAGATAGAGATAACATTCTATGCTTCTGTACCAGGAAGCACGCTGCCCTTGCGGCTGAAAAGTGTATCCCAGCCTGATGTCCTGCAACCGAATATGATCTCCCTTCTCCACTAGTACCTCTGAGAAGTTATAAGCATAATCCCTGAAATTGGAAGCCTCATTCACAGTAGGTATAGAAGGTACTTGGGTGTGTGCTTCATCTCCAGGATTTTGCCAGCGATCCATAAAGTCCTGATGCCCCATTTGCTGACCATCAAATACACTCTGATAACTTATGCTATTACGCCGGAATACATAGTTGAGCTTAAAGGTCAGGTTAGCACTCAGACTTAAATGCTTGTAGGACCAGGTGTTCCTTATTGAGCCAAAATAAGGAGGCACCACCAGACCTACTTCTTTCAGCTCCTCGAAAGTGAGGTTGTTGAAATAGGTTTCATAATCCGAGCTTTCTTGCCCATCTACCATAACCAGAGGGGCTCCGGTGTCAGGATCGAGACCGCTCCAGGGAATAGCATAAAGCGCATCTATCGGTGCCTCCTCCTTTAGCTTCAGCGTGCTGTTTCTAAAGAAAGAATATATCGAACTATTGTTGGCCTCATCATCAAAAGAGGTAAGACGCGTTTTCGCATAGCTGACCAAGAAATCAGTCTGCCATTTGATGGCACCATTGAGGTTAACCGTGTTAAGGGTGAGATCCCAGCCTTTCGTTTTGGTATTAGCATAGTTGGCCATAAAGCCCTCCACTTGTAAGCTGGAAAAGCCAGTGGTAGGATCTAATGACTGCCTGCCCAGCAGGTCTTTCCCTTCCTTTCTGAAGTATTCAAATGAGCCGGATACCCTGTTGTTCAATGCCTTAAAATCAATACCAGCATTCCACACCGCTACCTTCTCCCATCTAAGTTGCGGATTGCCGGGACTCACTATGTCCGCTACCTGAAAGTCAGTCAAATAAGAAGAGAGATAACGCGCCGTCACAAAAGCCGTGGCCTCCCGGTTGATGTTGCCATTATAACCATAAGTAGCCCTCAGCCTGAGGTAAGGCAGCCAGGAGAGGTTCATAAAACTTTCTTTAGATACCGTCCAGGCGGCACCTACTGACCATAAGGGCACCCCTTTTTGATTGGTTTTCACCCCAAACAAGTTAGAAGCATCCCAGCGGGCACTGCCTGAGAGCGTGTATCGCTGCTTAAAAGTGTAAGCCATATTGCCATAGTAAGAAATATAGCGGTTCAGAAGATCAGACAACGAGGTATTAGGAGGCGCTATTCTAGCCCTGCCGTTAGGGCGTGTGTAGTGATAGGTGATATAATCAATCATATCTACGGTGGTGAGCACCTCATCAGCATAGCCAAAATACTCAAAGCCTTGCCCTTGAGTATGCACCTGCCGTACCTCCGCTCCGGCTAAGGCAGAAACCTCATGCTCTTCCCCGAACACCTGATAAGTACTGAGCTGTAACCTTCCCGAATGCGCCTTTTCCTGACGGTGGCCTACCTGCAAAATGTCATTATACGGAAAGAGCTGATCCCCCTCATCATCCGTAAAACGGTTGACCAGGTTACGCACATAATAACTCTCTTTGCTGCGCAGATCGGTGTCCTCACTGCTCTGGTGCTGGTACTGATAAGAAAGCTGTAAGCTGGTGTTAGGCAAAAACTCATATTGCAAGCCTACGTTGATGCGCTGCTGCTGTTGCTTGATGGTGTTATCCATCATGTCACGCTCTTCCAGCGGCAGGTATTGCCAGTTGAGTAGCCCTTCCTCTTCAGCCTGATTGACATAAGGCAGGCGGTAATCGCGCACTACCGGTAGCGCATTACCATTATCATCAATAAGTTGATTATAAGGATAACGGGAGCCATAACCTCCCCAGGCCAGCCCATTGTTCTGGCGCCGCTGACTGCTCAGGAATAAGCCTGTTTGTAACTGTAGCTGCTTGATAGGTTTGAAAGTATTGCGGGCTGTTAGCGTTACCCGTTCACTTTCATTACCGATGACGTTGGCTTGCAAAGCATCATAACCCCCGGAAAAATAATAGCTGCTTTTAGCATTCCCTCCCTGCAAGCTGAGCGCATATTGCTGTGATAGCCCGTTTTGATAAAACAGGTCTTCCACGTCTTTGCGCACGTCGGCAGTTTCTAATGCCTGCCACTGCTGCTGTACTTGCTCTTCAGAGAGTTCACCCTCTCGCTGTGCTGCTAATAGCTCTACAAAAGGAGATAGCGCAGGCATAGACAGACTATTGAGGTCAGTGTCATAAAAGCCCTGATCAAACAAGCTCTTTTCTATCTCCATAAAATACTGAGCAGACAAATAGTTAGGATTGTCATAGAGATCCGGTGCCTGAGTGATGCGGGCATTAGCTACCAGATTGATTTGCAGCGGCTCCTGAAAAGTCCCTTTTTTGGTGCTGATAACAATAACCCCATTGGCTGCTCGCGCTCCCCAGATAGAAGCTGCCGCCGCATCCTTCAGTACCGTGATATTATCAATGTCATTAGGATTAATGCTGTTGATATCTCCTTCATAGGGAAAACCATCCAGCACTATGAGCGGATTAGTTTCACTGTTAATGCTGCTGATGCCCCTGATTCGCAGGTTACGATAATCATCACCATAAGCAGCACCTGAACCTACCAGCCTGCGATCAAACAAGAGGCCGCTGGTGACCCCATCCAGGCGACTGATAATATCAGATCCCACACTTCGGTTGATCAACTGCTCACTGACCTGCTCATAAGACCCTGTGGCCCGCTCTACAGGCACCTCTTCATAACCGGTAGAGTAAATCTCCACCTCACCGAGGGTCATGTAATCCTCAGACAAAGCCACCAACATATTATTACTGCTGACAGCTCTTTCCTGAGACTCATAGCCGATATAAGAAAATACCAACATACTGCCTTCAGGTACTTCCAGCGAAAAGGAACCATCACTATCCGTAATAGTGCCTTTGAGGCTGCTTTTGACAGTGACCGAAGCCCCGGGCAGCGGCAGGCTGTCGGTAGTGGCAATGACCTTGCCGTGAATAGTCATCATCTGCTGACAAAAGCTGAGGGATGCACTCCCCAGATAAAGACCAGCACAAAACAAAATGGATAAAAGTGTTTTCATATGTAAAGGTTTAAGTAAGACATTCATTATGGTGTGAGATGACCTCCTGCTGAAGCGGAATAGCCTCCAGCAGATCCAGGTCATAGATGTGTAGTACCTCCCTTACCCGAGCCAGCCCATCATGGCGGGTGGGGAGAATGATATCAATAGGCTGAGCATAACAGGTAGCATCTTCAATGATGATTCCCTGATCATTATAATACTCATTAAGGTAGCGAATGAGGTCAGTCATGGGGGCATTGCGCAGCACCACGGCATAAGGCCCTAGGGAAGAGTGAGGTCGGCCTCCCAGAGTGCCTATACGGTCAAGCGTGCTGGTTCTTACCAACAGCCACTTACGAAGTAGGATAGGCTTATGAGTCAGAGAGTGATTAAAAGAAAAGAGTCTACTGCACCAAAGGCATAGCTGTGCCAGGCAGCAAGAGTACAATTTTTTCATGCTGTAGGTTTTAGGATAGGAAAAAGGAATAGATGGCAGGAGCAGGAGAGGAGCGGCCAGGTGCGCAGGACCGAAAGGCGTTAAATAAATAACCACCTCCCGGCCTACCTAAACAACTAACGGCGCTCCCACCTCAACTCAGGAAGGAGGGCGATGACGGTGTAGCCAGGTGTAGTAAGACAGAATCATGGGCAAACAGTATTATTTATAAATGACTGTCTCCATAGTAAGCAAGAAGAAAAACCTATAAAAAAAAGAGGCGTGGGACTCACTTACTCTCAGGAGGTACTGGTATACCCGATCACGAATAAGCAAGCACCCACGCCAAAGACGTGAGCACTTTCACTTATGTTCTCGTGATCTTGAAAGTTACCAGTTTTCCTGACGAGACACATTAGTGCGAATGCTTGAAAATATCTTGAAGTATTCGCTAAATTAATATCTTTTGAAGAACCTTGTCCTTCATTATTATCAAAAATAGTAATTATATTTAAATAGGACAAATTAGTCCTAACATTTTTTAAGCTTAAAGGGCAGTTTGGAGGGGTGAAAAGAGGGAAACAATTCAGGGATGATGAATTCATCCAATTATTAGCAGCACGGCTACGCGAACTTTGCGAAGCTAAAGGGATTAAACATGAAAAGTTGGCTGAAAAGGCTGGCTTTGATACTAGGCAAATAGGTAGGATATTGAGAGGAGAGAGCAATACTTCAATAAGTCATTTTGCACAAGTTTGTAGGGCTTTGGAGATGCATCCTTCTGAGGTTTTGGAGGGTGTCAGCTTTAAATTTTAAATAGATTACAAAATTTTTCTTAAGGAGCCTTCATAAAATCAACCTAACAATTATTGTTGCTATAATCAATATTAAGATTGTAAAAGGCCAATAATCTCAGCTACTTAGAATTCTTTTACTTATACATGTTCATTGTTGAAGATCAGGATTAGTAAATCAAATAGAATTTTATTCTTATCATTTAATTCAGTTTAATATCTTTTCGTAGTTCGGAAATAATTCCCGTCTATTGGGAAATAGTAGCTACACAAATTGTATGTTTTCGATAGATTTGGCCTTTTCATTACGTAGTCATAAATGTATGAGTTAAAGGAAACAGTCAATTCAATTTTCATTTAAAAGATTAAAATTCCCTCAGCCAACTTTTTCGAAAAGTTATATATTCGGTTCCAAAGATTGGCAGATACTGGTCTTACTATAATAATATTTTATTCATTTAGGTCTAAGCATCAAGTAGACTACTAAGATGCTCACGAAGTTCTACGTCTTCGACATACACATAGCACCCTTTCATACCTCTAGACATAAGTGTTCTATAAGTGTTTTTGATAATGTCTCGGATTAGATACTTGGCTTCTTCAGGAGATTCTTTGAGCATCTTTTTGTATCCTTTAATCGACTGATCCATTCTAGAGCGTTTGCTAGGATCAACTAAAATTTCCCCATTTCTGTAAATGATGTCTTTGCCGATTATAACTCCAATATAATCGACTTCAAGACCTTGACAAGTGTGAATGCAACCTACTTCGGTAACAGACTCAGGTTTTATTATCCAAAGCATACCGTCACTTCCTAAATTCCATTGCATACCGAAATTGTGTTCAGGAATAACGATGTCCATTGACGAAATATCTTTTTTACTATTCCAATCCCAACAATATCCTGCGACTAGTCTAGCACTGTTGTTAGGTTCGTTTAACCTGTAAATTTCCTCTCTTAGTTGATTCGGATCGTTGAAAATCTTAAAGTCATACTCTTCTTTTTTTAGAGTGATATTTGCGGTGTCCCTAATCTGTAAGGTGTTGTCTAGCCAAGATAAATAACCGTCAGAACCAGAACATCTGAATTGACTTGTAAGCTCAAGGTGTGTTACTGAGGCATCATGAAACTTCGCCCAAGCTTCAATTTCCTCTTTTGTACCAATATCTTTTAGATGGACTTTCTGATTCTCATCAATGAAGAAGATTGAAAACAAAGATGCGTTTATTATTTCCTTGATTTGGTTTTCACCAAGATGGGAGTACAAGCCTGACTTAGCGTTGAGTCGATGTGCTTCATCTACAATCAATGCATCAAATGAGTTTTGTTTGGCAGAATGGAAAGACCCTGAACCAGTAAAGAAATTTGAGAACTGAGTCTTTTTCATTGTTCCTGTCAACTTAGATTCGTATACCTTACGAGGTGCGGAGTTTTTAGTCACATACTGAGCAATAAGTCCCTTTTTTGTAAAGTCAACTAAAAGATTTATTGCAATTACTGATTTTCCAGTACCTGGCCCCCCTTCAACGATAAGTACATGCTTATTGCCGTTTTTAGAAGCTGTTGCTTGCTTTTTTGCTTCTTCATAAACTTCCTTCTGTGTGTCAATTAAGATAAACTCCTTGTTGCCTTTGATCAAGGAAGTCATACTGTCTGCTAGACTCTTTGAAGGACGTAATTCACCGTTTTCAATGGTGAGTATTAAATCTTTTTTGTCTCCATATTTAATAAATTTCTTAATGAATTCACGAAAATCTCTTTTGTCGTTTTTGCAGAAAAGTGGTGCTTTTTTGATGTGGTCTCCATAGAACTCATGAGAAATAATACCGTCATCATTGTAGTTGTGGAGATAAGCACAGGGCTTTAGTGAGATGTCTCCTTCATATACTGCCACATTAAAACCGTGTAGTAGCATTGAGTAAGACCATGCCTGATAACTTGGGTGAACGGTATCTTTTAATCCGTGTGCAAAACGAGTTCGAACCATGGCATCTTTGTCAGTCATTTCAATCTTTGACCACTGCTTCAATTCGATTAGAATGACATTATCATTCCTGTCTTCATCTTGGCCTGAAATAATAAAGTCAACACGGTTTTGAGTTCTCGGGATGGTATATTCGATTGCTACACCAGCATCATCAGGAATATCTTCGTCTCTTAATATCAGCTCTACTTGTGGTAATGAGTTAGACCAAGATTGATATTCACTTTCGCCTACCTTTTTGTGGAGTTTTACTTCAATAGATTTTTGAACGATGTCTTCAATGCATGAGTCATACACATCTGATAAGAACTGCTTTTTTGTGGACTTGTAAACAATCATAAATGTTAAAATATGGGAGCGTTAAAGTTCGTTGTATTTTTTTGCCGTACCCTTAGCTTTTGAAACAGGGTACTTTTCATTATTCTTTTTGATTTTGTTCAAGACTATTTCGGTAACATCAAGTTTATTTTTTTCTACTAATAATAGAGCAAATGATAAAATATCGGCCAGTTCTTCAGCCAATCGTTCTTTGTCGATAGATTCAATCTCTTTGATGTCATTCTTCCACAGGTAAAGTTCATTTAGCTCTGAAGCCTCAATAGAAATAGCACTCGCTAAATTTTTGGAATCATGGAATTGTTGCCAATCTCGAGCGTCTCGAAATTCTATTAGTTTGTCAATTAGATTTTGTATTTCGGACATAGTTTAAATGTTGTGAAATTGTTTTGCCAAATCGTATTCTTTGTCAAATGGCATTTGGAGCTTACTTAGCATCTCTGGAATAGCAATAGCCCAACTCACGTAATAATAAGCCAGTAAATGGTAACCGCTAAACTTTTTGTCAGGAATTAAGGAAACACGATACTCTTTTTTATTGGGATCGATACCTGTCATTCCTATTTGTGCGATCTCCAATGCTATTTCTTTGACGTTGTTTTGAGGCATTGATTCAAAGAATCGAATTGCCTCGACCATATACATTGCAACTGCCATATTGATCTTGTCACCACCATGATAGGTTAAGAATTTTTGCATATCGGTTTCGTCTTCCATATTGGAAGAATTAATGCCAAAAGGGTCTTTTTCAATGTTCGATATAACTTCTTCTGGGTGACTTCCTTTGGTTTGCAGATTTTCATCTTTGAGTGTGAAGTAGTAGTGGATATTTAAATCCTCAGCCCAGTTTTGTACTAATTCATATTCTTCACCAGCTTCTTTATCATCTATGTATTCTTTGAATTCATTGTAGAATTCTTCGGCTTCTCTGATTTGGTTTTTTGATGGTTTGAAGTAATTGATAAGGTCTAGCCCATATAGCTCTCTGAATTGAAATGCATTTACGAGATTGTAAATTTTGCTTGCGTTGATGATTGGCTTGGGAGCCATCTTTAAAATTTGTTTGTTGGTTACTCCTTGTATACCTTCTCCAAGTAATTGATATAAAGAAGCAAATTGGACAGGTCTTAAGGCAGGGTATTCGTTATAAAGTTTAAGTTCAATGAATAAATCGATCGGGGCATTGTAGGCTTGAAGATTCATGCCTTGGAACAATGATTTTAAAAATTGTTTAGCACGACTTGGTTCAATCCCATGTTTTTCAATGGATTTTAATTCTTTACTGAAGTCAGTTAGAAATATGTTTTCTTTTTCAATTGATGAGGTGAACAGTTTATTTGCTTTCTTTTTTCTTGCTTGAATTATGAAATCAAGATGGATTAGCTCGTGCATCACCAAATGTTCATGATTTTTATATGAAGAGTTAACCCTAATGTGATGGTGTTCTTTGTTATGGTATTCAGCAATTTCAATTTTTCCTGCCGTATTGATAGAGCTGTCCTCGCTTCTTACGATTTCTTTTCCTCCTGATAATTCAAGTTTTCTGATTAATCCAGTAATGAGAGACTTAAGTTTATATGATTGGTTGACTTGAGAGGCTATTTCTAAAATAAGTTTAATCGCTCTTTTTTGGAAGTCAGAGTTATTTTTTACAACTGCTAATAATTCCACACATGCATGGAATGATTTATATAATTCTCCTTGATTAAACTTGAAAAGAGCGATTGCATAAATTGTATTGGGGTGCTTTGGATCAAGTTCATAAGCTTGTTCAATAAATTTCATTCCTTGATTATCGTTGTGCTGAAGCAGTACAGCACCAATATTATTCAATGTTAGTACATCATTGAATTCATGTGTTAGGATTTCATTGTAAAATTCTAAAGCTGTTTTGGTGTCATTGAATCCTTTCACATAAAGGTTACCCATCATCAAAAGAGCATTTGTGTTCGCAGGATTCCACCGTAAGGCATCAATCAAGGAATCAAGTGCTTGTTCGTAACGGCTTTCATCATAAGCGATTTGTCCCTTTATTCTATGATATTCGGATATGTGAGGTGCCTCTTGGATTAGC
The DNA here is from genome assembly GCF_021389955.1 of Fulvivirga maritima. Classification (NCBI taxonomy): domain Bacteria; kingdom Pseudomonadati; phylum Bacteroidota; class Cytophagia; order Cytophagales; family Fulvivirgaceae; genus Fulvivirga; species Fulvivirga maritima. Next base: position 2,791,434 of record NZ_CP089980.1, read on the forward strand.
TCGTCAAGAACTGGTTTAGCTTTATCATATTGCCCTTTCTCGCATAAGTCAACCACCTTGTTATATCTTGATTCTTGTTTTGAGATCAAGGCTGAATCGACAGATACTTTTATGTAAGAGGGTGTTACCTCAATATTTGGAGTGAAGGGACCTTCTGAGTAATATTTCGTTAGTTCTTCCTTTATTTGAGAATCACTGGACGACTGATCTAAGGACTTGAAAACGGAAAAGAAAAATTGGTCTCGGTTATATTTAATTGTCATAGTTGTCTTCTATTAGGTCTTTGACAGATACGTTAAGGATTTTGGCAATTTCGTACAGAAGTTCAAGGCTTGGTTGCCTTCTATTTTGAGCATAAGAATTAACCATATTGTAACTTTTGTTTAATTTTTTGGCTAACCAAGTTTGCTTAATACCTTTCTCGTCTAAGATTATTTTAATTCTATTCATTTTAATAATAATAGCTGACGCGAAGATAGAAAAGTATCGCATAATTTGATATATAACATACTAAGTAGTGCGTGTTTTTCAGCTTTTTTTGCGTGGCATTAGTGCGCAAAAAAATGTATTAAAATGCATGGAGAGTTTTCAGGTGCTTCAGGGTATATAACGGTTTGGATTATAGTATGTATTATGCAAGGCATCCACTATCCCTATTGTGCGTGTCTTGCATGGGCATCAGGTATCCAAGATGCCAAAATTATTAGAGAGGGTGAAAGTTCCTTATGCGCGGGAGTCGTGTCCAGAAGGAATAGCAAGGTGGTTTGTCGTGAGGCATGCACTGAAGGAAGCGAGACTGCCAATCCCGGTTCCAGCGAACAGAATCAAGCGAAGCGTATCATGGAAACACCTTTTAAAATAAACTGAATATTGAGGCTGTAGGTTGGATGAGGAAACACATCATACTGAATTCCAAAAGTAGTTTTTCACTCAGTACCTTTGGGGTAGACCCAGCGCCCATTCTGAGAAAAAATATGCACTGTCTACCTCCTTGAGCAAGCTAGCAGTAAGGATAGTACAGAAAACCTCTCCATAGGTGAATTAGGATCTCACTTAGTGTTTTGGAATGAAAGGAACCTACAAGCTTTTAAAAGTAAAGATATGTTTGACTCTGAAGGTTATATTGAAAATACTCTTTATCAATATAAAAATTCATCAGAGATTGTTTTTAGGTCAGAAAGGCTCTAAACAGTATATGAGTTAGAGATGAAGGATCCGAAATAATCAATATATTAGCATGTATAACCAAGCATATCTAAATTCCCATAACTCATCCAAATTGCTTAAATTTTCTAATACATTTACTTTTTATACATGAGTAAATTATTTTATATAAATAAGTAATGCTTCTACAGTGTCTATCACTATCTCAAATAAAATGAACACTAAATACTTACTCACTTTACTTAATGTACCAAGCTTTGGAAGGAAATCAATAAAAACAGTATTTGAGCGGTTTTCTGGAAGCTTGTCTGACCTTGAAGATCTAAATGAGCTTTTAAAAAATGGATCAAAACTAAACACTCAGATTAAAGTGCCAGCAAAAGATGTTCTTCAAAGAGCATATGATACAGCTTTGACAATAATGGATAAATCCGATCAAAATGGTATACAGATAATTTCTTGCTATGATGATCTTTTCCCCAATGAACTACATCAAATTCCAGACAGTCCAATTGTTTTGCATGTAAAAGGGAATTTAAGTGCAATTGAACAAAATGAGCGTGTTGCAATAATCGGCACTAGGGAGCCTACGGAATGGGGAGAAAGAGCAGGTAAACGAATAGCTCAAATTTTTACTGAAAGAGGATATGCTGTAGTAAGTGGGTTAGCTAAAGGGTGTGATACAAGTGCCCATATAGGTTGCTTGGAGAGAAACGGAACCACTGTCGCGGTAATGGCATCAGGTCTAGATCATATTTATCCAAGTGATAATAAAGAACTTGCTTCTAATATCCTTCAAAATAATGGATGCTTAGTGTCGGAATATCAAATAGGCTTAAGGCCACAAAGAAACTATTTTACCGAAAGAGATAGGATACAAAGTGGACTAAGTAAAGGGGTTATTGTGGTTGAAACTGGCTATAAGGGAGGCACCATGCACACGGTAAAGTTTGCAATTGAACAGAGCAAGAGATTAGCATGTATAGTTGGTCATCCAGAAAAATACTCTAAAAGTGATAAGATTAAAGGAGGCTATTCGTTAGTAAATAGACAAGTAGCTTTTGGGATCGGAAACCCAAATGATATTGATTTTTTTATGACATTATTATCTAGTAAATGAAATCCATATCTTGAAATCTGAGTAAAACATTGGGTGATTTGAAAACACTATTCTCATGTGTCAAATGTTTTATTTAATTAACTTTCAATGAGCTAGACTAAATTCTAGGTGAAATAAATTTGGATTAGCCATAGTGTTTTTATATCGTAAAAGCAATTAGCAATATTGGGATTTGATAATGCATACAAAGACACCTATAGCCCGCTATATAGGTCAAATTAGTTCTTGATTTCTTAAATAGGTGTGATAGAATAGGTGAGGAGTGAGGCACGCAGTATGTTTTAAGTCTTCATAATTCAAAACGCTTAAGAATAACAGTCCTCAAGTGCTCTTCATGCTCATCGCCCCAATTACCCAGAGCTGAAATTACAGGTACTAGGGTTAAACCAAATTCAGTTAGGCTATACTCTACTTTTGGAGGTACTACCGGATAGATTTTCTTCTTGATCAACTCATGTTCTTCCAACTCTTTTAATTGAATATTTAATACACGTCTGGAAGCATCAGGAATTTTCCGTTGCAGTTCGCTCGGTCTTTGATAGCCTTCATTGATAAACCACAATAAGCGGATTTTCCACTTACCATATAGCACTTCTCCTATTAAATCCAGGCCGCAATTCAGGTTAGGGATTATTTTTCTTTCATACATATATCAAAAATAGCTTTATACATTAAAATATGCCATAAGGGAATAATTTATCCCTATGTGAATCGTATTTCCGTACTTGCTAAAACTGCACATAAGCCTGAATTTTACTAAAAACATAATCAAAAAATGTAGCAGGATTTAACTTTCAATAATGAATTATCAGGTAAGATCGCCTTGGTTACAGGCGGAACCAAAGGCGCGGGAAAAGCTATTGCCGAGCGTCTCTTAGTGGCAGGCGCAACGGTCATAATTACAGCTCGTAATGAGCCTGAGATTGTAAAGGACAATATACATTTTATTTCTTCAGATATAAGTACTGCATTAGGTTCGGAGACCCTGATAGAAACAGTGCTCGCTAATTATGGCAGATTGGATATCTTAATTAACAATGTAGGAGGTTCTGAGACCAAAAGTGGAGGTTTTTCGGTGCTGACGGATGAGGAATGGGAGCATTCCTTTCAAACCAATTTGCTGGCACCCGTACGATTAGACAGAGGTTTTTTACCCCAAATGATTGAGCGTAGGAGTGGGGTGATTATTCATATGGCATCTATTCAGGGTAAACTACCATTATACGACTCCACTATGGCATATGCAGCCTCCAAGGCGGCCTTGATCAACTATAGTAAGAGCTTGTCTAACGAAGTGGCACCCAAAGGGGTGCGTGTGCTTACTGTTTCACCAGGCTGGATTACGACTACCTCTGCAGAGCGCATGGTAAATAGAATTGCTGAAAGTTCAAATATAACAGAGGGGCAGGCCAGGCAAAGTGTTATGGATGCCTTGGGAGGCATACCCTATGGCAGGCCTGCACAGCCTGAAGAAGTAGCGGAGTTGGTTGGGTTTTTAGTCTCACCACGAGCCGGCTATCTAACAGGTACAGAATATGTAATTGACGGAGGAACTATTCCGACCATTTAATAACCCAATAAATAATACAATTATGAATTTACCACCAGTAGTAACCCATTTAGTGCGCGCGCAAGATAATTTTGATAGCGTAGCTTATTCTAACTGTTTTTCGGCAACAGCAGTCGTTCATGATGAAGGTAAAACCTACCAAGGTAAAGCTGAGATTCAAAACTGGATAGATAAAGCCAATAAAGAATATCAAGTAAGCATGGAGCCTGTAGAGTATGATGAGCGTGATCACATTATGAACGCAAAAATATCTGGAAATTTCCCAGGAAGCCCAGTGGTGCTTTCATACCATTTTGATTTTGAAGGAGATTTGATAAAAAGGTTAAAAATAGTTTGAATCATAAATAATGGCTCATTAGCTACGTTCGTGGGAGTATAAGAATATAATCCCACGATCTGCTTTGATGCTAACGTAAAAGTGGAAAATAATGAATAGCCAGTTATAGATATGGATCATGAGGATTTAGATGACATTCATCAATATGCGGCTTCTTTTAAAGAACTAATGGAGGCTGACGCAGAACGAGGTAAACGTTTCAAAGATTATCTCAATAGCATTACTAGTGATTTGAAGGAGACTTGAAAGGGAAGAAATAACACTTCAAAGATGAGATAAAAGACCTTTAAGAAAGTGTAATATCAAAACACCAACTCCTGATACCTAAACTCATTCCTGGCCTCAGGAATATTTCCAAGCGAGCTCTTTCCTCTTAGCTTTTGTACGGTGTGCCATTGCATTAGGTCCTCATCAAAGGGTTGTATTAGCTCTTCTATTTCCTTTTTTATCAAGCGGATCATTGATCTGTTGTAGCCATACTTTTTCTTGTTCTTTAGGTAAAATGGCGGGCATGCGGTGGTTTTCAGAAGCCTTGGGGTTATTATGAATTTTAGCCATAATAGGGTTGGCGGTGGTAGTAACGATGGAGCAGGTGTATGTGCCTTGCCATTCCTCCCAGAGTCCAGCCAAGGATATGGGCTCCTCATTTTTCATACTTATATAAAAAGGATAAGCTTGCCCATTAAAGTGATGATGTTCATAAAACCCATCTACTACAACAATACACCTTTTGCTTTTAGCAGAACTTCTAAAGCTATTCTTCTCGAAAATGGTTTCTCCTCTGGCGTTAAGCGTATTATTACTCATTTTGGTAGCTGAAGCGGCATCTTTTACCCATTTAGGGATCAAACCCCATTGAAAAAGCTTCATTTCATTTGGGTTATCATCAGTAATTACCGGTATATCAGGGTGAGAAAAACCAGAAGCATGGTATATAGGAGGGCCTTTGCGCATTACTTCGTCTATACTGTCAGTGCCAATGCCGTGATAGGTAGCATATTTTTTAGCTTTAAAAGTAAGTGTACTAATATCGTAACACATAGATATTTATGGTTGGTTTACAACAAGTAAGCTTCAGATGACTGATAAGAACCCATACTCCGATAGAATGTCACATACTGCCAGTCTAAAAGCTACTGTATTTATCAATTGTATTTCAAATTACATAAATGCCAAATTAGGAGCAAGTGAGTGCCCTAATAGATGAGAGGGAAAGTATTACTTCTTCCATTTTCTAATATGGGCTCCAGAAGCCTTGGCCAACTCAGGGAAGTGGTCAAACAAAGTCCTGAACAATTGAATATCTCTGAAAGTGACTTGAAAGTCATCACCATCTACATCAGTCCATTCAAAGGTGATTTTAACTTTGGATATGGTTAAAGGTCGTCTAAGCTTTTTTTCGAACTTAATACCATCAATAGGTATTTTTCCGTCATCACATCTTTGGGGAGGGTAGTGGTTAAGTTGAAAGTATTTTTCCTTCCCCTGATAAAAGACTCTGATATAGTGGCACTTGCCGCAAAACACATCTTCTCTAATCTTATAAAACCCCGCCTCTAATTTCATTCAACAAAATTAGTAAATACTAAAATAATTAGCAATATGAATTTAAGGCAGGTTAAAAATATAAACCAGATTTAGGAGTGAAAGCCTTCAAATCGTAGTGAGGAGAGTACACGGTAAGTTCAGTTAAATCATTAATTAAGATAATCTATCCCTTACTTTTCTGCTCCATCATACTCATTAAACACACTTTTTATTTTTTCAACTATGAAGTGATCTTCCTTATATTTTTTCTTCTTTTTATAGGTCAAAATTAGCAGAAATGAAAAAACAAGCAGAACAGCAGTTACAATAAGGCCTGAGACCTTAAGAAAAATATCATGCTCATTTTTGATCTTAGCTTCTTTAACCTGTAAATAATAATTTTCTATTTCTTTATTAAGCAGAGCTTCAATGGAATTACTGTTTAAATTGCTTTCTAACTGCTCTTTTAGGGTTTGTTGCTGTTTTTGGGCTTTTTGAATGAGTATCAATTGCTCATTAGTGATTCTGCCAGCATTTGCAAGTATAGGAAGTGAATTGGAGGCAAGGTCTAAAGTGGTTGTGAGAGGGGCGTTGACATTATCATTATCAGCATAGTTGATCACGTTGGTAAATAGCTGAAGAGCCTCTTCATGTTGTCCGGTTAATTGCAAAAATTCACCTCTTACATTCATACTTTTTATGTAGGTATCCTCGCTAATTTCAGTATGGTTCTCCAATAGTTTACTTTTTTCGATGTAATCGGCGGCTATATCATAGAATTTAGTTCCCTGATACATATAAGAGTTTGCCAAACCATGATAGACAGCAAATTTCATCTCTTCTGAAATATCTTTAACCGCTAATGCTTGATTGTATGTCTCAATGGCTTTTTTGTAATCTTTGTTAATGTAATAGAGCCTACCTAGTTCATTATATAAGTATCCAATTCTAGCGCTATTATCAGGTTCAACTTTAGATTGTAGCTCTATGGCCTCTTTCATTTGAGAAATTGCCTTAGTATTTTCGTTAAGTTCCGCGTAGCATAAAGCAATGTTTGTGTAAATTCTGGGTAGATGGCGGTTTTTTTCTAAGTCTTGATATATTTGAGAAGCTTTATTAAAGTGCTCTATGGCACTATTGTAACCTTTGACTTGAATGAAAACAACCCCTATATTATTTTCACAGTTAGCAACTCCTATAGGATTTGACATTTCCTCATTAATGTGAGCTGCTTTAATATAAGCATTGATGGCACCGGTGTAATCTCTCTTTTTCTTTTTCATTACACCTAATCCTATTAATGCCTTGGCTTCATAGGTTTTGTTTTCTAATTCTTTACTAAGAGCAAGTTGTTTTTCTAAAACCTGAATGGTCTTGTCAAGATCTTCTTTCTCGTAGATATAAGATAACTTGTCATATGTCATAAGCCGAGTAATATTGGAGCTATTTTCATTGTTGAGAAGAGCTTCCAAGGCCACCTGATCACTAGGTAATTCTTCAGGAGATATGCTCTCATAATTGGAGCAAGAACATAAATTAATCAGTATGAAAAAGCTGAGCAGGTGGAGTTTGTATAGGTTGAGAAAACGCATAATAGGTTAGGTTTTAGGTTATATCTTACATGGTTGCTTTTAGGGGATGATTTTAATCATCATACCCTTCTCTAATGTCTTCACCGTTGCCTCCAGGAGGATCCGTGTTCAATTCTTTTTGAATATCATCATAAGGATCAGAGCAAGAGGTAATCGATAATAGAATCAATGAAGCTACTGCAAACAGAAAAATTCTTAGATATTTCATATATATCGATATTTAGGTGTTGAATTTCAGATAATAATCTGCTAATTAATTTATAATTTAAATAAATAATTAATAAAATTATAATCTATTGTTTTTAGGCAGATACGTTTATGTAAGATTGTGATTGTTATTTGTATTTTATATAGATGTTGTCATATTTAGATTAAACTTTTCCAACCTCACTAATCTTGTGAACATACTTTTCAATCTTTAGAAATAGCGGTTTAATGGTATCTAGCTCTATTTGGTAGCTTTTGGCTTCAGCTTTGTACTTCTCCATTTCTTGTTTCAGTCTGATAATTTCATGACTGGCATCTTTAATGCATTTAATGGCCTTCTGACAAGCCTCATAAGGAGCTGTTTCTGCCCATTTCTTTATCTTTATAATGTCCTTACTCAATGATTCTGTATTGTAATATTGATCTTCCAAATTATGCTCGGTAAAGAATAGTAACTCCATTGGCACCTTAAAAATTGAGGCGAAAACAGGGATCAGCTCAGAAGGAACCTTGCGTTTACCTTTCTCATAGGCCCACACTACATGTCGGTCATATTTTCTACCGGTTATTACTTCCATTTTGCTTCCTAGTTCTTCTAGAGTGAGGCTTTGCTGTTTTCTCAGTGTTAAAATCCTGGCAGCTATTGTTTTATAATTTGTCACAATGTTTTATATTTATCATTTGTTATAAAAATAATAACAATTGTTCGTATAAGATAGAAGATTTTATATGATCTTCATTGTTTATAATGAAGTCTCTGTGTAGTTCAACCAAGATCCTGAGTAGTGGGTATCGTTGTCAATCAATTGGCCATAACCAATAGTTAAAAGGCAAGTTATGAAAAGGAACGAGCACTACCTACATCGGTTAGAAACCATTATCACGAAAGATTTACCTGATGCTTTGAAGCATAATTATCCTATGACAGAGGAGTTGGAGATTATGTTTGAGGAATTTGGTCATAATGAGTTGGAAGGTATCCAGGATCGGCTTATTGTGAATTTGATTTTCCTCAATGAATCCAATAAAAGGAAGCTTATCAGACTACATCAACATGCTTTGTTGCAATTAGAGTCTCGCCTCACCAAGCTTTTAGGAAAAAGGGAGCTGTTAACGCCACAAAATGCTGAGGAAAGAATAGGCTCAACACTGTATCATATCTTAGAATCATTACTTGATTTTATGGATCAATATGCCAAACCGCACTTAGATGCGAAGATGTCTATTCCTAAAACAGTAAGGCAATTGTTGGCCCTGCGTATAGAGCAGGATATGATGAGCTTACTGGGCAAATTAGATAGGGCAGGAGTAGATGCCGATATATTAGAGGTGCTTTCAGAGGTTTTTGTGAGCTTTTCTAATAAAGCCAGAAAGGGGCATTATCTGCGTTATGGGTATTGGCGGTATTTGAGAACATTGATACAACATCTTAACAAGTGTGATACTGAAGAATATACCAGCCAAAGCCTGAGGAAAATTCTTATATTTTATAATTTCAATAACCTGAAATTTCATGAATTGCTTACCTCTGAGATGCGCAGCGCTATGGAGGAAGCTGATTTATATGTAGAGAAAATGAGCCTTTTAACCTACTATAGTAAAGAGCTGGAGCAGCTGCCTAATCAGGATATCTGGCATCTGAACCCCGGACCACTGAAGCTAAAAGATCAATTGATTTTCTGGTTAAAGAAAGAGAAGAAATACCTTAAATATAAACTCAAGCAAGATCAGTTAAAAGAGCAACAGCAGATACCCTATAGACTGAACTTTAACCTCTCTGTGAGTCAGTTAGCACTTTTGTTGCGGGTGTTGATTGAAAAGCAAGTCTTGCAAGCGAAGAGTGTTAACGCTATGGTAAAGTTGTTCTCACGCCTTTGTAGTACTAAAGAAACTGAATCTTTATCCTACCGTAGCTTTTATAATAAATACTATGACAATGAAGAAGGCACCAGGCAGCATTTAAGGCAAGTTTTGCAGAAATTAATCACTCATATTGATGAAGTTTAGTAGGGGACAACACTAGAAAACATATATTAGTGGTTAGATTATATCAACAATTATTATCAATCATGTCCTTAAATCAGGAATCTCAATTATTAGGTGGTGTAACAGTCTTTCAATTTTTAAAGCTCATAATCAGTGCCTCAAAAGACCTTACCGGCTGGTCATATGTTATGGTTACCCGCAGTCTGTTAGCTCAATTGCCCAAAGACACCCGAGAAACTATTGATTACTGTGTGCAGCATGAATTTGTAGAAGTGAAGAAGCTAGGTCAATCCCATGAATACTGGATCACCAGAAAAGGCAGGGAATTTTATGAGATGGAAGCGAAGAAAGATGGGAGGTATAGTGGGTAGACTTTCTAATAGTGGAGTTGAAAAGGAGTTTTTAATCTATTGATTAATTGTAGGTTTTAGGTTACTATGACTTCAATTGAAATAGACTAAAATCTCTATTTATATCATACCCCTTTTTTAATACAGAGCTAGTTCATATAATCTTGCCATTGAACCAGCACATATTTATTTTTGCCGTTCTCTTGGGTTTTCATAAAGCCATATTCATAGCAAAACATATATAAATTTCCATTCTTCGCTCGCCATCCATGGGTGAAATATTTAGGATCGAAACCTTCAGATATCAGATCTTCTTCACGTATGGTGGCTTTACCAGCCTTGTTAAATTTTTTCAGCAGTTTACGATTGGTCTTTAGCTGCTTGTCTACCATGAGGTAAAACTGCTCAGTTTTAAGCCTTTGATCATACTGGGCGGAAGATTTACATTTTAGAGAACAATATATTTTATCCTTTCTTCCTTTAATGCTTGCTCCACAGGTAGGACACTTCTTCATGCTATCTGTCATAAAAAGAATTTTATGCGATTATTATTCGAATAGTATGCGAATAATACTTGATATTATAAAGCTGAATTGCCCTTATTGCTTACTTATGAGCAGATTAACGAAACAAATTGCCTTAAAGCATCTTATGATCAATGGACATAAAATGATTGGATTGAAATTTTACCCTGATAAAGTTATCCAATCATTGATGAAAAGCATACCTGGTATAAAATGGAGTAATCGACTTGCGATGGTCTATTGTCCTAATACTCAGAGTCATCTAAATAAAATATATGCTACTTTTAAAGGAGTAGCCTGGGTAGACGGAAAATATTTCTTTCGAAACCGGCCTATCAAAGACCCGGTGCTGGAATCAAAGCAATTTACTTTAAAGGCCCTCAAAGAGAGGAAACACACAGATGGATATAAGCTTTGCCCTGAAGAATACCTGCAAAAGTTGGAGCTAAAGAAGTATGCGCTCTCTACGGCAAAAACCTATGTAGGCATGTTTGAGGGGTTTATTAATTATTATAAAGATATACCATTGCTTGAGCTGGGAGAAAATGAAATTAGGGGCTACCTCTCTCATCAGGTAGATTTGGGCAGATCTGATTCCATGCTTAACCAAATTATCAATAGCATAAAATTTTATTATGAGATAGTGTTGGATATGCCCAATAGGTACTATGATATAGAAAGGCCCAGGAAAAAAGAAAAGTTGCCAGAAGTATTATCTCAAAATGAAGTAAAACGAATGATAGCAGCAATGAGCAACCTGAAGCACAAGTGCATCATTAGTTTACTTTACTCGGCTGGGCTAAGAAGGAGCGAACTCTTAAACTTAAAAATATCGGATATTGACAGTGAACGGATGCAGATAAGAATAGAAAACGCAAAAGGCGGAAAAGACCGTTATACTCTTCTAGGAAAGAATGTCTTAGAAGATCTAAGACAGTATTATAAGAAATGGAGGCCTCAGCACTATTTAATAGAAGGGCAGAATGGCGGACCATATAGTGGAAAAAGTGTGGTCAATGTGGTGAAAGAGGCGGCTAGGAGAGCGAAAATACAGAAAAATGTAGTTCCTCATATGTTACGGCATAGCTTTGCCACGCATTTATTAGAAGATGGCGTAAACTTAAGGCAAATACAGTTGCTCCTGGGGCATAACTCAACCAAGACCACAGAAGTATACACACATATAGCTAACACCTCTATGAAATTAATCAGAAATCCTTTAGATTGAGCCCATAATAAAAATAAGGGAATGTGTTTCCCTTACACGGATGTTGGCACACATTCGCATTCCATTAAATGAACCGAAATCACCAAGTTAGACTCTGCTCAATTTGCCAGAACCGAAGTTTCGACAAACAGAACGGTGTAATCTGTGGCTTGACGAACGAACTTCCAACCTTTGAACTTCAATGCCAGGACTTCAACAAAGATCAGGAAGAATTTGAACGAATAAGTATCTACAAAACCAAGAAGTACGGACTTGAAATTAACAACAAGGGTTTCTTAAAGGAACTGTTAGAAGATAAGCCAGAAAAAATACGACTTACGAACTTTGTCCCAATTCTTAAACCAAGAAAAGTAAGTGAACTGCCTTCTGTTTTTCATGTAACAAAATCCAAAATGAAATACTTATTGCTCTTGGTAATTCCCATTGTCTTTTTGGGTCTTTCGATTGACGAACTACTTACTTCCGAACCATCGAACTTGATAATTGGCTTTTCTATAATATGGAATGCATATCTCATTTGGATAGTCATTGATTACTTCAGGAATAACAACCAATTTGAGATTAGCGAACACGGTGTTAGAACATCCAAGGAATTGATTCCATGGGAGGTAATCTTCGCAACTGTCATCAAGGAAAGTCAGTATGAAAATCGACTGATCCTAATCCTTCCAACTGGAACGGACATAGATATCAACCTGAACGGTCTAATTGGACCAAAACAACGGATTGAGAACTACATTGAACTCTATCGAAAGAAGCGAATGGAAACAGAATAGACGTGTGCCAACATACGATATGGTCGCATGGCCTTACTTAGCCATCTGCCTAGAGGCTGCTCAACATCCCACTTATCTGCCGCCAGGAATCTGACATGCTTTCTATTTACCTCTGCTCGTGGGAGTTTTTTATCTGGAAAGGCGCAGTGCGCATCTGATACTTTGAATACACCGGCAGATAAGCTACTTTTATCGTTATTAATAAAGCTCGGAGGCCACAGCGCCATATCCGGGCGTTAGCCACAAGCAAAAAAAAGCAGACACGATAAAATGAGAATAGAAACTATAGAAATTAACAACTGGAGGTCTATATGTCATTTAAAAGCAGACTTTAATGACTTTGCTGTTGTTATTGGTCAGAATAATCACGGGAAATCCAATATTATCTCATCCCTTTTGTTCTTTTTCGGAAAAATTAAGCCTGACAAACAAGATTTTTTAAATGCCGATTTACCTGCATACATTGAAATAAAGTTTTCACAGCTTGATGAGAATGACCAAACGACTTTCAGTAAATATTTATCTAATGATAATTCTATTAAAGTTCGCAAAACCTTAAATACAGATTTAAAATTCTCATATAACGGTTATTATGAATTGCCAAATGATGAATGGCTAAATCCTGCTAATTCAGGTAACTATACAAGTCGTGATTCAATATCAGAAATACCGCTAAATGATTTAGTCCCTTCAAGTGGTAGAATTACAAAAGCAATAGTAGAACAGGCACAAACAGAATACATAACCGCAAACTCTGCTGACCTTGAATTTAATTACACACTGGAAGAAGGTAATTTTCTAGGACTCAAGACTGTTGCGCAAGGCATTTTTGGCGACGTTTTCTTCATTCCAGCCGTTAAAAGTGCAAATGAAGAATTGAAACCAAATGGTTCAAGTGTGTTTAGTGATTTGTATGCAAAAGTTTTGAACAAATTAGCAGAATCTAATCAAACATACTTGAATGCAAAACGGCAGGTAAATGAATTGGTTAGTATCCTGAATAAAAAAAATCAAGAAGGGGAAAGTAATGTAAATAGACCTGAAGAACTTAATACTTTTGAACAAAATATAGCAACAGAACTTGGAAACTGGAACACATCAATCGAAGTTGAAGTAACTCCACCTAATATTGATGATATTTTCAAAGTAGGAACTCAAATTTGGATAAATGATGGCGTTAAAACTGACGTAAATAGAAAAGGGAATGGTTTACAAAGAGCTTTAATATTTGCTCTTATTAAGTCATATGCCAATATAATCAGACAAGAGAATAATCAACCGAATGAAGGTGGAGCAAATAGACAAGCTTCGAATTCATCCTACTTTATAATTGAGGAGCCCGAATTATATCTACATCCTCAAGCACAAAGAGATTTATACTCTACACTAAAAACTTTATCTGAAAATAACAATCAAGTTATTGTTACAACTCATTCTAACTCGTTCGTTGATATTACAGAATATAAATCACTAATTATTGCAAAAAAAGAAAGTGTTGCAGAAGGGACAACAGTGAAACAATGTACTTCTGATTTATTTGCGGAAATAGATGAAAGACGAAAGTTAAATCTTATCTATTGGATTAATCCAGAAAGAAGTGAATTGTTTTTTGCGAAAAAAGTAATATTAGTAGAAGGGCAAACAGACAAAACTATTATTCCTTTTTTAGCTAAATCTCTATCAATTTTCAGAAATGATTACACATTAATTGATTGTGGGTCAAAAGACAATATGCCACTATATCTAAAACTTTTAAACGGATTTAAAGTCAATTATATAGTTGTTTATGATAGAGACCATCAAGCTCATAAAAGTGCAGACGCAATTGCAAGTGCAGATACATCATCGGCTAAAATTGAGGAAGTGATTAATTCTGACTATGGGAAAAGTATTGTCTTTGAAAATGATATTGAAGAAGAAATAGGATTGGTTGACCGTTCCGTAAAGAACAAACCATACATCGCTCTAAATACTGTATCAGAAGTTGACTATTCAATGCCTGAATCATTAAGAAATAAAATTGAGCAAATATTTGAATAAAAGCCAGTGGCTAACAACTTATATAAAAAATAGCGGTTTTATCGCTTAAACGGAACAAAAAGAATAAATTAATGGTCTGTTATAATCCGAAAATTTAGTGCCTAAAATCCACTACTTTTCATATACAAACCCGTTAGCGGTAATGCTAAGCCACAGACTCAATTAAACTGTTTCCCAAAACCTCCTTTCCGAAATTTGTATCACATCTTCAGACTTTTGTATAGCTAATAGAACCGTTTAGCGTCTCACCTTTGTATCATCATTTAACAACATAAAATTTAAATAATGAGCGAGACAAGAGACACAAAACAATTATTCCAAACTTTTACATTTAAAAACGGGATCGAAACCAAAAATAGGATTGCAATGGCACCGATGACAACTTGGGCAAGCAATGATGATTATACCGTATCAGATGATGAAATCAAGCATTACAAAGCTCGAAGTGGAAACGTTGGAATGGTAATAACAGGTTGCACCAGAGTAATGGCAAATGGTATAGGCTTTAACAATGAATACGCCTCATATGATGATTCGTTTTTACCGAGTCTTAAGAAACTGGCCATGGCTGCAAAAAAAGGTGGAGCACCTGCAATACTTCAAATTTACCACGCTGGAAATAAAGCAGTTTTAGATCTTATTCCTGATGGTATTCCTGTAAGTGCAAGTCCCATTGCGCTAGCACCTTCCATGTTTTATACAGGAGGGACCGTATCACGTGAACTTACACATGAAGAAATTTTAGAAATGATAAAGGCTTTTGGTCAAACCACACACAGAGCTATACAGGCAGGTTTTGACGGAATAGAATTGCATGGTGCTCACGGATTTTTATTACAAAATTTCTTTTCGCCTTATTACAACCAAAGAACTGACTATTGGGGTGGATCTGCAAAAAAAAGAATGAATTTTGCAGTAGAGGTGATCAAAGAAGTTCATGATGTAATTAAAAAGTATGCGGAAAAACCTTTTATGATAGGTTTTAGAATCTCACCAGAAGAGCCTGAAAGTTATAGAGTGAGAGATACCTTCCCATTGATAGATAAACTAATCGACTCTGGAATTGATTATCTGCACGTTTCTCTTGCTGATCTTCTTTCGCAAAAATCAATAGATGATGAAAATGGAGATATTACTCTTTTAAAATCAATACTTGATCACGTTCAGCATAGAGTTCCTGTGATAGCTGCGGGAGGTGTCAAACAGTTTAATGAAGCGGAAGAAGCACTAAAATTAGGTTTGTCTATGGTTGCAGTTGGACACGGGCTTGTTATCAATCCGAATTGGGTGGAGCTTGCATCCAATGAAGAAAAAGCGGATGAAGTTTTAAGCATGTCTAAAGCTGATGAACTTGCTGTACCAAAAAAACTTCAGGAATTCATAAAGGTAGCAACGGGATTTTTTCAGGTTTCGGACTAGTCTTACTATTTAAAAATCAAAATAAATAATTTTTCAAAACATAGCCTGATTTTGTATTCATTAATCAGTAATTTATTATTGATACATCAGGCTATAATTAAACGAAAATTAATTAACTTTTTGAAGTTTATGTACCTTTAATAATTTAATAAATAAAGAGTTGGAATTATGAATCATTATAAAACGATAAGTGAACTCTGTAAATCAAATGGATTTCCACCGCCAGAAAACCCGCTGCTGGGTATACTAACTTTTGAAGAGTCAGAAAAATGTACTTTTATTGAGCGAGAATTTACGATGGGGTTTTATACCATTGCATTAACAAAATTAAAATCAGGAACATTTCAATATGGTCGAACAAAGTACGACCACGACAATGGCTCTTTGGCATTTCTAAAGCCACATCAGAAAGTATTAATGAATAATGTAGAAACAAGTGAAAAGGGATTTCTACTCTATATACACGAAGATTTTTTAGTGAACCATAGCCTTCATTCAGAAATAAATAAATATGGTTTTTTTGATTATGAAGTGAATGAAGCTTTACATCTGTCACCAAAAGAAGAAGAAATTCTTTGGGATTTATTCAACAAGATACAGGTAGAATATCACAATAATCAAGACGAATACAGTAAAGATATTATCCTAACTCATATAGACTCTTTCTTAAAATATGCCCAGCGATTTTATAAACGACAATTTTTGAACAGGTCTGTTCTATCGGGATCTATAATCACGAAATTTACTGAGATACTAAAGCAGTATTTTGAAAATGGAGGTCTACAAAAAAGCGGATTACCGTCTGTAAAATATATGGCCGAAAAACTGGCATTGTCACCAAAATACCTAAGCGATTTATTAAAGCAAGAAACAGGTAAAACAGCACTGGAACATATTCATATTGCATTGGTTATCGAAGCAAAAAATATTTTGATGGGAACCGACAAAACCGTAGCCGAAACTGCTTATCAATTAGGTTTTGAAAATCCACCTTACTTTTCAAGACTTTTTAAAAAAGAAGTAGGGGTTACACCAACGGAATACAGAGAACAGTTTTTGAATTAGTAATCAATATGCTGAGAAAAAAAACACTACCGCTAATAACTAAGTCTTCGTGTGGCTCATCGAGCCAAGCATGAAGACAGTGTTGAACGAACCGTGGCACAGTCTATGGGGATTAGTCATTATTGAGATAGGATATTGAAGCCCTACTTATTGAGATTAAGGGCTGAGGCTTTGGATCAGAGTCTGGCTTTAAGCATGTAAAGGGTCTTGATAAGTTCCTATGAGTTAAAATTTTGTTTTTTAAAGTCCGTTTTATAGGATTTTAGGCATAGGATTTCCATTGCACCAGATTTGTGCATAAAAAAATCGCTAACTAAATTCAGGTAGGCAGACATTCTTAGGAGGTCCTCTGTTATCAAAGCGCATGATGGTAATGAGTTTACCTTTTCCGCAATGAGGACAAACCCCTTTTTTGATAGGCTCTCTTTTGATGCAAAGTTGGCTCTGGGCTCTTTCGAGATGTTAGACTGGCTATTTCGGTCGGACTATGCCAGTTGTTTCGGTCAAACTATGCCAGTGATTTCGGTGTATCTATGCCACTTTAAGAGTTGTGTAATTTTAGTAAATATTAATGTTTCAACATACCTTTTCTCAAAGATTCTCCTTTGAGATCTATTCTATGAGAAGAGTTAACGAGCCTGTCTAATATGGCATCAGCAATAGTACCTTCACCAATAATATCATACCAGGCTGATACTGGTATTTGAGAGGAGATTATAGTTGAAGTTTTTCCATGACGATCATCGATAATATCCATAAGTACTTCTCTTGCCATATTGTCCATGCTTTGTAAACCAAAATCATCTAGTATTAAGAGTTGGGCAGAGGTAATTCTTTTAAGTTCTTTGATATAGGTGCCATCTACTTTGGCGAGTTTCATTTTGTTGAACAGGCGAGCTGTTACCTGATAGATGGTGCTATAGCCCATCAGACAAGCTTGTCTGCCTATGGCCTGACTCATAAAGCTTTTGCCGACTCCTGAAGCACCTGTAATAATGATGTTTTCACTTTGCTTGATGAACTGTAAGGAGGACAACCTGTTGAACATGTTTTTATCCAGATCCCTATCTTCAGAGAAGATTATTTCATCCATGTCTGCCTGCTGCTTGAAGGTGGCTTTTTTCATCAGCCGTGTAATCTTCTTATTCTGACGGTCATCCCATTCACTTTCAGTGAGTAAGGCCAGGTATTCATCTGGGGTACATTTTTGATAAGCATTGCTACTGAATTGTTGTCTGTGCAGTTCAGCCATCGCAGATAGCCTCATGGATTTTAGTTTTTCTATTGTTTGATTATTGTTCATAAAATTATTGTTTACTGGTAATGGTTAGCCCCTCTGATGTTTTTGTGAGAAGGGATATGTGATTGATGGTTTTCTTGTTCTATTTCATGCTCGTCCATATTATTGCTGAGTATATTTTTGAGCCTTTGATAGCTGTATGTGTCATGATGAACAGCCCTTAGGCAGGCTTTATCTACACGCTCATGGCCATAGTTTTTGGCCAGCATTAAAATACCCATGGCTCTTTTGTAGTTAATCTCAGGATAGTCACCCTGCAGAAATAAACCTGTCATAAACAGCTTTACATTTACACCTATTTTACCTCCCTGATCAGAAAAATACTGGGGACTCCATTGGCTATAAGCACGGTGTGTACTGGAGAGGTGATTCTTATTAGTAATATAAGCTCCCTTACTCATTACTCTATTATGCAGCGCAATGCGTTGGCTTTTGTAGTATACTTCAACATGTTTGGAGGTATACTGTATCTGGGTTTGAGAGCCAATGTAGCGATAGGGAACGCTATAATAAGTCTTGTCAGCCGAGAAGTATACATATCCCATCTTCTGTACCTTGGCTCTGGCGTATTCTTTAACCTGATAAGTACTTTGGGGTAAGCTTTTTAGAAGGGATGATTCTACGGATTGGAACAGCTCTTTTCTGGAAGCTTCTTTTCTTTGAAAAAGTACATTATTATAGCCCTTAAGATGATGCTGAATCTCTTCATTAAGCGCTTCAATAGAGAAGAAAGTCATTTTACGCATAGGGTAATAAATGCGCTGATAGGCCAGCTGAACAGCATTTTCTACCAGTGCTTTATCTTGTGGGGCATAACTACGTGTAGGGTTTATGGCACACCCATAGTGATGAGCGAAGTCTTTGAAAGTTTTATTAATAACCGCCTCATACTTACTGGATCGGGTAACTGCCGATTTAAGGTTGTCTGACACGATGGCTACAGGTACTCCTCCAAAGAAGCGGAGTGCATTATTGAGGCATTGAATAAAGTCCTCCCTTTTTTGACTTTTACATGCTTCCACATAAGTATACTGACTAAAAGGAAGTGTGGCCACAAAAACTTCTACTTGGCTTACTTCTCCTGTAGATGGATCTACTACTTCTAATTTCTTACCTGCAAAATCAACATAAAGCTCTTTTCCTGCCTTGTGCTCTAACTTCATAGAACCTTTGGCCTGTTTGTACTTACGCTGATAATGGGTGGTAAACTGAGTGTAACTATAACTATCCTGAGTTTGCTCAGCATACAACTGGTAGTGGTACTGAAGGGTAAAGCCAGGGTGATGACGCTGTGGGTGCATGGTCTCAAAAAAACGCATTAAAACTGCATAACGATCATTGTTTATGGTTGTCTTAGACGAAAACAGCTCTTCTAAAGCATCAGTATCCAACTGTAGCAATGCTTCCATGGGCTGGTCGCTTGACTGAAGTGATCGCAAATAATGGTTAACAGTGTTTCTATTCACACCCAGGGTCAAAGCAATTTGCCGATTGCTCAGCCCTCTCAAATGAAGATTGATAATTTGTTTTAAGTCCATTATGTCAAGTTTATTCGCCATCCTTTTTTGGGGCGATATTAACAATCAATGAACTCTTAAAGTGGCATAAATCGAACCGTAATCAAGTAGATACACTGGCACGGTTTGAACCGAAATCACTGGCATACACCTTACCGAAATGGGTGGCATAAATCAAACCGTGGTATCCATAGACTTCGGCAGCATGACTTACCTCATCCGGCCTCATAGCCTCTGTATGTGGTTCATGTTCTTCAGTACAGACACCGCAGTCTGGCTTTATTCATACGTGTTTTTTTAAAGGTATTCATGAATGCTTTGCATTTCTTCAGTTCTAACCTCTCGGTTAACAAGCTTGCCACTGGCTTCGCTTCCAGGCACGACCTTAGCGCGTAAAGAACTTTTACTTCTTGGAACACTCGAATTCTTGAGTTATATTCACCATTCACGACACATATGGAGTTTATAAAAAATTGTGGTTTAGGTAGTTAAGCGAAAGATAATTGATAAAAATGGAGATCACTTATAAGCTAAGAGGTAGTGCTCCGAATCAGCTACTTTACATAGACAATACCATTACCCGCAAGCCGAAAAACAAACTAAAATTAAATATCAAATGCCGAAGGATAAGTTTATAATTTTAATATTATTTTTTTTATGTACAATCAGCGTAAAAGCGCAATTTTCAAAATGTACTGATTGCGATGAATTTAAAGAATTTAAATCATCACTTTGTACCATTGAAAAAGTCCCCCTTAATTATTTGTCAAATAACAATGATTCCATTGAGTTATTTGTTAGAAAATTCCCCTCATTAAAGAATAGAAAAGGATCTATTTGGTTAATCGCTGGAGGACCTGGAGAATCAGGAGCGAGCTTATACCCTTTGGTGGAGTTGTTTTCAAAAACATTCCCTCATTTAGACATATTTATTCCAGACCATAGAGGAACGGGACTATCGAGCAAAATATGCCCTAAGGAAGAATCGGTAGATTCTCCAAACGGAATTGCACTTGCAAATGATGAGTGGGGCCCTTGTTTTAACCATATGTATACCAATACCTCTTATGTACAGGCTTTTTCAATCACCAATGCAGCAAGAGACCTTAGTTTACTTATTAATAATTTCAGCGGAACAGGAAAACGCTATGTATATGGAGTTTCGTATGGAACGCAATTAGTGCTGCGTTTACTGCAATTAGAAACTACGGAATTAGATGGCGTCATATTAGATTCACTAGTTCCTTTACAAGATGATGAGGAGAACGATTTAAGTCATCGGTCGTTTATAGTAAATGATATTGGAAATTCAGTATTGACATATTATGATACCATAATAAACGATGATGAAGCTCCTTTAGCCACTAGACTAAAAAGAATTATACAAAAGGCTAAGAACGATGAGGATTTCTCTAAAAGCTTACCTAAACAAGATTTATCTATAATATTAGGTAGGTTGCTGGATGTACCAAAAACAAGACAACAAATTCCTGAAATTATTAAAGGATTAGAGAAGGAAAACTTTGATCCCTTAAATAATGCTATAAAAGAACTTACAGAGTTTTATTCCAATTATGGTAGATATGAGACATCTTCAAATTCAATACCTTTAGTTCAAATAATTTCAGCCTCTGAAAATAATTTAAGACCTCAACTTAAAAAAACTGAAGTAATAGCAGAATCAGAAGCGCTATTATTCTCAAGCCCATTAGCAGGCTTACTAGCTGAAAATTCTATGCCTACCTATCCAAGAGACAATTATTTTACAGGAATTCCTAAACAAATGCCCCCAACATTAATTTTACACGGAACATTAGACCCTAAAACTCATATAACTGGAGCTATTAAACATTATAAGAAATTACCCAAGGAAAATGCTGTGACTTTTTTAAAAATAAAAGACGCTCCTCATTTTATAGCTCTATTTGCACCTGATAGCTTTAAAGCTTTAGCATTTAAATTTATAAATGGAGAAAAAATTGAAAATGATTTGATTAATGATAAAGATACCGAACTAAAATAATCAATTATCCTTTTAAACTACGCCTGCAGGTAATTGTGTAGACGGCCATGAGCTATAAGCTCTTGGCACGCCTCACTAACTATCGTATAAATGGGTCTCGTATACGGTGTTTCATTGAATCTAGGGTTGAAGTTTTGGTAATATTCCAGCATGCTTTTATAACCTTACTTTCTTAGTAGTGATACGGTTATGGTAGTCCTGAGGGTAGGGATTTGAGCCAACGCCTAGCCATCCATTGTATTTACAGGATCATCAGAAAGGGCAGGAAATTCTACTATATGGAAACGAAGAAAGGGGGAGGTATAGGGGGGTAGAATTACATATTCTAAGTGTAAAAAGTCACCTTATTGAGATAGGTGAGTTATTCGGTGAGTGACTTTTTTAAACCTTTAATAATTAACTGTAAATCAGTAATTTGTAATTATGGTTCGAATCCCTCCGGCTCCACAATTCACAAGTCAAATGACATCAAAAGCCTCTTTAAGCTATTTAAAGAGGCTTTTTTGTTTAATGCTCAAGCCATTTTATTCATATAAAACCAATAGCTAGGTGAGTTATTCGGTGAGTAAATTGATAGTTTGTAATAACTCACAACCTGGTCTAAGGTTATGAAGCTCCGGCGCAAGTGTCCACTTGTGCCATTATTGTTATGAAACTCTGGCGCAAGTGTCCACTTGTGTCATTATTGTAGTAGTTTAGCCATTGTTCAGCGTATGTTATTAGGTAGGATGCATATTACCTTGCGTTACAAATGCCTGGAATTATGTAGCCGTAATACAATTGTGACCTAGCAGGTTAGAAAGTATGAGGCATTGCCAGCAGGAGAAAGGTTTGGAGATTTATTCATGGTGTATTATGCCGAGTCACCTTCATTTAATTATAGGATCGAATGCATATTGAATAGGCACAAGCGGACGCTTGCGCCAGTGGGGAGAACTTTAAGTACAAATGAATGGCTAGATTACTTAATATTTAATTCATGCAAAATGATGATACAATGCTTCAAAATCATGAAGATAAATTTTACACATGGATGAAAAAAGCAATTTTAAATGAACCTCATTTAAGCGGGTGTCTCTACTATTATATTGTTGGAATTAATACGCTATTGAGTATAAGGCAAGATAATTTAGATGAAAAAAGTGAAATAGATAAAGTTTTAATACCTTGCCTTGATATTTTTGAGATAAAATCAATAGCAAAAAGATTTGTATATGAAAATTTTAATGATCAAGATAAATTATTGCTTTATGAAAAAATCGATCATATTGAGAATATTCAAGAGATGAATTTGCTAGATAATTTTCAAAATTATTCAAATAAGATAAAATGGAACTGGGATTTATACAAGGGTCATTATATATCGTCAAAAATAAATGAAATAACTAATTCTATTAAAATTTCTAAGAAAAATCTAACTATTCAATTTTAACCATGGCTGGTTCGTGTATATGTTATGGCCCTCGTTCCTCGAATGCTTCCCTTAGTCCTAGGTTAAGCGGAGCGGTCCTGCGACCTGCCCTGTACAAGAGCATATGCTCGGAATAAGATAAACAGATGTCCACAGCAATCCACCCATCGCTCGGCAAAAGTCTTAGCATATTATTTTTTAAGTTTGGATATTAACCTTGCATTACATATGAATGGAAATATGTAGCCGCAATACAATTGTGACCTAGCAGGTTAGAAAGTATGAGGTATTGCCAGCAGGAGAAAGGTTTGGAGATTTATGCATGGTGTATTATGCCGAGTCACCTTCATTTAATTATAGGATCGAATGCATATTGAATAGGCACAAGCTGACGCTTGCGCCAGTGGGGGATATACAGATTGGGAATTTAATGAGATATTAGATAACCCAAAATGCAAGGAAAATACAATCTTCTATAAAAGTGGAGAAAAAGTAAATATTGATATTGATTGAATATGAAATCGTACAATTGTTTTTTTGAATTGAAAAAGAAAATTTTAGGAAAAGGATATTTCGGAGCTGTTTTTTTAGAAGTTAAATTTTGGAATGATACTTTTTCTAACTTGGAAATTAATTTTAGTAATTCTGAGTACAAAGAGTTTGTATCTAGTGGAATAAATTATTTTCATGAGTGTTTAAAACGAAATAATATTAAAGATTCTCTAGTGGTGAATGTTAAAGGAGTAAAATGCATGCCTGTTGACACAACAGGCATTGTAATAATGTTTACAACTATTATGGCTTTGTCAAGTGGTTTAGGAAAGGAAATAGATGGATTAAATTTGAATACTCAGAATGGTCTGTTTGAAATTCCTTCAAACCCTTCGTTATCCTTAGTCTTACCCAGTTAGTCCGCGTATGTCCTTAGCTGTTGGTGCTCCCACTGGTCCTAGGTTAAGCGCAGCGGTCCTGCGACCTGCCCTGTACAAGAGCATATTCTCGGAATAAGATAAACAGATGTCCACAGCAATCCACCCATCGCTCGGCAAAAGTCTTAGCATATTATTTTTTAAGTTTGGATATTAACCTTGCATTACAAATGCCTGGAAAGATGTAGCTGCAATACAATTGTGACCTAGCAGGTTAGAAAGTATGAGGTATTGCCAGCAGGAGAAAGGTTTGGATATTTATGCATGGTGATTATGCCGAGTCACCTTCATTTAATTATAGGATCGAATGCATATTGAATAGGCACAAGCGGACGCTTGCGCCAGTGGGGGACTAGACTGGAGTGATGAGTTAGGAGCTCATATAAATTGGGAAACAGCCACAGAAAAAGGGGCTATACCCATCAAAATGAATAAAGAGGTATACGAAAAAACATTAAAAAATATTTTCTAATGTATATACATCCACATTTAAATAAATTTATAAAAAAAGAATCAATTTTATCTTACAATAATCCTAAGTATGAATACAATATTATTGAAAAATTTGGATTAAGAGAGATAAAGGATTATAAAAACACCCAATATAGAGGTAACATTGATTGGGATTTAATTTCCCCTTCATTTGTTTATTCTTTTTTGAATGATGGTAATGAGCAATTAATATCCATTTTGTCTAAAAGTGAAATGAGTAAAAAAGAGAATATAATAGTTGAGGTGGGGTATGGAGGTATTGTTTTAATTTTAAAGACAAAGGATTTTTTTAAATATTGGGAGGAGATTCTACTAGCCTCTCGGCAAGGCTTTCCGGTAATTTCGGAAGATGGAACACTTATAATGGAGTTTTTAGAAAATGATCAATTAATTTATAGTAATTTTTTAATAGGTTAATTCTCCAACTGGTCGTAGGTTAAGCGGAGCGGTCCTACGACCTACCATGACCAAGAGCATATGCTCGGAATAAGATAAGCAGATGTCTGAGGCTACAATGTGCAGTCAGTATTTCATGAATACAAGTTTGTAAGTAAAGAAAGGAATTTGAGCGGACGCTCAAGCAATATATGGATCTTAGTGGATGCTACGACCAGTTGTGAGTGGATAATTGGAAGTGTATAAAAGAAAGGTACATTTATGAAAACTACCTTTAAGGAAAATGGTGATGTGTTAGGCGAAAAGAAAATTAAGCTTGAAAATGATGCCATTAGCATAAGAGAGGAGGAATGCTCCGGAGGGCTACTCTATTTCAATGGCATCGAATTCATTTGGATTCATCAGGGTGATTAAGCAATAAATGATTCAATTCAATCAGTTAAATGATATTTTTTCGTTAAAATTGGAATTTATCTGTAATCAAAATTTTTAAATGATATATCCCAATACAATCTTAAGGCTATTAATTGTTTGCTTAGCAGCATGTCTGTTATCCTGTGGAGATGATGATCCTGTAATTTCTGATGAACCTCAAATTGAAAATCCCATTGATAGTGTGTTGGTTTCTATAAAGGTTCAAGGTGATAACCTTGCCGAAGGTATACGTGGTTTTGTATTTCTCTCGGATGTAACTGGTAGCCTAATTGCCTCTTCCGAATATTCAAATGGGGATAGTGTAGTTTTGTATTCCTCTCAATTCGAGGGTAGTGAGTTTTACTTATCGCAAGGTTTACTTTACAATAATGGGGAAGAACTGGAAATTATAACTTATGCAAAAGTTAATAAAGGTAGAAAATGGGTTCTATACAAGGTTTATACGAGTGAGGAATCTGAATATCCTTACCGGGCAGACTTGAAATTTCAAAATGCAAAAGAGGGCGCTAGCTATAGAGTAAGTGCTCATGATCAATCTATTTCTTACTTTGGAGTGAATGTGGAAAATGGTTATAATACAGATTTAAAAACAAATCCTTCTGATATTTATATTGTAGAATCTAATGATCAGGATCAATTTGTAAAATACGGTGTTTTTACTGAAATCACAGAGGGCGATAATCTTGTAGATCTTAGATTGGTGAATAATGATATAGTTTCCAAAACACTAGCTATACCGGAGTCTTTAAATGTGGCGACAATTGGAATTAGAGCCTATCCGAATAGCTTTAATTCAGGATTCTATGTTTGCTTTAGAGATCAGTTTACCGAAGAGGGATTTAATATATCCTATCCTAAAGAAGGGTTCTCAGATTACTACACTCAAGTTTATTATGAGAATGATAAATTTGAATATGGGCAAAGAACGTATGGAGAAGATGGTATTTATATTGGCACAATGAATTATGATTACGATCTTATGTATGATGGAGAAGTTATTACATATTCTGTTTCTGGCGATCTGGATTTCATGATTTTTGATATTGAAAAGGAAAATGTTTATCACACTTGGTTGGTGCCATTTGGGGAGGGAAAGGTGGTCTCACTCGAATTGCCGCAGGTGTTGACTAACTTTGATGCCTCACTTAACCAGCCTGGGTATATTAATTTTCGTAATATCCTCGATATTCATACTTATTCAGAGTGGCTTGATTTTATTAGTAAATCCGATAATAACCTTATGGATATTTTTGAATTAGGTTTAGATTTTCAGGAGTTATCTATTAAAGAAGAAAACTCAGGGGGGAAATTAAATAATAGAAGGGGGAAGCTCCCGATAATTCTCTGATTCAATATCAAATCACCTCTTCCAAGCCCCGAAGAGGTGATATAATTTTATCAGTAAGGCCTTATAGATAAACCATCTGGCCGTAGGTTAAACGAAGCGGTCCTACGACCTGACATGTATAAGAGCATTTGCTCGGAATGAGATAATCAGATGTCTGAGGCTACAATGCATAGTCAGTTTTTTATGAATACGATGTTGTGCTTAAAGAAAGGGGTTTGGGCGGACGTTCAAGTAATATATGGATCGTGGCGGACTAGGTTTAGATAGTTCTATTTTTCTATATTTATAAAAAATAGGGCTATCAGGCTCTACTGAGCTACACAAGCTTTATAAATGAAATACACTAAGATATGATGAAAGGATTCACTTTTACTCTAATAGGAATAACACTGTTGTTTTTCTCATGTCAATCAGAGCTGGATAAAAAGGACTTAATAGGAAAATGGAAAGTAACCAATATGAAAGTGGATATACCAAACGTTCCTGCTCAAATAATTGAAAATGCTAAGATTTTATCCCTTTCCACAGTTTATGAGTTTAGTGATGACATGACATTTCGAATGGAAATCGTAAAAAATGAGAGAGAAAATGGCAGAAAGCAAATTGGCAGGATTGAAATCAATGACGCGCTTCTAACTTTAGCAATTGATACAGTTTTCTTGAGAAACAATAATGATGAATGGGTAAATGTTGAAAAAAGAGACTCTGGCTTTTTTGATCCCATTATTATGTCAATTGAAAAAAAAATCGAGAAACCAAATTACGTTCTCAGAAAAGGAAGAAAATGGAAAAATCTATTATACGCTCAATAGGATTGAATAGACGCTCGTCTACAACAAATAAACTCCCATTGGCCGTAGGTTAAGCGCTGAGGTCCTACGACCTGACATGTATAAGAGCATTTGCTCGGAATGAGATAATCAGATGTCTGAGGCTACAATACACAGAGAGTATTTCATGAATACGAGTTCTTAAAGAAAGGAGTTTGAGCGGAACTCAAGTTATGTATGGATCTATGATCAGTTGGAAAAAGCAGGCTTTCACACACGCGAATTAGCAAATAAAAGCCGTCATTCCTGAATCATGGAGCATAGCGCAATGATATCAGGAATCTTACTGTTCGGTTAGTGTTATCTGAACAGCGAGATCCCGGCTCTTCACTTCGTTGCGGCCGGGATGACGGTTTGCCATCAGTCACTCTCTGGCGTAAGTGTCCACTTGTGCTATTATTGCTGTTATCTACTCACTTTCTTTTTTCTCAAAAGTAAGTTCACTCTAAAATTATGTAAGCCACCAAAACGGTCAAGGGTTTCCCATAATTTGGAGGGATCGTTGGGCTTGTACTCAAATCCATTTTTTGTGTTGTAAACGATCTTTGTGAAATGGTGGCCTGAGTGAAGCTTTATTACTACTTCTACTAGTTTGAATCCATCCCAATGTAATGTGGGCGAGCCCAGGTTTAAATGAGGATATACGTTGATTACTTTGATCTCGTTTCCCAGAATAGTAATTATTTCCTCATCTGCTGACAATACGATATTATCATCAGTTATCTTAATTGATCCAATCTGAGGTAGGTTGTAATAGTGCTTGTAGTTATGTAAAATGATTATAGCAATCAGACTGAAATGGAATACTAAACCTAGCCATAAGGGGAGGGCCAGTCGATCCATCACAATGAAACTTCCCATGAAAACAATAGGAAAAAGGACAAGAACCAACCAATTCAGCGTTCTCTTCTTAACTATAGCCTTTGTGATAGTATATTCATTCTCCATTACTGGCCGCAATATAGTATTTATAGATTGCTTGAATAAAGCCCTTTCAATAAAAAAGCCCTTTCGTTATCGCCATGCTGAGCATGGTGGTATGGTTCCCTACTAGGACAAGTAGCGATATCAAGCCTCAACCTAGTCTAAGGTTATGAAACTCTGGCGCAAGTGTCCACTTGTGCCATTATTGTAGTAGTTTAGCCGTTGTTCAGCGTATGTCATTAGGTAGGATGCATATTAACCTTGCATTACAAATTTCTGGGAAGGTGTAGGCATAATACAATTGCGATCTAGCTAGAAAATAAACGGCATGAATGAATATCAATAAGCAAACGAAGCCTTGGATACTAGTTTTGATGTTCAAACTATATACCAATCTGGAAGTGAATTAATAGAAAAGGAATGATAAATAGTAATAAACTGTTGTTTTCAAACCCAGCAAATTATGAGTTTGCATTTCTAGCATCAATAGCTTATGGTTTTTTAATTTTTGTTATTTGTGATTGGCTGTTGCATTTAAACCTTTGGTTAACTATTCTAATTATTGCATCTGTACTTTTTTTATTTATAAGTTTTTCATTGTATGACACTAAAGTGTATAAGGATCAAATTTATCAACAATATAAGTTAGGTGTGTTATTTAAGACTAAACTAATTGATTCAATTGACATTGAGAAAGTTAGTTTTAAAGTGACTGGAGAAGAAACAAATTATTTCCATATTTATTATAGAACAAAAAAAAATTTTATTAAGAAGAAGTCAATACTTGTGCGATCTGGCATACGCAGAGATAAACTTACTCAGATATCTAATCATTTAAAAGATAATAATATTGAGGTAACAGGGTTTTGATTACACATCAACAGTCGCTCGGCTCTACCCTCCTCACTGGTCGTAGGTTAAGCGCAGCGGTCCTACGACCTGCCATGTACAAGAGCATCTGCTCGGAATGAGATGATCAGATGTATACAGCAATCCACCCGTCGCTCGGCAAAAGTCTTAGCATATTGTTTTTTAAGTTTGGATATTAACCTTGTATTACAAATTCCTGGGAAGGTGTAGGCGTAATACAATTGTGACCTAGCAGGTTAGAAAGTGTGAGGTATTGCCAGCAGGAGAAAGGTTTGGAGATTTGTGCATGGTGTATTATGCCGAGTCACCTTCGTTTAATTATAGGATCGAATGCATATTGAATAGGCACAAGCGGACGCTTGCGCCAGTGGGGGTAAGCTCAATTGATTCTAGGCCGGTAAAAAATAAGGAAGATAGTATTAAATATGATATAGAATGAAATTTAAAGGTTTATTGATAGTCTTTTGTTTGCTTTTTATTGGATGTGTTTCCGATAAGGAAAGGCACATATGTATGCAGGAGTCCGTAGTTTTACTATGCCATTCATTACAATCTAAGGTTGATATTATTGATAAAAACATCATGAATGACAATAATAGGCTTCATTATTTATTGGAGGAGATGAAAAATAAAAATTATTATTTTATAGACCAGGCGGGCGGATTCAAACCAGGTACTGGGTTGATTCTAATGGATCCTTGTAGAAGTGGCGAGGTTTTTCAACACATTCTTGCAGAATTTAAGGTTAAGGATTTAATGATAGCATATGTTGACGCTTTAGAAAGTGAAGGGATTGTGAGTTCAGAAAGAAAGTTAGATTTTGTTTATTTAATTGATTCCTTTTGGTGTAATGAAGGTTGTCCCTTTTCGAGAGAAAATTATGAATATCAAAATTATGGTAGTTTGGTGCTACAATTTTACACATTGGAGTTGGCCATTCTGGAAATGACATTAATTGAATTGAATTAGGCTGTTGTCCCTCGTTCACTCGCAGTCGCTCGGCTCTTGCCGTGTGACGACTATTTCTGAGGCCTCTGGCCGGTTAGGTAAAGATGCATTGGGATAAGTATAGTTAGAGTCAGGTTATGTAAGGCCTTTCCCTACCTTTTCGGTATTTAGAATCAGGGCATTTAGTGCAATATCGGCCAGAGGCCTAAAGCATAATAATCACTCGGCAGTAGCCAAGCGATTGTTTTACACCCGCAGTCGCTCGGCTCTTGCCGTGTGACGACTATTACTGAGGCCTCTGGCCGGTTAGGTAAAGATGCATTCGGATAAGTATAGTTAGAATCAGGTTATGTAAGGCCTTTCTCTACCTTTTCGGTATTTAGAATCAGGGCATTTAGTGCAATATCGGCCAGAGGCCTAAAGCATAATAATCACTCGGCTGTAGCCAAGTGATTGTTTACCGTTTACCCGCAGCCCCGCAGTCGCTCGGCTCTTGCCGCGTGACAACTATTTCCGAGGCCTCTGGCCGGTAAGGTAGAGATGCATTCGGATAAGTATAGTTAGAATCAGGTTATGTCAGGCCTTTCTCTACCTTTTCGGTATTTAGAATCATGGCATTTATTGCTATATCGGCCAGAGGCCTAAAGCATAATAATCACTCGGCAGTAGCCAAGCGATTGTTTTACACCCGCAGTCGCTCGGCTCTGCCGCGTGACGACTATTACTGAGGCCTCTGGCCGGTAAGGTAGAGATGCACATGAATAACTATAATTACTTTAAGTCATGTCTTCCACCACAAGCAAAGAACTATATTCTAGCGTTTGGTAATTACCTCGTCCCATCATTTTCAACAGATGAATTAGCTTTTTGCAAGCCCTAAGGAGCTGGTTTTGTCATTGGTGTTTTAGGAAACAATAGCTAGTTAGTACTCGTTTATATAGCATAGTTTTACTCATCTGGAGTGGACTTTTACCTTGTTGCTGATCAATGTGATAAAGGAAAATTTAAATAATTAAAATAAGGAAAGTTTTAGATAACAAAGTGGCCTTAGTAACTGGTGCCGGATCAGGGATTGGAAAGGCCGTAGCCATTCTTTATGCTAAAGAAGGAGCTAAAGTGGTTGTAAATGACATAAGTGAAAAGAATGGTCAATCTGTGGTTGATCTTATAAAGTCAGAAGGAGGAGAAGCCGTTTTTATTGAGGCAGATGCTTCCAAAGAAGAAGAGGTTAAGAAATTAGTGCAAAAGGCAGTAGAGGCTTATGGTAGTTTAGATATTGCTTGTAATAATGCAGGCATAGGAGGGGAGCTAAATCTTACTGCTGATTACGCCGAAGAGAATTGGAAGAAGGTGGTAGATATTAACTTAAACGGAGTCTTCTACGGCTGTAAGTATGAGTTAGAGCAAATGGAGAAAAATGGCGGTGGTGTAATTGTTAATATGGCTTCTGTTCATGGTGCTGTTGCCGCTCCTATGTCAGCAGCTTACACTTCTACTAAACATGCGGTAGTAGGTCTTACCAAAAATATTGGAGCAGAGTATGGCCAGAAAAACATCAGGTGTAATGCGGTGGGGCCTGCTTATGTAAAAACGCCCTTAATAGAAAGTGTTGATGAAGATGGCATTGCTCAACTTATATCAAAACACCCTATGAATAGATTAGGTAAGCCTGAGGAAGTGGCAGAACTAGTGCTTTTCTTGAGTTCGAATAAATCCTCATTTATGACTGGAGGGTATTATCTTGTCGATGGCGGATATTCGGCTGTTTAATAACTAAATTAGTGAATGTCACATTGTGGTACTCGAAATGTCTCCTTATTCATAATGATTAGGGTTTCGAGTGCCTCAATCTGACATAAATTTTATTTTAAGAAGGCCTCTTAATTTTAGCGGCATGGGTTAGTAATATATTCTAACAAACCAGCCAATGATCCAAATCTCTATTGATTAACTTAGAAAGCTGTTGAATATCTTTAGCATAGAATTCAGTTACTTTCTTTTTTAAATCTGGGTGAAGAGGTGGTCTTGATAAGTTTTTATTTTTAATATCAGTGAATTTTTTTCTGATCCATGGTGAGCGTTGTAGTTTAGAATAGGCCTTTGAAGGGATCAGACTTTTTATGCCATTTTTGATAATGCTATTGTGCCCTACCATTCTGTCATAAAACTTATTTTTTATAAATCCAGACCGATTATATTGAACGGAGAAGTCGAACTCAAATGAGCTGTCTGCACCAATATGATCTGTAATGTTCTGCATAACCTCTTGCGGATTATTTTTGAGGTCTTCAAACAGATAAGTTTTTATTTGATCTTTAGGGAAGTAATCAAAAAAGCGAACCAGGTTTTTGTAGTAAAATCCTTCTTTTATCAAGTCATTTCTGGTCCACCAGATACTATTTTTGTCTAGTACGCTTTCAAATTTCTTTGTTGGTAATTCATTTACTCTGGCCAGATGAAGGAATCTTGAATACAGCCTTTCTGCCGGTTGACGAAAAATAGCAGCCATTTTCACGTTCGGAACATAGTGCCTGATCCTTTCTGGTGCCCTATCGTGGTATAGATAGGTGTTGGAGGTTTCCCCTAGTAACTGATCAGGTTGGGCTTCTGAAAAAAGAGCTTGGTAAGACTCCAAATCGGTAACAGAATCATAGTAATGTTTAAGTTTCGATTTGTCTGGGAAGTCTTCGGGCTTTATTAATTCATAGCCAAAGAAGTTGGGCTCTTTTACATTAGTGACATAAATAGATGGATGCTGTTTTAGATAATTATCTACAGAGGTGGTGCCACATTTTCCGGCCCCAATGATCAGAAAATCTGGTAGAAGGTTTGCTCTCATTTTAGTAGGTGTGGTTAGTTGGTTAATGCAAACGTTGAACTGAGTAGTAGCCTATTTTGTTCAATAAAGTACCTAAAATGATCGATAAGTTCTAAATAAAATCGATATAATGTAAAAAACAGAGGTTGAACGCACGTCAACTCACCTTACCTCTAATAATTCTACTTCATATATAAGAGGTGAAAAGGGCGGACACTAGAGAAAATAAGGTTGTCTCTTATCAGATTAGCCCTCAGAGCGGTAGGAAATACCTGAAGGCTTTCATCAAAACCAAGCCTAGATGGCATAATGAGTAATGCCTTGCCTCCTTCTCTCATTTTTAGTATGCCTCTTTCTAATCCTTCTACTGCCTGATTATTATTGAGCTGGAAGGTGATGGGGCTTGAGTTGGTTTGTTCTATAATGGTGCCATCAAGATATTTTCTAACAAAATTAATGGTTACAGTACTGTGTTGAGAAGGGCTTTTGCCATTGCCTCTTTGGGTTTCTTTATAATAAAGATCAGTTTCTATGCTTCCCTCTTCATCTAAATTTTCCTGAGATAAATAAGTTTGTATTTCCTCTGTTTCTTCCAGGTATACTTCTGCTTTGCTCTTAATTTCTACCAGTTCTACATCCATAATAAAGTTGGTAAATGGGCCGAAGAAACTAGTGTTATTGTATTCTTCATAGGCCAGTGTGGAGGGGATGTAGAATCTGAATTTCTCTCCGTTTTTCATTAGCTGAACGCCATAATCAAGCCCTAGCGGAATTACACTTTGGTAGTTATGATAAAAAGGAATGGCTATTGAGTCGGAGCTCTCTTCCACCAGCGTTCCGTCTAATGTCCGCATGCTATAAAGTATGTACAGAACGTCGTTGTTATTTACCGTGGTGCCAGTGCTATTGGTAGTAAGCTCTTCATAATAAATGCCGCTGTTATCTTTTGTGGCATCAATGTTATTGGCTTCTAAATAACCCACAATTTCATCATTATCATTATTGATTTGATCAGCCAGCTCTGAGTCTTCCAAGCTGCAACTAGTGGTTAGTAGGAAGAAAATAATGATTATTCCCACTATCCTTCCCTTGTATTCTTTGTCATTATTTAGAAACATATACCTGCGATTAAGTATTATATAGACACAGAATGCAGTTTTAAGGTTGCAAAGGATGAGGCGAAGACTAAAATATAGACAGGTAGTGCCTCAAAAGACCGGAAGATGCTGAAACTTACCGGTCATTGAGGTCTTTTTTTCATAGAGATAAGTTTCATGGTTATAACTGTATTTGTTTGCAGATTATTATATTTAGCAGAGAGTAATTAAGAATAAAATAAAATATATACAATGAGAAAAGCTTATTTACTGTTCATAATAGCATTGGCGCCTCTATTGGCCAGAGGTCAGGAATCATCATTATTATATAAACTTACCGGACCGGGCCTTGCTGAGCCTTCATATATTTTTGGCACCATCCATATGATGTGTAGCGAAGATTATAGCATGCCTGCTTCAGTAGAAAAGGCAGCGGCCAGTGTAGATAGAACAGTGCTTGAGCTGGATATGGATGACCCTTCTATGATGATGAAAGTACAGCAGCTTTCCATGAATCCTGGATTCGAAAATATTTCAGATAAATTTTCTAAAGCAGAGCTTGATAGCCTCAATGCCTTTTTGAAAAAAGGATATGGTGCTAATATGACTCAGCTAGGCGTGATAAAACCATTTGTGCTTTTGAGTATGCTCCTGCCTAAACTGTTAGACTGCAAGGAGATTATAGCCTTTGAAAATGAATTTGTAAAAATGGCTAAAGCCAATGAAATACCTGTAGAAGGGCTGGAAACGGTAGAGTTTCAGATGAGTATTTTCGATAGCATTCCTGAAGAAGACCAAATAAAAGCGATTAATGAGCTGGTTGCTGATAAAGAAAAGGCTAGAAATGATTTCAATAAATTGTTAAAAGCCTATAAAGAAAAGGACGTGGATAAATTAGCCAAGCTAGTGGCTGATGATCCGCAATATGCTGACTATGCGGATAAACTTTTATATGAAAGGAATAAAAACTGGGTGCCTGATATTGTAGATATGGCTAAAGAAAAACCGAGCTTGTTTGCCGTTGGTTCAGGGCATTTAGGAGGAGATAAGGGCTTGTTACATTTGTTAGAGCAGGAAGGTTATACTCTGGAGCCAGTCTTTTAATCCTCTTCTTCTGGTAGCTTAGCGTATTGTTTTTTTATCTTTTCTGAGTAGAAATAGACAGGGTCTTTAGATTCACTAAATTCCTGCCAAAGTTTATAAGGTACCTGAGGATAAACCTGAAAAACAGAATCTGATTCTTTGGCTACCAGATAACCGGTTTTTCCGTCGCATGAATAGTAGCGAAGGGCTTGTGGTGTGAGGTGTTTGGAAATGGAGAGCGTTTCTTTCAGGCGAAAAGTGGTGGTGCTAAGCGCTTTTATAGCCTCTACGTAGTTAGTGAATTCTGCGGGGAGCTCATGGCAGTTAGTATTTTCAGGGCCTTTTTCAAAATTATGCTGAACCTGTGCGTTACTTAAGGCCGGGCTTAACAAAAGTAGGGCGAAGAGTATCTGTTTCATAGCTTTTGCTTTGCCAGGTGAGTCAAAGTGTTATAATCATCAGTGCTGAAAGTGATGAGTATAATTTTACCGAAAGAAGAATTTTTGGATAAATAAGCCTGGGTGGTTTTTAGGGCTATCTTGGCGGCTCTCTCAAAAGGGAAGCCATAAACGCCAGTGCTAATAGAAGGAAAAGCTATGCTGCTAATATCATTCTCTTTGGCCAGTTTAAGGCTGTTTGAGTAACAGTTGGCCAGTAATTGGTCTTCATTGTTATTGCCACCACGCCAGACTGGCCCAACAGTGGAGATAACATATTTTGCCTTAAGGTTAAAACCGGGGCTTAGCTTGGCTTCTCCGGTTTCACAGCCATGAAGGGTTTTGTTAAATTGAAGTAACTCAGGGCCTGCAGCTCGGTGTATAGCTCCATCTACGCCGCCACCTCCTAATAATGATGAGTTGGCAGCGTTAACAATGGCATCTACCTCCAGTTGAGTAATGTCTCCCTGAGTGATTTCAAGTCTTTTGTCTATATGTGAATTAGAACCAGCTTCCACCTAAATGTCTAAACGGCCAAGGAATAGATATGAGCATAATTAACAGGCCAATGGCATAGAATGTTAATATGGTTTTAAACTTTTTGCCGTCATCAGTAAGTCTTTTTGCTTTACTGTATCCAATAGTGATTAGCGCAATGGCTATGACCATCATTACACTGTGCTCTACTAAGTAAAACCGTAAAGCAGGTTCACCCATAGAAGATCCGGAAAAAATCACTTTAGGGCTGATGAAGTAAAGAATAACACCCACTACCAGTTGTATGTGAGTAAATATAAGGGCAAATAAGGCTGCTTTTTTATCTTTTCCTGTATAAGGAACAGTGCCTTTTGTTTTGCCTATTGAATTAATGATAGCATATAGTATCGATATGAGTACCAGCCATCTAAGTCCTGAGTGTGCGTGTATGAGTATCTGCATTGTATTGTAATAAAATAAAAAACCGGACTAAAGTTAGTCCGGTTTTGTGTCTAAGACAATTATTTTTAAACTTCCTTTATTTTGAGGTCATTGACTCAGCTAATTTCACTGCTTCATAAGCGTTTACCTCGCCACCGTAGATAGACAAGCTTTTGAAGTCTACTAATGATTCATCACCAGGCTTAGTTACTTTTAGTCCATCAAAACGGATCGCTGATTTAGTAAGAATATCTTTTACCTGATCTACCGTTAACTCAGGGTAGTATGACATAAGTAGAGCGGCTACACCTGTAGTAGCTGGTGCTGCCATACTTGTGCCATCAAAAGAGCTATATGTATTATCAGGAGTAGTAGAGTAGATGTCTACTCCAGGAGCAAAAATATCTACTGAGTGCTTACCGTAGTTACTAAATGAGCCTACAAAGTTAGCGTCATCATCCCAGGCAGAAGCTCCTATCTCTAACCAGTTAGTGGCGGTTTCTTTAGAGTCTTTAAATTTTCTGGTAGGGAAGTTATTTGATTTATCAAGATCTTTAGAGCTGTTACCGGCAGCATGTACTAGTAGCACACCCTTACTTTCAGCGTATTTTACAGCCTTATCTACCGCTTCTTTTTGTGGAGAATAAGATTTGCCAAAACTCATGTTAATAATCTGAGCTCCGTTATCTACGGCATATATAATAGCGTTAGCTACGTCCTTATCTCTTTCATCGCCATCAGGCACAGCTCTCACTACCATGATTTTAACATCGTTGGCAATTCCTTTAATACCTAAGTCATTATCTCTGTTGGCAGCTATAATACCAGAAACGTGTGTTCCATGGCTAGGATCATGGCCTTTAACATCACTGTTTCCGTATCCTTTTTCGTAAGGATCACTATAGTCATCACCTACAATAGTTCTAGGGTTAAATTCAGTATTGAAAGCGAAGTTTACCTGATTGCCAAAATGCTCTTCAGCTTCAGCTAATTCTTTGTCTAGTTGCTCAAAGTCTGCTTCATCACCTACATTTTGTAATATAATACCTACCATATTTCTGGCAGCCAGAATGGTAGAGTCATTAGTAGTAAGAGATCTTAGATCTTCCATGCTTACTTTCTCTACATCCAGATATAGCTTAAGTAGAGTGTTGTAGCGCATAAGGTTTTTGTGGAAAGTAGCATAAAACTCATACTGCTGTTCTGCTTTTTCATAATCAGCCTCAAAGTTCTTTTTCACTTTCAGCCAGTACTCGTATTCGTCTTTGTTCTTCTTTTTTACCTTTTTGGCTTCTACATCACCATATTTTGCCTTTAGGTCATTATATATTCTGGTAAGCTCATAGGTATCTTCTTCTACGTTACCATCTTTACCACCTATAAAATTCCAGCCATATCGATCATCTACATAGCCATTTTTATCATCATCAATACCATTTCCGGCAATCTCATCTTCATTGATCCATATTTTACCTTGTAGGTCTTCATGGTCAATATCCACACCTGAGTCTATTACTGCTACCGTTACGGTTTTCGATTTTTTGTTTTTAAGAACGGTATTGTAAGCCTTTTCTGCACTTACACCTTCATAATCATCACTGGAGTGATCAAGCACAAACCAGTTCTTTGGGGGAACCTGACTGCTGTCTTGTACGGCATCCTGAGCGTATACATTTATATTACAAACACTTAATGCGACTGCCAGCCCCGCAAAGATTCTACTTACATTATGTTTCATATACTTGGGATAATTCTAAAAATTATTAAAAAGTCTGCCAATATACGTCAAAAATGACAGACTGTGACGCTTTTTTTAATACTGGTTATAGTAGATTATAATCGGTAATAGCGCCATAAAAATATTCCTCTGATAGCAACCATGATCATAAGCCAGAAGGTTCCCTTAAAACTATAATTACGCGGATCACGTAGGGAATAGACCGTATATGGAGGCCTGTTTTTAATATAACTTTTTGGTGGATAGGCTTGTTGTACTTTACGATACTAAGCAGCCTTAATAAAAAATATTCTTAGAAACCATTAAACTAACCTGACTTATGGTATTGGAAGAAGTACAGCCAAAAGAAAAGTTTTGGCGCGTCCGTCAAACTACAGAGCATATCTGCTCCCCGCTTTCACCTGAAGACTATGTAGTGCAGCCTATTGTAGATGTGAGTCCTCCCAAATGGCACTTGGGGCATACTACCTGGTTTTTTTGAGACTTTTATACTGATTCCTTTTAAAGAAGGATTACCAACCATATGATAAGAATTTTAGCTACATTTTTAATAGTTATTATGAAAGTGTAGGCGAGCGTCTTATAAGAACAGATAGAGGCAACTTAACCAGGCCAGCCTTGAAAGAGGTGATGACCTACAGGCAGTACGTAGATGGGCACATGGATAGCTTGCTGGAAGAAGGAGTGGCAGATGAGGTGCTAACGCTATTAGAGCTTGGCTTGCAGCATGAGCAGCAGCATCAGGAATTGCTTTTTTATGATATTAAATACATCCTGGGGCACAATCCGTTATTCCCAGCTTACCTGAAACAGGAAGATCCGCAAGCTCTGGCGCCTACAGAGGTAATAGAAAGCGACTTTTTAAATGTAGAGGAAGGCATTTATCAGATAGGGCATCATCAGGATGGTTTTTGTTTTGATAATGAAAAAGGCGTGCACCGGGTTTTTCTTCATGATTTTGCCATAATGGACAGGCTGGTGACCAATGGAGAATATTTACAATTTGTAGAAGACGGCGGATATAAAAACTTCAGGTTTTGGCTTTCTGATGGCTGGGATTGGGTAAACCGGGAAAATATTGAGACTCCAGATTATTGGTTTAAGAAAAACGGACAGTGGTACTATTATTCTCTTAAAGGAGGGTTGCAGCCATTAGACCTTGCTGCACCTGTTACTCATATCAGCTACTATGAGGCAGATGCTTATGCCAAATGGAAAGGTATGCGCTTGCCTACAGAGTTTGAGTGGGAAGTGGCTGCCAATATATATGCTCAGGAGCTAACAATGGGTAATTTCATGGAATCTGATCATTGTAATCCTGTGGCTAAGCAAAGCGATAACTACCAGTTTTTAGGAGATGCCTGGGAGTGGACTAGTAGTGCCTATTTACCCTATCCATATTATGAAGCGCCGGAGGGAGCTGTGGGAGAGTATAATGGCAAGTTTATGGTTAACCAAATGGTACTGCGAGGAGGCTCTTGCGCTACACCGGCTAACCATGTGAGGTCTACTTATAGAAACTTCTTTCACCCACACCTTAGATGGATGTTTTCCGGTTTAAGGTTAGCTAAACATATTTAAAATACTCAGATGAATAAACAATTTGCAAAAGACGTGTTGGAAGGATTAAATGCCACCCCTAAAAGGCTTTCTTCTCAATATTTTTATGATGAAAAAGGAGATGCACTTTTTCAGAAAATAATGAATTTGGATGAGTACTACCTTACCAGAAGTGAATTTGAAATAATAGAAAGTAATAAAGAGGGCATGCTTCGAATTTTCAAAGGCGATGATGAAGCCTTTAATCTAATAGAATTTGGAGCGGGAGATGGTTATAAGACCAAGGTGCTGTTGAATAGTTTTTTGCAAGCAGGTGCAGATTTTAGTTATATTCCTATTGATATTTCTGCTAATGTTTTGTCATTGCTATCAGGATCATTAAAAAAGGAGCTTCCGGCTTTAAAGGTTCAGCCTATGGAGGGAGAGTATTTTTCTGTATTGAAAACGCTTAAAAGCACTAAAGCCAAAAATGTAGTGCTATTTCTGGGATCTAATATTGGTAACTTCAGACATGAGCAGGCTATCGAATTCTTACAGGAATTATACGGGTCGTTGAAAAAAGGTGATCTGGTAATGATAGGCTTTGACTTGAAAAAAGATCCGGATGTTATTATTAGTGCATATAATGATAAGGAAGGAACTACAAGAGCATTTAACCTTAATTTATTACATAGAATTAACAACGAGCTAGGTGGTAATTTCGATGTTTCTAAATTTAAACATTGGCCTACTTATGATCCTTATACTGGCACCACCACCAGTTATTTGGTGAGTACACAAAAGCAAAAGGTAGAGATAATGGATCAGGCTATTGAGTTTGATGAATGGGAGTCAGTGCATATGGAAATATCACAGAAGTATAATGTGAAAGATGTAGAAAGCATGGCTTCCCGCGTAGGATTTACTATCCGTAATAATTTCTATGACAGCAATGGTTATTTTTTAAATTCTATTTGGAAAAAATAGTCATGGGTAAGGTATTGCTTATAAAATAAAACTTCTTACTTTTGCTGCCCTTTTGATACTACCTAAATCGTTTTATGCGCACGTGGCGGAATTGGTAGACGCGCCAGGTTGAGGGCCTGGTGGCCATTGCGGCCGTGGAGGTTCGATTCCTCTCGTGCGCACATTTTGATTAGACTACTACTATTGTTATTAATGAAGCGATAACTGTAATGACGCGCACGTGGCGAAATTGGTAGACGCGCTGTCTTCAGGTGGCAGTGCCTTTCAGGCGTGAAGGTTCGACTCCTTTCGTGCGCACTTATAGATAATTTTCGAATTAATAATCAGAATTATAAGAGTTGGTCGTTATATTAACGGTAAATACTTATATCACTGGTTAATTTTTTTAACAATAACTTACATGGGAGTAACATTAAAAGATATAGCCTTCACTCTGGGTTTATCACCTTCAACGGTTTCACGAGCACTAAACGATCACCCTGATATTAATGAGCAGACCCGGAAATCGGTTAAGCAGCTCGCTAAGAAGATGAACTACCAGGTGAACAAAATGGCTAGTGGGCTTCGTACCCGTAAAACTTATGCTATTGGAGTTATTGTCCCGAAAATAGCGAGCCATTTCTTTTCTTCGGTATTAAGTGGTATTCAGAAAGTGGCTGGTAGTAATGACTATCAGGTGTATATCTGTCAGACTAACGAATCTACCAAACAGGAGATAAAATACATTTCGTCTTTGATGGCTGGTAGTGTAGATGGTATTTTGGTGTCATTAGCTAAAGGCAGTAAAAATCTAAAGCATATAAAGCAAATAATTGATGGTGACATGCCATTGGTGCTTTTTGATAGAACCAGTGATCAATTTAAAGTACCTAAAATTGAGGCCGAAGATTTTAAAGGAGCCTATAGAGCGGTTACACACTTAATAGAAATAGGTTGTAAGAAAATTGCTCACCTGGCCGGTCCTGATAACTTGGGAGCAAGCCATAACAGACTTTTAGGTTATAAGCAGGCTTTGATAGATAATAAAATACCTGTAGATGAAAAGCTGATCATTCCGTGTGATTTTGATCCTGAAAAGGGAAGAGAAGCGGTGAGAAGTCTTATTTCAGGCCCTATTGATATTGATGGAATATTTTCTGTTAATGATGAGATTGGGGTAGAAGTAATTCTGGCACTTCAGGCTATGGGCATAAAAGTGCCGGAACAAGTGGCGGTAGTAGGATTTGGTGATTTCCCAATTTGCGAAATTGTAATGCCTCACTTGAGCTCTGTAATGCATAACCCTTATAGAATAGGATATGAGGCTGCAGAATGCCTTTTCGATCAGATCAATTCATCGCAAAAAGGTAAAAACTTCAGACATATTATACCTTCACAACTCGTTATTAGAGATTCATCCAGAAGGTCTTAAAAGAATAAATATACTTCATATTTAATTTTGCTACGCCAGAAGAGTACTATTGATTTTTTCAGTAGTGGTTTTCTGGCTTTTTTGTTTCAGTCAATTCTGGTTCAAAGATAGCATTCAAATCATGCGTCTTTATAATGCTATTCAGGCATGGCTTCATTGTTAATTTTCACAATTAATGATTTATAGGTTTTATGCTTGATTTTATTAATATTTGAATTATTATATTGTAATTTTCAATTATTTATAATTAAATTACATGCATCTGAACCGTGTTTTATGATAATCTGAACCTGAAAGTTGTTTTGTATGCTGTTTTATGAAGAAGAATGGATGGATAGCTATGTGTATCCAGACAACAATACAGGGATAACATGAAGTAATTATTACCATGTAACTAAATCCTTTTGTACAAATGAAATGGTACTGTACCATCACATTTTTATTGTATTGTAATTTGCTAATTACCACCTCATCCGTTGGGAAGAATAAACTTGTCTATGACCTAGCAGGTGCCCTCTTAGTAACTCCAGCAGAAAGCTCTACGCATTATACTTCAAAGCGAATAACCTTACTGGCCGATAGTGCTGGTGGTAATCAAACCCTTTGTGAAGTAGATTATACCTATTTGAATGCATCTTCTGAATCTGAAGGAGTATGGTCTACCAGTAGTTCTGCGAACATTGTTGATCCTAACGATCCTAAGACCCTTGTCACTAATCTTATTCCTGGCAATAACTATACTTTTACCTGGACTGCCGGAGGTATCACAGCAGATATAGAGGTGGAGGTGCGTAAACAGCTGGCCACACCTAGCATTAGTGCAAAGACTAATACTGTAGTCTGTGAAGGTACATCAGTAAGGTTAGAAGCTCAAGGGGCTCCTCCCGGAGGTAGCTATAAGTGGTTTAGAAATGGAAAATTATCTATTTCCAGTGATGATAATTGGATTTACATATCTAGTCCTACAGAGAACGACAAATATGAAGTGGTGGCAATGTATAGAGATAGTGTTTGTGAAAGTGATAGAAGTGATAGCTTGTTTGTTACTATTCATGCTAAACCAGATAAGCCTACAATTGATGCTAGTGACTCTATCGCATGCGAAGATAGTATTATCCAACTTGCTGCTGATTCTCAAAATGAAGATGTTTACCAATGGTCGCGAAATAGTATTATAACTAACCTTCAAGGACCGGTAATTGAAATTGATCAGCCTCATGAAAGTGGAGATTATCAATTGGCTGTAATAAATTCAAATGGCTGTGTTAGTGATAAAAGCAATGTTGAAAGCATTTTAATTCAAAATAAACCATCTCCAGCTCAAGCGGAAGATAGTATATTATTATGTAATCAGACATCGACTTCAGTTACAGCTACAGCTCCTCAATATGGTGAAGGAATATGGTCTGTGGTATCAGGCCCAGCTCAAATTCAACATTCTTCTGATTCAAGTGCTTTTGTTTCAGGCCTTCAGGAAAATGCTCAAGATACCTTATCATGGACCGTAAGCAACGGTGTGTGCCCACATAATGTAGCCAATTTAATAATTACTACCA
Source organism: Fulvivirga maritima (assembly GCF_021389955.1). Classification (NCBI taxonomy): domain Bacteria; kingdom Pseudomonadati; phylum Bacteroidota; class Cytophagia; order Cytophagales; family Fulvivirgaceae; genus Fulvivirga; species Fulvivirga maritima. The sequence continues at coordinate 2,835,346 of NZ_CP089980.1, forward strand.
GAAAGACACCGAATCAGGTGAGTGTAGGTGATAATTTGGAGCTTTGTAATGAAACAGAGGTACAGTTAGAGGCAACTCCTCCAGGTGAAGGACAGCATGGTGGATGGGTGAAATTATCAGGGACAGGTACTTTTAATGATACTACTTTATACAATGCCAGAATTTCGGCACTTATGCCGGGAGATAATGTGGAGTTAGAATGGACTATTTATAATGAATGTGGTAGTAGCAGCGATACGTTGAAGATAATTAATGAAGAGCAACCAGAAGAGGCTGATGCAGGTGATGATATTCAAGTTTGTGAATTAAGTGAGGTGCAATTAAATGCATCGGGTGGAAACGGTAAGTGGTCGGTTAGTAACAATACGGCCGTGCTAGATCAGCCTACTCAGCACATTACCACACTTCATTCTTTGCCATACGAAACCACAATAGCTACCTGGACAGTGGATACTCATATTTGCCCTTCTTCATCTGACTCTGTCAATATTATCCGAGATAGAACCCCTAAGGAATTTAATGCTGGTGCAGATGTGCTTTTCTGTAATGGTGAAACTTCATCGCGTTTAGATGCAGATGAGCCGGATGTTGGAACAGGGCAGTGGACGGTATCATTTGGATCGGGTATTGTTATAGATACAACTTCTCCTACTTCTGAAATTAATAACCTAAGTACAGGAGAAACCATATTAGAATGGTCTGTTAAAAATGGAGTTTGTGTAGAAAAGGATAGTATTAAAATACTGGTTTATCAGTTTCCAGAATTGGCAAGTGATAATTATACCATCTGTGAAGGAGAAACAGCTTCATTAGAGGTGATTGGAGGTGATAATTATGTTTGGTCACCTTCGGAATCATTAAGTGCCTCGGATATTGCTAAGCCGGAAGCTAGCCCAGAGCTAACCACAAATTATCAGGTGGTAGTAGGTAATGGGGAATGCGGTTCAGACACCTTGTTGCTATTGGTAAATGTCAATGATAAACCTGAAATGGAGGTGTCTCCTGATTCTACAATATCATTGGGTATGATCATAGGTTTGAAGGCCTCGGGTGCTGAATTTTATCATTGGCAGCCTGAAGAAGGAATTAGCTTTCCTGATGAAGCTCGTATTGAGGTAAATCCACAAATGAGTACACTTTACACCGTAATCGGTACTAATGAGCTTGGGTGTAGTGCAGAGGCATCAGTAATGATAACCGTAAATGAGCGTCATGAGGTTTTTGTGCCTGATCTGTTTTCGCCTAATGGCGATGACATTAATGATTACCTCAAAGTCAACGCCCTTGGCGTATCAAGCCTGGAATTTAAAGTGTACAACAGGCAGGGAAAAGAGGTGTTTTCTACTAATGACGCAGATCATGGGTGGGATGGCCGCTGGAAAGGAGCAACCCTTATGAGTGATGTCTACTTATATACGGTTAAGGCTACTACGGTAGAGGGGAATACCATCTCTAAAAAGGGAACGGTGAGGTTGGTGAGATGAGGCAGATGATACTTAAATATGGGCTGCTATTCAGCATGATGTTACTCCTGCGAGTTGGCAGTGCCCAAGATCCATTCTTCTCGCAGTTTTATAATGCTCCTTTGGTTTTGAACCCGGCACTTACAGGTATTTCTTTCGGGAAAATAAGGGCTAATATCAATTACAAAAATTATTTGAGTGATTTTGATGAGTTGCGTACCTACAGTTTTTCGGCAGATATGTCATTAATGGAGGCTGATCGAAATCCGGATTTTGCCGGAGTAGGATTGATGGTGCTACAAGATGATGCTGGCGGCTATTTAACCAATACAAAAATGATGTTTTCTTATGCATATCATAATGCTATTGGACGAGAGGCGAGGCATTATATTGCTATGGGATTACAGGTAGGGATAGATAGGTTTAGTATTGATTATAGTGATTTGTCTACTCAGAGTCAGTGGGTGCCTATGCAAGGGTATAATGCTCAGCTGGCCAACGGAGAGAGCTTTGATACTGATGCTTCTACAGCCTTGGATTTTCAGGTGGGAGCGTTATATTATACCTTTTTGCCTAATGATGCAGTGCTTTTTGCAGGTGTGGCTGGTTTCCATCTTTCGGAGCCAGATAGAAGCCTTATGGGGCAGGAAGCGCCCTTGTCCCGTAAATATCTGGTTCATGGTGGAGGTAAATTTCCTGTAAGTAATAAATTAAATGTGGTGCCTACCATGGTATATTTTTATCAGAATAAAATGAGTGTTTTTAACCCTGGTGTTTCTTTAGAATATCAGGTTTTTAAAGCTAATAGATATTCCGGGCAGAAAAGCACAGCCATATCTATGGGCGGCTGGATTAGGAATACTGATGCTTGTATACTAGGTTTAAGCTTGGAATATGGAGAATTTAATGCAGGAATTAGCTATGATCTAATCCTTTCTTCTATGAGTTCCGTATCAAGAGATGGAGGTTTAGAAATAAGCATGTCATATAATTTCAATAAAAAGTTTAAGACGCGTACAAAGTTGATTACCAATCCCAGTCCCAGGTTATAATGGTTAGAATATTATGTGTTCTGTCTATTATGGTTTGTTGTGTTGTTTCTTTTGGTCAAAATATTAAGCCTTTCAGGGAGTTAGATATCCATCCTGATGAGGAAAAATTGCTAATTATATCTGATTACTACCTGGAGCATGGGTATTTTTTTGCGGCTATTAAGCCACTTCAAGAGCTGGTTGAGCTAAGTAATAAAAATGCCTATAAATTAAAACTCGCCGATGCCTATTTTAATCTCCATTGCTACAGCGAGGCCCTGCCTTTTTATGAAAAACTGCTGAGTAGCGAAACGAAAAATGACCTGTTTTCATACCATTTGGGCATTATCTATCAAGGTATGGGGCAGTATGATAAAGCCCTTATATTTTTAAAGGAATTTGTGTCTGATCATAATACTGCATACCCAGAGCAGTTGAAGAAGGCAAATTTAGCTATCAGGCAGTGCTGGAGCATAGCCAATATAAAAGGAAAGACTGATGGTGCAAGGGTAGCTGAAATGAATACACATGGCACAGGCATGCAATCTGTGGTTACTTGCGGTGGTCAGGAGATATTCGCGGCTACCTATACGGTAAAAGGTACCGCCAAACATCATATTACAGATGATATAATTGTAGAGATTGATAGTATTAAAGTAAGTCGGCTTTTTGCTAATGAAAATGGTGAAAGCCATTTGCTAAATATAAAAGTAGGTAGAAATGCTGATGTAGGCAGTCCATTTTTATCGGCGGACTGTGATAGATTGTATTATACCGTGTGTGAAAAAATAGAGGAAGATGATAACTGCAGTATCTATTACAGTAATAAATCGGGCAAGGGCTGGAGTAATCCTATAAAGCTCAATAGCAATGTCAATCAACCGAATAGTTCATCTAAAAATGCCTCTTTAGTGTCTGTTAATGATGGTAGGGAGGTAATGTTCTTTAGCTCTGACAGATCAGGTGGAGAAGGAGGTTATGATTTATGGATGTCAGAAAAGGATCAGCAGGGGAGGTTCTTGCCTGCTAAAAACTTGCAAGGCATCAATACACCTCAAGATGAAATGACTCCATTCTTTGATATTGCTTCTGGCTATCTGTTCTTTAGCAGCTCCGGGCGCATTGGTTTTGGGGGCATGGATGTTTTTATGGTAAAAATAAACTGGCAGCAAGGCATAGGTCATATTTTTAATTTGGGAAAGGGGATTAACTCAGGTTATGATGATTTTCATTTTCTCTTAACCGGAGATACTCGTGGGGTTATTACCTCTAATCGAGGAGGATGTAATGATGAGGTTTACAAAACCCATTTTTCTATTCCTTTTGAATATAGCAGGCTTCCTCTTTTTGTGGCTGAGGTAGATGAGTTTAGGGTAGAAGATACTAATCTGAAAATCATAGATGACTATTTTAAGTACTCAAAACTGGAAATGGCAGGTAATGAAATTACTATGCTATTAGAAAAGGATACTGAAATTTCAGGAGATATCTTGGAAGATCAGGACGATTTAAGTGATCATAGAGTGCTGTTGATAGATGAAAGTGGAGAAGTGGTAGATGTAGCTATAACAGATAAAAATGGTTTTTTTCAATTCAGGAGGTTAAGTGAAAGTGGTAAGTATGCAGTAGTATTTTCAGAAGAAGATGAGGATCTGAATTTAAAGCTTTTAGTAAAGGATCTGAAGGGAGATATTTTAAGGCAATACTCCTCCCTAGATAAAGAGAATGTTTTTAATTATCGCCAATTATCTCAGTATAAAACGGATTTTTTTAGGCTAAATGAAGGAGATGCCTCTCTTTCTGGTACGTTGACTTTAAAAGATGAGCCCGTGCCTGATCATCAGGTGATTTTGCTAAATGAGCAAAATGAAGTGGTAGATGCTGTGCCTACTAATGCAGAAGGACTGTTTAATTTTAGAAGGCTGCCACCGCCAGGTAAGTACACGGTGCTGCTAGATGAAAAGGATAGGAGTATGAATGTAGCTTTGGTGTTTAAAGATGAAAATGGTGTGAAGCTAGATAAAATCAATAGCGATACCGAAGGGGAAGTGATTGACTACAGGCCTCTGGATCTGTATAAGGCTACTACCTTTAGAATTCATGTAGATGATGCCAAAATGAGCAGTCAGTTATTTGAAGATGATGTAAAAAAGAAGGAAGCAGGTCATGAACTACACCTGATAGATCATAACGGCATGATCGTGCGCAGTGCTACGTCTGATGAAGGTGGCGCTGTGGAGATAAACCATCTTGCTAAAGGAGATTATGCCTTTGTAATGGATAGTACTGATGTTGGCCTGCAAGTGGATGTTTCTGTATATGATCATAAGGGAAAATTTCTTAAGCATATATCCAGTGATACTCAACCTGGATTATTTACTTATAAATCACTTCATACTGAGGGGGAAATAATGGTGAAGCAAGCAGATTTGTGTGGAGAGTTTACAGTAAAAGACTCACTTCAGGAGGTTTATAAGGTTATTTTGGTTACAGAGAATGGCAAAGCATTAGATACGACTTTTATTAATAGTAATGGGGAATTTACGTTTAATAATATCAATTTCGATCCTTCACAGTTTTTAGTAATTGATGACTGCATGAGCTTGTATGATCTCAAAGTGGAGGTGGTTAATACAGATCAGGCTACAGTTTATTATACTTCTACAGCGGCAGGAGGCAAGTTTGTTTACAAAGCCTTTGATAATCAGTTGTTAAGCCCTTTTATTCAAGCGGATCAGCCCTTGGTGCTGACTTCAAATGAAGGGCATGAAAAGGTGAAAGTTGGATACTCAGGTGATAATATTGAAAAATGGTGGCTATATTCGTCCATATTTTTATTGTTAGGTGCGGGAGTCACCTATTATTGGCTTAGGAAGAGGAATAGCTAAACAGTCATTTTTTGATATTTTTTCGGAACATATTAAAGATAAAATCATTTTTGATGCAGGTGTGTATTATGCCTGTTATCGTATTTTCTTTTCTGAGTTTTTCATCGGTGCCAGACATTAATGCAAAAGTAAAGGCTATTTTTCTGTATAACTTCTCTAAATATATAGAATGGCCGCCAGAGCAGACTTCAGGAAACTTTAAGATTGTAATATTCGGCTCATACCCTGCTTTAGAAGCTGAGCTACACCAGATGGCAAGGCAAAAAACCAGGGGTGCCCAAAAGTTTGAAATTTCGGTGTATGATGACTTGAAAGAAATATCAGATTGTCATATTTTATATATTGCCGAATCTAAAAACAATGAAATTAGTAAGGTGATAGATCAGTTCAAAGGACGTAGTAACTTGATCGTCACTGATAAAGAAGGTGCTTTGAAAAAAGGAGCAGGCATTAATTTTTATTATGAGCATAATAAGCAAAAATTTGAGCTTAGCACTATTAATTTATCTAAGCATCAGTTAACGCCTAGTGATCAATTAAAACTGCTGGCTAAAGTGGTAGATTAATATGAAATATATTATTCACATATTATTTCTCTTGGTTTCGATTAGCGCTTTTGGGCAGTCGAGTCCTTTGAGTAATGCCCTGAATCTTTACCAGGCAGGTCAGCTTGAAGAGGCTAAGTATGTAATTGACTCTGCGCTGCAACAGGAGGTATATCAACAGCAAGTAGTAGCCTATTATATCAAAGGCTTTATTTATAAGGATATTTATAAAAAGAACCCTGATGAGGCCCATAGTGATGTGCGTGCTCAGGCCATTGATGCCTTTTTTAAGGTCGTGGAAATGGACGAAAGAGGTAAGTATTTAACAGAAACAGAGCAAAATATAAAGTACCTGACTACTACCTATTATAATGATGCTATGGGTATGATTCAAAAACAGAGATTTGATGGTGCCATAGCTAGCTTCTATAAATTTGATAGCCTGGTGGAGGTGCTGCCTGATTCTGTTTTGGTTTTAGGTTCTACAAGAGATCAATTTTATTTGGCGTTAGGCATTGGTTATGCCGGGCAAGAGCTGCAACAGCAAGATAGCGTGTATTTTGATAAAGCGGAAAATGCTTTTAAAATAGTATTGAGCAGCGACTCATTGAATATGGTGGCTAATTATAGTCTGGGAGTCTTGTATTACAACGAGGCGGTAGGAAGAATATTAGAACTCAATTTTGACGAAGAGCTAGATGAATTTGATAAGCTTGAAGATGCTACCATTGAGCTCTTTAAAAAGGCACTTCCTTATATGCAAACGGCTTATATGCAAAATCCTGAAAATGAAAATGTGGTAGAAGGCTTGGCAGGAATATACCATAGCCTTCGTGATTTTGATAAATATGAGCGCTACATGAAAGAACTAAAAGAATTGAGGAATGAAGGATAGTTAATCCTTTTTCTTCTTCTTGAAGATATTGCCTATCTTATCAAAGATATTCTTCTTCTCTTCCTCTTCTTCGTTTTCTTCTCCAAAGGCAGCTGTGTTTTCTTCGTCATCTTTTTTCTTTTTACCGAAGAGCCATTCCATAAACTGCTTATCTTCTTTTTCAGCTTCACAGTCCAGGTACCTGGCAAGTCTGTCTGGCAGCGGACTAAACTTAGCATAGCCCATAGGCCTTAGTTTTTTGTCATCTTGGATTTTATCCAGCAACTTGGCTACTATAGGTAAGGCCATGCTGGCGCCAGAGCCCAGACCAGTACTGTTAAAGTGAATGCCAGGGTTATCTGCTCCCACCCAGGTGCCAATTACTATTTCAGGATTATAGCCTATAAACCAGCCGTCAGCATTAGATTGCGTGGTGCCGGTTTTGCCCGCCAGCTCATTGGTCATTTTATACTTCCATCTATATCTTCCGGCTGTTCCATCATTTACTACAGACTGTAGTAGCGAGTTCATCATCATGGCCGTTTCTTTGGTCATCACTCGCCTTTTGCTTTTTTTCTTCTTTTACCCTTTCTAATACATTGCCACGGCTATCAGTAATGGAAGTGATATATCTTGGCTTTACTGCATGACCTCCGTTAGCAAAGGTGCAGTAGGCACTTACCATCTCCATGAGAGACACATCAGCCGTACCGAGTGCTATGGAAGGCACTTCTGGTAATTCGCTACTTATACCAGCATGGTGGGCTAGCTCTATAGTGTTTTCTATACCTGCTTCTTCTAATACTTTTACACTTACTGTATTTACAGAATGCGCTAAGGCGCCTTTAAAGGTGTATTTCTTATCATATTCATCAGCACTGGCATTACCAGGGGACCAATCAGAAAGGTTGGTGTAAGTGGTCTTTTCGCCAGAAATATAATCACAAGGATCTACACCTGATTCTAGCGCAGCGGCATAGACAAAAGGTTTAAAAGTAGAACCCACTTGTCTTTTGGTATTGATGTTTACATGATCATACTTATAGAATTCATAGTCTATGCCTCCTACCCAGGCGAGTATGTCTCCATTGTCAGGACTCATAGCCATGGTACCACTTTGCAGCATGGTGAGGTTATGTTTTATAGAATCAATAGGTGACATTTTGGTTTCTTTATCCCCACTCCAACTAAAGAGTTTCATTGGGATAGGCTTACTAAGGCTGTCAATAATTTCGTTTTCTTTAAACCCTTTCTTCTTGAGCGCCTTATAACGATTTGAAGCATGAAGAGCTGTCATCAATAATGATTTTTGCTTATTCCATGGGTTGCCAGTGTTCCAATGCTTGTTGAAGATCTGCTGCAGATCTTTCATATGACTAGCAGTAGCCGCTTCTGCGTACTTTTGGATAGAAGAATTGATGGTGGTATAAATCTTCAGTCCATCAGTATATAGATTATAAGGTGTGCCATCGGGCTTGGTGTTTTTCTCACACCACTTTTCTAATTCTTTTCTGAGGTACTCTCTAAAGTAAGTAGCTGTACCGGTGTTATGAGTTATTCTGGTATAGTTAAGTCCTAAGGGTTTTTCTTTTAACAAGTCATATTTCTGCTGATCGAGGTAGTTATACTTAAGCATTTGATGCAGTACCACATTACGCCTTTTGAGCGAGTTTTCCGGGTACAATCTCGGGTTGTAAGTATAATTCGCTTTAAGCATACCTACTAATACCGCAGCTTCCTGTGGCTTTAGATACTTAGCCTTTTTATTAAAAAACCTTTTACTGGCCATCTCTATACCATACACGTTATCGCCAAAAGGCACGGTATTCAGGTACATGGTCAGGATCTGTTTTTTATTGTAGATCTCTTCTAGTCGCCTGGCTGTAATGGCTTCTTTTATTTTACTTACAGGGATACTAAGAAAGCCATGATCTTTCCTGGGAAACAGGTTTTTAGCCAGCTGCTGGGTAATGGTGCTTCCGCCGCCAGAACTACGATCCATCAGAAGCAATGTTTTAAACAGCACCCTTAATAAACTGCGATTGTCTACACCATTATGTTCATAAAAACGGGCATCTTCAGTAGCTACTAAGGCATTAATTACATTAGGCGAAATATCATCAAAGTCGGTTCTGGTACGCTCCTGTAAATAGAAGCGCCCAAGTATGACCGAATCAGCACTGTAGATTTCAGTAGCTACATTGTTCTCAATTTTGCTGAGTATCTGCTTGTTAGGCAGTTCTTCGAACACACCACCTTTTACAGCATAATAAAAAAGAGCCAATAGCGATGCTACGCCTATTAGGCCTATGGCTATTATTTTAAAGAAAAATTTAAAGTTGAGTTTGTTCTGTTTTTTTTTAGTTGACCTTTTCTTTCTTTTTGCCTTCGCCATAGTTTAGTAGTATATCACATTGCATTCAGGATTGCTTTCTTTAAAATCCTCAACGCGTCCGTCTGATGTTCGGGTATTATAACATTTAAGCACTTTCAGGTTCAGATGAGCCACTTCATCCAGCTTTTTGATATTGGTATTAGAGCAGTCTAATACTTTCAAATTTGCCAGGTTATCTAGTTCTCGTAGCCTTTTTATCTGTGTGCCTGCGCAGTTAATTTCTTCCAAGCTGTAAAGGTCGCTTAATGGTTTTAAATCATCAACAGGAGTGTTAGAAATATCAAGATACTTTAAGTTGGAAAGCTCACTCAGCGGTTTTAAATCAGATACAGGGCTTTTGCTGGCTTGCAGTTTTTCTAGTCCTTTAAACTTAGTTAAAGTACTTAGGTCTGATATTCCTGTGCCTGAAAACTTCACTTCTTTTAGTCTTACAAAATTTTCAAGTGGTTGAAGGCTCATTACATTGGCTTCTGAAAAAACAATGCTGGTGAGTTCAATAAGCTTATGCAGCTGATATTTGGTAGGCTCACTGCTCAGCGATGTCTGTATAGAGAAAATGTTTCTCCAGTCAGAAGACAGGTCTCCCCACCAGGCGGTTAAATATTCTGATTTAAAAATGATAAGCGCATCAGGGTGCTGCTTTAAGAAAGTGTCTACGTGCTGCTCTTTAATCATGGTAAAATCAGCTTCTATGAGTCTGAGTCTGTTAAGCTGCATTAGCGTATCTAAAGAAGCTAAGCCTGTTCTGTTAGCTTTTAACACCTCTAATTGCTGAAACTGAGCCAAGGTGCCAAAATCTTCTACTTTAGTATCGCTGATATCTAAGTAGTTAAGATTTCTAAAGCCTGAAATAGGAGATAGATCAGCGATGGCCGTATTAGAAGCAATCAGTTTTTTCAACTTTCTTAGCTTGCTAAGGGGTTCCAGATTTTCTATGTAAAGATTGTTATCAAAATTAATTGAATCAAGTGCTGTGATTTTAGCCAGCTCCTCTTTAGATGGGGTTTTTCCGGCTATGGGCACAAATTTCTTAATAATATCTTGCCAGGCTATACTTAGTTGGCTCCACCAGTTTTTAAGGTCATCAGACTCAAATATTACTAGCATGCCTGTGTTTGAAGTCATAAATTCATTGGCATCATCTTTAGAAATGTTAGTGCTGTCACAGTATACTTTTTCTAAAGTACTGATAGAGCTGAGAGGGCTCAAATCATCAATAGTAGTATAATTGATAGATAATATTTTTAGCTGAGCCATGCTTTTTAATGGCGCTAAAGAATATATAGGAGTACTATCTGCTTTCAATATTTCCAGCTGAGAAAGACTACTGAGCGGCCCTAGGTTATCTATTTGTGTGCCTGTAATATTCAGCTCTTTTAAGGCTGTGATATTGCCAATAGGTATCAGGCTATAAAGATTAGTTTTAGATAAATTCAGCGTATTTAGCTGCTTAGCACCTGAAAGTGCTGTAAAGTCCTGAACCTGAGTGTCGGTTAAGTTTACGGTTTGTAGCTTAGATAAACGAGATAGTACGCTGATATCATTAAGCGGCGTATGCTGTGCCTGTAAATATTTTAATGAACTGGCATATTTAAGCGCTTCTAAGGAGGTTATTTTTGTGTGTGATACATTCAATTCCTCCAGGTTAGTGAGGTTTCTGATGGGTTTAAGATCCTCAATATTGGAGTTAGAGATGTCTAGTATTTTTAAGTTACTAAGCACAGAAAGTGGCTCTATGTTAGTAATATAATTGTTTCCGGAAATGTCTAGTTCGTCTAATTCAGTGATGTGTTTTATGTCACTGTCTGTAGCTGTCTGCGTTACCCCTGCTTTTCTTTTAAAAATGGCTTTCCATTCATAAGATAGGGCATTCCACCATTTGGCTAAGGCTTCTTTTTGGTTGAGAGGATTAGTGTAAAGACTTACTATTTTTAGGTCTTGCGCTTCCTGATCAAGATTTACTTCTATAAAGCGCTTTTTGGTATTGTTTACAGAGTCACCTTCCAGAGATACGCCGCTTAGGTTTCTGGTCATGCTTACTTTAAAGAAAAGCTCTCCATTATCATTTACATAATGGCTGATATCTTCAATATTAAAATCGAATTTCACTTCTTTAAAGAAGAAATCAATGTCTTTTAAATAGGCCTGTACATCTTTATTAGTAATCACGTCTCTGGCTTCATCGAGATCATCTTCTACCTGCACTTCGGCATCTCTGAATATTTTGGTATAACTCTGATTAATAATGACATCCTTATCCCTGGCGGAGGTAGATTTATCGCCCAGAGTATTGAGTACATATTCAAGGAAATTAACTATCTCCTTTACTTTTTCTTCATACTGGTCCATTTGCTCATCTTCAATTTGTTGTTGAGAGAAGCTTACATGGCTAAGTCCTGATAGGAAAAGTATCAGGATAAGGTAGGTCAATTTATTTATTTTCATAATAGATATATTTTTCCAATAGGTCTTTATCCTTATCAGCTACTTTTACCAGGTTAGACATTAGCCAGCCTGTGTTGTAGCCCGGTCTGTTAAACTCAGAGAGCTCAAAGTACCAGCCGCTTAATTGGAAAAAATGAAATTTTACATTTTGAATAGTTTTGAACTTAAGATCACCCTTTTTTATTTCATATAAAAACAAAGTGAGGTAATCAGGCTTATAATCATTAGCCGTAAATTGGCTAACGCTTTGCTGATTTTCATTAAGTGCTTTTCTTAGGTTCATGAAATCTAATTCATGACTTAAAGGATGTAGGAATTTATCATGGTTAGAAGTGTCCTTTTTCAGGTATTCTTTAAACACATCTGAGTACACTCTAAATATTCCCCATTTATATCCTTTATTCTCTCTCTCTAGCTTCATAAAGAGCACAATAGGTATATCCTTGCCTTCGTAGCTGAAGGTGGTATGTACTTCAGAGAACCATTTGTCTCCATGAAAATCCAGTATTTTAGGAGCTTCTTTTGAGGTTACATCTTTTATGAATTCCTCTTTCAGCCCACTTTCTATGCCTCTGTTCTGCGAATCAAAAAGTATACTGATGTATTTCTGACGCAGCTTAGCATCCTGGTATTGACGATCTTTTGGGTAATACCTATCGCCCTTTTCGTCTTCCTCTCCATTAAATCTTCTGAAGAACTGGTTTACCTGCTTGGTTTCAGCGTAGAGTTTACTTTCATCATCCATATCACTCACAATTTGCGCTTGTGAGTGTATGGATGAGAATAATATGATAATATATAATGAACTTCTTAAGAACGACTTCATGCGGTAGTTTCTGTAACTCTGATATCTCCTAACATTACGTCCCAGAATTCAATGGTACGTCCGGAAATTTGAGTTTGCTTTCTTTCTACGTAAATGGTGATGTCCTTTTTAGTGGTGTCTTTGTATTCCATGCCATCGTCAGAAGTACCTTCAAATCTTTGGTATACAGTAACTACACCTACATAACGGCCGTCAGGCTGACGCTCCAGGTCACTAATGTAGTGTATGTCATACCATTTAATTTTTACTCTGTCATAGTTAAGGGCCATAAGTCTTTCAAAGTACTTTCTGATTTTATAATAGTTGATATCATTAGTGCTTAATGATGATACACCTATTTCACTATCTGTAGCAAATAGCTCTTCAGCGCGGTCCATTACACGGTTAGCCTCAGAAAAAGGTGTTTCTTTATTTCCTATTATGCTTATGTATTTACTTAAGTCTCTCACTTTCTCTAATGCCAGCGAGTCTATAGCCTGTTTTCTCTCTGGGCTAATGTCGTCGCTTTGGGCATATACATTGCCAATAGCTAAAAAGAATAGTGAAGCGATTATAATCTTATATTTATTCATAGTGTCTAATTTTAAGCTGTGTATCTTCAATTATTTTGAAAGTTCTACTTCTTTTATTTTTCCGGAAGCGTCAAACTGAAGATCACTAATTCGGTTGACATTCTTTTTCTGATCTTTCAGATAGTTCAGGTATTCTTTAATAGTGGTAGGCCTGTCATAGTCCTTCTGACTGCCAGACTGGCTTATAACGATCAAAACAGGTGCATCAGGAGACGAGAACATGGTTAAGGCCTCATTAATGCTGCTGTTAGCAGATGATGTAGTAGGCGCATTAGCTATTGCCTGAAAATAGTCAGCTAATTTGTTTTCTGGCTTGTTGGCAGCTGCTGCAGCGGCCTCAGCTTCAGCTCTGGCTTTTTCTCTGGCTAATCTTTCTTCTTCTGCTCTTCTTCTTTCTGCTTCCAGCTCTCTTTGTCTGGCTTCCTGTTCCATCTTTGCTTTTTCAGCATCAGCATCAGATATATCCCCGGCTTGTTTTTTACTCTTACACCCTGCACTAAATATTATTAATAAGGCTACCATGGCCATTAATAAATAGTGTGAGAGTGCAGTGGGTTTACTCTGAGATTTTGATTGTATCATAGGTTAATTCTTTAAGATTTTTATGATTTGATTTTTTTAAAGTAAAAAGTGTGCCAGTTTATTGCAAAAGGCTTGGATTGCAAAATTAAGGCATGTTTTGCGTATATAACCCCTTAGTGTAGAAATTATTATACACAATGTAAAACAGAAGGGTTCTGTTGTAGAACCCTTCTGTGAAATGCATTAATGATGTGTTATTAGTTCACTTTCACCACTAGGTATTTAGATGAGTTCCAAAACTTTGAAGGATCAAGAATTACTAATTTTTCTATCTGATCCTGATCATTCCAAGCTAACTCATAAGAGTCTTTAGGGTGACTAGTTACTAACTCAAGCTTTTTAGCAAATACAGGTATACTATTAGTCTTAGATATATCAATTTTACTAAAGGCCTTATTGTTCAAATCTGCTTTAAGTTTTTCTGTGGCGCCTATACCTAATACTCCACCTTCTTTAGTGATTACTTCTTCTTCTTCAAGATCTTTTTTGGTACCTATAGCTACATAAGCAGTGTTTAATGACTCAGTTTGCTCTTCTATAGTTTTAGTTTGGTTAGCTATAAGCTCTACTTTCTGACTGTTAGAGTTAGAAAGTGTATCAACAGTATAAGTTAAGTGCTCTACATTTTCTGCTAACTGCTCTTTTTCTATGTTAAGCTTTTCAAGGTCACCTTTCATAGTGGCTATTTCGTTATCTTTTTGCTTAATTCTATAATTAAGGTTGGCTACCATTTTCTTAAACTCACTGCTGTTAGTGTTAAGTTTAGTTTGTAGTTCATCCATTTTAGCTCTGTTTTCAGCCATCAAAGTGTTGATTGCTTTGATGTCATTTACCACAGCTTGTTTAGCGTTGCCTTCTTTGTATTCTACATTATCAGAAGCGCTTAAATTAATTTTATCCTCTCTTGATTTAATTTCTTTAAGGTTGGCTTCTATTTCGTTGAAGGTTTTCATATAATCTTCAAGCTCTGTGCTCAGCTCTTGCTTGGCTGATGATAACTCCTGATTTTCTGAAGTTAACTGATCTACTTTCTTTTGATTACAAGCTACAAATGCCGGTGCTATTAGTAATACTGCTATATATCTTTTAAGAGTTTTCATATTGGTAAATTGTTGGTTTCTGTTTTATGTGCTTTTCAGGGAGCATCTATACCCTTTTTTTATATGTAATAGTCTAAAATCTTTTCCCTAATGGCTCTTCTTAATGTGGAAGAAAGCCTTGAAAATGTTTGTTCATCTTTCATGATGTACTCATATATTCCATTTTTAAAAAGCTCTATAGTTACTTCCTGGCTGTTTTGTCCAGAAATCACTATCACTTTTGACTTCTTCCAATAGCTATTGATAGCTTTCAAAAGTGGTACGCCCGGAAATGGAATATCACCTGCGTCATCTTCTAAGTAATAGTCGAGTAAGATTATATCTACGTCTGATTCTGTTTCTTCTAAACATTGCTGAGCAGTGCCGTAGTGGTTAACCTTTACATCCAGGCTATTGCCACTTTTGGCGAACTCATTGTCTATATGTTTTTTTATAGCTTCAGCGTAAAATATATCATCTTCAACTATCGCTATTTTGATCTCTTTTTTTACTACATCCATTCATTTTCGTTCAAGCGATTTGTAATATGCCAGATGTAATTCCAATCTCGTTCCAAAATGAAAAATATTTTTAAAACACTGATAATCAATGTTGTATAATTCTTAAGGAAATGAAAATCCTTTTCATTTTGACAAATTTTGTTAAAATGAAAATTTATGAAGAGAAGAATATGTGAGTGAAATGTAGAGGAAGGAGTGGAGATGAGGACTTAATCTTCGTCCTCATCCATGGTTTCGTTTTTCAATACACGGTATATTGTAGAATAGCCGATGTCTAATTCTTTAGCGGCTTCTTTAATATTATCGTTATGTTTTTTCAAATAGAGTTTTATGATCCTGGTAGTATGTTCTTTCAGGGTAAGGCCGTGTGTAGGCGGATCATACAGCTCTTCATTATTGCTGAAGTTGATATCGTCTTCAGATATTTCATCGTTATTAGACATCACCACGGCCAATTCTATTACAGATTTAAGCTCTCGCACATTTCCTGGGTAAGTGTAATTAAGCAGTTTCTTTTGTGCTTTATTACTAAGTACCGGTGGCTCTTTTTTATTTTCTTCACAGAAGCTGTTAATGAAATATTTCGCCAGGGTAATAATGTCTTTATCTCTTTCTCTAAGAGGAGGGATTTCTATGGTGAGCCCGAACAGTCTGAAGTATAAATCTTCACGGAACTTGCCCTTTTTCACTTCTTGCAACAGGTTGCGGTGAGTGGCCACAATTATGCGGCAGTCTATTTTTATGGTTTTATTGCTTCCTATACGCGTTACCTCTTTTTCTTGAAGTACTCTCAGAAGTTTGGCTTGTAGGGTGAGATCCATTTCGCCTATTTCATCAAGAAAAAGAGTGCCTTTGTCAGCTTCTTCAAACTTGCCTATTCTTTGATAATTAGCTCCGGTAAAAGAGCCTTTTTCATGACCGAAAAGCTCACTTTCTATTAACTCTTTAGGAATGGCCGCTACATTTACCGGCACGAAAGGCTGACTTCTACGAGCAGAATTGTAGTGAATAGCTTTGGCTACTAACTCTTTACCGGTTCCGGTTTCGCCAGTAATGGTAACACTGATGTTATTACTAACTGCCTTTTCAATAAGACCAAAAACCTTTTTAATGCTATCGCTATGGCCGATTATGCTGTTTTCAAAGCTGTATTTTTTTTGAACTTCTTCCTGTAAGTTCGCTACTCTGGCCTGGAGCGAAGCCTGCTTTCTAATGTTATTAATGGTATTAAGCAGCTTATCTCTGATGTCTTTAGATTTAACTATGTAGTCATAAGCCCCCAGGTTAAGCAAGTTGACTGCCGTTTCAATTTTTTCCTGTTCAGAAACTATGATTACTTCTATATCAGGATTATAGGCCTTGATTTGCTGCAGCACTTTTTCGCCTTCCATATCAGGTAGGCGATAGTCTAGCGTAATAACGTTAGGATTTTTGTCTAATTCCTGAAGTACAGCTTTAGCACTGTCGAATTTTTTGATTTCAAAATCAGGATTAAGTGCAATATTATGACCGAGCAGCTCTCTATACCACTCATCATCTTCCACTACGAACACTAAAAACTTAGACATCTTTCTTTTATAGCCGGTTTACGGCTCTAAAAATAAGTCTTTTATTTCAGAAAAATTAAGCCGAGGCAATATTATCAGATATGATCATAGATCTGAGGTTGTCATAGAAGAAATCATCTTTTTTAAGGAAGCCTAAAGCGCCAAATTTTTTGAATTCATCTACAAAATTAGCCCATTCATGCTTTTGAGACATGACTATGATATTGATCTTAGGATTGTGCTCTTGTATCTTTTCTAATACATCATAACCGGTAAGGGTAATGTCATTATTAGCATCCAAGTAAAAATCTAAAATGATATAGTCAGGATTTTCATCTATGTGAGCCAGGCAAGAAGCTCCATCAGTATAGCTGTGGGTTTCTGCATGAAAGTCATTTTCTTCACCTATCTTTTTTATATAGCTTTTAACTAGCGTGTTAAAATACTCATCATCATCAACTACAAAAAACTTAAGGATTTTTTGTGTTTCTATGGCTTTTAAAGTCTCTTCTACTGCTTCTTGTTTATTCAAAGTATCCATACCCTTTATGCTATTGGTTCTGATGCTTTTTGTTTCGAAATTTCACTTTCAATCTCAGGAAGAATTATAAGGTATAATTTCTCAACTTCCTGTATTAACTCCTCTACTGCTGTAAAGTTTGACTCATCTTCAGATTTAATTTCAATTTCTTTTAACAAGCTGGCGAGTTCTGAGAAACCCAGGTGTCTGCTAGGAGGAACCATTTTGTGTGCCTTTTTTCCGGCTTTTAGTAACTCCTTGGCTGCTATGGCTTCCTTCATCTCTTCCAGGTCTTTAGAAAAGTTATTGATGTAAATATTAAGCATATTAATCACAAAATTGACATCTCCATTAGCTAACTCATGTAATTCAGATAGATCTAATAGGCCTTTTTTATCATTTTCAGATGCGATTTCGTTTTCACTTTCTGGTGTTGAAGTTTCTTCTCCGAATAGCGTGGTAAGTATGGTTTCGAATAATTCCTTTTGGGTGAAAGGCTTAAGCAGACAGTCATCCATACCGGCTTCCAGGCACTTATCAGATTCTTCTTTAGAAGTAGCTGCGGTAAGGGCTATAATCGGCGTTCTGGTATCACTTTCAAGGGCACGAATAGCCTTGGCGGTTTCTATGCCACTAAGTTCCGGCATGTGCATATCCATGAAAATGAGGTCATATTGGTTTTCTTTAAAATCTTCAATGGCTTCATTTCCTGAGCTGATGAAAGCACCTTTAATCTGCCATTTATCAAAAATAACCTTAATGAGTTCTAGGTTATATTCCTGATCATCTACCACCATTATTTTGCAACCTTTTAGCTTAGTGAAATCCAGACTAGACTTTTTAGATTGACTTAAATCTGCCTCAGAGCCAATGTCATATCTCAGATCCAAAATGAAAGTGGTGCCTTCTCCTTCTTTGCTATTTACAGAAATATTTCCGCCTAGTATGTTTACTATTTTTTTAACGATAGATAAGCCGAGGCCCGTGCCGCCATACTTTCTGGTAACGCTGGAGTCTACCTGAGAAAAATCTTTGAATATGGAGCTGAGCTTTTCTTCTGGTATACCAATACCTGAATCTGACACGCTAAGTTTTACATAACAGTCCATGCCTTCTGCTTTGTGCAGTTTCATGTCTATGTCTATACTGCCCTCATCGGTAAATTTGATGGCATTACTGACCAGGTTAATTAATATTTGCTCGAAGCGAACAGGATCACCTACAAAGACCTGAGGTATATCTGCATCTATATTCAAATTGATAATAAGGCCTTTTTTTTCCAGCTGAGTTTTAAACGAATCAACAATGTTTTTAATGCTTTCTCGTACTTCAAAGCCAATTTTTTCCATTGATAATTTGCCGGATTCTAGCTTTGCGTAATCTAGCACATCATTAATCAGGCGGAGCAAGTGGGCTCCTGAGTGTTTGATGCTTCTCAGGTAATTTTGCTGTTGATTGTCAAGTGGAGTGCCATCTAGCTGCTCAGTAAAACCGATAATGGAGTTAAGAGGCGTACGGATTTCATGACTCATATTAGACAAAAATTCCTCTTTTACTTTAGCTAGTTTTTCAGCTCTCTCCTTGGCTTGTTTTAGTCGGTCTTTGTTTTTTTGGTTTCTTCTGATATCATTAAAAATGATTAGTAAAAGCACAGCAAACATGGCCAGAGTGGCTATCCAGGTGATGTTAATAAACTTCTTGGCTCTGTTAGTGGTGAGCTGAGCATTTTCAGCCCTGTTTTGAGATATTTTCTTTTCTTTATCTTCAAAAAGGTTGGCTAGCTTTAACACCTTCTGCATAATATCTACATCTTGGGTGGTAAGGCGTAGTTCCTGATTTTTTACTGCCTGAAAATTCCTGTTTTCTTCCTTGCCTATTTCACTAATAATGTGGCCTATCTCCGTAGAGCTGATGTCATGACCAGTGTCTGGTATGGTGGTAGAGATGAGCACTTCGGTAGTGTCACTGCTATTTTGAGAATCATTGTTAGAATTAGCGTTACGGGTATCAGTCGCTAAATTTTCTTCTTCAGAGTTATCGCTGTCTTCTTCTTTGGAGTTATTGTCCGAGCTGCTATTGCTTTTTCCGAAAAGCCGCTGAAACCATGATTTCTTTTGCTGTATCTCTCTTTGTTCGGGTACATCTACTTTTTGGATGCGGTCATAGGTAAGCATATTGATGTCAAAACCTTCACTATCAATAAAGTCCGGAATAGAATCCCTTTCCTTTAACCGATTGATATTCTCCAATACTCTTTCCAGTACTTTGTTGGCATCACGGTCTTTTTTTACATCAATCAACTTCTTCATGATCAGATATTTCTGCCCTATTAATGATTCCATAGAATCGGCCAGCCTCATCTGATCTTTGTTTTTGATGTTAGCATATAGCAGCTGCATTTTATTGTCAAAAGTGGTAGCAGCCTGGTAAAAGGGAGTTAGGTTTTCAGGGTTCTGCGTGATGGTATAGGTTCTGACACTATTTTCAGCTTCTCGAAGGTTAGCTATAATTTCTTTTAAATGAGTGAGCTTTGGATTGGGCTCAGACTCTTTTTTTATAGAATTGATAAGCTGTGTAAGCGTGTTTCTACCTACAAAACCAATCATGGTGAGTGCTACCAGAGCTAATAGGAAAGCCAGAATAATCTTACCTTTCATTGAGTTTTTATTTCTTTTGTACAGCCTTTAAATATCATATAAAGGCGATCAAACAGTTTTTTGTTCCTTACAATTCAAGATCCAATCGGGTTTTGTTAATTCTCTATGTAATTAATACTACATGAGAACCCAACGATTTAGAGCCGAATACTATTTATTATGAGAGGGTAGTAATAGCTTGTTAGTAGGCTATAACTCTGAAACTCTCCAATAAGTTAACCTCAAAAATAAAACGAATAACCAGATATCTATTGCTCAAACAGTAAATACCATACGTAAAAACCCGCTAAATAATCTTTAGCGGGTTTTAAATGTATAATTAACCAGATGGAATGCCTTTTAGTTATGCATGCAGGCCACACTCTGTTTTGTTGAGGTTAGCCCAGCGCCCATCGCGGCCTGTGCCTTTTTGAGTACAATGACTACAGCCAATGGAGTCATATCCTTTTTTTACCAAAGGGTGAGAAGGAAGCTCATATATAAGTTTGTACAGTTCTACTTCTTCAGCAGTCATATCCAGAATAGGGTAGAACTTGATGATCTCATTCTTTTGCTCAAAAATGCTTAGGTCTTTACGATTAGCATTTTGGTGAGCCATAAGCCCAGAAACCCAAAATTTATGCTGAGCTTTTATTTCATTGAGGGGTTCTACCTTATTAATGAAACAGCACAAATCCTGATTTTGTAAATAGGTTTTATTTTGATCGGTAAACCTATTTTTATTAGGCTTAGCTTTTACTTCTACGATATTCAAGTTCAGCTGCTCAGCCAGTTGGTCCTTATACTTTACTGTTTCTTCAAAATGATATGAAGTATCTATAAAGTGTATCGGCTGGTCTGGGTTCACCTTGCTGATCATGTGCAGAATTATGGCTGAAGAACTCCCAAACGATGAAGTAATGAGAATGTCTTTAGGATTATGATCATTAAAAAATTTCTCCATACGCTCTAATGGAGAAAGTTTGCTATATGATAAGTCAGAATCAGCCAATTTACTTTTCAGATCCTCTTGAGGATACCAATTCTTTTGTACGTTCATTTAATATCTTTACTTTTTCTGCAAAACCCACATTTAGTTTATTTCTGATCGCATGTAAATTTTGGATCAGATTGTCAGTCTCGTCAGGAAGAATCTCTTCCAGCACTTCTCTGAAGCGTTTAGCAAAAGTTGGTGATTTACCATTAGTAGAAATGCCGATTTTCAGGTCACCTTTTGTAACTGTAGAGCCCAGATAGAAATCACACAAATCGGGAGTATCAGCTACGTTGGTGAGTATACCTTTCGCCTTAGCTAATTGATAAATTTCTTTATTAGTCTCTCTGATGTCTGTAGCGAGAACTAATAATTGTATGTCTCCCTCCAGGTCCTCAGGAATAAAAGGTCTTTCTACTAATTCTATATTCTTTTTGCTTTTTGCTATTTCCTTTATTTCATCACATATATCAGTAGCTACCAGTTTTACCCAGGGCTCAGGGTTGTTTTTTAGCAAAGCGCCTAGCTTTTCTAAGCCTACAGCTCCGCCTCCCACAATCAGGGTTCTGATCTGATTTATTTTAAGAAATATTGGAAATAGTTGGTTTTTGCTCATTGTTATTTATGATCTGGCCTGAACATGTACCGGTACGGGTTGGTGGGTGTTTAAATATTCACCAACTGATTCTCCTATCACTATTAGCGCAGGAGCCGGAATGTCATGACTTTTTTCTACTATAGTTTCAATGGTGCCTTCTACCACACTTCCGGTAGGTAATGATCCTTGAGAGATAATAGCTACTGGCAAGTGCTCCTTGTTAAAAGCACTGTATAGCGCTACTATCTCTTTCAGTTTCTTTAAGCCCATGAAAAACACCACTGTGGCGCTAGACTGTGCCGCCAGGTGAGCATCTTTAGAAAGCTCTCCATTACGAGTGGTGGCAGTAACTACCCAAAAGCTTTCATTTACACCTCTGGTGGTAAGAGGTATGCCATAATAACCGGGCAGGTTAACACTGGAAATACCTATAACCACGTCAGTAGAAATGCCAAAGCTCTCAGCATAATCTAATTCCTCTTTGCCGCGGGCGAAAATGAAAGGATCACCTCCTTTCAGGCGCACCACATGCTTGCCTTGTAAAGCATGCTCTACTATCAGTTGATTGATCTCATCTTGAGTAGAGCTGTGCTTGCCTGAGCGTTTGCCAACGTATATCTTCTTGCTGCTTTTTACAGCATATTTTAATAATTCTTTGTTTACCAGAGCATCATATAAAATCACTTCAGCTGAAGCAATGGCTTTCGCTCCCTTTATGGTGATAAGATCAGGATCTCCCGGACCTGCACCTACTAATGTTAATCTTCCCGAATTGCTCATGCTCTGTAAGGGTTTAGTACTTCTTTATCTAGATTTCCATTTTCTATTTGGCTTTTTCTAATAGCTATTACTATAGAGAAAAACTCATCCGCTTGTTTTAAATAAGATTTAGCAAACGCTTCAGTGGGCTCGTTGTCGTTAATTTTTAATACTTTTTCTTCAAAGTTTTTTCCAAAATCAACTTCTCCGTTTTCGTAGAAATAGGTAGTGAAATCTTTAATAATGCCTATGTGGGTATTACATTTCACATCTTTACTAAGCAGGAGTGCTTTAGCTCCAATTACTTGTGAGCTGTAGCTGTGATAGATAGAATCTGCGAAATAGCCTTGTTTTAAAGCTTCTTTAGCTTTTTCTAATCTTTCGCTGGCATCGTTTATAATGGTGCCAACCATGTCATAAGTAACGCCGGCACATTCTCCTGTACCTATTTCAGGAATAAAGTTGTCTGTTTCGCCCCAGTCTTTGTAGTCATCATCAGTGATGGTTTCCAGGTTAGCGTAAGGCTTAAGCAGATCGTAAAAATATTTTTTTCCTTGTCTTGCATAATAATCGTTGAAGTATTCGGTCTCATTACCATTTTCTTCATAATCATTAAGTAAAGTTCTTACGGTATCTGGTATTCTCTTAGTAGGCAGTTTTATCACTTTGTCAGCTACAAAACCTTTGCCTGTTTCATCTACTCCACCGCCAATTACTACTTGCAGAGCTGGTATTACTAATTTACCATGCTTAATAGAGCTACCATGAAAACCTATGTTGGCGATCATGTGCTGCCCGCATGAATTCATACAGCCGCTTATTTTTATCTTAATTTCAGAGTCTTTCACCAAATGGTTATACTCCTTATATATTAGGTCTTCCAATATCTGGGCTATACTGGTGCTGTCAGTTACTCCCAGGTTACAGGTGTCAGTGCCGGGGCAAGCAGTAATGTCAATGATAGAATCACTGCCTGGGTGAGCCAGGTTAAGAGAAGAAAGTACCTGATAGATATAAGGCAAATATTCTTTTCTGGCAAATTTTAAGATTATACCCTGGCTGATTGAAATTCTAAAATCATCGGCTACGTATCCCTCTAGCTTAGCTACCAGCTGGCGTGCAGTTTCTGCCTGAATGTTACCTAAAGGCAGTTTTATTTTAATGGCATAAAAACCTTTTTGCTTTTGCTCAAACACATTAGTAGCAAGCCATTCATTATAAAGTGCTTCCTCTGGTTGATCAAAATCTGGCAGCGCCTTTTCTTTAGGGATAATGAAACTATCCTCTGGTATCTCTACCGGTACAGAATGGTTAGCCAGTGATTTTTGCACTTCCTGAGTCAGTTCCAGGAATTTCTCTAAGCCGATACCTCTTTTTTTCTTCAATGAGGAATTTCATTCTGGCTTTGAATCTTTTCTCTCTTTCTCCGTATCTGTCAAAAACCCTAAGGCCAGCCTCTACTAATGGAATAACTTTATCTTCAGGTAAAAACTCGTATGCAGTAACGGCAAGGAAAGGCTGAGCTCCCAGACCACCACCTATTACTACTTTAAAACCTCTTTTCCCATCTTTAATTTTGGGGATAAAGCCAAAATCATGAATGTAAGTAAGAGCAGAGTCTTTTTCGCTGGAAGAAAAGGCCATTTTTATTTTTCTTCCCATCTCCTGATTGATAGGGTTTCTTAAGAAATACTGAGTTACAGCATCAGCATAAGGAGATACATCAAACGGTTCGTTAGGGTCTATACCTGCAATGTCTGAGGCCGTTACTGTTCTCACAGTATTACCGCAGGCTTCTTTGGTAGTTACTCCTGTTTCTTCCAGTTTAGCCCACATTTCGGGGGTATCTTCCAGGTGCACATAGTGGAGCTGAATATTTTGACGCGTAGTGGCGTGCAGGTTTCCGTTGGTGTATTCCTCTGAGAGGTCAGCTATTCTTACCAGCTGCTCACCGGTTAGCTTTCCGTAAGGTAATTTGATACGAAACATTTGTACACCCAGCTGCCTTTGTCCATAAACACCCCTGGCTAATCTGAATGCCTTGAATCGCTCCTCATCAATCTTCCCTCCTTTAAAAGCGGAGATTTTATCCTCCAGCTCTTTAATGTCTTTTTGAGCTATTGTAGAAATTTTGTCATTAAATGTTACGCTCATTTTACTTCTTATTAATAGTTTCCGTTTCCGATTAGTAGTTTCTTTTGTGACCTGCTATTTAGCAGACGCCGTTAGGGCGTTTTCTATGTCTTCAATAATATCATTCACGTTTTCCAATCCCGCTGATATCCTGACCAACCCTGGTGTGATGCCCACATTGGCTCTTTCCTCATCTGTAAGTTTAGAGTGAGTAGTAGATGCCGGGTGTGTAGCTATCGTTCTTGAATCTCCCAGGTTGGCAGTGAGAGATAACATTTTAAGGCTGTTTAAGAATTTTCTTCCTCTTTCAATGCCTCCTTTTACTTCAAAAGTGACTAAACCGCCACCTAGTTTCATTTGCTTTTTAGCTAACTCATATTTAGGGTGAGACTTTAAAAATGGATATTTCACCAATTCTAATTCTTTGTGTCCTTCTAAGTATTCAGCTATTTTTAATGCATTCTCACAGTGTCTGTCCATTCTTATGGCTAGAGTCTCTAAGCTTTTAGAAAGGATCCATCCATTAAAAGGAGACATGGCTGGGCCACTATGTCTGGCGAAAAAGCGAATTTCTTTGATCAAGTCTGCATCTCCTACTATAGCACC
This sequence comes from Fulvivirga maritima, assembly GCF_021389955.1. Lineage (NCBI taxonomy): Bacteria > Pseudomonadati > Bacteroidota > Cytophagia > Cytophagales > Fulvivirgaceae > Fulvivirga > Fulvivirga maritima. Next base: position 2,860,360 of record NZ_CP089980.1, read on the forward strand.
ACCCATAGTTCTGCCCTGGCCATCCATAAACTTGGTGGCGGAGTGGGTAACTAGGTTAGCGCCAAACTTAGCTGGCTGCTGTAAGTAAGGGGTAGCAAAACAGTTATCTATATTTAATATTAGATTATGCTTTTTAGCCAACTTGCCTAGCCATTCCAGATCTATAATATCCAGGGCTGGGTTAGAAGGCGTTTCAGCAAAAATCATTTTAGTATTCTCATTGATTTTAGCTTCCCATTCATCAGGATTATTAATGTCTGCATATGAATGGGTAATGCCCCACTTAGGAAAAATCTGCGTGAAAATCTGGTGTGTAGAACCAAATACTGAGCGTGATGCCAGTACGTGGTCTCCATTTTTTAGCAAAGCAGCCATACTGCAAAACATAGCAGCCATGCCTGATGCCGTAGAGATTCCATCTTCAGTGCCTTCTAATAAGCAGAGCTTACTAATAAACTCATTATTATTAGGGTTTGAAAAGCGGGTGTAAATATTACCTTCCATTTCATCTGCAAAAAGGGCACGTGCCTGTTCTGCATCTTCAAAAGTGAAGCTGGAGGTCATATATATAGGAGTAGAGTGCTCTCTGAAAGGAGATTTTTCGCTCTGACTTCTTATTGCTTGCGTTTCAAAATGTTTGTATTCTGACATATGAGTTTAACAAATAAAAATTATGAGGCGTGCAGCCATTGTTGTTTTTCTTCTAGTTCTTCATTGCTTTCTTCATAGTCAGGATCAGGTACACAGCAGTCTACGGGACATACCGCAGCGCACTGAGGCTCTTCATGAAAACCCACACATTCCGTACATTTTCCTGATACTATATAAAAGAATTCTTCTGAATAAGGTTCCTGCGGCTCATCACCAGGAATTTCAGACCCGTCTTCCAATTCTACTGCTCCAAGCTCGGTGCCGTCACCCCCAGGCCCAGGTAGCTCCACCTTCATAGATGGCTGTGTTGGGGCATTCGGGCTCGCAAGCACCGCAATTAATGCATTCGTCTGTTATATGTATTGCCATTTTTGATTCTGGTTTTATGATTTAAAAAGTGATTGTGAGGTAGCGAAAGGATATGGATAGCCATGCAGGCGTATGATCCTAGGCTAGTGTGCTAAGGGTAATATGGAAATATTAGCTTAGCAACAACAGCAACAACAACAGCACATGTTGATGTTGATATTGAAAAAAGTACAAAGAATTGATGTGAAGCAAGAAAGGAATTGCTTTGTCGTGCTTCGGAATTCTGATTTGATGTTGTTGATAGTGCTCATTGTTCAGTCAATTTATATTCTCCCTTAGGATCAGGATTTGGCACCTATATCATTTTTGATTGATGGTTGCCAGAGGATCTTTGAGCCTGTCTCTCACCTCTTCTTTATAAATCAACTACTTAATTAGAGTAATTGATACCGTAAAGATAAATAGCTTATTTTGACAACTGCAAACTTTTCCAAGGTATTTTTTGGAAATTTAAAAAATACCGCTCTAAAATACTTTGAATAAGCCTTATCATAAATATTGGATTGTTAGTAAACAGAATATATAGGTTATTGGTTAATATTGACCAGGTAATGAATTCACTATTATAAAAAGTAAACAAATGTCAGTAGACGTAGCATTATTAAAAAAGATATGTGAAGCTCCTGGAGCTCCCGGATATGAAAGCAGAGTAAGGAATCTGATAATAGAAGAGGTAACTCCTCTGGTAGATTCTGTAGAGGTAGATAACCTGGGTAATGTGATTGCTTTAAAAAGGGGCGCTTCATCAGAGAAAAAGGCCATGGTAGCCGCTCATATGGATGAAATAGGCTTTATAGTAACTCATATAGATGATAAAGGCTTTGTCCGTTTTACTACCCTGGGAGGTTTCGATCCTAAAACACTTACCGCTCAGAGGGTAATTATCCATGGTAGGGAAGATGTAATAGGTGTTATGGGTACTAAGCCTGTGCATGTAATGGAGCCTGAAGAGAGAACAAAAATGCCAAAGATTAAAGATTTTTATATTGATCTTGGTATGAGTAAAGAGGAAGTTGAAAAAGTAGTTTCTGTAGGTGACCCTATAACCAGAGAGCGAGAGCTGATAGAGATGGGTAGCTGTGTAAACTGTAAATCATTAGATAACAGGGTTTCTGTTTATATCCTTATAGAGACTTTGAGGAATTTAAAAGATTGCCCTTATGATGTTTACGGGGTCTTTACTGTGCAGGAAGAAGTGGGGATTAGAGGGGCTAATGTAGCGGCTCACACCATCGATCCTGACTTCGGATTTGGTTTGGACACTACAGTAGCTTATGACCTGCCGGGCGCAGCATCTCATGAGAAAATCACTTCTTTAGGAGAAGGAACGGCTATCAAAATATTAGATGCGATGACTATATGTGATTATCGTATGGTGGATTATATGAAGAAAACGGCCACTGATAATGCTATAAAATGGCAGACAGAAGTACTTACCGCTGGTGGTACGGATACAGCCGGATTACAAAGAATGGGTAAGAAAGGGGCGATATCCGGTGCGGTGTCAGTGCCTACCCGCCATTTACATCAGGTAATAGAAATGACTCATAAAGAGGATATTGAGGCTAGTGTTGCTTTATTGAAAGCTTGCTTAGAGTCTCTGGATAAATATGATTGGACACATAAATAAACATAAAATATGAAACGTAAGGCAGGATTAATATTAGGTATACTCTTAATGTCATGTGTGGCAATGGCTCAGAAAACGGCTCATTCGGTACGTGTAGTGGGTATGGTGTTAGATGCAGATAATAGAGAATCTCTGCCTTACGTTAATGTACAAATCAAAGGGACTATGTACGGTACTTCCACAGATAATAGTGGCTATTTTACCGTGTTTTTAAATCCTGGAGATACTCTTAAATTTTCTTCTATAGGTTATAACGAAGGTGTTTTTATTATGCCTTTTGAGTTAACTTCTGACCATTATTCATTAGTACAGTTGATGAGAAAGGAAACCGTACTGCTTAATGAGGTGGTGGTCTTCCCCTGGCCGTCGGTAGATAGTTTTGAAGAGGCCTTTTTAGATACTAAGCCTAAAAAAGGGATGGCAGATCTGGTGCATGAGGTGAGAAGAGATATGCACGAGACGTTAAAAGAAAACCAAAAATCAGATTATTATTATGATCAGATGCGGTATAATCGATTGTATGAGCTTACTGGTCAAATGCCGCCTAATAACTTTCTAAACCCTGTGCGATGGTCTAACTTTTTCAGGGATTTAAAAGAAGGCGAAATCAGCAACAAAAGGAGTGATGAGGATAATGAATAAAAAGCTTTGCTAAAGGCTTAAATCATTGATCTGCCCAGCGCCTGACCTGCAAATACAGCAATAAAGCCTAACACAATACTGCCTATTAAATAGAGCATGGAAGTGGAGTAGGCCTTTTGTTGGAATAGATAGAGATTTTCGTACATAAATGAAGAGAAGGTAGTGAAGCTGCCGCAAAATCCTACTGCAAATACAAGTCTTAGGTGGTCATTAGCTAGGTGGGCTTTGGCTATAAAGCCGAGTAATATTCCTAAGATTAAACTGCCTACTATATTTACTGTAAATGTGCTCCAAGGGTATAAAGATTCAACTTTTCTATCAATAAGGTAGTAGGTGAGGTATCTGCTGGTGCTGCCTAAAAAACCTCCCAGGCCAACTAATAATACATTTTTTAACATCTTACTTTATAGCTTTTCGTGCGCATTTTTTCTTTAGGTACTGTATCACCTGGGGGTAGTCAGTGTGTTCCTGATAGGAGAGGTTGAGGATTTTTCCATTTACAAATTTAATGGCCACTTCTTTAAAGGTGCCTGTAGCAGTTTTTACCACAGATTCTTTCCAAGAGGCTAATTCCTTTAGGGTGTAGTTAACCGTTTGAAAGCGGATAGGGTACTTGATGCTAATTCTGTTTTTACCTACAGTTACCACTTTGTATCCCCATACTACTTTTATTGCCAGGCCTATGCCTATAGGGTATAGCAAGGCTACTAAAGCATATTGATACCACACTGGCCTGCCCTGAAGCATAGTTAGGGTGATGTATGTGGCCAGACCTACAGCTAAAACTATAAATAGGCCTAGTGAAAATAGGGTTCCTTTTTTTGGTTTTGCTACTATCAAGGTGATTTTGTTTAGGTACAAAGAAACAAAAAGGAGAAAAAATCACACCTTAATGTGGAATAAATTACTCGCGCAAAGCATTTAAAAGGCGGTTTTTTCTGTAAAATGATAGAATATGGCACCCGGCACCCAATTTGTTTTCAAATCAGTGGTAACATCTAAACCAAAACCAATTCAACTAAAATTTGAAAGAAATGAAAAACGAAGAAATAATATATACCGATGGTCATGGTGTGAAAATTACCAGAGAGAAGTTTTACACTGAAAAACAAGCGTATAATCTTGATGGGATTACTAATGTAAACTTGCAAAGAATCCCTGCTAGTAAAGTGCCTGGAGTTGTACTTTTTTTACTGGGTTTTCTAGGAATACTTTTGGGATCTATGGAGATGTTTGCTGATGTAAGCTATACTACTGAGGAGGCTATTTACCTTATAGATTCTAATATGCTTTCTATAGGAGTGGGAGTGGTACTTATTTTTGGTGGTATACTGTGGATGATTGTAGCTAAAGATAAATATGCTGTAGAGATAAGAACTGCCGAAGGAGAGAAAAGACCAATAGTAAGTAAAAGTAGAGAATATGTAGCGCACATAGCTGGTTCATTGAAAAAGGCTTATTACAGGTATGTAAAAAAGGAAAAAGTAGAAACAGTAATTGTCAGCTAATAAAATGAATTGTATTAATGCTTAAGCAGGTCTGGTAATATATCAGGCCTGTTTTTTTTATTCTATAGGAAATTGATAAGGTGGGTTTTGTTGCAGTACAGTATCTAGACTTACCTTTAGAATATCTCCCATAGAACTGCATTTTAGGAAATCTTTATTTTTGTAATGGTTGAATAAGTCGGTTTTTAAGGTGTTAATGTTTTCAGGAGTAGAAATAGTGTCTTGTCCCATCACACTTAAAAGGTGTTTTATTTTTACTTTACTGGCTTTATATCGGGTGCCTATGAGAAAACGCTCTTCTTTTTGATATTGCTTTACCGTTTCAGGGGTCATGCAGTTAATGCCCATTTGTATGAGCGGGTTATTTTGCTTGAAGTATTGAGGTAGGTAAATGGACTTTCTGCCTTCGTATGATTGCTGATCAAAATCAATCGCTCTTATTCTATAATCCACATCTTCAAAATCAGGGGTAATGTCTATTACAAAATTGCTGGAATGCATATCACCTAAAAGTCTTACAAAGCACCTCTCATTAAATTTTACAAATTCCTTTGATAGCCTGATCTTATTTACGTTGTCACTATTAATGTGGTGCTTCATAAACTGATCGCCAGGAATCCCCACTATATGTTCTTCTATAAGCGTTTCTCTGTCTACCACATAGCTAATGCGGTTAGGAGATAAAAGGTGCTCTAGCTCTAGCCCATAAATTCTGGAGGCATCAGCATTTTTGATGTAAAAGTAATCAAAGTTATCATTGATCTGATTAACAATTCTGGCCCTAAAAGGCTGCGTGTTTCCATATACACAGAGGTCTATTCTATCTACGAATAAGTGTTGCATTACAGAAAGATCACCATCAGCCTTTATGATGGCATAAATCTTCTTCAGGCTATCATGAATGTGAACCATATCGGCCTGCGGGTAAAATACTGTTTCCCACAAGGTGTCCTTATCATTTTTATCTAATAGAGAGATTGAGTTATTGTATCGCTGTAGATCTGCATAAGAAATAGGCAGATCAATCTCCCTGTCATTCTCTTTAAGGTATTCGTGCAGTTGAGGTGATACAGTATAGGTCTTCTTTTTCTTGCTGATTAGTGCCATTTGCTGTCAGTTTACCTTATCAAATTTAAATATTCTTTTCACTTATGCCTATTTCTATTACAGGTGTAAAGTCTTATTAGGTATATGTGACTTAAGTGTATAAATGTTCATTTAGTTGTGTTTATATTATTTAATTACCTCATATCATTATTTCCGAAAAACGGAACTGAGTTTTATAATGGGATATATTTTATTTGGCATAAGCTTTTGTGATTTCATTAAATATATGATAATCAGTAATTAAAAGTTTTTTATTGAACTTGGTTTGGCTTTTGTAAAACCAAATATTAACAAATAAAAAACTGCAAAAAATGAAAAAATATTACACAACTTTGATAATTGCCATAATAGGATTTTCAGTACAGGCTCAACAAAGATATACGTCAAATAACAACTACACGGGTGCTTGGGAAAACGATGCAACCTGGACTAAAAGTCAAAGCTGGATGGCTAATAACCCAGGAGTGAATGCAGGATCATCCTACATCATTGATATTTTCGGAATCATAACAAGATCAGGCAACCTTACTTTTTCTGGTAGCGCTGCAGTAACACTTACTGATACGCTTTGGGTAGAAGGTGATCTTACAGTTACAGGTGGAGCTACTCTTACTATAGAAGATACTGGCCTTTTAATAGTAGAAGGAAATCTTGATACAGAAGGAGGTACACTTACTGTTAACTATGGTAGAGTAATAGTAAAATCAGATCTTGCTTCTTCTGGTGGATCAGGTATAGAAAACTCTGAGACAGGAGATAATGCTTTCTACGTATTCGGTAGTACATCAAGAAACGGTGGAGCGGAATTTAATGGTAGCAGAGACCCTGAAAATGGTTATTTTTTAACTGAGCAAGATTTATATAATGATGATCCTGCGCTTTATAACTACGTTACTACCGGAACATTACCTGTAGAGTTCTTATATGTAAATGCTGTTTCTGAAAATAACAGTGTGAAAATTGAGTGGGCTACAGGTTCAGAATTAAACAACGACTTTTTTACTATAGAAAGATCAGTAGATGGTCTTACTTTTCAAGAAATAGGCACTGTAAATGGAGCAGGTAACAGCACAGAAACTATAGAGTATCTTTTCGAAGATTTTTCTCCTAACAGTGGAGCAAATTATTACAGAGTAAAACAAACAGATTTTGATGGTCAATATGACTACTCAGAGTTAGTGCACATTTTCAATGAGCAAGTGAGAAGTTTAGAAGTGAGTGCTTATCCTAACCCGGTTACAGATCAGTTGAATGTAAGAGTAGATGGTTTTGGATCAGATGAGGTGAGGGTTCAGCTGACTGACAGCCGTGGTATGAATGTTTTCTCTAAGGCTTATGACTCTAACTTTGACAACGTGGCTCAGATCAACGTATCAGGACTTACTAAAGGAATTTACATAGTGACTTTAAAATCAACACTATACACTTTAACTAAGAGTGTGGTAGTGAGATAAAATATAAAAGAAGCAGTTTTTGTTCAATGGCCTGACTGGTTTACCAGCAGGCCTTTTTATATTTGTACGCATGGATGGGATAGACATGAATAAGGCCAGGCAAGAAATGGCCGAACTTTTAGAATATAGAATGCCTTTTGGTAAATATAAAGGCACTAAATTAATGAAGCTACCTGTAGATTATCTCGTTTGGTTCAAGCAAAATGGCTTCCCCGCCGGTAAGCTCGGACGCTACCTGCAGATAGTGCTGGAGTTTAAAGGTTAACCCTTCCTTCAATTTTCTTTTCCCTCTCATAATATTTTTTGATATTTCCTGTAACCATTCTTGGGAAGTGAGGTATCCAACCCTGAAAATATTAATTAGAAAATCAGAGAGACAATTTGATAACGGATGAAATGCTGATGTCTGCTGTGAAGAATGGAGACCTAAAACAGGCATCCTTTCTTTTTGATAGATACAGTAAGCAGCTATATAACTTCTTTGTGAAGATCACTTTAGATAGAGACCTGGGTAATGATCTTACTCAAAATGTATTCTTGCGAATGCTGAAATACAGGAGTTCTTATAGGGAAGATAAAAGCTTCAAAAGTTGGATCTACCAAATGGCTCGTAATGTATATGCTGATCACTACCGGAAAAACAAGATGCTTTTTTCTGATTTCTCAGAAGCTGAGAATCTTATGGGAACTATGGCGGCAGCTGATGAAAATATTGAGGCTGGCGAACAGGAAAAGCTTTTATATGCCTCTCTATTTAAGCTTAAACCAGAACAGCGCGAAATTATTATTCTCACCAAATTTCAAGGTTTAAAGTATGAGGAAGTAGGGAACATCCTTGATTGTACTGTGGCTAATGTAAAAGTGAGAGTCTATAGAGCTATGAAAGATTTAAAGGAAAAATTCATGCAATTAGAAGGTAGGTAAAATGGAAGAGAAGTATAAAGAACTTATTATTAGATATATAGAGGGAGATCTTGATGCTGCTGAGCAAGAGGAAGTCGCACTGCGCGTTAATCAGGATGGGGAGTGGAAGATCTATTATGAAGAGATGAATAGTGTCTATTCGCTTTTGCAGGCTGATCGTGAATTTGAGCCAGATACTTCACTAAAGGGGCTTTTTGAAAAGGCTATAGCAGAAGAAGAGGGAAATGAGAGGCAGTCAGAACCTATAAGGCAAGTTTATTTTCCTTTATGGAAGGTGGCTGCTGCTGTGGCTTTAGTTATATCTGGTGTTTTTATAGGTGCCTGGTGGATGAAAAATAAGGGTGACGAGCAAATGATGGCTTTGGAAAATGAAATACGGGCTACTCGGCAGCTGGTGTTGCAGTCACTGAACAATCAGAACTCGTCTAGTATGAGGTTGCAGGGTATTAATGTGGCTTATAAAATAGAAAAAACAGATGATGTGATCATTGATGCATTGATACGCACCCTTAATAATGATGATAATTCTAATGTAAGAATAGCTGCTATGGCTGCGTTGGCCAGGTTTAGTGAGCAACCGAAGGTTATGCAGGCGTTATTGGCTTCTATGGAAACACAAACGGACCCGGTAGTGCAGATCAACCTGATTAATCTTATGGTTACTTTGAAGCAGAAGAAGGCTGTTGATAAGTTTCAGGAAATCATTAAAAGCGACAGTACGCAACAAGCCGTAAAAGATGAAGCTTATATGGCTTTGTTTAAAATGATCTAAAAATCAACTCAAATAAATAACAACAGAAAAATCAGTAATAATGAAAAAGAGAAGCATACAGTTCACCGGCTTAGTAGTAATGCTGCTAGCCGTAGTCCCGGCACTCGGGCAGAGTTTTAAAATGCCAATGACTTCAGGTATCTTGTATTTTAATGAGGTTAATGATGTTCAAGTGCAGAGTTATTCTGGTAAAGAGGTGATTATTGAAACCAATCAGGAGTATGAAATCCCTGAAAAGGCAAAGGGGCTTAAGCCTTTAAATGGGCTGGGACTCACTGATAATACAGGTATAGGCCTCGCTGTAAAAGATGATGAGCAAGGGCAGAAAGTAGTGTATCAAATATTGAAGAACTCTAATGTGGGGTATAAAGTGAAAGTCCCAAACGGTGTTAATGTTAAGTTTTCTAATTCATCCATGTTTGGTAAGGATTTTATAGCTACAGATTTTACGGGAGAGTTAGAAGTGAAGTCTTCAGGAGGAAAAGTGGCATTGAATAATGTTTCAGGGCCTATCATTATAAGCACCGTTCATGGAGATGTGGAAGTAGTTTTTGCTGATGATATGAATAAGGAATTGCCAAGTTCTATAAATTCTGCACATGGAGATGTGGATGTTTCATTTTCTAAAAGTGCTAATGTAGATCTGCAAGTAGTAGTGAACTGGGGAGAGGTGTATAGTGGGGTAGATGTTAAGGTGGATGATCTTGGTAAATTGAATACCGCAGGAGAAAAAAAGATAATTGGTAAATTAGGAAACGGAGGAGTGGCGCTATCATTATCCTCAGTGCATGGTAATGTGTATTTACGTGAGAAGTAATCTGATTGTGAGGTAAAATATTAACAGTTAATATCTTATTGAAGGCTGTCAGTCAGGATGAGTATCCTGATATGACAGCCTTTTTTATTTTATTAATCATATGATGGAGCGTAATAGATGTGCTGAAATTATTTTCTGTAATGGAATATTGAATAATTTAAACCAGTATAGTTGATTGATTGGATAACTTTAATTTACTTTCCTGCTAAAATCTAAATTGAATTTCTAAACGTACTATGCTAGGTTCTCCCATTTTAGAAGTGGTAATAGGGATAGTTTTTATCTATCTTTTATTTAGCCTGCTTTCTACTATTGCTAATGAATTAATAGCTTCTATATTCAGGCTAAGGGCTAAAAATCTGCAGTCGGCCATACGTAGAATGCTTGATGATGATAGGAATAAGCAGCAGCTTTCAGAGGATTTTTATAATCATCCGCTTATTAAATACTTAAGCAGAACTGATAAAAGCTTGCCTTCATACATAGAGCCAAAGGCCTTTTCTAAAACATTAATAGAGATAATTCTTACAAGCAGAAAAGTAGCTAAGGTAGGAGATGTTGCTAAAGGAACATCTGATGATATTCTCTATAAAATAGAGCAGCTGGAAATGGAAGGCGATACTATTGAGCTTCTAAAAACCTTTGCTCGTGAAGCAGGTAATGATTGGGATGCTTTTTCTGATAAACTTGAAAATTGGTTTGATCAAACCATGGATAGGGCCAAGGGCTGGTATAACCGCAAGCTCAAGAAAATTACCTTTGGTGTAGGACTGGTTATAGCGATTGCTTTCAATATAGATACTATTCAAGTATATCAGATTCTAAATAGAAATGCAGAGGTGCGAAAGGCAGTATTGGAGTCTGCAGCTAATTATATTGCTTATGCGAAATCAGATTCTACCTATACCGTTGGCGGTGAAATGGATACTACCACTACGGTAGGGCAGGTAAGTAATAAGTTGGGTAAATTTTTAAATGAGCAAATTCAGCCCAATACCAATATGTTAGGTCTCGGCTGGAATGATGAAAGCCTGCGCGGCTGTGGTGCATCCATGTCTGGCATAGCCTGTATTATTATGAAGCTGGGAGGTTGGTTCATTACTGCGCTGGCCATTTCATTAGGCTCTCCTTTTTGGTTTGACCTATTGAACAGGCTGATTAGTCTGCGTGGAGCGGGCAGTAATCCTGAGAAAGAAGGAAGGAAAGAAAACTGAACCGGTAGGCTGATGATGAAGGTGCGTTCCGTCAGAGAAGTCTTTATCAGGGCAAAAGAGCCTTTTGTTCATGAATGGAACAAGAAAGGAATTCTATATGCCAAGCAAGAGCTTCAGGTAGTTAAGGAAGTGAAAGGCGGAGCTATACAAGGCAATAATACCTGGTATGAAGATAAGAATGGTGATTACTATTGGAGTGGAGGCTTCCAAAAAATGAGAAGAACCAGAGCTGATATCCTTTAAGCAGCTGATCGATTACTCACTTTTGGTGAAAATTAATGGTCAGTTGCCAGTATTGAGTTCCAGAAAAACAATAGTGGCCATTTTGGATACGGGCATTCAAACGCACCCTGATCTTGAAAAAGCTGTGATAGAGCAAAAGAATTTTGTGTCAGCTAATGATGGCGTTAATTCACCGTGGCACGGCACTTTTATGGCTGGGATAATAGGGGGGAGAACTGCCCTTACGCGAGGGGTAAAAGGCCTGGCTTCTAACTGTGAGATCCTCGATTATAAAGTGCTCAAAGATACCGGTAGTACTGATATGGATGCCGTGAAAAAGGCACTCGAATACATTTTGCATGGAGGTGGACCGCAGCCAGATATTATCAATATGAGTTTTTCTGTAAGGCCTGGGGTAATAGATTCGCTGATAGCGGAAATAACTGCAAAAGGTATATTAGTAGTAGGTGCCGGTGGTAGAGATAATCTGTTTAAAGATAATAACTGCTCGTTTTTAGCTAAAATACCGGGTGTGATTTCAGTTGGAGCTGCTGAGTCTGTGTATCTAAGTAATAGGCAGAGTAAATACCCTGAGCAGATAGATTTTGTATATCATAACATGAAGCAATGGTCTACTTATACCAGTCCGTCTTTCTATTATCAGGATCAGGGAGATAGCATATATACGGCTATTACCAGTGGCTTGCTGGCCCGAGAAATCTCTTTTGATGACCAGGCTGATGCGCTTTCCCTATTAAAACAAAAGGCCTTTAATATTTCTGAATTCAACCCGGAAACCCTTAAAATATATAAGTTATGAAGCATGTACTGCTTGCTGTGATTATGTGTCTGTCTATTTCAGTGTTGCAGGCTCAAAACCCATATTATGATGCTCTTTTTTTGAAACAATATGGAAGGTTAGAAGATGGAAAAGTGAGCATCGATATTAACGGCATCAGCAGCGCTGATACTTTAATGGTTAATAATGTTTTTGCCAGATATGTGGAAGAAGGTAATACCATTGAGGATATGTTTAACGCTACCAGTGCTAATCCTTTTATCTGGATTGTGCCGGGGCAAAAGTCTCAGGCTTCGTCATCATCCTCTTTTCTTTCTGGGGCGCTCAGCGCTGCCGGAGCGGTAGATGTGACTACTATGGTAGATGGTCTGGCTAAGTTTCTGGTAGAGCGTACTAAACAGGAGTTATCAATCGCTTTTTTTGATAATTTTAAAGATAAGCTGGAAAAAGAAAAGCAACTGAGGTTATTATTTCCAGCTACTCAGTCAGAACCTAATGGTAATAGGAGATGAGATTTATATGTTCTCTGGTTATATAGAAATGTTGCGCGAAGGGTTTAAGAAAGATATTGTCGGCATACTTATCAATATGCGCAAGCTGGTTAATGATGAGTCTATGAAGGCTGCTTTCCAGGCTTACCCACCTTTAAAAACTATACTTTCCGGTGGCTTATACTTGGCAGATCAGATGAAGGATGGTAGTCATATTGGTGATGCGATGCACAGCTATGTTATAGATGATGAAATTCTTGCAGATAGCCTTAATGTAATTCAACCCGATGTTTTTGGAGCTTTAGTCGTGCTTGATTTTGTTTCACAATCATTAAGGTATAATAATCCTGAAAAGAGGTATTGGATCTCTTTTGATGATATGAAAGCGCTAAATGATGAAGTTACTTTTAGAATTTATTTGGGTTTGCTTTATCAGCAATTGCACCTATATGAAAGGGACCGAGATCTTGAGCTTACTTTGGCAGGAAAAGGCGTGCGTGAGCTTTTGGAAGATGGGGCATCAGGACTGGAGAAATTGTATAAATTCAGAGATAAGGTGATCGTCCCGTTGGTGAGTCAAGGGGCTTTGGTAGATAAGAGTTTTAATCAGATAAAAGCATTGAACAATGATTCGGAAAAGGAGGCCGACTATCAGGATTATCATCAGCTGTTTGATGCTTCTTTGAATTTAGTGGAGACCTCACAGGGAGTGTATCAAAGCCTTGCAGATAAAGATGAGCTGGAGCAATTGAGTGTATATACTACTTCGCTACGCTATTTGAGTGATATGCACTTAGATGTAAATGAGCAGCAATATGTTTCCGCTATTTCTGATTTTGCAAGCTGGTATAAGGAGTTCGTAATCGATAAGATTAAAGATGAGCAGCTGAAAGAGAAGCATGAGGCGTTTTTAAAGTCTTTTATTAAGTATGGTAATTTTGCTGCTATAGTAGCTAAAGCGGAAACCAGTGAGGAGGTGCAGCAGGCGATTGAGGCGGTAGCTTTGCCGGCCGGTAGTTCCAGAATAAAAAGGTATACTTCGTTTAATGTGGCGCTAAATGCTTATGTGGGACTTTATGCTGGCTATGAAAATATTGAAGTTAATGATAATGATAACTATCAATTCGCAACTGGTCTGTCGGCTCCGGTTGGAGTAGCTATGAGCTGGGGAGGAAAGGGGGCTTCTTTTTCTGTTTGCTTATCATTAATAGATATAGGCAGTGTGGCATCCTTTAGGTTTAATGATGATGCTACTGAAAGTGTGCCGGAGATACAGCTGAAAGATATTATTTCGCCAGGAATTTTTGGAGTGTACGGCTTCAAAGACGTGCCTCTGTCAGGGGGAGCTGGTTATCAGATTGGCCCCAGGTTACATGAAGTAACAGCTGATAATGCCGATTTGGTTAGTGAAACTTATGGCCGCTTTTCAGTCTTTCTGGCTGTTGATATTCCTATTATTAATTTTCATTCGAAAGCTAAAAAGTAGTTTAAAAAGCATCTAAAGCTTAATGGAAATTCGATTAACCGAAGCAAAGTCATTCTGAGACCTAACATTTATTTTAACCGCACCAAGAAGAATGACCTATCATTAGTTCGAAAGGATAAATTAATCTATTCTTTTAAGTTAGGCTTTTCAAAAAGCAGTCAATTTGGATTATCTGGTTTTTGTTTTCCATAGCTGAGGTTCCTTACTTTTTTGCAGTCGATCAAAAAAGTAACAAAAAAACTCTTTCTTGCTGTGAGGTCTTCCGCTCACTGAAGCGTTTCATATAAATGAATTACCACTAAGGACTAGAGAAAAGCATGCTTTTCAATCCTATTTCACCTCACGACGGTACAGCAAGATGGAACCACAGCCGAGTCACACTGAGCCGTGTCGAAGTGTAGACGATCGGTACTGATTCATGATTTGCTACTGTTTTGTCCTTTTTATATTACGTTCTATTTGCCTATGTTTTTATTTTATTGTGATTGTTGATCGTCGAAGAACAGACTTTCTGCGGCAAGAGGTTGAAGGATTCGTGTGGCACATTAAATAAGCAAGCTTTGTTTTCGTGAGGCTGATCTGATTGGAGTTTAATTAACCGAAGCAAAGTCATGCAGAGGTTCTTAAAAGAATATTCATTCTACTAACAAATGGTAGAATGAATATTAATGTCTGCTTTGTTAGCCTCTCTACGCTATTGGTTTAAAGTAGCCTGAGCATTTTTCATGGCCTCTTCCATTTGCTCATTTACTTTAGTAATGCTTTCCTTTTGCTGCTGGTAGTACTTCATCACTTCGTCATGATTGGTGTTGCCTTCTTGTGGTTCAAATTTATGCATCCAGTCCATCATGGCATCATCAGCAGCTTCTAGTTTTTGAATGGCCTCCTGGTATTTCTCCAGATCACTCTCAGGGGTGGTTTGCTGGTCTTTACCAATGTCATATTTCTCCTGAAGCTTGCCCTTCAGTTTCATTAGGTTGTCCATTTTAGGCATAGCCTCATCATGTACATCCATCACTTCATCATACAAATCTTTTTCCGCTCTTTTTTCCGGCGGAACTTCCTTATTTTCAATTTCTACATCCCTGTTTTCAGTGATTTTGCCCTTTTTACATGCAATTACGGATAGCATTATGAAGATAATAATCTGAATTTTTTTCACTTTTGAGTATATTTAATTCGAGACAAAGGTATCTATAACACCGCTTGCATACAAGAGGTGGTAATAGGCATGCCGCTTATCATATTCATCCCTTTGAACCGATCTTCATTTTTTAATAACTCTATTTAATATGCTTAAAAGTATAACCGGAAAAATTGTTTTATTCAGCGGATTGCTGGTAGTGCTGGCGGTGGCAGGTATCGCCTATCTAAACCAGGATAGTAAAGCTGAAACTGTGGAAAGTGCCACTGTAAACCCTGCCTTTAGTGCCTATATAACTTCATACACGGCAGGTGTAGTGCCTTCCGGTTCAAGCATTCGAATCAGACTAGCTAAAGATGTGGCTGATTCTACTGAGTATGGTAAAGAAATAAAAGAAAAACTGTTTGACTTTTCTCCTTCAATTAAGGGGAAGGCCATCTGGGTAGATTCTCAGACAGCAGAATTTCAGCCTTCAGAAAGGTTAAAGTCCGGAGAGACATATTCGGTAAACTTTCATTTGTCAGAGTTATTAGAGGTGGCTGATGAGCTGGCTACTTTTTCTTATCAATTTCAGATCATAACGCAAAACTATGATGTGAGTGTTGAAAATATTGAAACAGAGGAAGACACAGAGCTTAAAAAGCAAAATATAATAGGGGTGGTGTACACTGCTGATTTTGCAGCTCCTGAAGATGTGGAGAAACTTTTGGAAGCTTCTCAGAAAGGAAGTGCCTTGCCTGTAGTATGGCAACATGCTGAAAATGAGCATCACTTTGTAATCTCTGAAGTAAAACGCTCAGATGAAGAAAGTAAAGTAATACTTAATATGCATGGCGAAGCGATAGGAGTAGATAGAGATGATGAAAAAGAAATTGTAATTCCTGCATTAGGTGATTTTAAAGTCGTAGACGTGCGCGTGGTGCAGAGCCCGAGTCAGTATCTTGTAGTTCAGTTTTCTGATCCTCTTAAGCCTAAGCAAAATCTGGATGGACTTATCACTATAGAAGGTTTAAGCTCTTTAGATTATGATATTAAAGACAATCAAGTATATGTATACCCACCTGTAAGGCAGGCCGGAGATAAGAAAGTGACTATTTCATCGGGCATAAGAAACGTCCTAGATTATAGAATGAAAACCAGTGAAAATCACACTGTTACTTTTGCTCAGGTAAGCCCAGATGTTCGCACAGTGGGTAAAGGCAATATTCTTCCTAGCTCAGATGGGTTAATTCTACCTTTTGAAGCTGTAAGCCTAAAGGCGGTAGATGTGGAAATTATTAAGATTTATGAAAATAACATTATCCAATTTCTGCAAAGCAATGACTTAGGAGGTAATAGATATTTGAGAAGTGTAGGTAGGCCTGTGCTTAGAAAAACAGTACCCTTAAATACTTCAGGTATAGTTGATTTAGGTAAATGGAACCGTTTCACACTTGATCTTGCTGAGTTGATCAGCACGGAGCCTGGAGCCATTTATCAGGTGAGATTGAGCTTTAGAAAATATCAGTCTGTATATTACTGTGGAGAGTCAGAGGCAGAAGAGGATATGCAGCCTTTGGAAGAAATGAATTGGGAGGAAGATGAGCGATTTAATGCTTATGATTCTTATAGATCTTATAATTATAACCCTGATTATAGGTGGAGAGAAAGAGATAATCCTTGCCATGTTTCTTATTATATAGATCATGATCCGGTAATTAAAAATGTATTGGCTTCTGATCTTGGCGTAATTGCTAAGCGAGGCAACAGTGGGGAGCTTAATGTCTGGGTAACTGACCTAAAAACTACTGAACCTAAGGGAGGCGTGAGAGTTGATGTTTACAATTTTCAGCAGCAAGTAATAGGTTCAGCCATAACTGACGCAGATGGTATGATCATCATGGATGTAAAAGAGCGTCCATTTGTAGTGGTAGCTACTGATAAGCAGCAAAAAGGATATCTGAAATTAGATGATGGTTCATCTCTTTCTTTAAGTAATTTCAATGTAAGTGGATCTACCGTACAGGAAGGACTGAAAGGATATATTTATGGAGAAAGAGGCGTGTGGAGACCTGGTGATACCCTGCACCTTACTTTTGTGTTAGAAGATAAGCTTAAGAAAATTCCAGAAACTCACCCTGTGATAATGGAATTGTACAACCCTTCATGGCAATTGGCTCAAAAAACAATTAGAGCCGAAGGTGAAAACGGATTTTATAAGTTCGAGATGGTCACCAGCCCTGATGCTCCTACTGGTAACTGGACTGCTTCAGTAAAAGTGGGCGGTGTAGAGTTTTCTAAAACCCTTAAAATAGAGACAGTAAAACCTAACAGGCTGAAGATAAAGCTTGATTTTGGTAAAGATAAAATTACAAGTAATAATAATCAGGTTAATGGAGATCTTACGGTAAGCTGGCTGCATGGTGCTCCTGCCAGGAACCTTAAAGCGGAATTTGAGATGCTTTTGGCGCCAGCTAAAACATCATTTGAAAAATATCCTGCTTATAATTTTGATGACCCTGCCCGTCACTTTAGCAGTGAGAGTAAAAAAATATTTGAAGGGTACGTTAATGAAGAAGGTAAGGCTACAGTAAATGCCAGTCTGGCTACTCATAATGAAGCCCCTGGTATGCTTAAGGCGTATTTTACAGGTAAGGTATTTGAAGAAGGAGGTAATTTCAGTATTGATAATTTCTCACTGCCTTACTATCCTTACGAAGCATTTGTAGGTATGAAGCTCCCTGAAACGAAAAACTGGAGCAGATTATACTACAATAAAACTAATCAGGTAGATATAGCCACTGTAGATGCAGAAGGAAATCCTGTTTCCAGAAAAAATGTAGAGATAGAAGTTTACCGCTTAGACTGGAGATGGTGGTGGAATCAGGATGGTGAAAACATTGCCAATTATATAAGTAGATCGAGTCTCACTCCTGTAGTAAAAGGAACAGCCAATACTACTAATGGTAAAGGAGTCTTTAATTTTGATCTTGATGACTGGGGTAGATATTACATCCGGGTGTGTGATCCTGTAAGTGGACACTGTACTGGTGAAGTGCATTATACTTCATGGGGAGGTAGTAGAGATGAAATGCCGGGTGGAGCTACTATGCTTACTTTTTCAGCTGATAAAGAGAAGTATCAGGTAGGAGAGGAAGTGTCCCTAAAAATACCAAGCAGTAATAAAGGTAGAGCTTTAGTAAGTATTGAAAATGGAAGCCAGGTATTAGAATCTCACTGGGTAAATACTCAGCAAGGAGAAACCAACTTTGTCTTTGAGGTAACTGAAGAAATGGCGCCTAATATATATGTGTTTGTTACTTTAATTCAAGAGCACAAACAAACTGTTAATGATCTTCCTATCAGGCTTTATGGCGTTATTTCTCTGGGTGTTGAAAATCCTAAAACTATTCTTCAGCCACAAATAGCCATGCCAGATGTGTTGGAGCCAGGTCAGGAAGTGTCCATTACGGTTTCAGAAAAAGACAAGAAGAAAATGACTTTCACCGTAGCGGTGGTAGATGAAGGTCTGTTAGACCTTACTCACTTCCCTACGCCTAATCCATGGGGTTCTTTCTATGCCAGAGAGGCTTTAGGGGTAAAAACCTGGGATCTTTTTGATTATGTAATGGGATCTTTTGGTGGAAAAGTGGAGCGCCTGCTAGCCATAGGTGGTGATGAAGAAGGAACCAAAAATGCTACAGCTAAAGCCAATAGGTTTAAGCCAGTAGTGAAATATATGGGGCCTTTCACTATAGAGCCAGGAGAATCTAAAACGCATAAGTTTACTATGCCTCAGTATGTGGGCTCTGTAAGAACTATGGTGGTAGCGGGTAATCAAGGAGCTTATGGTAATGCGGAAAAAGCTACGCCGGTAAGACAAGCGCTGATGGTGCTGGGTACGCTGCCAAGGGTATTAGGGCCTGATGAGGTGGTTAAACTGCCTGTTACGGTTTTTGCTGCCGAGAAAAAAGTGAAAAACGTAAAAGTGCAGATCGAAGCAAATGAATTGTTTGAGATAGTGGGTGGTGCTTCTAAAAATATCACTTTTAATGAAGTAGGCGAGCAAGTAGTGTACTTTGATTTGAAGGTGAAATCTAAACTAGGCATCGGGAAGGTTAAAATTAATGCCAGTGGAGCCGGAGAGAGATCACATGCTGATATTGAGCTGGATGTTAGAAATCCTAACCCTCCTATGACTAAAGTAATAGACGTTTTACTTCAGCAAGGCGAAGATTGGAATACCAATTTTGAAGCAATAGGTATGGCAGGAACTAACCTGGCTACTTTAGAGGTATCTAACATACCACCTATTAACCTTCAAAAGAGGTTGAAATATCTTATTCAATATCCTCATGGTTGTATTGAGCAGACTACCTCATCAGTATTTCCTCAGTTGTATCTGTCATCTATGATGAAGCTGGATGAGAAAGAAAAACAAAAGATAGAAAGAAATATAAATGCAGGCATAAGTCGCTTAAGATCATTCCAAAAGAGTGATGGCGGTTTCTCCTACTGGCCAGGAGGTGAAGACTCTAATAGCTGGGGTTCATCTTATGCTGGTCATTTCTTAATAGAGGCTGAGAAGAGAGGTTATAGTGTGCCCACTGATATTATCCGTAAATGGAAAAGATATCAGAGAAGAAAGGCTGCTGAGTGGAGAAATAATAATGGATATTACTCTAGTGACCTGATGCAAGCCTACAGGCTTTATACACTGGCACTGGCTGGTGCACCGGAAACAGGAGCAATGAACAGGTTGAGAGAAGAAGGCAACCTTAGTGTAAGTGCCGCCTGGAGGTTAGCAGCTGCATATGCAAAAGCAGGGCAGAAAGAGGCAGCTCAAAAGCTGGTTAGTAATCTTTCTACTACAGTGAAAGATTACCGCGAGTTGGGTTACTCTTATGGATCTTCCTTGAGAGATGAGGCCATGATATTAGAAACTTTAAGCTTGTTGGGTAATCAGAAGCAAGCCTTTAGTTTATTGAAAAGAGTTTCAGAAAGAATGGCATCAGATCAATGGATGAGTACTCAAACTACGGCATACTGTCTTATATCAATAGGACACTTTACAGGTAATGAAAAAGGAACCAAAGCCATAAAATACACTTATACTGTTAATTCTGGTAAAGCCGTGACTGCAAGTACGGAGTTGCCATTGGCACAGTCAGAATTAGATATGAAGGAAACAAGTACTAATTCGCTCAAGGTTCAAAATGATTCTGAAGGAATTCTGTATGCACGTATAATACTAGAGGGTACTCCGGTGAGGGGAAAAGAAGAGGCATCTTCTAATAACCTAAAGATGAGAGTAGAGTATATGACCACTAATGGAGATCCTATTGATCCTTCTCATCTGCAGCAAGGTACAGACTTTGTCGCAGAGGTTACAGTAGTTAACCCTGGTCTAAGGGGGAGGTATGAAAATCTTGCTTTATCTCAAATATTCCCTTCCGGATGGGAAATTCATAATGCCAGGTTAAATGATATGGATCAGTTCACAGCTGGAGATGTTCCCGATTATCAGGATATTCGTGATGATAGAGTGTATACCTATTTTGCTTTGAAACGTAATCAAAGCAAGACTTTCCGTATTCTATTAAATGCCAGCTATCAAGGTACTTATTATATGCCAGCCATTCAATGTGAGGCCATGTATGATAACAGCATTAGCGCCACACTAAAAGGTAAAGAGGTGGAAGTGGTGAAAGCAGGAGGTATTCAATGATGAGATAATAAGTTGAAATTATAGACATGCAAAAGCCTTGATCAGTTAATACTGATCAAGGCTTTTTTTTTCTTCAGTAGAGGTAGTGTTTTGCTCTTTTAAAATGGCTTTGGCCTTTTCCTTAATAATATCAGCTACTGGTTTTTGCTGTATTTTACTTTCCAGCCATTCTATTATATCAAAATACACAAAGGCCCTTTTTTCATAAGGGTTGTTTTTTAATGACAGCAATTGGCTTCTTAGCTTTATGAATTCAGGTATCAGCTGACTTTCCTTAAATTGATAACTCAGTTTTTTAAGGAAATTGAGAATGTATTTCTGAAAGTTATGTAAGTCATCCTTCTTCAATAAAAAGCGATAAGTAGAGCGGATGTAGTAGTCAATTACATCAACATTGCCCAGCTCATAGTGGCTGATCAGGTTCAGTATCCGGGCAAAGGAGTGAACATCTTCTCTGATATCTACATTTTCAGAATTTATTATGCGGTTAAGATAAAATATGGCTTCATTATAATCTCCATTGCCAAAATACAAGCAGCTGGTTTTGTAATACATGATCAGCTTAGAGTGGCTGTCTAACAGTGAAGTGAAATGTTCCAGGCCGGTTTTAATTTTTTTCATAAGTGCCACACCAATATCAAAATCACCCAGCATAAAAAAGCGATTGAACTCATGCACATAAGTGTATTTAATGAGTCTCAGCCTGATGTTTTCGTTCATTACGTTTTTAGGAAACTGCCTTATTTCTCTCAGCTGCCGGGTGGTTTGTACAAACTCATAATACCTGAACTGCTTATATTGAGCAATCAATAAATTGTTGAGCGCTCTTATGTAGGCTTCCACTTTAGAAGTACGGATTTGCTTATGCTCATCAAAAAGGTCAACACACTTTTTTGCATATAAATATCCGTTTTCAGTATCCTGAATAAAGAAGTAATAACCCACGTACAGGTTGTATAAGTTAAGCTTTTCGTCTAAAGAGAGCTTTTTCTCATCATAAGCAGGCATGCTGGTGTTAAACATGCGTCTTAATTGGTCGAAATCACTTTCGTTTCTAATAAAGCCTATTTTTAGGTAGAGCGCGTTGAGCTTAGCTGCCAGATTGGTGAAAATATTGATGTTGTTAATGCGGTTATTAGTATCCTGCACTTCTTCGATAATCCGGTTAACCCGCACCTGATTACCTGGCCCTACGGTTTGGTTAATTACGTTTTTCTCCCATTTCAGTATCTCTAGCTGCAGTTCTAAATTACCGGTTTTTAAAGCTTGTTTTTTGGCCTTTTTTAAAATGGAAGCACACTGATCATACAGACTTCTGTTAAAGAGAATCTGGGCATAATCTATCATCTCTCGTATCTGAATGTCTATTACAGAGCTTTGGTTGTACTGTCTTATGCTTTGTAATATTTTTTTATATAAGTGAGATTTCAGATTAGAGAGCTGTGCCGGGTTAAGGTCGGGCGCTTTTTTCAGTAACTCATTGTCATCGAAGGATTTCTGATTGTCAATAAGGTCAAATAATCGAACGTATTTCTTGCTTGAGCTGTCATTTTCTGAGCTTACAGATACCTTGAAATATCGCTTTTCACTTTTCTTAAGCGATTTTATAAGTAAAAATAAAACATCTGATTTCTCTTTAGACATCGTAAATATATTGAATTAAAAAAACGCTTATATGGCAATTATAAGCAATTTATAAGGAAAATAGTAAGGTTTAGAAATTGTATTTACTGCTTAATTAGGTAAGGCCAAAGCATACATACTCCTTACATTTGATGTCAATAAATTGTAACGGAACCATTTTAATATGAACAACAGAATCCAAATTTTTGATACTACTTTAAGAGATGGCGAGCAAGTGCCAGGCTGTGGCTTGTCTAAAAATGAAAAGATAACAATAGCAAAAGCACTTGAAGAGCTGGGAGTGGACGTGATAGAGGCTGGTTTCCCTATATCTAGTCCGGGAGACTTTAAGTCTGTGGAAGCTGTTTCTAAAGAAGTAAAAGATGTTACGGTTTGTGCTCTTTCCAGAGCGGTAGAAAAAGATATTGAAGTAGCAGCTGAAGCTGTGAAGTATGCCAAGAGGCCAAGAATACATACAGGTATTGGTACTTCTGATCAGCATGTGTTTACTAAAATCAAAACTACCAGAGAAGATATTTTGGTAAGAGCAGAAGGATGTGTGAAGTATGCAAAGAAATTTGTTGAAGATGTAGAATTCTACGCAGAAGATGCGGGCCGTACTGATAATGAATTCCTTGCTAAAGTGATTCAGGTAGCCGTAAATGCAGGTGCTACTGTGGTTAATATTCCTGATACTACAGGGTATTGTTTGCCTGAAGAATATGGTAAGAAAATAAAATTCCTTTGTGATAATGTAATAGGTATAGAAAATGTAGCTATTTCTACGCACTGTCATAATGATTTAGGTTTGGCCACTGCTAATAGTGTTGAAGCCATTAAAAACGGTGCTCGCCAGGTAGAGTGTACCATTAACGGTATTGGAGAAAGAGCAGGAAACACTTCATTAGAAGAAGTGGTAATGATCTTGAAAAAACATAACTGGTTAAACTACCAAACAGGTATAGATAGCACTAAAATCTATCCTATCAGTCAGCTGGTTTCTTCTACTATGAATATGCCTGTGCAGCCTAACAAGGCTATTGTGGGTAGCAATGCTTTTGCTCACTCATCAGGTATTCACCAGGATGGTGTAATCAAAAACAGAGATAACTATGAGATCATTGCTCCTGAAGAAGTAGGTGTAAATGAGTCTTCTATCATTCTTACTGCTCGTAGCGGTAGAGCTGCTTTGAACTTCAGAATGGGTAAAATTGGCGTTCAGCTTAGCAAAGACGAGTTGGAAAGCGTTTATGAAAAATTCCTTGAAGTAGCTGACAGAGTAAGCGTAGTGAATGATGCTGAGCTTAAGAACTTGGTGAGTCAATACTTAATCACCAATACAAACTTTTAATTTTTTAATATTTCGATGGCAAAAACACTATTCGATAAGATTTGGGACAAGCATGTGGTTCAGGAGATTGAAAACGGACCGCAGGTTGTATATATAGACCGTCATTTTATACATGAGGTTACCAGCCCACAGGCATTTGCAGGGCTAAAAAGAAGAGGTATTGGCGTATTCCGTCCTGAGCAGACGGTAGCCACAGCTGATCATAACGTTCCTACTATGAATCAGCATTTACCTATTAAAGACCAGCTCTCACGTCACCAGGTAGAGACTTTGGTGAAAAACTGTGATGAGTTTGGCGTAGAGCTTTATGGCTTAGGGCACCCTTTTCAGGGGAATCGTTCACGTAATAGGGCCAGAGTTGGGAATCACTCAGCCTGGAATGACTATTGTTTGTGGAGATAGCCACACTTCTACTCACGGAGCTTTTGGAAACATCGCTTTCGGTATAGGTACTAGTGAAGTAGAGCAGGTTTTTGCTACTCAGTGTATCCTTCAGAAGAAGCCTAAAACCATGAAAATTCAGGTGGATGGCAAGCTTAAAAATGGAGTGCTTTCTAAAGATATTGTTTTATACATTATCTCTCAGATCACTACTGGTGGAGGTACCGGATATTTCATAGAGTTCTGTGGTTCGGCCATAGAGTCACTATCTATGGAAGCGCGTATGACTATCTGTAACATGAGTATAGAGATGGGAGCCAGAGGCGGAATGATCGCTCCTGATGAGATCACCTTCTCTTATTTAAAAGGTAAAAAATTCGCTCCTCAGGGAGAAGAGTGGGAAGAAAAACTCGCTTACTGGAAAACATTAAAAACAGACCCTGAAGCTAAGTTTGATAAAGAATATCATTTCAAAGCAGAAGATATAGAACCTATGATCACCTACGGTACTAACCCTGGAATGGGTATTGGTATCACGCAGAGCATCCCTGGTGGTAACGGTCAGGCCAGCGCCGGACTTAAAAAATCACTGGAGTACATGGATCTGCAAGGTGGAACTCAACTGTTGGGTAAAAAAATTGACTATGTATTTATAGGTAGCTGTACTAATTCTCGCATTGAAGACCTAAGACTGGTAGCTAACCTGGTTAAAGGCAGGAAAAAAGCAGAGCATGTAAATGCTATGATTATCCCTGGTTCCAGACAAGTAGAAGATCAGGCTAAAGCCGAAGGTATCGATAAAATATTGGCTGAAGCTGGTTTTGAGCTTCGCCAGCCAGGTTGTTCTGCCTGTTTAGGTATGAATGAAGACAAGGTGCCAAGAGGAAAATATTGTGTTTCTACCTCTAACAGAAACTTTGAAGGCCGTCAAGGTCCTGGAGCCAGAACTATGCTGGCCAGCCCGCTTACAGCAGCTGCGGCAGCCCTTAATGGCTATATAACTGATGTTAGAGAAATGATAGAAGACTAAAATTAGAAATGGATAAATTCGATACATTAATATCAACTTGTGTTCCTATTCCTTTTCAGGATATAGATACTGACCAGATCATACCGGCAAGGTTTCTTAAGGCTACTACCAGAGAGGGCTTTGGCGATAATCTATTTTGTGACTGGCGCTATGATGATAAGGGAAATCCTAATGAAGACTTTGTTTTGAATAAAGATACTTATTCAGGAAAAGTGCTGGTAGCGGGAAAGAATTTTGGTTGTGGTTCTAGTAGAGAGCACGCTGCCTGGGCTATTTATGACTACGGTTTCAAAGTAGTGGTAAGCAGCTTTTTTGCAGATATTTTTAAGAATAATGCCCTGAATAACGGCTTGCTGCCTGTTCAGGTAACTGATGAATTTTTAGAAAAGATTTTTGAAGCTATAGAGGCTGATCCTAATACGGAAGTGAAAGTAGATCTTGATACGCAAACCGTAACATTAGTAGGTTCAGATATAAGTGAGGAGTTTGAAATTAACCCTTACAAAAAGCACTGCCTTAAAAATGGTTTTGATGATATAGATTTTCTGCTGAGTAACCTGGATAAGGTGAAGGCTTACGAATCTGATAGTATAATGAAATAATGATGGGTGAAACAAGCCTCCCGTAGGATTATTGGGTTTAGGTTGACCTACTTACGGGGGCTGTTTCTTTTAGCAAATATAAGAATGAAGAAAAAAATAGCAATATTGCCTGGTGATGGCATAGGGCCTGAAGTTACAAAGCAGGCGTTAAAGTCACTTAAATCTATAGAGGAGGCCTTTGGCCATGAGTTTACTTATACAGAGGCTCATGTGGGTGCTGCTGCTATAGATGCTACAGGCGATCCTTTTCCTCAACAGACTGAAGATGTTTGCCGTGATGCAGACGCCATATTGTTTGGTGCTATCGGTGATCCTAAATATGATAATGATCCTAAAGCTAAAGTAAGACCTGAGCAAGGATTATTGGCTATGCGTAAAAAGCTTAACCTTTTTGCTAACGTAAGGCCAGTGAAAAGTTATGATGCACTGCTTTCTAAGTCACCGTTAAAAGAGAGTATTATTAAAGGTACTGATTTTGTGGTATTCAGAGAGCTAACAGGTGGTATCTACTTCGGTCAGCCAAGAGGAAGATCAGAAGACGGTAACCAGGCATTTGATACTTGTAATTATAGCAAAGAAGAAATTACCAGGATAGCTAAGCTGGCTTTTGAGGCAGCTGGTAACAGAGGTAAAAAAGTAACGCTGGTAGATAAAGCTAACGTTTTGGCTACCTCAAGACTTTGGAGAGAAACCGTTCAAGAAATGGCTTCTGATTATCCTGATATACAGTTAGACTTCATGTTTGTAGATAATGCAGCCATGAAAATCATCCAAAATCCTAAAGATTTTGATGTAGTGCTTACTGAAAATATGTTTGGAGATATCATTACTGATGAGGCTTCTGTAATTGCAGGCTCCTTAGGTATGTTACCTTCAGCGTCTATTGGTACTGCACAAAGCCTTTTTGAGCCTATTCATGGTTCATATCCTCAGGCAGCAGGTAAAGACATAGCTAATCCTTTTGGAGCTATTCTTTCGGCAGCCATGCTTTTAGAATATTCTTTTGGTTTGGTAGAGGAGAGTAAAGCTATTCAAGATGCCGTACTTAAAGCGGTAGACGATGGTTTTGTTACTGAAGATATAGATAGAGAGAACCCGGTAGGAACGGAAGAGGTAGGAGACAAGGTGGCTGCTTATATCAAGGAAATGTTAGCAGTGTAAAAGTGGCCATGAAAAAAAACATACCACAGCGTTGTTATTTAAAAAACTATTTGGTTAGCTTTAAATCAAAGAGCGAAAATGAAAAGCATAAACATCAATATTTCCCTGATTATTATTAGCGTCGTGGTGAGAACCATGCGGGATTGGTGATGCTATGCCTATAAAATTATATAGAGCGCCAATCCTATCAAGGGTTGGCGCTTTTTTTATGATTAAAATTTAAAAGCCATGTATTACAACAACGACACTATCGTCTTCCAAAATGGCCAATGGCTAAAGGCTAAAGATGCCACAGCCACCATGTATAACCAAACACTACACTACGGTATAGGGGTGTTTGAGGGTATAAGATCATACAAAAATGTAAATGGCTGCAATATATTCAGAGCTAAAGAGCATTATGATCGTCTGCTGTATTCTGCATCTAAAATGCATATAGAGCTGCCCTATTCGATAGAGGAACTGGTGAGTATCACCTATGAGTTGTTGGATAAAAATTAACCTTACTGATGCTTACATCAGGCCATTGGTTTATCAGGGTATGAATATGGCGCTTACGCCAGCTGCTGAAACCAATGTCTTTATAGGAGCATGGGAGTGGGCCAAATATCTTGGCAACGGACCATTAAACGTAATGATCTCTTCTTACCAAAGGCCTAACCCTAAATCTTGTGTAATGGAAGCCAAAGTGGTAGGGCATTATACTAACTCTGTTTTGGCTACCACAGAAGCTAAAAAGCTGGGTTATGATGAGGCTTTATTATTAGACATACATGGTAATGTGGCTCAGGGGCCGGGAGCGAATTTCTTTTTTGAAAAAGATGGTGTGTTGTACACTCCTCCTGCTGGTAACATTTTACCAGGCATAACCAGAGCTACTATTATGGAATTAGCCAAAGAGCTGGAAATAAGAGTAATAGAAAAGCATTTTACAGTAGATGAAGTGTATGGTGCTGATAATGCATTTTTTGCAGGTACAGCGGTGGAAATAACACCTATAGGAGCTATTAACGGAGATAAATTTAAAGGTAACTGGGATGAATCTGCCGGTAACAGCTTGTATATGATGTATCGTACCAAAGTGCAGCATAATGAATATCAAGGACTTACAATAGTATAGATAAATGTCAGAAAATCTCAATAAATACAGTAAAGCAGTAACGCAAGACCCTACGCAGCCCGCCGCTCAGGCTATGCTGCATGCCATAGGGTTAACAGATGAAGACTTAAAAAAGCCTCAAATAGGGGTGGTGAGCACAGGGTATGAAGGAAACCCCTGTAACATGCACCTGAATGACCTGGCTAAGGTGGCTAAAGAAAGTATCAATAAAGAAGAACTGATAGGCCTTATCTTTAATACTATCGGTGTAAGTGATGGTATTTCTATGGGTACACCGGGTATGAGGTACAGCTTGCCATCAAGAGATATTATAGCAGATTCTATTGAGGTGGTGGTGAACGCACAGTCTTATGATGGTGTAGTAACCGTAGTAGGGTGTGATAAAAATATGCCTGGAGCTATGATAGCTATGGGCCGATTAAACAGGCCGGGAATATTGATATATGGCGGAACCATAGCTCCCGGATGTTATAAAGATAAGAAACTGGACGTGGTAAGTGCTTTTGAGGCACTTGGTCAAAAAATAGCAGGCTCTATCTCTGAAGAAGATTTCAGCGGAGTGGTACATAACGCATGCCCGGGAGCAGGAGCTTGTGGAGGTATGTATACTGCTAATACTATTGCTTCGGCCATAGAAATGCTGGGTATGAGTTTGCCTTATGGCTCTTCTAATCCTGCCACTAGTGGTGAGAAAGATGATGAATGCTCTCGAATAGGAGCAGCCATGAAAAGACTGATAGAGCTGGATCTGAAACCTAGAGACATAGTTACTCGCAAGTCTTTTGAAAACGCAGTAAAGCTGGTTACAGTGCTCGGAGGATCTACTAATGCTGTATTGCACCTGTTGGCAATAGCAAAGGCCTTTGAAATTGATTTTGATATTAATGATTTTCAGAAAATAGGTAATAGCACCCCATTCCTGGCAGATCTTAAACCAAGTGGTAAGTACCTGATGGAAGATTTGCATAAGCACGGTGGTGTACCAGCGGTAATGAAACTGATGCTTAAAGAGGGCATTATAGATGGTAGCTGCATGACAGTAACAGGTAAAACTTTAGCAGAAAATTTAGAAGAGCTACCTGAGTTGCCTGCAGAGCAGGATATCATTCGCCCTTTCTCTGATCCTATTAAAAAGACAGGACATATCAGGATTTTGCGCGGTAATCTGGCTCCTGATGGAGGTGTGGCCAAAATCACTGGTAAAGAGAGGAGAAGTATTTGAAGGTCCGGCTCACATTTTTGATAGTGAGTATGATGCTAATGATGGTATCAGAAACGGAGAAGTAAAAGCTGGAGAAGTGGTGGTTATCCGCTATGAAGGGCCTAAAGGAGGGCCAGGCATGCCGGAAATGCTTAAGCCTACTGCAGCTATAATGGGTGCCGGCTTAGGTAAATCAGTGGCACTGATAACTGATGGAAGATTTTCAGGAGGTACGCATGGTTTCGTGGTAGGCCATATCACTCCTGAGGCGCAAGATGGGGACCCATCGCTTTGGTGGAGAATGGAGACATGATCCGCATAGACGCTACCAATGACACCATAGAGGTGCTGGTAGATGAAGAAACAATGAAAACAAGAAAGCAAAAATGGATAGCTCCACCGTTAAAAAAGACAAGTGGAGTATTATATAAATATTCAAAAAGTGTTTCATCTGCATCTTTAGGGTGCATAACTGATCTTTAATTATGGATACATTAACCAAAACAGTTGGTGAGAAAGAAGAAAGTACCAAGATGAATATAAGTGGGTCTGAAGCAATAATCAGATCGCTCTTAGCAGAAGGGGGTCGGTACTGTGTTTGGTTATCCTGGAGGTGCCATAATGCCAACATACGACGCTCTTTATAATTTTCAAAAGGAGCTCAAACATGTACTGACCCGTCATGAACAGGGAGCAATACATGCAGCGCAAGGTATGGCCAGGGTAAGCGGTAAGCCGGGAGTAGTGTTTGCTACTTCAGGGCCGGGAGCAACTAACCTAATAACCGGTTTGGCAGATGCCAAAATAGATAGCACTCCTTTAGTGTGCATCACCGGCCAGGTAGCGTCTCCTTTGTTAGGTACAGATGCTTTTCAGGAAACTGATATTGTAAGCATTTCTATGCCTGTAACTAAATGGAATACTCAGGTCACAAGACCAGAAGATATACCTAGTGCTATAGCTAAAGCATTTTACATAGCTACCTCGGGCAGACGGGGCCAGTACTCATAGATATTATAAAGATGCTCAGATCGCATCATTAGATTTTCAATATAAGCAATGCACTGGTTTTAGGAGTTATGTGCCTAACCCGGCTATAGATCTAGATGAAATAGAAAAGGCCGCAGCATTGATCAATCAGGCTAAAAAGCCATATGTTTTGTTTGGTCAGGGTGTGATTTTGGCTAATGCCGAAGAGGAGTTCAAAGAATTTATTGAGAAAACAGGAATACCAGCTGCCTGGACTGTACTTGGGCTTTCGGCCTTGCCTACAGATCATCCTTTAAATGTAGGAATGCTAGGTATGCACGGTAATTATGGACCTAACGTACTCACTAATGAATGTGATGTGCTGATAGCCATAGGCATGCGTTTCGATGACAGGGTTACTGGTGACTTAATCGTTATGCCAAGCAGGCTAAGGTGATTCACCTGGAGATAGATCCTGCCGAAATAGATAAGAACGTAAAAACAGATATCGCTTTACTGGGTGATGCTAAGCAGCTTTTGCAAGCGCTAAACACTTTGTGCAAGGAAAATAAGCACGAAGCATGGCGACAAAAGTTTGATGAATACAAGGCGATTGAGTTTGAAAAAGTTATAGAGAAAGAACTTAATCCTACCAAGCCTGGACTTACCATGGGTGAAGTAGTGAGAAGAATAAATGAACTTACTGATAGCGAAGCGGTAATAGTTACAGACGTAGGTCAGCACCAGATGGTGGCTTGCAGATATGCTACCTTCAAAAAATCTAAGAGTAATGTTACTTCTGGTGGTTTAGGTACTATGGGCTTCTGCTTACCAGCAGCCTTAGGTGCTAAGCTTGGCGCACCTGAAAGAGAAGTAGTAGCTATCATTGGTGACGGTGGTTTCCAGATGACTATTCAGGAGCTGGGTACTATTTGTCAGACAGAGGCCGCAGTAAAGATCATTATCCTTAATAATCAGTTTTTAGGAATGGTTCGCCAGTGGCAGCAGTTGTTCTTTGATAAGAGGTACTCATCCACAGAGCTTATTAACCCAGATTTTGTGGCCATAAGTAAAGGCTTCGGTATAGAAGCAAGCAAAGTCAGTGAGAGAGACAGCCTGGATGAAGCCCTTAAAACCATGATGGATTATGATGGCTCATACTTGCTGGAAGTGATGGTAGAAAAAGAAGACAACGTGTTCCCTATGGTACCTACCGGTGCTTGTGTTACAGATGTTAGATTAGGGTAACCAAAACCAATAATAACGTGAAACAATCATACACTATAGTAGTATTTACAGAGAATAAAATAGGGTTACTGAATCGTATTTCTGCTCAGTTTACCCAAAGGCACATCAATATTGAGAGCCTTACTACTTCAGAGTCAGAATATCCTGGTATTCACCGCTTCACCATAGTGATAGAGGATACAGAAGAAAAAACCAGGAAGGTAGTGAAGCAAATAGAAAAGCAGGTAGAAGTGCTAAAAGCCTACTGCTTTACTGATGCTGAGACTATACATAGCGAAATTGCTTTGTATAAAATCAAAAGAGAAGATAGCCTTGATTTAGAAAAACTTCACAAGCTGGTTAAAGATAATAATGCCTCAGTGAAGGAAATGGTTAACGGCTTTGTGATCATAGAAAAAACCGGAACTAAAGAGGAAACTCATAAGCTGTTTGAAGAGCTATATCCTTTTGGCTTACATGGATTTGTAAGATCAGGAAGGGTATCATTATCTAACAGGATGAGTACTTTCAAAAGCTATCTTCAGGCATTGGAGATACATTCAAAAGAAATAATAACAGACAATTTTTAATACAAATAACTAATTAATTAGAACATGGCAAAAATTAATTTTGGCGGAGTAACAGAAGAGGTGGTAACTCGTGAGGAATTCCCACTAGCAAAAGCTCAAGATACATTAAAAGAAGAGACTATAGCAATTATCGGATATGGAGTACAAGGTCCTGGTCAGGCACTTAACCTTAGAGATAATGGTTTTAATGTAATTGTAGGCCAGAGGAAGGAATCTAAAACATGGGACAAGGCAGTATCTGATGGATGGGTGCCTGGTGAAACTCTTTTTGAAATAGAAGAGGCCTGTGAAAAAGGTACTATTATTCAATATCTGTTATCTGATGCCGGCCAGATTAGTTTGTGGCCTACAGTGAAAAAGCATCTTACTGCTGGTAAAGCGCTTTATTTCTCTCATGGCTTTGGTATTACTTATAAAGAAAGAACAGGCATTGTTCCTCCTGAAGATGTAGATGTTATTTTAGTAGCTCCTAAAGGGTCAGGTACTTCTTTAAGAAGAATGTTCCTAGAGGGAAGAGGATTAAACTCTAGCTATGCTATCTTCCAGGATGCTACTGGTAAAGCTAAAGACAGAGTAGTGTCTTTAGGTATCGGAGTGGGTTCAGGATATCTGTTCCAAACTGATTTCAAAAAAGAAGTATACTCTGACCTTACTGGTGAGCGTGGTTCGCTTATGGGAGCTATCCAGGGGATATTTGCAGCTCAGTATGAAGTACTAAGAGCTAATGGTCACTCTCCTTCTGAAGCTTTTAATGAAACAGTAGAAGAGCTTACTCAGTCTCTTATGCCTTTAGTAGCTGAAAATGGAATGGACTGGATGTACGCCAACTGTTCTACTACAGCCCAAAGAGGAGCTTTAGACTGGTGGAAGAAATTCCGTGATGCGTCTAAGCCTGTATTTGAAGAGCTATACAAAGAAGTAGCAGCAGGTAACGAAGCTCAGAGATCTATAGATAGCAACAGTAAGTCTGACTATAGAGAAAAATTAGAAGTAGAGCTTAAGGAACTTAGAGATTCTGAAATGTGGCAAGCAGGTTCAGAAGTGAGAAAACTAAGACCTGAAAATAACTAATAAAACAACTTTAGATAACGGGCAGTCATATTATGACTGCCTGTTATTTTATACCAATTTTTTTTAATAAGATCATGAAGCCGGAAGTGAACAAAGCGAGAATATCAATAGATAATATATTAGCAGCAGCAGAAAATTTAAAAGGTGTGGCCATTCGTACTCCTCTAATGCCAAATCCCACTCTTTCTGATAGGTTTCAAGCTAATATTTTGCTTAAAAGAGAAGATCTTCAGATGGTGCGGTCTTATAAGATAAGAGGAGCCTATAATAAAATA
The DNA here is from genome assembly GCF_021389955.1 of Fulvivirga maritima. Classification (NCBI taxonomy): domain Bacteria; kingdom Pseudomonadati; phylum Bacteroidota; class Cytophagia; order Cytophagales; family Fulvivirgaceae; genus Fulvivirga; species Fulvivirga maritima. Next base: position 2,893,898 of record NZ_CP089980.1, read on the forward strand.
GAAAGCCTTTCTCCTGAATTATTAGCTAATGGTGTGGCCTGCGCCAGTGCTGGTAATCATGCTCAGGGTGTTGCTTTCGCTTGTGCTAAAAAACAAATTCAAGGTACTATTTTTATGCCTACCCCTACACCTAGCCAAAAGGTGCATCAGGTGAAGATGTTTGGGAAAGAATTTGTTAAAGTGGTGCTTACCGGAGATACTTTTGATGACGCCTTTGAAGAAGCATCTAAATTCTGTGAAGAAAATCAGGTCATGTTTATCCCTCCTTTTGATGATGAGAAGATAATAGAAGGACAAGCTACCGTGGGTAAGGAAATACTGGAAGATAGCACGGAGCCTATAGATTACCTGATACTGCCCATAGGCGGTGGAGGCTTAGCCTCTGGTATGAGTAGCTATTTCAAAACCCTTTCTCCTTCTACCACCATAATAGGCGTAGAGCCAGCAGGAGCTCCCTCCATGCGAGCCTCTCTGGATGAAGGTAAAGTAGTGGTGCTTGATAAAATAGATAAGTTTGTAGATGGTGCCGCAGTAAAAAAAGTAGGAGATCTTACTTTTGAAATATGTAAAGAGCTCTTAGATGATGTAATCACTGTGCCAGAAGGGCTGGTTTGTGGTGAAATACTAAGGCTTTATAATGAGCAAGCCATAGTAGTAGAGCCAGCAGGAGCATTGGCAATTACGGCGCTGGAAACCTTGAAAGATAAAATCAAAGGTAAAAATGTGGTTTGCGTAGTGAGTGGTAGTAATAACGATATTACCAGAACTATGGAGATAAAAGAAAGGTCTATGCTGTTTGAAGGCCTGAAACATTATTTCATAGTCAACTTCCCTCAAAGAGCCGGAGCATTAAGAGAGTTTCTTATCGATGTGCTAGGGCCTGATGATGACATATCACATTTCGAATATTCCAAAAAGAATGCCCGTGACAGAGGCCCTGCTCTTATAGGTATTGAGCTTAAGAGAAAAGAAGACCTGCAGCCACTAATGGATCGTATGCAGCGTAAGAATATTACGTTTGAATATGTTAATGATCAACCTCAGTTTTTTCATTATTTGCTTTAGATAAGCATTCTGAGATCTGAAAGATAAACACTTACACGTTTGTGAAATCACAGACGTGTTTTTTGTTTTATAAGGTATCTGCTTTTCTCGCGTCTAAGGGTTCGATATGGGCTAAAATTAGATTTTATTAAACTTTCTCATTATAATATGCTTATAATAGCAAATAACTAAAAGCATCACTTATGTTTAAACTTTTACGAACGCTATTTTTTTTATTGCTGATTGCACAAACCTCCCTGGCTCAAGAGGCCATTTTTACTGATCGTCCTAATACTACTGATGCTATTCAGCTGCTAGCTCCCGGTACCTTGCAGACCGAATTTGGCTATTCTAGAACTAAAGATGGAGACTTCACTTCTAGTGATATTCCTAATATTAATTTGAAATACGGTATTACTAATTGGTTAGAAATGAGATTGCAGACCTCTTATAGCAGAGATAAAATGGATATTGAAGGAATAGATACACTGTCAAATGAGGTAGACGGCCTTACACCCATAACTATAGCTCCTAAAATTAAAGTAGTGGAGCAAAACTTCTTACGACCTGCCATTACTTTTGCTCCCACTTTTACTCCTGGTAGTATTGGAGCAGAAGGTTTTCAATATGATCATTTTAACTATGGCTTCAGACTATTATTGGAGCACGTTTTTAATGATAAGTTTTCCTGGTCTCATGGTTTTGGAGCTGATTGGGATGACTCCCGAGAGACTACCTGGGCCTATTCATCTGCCTTTTCTGCTTCACTAACAGGTAATCTGGGAGCTTTCGCAGAAATATATGGCTATTTTGCTGCTGACTTCCCTTCTTATCATGTTTTTGATGCTGGCCTTACTTATGTAGTTACTCCTGACTTACAGTTAGATTTAGCTGGAGGCCTGCCTTTGAGTGATTATGCTCCGGATTATACCCTTACAGTAGGGCTGAGCTGGAGAACCAGCTTTAAGTAATAGACACTGCAAGAAAGGGTTTTTGTTGCTTTTTTGATCGATTGCAGAGGTAAGGAACCTTTGAGAAATCTTTTCAACATGGAAAATGTGCCCTTAAATAATCAGTAGGTTGTGTTTCTACTGACTATATTAAGGGCCTTAATGATTATAATTCTTCCTCTTCCTCCTCTTCTTCTTCATCGGCTTCGTAGTCTTCCATCCAGCGATCCATTTGAGTGTTTTGCACTCTAATATTCCTGGCTACTCTATGACGCAGGTATTTAACCCTTTCTCGCCGTAAGCCTACATACAGTGAGTAGGTCATGGTAAGTAAGATGATGGCAAATGGTAAGGCAGCTATCATTACTGCTGTTTGTAAAGTGCCCAGTCCACCACCTACTAGGAGTGATATGGCTAATAACCCTTCTATCAGCGCCCAGAATATTCTTGTGCCTACAGGAGCATCTAGTTTACCGCCGGTAGTTATAAAGTCTACTACTAATGATCCACTATCACTGGAAGTGACAAAGAAACTGATTACCAGTAGTATACCAATGCAGCTCATTACAGTAGTAAGAGGGTAGTGCTTCAGCATTTCGAATAAAGCGGTGGAAATGTCATTGCTCACTGCTTGTGAAATATCTGCCAGGTGATTTAGCTCCAGGTAAATGGCTGATGAACCAAAAATGGTGAACCACACAAATGAGAATAGCGTAGGCAGTATAACTACTCCTGTTAAAAATTCGCGTATAGTTCTTCCTTTAGATACACGAGCAATGAAAATACCTACAAAAGGACTCCAGGCTATCCACCAGGCCCAGTAGAATATAGTCCAGTTGTTTTGCCATTTAGTATCTGAATACACCTCGGTATATGAACCCAGAGATAAAAGATTTTGAAGATACAGGCCTATGTTTTCAATAATAGAATCGAAAAGGAAAACCGTAGGGCCTATTATTAGCATAAGCAGCATAAATATTACCGCTATTCTTATGTTGAGAATACTCAGTATTTTCACCCCTTTATCTAGGCCGGAAACAATGGAAGCTGTTGCTAGGCCGGTGGTAATAGAGATGAAGATAATCTGTGTTTTTATATCATTAGGTATCCCGAATAGGAAGTTCAGACCGGAGCCTACCTGCTGAGCACCAAAACCCAGGGTGGTGGCCAAGCCAAATAAACAGGCTATTACCGCCAGCGTATCTACCATATGGCCTATTATACCGTGAATTTTTCTTCCTAATAAAGGAGCAAATAATGATCTTACTGTTAAAGGCAGCTTTCTGTTGAATGTAAAAAAGGCAAATGCCAAAGCGATCATGCCATATACTGCCCAGGGGTGAAAACCGTAATGTAAGAAGGTGAATTTGAAAGCCTGTTCTGCTGCTGATACTTCGCCTTTTACAGGAATAGGAGGAGTAGCAAAGTGCTGAATAGGCTCGGCAACACCGTAAAAGATAAGGCCAATACCCATACCAGCAGAAAATAGCATGGAGTACCAGGCAAAGTTGCTGAAATCAGGAGTGGCATTACGCCCGCCGAGCTTTATCTTACCAAATTTACTGAAGGACAGCCATATGGCGGCTATCAATAATACGTTTACAGTTAGGATAAAAAGCCAACCAATTTTGTCGTATAGTAAATTTCTGAAGTCCAGAAAAAAATCGTTTAGCGGTTGCCCGTAAACAATGGCTATAACAACAAAAAATATGATTACAATAGCGGATGGAATAAATACTGGGTAATGAAAATCAAAAACCTTATTGGAGCTCTTCTTCATCTTTTGTTTATTCATGAATTAAAAAATATTCGCCCTAATGGTTTGTCGCTCAGAAAGATTACGACAATATCAGAAAAGTGCAAAGTTAAGTAAACATTGTTTGGTAAACCATAATTTTATTTGAAACAGATGGCCACATTACCCTGAAGGGCTTTACTTTTATTACCAGTATTGGGTGCAAACCTTCTTTTGGAAGGATTATGATCAGAATTTGGATAGTTCTGCTCATGAAAATTAATTTTCCTCGAAAGAGTTAATATTATGTTTTCTATTCAATTTTGGAGGTTCATTGTACTGTTAAAATTGTTATAATTTTAGTTTTGTTATAAAATCATTTCCATGCGAATAATTATTTCTACTCACCTTCTGCTTCTGGCTTTTTTGCCCTTATGTGCGCAGAACCGTTATCAGGCTTTTTTAGATGAATGTAAAGTGCAGGGCAGTATCACTGTTTATAATTATCAGACCGGGCAATGGATTACTAATGATATAGATGATAGTAACAAACCTTCTGTTCCTGCCTCTACCTTTAAAATTATGAATTCATTGATTTTGCTGGAACAAGGTGTGATTAAAGACGAAAAGCAATTAGTGCCGTGGATAGGGAAGGAAAATTATGATATGTCAAAATACGGAAAGCGACCGGATACTTATCATGATATGTCGTTAACTGAAGCATATAAATTTTCTGTTCCATGGGTTTATGTGGAGCTGGGTAAAAAGATGAGCAAAAAACAATACAAGGAAATACTAAACAACTCGGCTTATGGAAATAATGACTTGTCAGTAGAAGGTTTAGACTTCTGGAATTTTGGAGATTTTGCGGTGTCACCGGCAGATCAGGTAAAGATGCTGATTGGTGTTTATGAAGAAACGCTGCCTTTCTCTCAAAGGTCTTTTCAGATTGTTAAAAACATGATGCTTGAAGAAGAAACAGAAAGTTACTCCATAAGAGCTAAAACCGGGTGGACTAATAAAGATGGTCGAGATATTGGCTGGTGGATTGGGTATGTGGAAAAAGGAGAAGAGGTATATTTTTTCGCTACCAGAATTACTAAAAATCGAAGTGAGAAAAATGATCAGTTTATTAACTGTAGAAAGGGTATAACAAGAAAAGTGCTGAAAGACTTAGGTATTCTTTGATGCTTGTTTTCGACGAATAATCATGGGTAATAGAAGTAGATTTAAAGGAACATTATGAAGGAGGGACGGTTATATTATTAACCATAAGAAGAAAGAAATTCGAGAAATAAAAGTGTTATAAAAATTAGATATTGATATGGTAAAGCAGATAATATTAGCCGAGAGGCCAAAGGGAGAACCGAGCAAAGAGTCATTTAAAATGGAAGAGCGCGAGCTCCCTGAGTTAAAGGATGGCGAAGTGCTACTTACAGGTAAATTTTATTCGGTAGATCCTTATATGAGAGGCCGAATGAATGATGCCAAGTCCTATGTGCCTCCTTTTGAAGTGGGTAAGCCGATAAGTGGCGGAGTAGTAGCGCAGGTAGAGGAGAAGTAAAAGCAGTGACTTTTCTAAAGGAGATTATGTTATTGGTAATTTACCGTGGTCTACTCAAATAGTAGCTGAAGCTAAATCATTAAGAAAAGTGGGCGAAGAAGGTGTGCCTCTTCATTATTACCTGGGAGTGCTGGGTATGCCCGGACTTACGGCTTATTTTGGGTTAATGGATATCGGTCAGCCAAAAGAAGGGGAGACTGTAGTGGTTTCCGGAGCAGCAGGTGCTGTAGGGCTGGTAGTAGGACAGATAGCTAAAATTCATGGCTGTAAAGTAGTAGGTATTGCAGGCTCTGATGAAAAAATAGAGATGCTGAAGAGCGAGTTTGGCTATGATGAGGGTATCAATTATAAAACTGCAGGAAACATGCAGGAGGCCGTTAAAAAAGCTTGTCCTGATGGGGTAGATATTTATTATGATAATGTAGGAGGTGAAGTTTCTGACGGCGTTATTATGAATCTGAATTTTCACGCACGAATTCCTCTGTGTGGTCAAATAGCCTTATATAATAGCAAAGAAACCCCCACAGGGCCAAGAATACAGCCTATGCTATTGACAAGAAGTGTACTTATGAAAGGATTCATCGTAGGTAACTACCAAGATAAATTCCCTGAAGGCATGAGAAAGCTGGGGCAATGGGTGCGAGAAGGTCAAGTGAAGTTTACTGAAACCATAATAGAAGGATTTGATCAGTTGCCAGAGGCATTTCTGGGATTGTTTACTGGTAAAAATCAAGGAAAAATGATAGTACAGGCTTAGAAGCCATTTTGTTATAGAGTAAGGCTATTTTAAAGTGAAAGGCTTTAGAATAGCCTTTTTTTATTGTTTTTTGTATCTATTCTCCTTGAAATGGTTATATTAAACAGTAGTTAAAGGTAATTATTACTTTCTTTTTATCAGATCGATATCTTATCTTTAATGAATTTTAAAGTTTTGATTCGGTAATTTTAACTAGTGGACAAGGAAGAAAAAGAACGCCTGAAAGTGCTGCATTCGTATCAGATTATGGATACTGATGTGGATGTTATTCTTGATAATATTACGGCACTGGCAGCTAATATTTGTCAGGTACCCATAACCCTAATTTCTTTATTGGATGATAAGCGGCAGTGGTTTAAGTCTAAAGTTGGTCTTGAAGCCTCTGAAACGCCTATAGAACAGGCTTTTTGCTGGTATCCGGTAAGAGATAAAAAGTTTATGCAGGTAACTGATGCTACGGCAGATGATCGCTTTGTGGATAATCCGCTGGTTACTGGTGATCCTAATATCAGATTTTATGCCGGCTGTCCGCTGCTGAGCCCTACAGGTCATGCTTTAGGTACTTTATGCGTAATTGATGATAAGCCTAAAGAACTTACTGAAGATCAAAAGGATTCTTTAAAGATGCTGGCCAAGTTGGTAATGGCTTATCTGGAAAAGAATAAAGAGCAGCAAGTGCTTATGGATGTCATAAATACTAAAAATGACCTTTTCCACCTGATGAGCCATGAAATAAAAGCTCCGCTTAATGAAATAATGGGCGTTTATTACTTGCTTGATGACCCTAAACTCGGTTATGAAATTGAGAAAAAGGACGTTCAGCTATTAAAAAACTCCACCGAAAATCTATTTAACGTAGTTAATGAGCTGCTGGATAATGATCAGATGTATGGTGGTGGGCTTAAGGATAAACAAATAGTTTTTAACCTGAAGTCATTACTGGGCGAGCTGATTACCGAGTTTAAAAATGACAAGGATAATCTGAAGATCAACTATGATCTTGCTATTCCTGATTTTCTGGTGGGCGAGCCGCTTAGATTAAAACAGCTGCTTAGATTGTGCTTGCGCAGGTTTGCTAAAAAATCCCCCAACCTATTGGTGCTTTTCATAGAGCTTTTGGAAGAAGGGGAGGAGGATTTAAAGGTGTCCTTTGCGGTTTCCAGAACCGATGGCATTGGGCATTTTACTGATGATACAGATAATTTTCCTATCACTTTTACAGAGCAACTGGTGAAGATGCTCGGCGCCGAGTTCGAAGAGAAAGAAGACGTCATTAACTTTAGCCTTTATCTTAGAAAGATGGATTATTCTTCAGGCATGGCTAAGATGAATAAGGATGAAGATGTGCTGGATGGGTTAAAAGTGCTTTTAGTTGAAGACATGGAGACCAACCGCTATATCGCTGGCCGTTTTCTTGATTCCTGGGGAATAAAATATGATGTAGCTCATGATGGTTTTGAAGCTTTGAAAATGGTCAGCCATCATCATTATGATCTTATTCTTATGGACTTGCAGATGCCGGGAATGGATGGCTATGAGGCTACAGACAAGATCAAAAGTATAGAAGAGGGCAAATATAGTTCTATCCCTATTATAGCGCTTACGGCCTCCGTAACGTTAATGGGGAAAGGCCGATTTACTGATACCGGACTCGAAGGTTTTATTTCAAAGCCATTTAATCCACAAGAATTGAAGTCATCAATTTTGCGAGTGGTTAAACGGAGTGTTTAAGCTCTTTGATTTTACGCTCTAATGTGGCTAAAGTAGCTTTGGTTGATTCTTCAATGCCTTGTATTTCATCGTTAAGCTGATCTGTTTCTTTCGCTTCTACCTTTTTAGTAGTTTCTCTTAATTTGTTTAAGAGGTTATCAAGACCAAACAGCTCAAAGGAAGGCTTTAATTTATGTATAAGGCCTCGCATTTCACTTGTGTTGGCTTCGTTAGCGGCATTACGGAAGTCATCATAAAACATTTTCAGCTCTTTGTTAAATGATTCTATTAATGTAATTACAAATCCTGTATCATTTTGAGCCATCTGATAGATCAGCGTAAAGTCAATGGTTTCTTCTGTAATCTCAGATTTTGCTTCTTCTTTTTTAGGAGCAGGAGACGACTCTATTTTTTCTACGGCATGTAGCATTATTTTGGTTCTGAGCTCTTCCGGGTTTATGGGTTTGGTAAGAAAATCATTCATACCTACTTTCATTACCTTTTCTTTGATATTAGTGGTAGCATCAGCGGTTAGTGCTATTATAGGAAGGTGGTCATAAGCAGCATCTTTCCTGATTGCCGTAGTGGCTTCGTAGCCATCTAGCACAGGCATTTGTAGATCCATCAGCACCAGATTGTAAGTGTTGTTTTTTAGCTTTTCTATGGCCTGCTGTCCATCATCAGCTACTTCCACATTGATCTCCCAGTTTTCGAGAAACTTAGTGGCTATTAGCTGGTTCACTACATTATCTTCTACTAATAGTATTTTTAGGTTAGCTAGCTCTTTCACGTTTTCGGTTTTAGGACTATCGGTAATAGGGTCTTTCTGTGCTTTAGGGAAGGTGATGTTAAATCTGAATTCAGAACCTTCGTTTGCTTTGCTTATCAGCTCTATATCAGAATTGTGTAACTCCAGTAGCTTTTTGGTAATGGCCAGGCCCAGACCGGTGCCGCCAAATTTTCTGGTAGTTTCTTTTTCTGCCTGAGTAAATCTTTCAAAAATATTAGCCTGGTACTCTTCTGGTATTCCAATGCCTGTGTCTTTAACCGAGAAGCTGATGGAAGCCTCATGCTGAGAGTCTTTTAGTAGCTGAATAGTTATTCTTACACTGCCTTCGGAAGTAAATTTTACCGCATTACCTACCAGATTAACCAGTATTTGATTAATACGGGTGGTGTCTCCAATGAGCCTTTCTGGTATATCATTATCATAAATAAATGCCAGCCGTATTTGCTTTTCCTGAGCCTTAAACTGAAATGATTTCCTGATATTATTAGCCAGTTCTTTCAGGTTAAAAGGAACCGTTTCAAGGGTTATTTTTCCAGCTGTTATTTTATTGAAGTCGAGGATGTCATTGATGAGAACCAGCAAATTTTCAGCAGAAAACTGAAGTGTTTTCAGATTCTCCTCCTGGTGAGGAAGCTTTTCTTCCTGCAGTAAAAGGTGGGTCATGCCAATTACAGCATTCATAGGCGTACGAATTTCATGACTCATGGTAGAGAGAAACTCTTCCTTGGCTTCTGCTGCCAGTTCTGCCGCTTCTTTGGCTTTTCTTAACTCTTCTTTAGCCTGCTTTTCAAGTGTAATATCTTCAGTAAGCATAATGATGCCACCAATTTTGCCAGAAAGATCATACCAAGGTCTTACCTCCCATTTCAGCCATTGTATGCTGCCATCATAGCGCTCAAAACGGTCTTCTTCAGCCTTACATATTTCCCCGGAAAGGGCCTGTTGATGGGTTGCTTTCCATTCTGCTCCTATTTCAGGGAAGATCTCATAATGAGAAAGCCCAATAATTTTTCTATCGGTTAGTTTATAGTTTTTGTACCATTTATCGCTGGCAGCTATGTATTTCATTTCAGTGTCAAACATAGCTATGGCAGCAGGAGCGGCGTCTACGAAAGCTATGAGCTGCTCCTCACGTTTACGATCATGGCTAATATCCTGAAAAACACCATATAGCTTGGTAGCGGTATTGTTTTGGGTTTCAGTTTGCCCGATTGTACGGATATATTTGTAATTACCTTTGGCAGAGATAATGCCCAGTTTCAGATCCCAGCTATTCCCCGTTTTAATACATTCTTCAATGGTTTTGGATATTACAGGAAGAGATTCGGAATCATAAAAATGAACGGCCTCTTCAAAAGTGGGAATGTAGTCTTCCTCTACCTCATGAATCTTTTTAGTTTGAGCAGACCAGAATATTTTTTTGGTTTGTAAGTCAACTTCCCAATGGCCTATTTGTGCCATTTTTTTGTGCCTGATCTAGCAGATCGGATTGTTTGCGAGATTCGAATTCGGAGTATTTTCTTTGTGTAATGTTGCTGCCTACTATTATGGCTCCTACAATAGCGCCATTAGTATCTGTAATAGGTCTGCCATTAATGCTTATAAAAATGCCTTTATTGGTAATGTTATTAACTACATAGAGCTCATAGTTATCAATATATTCTCCATTTAAAACTCTGAATTTGGGGTGCTCCTCTAAGGATAGCGGAGTTTCTTTATCTGGATGAAAAATGTTGATAGTTCCCTGAGCTATTTCCTTAATGGGAGTTTCCAACTCAAAACCAAACATTTTCTTGCCTGCAGAATTTACCTTGATCAATTGACCATCTGTGTTATAAACGGCCACCGACTCAGACATAGAGTTTAAAATGGAGTTAGTAAGATCAAAGGGTTGGTCATTACTGTCTAATGGGCTAGCAGTAATGGGAGTGGCTACTACTGATCCCTGGCTAATGGTTTCTTTAAAGGAAAAAGTAATGGTTTGCTTTAAAGAAGCTTTTTCTTTGAATTTAAGCCAATAACTAGCTTTTTCCTTCTTTTTTGATATTTGTAATTCAAATGCTTTTTCTAATTCATCGGCATTTTCTGCCAATTCCCAGAAAGGATGACCTATCAGTTGGTCTTCTGCAAGCCCTATAAAGGTTAAAAATGATTTATTGGCATAGGTGATATGACCTTCAGTGTTCACACCATATACCAACGTCTCCAGGGCATCAAGAAGGTTTTTATAATCTGCCGCACTTTGTAACATAATACAATAATATTAAATACTTGCAGAAGTATTGGCCGAAGTAATAAAATCGGTCTTTTGGTAAAAAAATAATATTATGTCAAGTTAACAAATAATAGGGAAAAGCCTCTTTTTTATAGTGTAGATGTAGGAGGGTAAGCATAAAAAAAGCCGGCTCAAAAGTGATTACTTGCTTAGTCAATCTGACTTTACAGTTACTTTTGAGCCGGCCTCTAATTATTAATAGGTATTGCTATAAAGCTTATTGCTTTAATTTTATTCCTAATTCATTTAACTGATCTAGGTGAATAGCGCTAGGAGAATCAATCATAACATCACGACCTGCATTGTTTTTAGGGAATGCAATAAAGTCTCTGATACTGTCTGATCCGCCAAATAAAGAGCATAGTCTGTCGAAACCAAATGCGATACCACCGTGAGGAGGAGCGCCATATTCAAAGGCATCCATTAAGAAACCAAACTGCGCTTTAGCCTCTTCATCAGAGAAGCCTAATTGCTTAAACATACGCTGTTGTATTTCTCTATCATGGATTCTTATAGATCCACCACCTACTTCTACACCATTGATCACCATATCATAAGCATTTGCTTTTACTTCACCAGGATCTGATTCCAGTTTATCAAGATCAGCCGGAGTAGGAGAGGTGAAAGGGTGGTGCATTGCATGGAAACGAGACGTTTCTTCATCCCACTCTAAAAGAGGGAAGTCTAATACCCATAGTATTTTATATGTATTTTTGTCTCTCAAGCCCAGCTCGCTACCCATGTGTAGCCTTAGCTCGTTAAGGGCTTTACGGGTATGATCAGTTTCTCCACTCAATACCAGCATAAGGTCGCTTGGCTTGGCTCCCATAGCATCAGCCCACTGCTGTAAGTCTTCCTGACTGTAGAATTTATCTACTGAAGATTTAAATGAACCATCAGCGTTATATTTTACATAAACCAGGCCTTTGGCTCCCACTTGAGGTCTTTTTACAAAATCAGTAAGTGCATCTAACTGCTTTCTGGTATATTCTGCACAACCTTCTACACAAATACCTACTACCAGCTCGGCACTGTCAAATACATTAAATCCTTTGTTTTGAGCTACTTCATTGAGCTCTGTAAATTTCATATCAAAACGAGTGTCAGGCTTATCAGATCCATAGAATTTCATGGCGTCGTCATAGCTCATGCGGTCTATCTCTGTAATATCTATGCCTTTTACTGTTTTGAAGAGGTGCTTTATCATGCCTTCGAACGTGCTGATAATGTCTTCTCTCTCTACAAATGACATTTCACAGTCTATCTGCGTAAACTCTGGCTGACGGTCAGCTCTTAAGTCTTCATCTCTGAAGCATTTTACTATTTGAAAATACCTGTCGAACCCAGATACCATTAATAGCTGCTTGAAAGTTTGTGGTGATTGAGGAAGGGCATAAAACTCACCAGGATTCATTCTTGATGGTACCACAAAGTCACGAGCACCCTCTGGTGTAGACTTAATTAATACCGGAGTTTCTACCTCAGTAAAGCTCTGAGCATCTAAGTAAGCCCTGGCTTCCTGCATAATGCGGTGCCTTAGTAAGAGGTTTTCTCTTACATTATTCCTTCTAAGATCCAGATAGCGATATTTCATACGAAGATCATCACCACCATCAGTATCATTTTCTATGGTAAAAGGAGGAGTCTTTGATTTATTAAGGACTTCAAGGTCAGTAACCTTTACTTCAATTTCTCCCGTAGGTATTTTATCATTTTTAGAAAGGCGTTCTATAACTTTTCCTGAAGCTTTGATGACAAACTCTCTGCCTAGTTTATTGGCGGTATCCAATATAGCAGCTTCTGTATGTCCTTCTTCAAAAATAAGCTGAGTAATGCCATACCGGTCGCGAAGATCAACCCATATAACACTTCCTTTATTTCTTATGCGCTGTACCCAGCCGCATAATACTACATCTGAATTTACATCGTTAATTCTTAATTCACCACAAGTATGTGTTCGAAGCATGCTAAAATATTTTAATTTTGGAGGCGCAAAGTTAAATGTATTTCATTCTGAGTAAAAACGATACAGTATAAATTTCGCTTATATCTATGTTAAAGCTTTCTATTTTATTAATAATGTTCCCTTTGCTGCTATCAGCACAGGAGAAAATGGTAAAAACCAAGGTGAATGATAATATCACCGCCAAGTTACCAGAAAATTTCTACCCTATGTCTGCTGATGATATTGCGCAGCGCTACCCTTCGGTGCGTAAACCGCTGGCAGCATATACTGATGATAGTCGCTATGTGGGGTTTAGTATCAATATTTCGGCTACCCAATGGATGCCTACTGATGCCGCTATAGCTAAAGATTTTTTTAAAGCCAGCCTTTTTAATTTGTATGACAAAGTAGAGGTCATTAGTGAAGGCATAAAAGAAATCAATGGCCGTGAGTTTATCTATTTTGAGTTCGATTCGCAGGTTAACGGTGAGCAGCACAGTTTTACTAATGAAGGGCCGATGCGTAAATATGCTTATGTTCAATATCTGATAGTGAGAGGTAAGACTATTGTTTTCAGTTTTAACTGCCCGCTACAGCTCAAAGCTAAATGGCAGCAGGCAGCAGGAGAAATAATGAATAGCTTAAAAGTAAAAGGTAGTTTATAATGGGGTTATCAATACATAGTGATGAACATTATATGCGAGAAGCCTTAAAGCAGGCAACCATAGCCTCAGAGCAGGGGGAGATACCTGTGGGGGCCGTGGTAGTGGCTAATAATACCATTATAGCTCGTGCTTATAACCAGACCGAAGCTTTAGGAGACCCTACCGCTCATGCAGAAATGCTGGCCTTAACATCTGCTACAAATTTTTTAGGAACAAAATACCTTTCTGACTGTTCATTATATGTAACATTAGAACCCTGCGGAATGTGCGCAGGAGCCTTGTACTGGAGCCAGCTGGGGAAGCTGGTATATGCTGCGGCAGATGATAAAAGAGGGTTTATGACTATTAACCCCGCTATGCTGCACCCTAAGACTAAAATAGTACGAGGGCCTTTTGCCGAAGAGGCAGGGCAGATGGTTACAACGTTTTTTAAAGGGCTGAGAGGTAAATAATTGGCCTTTTTCAGAATTGAAAGAATGTTTAACTAAAAACTAATAAAATTATGGCTTTCGAATTACCCGATTTACCGTATGCTCATGATGCGCTTGAGCCGCACATAGATGCAAGAACAATGGAAATTCACCACGGTAAACACCATGCCGGATATACTACTAAATTAAATGGCGCTATTGAAGGTACTGATTTGGCTAGCAAGTCTATTGAAAGCTTACTAGCCGAAGATATAGATAATAAAGCAATACGAAATAACGGTGGTGGATTTTACAACCACAGCTTATTTTGGAAAGTGATGTCTCCCAATGGCGGAGGAGAGCCCACAGGAGCATTAGCAGAAGCTATTAATGCTGCTTATGGTTCTTTTGAGAAATTTAAAGAAGAGTTTTCTAATGCCGCTGCTACACAGTTTGGCTCTGGCTGGGCTTGGCTATGCGTGCATAAAGGAGGAAAAGTAGAAGTTTGCTCTACTGCTAATCAGGATAACCCACTTATGCCAGGTATTGGCTGTGGAGGTACTCCTATTTTAGGGTTAGACGTATGGGAACATGCTTACTACCTTAACTACCAAAACAAAAGACCAGACTACATTTCTGCTTTCTGGAATGTAGTGAACTGGGATCAGGTAGCTAAAAATTATGAAGAGAATAAGTAAATAAGACCTATTTACTAGTTGCGACTGAAAGGTGCCCATTGTGGCACCTTTTTTTGTTATGGTTATTTTCTAAATACTTGGAAGGTTGTTGTACTCATTCGGAAAGTAGTTTGGCGCATTGGGAAGGTAACACACTATTTAATTTCAATAATTCAGGTGATTATTATAATTTTATTATAGTAAATGGTAAAATTATCAGTCTATGCAGGAAATTAATACGCTTAAAATTATGGGGATTTTTGTGGTGACTATTCTGGTGAGCTTAATTGTGATTAGTCTTTTGGTATATTTTTTAATTAAAATTAATCGAAAAAGGAAAGAGTTAAATGATGTTATTTTAAACTATGAAAAAAAATATGGACGGATAATTAATATAGATAAAGCAATAGAAAAACGAAGAGTAGAATTTACAAAAGAAAGAGACGACACGTTATCGGAAATTAAGTCTGTAAAGGAAGGGTTGGGCGCTTTGAAATTGAAATATCAAAAGGCAAAAGAAGTGTTTGATGATTTGTCCTTACAAAATAATTTACTCAATGAGTCTTTGGAGATTTCTGAATATGGCGTTTATAAGCCTTTTTTTGACTTTGAGACCTCAGAAAAATTCAAAGAAGAGATAAACAGAAATAAGGAGAAGCAGAAAGAATGCATATTAAAAGGAATGGCAGCGGTTAGTGGTACTCCATGGTCTGTGGATGGAAGCCGTAAAAAAGGAGAGATCCTAGAGAGAAAGGCCATTAAGTTAACCTTGAGAGCATTTAATGGAGAATGTGATTCATTAATTTCAAGGGTTAGGTGGAATAATATAGAGAGGTATGAACAGCGGTTGGAAAAAAATTATGATGCTATAAATAAACTCAATTCATCTCAAAAAATAACAATTGAAAGGGCTTATTTGGATTTGAAAATGGAAGAATTGAGATTGAACTATGAGTTCCAACTTAAGAAGTATGACGAGAAGGAGGAACAGAGACGTATACGAGAGCAAATGCGTGAAGAAGAGAAGGCTAAGCGTGATTTTGAGAGGGCACAAAAGGAAGCGAA
This sequence comes from Fulvivirga maritima, assembly GCF_021389955.1. Taxonomy (NCBI): domain Bacteria; kingdom Pseudomonadati; phylum Bacteroidota; class Cytophagia; order Cytophagales; family Fulvivirgaceae; genus Fulvivirga; species Fulvivirga maritima. The sequence goes on from NZ_CP089980.1 coordinate 2,909,485, forward strand.
AATTGAAGAAAAAAGATTGCAGCTAGCCATGAGAAAGGTGAGAGAGGAGATGCTTAAATCATCAGAAGAAGAGCGCGAAAAATATGAGTTAGAAATAATTGATTTACAAAATAAGCTTCAAGAAGCAGAAGAAAAGAATCAAAGAGCAATTTCAATGGCTCAGCAGACTCGAGCAGGTCATGTATACATAATTTCGAATATAGGTTCTTTTGGTGAGGATGTATTTAAAATTGGTATGACCAGGCGGCTAGAACCTTTGGATAGGGTTAATGAGTTAGGTGGAGCTTCGGTTCCCTTTAGGTTTGATGTACATGCTATGATTTATTCTGAGGATGCGCCAGAGTTAGAAAGTGAATTACATAGAGCGTTTAATAATAATAGAGTTAATCATATCAATTTAAGGAGAGAATACTTTAAAATCTCTTTAGATGAAATAGAAAGGGTTGTAAAAGCTAACCATGCGGAAATAGAATTTATCAAAGATGCTGAAGCAAAGGAATATAGAGAAAGTCTGATTTTGAGAAATAGGTATTTGGAGAAGGATGACGGTGAGGACGTTATGTTGGGAGTGTTAGCTCATCTCTGTCTGCTTCCCTCCCAGGGGCTAGCCCCTGGGAGGGAATTTTTTATTTTTTGGTTTGACTGGTTTTTAGTTCCAGTTCCAATCTTCCCTCAAATCTAATGGCTAATTGCTGCACCGTCAAACCCCAATTCCGCAAAGGTGAAGTCCATTTTTTCTCAATACGTCTGCAAACTAAGTAAACTAATTTCATCAAGGCCATATCACTGGTAAATGCTCCCTTACTCTTGGTAACTTTTCTTACTTGTCTATGAAAGCCCTCCACTGGATTTGTAGTGTATATTAACTTTCTTATGGGTTTACTGTAATCGAAATAAGTGCTAAGTAGTTCCCAGTTATCATTCCAAGATCGTATCACCACAGGATATTTCTTTCCCCATTTTTCTTCCAGTTCTAATAAAGCAGTCTCTGCCTGATCTTTTGTGTCTGCTTGATAAACTAATTTAAGATCTTGTATAAACACTTTCTGTTCTTTACTGGCTACATATTTCAAGCTATTTCGAATCTGATGAACTACACAAAGTTGAACATCTGTTTGTGGGTAGATGGAGTGTATCGCTTCACTAAAACCTTTCAAGTTATCAGTGCAGGCTATCAAAATATCTTTCAAGCCTCTATTTTGTAGCTCAGTAAGTATCTGAAGCCAAAAATTAGCTCCTTCGCTTTCTGATAGGTACATGCCCAATATCTCCTTGTTGCCCTGCTTATTGATCCCTAAGATATTATAAAGGGCTTTATGCTTCACCTTACCTTCATCTCGCACCTTGAAATGCATGGCATCTAGCCAAACAATACAATAGACCGATTCTAATGGCCTATTTTGCCACTCCTTTACTTTAGGGATCACTCGGTCTGTGATATCACTTAACACCTCTGTTGATATATTTGTGTCATACATCTCCTTGATGTGCTCTTGAATATCTCTCAAACTATTACCTAGCCCATACATGGCTATTATTTGCTTCTCAAGATTGTCTGCCAGTATACGCTGGCGTTTCTCTACTATTCTTGGCTCAAAGCTGCTATGACGATCTTGAGGAGTATTTATCTCAACGTCTCCTAAACTACTCTTAACTGTTTTCTGGCCTTTGCCATTGCGCTTATTGCCATGAGAGCGTCCTTTTTCTTCACTGGATAGGTGATCCTCCATTTCTGCTTCCAGAGCTTCTTCTAAGAACTCCTTCAACATGGGGCTGAAAGCCCCATCCTTACCAAATAGAGATTCTCCTTTTAAAAATTGTTTAAGTGCTTTTTCCTTTAATTCTTCTTTCTCTTGTTTGTTCATTGCTCTTTAGTCTAAACATTATTTCTTTATATCCAAAGTTTAGACAGAGATGAATTGACAGTCTCGTTATGTTAGATTCTATATATCCTAGTGTTAGTAGCCTTTTTGATGATGATGATTCATATTAATAACATAATGCCAAGGTAATGATGAAAAAGGACTATTTTGATGTATTTGTAGAAGCAATTATAGCTTATCGTAATGGCTATAAAGGGAAAGGAATTCGGATTGATGCTATTAAGCCTGAAAAGATGGAGTTATTCAGAGATTCATTCAATAAAGCTATTGAGAAACATAACTATGTAAAAGCTGAAGATTGGCTTTATGTAGCGCGTAATATTTTTCGGAGTGAAATGTTTAGATGTGTAAAACCTCCAGATAATAATGGATTTACAAATGAAGCAATGAGTGTTTCAAAAGAAGAAATTGACATGATGAATGAAAATAATGAATCACTAAAAGAAATTAGTGAATTAATAAATAAGGCCAAGGAAAACCAGAATTTATAGAGGTCATCAGGTGCTAATTTATTTTAGTATAATACTTATTGCTGAAATGTGCCCTTTGTGGTACCTCTTTTTTGGTATTTCAAAAAAATTGTATCCTAACAAAACTGACTTCATCCCGGCCGTAACGAAATGAAGAGTCGGGGTCTCGCTGTTCTGAACTGCTCGCTTGATTAGTGAGATTCCTAATATCATTCCGCTATGGCTCCATGATTCAGGAATGACGACTTTATTATTCCTTTAAACTTAATAGAATCCTTTTGTAGCAAGCAGGATATCTTACAAGTTGAATCGTGAGGCTTCATAAATCGGTATTTTACTCTAAAATCAGCTCTTTGTTTTAACCTGATTTCATAAGGTTCATGCATTATTTTATTTGTTGTAATTGCTGATTTTAACGCTTTAGGAAGCAAGTTCAATAGCAGAGTAAGTATTAAAAGTGATAATCACCTCATCCTTTTTTTTAATTGTTGTTTTACAATCGCCAGCCAATCGGTCTTTTCCCAGTTAGCTATAAAAACATCTTTATGTCCTTTACTATTCTCTTCCCAAATGGCTTCTCTCTTTCCACCTTGCTTCCATTTCTTCAATTTCTCGCTCTACCTCACTAGAAGCGCCTAGCTTTCGTAAAGAATTGGCACATTCTTGTGCAACCGGTTTTACTTTGTCTGATAATTGATTCCTCAACCTTTCTATCGAACTCTTGGCATCTAAAACAACCAAAGCCTTAGCGCAGGCTATTCGAACTTTATAATCGCCATTTTCTAGAAAATACTCGATATCTTCTAGTCGTCGTGCTTTAGTCCATTGGTCTACCTGTTTGGTGGAAGGCTGAATATTAAATAGCTGATCTAGTAGAATATAATAAGTCATTATTTAAAATCGAATATTTACTGGATTAAAACATGCTCAGGACAAACTTCAGAATAGTTATTGGGCGTCTAGACAATACTAAGAACCACATTTTGTTATCCTTAATTATGATTACAAATGTGATTTCGGTTGTTAATTTAATAAATATTTCTTTGAAAAATATTAAATGGAGTAAGCTGATTAAGTAAACTTATTCTTATATAAAATAGGTAAATGATATTCCTGCCGCTTTATAATAGGGAACAGGCAAGGAACTGTAGATGAATACAAAGATAGGATCGAAGTATTAGTCACTACTCTTTTATGGAGTTAAGATTGTAATTAATAGTTTTAACTGTCCTCCGAGGCCGTCTCTTATGATTCTCATTAGGGTTGACAGGCGAATATCACTAGCGTTATTTTCAATTCTTGAAATATATGTTTTGGTGGTACCACACTTTTGAGCTAATTGCTCTTGGGTCAATCCTTGGTTTTTGCGCAGTTCTTGGATCATGATTCCTAACCTGAAGGCCTCAAAACCCTCTTCAAATGCTTCTCTCGAGTCAGTTCCTCGTTCGCCATATTCGGAATTAAGGTGTTCATCAAAACTTACAATTTTAGTTTTGCTCATCGTAATATTGTTTTTGTAGCTTTTCTGCCAATTTAATTTCGTTCTTCGGTGTTTTCTGGGTCTTTTTTTGAAATCCATTCAGTACCACTACTAATTTTCCTTTATCAAAGAAACAGAATATTCTATATATGTTTGTCCCCGATATTAGCCGTATTTCATATAAGGAAGTTCCTGTGATGTTTTTTAGATATTTCTTAGGCACTCGTTCAAGACTTTGAATTAATTTTAGGGTCCAGTTTATACGATCCTTTATTTTGGGAGGCTGCACATGGTAGAACTTCCAAAAATATTCACCAAAGAAAATTACTTTTCTGACATCACCATGGGTGTCCATATTATCAGAGTTATCTAATTAGGTAACTTCTTGCAAGTGGTTTAAGTTCAATGTATTTTTTAAATAGTTGCCTATTATGTGGCTTTCTTAAATATTATAGTACAGTATTTACCTTTTGCTTTACAATAAAATGTTCATATTTGATCAATTTTTATTATATGGATGATTTTGTAACTATAGCGGTCTTTCAATATCCGCATGAAGCTCATGTATGGAAATCTAAGTTAGAGTCACTAGAAATTGAGGCCTTTCTAAAGGACGAGATGACTGTGCAGGTGTACAATTTTTACTCGAATGCTATAGGTGGAGTGAAACTTCAGGTTAGAGAAAGGGATGTGGAGGTGGCTCAGTCGATATTGCAGCAGGGTGGAGTAGTGCAAGCTAGTAAAGAGCAGTATTCTGGATATTTTAACTGGATAAATGAACGGACTAAGACCTGGCCATTAGTAGGGAAATGGCCGGTAGAAATACGAACAGTTTTTATAATTGCGTCAGCTATATTACTTCTGATCATGTTCATTTTCAGTGCTGAAATCATGGAATTCATAGAAACTTCTCAAAAGGATAGGGAAATTAAAGAGCTAGAAGCTGAAAGTAGAGGTGCAGAAACGCAGCTTTTTCAAGAACTGGATAGTATCATGACTATAAATCCGGAGCAGGCTATTCTATTAGCTAAGTCTTATTTAGATACCACTTACTTTAATGAATCCGCTTTGTGCTGGCGTTTGGGGTATGGATATTATCAATTAGATTCTTTTAAAGTCGCCAGTGAGTATTTTGAAGCTTTTTTGAGTTTAAGTGATTATAGAGCTGAAGGCCTGGCAGCAGTAGCCAAATGCCAGCTGAAACTTAAAGATTATGATGAGGCAATCCGGAATTATAAATATGCCTCTAACAAAAATAAAGTACACTTACAGGACTTGGCATATGTTTATGAAATAACGGGAGATTTAGAAAATGCTGATGAATATTACACTCAATATATTCAAAACAGAGAATTGAAAGATAAGTCAGCCGTGTTTAACCCGTCTTTTATAAAATTAAAAGAGAAAAGAGATAGTATTCATTTAATAGTAATTTCTAATAGGTAAATGGCTGAAAAGTGTCCTTTCTGTAATTCTGATAATGTTGGAGAAAGTAAAAAGCCAGCGGGTGTAGTGGGCTTATTGTTATTATTGATTGGGGTGCCCTTGCCATTGTATAAAAGGGAGTTTCATTGTTTTGACTGTTATAAGGATTTTAAAGTTGAAAACCAGGCAGATGGAGTTGAAGTACGTGAATAATGCTTTTATACAAAGAACCCCACAAACTTAAAAATAGCTTGCAGGGTTCGGTTTTCAGAGGAAGGTCTTATTTGCTTTTTTCTTCTTCTATAAATTCCAAAGCGGATTCGAAACAGCTTTCTAATTCTTCATCTAAAGGATCATATGCTGTTTGAATAGAGGCGAATTGCTTCATCCAGGTTTTGTCATTCATTCGGGCACGTATCCATTCTTCTGCTTCAGGGTTTTGACAATAAAATATCACTCTTTCTGCATCAGAATTGCCTCCATCTCTTAAGAAGAGCTTTATCATGGCTTCTAATACACCTTCTATTTGTTCTTTAGAGAAATTTAAAGAAGGATTAATCTTAGTGTCATATTGTGTAGTATAGATGCTGGAGAAAATCACCTGTTTTTTCTTGTAACCTGCTGGAGTAAGTGGAGCCATCACCTTTTCCATAAAATAATCATAAACTGAAGGTAGGTGTGCTGAGGTTAAGAAAAATACAGCGGCACTTTTTATAGAATTTTCCCAAGGGTAGTCACTATCAAATAAATTAGGTGCCACTTCAAAAAGGGCTTTGGCCATTTCTAGATTAGGATCATCCTCACCTTTTATGAAGTTAGGGAAGTCTTCTCCAAAGAGCTTTTCATTGATATCATGAGCGCTAAAATCTGAGTTTACAAATAAATGTAATAATGCCTCTTTTTTATTCTCAATATCTGCCCTCCATAGGTATACAAAGCACATGCGTTGTAGATCTCTGCCTTTAAGGTTCATTAATGTTTCAAGGCGTATTTCTGGAGTTAGTCCATCGAGGTAATTGAATATGTTTTTCTGAATTTTAGCTTTTTCTTCCGCTGGGGTTTTGAACCTATCATAGCCTTCTATGAATTGGTCAATAGCAGCTATATGCTCTCTTAATGCAGCTACATTTTCATTTTGCTCACCCAGTACGGCCAATATATCCTGGTATTCTTTAGATACTTCATTGCCATTAAAATAAAAAGCCGCTGTAGTTTTTAGCGCCTCTTTGTCTGATACAAAATCACGCACATCCCATAGCATAATTTCTGCAAACTTTCTCTTATGCTCATCTTTCCACACATTTTTATAGGTGAAGAGCTCATTGACTAGTTTATCAGCATAGCTGGCTTTATCTTCAGTGTTCGGATTACAGGCGTATACATAAGAGAGCAGGCAAATGTCTTTCTGATCATCTTTCACTAGAGCCTCAAATTCATTCCATTGGTTGTACTTCTTGAGGTTGTTTTTCAGCCAGCGCATTCTTGTAATCAGGTTATCCTCTACTTTAGGATACATGATTATTGAATTCCACCAGTTCTGAAGATTATCACTACCGCCTCTGTAGCTTTGAGATTGGGTAAAGAACACTAAAAAGGCCCTTCTTCTTAAAAAGATCTCTTTGGCTTCTTCACTTTTCTTTATTTCGATGTCATAAAAAGCATCTGTGTTCTCGAAGAATATTAAGGTATCGTAGATATGGTACATTTCGTCGTCTAGCTGATGCTCTTTTACTATGGCAGCTACTTCATCATATCTTTTATCTAAGCTGAAGCCAAAATGCAATAACCAGTATAAGGCAAGATGCGGATCTGTAGGAAACTCACTTTTTTCTTCCTCATAGCTTTTGTTGATGTCATCGGCATCTTCAAAATGACCAAATGGAGATGGGGTAGTTCTGTGGAGCCAGTCGATAAATAAATCAGAAATCCACTGATACCTTTCTAGTAAAGTAATGGGAGCTACTTTTCCTTCAATAGGCTCTTCTTTATAGTTAACGCCGTGTTTTTTAGGGCTTTTGATGATTACGGAAGATATGCCGCCACCATCATGACTATAGCCGTAAGTACCTGTGTTGCTCCTGCGGTCTACTACTACCCAGTCGCCAGCGCCAGGATATATATCGCCTTCTTTTATCTGGTGGTCTTCATATATTCCGTCGAGCTTCTCAAAGCCAGCCAGGCTACCGTAGTAACCTTCCCAGTAAGTCATCATGTCAATAAATGCATTGATTTTTAACGGGGTGAGGTCTATTTCAACCTGCTGATCGAAATCCAGAAACTGCTCTCCTTTTTTGATCTTATCTAAGATTAAATCAGGCTTGTATTCATAAGAGGAGCCGTATTTTGCTTCCTGATAAATGCTTTCATCAAAGATATAACCATTGTAAGGGGTCGCTTCTTTATCGTAAGTATATCGCTTATTTTTGTTGTTTGGCTTGTGCTGATGTAGCAGAATGTGAGCATGTGGAGGGACGGCCGCATGTATATGGTGGCTATCAATCAGTATATTTGTTACAGTAGTCTTTCCTGCTATAAATAATGGAGTGAGTATAGCAGAGATGATCAGATTCTCTGCAGTAACGTTACCTGTTACTATGACCTGTCCATCATTAAATATAAGCCCTGTTTTAGGCCCTTCTTTCATTAATAGAGAGCCCTTTACGTTAAGGTTTCCATTTATGATCAGGCACTGACTATTGAGGAGGGTGAAATCACCTTCTTCATTTACATCATTATCTATAATCTCAAATTTGCCTGCTCTGAAATTGTCAAAATGACTTGAAAAGTCACCATTCAATAGCAGTTGGCTTAATTCAGGGTGATTTATCAAAAGATCTCTTTTGCGATTATATTCCTGCTGGCTGTTATCTAACTTTGCAAGGGCATTTTTAACTTCCTCTTTTTGTCTGTCAGATGCGGTATCGTGCGGTGATAATTCAAATTTCTTTAATTGCTTGTCGGCTAACTTAAGCCAGGCCTCCTGGTCATCATAGAAATTGAAAATCAATGAGTCATTAAACCAGATAGTGGCATAGTTGGCATGAATATGTAAATTGGCTTCAAAGTCAAATTCATCTGACCGGTAAGCTAACATGCGCTCTTCTTCTTGATTCTGAAGTTCTTCGAAGTCTTTCCCGCTTAGAATCTTGGCAATTTCTGAAACATGAACAGGTTCAAAAGTATTTTTCTTTTTCGATATCTTCTTTAGCCCACTGCTAACTTCAGACATAAACATTTGCTCGCCTTCAAAATCCTTTATGAGATACTTATTTAGTTTTTTCAGCGCTACAGGCTTAGATACAAAGTAATACCTGTTTTTAATATCTGTGCAATGTACAAAATAGCACTTCTTTTCTAATGGGTCTTGATCTCCCTTTTCTAACCAAAAATATAGTTGCTGTTCTTCTAATAAAAAGTTGGTGTTTTCGAGTCCTTCCATAGGAAGTAATTCGATAGAATTTTTCAGTAGTGTTTGGCGGCTATTCTGTGATGCTTTCCCGTCTTGTTCCGTCATTATGAGTGAATTTGTTGTTGTGTTAGTTTATGTAAAACTATATGATTTATAAGGGCTTATGAATTTTTGTGATGGCAAATTTTCATAAGGATTGAATTTTCACGGAATTCAGGTAGGGGTGATTACGGAATACGACTAAGGTAAAATACTGCTGGTTGAGGTGGCTATAATTAGGCCTCGAAACTTAAGGCTAATGTTGGCTTAAAATAATGGTAGACAGATGATATAATGAGTGAAATGAAATGAGAATTAAGAAGTTGGCTACATTTTTTAATTGATGAAATTATTTATAATATTGAAAATACAATATTTATAAGCTTTTGTCATTAATAAAAGTAAATTAATCAACTTACTTACCTTTTATGTCTATACACTTTAAAAAGGGAGGGATAACCACCCTTCTGCTGCTTTTTGTGGCTTCTAAATCATGGGCTCAAAGCATAGAGCCGCCAGTGGCCAAAAAAGAAGAACACCTGACTATAATTCATGGAGACACTCTAAGAGATAATTACTACTGGTTACGCAAAAAGAACGATTATGAGGTGATTAACTACCTTTCTGCAGAGAATGGCTATGTGCAGAGAATGACCAAAAGTGGAGAGTGGATAAGAGAAAAACTCTTTGAGGAAATGAAGGATCGTATGCAAGAGGATGATCTGTCGCCCCCAACTAAGAAGGATGATTACTTCTATTACTACAGGTATGAAAAAGGGGGAGGATTATGGTATTTACTGCAGGAAGAAGGGAAGCATGGAGGCGGAAGAGGAGGTGCTGCTGGATGTCAATAAACTGGCCGAAGGAATGGGATATATAGGAGTAAGCCCTTCTATAAGTCCTGATCATCAGTGGTTAGCTTATCAGGTAGATTATACAGGAGGTGCTAAGACCAGTGTTTATTTTAAAGACCTTAATACCGGAGAAGTGATTAATGATGAGCTCCACCGGGTAGGAAGCATAGAGTGGTTTAATGATAGTAAAACCATTGCCTATACTAAAAAAGATACTACTAATAGGGATTACATTGTACTTACTCATAAACGTGGAGATGATGTGAAAAACGATAAAGTGCTTTTGGAAGAAAAGGATAAGACATTTATGCTTAGTCTAGGTAAAACTACCTCCAAAAAGTACATACTTATCAATTCTTCTGTTACACTTAGTACAGAAATTCGCTATATGTTGGCAGATAATCCTAATTCAAAACTAAAGCTCTTCAAGAAAAGAGAGCAGGATAAAAAGTATTGGATTAATCATCATGAAGGGGAAGATTACTTTTATGTGGTTAAAAACTTCCCGAGTAAAAGTCGTGATATTGTAAGGACTCCTGTAGATAAAACAGGAGAGCAGTATTGGGAAATTTTTGTACCTGCAAATGATAGTATTCCGCTGTCATCTTATTCGCTTTCTTCTGACTTTTTGGTTTTAAATCAGTTAGTAGATGGTCTTCCTTCTTTTTTAGTGAAAAACAGAAAAACCGGGGAGTCTTATAGAATGGAATTTCCTGATCCATCATATTCTGCCAGTGGAGCTATTGCCCTTGATTATGGCACTGATACATTGTTATACAACTATAGTTCGCAGAAGCATCCGGAAGGTTACTATAAATATAGTTTAAGAACCAGAGAGAAAGTAGTGATAAAAGAAAATAAAGTGGCAGGTTATAATCCTGACGAATACATCACAAAAAGGTTATTTGCTACTGCCTCAGATGGTACTAAAATTCCCATCTCGATTATTTATAAAAAGGGTATAGAGCTAAATGGAGACAACCCGCTTTTGCTAGGGGGGTACGGATCTTACGGCAGTTCCAATTTCCCTGCCTTCAGCATAGCAGACTTGAGTCTGCTGGACAGAGGTTTCATTAAGGCTACGGCTCACATTCGTGGAGGTGGTGAATATGGTAATAAGTGGTATGAGGCAGGTAAATTATTCAATAAGAAAAATACATTCACTGATTTTATTGCATGCTCTGAGTTTCTGATTAATGAGGGGTATACTGATAGTAGCAAGCTGGTTATTTCAGGCGCTAGTGCCGGTGGTTTGCTTATGGGCGCGGTACTAAACATGCGTCCTGATTTATTTAAAGCGGCCATAGTTAGTGTGCCCTTTGTAGATGTAATCAATACCATGCTTGATGAAACCATTCCCCTGACAACCTTTGAGTATGACGAGTGGGGCAACCCAAATCAGAAGGACTATTTTGATTATATGCTCTCTTATTCTCCTTATGATAATATTAAAGCTCAAGACTACCCCATTATGCTGGTTCAGGGCGGGTATAATGACCTAAATGTGGCTTATTGGGAGCCTGCCAAATATGTGGCCAAGCTACGAGCTATGAAAACAGATGAGAATAGGCTTTACCTTAAAACCTCTATGAATGCGGGTCATGGGCTAACTTCAGGCAGGTATAATTGGCTAAAGCAGCGAGCTTTTGAGCAGTCTTTTATGCTTAATGCGGTAGGGGTAGATGCTGGCTATGGCACCATAAGAGGTGTGGTTACAGATCCTAATGGTGAGCCCATGCCTTTTGTAAATGTATTTATTCAAGGGTCTACCACAGGTACTACTACTAATACTAATGGTGAGTATGCGCTAGATTTAAGGAGTGGTAACTATCAGTTGGTTTTTAGTCATGTGGCTTACACCAATACCATTAAAGATGTCACATTAAATGGTGATTTAGATCTGAATATAGAGCTTACCTCTGATGCTATTATGCTTAATGATATTGTGGTGAGTGACAGCTATTCTGATGCTGGGTTAGAAATAATTAAAAAGGCCATTGATAAACGAAAGGACTATCTGAAAGCGGTAGAAGGCTACTCGGCTGATGTATATATGAAATCATTCGATCGGCTGGATGAGATACCCGAAAAATTGCCTGCCTTTCTGCCTAAAGAAGATCTGCCCGATAGTACGGATCTTGGCCTTATTTATCTCAGTGAGTCCATTTCAGAACTGTATAAAAAACAACCAGATGAAGTGAAAGAAGTAATGGTTTCCTCTAAAGTAGGCGGATGGAGCCAGGGCTACAGCTGGAACCAGGCAGGGCAAATTGATTTTAACTTCTATCAGAATCTGGTGGAAATTGGCGATTTAGCAGCCAGAGGTATAGTGAGTCCTATCGCCGCTAATGCGCCTATGTTTTATCGTTATAAATACCTGGGTGAAGTGGAGAAGCAAGGCAGCCAGGTAAATAAAATAGAGGTGATTCCGCGTAGAAAAAATGATCCTGTTTTTGCAGGTAATATCTATATAGCTGAAGACACGTGGAATGTGGTGGGTATAGATATGATTCTTACTAATCGCCAGGTAGAGTTCTATGATACGCTGAACGTAGAGCAGGATTATGTTAAAATAAAGGAGGACTTATGGATGCCGCTTTTGCTAAAGACATATTCCAAAATAAAAATATTTGGGTTTGCGGGTTCTACCAATAATATTATCAGCTACAAAAATTATGAGGTTAACCCAGACTTCCCTAAAAATCTCTTTAATAACGAAATTTTTAAAATAGAAAAGGAGGCCAATAAAAAGGATTCTGCTTATTGGCAAGAGCACAGGCCGGTGGTGCTTACTGATGAAGAGGTTAGGTATTACTATAAACGAGACAGTACGGAGAAGCTGCACCAGTCAAAGGAATATCTGGATTCATTAGATAGAGAGAGAACAAGATAAAATGGAATAAATTTTTAACAGGTATACAAATCCGAAAAAGATCTAAGAAGCTGTTTTATAATTTTTCGGGTCTGCTGGATATGGTGCAGTTCAATACCGTAGAAGGACTTGTGGCTAATTTTAAGTGGAGCAGATATAAAGGAGATTGGTGGACTTATGATGGGAAGAGCTATTTGTTAAGAGGTAACATTAGGTATGGCTTTGCATCAGAACAGTTAAATGTTTCAGCGGCTTTTGCTAAAACTTTAGATGCCATGCATTTTAAACGCTTTTCTATGTCGGCAGGTCAGCAGATGGCTCAGATTAATAATTTAGAACCTATCAACCCTGTTGTTAATGCTGCTTATTCGTTACTCAGGCGCGAGAACTTCATGAAATTGTATCGGAAATCATTTTTTGATATCGGTTATCAACAAGAAGTGACCAATGGAGTTATGCTTACCGGTCAGCTCTCGTACCAGAATAGAGAGCCGATGGTGAATAACAGTAACTATGCTTTTGTCTCTGAAAAAGAGGATCGCAGGTATACTTCTAATAATCCTTTGTCACCAGAATCTGATGTGCCCTTGTTTAACGAACATCAGGCATTGATATTTCAGATGACCGCCCGGCTAAGAATAAAGCAGAAATATGCAACCCGACCAGATAGAAAAGTGATTTATGGATCTAAGTACCCAACCGTAACCCTCGGATATAAAAAGGGCATATCAGGGCTTGGAAGTGATGTGGATTTTGATTTTGCTAATATTAATATAGGTGATGATATTGATATGGGGCTTTTTGGTATTTCTTCGTTTGATGTGGCTTTTGGAGGCTTTTTTAATAAATCTTCAGTGCCTTTTGTCGATTATAAACACTTTAGAGGCAATGAAACCATATTTCTGAACAAGCAGGAACATTATGGGCGTGAACATGCTCCGCTCAATGCCTATCATATTTTAGATTATTATAGCAGAAGTACTACCAGCACTTACTGGGAAGGACATTATGAGCACCATTTCAATGGATTTTTAATGAATAAGTTTCCGCTGATCAGAAGGTTTAAATTTCAGATGTTGGGAGGGGCTAACTTCCTGAAATCTGGTGATAGAGAGTATACTGAGCTTTATTTTGGAGTGGAAAACATTTTAAAAGTAATGCGAGTAGACTTTGTGGCTGGCTATGATGATGTAGATAACGTGCAAACCGGCGTGCGGATATGGTTTGGAATTTCTAACCTTTAAAAAAATAAAGGCTGCTTCGCTATTAATCAATAGGAAGCAGCCTTCTCTTATTTATCTTAAGTAGAAAGAATAATAACCTTCTCTACCTTTACTGTTTACACCTTCTATAATTACCCTGCCTCTTATTTTTTCCAATATATCCACTAATTTTTCTGGGTCATCTATGGCCACTCGGTTAATATCAGTAATAACAAAATCTTCTGATACGCCCACTCTTCTTAAAAGGCCATTTTGAATATTGAACACTTTCACACCATATTCAATTCCTAATAAATCTCTTTCTACTTTAGGTACAGATTCAAATTGAGCACCCAGAGACTCAGAGGTGTATATCTCTCTTTTAAGTATACTGGTGGTGCCTTCTCTATTGGTAAGTGATAGATTTGCGCTTTTCACTTTACCATCTCTTTTGTACGTAATGGATATTTTATCTCCAGGAGAGTGATAGCTGAGTTCCTCTTCAAATTCACTTCTGCTATTTACTGAGATGTTGTTTACTGAAAGAATGACGTCATTTTCTTCTAGTCCTGCTTTAGCGGCAGCACCGTCTTCTTGCACGTGGCTAAGTAGTACCCCTTCATAAGCGGCATTATCTTTAATATTGATGTCCATTCGCTTAGCGATAGCAGCATCAAAGTCAGATACTTCTCCACCAAAGAAAGCCTTCTGCACTTCTCCATATTCTATGAGGTCACCCACTATTTTCTTTACTATATCAATAGGTACAGCAAAACCATAACCAGCATAAGAGCCTGTCATAGATAAAATGGCCGTGTTTATACCTACTAACTCTCCACTTTTATTCACCAGTGCCCCACCACTATTACCAGGGTTAATGGCAGCATCTGTTTGTATAAATGATTCGATAGGGAATTTTCCTTGCAAAATGTTAATTTCTCGGCCTTTAGCACTCACTATACCAGCTGTTACGGTTGATGTAAGGTTAAAAGGGTTTCCTACTGCTATTACCCACTCACCAACATTGAGCTGCTTAGAGCTGCCAAGCGGAATGGCTGGCAGGGAGGCTCCGTCTACCTTAAGTACAGCCAGGTCAGTAGAAGGGTCAGTGCCTATTAGCTCAGCATCAAAGATTTTTTTGTTATACACTACTTCCAGTCTGTCAGCTCCCTGTACTACGTGGTTATTAGTTACAATATATCCGTCTTCAGAAAAAATCACCCCTGAACCGCTGCTGATCTGAGTCTGCTTGCCTGGGCTGCGGTCAAAGAACCAATCCAGGTAGCTGGTTCTGTAAGCAGTTTCTGAAATATTTTTAATGTATACCACGCTTTTGGTGCTGGTTTCAGAAGCTAAAACAAAGTCTGTGTCAGTAGCGGGTAAGCTAGAACGGTTGTTTTGCATCCGCTCACCATCATTGAACCTATTATTTACCAGTTGAAATTGGCTGCTGTCTGCGGCGGAAGAAGGGGCTATTTGATTGGTTTTATAAAGGTCAAAGACGTAAGCTCCTCCCAAACCGGCAGTAAAACTTAGTAGTATGATCTGAAGTGTTTTTCGCATATTTCTAATTTTTGCTGTTTAGTTATCAAAAATTGTGCAGTTATAAAGAACGTGACATTTTTGCGCAAGTTTTATATTATTCAGTTAATATTTGTTAAACACCTTTTGCTTTTTAGCACCTGCTATGAGCAAGAGTTATTTATCTTTGTGCCCATGGGAATACGATCAACTTTAAGCAAGCCGTTGGCTTCTTATGTGGTAAGGCAACAGAAGAAGTGGTCTGCCAGGCCGGGAGAGTATCAGAAAAAGGTTTTTGATGAACTTATCAGAAAGGCAGCTGCCACTAAATTTGGTAAGGATCATGGCTTTGCCGATATAAAAAATTTCAAGGACTTTCAGGAGAATGTGCCTATCAGAGATTATGAACAACTATCTCCTTACGTAAAGCAGGTGGTAGAAGGTAATAGTGATATCTTATGGCCAGGTAAACCTGAATATTTTGCTAAGACATCGGGCACTACTTCTGGCACTAAATATATTCCCATCACTAAAGATTCTATTCCTAATCATATTAATAGTGCTAAAAATGCCTTGCTGAGCTATGTGCATGAAACAGGGAAATCACAGTTTTTAGATGGCAAGCTGATTTTCCTTTCAGGGAGTCCTATTTTAACCCAGAAAGCAGGTATTAACACCGGTCGTTTGTCTGGTATTGTAAATCACCATGTGCCCGGCTACTTAAGAACTAACCAGATGCCGAGCTACGAAACCAATTGCATAGAAGACTGGGAAGAGAAGCTGGAGAAGATCATAGATGAGACTATAGATAAAGATATGAGCCTGATCTCGGGTATTCCTCCTTGGGTGCAAATGTATTTTGATAGAATACAGGCCAGAACGGGCAAGAAGATTAAAGATGTATTTCCAAACTTTGAGCTGTTTGTATACGGAGGGGTGAATTTTGAGCCTTATAAGGCCAAATTATATGAAAGTATTGGCAAACGCGTAGATTCTGTAGAGACTTACCCGGCATCAGAAGGCTTTATAGCCTATCAGGATAGCCAGACGGAAGAAGGGTTATTGCTGTTGGCTAATTCAGGAATATTCTTCGAGTTTGTTCCTGCAGATGAGTATTTTAATGAAAAACCTACCAGGCTTACTATAGATGAGGTGGAGGTAGGCGTAAATTATGCCGTGGTGCTTAGTAATAATGCAGGGCTGTGGGGCTATTCCATTGGTGATACAGTGAAGTTTGTTTCTAAATATCCGCACAGGCTATTAGTTACAGGGAGGATAAAGCATTTTATTT
Source organism: Fulvivirga maritima (assembly GCF_021389955.1). Taxonomy (NCBI): domain Bacteria; kingdom Pseudomonadati; phylum Bacteroidota; class Cytophagia; order Cytophagales; family Fulvivirgaceae; genus Fulvivirga; species Fulvivirga maritima. The sequence continues at coordinate 2,925,931 of NZ_CP089980.1, forward strand.
CCGCTTTTGGAGAGCATGTGATTGGAGAGGAAGTGGAAAAGGCAATGAAATTTACGCTTGAGAAGTTTACTGAAGCTGAGATTGTAGAGTTTACAGTAGCGCCACAAGTAACGCCGACTGAGGGACTGCCTTTGCATGAATGGTATATTGAGTTTTCAAACGCTCCATCAGATTTGAAAGCCTTTGAAAAAGAACTAAATTCGCAGCTTCAAAAATTAAACACTTACTATGATGATCTGCTTTCAGGTAATATTCTGAGAAACCTGGAAGTGATAGAGCTTAAGAGAGATTCCTTTATTAATTATATGAAATCACAGGGTAAGCTGGGGGGGCAGAATAAAGTGCCTCGTTTATCTAATGATAGGAAGATCGCTGATGCTTTGATTAATTATAGAGTATAACCTTGCAATGAGACTTCTTTTATCAGTATTGTTATTTTTAATGTGCAGCATCGCTGTGCTGGCACAGCCGGGAGCCATTGGAGATAGTGATGGTATAAAGGGCATTCACTATTCTAAAGAACAAGATCAATGGTTTGACGGTAGCGTGCAGTTAGACAACGGAAAAGTAGTAAAAGGAAAGCTCAACTATAACTACGTTACTGATGTAGTTACCTTAGAGAAAGGAGATGAACTCTACACTTTTACTTCTGAAAAAGTTGTTGAATTTCACTATTATAAAGGAAATGAGAAATGGGAATTCTATTCATTACCTTTAGTGGTAGGTCAAGAGCTTACCAGTAGAGCTAGATTTGGGTTTTACCATGTATTGGAGCAAGATAATAGTCGTGCCCTTTTGTCTAAATATGAGTTTTATTATGATGATAAAACTTACCCTAATGTGAAGAATATCATTAATATAAATACTCAAAACATGCTTTATCAAAGTCTGGTGGATCCTTTTTCTCAAGAAAGTGAGGGATCAATTATTAATGATAGTAATTGGAAGATTAAGAAATACATATATTTAATTAGTGAAGGCTCTGAGCCTTTGACTATTCTAGAGTCAACAAAGCCGGATAAATTAAAGGAATACTCAGGAATAATAGAATTTAATAGGAAGAGTCATAAGGATGCCGTTACAGGAAAAAGAGACTTTAAATTTAAATCCTTATATAAAGGAAAGCCTTACGATTTGTTCCCTGGATATGAAGAGCAAATCAAAGAATATATAAACGAACACCATCCTGATTTGAAAAGAGAACATGGCTGGGTGGAGCTGTTTCAGGTTAGAAGTGGTTTGGAATAAGATGTTTTAGTAAAATAAAAGTTTTGTCAGATAAAAGAAAAATAGCCATTCTGGGCTCTACAGGTTCAATCGGAACTCAGGCACTGGAAGTGATAGAGGCTAACCCCGATAAATTTGAGGTAGAAGTACTTACCGCTCAAAATAATTTTGAACTGCTAATACAGCAAGCCAAAAAATTTAAACCTAATGCTGTGGTAATAGCAAATGATGCTCATTATAAGACAGTATTTGAGGTTTTAGACCCTGAAGATATCAAAGTGTATGCAGGGGAAAATGCGCTGGCCGCTGTTGTAGATATGGACTCCATAGATTTGGTGCTCACCGCTTTGGTGGGTTACAGTGGAGTGAAGCCTACTATCAGAGCCATTGAAGCAGGTAAAAGTATAGCCTTAGCCAATAAAGAAACATTAGTGGTGGCGGGTGAGCTGATCACCAGAATGGCTCAGGAGAAGGGTATTAACATTTATCCTGTTGATTCTGAGCATTCCGCTATTTTTCAGTGCCTGGTAGGAGATTTTCATAATTCCATTGAAAAACTGATTCTCACGGCTTCCGGCGGGCCTTTCAGAGGCAAAACCAGAGAGGAATTGCTTCATGTTACTAAAAAGCAGGCTTTAAAACATCCTAATTGGGATATGGGCGCCAAAGTAACTATAGATTCTGCTTCTTTAATGAACAAAGGCCTCGAAGTGATTGAAGCTAAATGGCTTTTCGGAGTAAGTATTGATCAGATAGAGGTAGTGGTACATCCGCAGTCTATTGTACACTCTTTGGTGCAGTTTCAAGATGGTTCTATTAAAGCGCAGATGGGCCTTCCTGATATGAAATTGCCTATTCAATATGCGCTGGCTTACCCAGAGCGCCTTAAGTCAGATTTCCCCCGGTTTGATTTTATGCAGTACCCTCAACTGACTTTTGAGCAACCCGACACCGATACTTTCCGTAATTTAGCTTTAGCATTTGAAGCGATTAATAAAGGCGGTAATTTGCCTTGTATACTGAATGCTGCAAATGAAATAGCGGTAGAGGAATTTTTAAAAGATAATATTGGTTTTCTACAAATGTCAGACATTGTGGAGAAATGTATGGAGAAAATTTCGTTTATTAGTAGTCCTTCTTTTGAGGATTATGTAAATACGGATCAAGAGACAAGAATAAAAGCACTAGAATTAATAAAGTAAATGGAAGGATTAATTATGGCAGCTCAGATTATTCTGAGCTTATCAATTTTGGTTGGGCTGCACGAAATGGGCCACCTTTTAGCAGCGAAAGCCTTTGGGATGCGCGTTGAGCAATTTTCAATTGGGTTTCCTCCAAGAATATTCAGCTTTAAATATGGAGAGACAGAGTATGCCTTAAGTGCTATTCCTTTAGGCGGATTTGTGAAAATATCAGGGATGATAGACGAATCCATGGATAAAGAAGCGATGAAATTGCCTCCCAAACCTTATGAATTTAGATCTAAGCCAGCTTGGCAGAGACTGATTGTGATGCTAGGTGGTATTTTTGTAAACGTAGTTACTGGTGTTGTCATTTTCATTTTCCTCACCTTTATATATGGCGAAATGTTTATCTCTAATGATGCTATCAATGAAAATGGTGGTATCGTGGCTTTAGACCTGGGGCAGGAGCTTGGTTTAAAAACAGGTGATCAAGTCATTAAAATAAACGGCCAAAAAGTAGAAGACTTTTCTGAGATTCTTAATCCTAACACCTTTATGGGTACAGGCTCTTATTATACGGTGATCAGAGATGGAGAAAAAGTGAACGTGCCAATTCCTGGTAATTTCATTGATAAAATGAATAGTAAAGAGGCCCAAAGCAACTTTGTGTCTTTTAACTTACCTACTATAATTGAGCAAATTCAAGAGGGTTCCATTGCTGATAAAGTAGGAGTAGAAGAAGGAGACAGGATAGTAGAAATAAACGGGAAGCCATTTGAAGATCAAAAGGCTTTAGTGGAGTATGTGAAGAGCTACGAAGGAGATTCTGTTGACTTTAAAGTGAAGAGAGGAGAAGACGTGCTTAGCTTTACGCATGACTTTAAAAACGATACTATTCTTGGTGTAGGCTTCATTAATCCTGCAGATCTTTATACTGATCAGATAGAATATGGTTTTGGAGAATCTATTTCTAAAGGAACTAAGAAGGCTTTTGGTATAGTGTTTTTACAAATTAAAGCCTTTGGCAAAATGTTTAGTGGAGACCTTTCTGTTACTAAATCACTTTCCGGACCTATTGGAATAGCTAAAGCATATGGTGGAGAATGGATCTGGGAGCGTTTTTGGAGCATGACAGGCTTACTATCAATGGTCCTTGCCTTTATGAACCTGTTGCCGATACCAGCGCTAGATGGTGGGCACGTAATGTTCCTTACCTATGAGATGATTTCAGGGCGCAAGCCTTCAGATAAATTCCTGGAAAATGCACAGAAAATAGGTATGGCAGTGTTATTATTACTCATGGTCTTCGTTATTTTCAATGATATATTCAAGATAGAGTTTATACAAAACTTATTTGGAGGAGGAAGCTGATAAAAACCTTCATAGAACTTATTAGAGAGCCATCATTCCCATGATGGCTTTTTTTATGACTAATCTAAGTTGTGCTCCATTTATTATTCATATTACTACTTATCCTGCAATCGTATGATTTTTGGATTATTCGATTTAAAAAATTCAATTGATCTGTTTTGTTGATATTTCAAACGGATGCAGTAATTCACTTTCGAAATTTCGCTTGTTGATTTTTTGATTTAACCTCATTGTAATACTGCCTGTATAAACTTCTGTTAATTGCATTTATTAAATAAATAATATTCAGCATGTAGTATTATTTATTTGGAATGAAAAATTTTCACTTTTTCAAAATTGCAACGATTGCAATTTTAATATTTACAATGAGAGGTGATATTAACCCCTTAACTCTTTATTTTTTGCTAAAAAATATGCTCTTATAGGTGTAATATTTACCTAATCTTTGCTTGATTTGAGTATTGTTAGTGGAATGTTGGTTAAAATTTATACCTGATTATTTCCGAAATTACAAGAATTAGCTTTTCTTCGATATTTAATTGGCTAGAAACATATATCAAAATATAATTAACAAATCAATCTTAAATTAACTCCTTTATTATGCGTTTTATGATTTATACAGAATTATCTTCTTTTGTTCATATGGGCGGAAGTTTGGTTCTGGATGAGGCTATGGCTATCCAGCAGGAGGCTATTGATGTCGGGCTGTTTACGGCCAACAATGTCTGGATGATGGTCTCTACGGCATTGGTTTTTATTATGCACTTAGGGTTTGCTACGGTAGAAGCTGGCTTCGGACAGGCTAAAAACACAGTAAATATTCTGTTTAAAAATACATTAACACCAATCATCGGTTTGGTAACGTTTTATTTGATAGGTTTTAGTTTAATGTATCCTAGAACTGCAGAGCCTGGTTTTTTCATTGGGTTTGATGGTTTCTTCCCTCAAATGGGAGACGGAGATCAAACTTTTGCCTATACCAGCGGTGCTTATACCCGATGGACTGACTTTCTTTTTCAGGCCATGTTTGCCGCTACTGCTGCTACTATTGTATCAGGAGCCGTGGCGGAAAGAATCAAATTATCAGCTTACCTCATATTCACTCTTATTTTCGTAGGTCTGGTTTACCCGATAGTAGGTAGCTGGAAGTGGGGAACAGGATGGTTAGATGCATTAGGGTTTTATGATTTCGCTGGTTCTACTTTAGTACACTCTGTTGGTGGCTGGGGGGGCTTTAGCCGGAATTATAGTTCTTGGGCCTAGAATAGGTAAATATGTAGATGGTAAAGTGGTTGATAAGCCAGGTTCTAGTGTGCCGTTGGCTGTAATAGGAGTCTTTTTATTATGGTTAGGATGGTTCGGCTTTAACGGAGGATCTGTTCTTTCGGGAGATCCTGAGGCAGTGTCTTTAGTATTAGTAACCACTTCTTTGGCTGCTTGTACTGGTGGCTTGGGAGCTATGTTTACAGCGCTTTTCATGTTTAAAAGATTAGATCTGGGTATGGTGCTTAATGGTATTCTTGCCGGTTTGGTAGGTATTACTGCAGGAGCTGATGTTATTGCTCCTAACTATGCCTTACTAGTAGGTTTTATTGCCGGTATCCTAGTAGTGCTATCAGCAGTAACACTTGATAAATTACATTTAGATGACGTGGTAGGAGCGGTATCAGTACACCTTACATGTGGTGTTTGGGCTACTCTTGCTGTAGGAATTTTCGGATTTAAAGCCATGACTAATGATGATGGCGAGTTTATAAATGCAGCTGGTAATGTGGTAAGCAGCGCTGCAGAAGCAGCTAATGCATTAAGTTTTTCTTCTCAGCTAATAGGCGTAGCAGCATGTGGAGCTACGGCTTTTATTAGTGCTTTTGCTATATTCTTTATTTTGAAGAAAACAGTAGGAATTAGAGTTTCAGCAGAGCATGAGAGACAAGGGATGGATAGTCATGAGCATGGAATCAGAGGCTATACTATCATATATGATGAATAAGAAATATTAACACTTAACAATTAATATTTAACTGAAGTCACCCTGGAAGTGCTCTCACCCATCTTCCAGGGATTCATGACTTCGCAGCTAACATAACTATTAACCTTAACACAAAGTAAAATGAAAAAGTATTATTTATTACTATTAATGGCTACTTTTTTGATTTGTACAACACTTAAAGCACAGGATGATGAGATAGAGGAAAGTACCCCTTTATCCATATCAGGATCGGTCGATACTTACTATAAGTATGACTTTTCCGGCAACCCAAACATACCTACAAGTTTTGCCTCTGATCAGAATTCGTTTTCTATCGGTATGGTAAATCTTATTGCTTCGCAGCAAGTAGGTAAGGCCTCCTTTGTAGGAGATATTTCATTCGGCCCGAGAGGACAAGGACAGTCTATCCTCAATTCTGGAGCGGATGATAACTCCTTTCATATTCAGAATCTATATGTTGCCTATCAACTCAGTGATTTGGTAACAGTTTCTGCTGGGTATATGGGTACATTTGTAGGGTATGAAGTGATATCTCCTACGGGTAACTTCAATTACTCTACTTCTTACCTTTTTACTAGTGGACCATTTCAAAATGCAGGTTTAAAATTTGATTTTGCATTATCAGAGAAATTCGGTCTTATGGTAGGGGTATTTAATGACTGGAATGAATATACTGATATGACTTCCAGTAAAGATATTGGTCTGCAGCTGTCATATAGCCCAGCCGAAGGATATGACTTGTATTTTAACTTAATTACAGGGGAACAAAGCGGAACTGAGTTTGATATTACGGCCGGCCTTCAATTTACAGAATATTTTTATCTGGGCGTAAACGCAGCTACTTATGGCGCTAACGAGGAGCCTAAGCTTTTAAATACCGCAGAAGATACCGGGTTTTATGGCCTGGCAGTTTATCCTCAGGTGAAAATAACTGATGTTACCTCTTTAGGGTTCAGGTTTGAACATTTCGTGCAGAGAGATGCTATAGATGATATATCGGTTGATGCATTTACCTTTTCGGCTAATATAGGCTCTGGCAATCTTAAGTTTATTCCTGAGTTGAGGTATGATACTGCTTCTGAAGATGTATTTGCAGATTCAGATAATGAACCTACAGGAGGAGCATTTCAATTGGTAGCAGCGGCTGTTTATTCGTTTTAAATAAAATTATATGACATTTACTTCGGTAATATTGCTCACTTTTCTAACACTTTTGCCTGCTGATGGTAGTACTACTGATACTATTACCTATCAGAAGGTGGTGACCTGCACAGGGGTTGAGAAGCAGGTGCTGGAGAGCAGTCTCAAGGAGGCGGTTTATAATTTATATGACAGCAACGCGTTAAAAATAGTAAGTGATAAAATACAGATAAGCGTAGATATTAAGATTATCAATAGCTTAGTAGGCAAAGTGGGCAGCCCTGCCGGAGTACTTGATTTTACCATTGATATAGAGGTGAAGGATGAAAAATTCAGGTACACAGCATATGATTTTTATTTTACCCCAATGACTAGGAATAGATATGCCAAATTTGAGCTTGAAAAGGAAAAAACGGAACCCGTAATAGAGGAGAAGTTTAAGGGAAGAAAGACCTTGCTAAAGAAAATAACAAGACAAAGTGAGGAGTACCTTGATAGATTGAATAGTGAGCTCAGAGCTGAGGTAGTAAAAGAAAAAGATAAGAAAATCGAATGGTAACAAATATTAAATAATTCAAAAACTATGGGAAAGACAAAACTTGAATACGTTTGGCTTGACGGTTACAAGCCAACACAAACACTAAGAAGTAAAACTAAAATTGTTTCTGATTTTGATGGAAAGCTATCAAGCTGCCCTATGTGGTCTTTTGACGGTAGCTCTACTCAACAGGCAGAAGGTAATTCATCTGACTGTTTATTGAAACCTGTAGCTGTTTTCCCAGATCCTGATAGAAAAAATGGCTATTTGGTAATGACAGAAGTGCTTAACCCTGATGGAACTCCTCACGTGAGTAACGGTAGAGCGCTTATAGATGATGATGACAATGATTTCTGGTTTGGGTTTGAGCAAGAGTACTTCTTGTGGGATCCTTCTACTAACCTGCCATTAGGTTTCCCTACAGGTGGTTATCCTCGTCCGCAAGGACCTTACTACTGCTCTGTAGGTGCTAATAATGCCTATGGAAGAGAGATCGTGGAAGAGCATTTAGATCTTTGCTTAGAAGCAGGTATCAACGTAGAAGGTATCAATGCTGAGGTAGCTACTGGTCAGTGGGAGTTCCAAATTTTCGCTAAAGGAGCAGAGCAAGCAGGAGATCAGGTTTGGATTGCAAGATATCTTCTTGAAAGAACTGCTGAGAAATATGGTTTGGCTATCAACTGGCATCCAAAACCATTAAAAGGAGATTGGAATGGATCAGGTATGCATGCTAACTTCTCTAACAGCGTATTAAGAACTGCTGGAGCTAAAGATGCTTATGATACTATCTGCGAAGCATTCGGTCCGTTAGTGAAAGAGCATATCGAAGTATATGGAGCTGATAATGATCAGAGACTTACTGGTGCTCACGAAACCCAATCAATAGACAAATTTAGCTACGGAGTATCTGATAGAGGTGCTTCTATAAGAATTCCTATCGCTACAGTAGAAAATGGGTGGAAAGGATGGTTAGAAGACAGAAGACCTGCTTCTAATGGTGATCCTTATAAAATTGCAGCTCGTATTGTGAAGACGGTAAAAAAAGCGTCTGAAGTAGTTTCTGCTTAAGTAACTATTCTGAACCTAACAACATAAAAAAGAAGGAGACTTAGTGCTCCTTCTTTTTTTTGAATAAAGCTTCTAAGGCATTTTGAACTTCTTTAGCGGCATTATGCAGACTTTTTTCTACTTCATCCCACTTGTCTTTGTTGTTTTCTTTAAAATCATTGAACTCCGATTTTAGGGTCTCTTTATTTCGTTTGAGTTCATTGATCTCATCTTCATACTCCACTTCTGCTTTCTCTTTGGCTCTATGAAGATCCTTAATGAGTTCATCTATGCCTTTTCCTATGTCCTGAAAAACTTTTTCAGCCTTACCTTGAGTTTTTGATTCCATAATATAAGTTGTTTTTGACCTATATTTACTAACGAAAATCAGCTTTTCAAGGTTGTATAAGTGGTTGGATTCTTCCGTAAAAGGTTAAATGCAAAATTGTCTCAAAATGTTAATGAGAATAAGCGGCCTACAGATTATTTAACTAATCTTTTATGTTTTATATTTGTATCTCAGATGGTAAAGACGTTTTCAAAATATTTTTTAATGATAGGGCTTATGGCCTTTTTGATTACCGGATGTGCTACAAGCAAGCGCAATGGTAAATTGAAGAGAGGTAAGCCTATTCCATGCCCAATGAAAGATTGCTAATATGAAGAAAATAATACTGGCTATTGATGGATATTCAGCATGCGGCAAAAGCAGCACAGCTAAAGCAGTGGCAGCAGAGCTAGGATATACTTATATTGATTCAGGAGCCATGTATAGAGCTGTTACATTATATTTTCAGCAGCATCATATTAGTCTTACCAATGAAAAAGAGGTAGAAAACGCCCTTCAAAAAATCGATATCACTTTTCAAAATAATAAGGATAAAGTAACAGATACTTTTCTTAATGGTCTCAATGTAGAAGGCGAGATCCGTAAGATGTATATCTCAGAAAATGTGAGCCAAGTAAGTGCTTTAGAGTCCGTGAGGGAGGCTATGGTGGCTCAGCAAAGGAAGCTCGGTAAAAAGAGCGGAGTAGTGATGGATGGACGAGATATAGGTACTGTGGTATTTCCTGATGCCGAGCTAAAAATCTTCATGGAGGCGGATGTGTACGTGAGGGCAGGTAGAAGACAAAAGGAATTAATGGAAAAAGGGCAGCTGGTAGATCTTGCTGAGATTATCAGTAACCTGGAAAAAAGAGATAAAATAGATAGCAGTCGTGAGGTGAGTCCTTTAAGGAAAGCCGACGATGCTGTGGAAGTAGATAGTTCATTCCTTACTTTAGAAGAACAGGTAGACCACATTGTGAGACTGGCTCTGGGTAAGATATTGGAAGAGAAAAAAGAAACAATTAGCGCCTAAAAAGGGGCTAATTTTTATTTGTTTTAAATTAATACATTAATTTTTATTGTAGGAAAAATTGTTAATTTTGCCTCGATTTTAAAAGATAAGATTTGAATCTTAAAGTATAGCATGTCTAAATTCATCAAGCTAAAAAAGGGGTTTGATATCAACCTGGCGGGCAAAGCTGAAAAGAAGATCGCGGAAGTAGCACAACCGGAGACTTTTGCGTATAAGCCCACGAGTTTTCAAGGTATTTTAAGGCCAAAATTAAAGGTTAATGAGGGTGATGTTGTAAAAGCAGGTACTCCCATTCTCTTTGATAAGAAAAATGACAAGGTTCTTCACGTAGCTCCTGTAAGTGGCGAAGTGGTAGAGGTTAGAAGAGGAGCGAAGAGAAAGATCCTCGAGATTGTTATTTTGGCTGATAAAGAAATCCAATACGAAAGCTTTAAAAAGTATTCTGCATCAGAGCTAAGCTCTATTTCTAAGGAAGATGCAGTAGAACAGCTTCTAACAGGTGGTGTTTGGCCCAATATCATTCAGCGTCCATATGGAATAATAGCTGACCCTGAAGAGACGCCTAAGGCGATTTTTATCTCTGCATTTGATTCTCACCCTCTAGCTCCTGACTTTGATGTCTTGTTCAAAGGTCAGGAAACGTATTTTCAGGCGGGTGTAGATGTGTTGAAAAAGCTGACCACCGGGCAGGTTCACGTTAACGTGAATGCTGATGCCGAAGTGTCTCCTGTTTTCTCACAGGTAAAAAATGCTGAAATCAATAAGTTTTCTGGTCCTCACCCTGCAGGTAACGTTGGGGTGCAGATTCATCATTTAGATCCTATTAGTAAAGGTGATATAGCCTGGACGGTTACTCCTTATGGCGTAATCCAGATAGGTAAACTTTTCCTTGAAGGTAAACATGATGCTTCTCGTTTAGTAGCCGTGGCTGGTTCTGAAGTAGCCAAACCACAATACTACAAAACGTATACAGGAGCAAATATTAAGAAGTTTGTTGAAGGCAACCTTAAAAATGATCACGTAAGATACGTTTCTGGTAATGCTCTTACCGGAACTAGAATTGAGCTTGATGGTCACTTAGGTTTCTTTGATAACCTGCTTACCGTGTTGCCAGAAGGAGATCAATATGAAATGTTGGGATGGATACTTCCTACCACAAAGAAATTGAGTTTCCATAGAGCCTTCGGTCTGTTATCATTCCTTAATCCTAAAAAGGAATATGTATTAGATACCAATACCAAAGGTGAGCCTAGAGCTTTTGTTCAAACAGGAGTGTTTGAAAAGGTATTACCAATGGATATTCTTCCTACCTATTTACTGAAAGCTATCTTGGCAGAAGATTTTGACGAGATGGAAGCTCTTGGTATTTATGAAGTAATCGAAGAAGATTTAGCTCTTTGTGAGTTTGTGGATGTGTCTAAGCATGATGTCCAGGAAATCATAAGAGAAGGAATTAATTTGATGCAATATAGTTAACAGAATATAGATTCATAGGATGAAATTTTTAAGAGATGCACTAGATAAAGTAAAGCCCCACTTCGAGAAGGGAGGAAAATGGGAGAAGTTTTACTATTTATATGAAGCGCATGAAACCTTCTTTTTCGCTCCTGATCATACCACTAGGTCTACAGGTGCGCAAATAAAAGATGCGATAGACATGAAGCGTTTGATGATGACTGTTATCATCGCATTGATTCCATGTCTGTTATTCGGTATCTATAACGTGGGTTATCAGCACTTTATTGCTTTAGGTCAGCCAGATGCTTCATTAGGAGACATGGTTATGATAGGAGCAATACAAGTATTACCTGTCGTTGTGGTTTCATATGCAGTAGGTTTGGGAGTAGAGTTCGTTTTTTCTGTAATAAGGCAACACCCTGTAAACGAAGGGTTCCTTGTTACTGGTATGCTTATTCCTTTGGTATTGCCACCAGATATTCCTTTATGGCAAGTGGCATTAGCAACTGTATTCGCTGTTATTATAGCTAAAGAAGCTTTTGGAGGTACAGGTATGAACGTGTTAAACGTAGCCTTAACAGCCAGAGCATTTTTATATTTCGCTTACCCTAGCCAGATTTCTGGTGATGTATGGACTTACATTGGAGAAAATAGCCAGGCGGTAGACGGATTCACGGGAGCTACTCCTTTAGCCATTGGAGCTCAGGTAGTAGAAAACGGAGAAGGTTTTGTTCAAACATTAAATCAATACGGACAAGGTTGGGCTGACGGTATATTCAGCTTCTCTAATATGTTCTTCGGCTTCATGCCAGGTTGTATTGGTGAAACCTCAACTTTAATGTGTTTAATAGGAGCTGTTATATTAGCAATAACCGGAGTAGGAAGCTGGAAAGTAATGGTAAGTGTATTTGGCGGTGCTTATGCTATGGGATGGTTATTAAACCTATTAGCAGTAAACGAATATATGGCTATGCCTCCTCACTATCACTTAGTAATAGGTGGTCTTGCTTTTGGAGCTGTTTATATGGCTACAGACCCTGTTACTGCAGCACATACAGAAACTGGTAAATGGATATACGGATTATTAATAGGTATGCTTACCGTAGTAATTCGAGTATTTAACCCAGCTTATCCGGAGGGAATTATGCTAGCCATTCTGTTAATGAATGTATTCGCTCCTCTAATTGATCACTATGTAGTAATTGCTAATAAAAAAAGGAGGTTACAACGTGCGACAGTCTAACGCTTATATAATAATATTCACAGCAGTAATGACCGTAATTGTAGGTGGTCTGCTGTCACTTGCTTCTCAAGGGCTGGCTCCAGCTCAGAAGAAGTCTATAGAACTGGATACCAAAACTCAAATTTTGTCTTCTGTTATGGACAGAGAAAAATTAAGTGCTATGAAGCCTAATGAGATTTTGGAAATGTATGATGAGCACATCAAATCTACAGTAGTAGATTATAGTGGTAACGAAGTTACTAAAGATGAAAAAGGTGCTGATATCCAGGCAGAGAATGTTGATGTTCTTAAAAATTACAAAAAGAAGCCTGAAGATAGATTATATCCTGTGTTTAAATACAGAAAGGATCCTGCAAGTAAAGAGGTTTATGCCTATATTTTACCTATCTATGGAGCAGGATTATGGGATAAAATCTGGGGATTTGCAGCTATAGAGAATGATTTGAACACAATTGCGGGTGTATCTTTTGATCACAAAGGAGAAACCCCCGGACTTGGAGCGAGAATAGCTACTCCTCAAATTCAACAAAGATACGTAGGTAAGAAGATTTTTAACGAGCAAGGGAACTTGGTTTCTGTTAGTATGTTAAAAGGTGAAGGACACACTAATATTTCAGATCATGAAGTAGATGGAATGTCTGGAGCTACATTAACAGGAAAAGGAGTTAACGCTATGCTTAAGAATTATCTTTCTTGTTATAAGGCCTATTTTGAAAAACTTAATTCAGGTGAAATGGCTACTCTTTAATGAGAGCCATATTTTTGATACGAAGAGTTTAATATTATGAGTACTGAAACTTTAGAACAAAAAAAGGAAGCGGTAGTAAAGCAGCCTGCTGAAGCTCTTTTTTCGAAAAGGAGAAAAAGACTGGTTTCCGATCCTTTAAGTGAAGATAACCCAATTACAGTACAGGTTCTTGGAATATGTTCGGCATTAGCGGTAACAGTGAAAATACAGCCAACCCTTATTATGGCCATAGCTGTAACTTTCGTAATTGCAGCTTCTAACCTTATTATTTCATTAATAAGAAACCTTGTACCTAACAGGATAAGAATTATAGTACAACTAGCAGTAATTGCTACTCTGGTAACCTTGGTAAGTGAAGTGCTTAAGGCTTATAGCTATGATATGTATAAAGTATTAGGAGCTTTCGTAGGTCTTATCATTACCAACTGTATCGTAATGGGTCGCCTTGAAGCATTTGCGATGGCTAATAAACCTTATGACTCTGTATTAGACGGACTCGGTAGCGGATTTGGTTATGCTTGGGTAATTTTGGCGGTGGCTTTCTTTAGAGAGTTATTTGGCTCAGGATCTATCCTTGATTTCAAAATCTTCGAAGCTATCGGTTGGGATAACTTCCCTACTAATGGTCTTATGGTAGATTCTATTGGTGCATTTATGGTGCTGGGAATCCTCATATGGGTACAGAGGTCCAAAACAGGTTACGTAGAACATTAAAAACATTAACAATGGAATTAGTTAGTTTAGGAATAAAATCCATATTCATTGATAACATGATCTTCGCATACTTCTTAGGTATGTGTTCATTTCTTGCTGTATCAAAGAAGGTATCTACGGCTATTGGTCTTGGAGCTGCTGTAGTTTTCGTACTTACTATTACAGTACCTGTAAACTGGTTGTTACAGGAATATATACTAAAAGAAGGGGCTCTTTCATGGTTAGGCGCTGGCTTTTCTGATGTAAGCCTTGAGTTTTTACAATTCATTATGTTCATCGCTATTATTGCTGGTATTGTACAGTTAGTAGAGATGATCATTGAGAAATTCTCTCCTTCTTTATATGGTTCTTTAGGTATTTTCTTACCACTTATCGCGGTAAACTGTGCCATTTTAGGATCATCACTATTTATGGTTCAAAGAGATTACACTATTTCTGAAGCTGCCGTTTACGGATTTGGATCAGGAATTGGTTGGATGCTTGCTATCGTGGCCTTAGCGGCTATTAGAGAGAAATTAAAATATTCAAATGTACCTGATGGATTAAAAGGTTTAGGGATTACTATGTTAATCACTGGCTTAATGGGTATAGCCTTTAAATCATTCATTGGTATTGCTCTATAGATAGAAACAAAATTTTAATAACTTTAAGGGGTTTCTGTTTACAGAAGCCCCTTTTTTTATGTTATAAGAGTAAAAAAATATGAGTAAATTCACCTTCAACAGGTTCTTGTCTTATTTCTTCAGAGGCTTAGTGTTTGTAGTGCCTTTAGCCCTGACTATATATATCATCTATGAAATATTAGATTGGCTGGATAGCCTCATACCTGTGAATATACCAGGGTTGGGCTTGGTCATAATTATAGTTAATATAACCTTTTTAGGTTATTTGGCTTCTTTCTTTATAACAAGGCCATTCTTTGATCAGCTAGAAAAGTATTTAGTCAAAATACCTTTGGTTAACATTATTTATACTTCAATTAAAGACTTAATAGGAGCTTTTGTAGGTGATCAGAAGAAGTTTAATGTGCCGGTTACGGTAGCATTAACTGAAGGGGGTGCTATTCTGAAAATAGGATTTATCACCCAAACTGATCTTGAGATGCTCGACCTGCCAGGCTATGTTTCTGTGTATTTACCTCACTCTTATAACTTTTCCGGAAATCATTTTCTTGTAGATAAAATGCATGTTAAGCCCTTGAATATGAACGGTGCCGATGCTATGAAATTCGTAGTTTCCGGTGGTGTTTCTGGCTTAGATGAAAAGGTAGATTAGATTATATTATGCGTAGAAAACTTCTTTCAGATGGAGCTAATAAGCTCGAATATGAAATACGTCAAATTGTACAAAAAGCTGAGCAGGTAGCTGCCTGTGGAGTACCTATAACTTGGGAAAATATCGGGGACCCGATTCAGAAAAACGCAAAAATACCTGATTGGATCAAAGAGGTGGTGTCTGATCTGGTAACTATCGATAAAAGCTATGGCTATTGCCATTCTAAAGGTGTCTTGGAGACACGCGAATTTTTAGCAGACAGAACCAATAAACTTGGTGGTGTTCAAATTACCGCGAATGATGTGCTGTTCTTTAATGGTTTGGGAGATGCTATCTCTAAGCTGTATCAATATTTACCTCCAACCTCTAGAATAATAGGGCCGTCGCCGGCTTATTCTACCCATTCAAGTGCAGAAGCGGCTCATGCTAGTAGTAATGCCCTTACTTATAAGCTGGATCATGAAAATTCTTGGTACCCAGATTTAGAAGAGTTATACAATAAGGTAAAATATAATCCTAACATAGTAGGTATACTGATTATTAATCCTGATAATCCTACCGGTATGATTTACCCTGTAGAGTATCTGGAGAAAATAGTTAAAATAGCTGAAGAATTTGATCTGCTTCTCATTAGTGATGAGATTTATATGGCTATTACACAGCCAAATATGCATACCTTACCTTTAGCGAAAATGCTTGGAGATAGACCAGGAATATCTCTAAAGGGTATATCTAAGGAGTTGCCTTGGCCTGGCTCACGCTGTGGATGGATGGAATTCTATAATAGAGATAAGGATAGCCAGTTTAACAGTTTCTGTAAGTCATTAGAAGATGCAAAAACTCTTGAAGTGTGCTCTACCACTTTACCTCAAATGGCCATTCCAAGGGTGTTTTCACATCCTAAATATCAGGAATATATAATTGATCGGAATCAGCAGATATATAGAAGAAATAAGTTGATCACTGAGATATTGAAAGATGTAAAAGGGATCAAATATATAGAGACAAAAGGCGCTTTTTATAACACTATATTATTTGAAGATGATGTGCTGAATGATAAGCAAGAGCTTCAAACTGATAATGAAGGGATAAAAAAACTTCTTCAAGAGTGGATTACTCCAGGAATGGATTATGATAAAAGGTTTACATATTACCTATTAGCCACTAAAGGTATTTGTATAGTTCCGATATCTTCATTTCAATCTGATTTACTTGGGTTTAGAGTCACCCTATTGGAAGAGAATGAGGAAATGTTGGTGAATACCTTCGAAACGCTGAGAGATGCTATTAATGAATATTTGAATTCATAAAAATGGAAAAGGGAGGTTGATAAGTTTCAGCCTCCCTTTTTCATTATCCTATTACACCGGATCCTATTAGTTCTTCATCTTCATACCAGACTACAAACTGCCCTGGAGCAATGGCTTTCTGAGGGGTGTCAAAGATGACATATAGCCCATCTTCACGCATATATAAAGTGCCTTTTTCTAAGTTCTGACGATACCTTATTCTGACGTCAAAATCTTTGCTTTCTCCAACTGCTAACTGAAGGTCTGGTCTCACCCAGTGTACATCTTCAGTGGCTACTTTTAGTCCTTTTCTGTAGAGCCCCGGATGGTCTTCACCTTGTCCGGTATAAATCACGTTCTCTTCAGTATCTGTTTCTATAATGAACAAAGGTTTAGGCGTACCT
The DNA here is from genome assembly GCF_021389955.1 of Fulvivirga maritima. Taxonomy (NCBI): domain Bacteria; kingdom Pseudomonadati; phylum Bacteroidota; class Cytophagia; order Cytophagales; family Fulvivirgaceae; genus Fulvivirga; species Fulvivirga maritima. Next base: position 2,942,920 of record NZ_CP089980.1, read on the forward strand.
CCAATGTTCAATCCCTTTCTTTGGCCAATAGTGTAGTAATGCGCTCCATTATGTTCTCCCACTACTTTCCCGTCATCTTTATTGTAAGTGAAGCTTGTAGATAGCTTAGTAAGCGTATCTGTTTCAGCTCCATTTAGTGGTATGTTTACCGGGTTGGAGGCATAATTATTAGCTTCAGCATCTATTTCAACTACTACGCCTTTTTTAGGCTCCAGTTTCTGTTGTAAAAACTCAGGTAGCCTTACCTTACCTATAAAGCAAAGTCCTTGACTATCTTTCTTATCAGCAGTAACCAAATCCTGTTCTTTAGCGATCCTTCTTACTTCTGGCTTTTCTAGTTCCCCTATTGGGAATAAAGATTGAGCCAGTTGCTCCTGCGTTAGTTGGCACAAGAAATAACTTTGGTCTTTATTTTTATCCTTTCCTGCCAGAAGTTGGTAGCTGGTATTGCCATTAGCATCAGTTACTTCACCTTTTCTGCAATAGTGCCCTGTGGCTATAAAATCAGCCTTCAAACGCTTAGCAGCCTTAAGAAAAATATCGAATTTTATTTCACGATTACATAACACATCAGGGTTAGGCGTTCTGCCTTTCTGATATTCATCAAACATATAATCAACTATACGCTCTTTATATTCCTTACTCAAGTCGATAGCCTGAAAGGGGATACCTAGCTTTTGAGCTACAATCATAGCATCATTACTGTCTTCTAACCATGGGCATTCATTGCTAATGGTTACAGTGTCATCATGCCAGTTTTTCATGAACATCCCGATCACTTCATAGCCTTGCTCTTTTAACAGATATGCGGCTACGCTACTATCTACACCACCGGACATTCCTACTACTACTCTTTTCATAATACAAAATTAGGAGATTTTTAACTAGTATGTTTACTAACGGGATATGTTTGATTGGGATTAGCATTTTGATGAAATCTTTAAAGAAAGTTTAATGAAGAAATGGGGTCTTGGTTTTGGATATATTCTCCCCACTTCCTTCCACTATCTCGAAAAATGGATTTTTTCTCCCACTTTCTCCCACGGTTTATTTTTCCTATCAAAATGCCCTTAAATGCATTTTTTGTTATTTTATCAACTTATTTAGCTGATTAAGGCTGCTTTTAAATAACCAGTAATAACACTCATATTACCCCTTTGTTACTTCATTGTAACTTCGATGTAAGAAAATGTAAAAATGTGGTGGAAAGTGGAGAAATGTGGTGGAATATGTCAAATATTTTTTTATGTTTGTTTATTAGAATTCAAGCATACCGTCCACAATGGCATTTTTCACTAGTGAATATGAGTGCAAGATCGATGCTAAGGGTAGACTGGTTTTACCAGCAAAGATCAAAGCTAACTTACCAGAAACTTCTGGTAATGAGTTAGTTGTGCGTCGTGGATTTGAGCCTTGCTTGATTCTTTACCCCATGGTAGAGTTTAAAAAAATCTACTCAAAAATCGCTGGGTTGAATGAGTTTAATGAGGAGTATAGAAAGCTACAGCGAAACTTCTTCAGGGGTAGTTCTGTAGTTGAGCTTGATAATACTGGGAGGTTTCTCATACCTAAGTTGATGCTGAGTTATGCAGGGTTGAAAAAGGATGCTGTGGTGGTAGGTATGGGTAATAAAGTGGAGATATGGGATCCTGAGAGGTATGAAGAGCACCTGATAAGTGATCCTGCTGAGTTCTCGAAACTAGCCCAAAAATATTTGGATGATTAAATAACGAAAGGCAATTGTGCTTTTGGTTACAATTTGTGAATAAATGAGCTATCATGATCCGGTAATGTTGGCGGAGTGTATAGATGCACTCAATATTAAGCCCAACGGGGTTTATGTGGATTTGACCTTTGGTGGTGGTGGACATACCAAGGCTATACTGGCCAAGCTAGATGGAGGACGTCTGTTTAGTTTTGATCAGGATCAGGATGCTAAGGCTAATGCTGATGCTATCAGTAATGAGTCTTTCACCTTTATAGAAGGAAACTTCAGGCATTTGAGAAGGTATTTGAAAATGCATGGAGTGAAATCTGTAGATGGTATTTTGGCTGATTTAGGTATCTCTTCTCATCAGATAGATGCTGCGGAAAGAGGGTTTTCTACTCGCTTTGATGCGGAGCTGGATATGAGAATGGATCAGTCGGCTAGTAAGAGTGCCAGAGATGTGCTGAATACTTATAGCCAGGATGAACTGCATAAGATATTTGGTATGTACGGCGAAGTAAAGAATGCTAAAACACTGGCTGCGGCTATAGTGGCCAGACGTACTAATACTGAAATTACTACAGTAAATGAGCTGAAGGAGATTTTAAGTAAGTATACCAAGCGTGGCAAGGAAAATAGGTATTATGCCCAGGTTTTTCAGGCTATACGCATTGAGGTGAATGAGGAGCTCAAGGCGCTGGAAGAAGCTCTTGAGCAAAGTGCGGAAATGCTTTCGGAAGATGGTAGGCTCGTAGTGATGTCATATCATTCGCTGGAAGACAGGTTGGTAAAAAACTTTATCGCTAAGGGCAAAATGTCTGGTGAGGTAGAGAAGGATTTTTATGGGAACGTACTCAGGCCATTGGAGCCTGTAAACAGAAAGCCTATTGTGGCTGATGATAGTGAGATAGAAAGAAATAATAGAGCGCGTAGTGCGAAATTGAGAATAGGAAGGAAAATATAGTTATGGCAACGAATACCTATAGAATAAAGAACGGAGACAGTAGTGATACTGGCAGGGGAAGTATTTTCGCCAGACTGGAGAAATGGGTACGTATAGATACGGCTTTTGAGCATGGCTTACCGGTAAAGTATTTACCACATGTGCTGTTTGTAACGGCCATTGGTATATTCTACATCGGCAACAGCCACTATGCGGAAAAGAATGTTAGAAAAATAGATAGATTAAAAACAGAGGTAGAGGATTTAAGAGCGGATTATACCACGCTCAAAGCAGATTATATGTTTGCGAGTAAACAGTCTGAAGTAGCTAAAAATGTAAAAAAGCTAGGATTGAAAGAGAGTTTGCAACCACCTGAAAAAATAGTGATCGAGGATAAGTGAATATAAAGAAATCCATATTATTAAGAGTTAGGGTGGCGTTCCTTTTGGTAACGCTTTTTGCTATTGCGATAGTAGTGAAAACTGGTGTAATTCAGTTTGCGCAAGGTGAGAAGTGGAAGGAAATGGCTGAGCAGATTAATGTGAAGTATAAGAAGGTAAAGGCTACTCGAGGTAATATTTACTCTGATAATGGTAGCTTACTTGCTACTTCATTGCCTTTTTATAAGCTTGCTTTTGATGCTACCATTGCTTCTGATGATGTTTTTAACCAGGGAGTAGATTCTCTGGCTTTAATGCTTTCTAAATTTTTCAAAGATGAATCTAAACAGACCTATAAGCGTAGGCTGAAAAATGCCAGATCTAACGGTCGACAGTACCTGAGGCTTAACCGTAAAATGGTTGGTTATCAGGATAAAAAGAAGATGTCTGAGTGGCCCATTTTTAGAGAAGGACAATTGAGAGGTGGGGTGATCTTTGAAAAAGTGGATAAGAGATTTCATCCATTTGCTAACCTCAGCAAAAGGACTATTGGTTTTGTGAATGAAAACAAGAGAGGAGCGGGTTTAGAGTATAGTTTTAATGAGCAGCTGGCTGGTAAAGATGGTGAAGCTTTATATCAAAAGCTTGCAGGAGGTGGTGAAAAACCACTTTTTGATAGTAATGATATAAAAACAGAAAACGGATATGATATAGAAACTACTTTAGATATTAATCTTCAGGATGTTACTGAAACGGCTTTGCTGAAGGCACTTGAACATCATGAAGCTGACTATGGAGTGGTAGTGGTCATGGAGGTGAAAACCGGTGAAATAAAAGCCATATCTAACTTAAGCAGAAGTAGTAAAGGGTATTATTATGAAAGATATAATTACGCAGTAGGTGGCCTAAGAGAGCCTGGCTCAACTTTTAAACTGGCTACTATGATAGCCCTGCTGGAGGACACTAATATCAGTTTAAACGACAGTGTAAATACTGGTGATGGAATACTGAAGTTTTATGATAATACCGTGCGAGATCATGAGCATGGTGGTTATGGAACTATTACCGTGCAGCAAGCTTTTGAAAAGTCTTCTAACGTGGCTATGGCTAAGTTGGTAGATAAATATTTCGGGCTTAACCCAGAAAGGTATTTGCAGTATATCGATAACCTGGGCTTATCTCAACCATTGGGTTTACAGATAAAAGGAGAAGGTATACCTAAAATAAAAAGGCCAACAGATAAAGGATGGAGTGGTATCACTCTCCCTTGGATGGCGTATGGATATGGTTTGGAGCTTACACCTATTCAATCATTGGCTGTGTATAATGCTGTGGCTAATGATGGTAAGTTAATCAAGCCAATTATGGTGAAAAGTATTAGAAGAGCTGATAAGGTTTTAGAAGAATATAATACGGTAGTGCTTAATAATGAGATCTGCTCAAAAGAGACTTTGAGTAAGCTTAAAATTATGCTTGAAGGTGTGGTGGAAAGAGGTACAGCTCAAAATATTAGGAATAGCTATTATAAAATAGCAGGCAAAACAGGTACTGCTCAGATCTTAGAAAACGGAAGATATACCAGGAAGTACATCACTTCCTTTGCTGGTTACTTCCCTGCAGATGATCCTAAGTACAGTGCCATAGTGGTGATTAAAAACCCTAAAGGCTGGAAGCAGTACGGAAGTAGTGTGGCTGCTCCGGTATTTAAAGAAATAGCTGATAATATCTATTCCAGAGATATAGATATGCACAAGGCTATGCCGAAAGAGTTTATTGCAGAGAAAGATGTCTTTCCTGTGATAAAATCAGGAAACTATGAGGAGTTAAGTCTGATCTGTAATCAGTTAGGAATTTCTAACCATAGAGGTAGCAGTCAGGAAGATTGGGTAACTACAGCGTTGAAGGGAAATTCAATCTCATGGAAGGATAATCAGGTGAGCTCTAAGTTTGTGCCTGACGTAAAAGGAATGACTTTGAGAGATGCCATTTACTTACTAGAAAGTTGTGGCCTCAGAGTAAATATAAAAGGTAAAGGTAGAGTGGTGAAACAATCACAATACCCGGGAAGCAAAGCATTGAAAGGAAGTACAGTAACTATTGAATTGAGTTAATGCCCATATTAAAAGACATATTATATAAAGTATCCTTAGCATCTACCTCCGGTGACATGAGCCGTGAAGTAAATGATATTGCTTTTGATTCCAGAAAAGTGAAGGAAGGTACTTTGTTCGTGGCAGTGAGAGGAACGCAGTCTGATGGGCATGATTACATAGGATCTTCAATAGCTAAAGGAGCTAAAGTAATTGTTTGTGAAACCATGCCGGAGGCTATTGGCAGTGACGTTACTTATGTGGCGGTGAAAGACAGTGGCCGGGCCTTGGGTTTAATGGCTTCTAACTTTTATGGAGAGCCTTCCACTAAGCTAAAGCTGGTAGGAGTAACAGGTACAAATGGGAAAACCACAGTGGCTACATTACTTTTTAACCTGTTTAGCAAAATGGGTTATCATGTAGGGTTGCTCTCTACAGTAAATAATAGAATAGGAGAAGAGGTGATCCCGGCTTCTCATACTACGCCAGATCCTTTGAGCCTTAATGAGCTCTTAGCTAAAATGGTGGATGAAGGATGCGAATACGCTTTCATGGAAGTGAGTTCACATGCTATACATCAGGAGCGTATTGCCGGGCAGCTGTTTGCGGGTGCTATTTTTACTAATATCACTCATGATCATCTGGATTATCATAAAACCTTTAATGCTTATATAGCTGCCAAGAAAAAGTTGTTTGATGATTTACCTGCTTCGGCTTTTGCTTTGGTAAATGTAGATGATAAACGAGGCCGAATAATGTTGCAAAACACAAAGGCATCTAAAAATACATTTGCGCTTAAAAGTGTAGCTGAGTTTAAAGGAAAGATTATAGCTAACACTATTCAGGGCTTGGAAATGGACATTAATAATAAGAGTGTTTGGTTCAGGCTCATAGGAGATTTTAATGCTTATAATCTATTGGCAGTATATGCTACTTCTATTCTTTTAGAGCAGGATGCTGATGATGTGCTTACTCAGCTGTCATTATTAGAAGGAGCGCCAGGAAGGTTCGAGCAGGTGATATCTGCGGCTAAAATTACCGCTATAGTAGATTATGCGCATACGCCTGATGCACTGCAGAATGTGCTGGAAACTATCAGTAATTTCCGCACGGGTAATGAGCAGGTAATAACCGTGGTAGGCTGTGGTGGAAACAGAGATAAAACAAAAAGGCCTTTAATGGCATCCATCGCTTGTAAATGGAGTGATAAGGTGATCCTTACCTCTGATAATCCCAGAGACGAAGATCCATTAGAGATCATAAAAGAGATGCAGGAAGGAGTAAGTCCTGTAGACTATAAAAAGACAATAGTGATGACCGATAGAGAAGAGGCAATTAAAACCTCTTGTATGATGGCCGGAGAGAATGATATAATACTTGTGGCTGGTAAAGGGCATGAGACTTATCAGGAAATAAAGGGCGTAAAACATCCTTTTGATGATAAGGAAGTATTGGGTAGAATGTTAAACTTATTTGCGAACTGAGATAGATGCTATACTATATTTTTGACTATCTGGAGAAACATTTTGATTTGATTGGAGCGAGTGTATTTCAATACATATCGTTTCGAGCAGGTATGGCTGCGCTTATCTCTTTGTTAATAACCATTACGTTCGGGAAACAGCTTATCAACTACCTGAGAAGAAAGCAGGTGGGTGAAACCGTAAGAGACCTTGGTCTTGAAGGGCAGATGGAAAAGAAGGGGACGCCAACTATGGGCGGAATTATCATTTTAAGTGGTATTCTGGTACCGGTGCTTCTTTTTGCCAAGCTAGATAATGTGTATGTAATCTTATTAATTGTAACTACTATCTGGTTAGGGGTTATTGGTTTTCTTGATGATTATATCAAAGTATTCAGAAAGAATAAGGATGGTCTTGCTGGTAAGTTTAAAATAGTAGGGCAGATAGGTATAGGCCTTATTGTAGGCGTTACTCTTTATTTTAATGATGATGTGGTAATTAGAGAATACTCTGATACTCGTGTAGTGGAGAATAATGAAATAGTGAGAGAGTATGAAGATGTAAAGTCTACCAAAACCACCGTACCATTTTTTAAGAATAATGAGCTTGATTACGATAATGTATTCTCGTTTTTAGGCCATGATTATACTTGGTTGATTTATGTACTGATAGTGATTTTTATAATTACTGCGGTATCTAATGGGGCCAATATTACTGATGGAATTGATGGGCTCGCGGCGGGGACATCCGCCATTATTGGGCTCACACTGGCCATCTTTGCCTATTTATCGGGCAGGGTGGATTTTAGTGATTATCTCAATATCCTGCATATTCCTAACCTGGGAGAAGTGGTGATTTTTTGTACTGCTTTTGTAGGAGCCTGTTTGGGCTTTTTGTGGTATAATTCATACCCGGCTCAGGTGTTTATGGGCGACACAGGTAGTCTTTCATTAGGAGGAATCATTGCAGTAATAGCATTGGTAGTAAGAAAGGAATTGATGATTCCTTTGTTATGCGGCGTATTTCTGATAGAGAATCTGTCAGTGATACTACAGGTGTCTTATTTTAAGTACACCAGAAAGAAATATGGAGAAGGTAGAAGGATATTTTTAATGTCACCACTACATCACCATTACCAAAAGAAAAATTTACATGAAGCGAAAATAGTTACTCGTTTTTGGATAGTAGGAATACTATTGGCCATTATAAGCTTGGCCACCCTTAAGCTGAGATAGCGTTTTCGTAAAGGCTAGTGATGTTGGAATTATAAGAATGTGCAAAATTTAAATTCTTGATAATGATAACAGTAGCGGACATTTATTTAAAGATATTTTCATTGATGATGGAAATGATGAAAAAAGTCACAAAACCTGTAAGGAAGCGCTTTTTCATGGTTTTTACATCAATAAGAGAGATGGAACAGTTACAAATTGAATGGTAAAAAGTAAGGTAACCATATTAGGAGCGGGAGAGAGCGGTACAGGCGCAGCGCTTTTGGCTAAAGCCAAAGGCTATGATGTGTTTGTATCTGATGCCGGCACTATCAAAGACAGCTATAAAGCAGAGCTGGTAGCCGCAGCTATTGTCTTTGAAGAAGGTACGCATACTCAGGAAGAAATTCTGAGCTCTTCTCTTATTATTAAAAGCCCCGGTATACCTGAAAAAGCAGAAATCATTCAAAAGAGTAAAGAGAAGCAAATAGACATTATTGATGAAATAGAGTTTGCTTCTAGTTTTACTCAAGCGGCCATTATTGCTATTACGGGCACTAATGGTAAGACTACAACTACTTTGCTTACCTACCACTTGCTCAAAGAAGCAGGGCTTAGCGTAGGCTTGGCAGGTAACGTAGGGCACAGCCTGGCCAAACAGGTAATAGAAGATAAGTTCGATTACTATGTAGTTGAAATGAGCAGCTTTCAGCTAGATGGAACGAAAGCTTTTAAGCCATTTATTGGAGTGCTTTTAAATATCACTCCTGATCATTTGGATAGATATAATTACCAGTTATCTAATTATGTCGAGTCTAAGTTCGGCTTAATTAAGAATATGGATAAGGCTGATCACTTCATCTATTATAAGGATGATGAATTGGTGACTGCTGGTCTTGCAGAGAGAGGTTTTAGCGGAATTAAGCATGAAGTGTCTCTAAGTAGCAAGGCTGAAAATTATTTGTCAGGATCAGAAATGAATTTTGATAATGACATAGTTATTAGTCAGGATGAGACTGCTTTAAGAGGGCCTCATAACGCTATCAATATGATGTCAGCCATTCGGGCGGCTATGATAGTGGGTGTTGGAGAACAAGTCATTCGAGAAGGATTAAAAAGCTTTAAGAATGCGCCTCACAGGCTGGAATATGTAACCACTATCAATGAAGTGGATTTCATAAATGATTCTAAGGCTACCAATGTTGATTCTGTGAAATATGCTTTAGATAGCTTTAGTGAGCAGTTGATATGGATAGCCGGTGGAATAGACAAAGGAAATGATTATGACCTGATCATGGAGCGGGTAAATGCTAAAGTGAAAGCTTTGATATGCCTGGGTAAAGACAATGCTAAGCTTAGAAGTACTTTTCATGATCAGATAATAGATCTACTGGAAACAGATAATATAAAAGATGCAGTTCGTTCTGCATTGCAGTATGCGAAGGCGCATGATGTGGTATTACTTTCACCTGCATGTGCCAGTTTCGACCTTTTTAATAGTTATATAGATCGTGGAGATCAGTTTAAAAAGGCTGTATTAGAATTGAAAGAAGAATTTGAAAGTAAGAAAATTGAGCAATGACTAAGATCAAGGCATGGGTAGATGAGCATTTGAAGGGAGATCCTGTGATCTGGGCTGTGGTGTTTGCACTATCGCTGATCAGTATTCTGGTAGTGTATAGTGCTACGGGTACACTGGCTTTTAAGCACATGAAAAACCCTGAAAGCTATTTGCTGAAGCATACTGTCCTGATTGGGGTGGGGCTTTTTGCTATGTGGCTGGCTCATAGAGTAGATTATAGATATTATTCCAGAATATCACGCCTGGCGCTATGGGTGAGTGTACCGCTATTGTTATATACATTCACTAATGGAGTAAGCCTTAATGATGCATCTCGTTGGATTAGTGTGCCTATTATTCATGCTACTTTTCAGCCGTCTGATTTAGCCAGTTTGGCGTTAATAACCAGTTTGGCCAGCATGCTTTCTAAAAGACAGCAGAATATAGCCGATTTTAAAGAGTCATTAATTCCAATACTGATATGGTGTGGTGTTATCTGTGGTTTAATAGCATTGACCAACCTGTCATCAGCTATTTTATTATTCCTAACCTGTATGCTTATCATGTTTATAGGTAGGGTGCCAGTAAAGTATTTGGCTATGTTGGTTTTTGTGGGAGCACTTGCAGGGGTAGTTGCTTTGAAGTTTGGGGTGAGAGGAGAAACTGCAAAAAGCCGTATAGAGAGTTTTTTAAATGAAGATAAACTGCCTTTTCAGGCTATGCAGGCTCGTCTGGCAGTGGCTACTGGCGGTGTGGCGGGCAAAGGTCCTGGTCAAAGTCAGCAAAGAAATATATTGCCTCACCCATATTCAGATTTTGTTTATGCAATAATCATAGAAGAGTATGGTATGATAGGAGGTGTAGTAGTATTGGTGCTTTATCTGGTGCTACTCTCCAGGGGGATGAAGGCCGTGGTAAATAGTGAGCGTGCTTACGGAGGGCTGTTGTCAGCCGGGCTTAGCTTCTCACTGGTATTACAGGCGCTGGTGAATATGGGAGTAGTAGTAGGCTTGGGGCCTGTTACAGGTTTGCCATTGCCCATGGTAAGTATGGGAGGAACATCTCTATTATTTACAGGTTTATCACTAGGTATAATATTGAGTGTAAGCCGAGGAGAGACTGATACCAGCTGGAAAGAAAGTTCAGGAATAATGAAAAATGTAGCGAGAGCAGCATAAATAGATTGAGTAATAACAAAACATATCGATTCATTATAAGTGGTGGTGGCACCGGAGGTCATATTTATCCTGCTATTGCGGTAGCTAATGAAATAAAGCATCGTTATGCTGATGCTGAAATTTTGTTTGTAGGTGCTGAGGGTAAAATGGAAATGACTAAAGTGCCAGAGGCTGGCTATGAAATAAAAGGCCTGTGGATAAGCGGACTTCAAAGAAGGTTAACTGTAGATAATCTGCTTTTTCCTGTTAAGCTGATCTCAAGCTACATGAAGGCGAAGAAGCTGGTGAAACAGTTTAAGCCTGATGCCGTGATTGGTTTTGGTGGCTATGCTAGTGGACCCACTATGTTAGCGGCTACAGCTAAGGGAATACCTGCTATGGTGCAGGAGCAGAATTCACATGCGGGCATCACTAATAAAAGGCTGGGAAATAAGGCAAAAAAAGTATGTGTGGCATATGATAATATGGATAAATATTTCCCGAAAGGAAAGATAGTTTTTACTGGGAATCCTGTAAGAGGAGATATTTTAAAGGTAAATGAGAGAAGAGATGCCGCATTAAAGCATTTCAATTTTTCATCAACTAAAAAAACTATTCTGGTTCTTGGTGGAAGCCTGGGAGCCCGAACAATAAATAATAGCATTATAGATCAGTTGCAAAAGGTAGTGGATGCTGATGTGCAGCTGATTTGGCAAACAGGTAAGTTCTATTATACCGAAATGAAAGCAAAGGCAGAAGGCTTTGATCTCAGTAATATCAGGGTAATGGAGTTTATAAAAGAAATGGATTTGGCGTATGCCGCAGCAAATTTAATTCTGTCCAGAGCAGGAGCATTGTCTATTTCTGAGTTATGCCTGGTAGGTAAGCCTGTGGTTTTGATTCCTTCTCCTAACGTAGCAGAAGATCATCAAACAAAAAATGCTATGGCTTTAGTGCAAAAAGAAGCGGCTATTATGATTAAAGATAGCGAGGCTAAGGAGAATTTGATTCCGGAAGCGCTGAAGCTTTTAAATGATAATGAAAGACAGATAGCATTAGGAGCTAACATTAAGAAAATGGGAAGGCCTAATGCAGCAAATGATATAGTAAACGAACTAATAAGTATTCTGAATTGAAGTTGGATAGCTACCATAGTGTATATTTTATAGGAGTAGGAGGCATAGGTATGAGTGCTTTGGCCAGATGGTTCGCCCATAATGGTTACAAAGTGAGCGGCTATGATCGTACACCTACAGCCCTTACCCAAAAGCTGGAAGAAGAGGGAGTGGCTATTCACTATGAAGATAAGGTAGAGAATATTCCTGCTGAGATTATAGAGAATAAGGAAAAGAGCCTGGTGATTTACACTCCGGCTATTCCTGCTTCGCATAAGGAGTATAACCATCTGAAAGATCATGGTTATGAGATTAAGAAGAGATCGGCAGTGCTGGGACTTATTAGTGAGCAGTTTTTTACAGTGGCAGTAGCAGGTACGCATGGTAAAACTACCACGTCTTCTATGGTGTCACATATTTTGAAATCGGCAGGGAAGGATATTACAGTGTTTTTAGGAGGAATAGCTACTAACTATAATTCTAACTTCATTGCTAATAATACTGATAAAGCCGTGGCAGTGGTAGAGGCAGATGAGTTTGACAGGTCATTTTTGACTTTGTCTCCTGATTTGGCGGTGGTAACATCGGCAGACGCTGATCACCTGGATATTTATGGCGATAAGGACAAGCTGCAAAATTCATTTAAAGACTTTATACATAAGTTAAGACATAATGGTAAGCTCTATATCAATGATAAAATTGCTAAGGAGCTTGTAGATGACTCTTTCGAAGGAATAGTCAATACCTATGGAATGAACCGGGGCCAGTTTTTCGCTAGTAATGTTACCATGAATAATGGCTTTTTTCAATTTGATTATCAGGATGCGCAGAGTAAGATAGAACGATTAATGCTAGGCGTCCCCGGTTTTCATAATGTGGAGAATGTAACTGCTGCTATAGCTATTGGGCTAGAGCTGGGCTTAAGTGAAGAGGATATTCGCAAAGGGGTGGAGTCTTACCGAGGTGTGAAAAGAAGGTTTGAATACGTGCTTAGGTCAGAGCAAATTGTTTTTGTAGATGATTACGCACATCATCCTGTAGAGATTACGGCCTTTTTAAGTTCATTAAAAGCGTTGTATCCTGATCGTAAGGTAACGGCTATTTTTCAGCCACATTTGTTTACCAGAACCAGGGACTTTGCTGTTGAATTTTCAGAAAGTCTGAGCTTGGCAGATGAGGTGATCTTATTAGATATTTATCCGGCCAGAGAAGAGCCTATCGAAGGGGTTTCTTCAGAGCTTTTGTTAGAGAATATTACTATTGATAAAAAAGAGTTGTGTACTAAAGAGCAGCTCATAAATAATTTAGAAGAAAAGGAATTAGAAGTAGTGGCTACCATCGGAGCAGGAGATATAGATAAGCTAGTGGAGCCGATTAAAGAGATGTTAAAAGGCAGGTATCATGTTTAGAAAGTACAAGATGAAAATCGGGGCTAAGTTGCTGATAGCAGGTGTAGTGCTGATATCTGTTATTGGCTTTACTGATAGCCGGCAAAGCGGAGAAGTGTGTAAAGATGTAGTGATTAGAATTTCTAATCAGCATGAAAACTATTATGTAGATGAGTCCGATGTACTGGCACTTATGACAGATAATGGTAATCAGGCAGTGAAGGGAACCAGCTTTAAGGAGCTAAATCTGAAAGATATAGAGCAGAAGGTGGAGATGGACAAGTTCATTAAAGAGGCAGAGATTTATAAAGACCTGAAAGGTAATCTTTTGGTTAAGGTAGAGTTGCGTCGGCCATTGGCTCGTGTTATTCAGACTCAGGGCCCTGATGCTTATATAGCTGAAGATGGAGCGGTATTGCCAGTCTCTACCAAGTATACTTCAAGAGTTACGCTTATTAGCGGTAGTTACAGTCAGGAGCTGGTAAAGCAAGACCTTACCACTACTGAAGAAGGCAAGAAGATTTATGATTTAATAAAGTATATCAATAAAGACAAGTTCTGGAAGGCACAAGTAGCTCAGATTGATATAGATGAAAATTTAAATGTGCTTTTATATCCTCAGGTTACAAAGCAGTATGTAGAGTTTGGTAAGCCTGAAGATTTGGAAAGAAAGTTTAAAAAGTTAAAAATATTCTATGATCGTATTTTACCTCAAAAAGGGTGGAATACTTATTCTAGGGTAAACCTGGAGTATGAAGGGCAGATAATAGCGGAATAGAGATCATAAGAGATTAAAAAATATAAAGAAAACAACCACTTAAAAATAAATTTACAACCATGGAAAATGATAAAATCGTAGTAGGGCTCGATATCGGCACCACCAAGATTTGCGCCATAGTAGGAAGGAAGAATGAGTACGGCAAACTGGAAGTTCTTGGTATGGGTAAGGCCGAGTCAGATGGAGTGATCAGAGGCATAGTTACTAACATTGACAAAACGGTAAACGCTATAGAAAAGGCCGTTCGTGAAGCAGAAGATCAATCAGGTATTGATATTAGAGTAGTAAATGTAGGTATCGCTGGTCAGCATATAAGGAGCTCTATACATCATGGAAGTATCACCCGTAATACCAAAGATGATGAGATTACCATTGAGGATATCAATCGCCTCAATAATGATATGTATAGGATAGTAATTCCTCCTGGCAGTGAAATTATACATGTTATGCCACAGGATTATACTGTAGACTATGAAGATGGTATAAAAGATCCTGTAGGTATGTCTGGAGTGAAGCTGGAAGCTGATTTCCATATTATTACTGCTCAGACTAATGCTATCAACAATATTAATAAATGTGTAAAAAGAGCAGGCCTTGAGATCGAGCATCTGATTTTAGAACCATTAGCATCTAGTATGGCTGTGCTAAGTGACGAAGAAAAAGAAGCAGGTATTTGCCTTATTGATATAGGTGGTGGTACTACCGATATCGCTATTTTCCATGATAATATTATTCGTCATACAGCAGTGATACCGTTTGGAGGTAACATTATTACTTCAGATATCAAACAGGGCTGTATGGTTATGCAGCACCAGGCTGAGATATTGAAGACCAAGTTTGGTAAAGCTATTGCTGAAGAGGCGAGTCCTAATGAAATTGTTTCTATTCCTGGTATCAGAAATCGTGCGCCTAAGGAAATCTCCGTGAAGAACCTGGCACACATTATTGAAGCAAGAATGGAAGAGATTGTAGAGCTGGCTCATACCGAGATTATTACTTCTGGGTTTGAGAACAGATTAGCCGGTGGCATTGTGATCACTGGTGGTGGTGGGCAGCTCAGCTGTCTCAAGCAACTGGTAGAGTATATGACTGGCATGGATGCCCGTATAGGTTATCCTAACGAACATCTTGGCAGAAGCAAGGTGGACATAGTGAAGAGTCCTATGTATGCTACTTCTGTTGGGTTGGTGCTGTCTGGTTTTAGAGCGCTTGATGAGCGAGAAAACAGATACAACGAGGTGAAGGTATCCGGACGCCCGGAGTACAACAGAAGAAAAAAGCTGGAAGCGGAGACTTCTTCAGCAAAATTTTAAATAAAACTAAAGGCCTTTTGATCGACGATTTGGATAATAAAAATGATTATTAAGAAGGTCAAAAATTTGCAACCACTAAACAAAAAATACTATGTCTGAAAACGCATATAAATTTGATATACCCAAACATCACAAGTCCATCATAAAGGTGATTGGAGTTGGTGGCGGAGGTAGTAACGCTGTTAACCACATGTTTAGTCAGGGCATTAAAGATGTTGAATTTGTAGTGTGTAACACAGATTCTCAAGCTCTGAAAACCAGCTCTGTTCCTGGTAAAATACAGATAGGGGTAAATCTTACTGAAGGATTAGGTGCCGGAGCCAACCCTGAAGTAGGTAAAAATGCCGCTCTTGAGAGTAAAGAAGATATTAGAGACCTGTTAGGTAATGATACCAAAATGGTATTTATCACTGCAGGTATGGGAGGAGGAACCGGTACTGGAGCTGCTCCTGTAATAGCTAAAATTGCTAAAGAAATGGATATCCTTACTGTGGGTATCGTTACGGCACCATTTGGCTTTGAAGGAAAGAAAAAAGCTAACCAGGCTGAAGCAGGGATCAACTCTTTGAAAGAGAGCTGTGATACTGTGCTGGTTATTCTTAATGATAAATTGAGAGAAATTTATGGAAATCTCTCTATCGGTAGTGCTTTTGCACAAGCTGATAATGTGTTAACCACCGCTGCTAAGGGTATTGCAGAAATCATTACTGTAGCAGGATATGTTAACGTTGACTTTCAAGATGTGCGCACTGTAATGCATAATGCAGGTGCTGCCGTAATGGGATCAGCAGAAACTAAAGGTGAAAACAGAGCTAAAAAAGCAGCCGAAGAGGCATTAGCTTCACCATTATTGGATAATAAAGATATTCTGGGAGCGCAGAAAATATTGCTTTCTATTATTTCTGGTGAGCAGGCTGAGCTTCAAATGGATGAGCTTACTGAAATTACAGAGTACATCCAGGAGCAAGCTGGTGACGATGCTGAGGTGATATTCGGTCATGGTGTTGATCCTGATTTAGGTGATAGCATCAGAGTGACTGTAATTGCAACGGGGTTCGACCATGATCAGGCTTACTTGCCGCAGAACAGAGAAAGAAAGCAGCAGGAAGACGTGCAGACTCGTAAAGTGTATGATTTAGATGCTAATAAGCAAATCAACATGTTCGAGAATGATAACTCTGTGAATCATAACTCTGGAGAGATTACTAAGCGTAATGTAAATAAAGGGAATGATGCTTCTTCATCATCTTCTCACGATAATCAATTTTCAGAGCCTAACAGAAGCTACTCTTTTACCAGCCCTGTAAACTCTGACTTTAATGATGATGATGGAGACGATGGCTTGTTTTCTGATTTAGAAGATGAGTTTGAGTTTATGCAGGAAGGCGATGGTACTGATCAGCTTATCAATGATGATGGCATGATGGATATCAATAAGAGTACTAAAGAGGTAATGCGTAAAAAAGCTCAGGAAAGAGTAGACCGACTTAAAGGGCTTAATAGAAATGAGATGAATGCTGATGAATTCAAAGAAAAGCTTGATGTGCCGGCTTATCTGAGAAAAGACATCAGACTGCAAAATGTGCCTCATTCATCTGAGCCGCATGTGTCTAAATATAACCTGAATGACGACAATCAGATTTTAGGTAATAACAGATTTTTACATGACAATGTAGATTAAAAAAACTGATTGACATATACAGCAAGCCGGCTTGCTTCCAATTTTGTAGTGGTTGTTGGTTGTAAATTTTTAGGTCGGCGCTGTAGTGTCAACTTTTTAAGCTAAATCTTCCGGGTGAGCCCGGGAGATTTCTTATCCTAATGAACAGTAGGGTAAGCATTGGCAAAAAAATAAGGCCGTTTCTAATTAGAAACGGCCTTATTTTATCCCGGATTATTCATTAGAATAATCAAAAGGAGGACTAGTAGACGATATGTTCAAGAATATTCCCTCCATCCAGGGTCTTCTTTTGGAGGGTAATGAGATTTTTAAAACCTTTTTATTAGCATGGTTTGCTGTCCAGGCTCCTAATGCAAAGCAATAGGATCTGAGGGTTGACAGGGTTGCTTTTCGATGATGGTTCAACGCAAAATGCCTGAATAAACTCATCAAATTGTAAGCCACCATGATAAAGCGGAAAGAGGCTTCTGTTGCCCAAAAATCTTGTAAACAAAAATTTTCAAGCCCAAAATCTTGTTTCAATTCCTTAATTCTGTTCTCACAATCAGCGCGGGTGTTGTACATGTTCCAAATCTGATCCAGAGGTAAATCCATATTGGTCACATAGCAACTATACCGATAGCCAGGCTCATCTTCAAAAAGCTCCTTGCCTCCTGCATTTGGCCTGATGTCAACTTGCTTTTTTACAATAATATATCGTCTTGGCTTACCGTTTTTATGACTGAAAACCATCTCGTTCAGCTCTATTCCCTTTGCCAGTCTGACCCAATCTTTAAGTCCCCAAACTTCGCTTTTTACATTGGGGTACATGCGTACAGCCATAATGTAATTGATGAGTTCTTCATCTAGATATGACATGATTTCTTCGTTGTAAAAACCACTATCGGCCCTTACCAGACCTACTTTTTGTCCTGCCAAGGCGTGCTTAAAGGTTTCTTCCATGAACTCCCTGCAACTACTACTGGCCGCTGTGTTGCCTGGCCTGAGCCATGCATTGGCCACCATTCTGGTTTGACTCACAAAGGCCATCAAAGGATGATGTGAATTTCTCCCTCTTTTGTTGGGGTTATAACCTTTACTACTCCCTTGTTGATCTCCATATCGAGTGATCACAGTACTATCAAAATCAATGGTGAGTGCTCCTAAATGGAGCTGGTCAAAGAACCATTGTTGAAGCTCTGGAAATACTTCGTTGTTTAGGGATTGAGAGAATTTTCCAAAAAAACGACTGTAGGTACTTTGGCTAGGCATACCATCCCATCCAAAAATTGACTGTAAAACAGTATCATATCTCAACCAGTCACAATGGATGTATCTACTAGCCCCTGTCCAGATACTCAGCCAAAAACTCTCTACGATTTGCTTGGGGTCATATCCTCGGTTAGAACCAGGAGATGGAAGTGCCAGTTCGGCTAATTTTTCTCGTATCCCTACCTGATCGATAAATCGTTTCATTAAACTCATCCCTCCAAAGGGTGTCACTGGCTTGGAGGAATATTCAATGGGTAAAGACCCTATATTTTGAGTAACCATTCTGGTGATTTTTATACCTCATCAAAATCGATCTTTTTACACAATTATCGAAGGATTTTCTAAACTTTTAGTTTTCTAATGCATAATCAGGGTTTATATAATCTATTCTGTTTTAAGAAAGTAAATCGAGTCCCATTTTTTCAGCCACCTCATTAAGATCAGCCACCACTTTTGGGTTGAGAGGAATGCCATCAGTTTTTCTTATGGCTTCAGCTTCTCGCTCAGGATCACCGGGGATAAGTACTTTTTTACCCTCTACAGGTTTAGTTTCTCTGAATCTTCCTATCCAGTTATCCATGTGGTGTTTAAATTCTTCAGCAGGTCTGAATGCATCTATACGCATGGCTCCCAGAAAATGCCCCAGCCCTTCTCCTACAGGGTCTTTGGCTAAAGGTAAAAAGCTTACGAAGGGAGGGGCCCATGGTCCATAATTCGCTCCGGAAAATACTGCGGAGAAAATATCTACAATAGAACCCAGCGCATAACCTTTGTGGCTGCCATGCTCTCTGTCACTACCCAGAGGTAGTAATGCTCCATCATCTTTAAGTCCAAATGCGTTAGTAGAGTCATTGCCATCTTTATCTTGTATCCAGCCTACAGGAGCATCTTTTTCCTGCCTTTGTAAAATCTCCAGTTTACCATTAGCAGCTGTAGTGGTAGCCATATCAGCTACAAACATAGGTTGCTTGTCCGTTGGTATGGCTACGGCTATAGGGTTGGTTCCCAGCATGCGCTCGGTAGCAAAAGTAGGAGCTACTAACGGGCTGGCATTGGTCATGGCCATGCCTACCATATCTTTCTCTGCAGCTAACATGGCGTGGTAGCCAGCTATGCCAAAGTGATTGGAATTTTTTACACTTACCCAGCCTGTGCCTACCTGCTCAGCCTTTTGCATGGCTATTTCCATGGCTTTGATGGCTACTATAAGGCCCAAGCCTTTGTCTCCGTCTATTACCGCGGTGCTTGGTGTTTCATGAACTATCGTTACCTCTGGCGTGGGGTTAATTCTTCCCGCTTCCCAAAGCCTCACATAACCCGTTAAGCGGGCTACTCCATGTGAATCTATACCGCGTAGGTCGGCTTTAAGTAATACGTCTGTGGCTTTTTCTGCATCTTCAGGGCTGCATCCCATTTTCAGAAATACAGCCTGTGTGAATTCTCTTAATTTGCTCTCAGAATATATGTTATCCTCCATAGTCAGCAAATTTAAGGGATATAATCAAAGTATTGAGTGAACAGCAGGTTAAAAAAGCTTAAGATAACTCATGAAGTGCGCCCTCCTTAAGTGAGTAAGTAGAAACTTTCAGTTTGGTGAAATGGCTCTTTTTTAATAACCAATTAATGGCGCAAGAAGCTACCACTATCATATCTACGCGCATTTCTATCATGCCTGGTATTTCCATGCGTTCATCACGGTTTTTAAAGAGCAATTCTTCGTGAATGTTATAGTAGGCCTGTAAAGTCAAAGGAAGCTCACTGGAGCTTTCAGAAAAGGCAATGTTTTTACTTCGGCAATAGATCTCGCTAAGTGTGTCAAAAGTGCCTGATGAACCTACTAAAATACTTGGCTTGTGAGTGTTAATCGCTTCCAGCAATGGAGCAAGTTGCTCATCAAGATAAGCTTCCATGCCACTAATTTCTTCTTCAGTGATCGGGTCGTTTTTATGAAATTGATCTAAAAGCCTTTGAGCTCCTACTTCAAAGCTTCTCTTCCAAAGTATCTCTTTTTCGGTACCAATGATAAATTCAATGCTGCCACCTCCAATATCCATGATCAGGCAAGGATCGCTACCGAGTTTTACAGCTGCTTTAACACCAGAAAATATAAGTGAAGCCTCTTCATCTCCTAAAATAATTTTTATGTCAATGCCTGTTACTTCTTTGATTTGCTGTTTTACATCTTCACCATTCTTAGCATTTCTAAATGCACTGGTGGCAAAAGCATGCACATCAGTTACCTCATGTTTTTCAATGGTTTCAGCAAAGCTCTTAAGTACTTTAGTGGCGCGCAGCACGGCATCTTCCAGAATCATACCATTGCTAATCCCTCCTTTGCCTATTCTTACCGGAGTCTTTATGGAATATAAAATATTAAAAGATCCGTTATTTATCTCCGCTATAAGAAGGTGAAAAGTGTTAGTTCCGCAATCAATGATGGCTACTTTGTTCATATATCATAAAAATTTGCTCGAAGTTAAGTAAACTCTTTTGGCTGTAGCCCTTTTAGCATGGGAAAATGTATTCTAAGCAAGTTTATCCATCTCAATTTCTTTATATTTGATATAGACTAACTCATGAAAAATGGACGATAACAAATCAAAAAAGCCTGTTTACACGCTGCCAACCAATAAGGAAAAATATGCCTTGCTTAAGGAGAAGGAAAAGGAATCTCTCTTAGGTGGAGGCGAAGAAAGAATTCAGACTCAGCATGATAAAGGAAAGCTCACAGCCAGGGAAAGGGTTCACCTGCTGTTAGATGAAGGCTCTTTTGAAGAGATTGGCCAGTTTGTGATGCATCGCTGTAAAGACTTTGGTTTGGATAAACAGTACTACCCTGGTGATGGTGTTATTACCGGCTATGGTACGGTCAATGACCGATTAGTATATGTGTTTTCTCAGGATTTTACCGTCTTTGGTGGCTCCCTTTCAGAAACTCATGCCGAAAAGATTGTGAAAATTATGGATCTGGCTATGCAGAATGGCGCGCCTTTAATAGGTTTAAATGATTCAGGTGGAGCCAGAATTCAGGAAGGAGTAGTCTCACTAGGAGGTTATGCTGATATTTTTTATAGAAATACGCTGGCCTCAGGGGTTATACCTCAGATTTCAGCTATTATGGGGCCATGCGCAGGTGGTGCAGTATATTCACCAGCCATAACTGATTTCATTTTTATGGTAGAAAATACTTCCTACATGTTTGTTACCGGGCCTAATGTGGTAAAGACAGTTACGCAAGAGAATGTTACTGCTGAGGAGCTGGGAGGCGCCAGTGCTCATAGTACAAAAAGTGGTGTAACCCATTTTTCCTGTGCTAATGAAGCGGTTTGCATTAATGATATAAAGAAGTTGTTATCATACGTGCCTCAAAACTGTGAGGAAGATGCGCCTATTTATCCTTATGAAGTGAAGGAAGACGAAACAGTGGCTAAGCTTAATGATATCATCCCTGATAATCCTAATCAGCCTTATGATATGAAGGAAGTGATTAATAGCATAGTGGATCCTGATAGCTTTTTGGAGGTGCATAAGAATTTCGCAGAAAATATAGTGGTAGGCATGGCCTTAATAGGCGGGAGAAGTGTCGGAGTTATAGGTAATCAGCCGGCGTCATTAGCTGGCGTGTTGGATATAGATGCCAGTACTAAGGGAGCTCGTTTTGTGAGATTCTGCGATTGTTTCAATATACCCTTGTTGGTGCTGGAAGATGTTCCTGGTTTTTTGCCTGGCACAGATCAGGAGTGGAATGGCATTATTACTAATGGAGCCAAGCTTTTATTCGCTTTTAGCGAAGCCACTGTACCTAGAATCACCGTTATCACCAGAAAGGCCTATGGTGGTGCATATGATGTAATGAACTCTAAACATATTGGAGCTGATATGAACTATGCCTGGCCAATGGCAGAAATTGCGGTTATGGGAGCTAAAGGTGCCGCCGAGATTATATTTAGAAGAGAAATAGCTACAGCGGAAGATCCGGAAGCCAAGCTGCAGGAAAAGATAGATGAATATACTGGTAAGTTTGCTAATCCTTATCGTGCGGCTCACCGCGGATATATTGATGAGGTGATCTTGCCCGCTGATACCAGATCTAAACTCATTAAAGCCTTTAAAATGTTAGAAAATAAAGTGGCTACGTTACCCAGGAAAAAACACGGTAATATACCTTTGTAAATGAAGAAAGTAGCTATAATTACCGGAGCTAGTGAAGGAATAGGACGTGCCTGTGCCTTGGCATTACACCCTGAATATGAGCTAGCACTTATGGCCAGGTCTGAAAAAGTAATGGTTCTGGCAGAAGAGCTGGGAGCATTAGGAGTACAGGGATCAGTGACTGAAAAAAATGATATCAAAAAACTGGTTAACCTTACCATGGGCAAATTTGGGAGAATTGATGCGGTGGTAAATAATACCGGACATCCCGCCAGCGGCCCATTGCTGGAAATATCAGAAGAAGAGTGGCATCATGGACTAAATCTGGTTTTGTTAAATGTCGCAAAAATAGCAGCTTTGGTTACGCCCATCATGAAGAGGCAGGGATCAGGAGCTTTTGTGAATATATCAACATTTGCTGCCACTGAGCCATCAGCAGAATTTCCAGTTTCTTCAGTTTTAAGGGCAGGATTAGCTAATTATGCTAAACTTTATGCTGATGAATTTGCTGTTAATAATATAAGAATGAATAACGTATTGCCTGGTTATATTAACAGCTTTAAAGCTGCCGATGAAATAGTAAATAAAATACCATTAAAACGGCAAGGGCAGATAGAAGAAGTTGCTCAAACAGTAAAGTTTTTACTTTCAGACGCTGCTGCTTATATCACCGGGCAAAATATAAAAGTAGATGGAGGCCTTACAAGGTCTGTTATATAAATAAAACAAAGAATGGATAAGAAGAGTAAATCATTTTTAGAGAAGTATTTAAATAATGCTTCACCTACTGGTTTTGAATCATCAGGTCAGGAATTATGGTTAGAATACATTAAACCTTATATCGATGAGTACTTTACAGATACTTATGGTTCTGTAGTGGGGGTAATTAATCCCTCAGCTAAATATAAGGTAGTGATAGAAGCGCATGCAGACGAAATTTCATGGTTTGTTAATTATATTAATGAAGAAGGATATATCTATGTGCAGAGAAATGGAGGTTCAGATCATCAGATTGCACCTTCCAAAAGGGTAAATATCCACACTGATAATGGCATAGTAAAAGGTATTTTTGGTTGGCCTGCCATACATGTTAGAAATAGAGAAAACGAGGAAAAACCTACTTTGAAAAATATTATAGTTGATATTGGCTGTAATAGTAAAGAAGAGGTAGAAAAGCTCGGAGTTCATGTAGGTAGCGTTATGACTTTTGATGATGAACTGATGGAGCTGGGTAATGACTTTTTGGTGGGCAGAGCGCTAGATAACCGCATGGGTGGTTACATGATAGCTGAAGTGGCCAGAAGGCTTAAAGAAGATGGAAAAGAGCTTCCTTTTGGTTTGTACATTGTTAACGCGGTGCAAGAAGAGGTAGGCTTACGAGGTGCACAAATGATAGCTGAAAGAATAAAACCTAACTTAGCTATTGTTACGGATGTTTGTCATGAAACTACATCTCCACTATATGATCGTATAAAAAGTGGTTTACAAAAGGCTGGAGAAGGTCCGGTGTTAACTTATGGGCCAGCTGTGCATAATAATGTGTTAAAGTTAATTATTGATACAGCGGAGAAAAATGAGATTCCTTTCCAAAGGGCAGCTGCATCTCGAGCTACTGGTACAGATACGGATGCTTTCGCTTATTCTAACGAAGGAGTAGCCTCTGCATTAATATCACTGCCGTTAAAATATATGCACACTACAGTGGAAACAGTTCATAAAAATGATGTAGAAAATGTAATCCAACTCATATACCAATTTCTATTAAATATTGAAGATGGTCATGATTTTAGATACATAAAATAAAAAATATTACGTCCCAATTAGAGAAGAAAAATCTCTAATTGGGATTATTTCAAAATTCCCCTCCTATAAAAAGTCCGTTTATTAGTAGTTAGAAGCGTTTTCATGATTGGCATTGGCTTTGGTTACTTGGTTAGAGTCCAACTAGTAAAGAATTATGAAAGTATTGAAATCTACAACTTTGTTGACAGCATTTATGCTGGTAGCGTTCTTCGGAACAACTCGTGCACAAGGACGGCCAATTCATGAGATCCACTCGATGATGATCTATAACTTCATCAAGTACATCCAATGGCCAAGTTCAGATCAGTCTCAAAATTTTGTTATTGCTGTAATTGGTGATGATGAGGTGTACAACACGTTGAATACGTGGTATGGTGGTAAATTACGTGGAAACAAGAAATTCGTCGTAAAGAAATTTAATAGCCCTTCAGAAATATCATCTTGTCATATCTTATATGTTGCAAAAGGAAGCAGCAAAGACTTTGACGAAATTAAAGGGAAATTGGCAAATAGCTCTACTCTTATCATCACAGATAAGCCAGGCTTAGGTCAAAAAGGTAGCGGAATTAACTTTAGAACTGTAAATAACAAATTGGCTTTCGAATTGAACCAAAAAGTTATGGAGCAGTCTCAACTAAAAGTGTCAGGTCAGTTGTCAAGCATGGCAATCCTGATATAGCAAATCAAGAATAATCATTTTTTAAACTTACGGTATCAGTAGCCTTATGCTCAATATATCATTGTATTAGTGCTATGTAACATTGCAAAAGGAACTTTGCAGGTGTAAAAAAAATGCGATTGATATAACTAGGTGGACTAATTGAGCTTATTAAAGCTAAAGGTGGTAAAGGTTGAAAAGCTTTTACCACCGTGATACCACATTTTTTTAACGAGTCCACCAGAGTCTGATTGAAGCTTGTCAGACTTATTTTTTGAAGTAACTAACGATGTCCTAACTTTGGAATATGCAAGGTTACGGAATTAAAGAGCTTAATGATCATAAGGGTGATGAGGGGAAGAGGCCTCGTTGCCCGAAGATCATATCCCTGGTGCCCTCCATTACAGAACTTCTCTATCATCTTGATATTCAAAATCAGATAGTTGGTGTAACCAAATTTTGTATACATCCAAAAAGTTTTACTAAGTCTATTCCCAAAATAGGAGGCACAAAAAACTTTAAGTTTGACGTCATTGACAAGCTCAAGCCCGACTTGATCATTGGCAATAAAGAAGAAAACTATAAAGAAGGGATAGAACATCTTCAGAATAAATATTCCGTTTTACTAACTGATATCAAAACCATTCCTGAGGCAATTCAAATGATCAGTGATATTGGGGCTATTACCAATAGAAATGATCAGGCTGAAAATATTATTGATCAGATTAACCAAGGTCTGTTAAACCTTCAAAAAAAGGAGGCGAAAAAGGTGCTCTATCTCATTTGGAATAATCCATACATGGCAGCCGGAGGTGATACCTATATTAGTCATGTTATGGAAACATTAGGATGGGAAAACGCACTTAAGAATGTGCCCAGGTATCCGACCTTGACCCCAAAGAAAATAGCAGCTCTTAAACCAGATTTGATTTTGCTGTCTTCAGAGCCATTTCCCTTTAAAGAAAAGCATAAGAAAGAGCTTGAAGCAGTGATTCCTACATCTAAAATTCATTTGGTAGATGGAGAAATGTTTTCCTGGTATGGGTCCAGGATCATTCAAGCTCTCTCTTATTTCAATAAATTACAATTCTGATATTTCGAAGCCGGCCTTTTTCACATCTTCCCAGTAGCTGGGGTATGATTTATTGACTACAGAAGGATCATTAATAACTATATCGAACTGAGTGCTTAAGGGAGCAAAAGCCATGGCCATTCTATGATCATGATAAGTATCAAACTCAGGTTGGTTGACCTCAGGAAGTTCAGAAGCCGGAATTAAAGTCCATTTGCTGGAAGTTTCAATGAGTTGGCCGCCGAATTTTGCCAGTTCATTTTGCAAAGCACTAATTCTATCGGTCTCTTTTATTCTTAGGCTTTCAAGGCCAGTCATATGGCACTCTATACCTTTTATAGCGCAGATTACAGCCACGGTCTGAGCGAGGTCAGGACAATGGGTGAAATCGATGCTGGCTTCCTTTTTATGTGCGCATTTAGAAAGGATGGCGCCATCTTTAGTGAAGGTTGTAGATACACCTAAATCAGCCATAAAATCAGCCATTTTTCGGTCTCCTTGTATAGAGTCGTCTTTAAGGTCAGTAAGCATGACCTCCGCCTCATCGGATAAAGCTACAAAGCTATACCAGTAGCTAGCAGCGGACCAGTCTGGCTCTACAGTATATTCAGTAGGCTGGTATTTTTGCGGTGCTATAATAAGGCTATTACCATTCCAGCTGGCAGATACTCCAAATGATTTCATTACCGCTAAGGTCATGTCAATATAGGGCTTGCTGCCTATTTCACCTATAAGGTTTACTTTAAGTCCTTTAGGCAAGGTGGGTGCTATCATTAATAGCGCTGATATGTACTGGCTGCTAATGTTTCCAGGCACTTCAAGCTCATCAGTAATCTGATCTTTTATTTTATTTACCTTAATGGGAGGGTAGCCGTCGTTGTTTAAATAAGTAATACTAGCTCCTAATTTAGTGAGGGCTTCTACTAATACTTTTATAGGCCTTTCCTGCATTCTGGCCGTTCCTGTTAATATTTTTTCGTCTTTTGTGGCAGCAGCAAAAGCGGTTAAAAAGCGCATAGTGGTGCCAGCGTCTAACACATCCCAGGTATCATCTTCAGAGGCTAGCAAGCGAAGCATGGTCTGAGTATCTCTGGCTTCCGAAATATTTTGTATGTCAGACTGTGTTTCGCAAAGTGCGTCTATAATCAAAGCACGGTTAGCTATACTTTTAGAAGCAGGCAGAGATATAGTAGTGGGTTGTAGTTTATTGTGCTTTTTTATTAAGAGTTTTTTTGTTTCCACGATTCGCAATATTAATGTAACAAATGGCTTAAGTCAGCGTTTTGAAAATGGCATTATTTATGATAATACACTAAAAAAATAACTGTTTTAAGAAAATGAAAAATAGAAGAAAGTTGGCTTTAGCTTTAAGTTTATCCGTAGGAGCGCTTTTAGCTGTAGCTTCTGCCGGGAGAGGAAGAAGTACTGCACCCACCAGATCATCTGATTTAAAATCTTCACAAAGAAAAGTTTCCGATATAAATGATGAGATAGAAGCATATTATATTTAAAGGTTATTATAGTAAATAATAGCCTCAGTAGCTTCTGTGTTTGATATACTGATGTCCCAATTAGCTTCTCCCACTTTTTGTAGTAGAGAGGCCAGGACTTTATTTTCCCTATTTTTCTTATCCTGAATAAGGTATTGATTTATTCCTTCTAAGTCAGTCTCTAAAATATTCAGTTTATCAAAAATATTTAGGACATACTTTTCTATTTGCTTGAGTTCTTCTTCGTTGATATATCCACGTTTTAGGCTTATAAAGCTTTCGCAGATCATGCCTGCAGCTATTGCTTCTCCATGCAAAATGGCTCTATTGTTATTGAGTAAATAGCTTTCTATAGCATGCCCGATGGTATGGCCAAAATTCAGAATTTTTCTCATCCCAGATTCCAACGGATCATTTTCTACTACATCTGATTTTATTTTTACAGAGTGTTTAACACATTCATTCCAAGCAATATCCGGAAAACGAAGTGTTTGTAGCTTATCCCATCCGCTTTTATCAGCAATAAGGTGGTGTTTGATCACTTCAGCAAAGCCAGAACGCAGTTCATTAGCGGGAAGCGTTTTTAAGAAGGTTTGATCTATAATAACAGCAATCGGCTCTTTGAATAGACCGATGTGATTTTTATAACCATTGAAGTCAATGCCCAACTTGCCACCTACACTGGCGTCTACTTGTGAGAGTAGCGTGGTAGGGATATTAATGAAATCTATACCTCTTTTGTAGGTGCTGGCACAAAACCCTCCCATATCTCCGATGACCCCGCCACCGAGATTAATAAATAATGATTTGCGATCAAAGGCCGCAGAGGTAAGCTCTTGCCATATATAAGTGCATGTTTCAAGCGTTTTATGGCTTTCTCCACTATTGATTTCAACCAGAGTATGCTGCGGAAGGTATCTCTCCAGCAGTGGGTAGCAATGTGCTTTGGTATTTTCATCTACAAGCACGGCTATTTTATTGTAACTGCTGGTGTTTAGAAGGTTTATTAATTCTTCCGCCGCTTTTTCTGTGAATTTTATACTTTCACTTATTTCCACGAATAAACTTTTTGATTTTTTTAAATAGAAATGATTAACAGAATTTAGGGTAGCTGCCTAGCCATTTTACTGTAATGAGGGGATCTTCCATAATCACCTTCACCTTTTCATCATCTTTATGACCTTCAAACTCTACCAAAAACCAATATTTGAAATCTTTACCTTCTTTTGCCGGGTAGCTTTCTATTTTAGTAAGGTTAATGCCATTTTCATGGAATCCTTGTAGAAAAGAGGCAAGGCTCCCCGGTTCATTGTCATTAGACAGCTTCACCAGAATAGTGGTTTTGTCATTTCCACTAGACACATTATTGAAGTTTTTACTAATGATCAAAAAGCGAGTGTAGTTATCAGGACTGTCTTCTATATTATGAAATAGAATAGGCAAATGATACATTTTAGCCGCAATATGGGAGCAGATCGCAGCCGAATTTTCTTCCAAGGAAGCCAGCTTAGAGGCTTTAGAGGTAGAATCTACCGGTATGAGCTCTACACTTTTGTCAAAGTATTCATCTACAAACTTTCCACATTGCTTAAAGGCAATATCTTTAGAGTAAACTTTTTTAATGGTTTTTATATTTTCATTTTTTGAAGCAAATGAAAACTGAATAGGCATAGGTACTTCTGCTACTATGTTAATGTCATAATCGCATAGCACATTAATGGTGTCACTCACCATACCTTGTTGATTGTTCTCAATAGGGATTATTCCAAATCGTACCCTTTCGGTGTTTACCGCCTCAAATACTGATTGAATGGTTTTAAGGCTAATATATTCACCCATAGCACCAAATCTGGCTTCGGCTGCCTGATGGGTAAAACTGCCTTCAGGACCCAAATAGGCGACTTTTTCGGGAAGCTCAATATTTCTACTAACAGCAAAAATTTCAAGAAATATGGCTTCAATCGCACCTTTATCTAACATTCCCTTGCTGTCAGAGGTTAGTCTGTCTATGATAGCTTTTTCTCTTTCAGGACGGTAAATACTCGCGTTGGTAGTTTTTTTAATATTACCAATGGTTTTTACGAGTTCCATTCGTTCATTGAGTAGCTTTAAAAGCTGATGATCTATGGAGTCTATTTTACCTCTGAGGTCGTCTATGTTTACAACTTCTTTCATCACGGAATAAAGATATTTAAAAATTGAAAGAAGAAAGAGCTAAATGATTAATATTATATATTCGCACAATTATTCATTACTATGCAATTAAAATCTAACATATCTTTTAACGATACATCAGTAGCGTTTCAGGCTAAATCTGATGAGGCTTTGCGTAAAGCCAATTTTGTATTTTCAGTCGTTAACAACCCTTATATATCTAAGATGTCTATGGTGGCCGTAAAGGCAGCACTTGCGATTCGATTACCCATTAAATGGATTATTAAGAAAACGGTTTTTGAACATTTTTGCGGTGGCGAGACCATTCAGGATAGTTTACAATCTATTAAAGACTTAAATGCATATAATGTTGGTGCTATTCTTGATTATTCTGTGGAGGGTGTGGATACCACTAGTAATTATGAGAAGGTAAAAAAGCAGATTATAGATACTATCGTTACAGCTTCTAAAACTGAAGGTATTCCTTTTAGTGTGTTCAAAGTTACTGGTATTGGTTCTACCTCATCGCTAAGAAAAAGGCAGTCTAAAGAAAAGTTTACTAAGAAAGATCATAGTAATTATGAAAAGCTGAAAGGCAGGGTGGAAGATATTTGTGAAGCAGCTTATCAAAATAACGTTCCTATTTTGATTGACGCTGAAGAGTCCTGGATACAAGATTCTATTGATGAGATTGTGTATGAGATGATGGCTAAGTATAATAAGGAAAAAGCAGTTGTGTTTAATACTTATCAGATGTACAGGTCTGACATGCTTGGCAATTTAAAAAATGCATTTCACTATGCTGCTATGGGTAATTACTACCTGGGAGCTAAGCTGGTGCGTGGTGCTTATATGGAGAAAGAGAGAGATAGAGCTGAAGATAAAGGATATGAAAGTCCTATCCATCCTAATAAAGATGCGGTAGACAATGATTTTAATAAGGCGCTTTCTTTTTGCATGGATAACAAGCAGCGGATAAGCTTCATGTGTGGTTCTCATAATGAGTACAGCAATCTTTATCTTACTTTGTTAATGGAAAAGCATGGGATGAAAAATGATGATCCCAGGGTTTTCTTTGCTCAGCTATATGGAATGAGTGATAATATTTCGTTTAACCTGGCAGAGGCTGGTTATAATGTAGTGAAATATTTACCTTATGGACCAGTAAAAGCTGTAATGCCTTATTTATTTAGAAGGGCTACTGAAAATACCTCTGTAGCAGGTCAAAGTAGTAGAGAGCTCACTTTGATTAGAGCTGAATTGAAGAGAAGAAAAGAAGCGAAATAATAGTTGAAGGAGACGCTTCATACATCATGTTAACATGTATGAAGCGTCTGAGTATTTTTTATTTATCTGTGATTACAAACTCAACCCGTCTGTTTTTCACCCTACCACTTTCAGTTTCATTAGAAGCAATAGGCTGAGCCTCTCCAAAACCTAAAGAAGAAACTCTTTTCTTCTTAATCCCTTCTTTCAAAAGGTAATCCATTACAGATCTGGCTCGGTCTTCAGATAGTCTTTTGTTATAACTTTCAGAACCTAAGGAGCAGGTGTGTCCATCGAGTTGAATAGTTACTTTAGGGTTATCTTCCATAAACCTAACTACTTTGTTTAGTTGTGGTATAGATTCATCTCTTAAAGTGGCCTTATCAAAATCAAAATAGATATTATCCAGCGGAATTCGTTCACCCACTTCAATTGGAGTCATGTGTAATACATATTCCATGGTCTCACTTTCATAAACTCTGGTCAGGTCTATTTGATGAGTGTCTATAGATAAAAACTTATCCGCTTTAGCAGATATTTCATAGACATATCCTTTAGGGATTATAAAGTCAAATTTGCCTGTATTGTCAGTGGAAGGGTGCCATTCCGCTATATCCATAGTTTTATTATGAACCACCAATTTAGCTTCAGGTATCAACTCCTTAGTATTCTTGTTAATTACTTTTACATTTAGCTCTACCGTAGGGTCAGGAAGTTCATATGCAGGTAGCTCTAGTCTATAAATATCGGCATCTTGTCCATCTCCTCTGGTGTAATATGCATACTTACTGTCATATGCCAGATGAAAGAAAATCTCATCATCAGCTGAGTTAATGTACGGTCCCAGGTTTTCTGGTGTACTCCAGTTAGTCCAGGTGTCATCAAGTCGTCTGGAGATGTATACATCGCTGCCGCCAAAGCCCAAATGACCTTTTGATGAGAAATAAAGCGTTTTGCCATCTGCTGCAAGAAAAGGAGAGGATTCCTCATCAGGTGTATTGATAGTGCTTCCCAGATTTTTAGGGGTAGACCAGCGGCCATTTTCTTGTTTAAAGCTAACGTATAGATCGCGCCCTCCTTCACCATTTCTTCTATGAACAGACATAATAATAATCTGCTGATTGATACCCAGGTAGTAATTGGCAAATGGAGAGAAGTTTTCTTCATTTTCTATTATTACTGGCTCTACATCAGAAAGGCCATCTTCTGTCTGGGTAGCTATAGATAGGCCTTCGGTCATTTTATTTTTCAAGTATCTGTTCCCTAATAAAAGTACGTAACCATCTCCTTTAGGAGTAACACTACAAATAAAGTTAGGTCCTTTGTTGTTAAGGCTTGTTCCTATATTTTGAGCTTTCTTCCATTCTCCATCACTGTTTTTTTCTGAGAACCAAATGTCTTCCAGATCATCAGTGCCACCAACATTTTGAGGATCACCAACGCGGCTAAAAAACATAGTTTTACCATCAGGAGTAAGAAGAGGTTTCAGGTCTTTATAAGGGCTGTTAATACTATCGCTTAACTTTTCTGCCTGAACAGACTCATAAATACCAGCGGCAATTTTCATGTCTATCCTTATCGGCGTCTTAGAATCTGATATAGCAATAGCATCAATGCCGTTATACCCGGGTACTTCTTTACCATTGATCTCCACTTTTACGGCTGTTACCTTGTAAGGTGTGAGGTCTGTAAAAATGTTAAGAATCCTCCCTTTTAACGGGATGCTCCTTGGGGTGAACTCATTAATAAAATGCTCATTCCCTCTTTCATCATAGGCATAGACCTTCCATATGGCTGTAGGGTTGATAGACTCAGCTATAGCAATTTGTTGTATTTGGATAGCCTCACTAAAACCTACTTTGATATAATCAACCTGATCGGTCTTTTTTGGAGTCCAGGCCCTGCTAGATCCTTCACTGCCAGGGTAAATATCAGGCTCACCTAAAATTTGACTGGCTTTATAAGATTCTCCCGCCAGTTGAGCCAAGTGAATAGGAGTCTTCCTTTCAGAAGAAAACTCAATTACCTTAGAGGCCCAAAGTGTTTTTTGGGCAATAGCCGGGCTGGTAAAAGAGAAGCATATAATTATTAAATATATAAAGTGTTTTATCATTATTAATATCTTGATTTGGCTGGAGCTAGGTCTGCGAAATGCATGGATAAATGGACTTCGTATGTGCCTATACCTCTATCATTATATCTCAAGGATGAGGTGTTAAAGTCATAACTGAAGGCTACTTTGAATAAGGAAGTCTCAAATTCTGTAAGAAAGATAAATGAATCATCTATTCTATACCATCCACCTAGCCTGGCTATCACGTATTTTATTTGCCCACCAGATTCTGAACCTAATTTGTAGCTTAAGTAAGAGCCCAAATTATGTTGCCATTCCTTGTCTTGTTGAGAACTGAATATATTAGCAGATATTGTTGCCTTTTGCGATAGGTTAAAGACAATACCACCATGATACTTATAAAGTAATGGCAATCTGTTATTCTCATTCTCATACAAAGACTCATTTGGGTGATTCATATGAGCAACAGAGAATCCTGAATTTATACTACGGATTATCTTTCCTCCATCCTGAATGGGGTTATGAAACCAGAATATTCCTGAATTGATATCCAAGAAAGTTCTAGGATCAAAAGTGTCACCATCAGATGGAGTTGTAGAAGGGTCAAATCCAAGGAAAGGGGTGTACTGCTCGCCCCATTGTAATCCATCGGAGTCAATCCTTTTATTAATGATGCCTGCCTGTAAGCCAAATGAAATCTGATTTACATACTGCTTATCTAGCGGGAGATTATAAGCGAAACTGGCATTGGCACCAGTAGTTTTAAAATTTTTGTCTTCTCCTGCTACATCATTATATACTGAAACTCCCACCCCACCTATGTGACCAAAAGGTTTAGTGTGCTTTGATTCGTAATAAGGTACAATCAAAGAAACCTGACTAGTGGTATAGGGGAAGTTTAAACTTCTCCACTGTGACCTATGTGATACTCCAACTGTAATGTTTTCTTCAAAACCAGCTAATGCCGGATTAAGATATAGTGAAGTATTATAAAACTGAGAGAATACGGCGTCTTGAGCCTGAAGGTTGTAATTAAAGCCGACAAAGCAAACAACTATTAAACAACAAACTCTTATTCTTTCGCGAAACTCTTGGTTACTTGGCCAGTGTAATCGTACCTGTTTTTTCAAAAGATTCTCCATTTTCAAATTGTCCGCGAACTATATACGTAAATACATTATTTTCTTTTGCTTCTCCCTCAGAGCTACCTGTCCATCCTCTTCCTTGAGCTTCAGTAAGATTATTTGTTTTATAAACTACTGATCCCCAGCGGTTATAAATTTGAAAGGTGAAATTGTTGGCTAAAATATTTTCTCCATAGACCTTAACTACACTGTTTTCAGGGTTTGAAGATCGTGGGCTAAATACATTTGGAATATAAAGAACATTACCAGATCTAACAGTTAGTAATATGCTTTCTGTAGCACTACATATTGCGGAGTTAACATCAAGTACTACATTGTACTCTCCTTTTTCAGAATAAGTGTGTTTAGCTTCTACTTTATCACTGGTATTTGAGTCTCCAAAGCTCCAAGTGTAGCTTGTTTGCTCTTCATCAATAGGCGTAAAAGTATATTCAACACCTGGTACATAAAGCCCATCTACAGGTTCAGGAGAAATATTAAACGTAGCTACAGGATTATAGAATTTAACAGTTTTTGAAGCCGTTGCCGTTCCTGCACAATCAGTGTCAACTTCTACGCTAAAAGTGACTTCATCATCTTCTGCCGCAGGAGTATAAGTGGCAGATGTTTCATTAGCTTCAAATAAACCTTTGTTGCCAGATACTGACCAAGTAATTGTTTGGGTACTTCCGGTTCCCGTTAGGTCTAAAGTAAGTACTCCACCACTATAGCAATAATCATCAGGTGAATTGATAGCTATTTTTGAAGGATCATTTATTTCTACAGAATAATCGATTGTTTTAGAGCAATTATTATCACTTACTGATGTAAACTCATATGTTCCTGCAGGGAGTGTTAAATCTGCCTGAGCAGTGTTAGAAGTAAATGTTTGAGTTGTGCTTCCGTCATTATAGGTTAAGCTATAGGGAGCTGCACCCGTAAATGTAACACTAATGGTGGCTTCGCTTCCAGAACACACAGTTTGAGTGGCAGGTAATGCAGAAACACCTGGAAGGGCATAATTACTAACGGTAGCCGAGCCTGAAAGACTGGAGTAAAAACCATCATCATCTAACACAGAAACCAATGTGTATTTTCCTGTTTCAGAAACACTAAAAGTGTATGGAGAACTAGTTACAGTTGATGTATGAGTTACGCTATTGATCTCATAAGTAACTTCCCATGGAGCCTGACCTTCCAGGTCTATTGAAATAGTAGTAGACTCTCCAGAGCATACTGAAGCTGTTCCAGCTATAGATGCGTCTAGTTCTGGGCATATGCTATTAGCAGTTATGGCTAATGAGCCACTTCCTGTGGAGCTGCCAAAGTCCCATTGAAAATCAGATGATGCACCAAATACATTGACATTTTGGTTATTAGCGCCTTTTCCTAATTGTACTATATAATCGGAGGCCAAATCTCTGAATGTAATTGGCTCAAATGGGCGGTTCTTATTATAGATCTCAGATTGAGCTGTATTGATAACAAAGTATTGCCAGGCATCAGTTACCGATGTAGGTTGCCCTAGTAATGCGTTAGGAGTGTTGTGTGTGGTAGCATCTAATTGTAATACCATATGCCACTCTGTACCTACAGCGTTTACATCGTATCCATTTTCAGTAAGTTCTAATCGACCATATAAATAGCCATGATCACCATCTATAAGGAGTTGTCCTTCTATAAAACTGAAGGTTGTAATGGTTCCTGCTGGTAGCTGATAAAACAGGTCTGAAAATGCCAAAGTGTGGTTGTCATTTCCTTCAAAGGAATATGCTGCGTAAAGATCCTCTCCCGGATCTAATTCGCTACATCCTAACATATTTGTTGGATCTTGTGCTTTTAGCAGAAAAGTTGAACTGAAAAAAAAAGCAAAAGGCGAAGATTCTTAAAAGCCGTAGTTGTTTCTTCATATTTTAATGGTTTTACTGGTTAGTAATCACATAGTTAACGAAATAACACTTCACTATAGACAAAAGTTGACGCTATTTCAATACCTAAACCGGTTTATTGACATATTATAGAAATATGTAATTCAAATATACGAATTATTCTATAAAATCATTCTATTTCTATTAGTCTAGAAAAATTATAAGTTACTTTTGGTAGTTTAATCTATCTTTGCAGTTTCAGTATTTGAAAATCCGAATTATTAAAAATTATGCAGTTAAGCGAACAAGAGCTCGTTAGGAGAGAAGCAAAGGCCGAATTAGAAAAATTAGGCATCAATCCTTATCCCTCAGAATTATTTGAGGTGAATGTTTCAACCCAGGAAATAAAGGAAAACTACGAGAAGCAGAAGATTGACTATAAGAATATTTCGCTGGCAGGACGACTAATGAGTAAAAGGGTTATGGGGTCAGCCTCTTTTGCTGAATTGCAAGATTCTAAAGGTAAGATTCAGATCTATGTTCGTAGAGATGATATTTGTCCTGATGAGGATAAAACACTTTATAATACTGTATTTAAAAAACTTCTAGACAGAGGTGATTTTATTGGAGTAAAAGGATATGTGTTTACTACCCAAACAGGAGAATTATCTGTTCATGTAACCTCTCTTGTGGTTTTATCAAAATCATTAAAACCATTACCGGTAGTAAAGGAAACTAAAGATGAAGAAGGTAATGTGGTGAAGCATGATGCGTTCTCATCACCTGAATTAAGATATAGAAGACGTTATGTTGACTTGGTGGTTAACTCTGATGTTAAAGATACTTTCATAAAAAGAACTCAGCTGGTAAATTCAATGAGAAATTACCTGAATGACAGAGGTTATTTAGAGGTAGAGACTCCTATTTTACAGCCTCTTTATGGAGGTGCTGCTGCCAGACCATTTAAAACACATCATAATACTTTAGATATGACCCTTTATTTGCGAATAGCAAATGAGTTATACCTAAAAAGATTGATCGTTGGAGGATTTGATGGTGTATATGAGTTTTCTAAAGATTTTAGAAATGAAGGTATGTCGCGTTTTCATAACCCTGAGTTTACCCAGGTAGAGCTGTATGTTGCCTATAAAGACTACTACTGGATGATGGATCTGGTAGAGGAAATGATAGAAAAAGTAGCATTGGATCTTCATGGAACTACCAAAGTACAGGTAGGTGAGAATGTTATAGACTTTAAGAGACCTTGGAAAAGGTTTACCATGTTCGAGGCTATTGAGCATTTTACGGGAATTGATATTTCTGAAATGGATGAGGCTGAACTTAGAAAAACAGCTAAAGAGCTTAATGTACCTATTGATGAAACTATGGGTAAAGGAAAGCTTATCGATGAAATTTTCGGAGAGAAATGTGAAGGCTTGCTTATCCAACCGACTTTTATTACTGATTATCCGGTAGAGATGTCTCCGTTAGCTAAAAAGCATAGAGATAAAGAAGGATTGGTAGAGAGATTTGAGGCTATCGCTAACGGTAAAGAGATATGTAATGCTTTCTCTGAGCTGAATGATGCCATAGATCAAAGACAGAGATTTGAAGAGCAGCTTGAATTAGGCAAGAGAGGTGATGAAGAAGCCATGACTCTTGATGAAGACTTTTTGAGAGCTTTAGAGTACGGAATGCCTCCTACAGCAGGTTTAGGTGTTGGTATTGATAGGTTAACTATGATTATGACTAATTCTAACTCTATTCAAGATGTGCTTTTCTTCCCTCAGATGAAACCAGAGAAGAAAGTGGGGTATGCTACAGCCGCAGATTTTGCAGAAGAGGGAGTAAGAGAAGAGTTAGTTCCAATACTTCAAAAACTGGGAATACTTACTATTAAACAATTGAAAGAAGCTACACCTAGTAAATTGTTTAATGATGTATGTGGCACTAGAAAGAAACTGAAAATGAAGGATGTTAAAAATCCTACTTTGGAAGAAGTAACTGGCTGGATAGAAGGTTAAGCCAAGAGATATAAAACCATAAAAAAAGGGAGTCATTAAAAATGACTCCTTTTTTTATGTCTTCTGTGCTAGCTGAGCAACATCTTAATTATCGTAGAAGCTTCGTGTTCTGTTGAGTTTAAGGTCTTGCAGTAATGATGATTTTACTCTTATGGTGAAGTTGTAACTAGTGTAAACACCAAACGGAGTCCAGTTCATATTGATCTCCCAGCAATGTAGGTCTCTAGAAATACCAAAATTGGTAAGTGAAATGGCCTTTTCCTCAAAATCATAACCAGTGTTGTATGTGATTTTCCATTTGTCTGATAGGGAGAAGTCTCCAGATAATCTCACTGTTTGAGTGATATTAGCATCATTAAAACCTCTTTTAGCATAGTTAAAACTGTAATTAATCCTCACACTCCAAGGTATGGTGAAGTCTACGTATGAATTAGGATTATTAAGTAAATAGTCTTTGTCTGATTGATTTAAATCGGAGTTATTAATCCGCTCCCGGGTCTTTTCATCGCTTTTTTGCCCACTTGGGTTAAGGTTAGTGGTTATACCTATGTTGGCGTTTGAAAGTTGCCCTATTCCTTGTCCGTTATTCCATGTGTATTGATCTATTCTATCCTGATCATAAACATTATCTCCTTGTGAATTAACAGTGACATCATTTAGCACATATACATATGGGTCTACCGTACCGGATAAGTTAATATTCACTTTCTTTTTAAATACAGAGGTATTGGCTCTGAAGGTAATGTTAGAAAGCTTAAATGAGTCTGCTACGAAGTTATAAGAGGCATTAAAACCGAAGTTGTTAAGAATAGGAACTTTAGTTGCTTTGTTAGTAGAATCCGTTTTTGCCTCATTTTTCATTTCTAAACTATTGTTTAGTGAGAAGCTAATGGATCCACTTTCTCCGTGCGAGGGTGCTCCATAAGCATATCCTTGATATCTGGACTGTAAAAGGGTTTCTCCTTCTTCCGTTTCTAATTGTTGGTAATAGCCATATTTTTCTGCCCCAAAATCCGGACGGTATGATAATGAAATATTAGGGTTCATTACGTGCCTTATTTTTACCTTACCTTTTTTTAGATTGAAAAACCCATATAACCTAGTGCTAAAACTAGTGCTGAAGTTATATTCATATACTCTGTTAAATCCATTAATAGTATCTGCTATCACAGCTCTATCAGGATTATCTTCGTCAATTTCCCACTCAAGTTTATCAAAATACCAGTTTTCAGTATAGTTGATTGAAGGAGAGGCAGTGAAGTGTTTAAGAACTTTAAATGAAGTGCTTAAAGGTATTCTATGTTGTAGCCCTTTGTTTGAGTTTTCTAAAAAGGTGCCAAAGTTTTCGAAATCAAATGGAGCAATACTGTCTAAAGAAGGGTCTGAGCCAATTCTTCCTAAATTATTGGTTAGTGTATTAGTTCCTGTTAATGAATATCTCACGTTGATTTTTTCTACCCAGCTGTTAGATGCTCCGTTTTTATTCTTAAAAGGGTAAACGTTAGCCATGTTGAAGGTAAGAGATGGTAGCAAAAGGTCAACCTCTCTGGTTCTAACGTCTTGGTTATGTCTCATGCTTAAGCCTAAAGAAAAAGGCGTTCCCTGGAAGGTCTTAGAGTAAGAGATGTTAGAACTTAACTTACGGGTAAAGTTGTTAATACTGTTTTGAGCTTCAGCAGTATTTACCCCCAAATAATTATTGGTGTTGTAGCTGGAGGTCGCGGCGTTAACTGATGCTGAAAATCTGCTATTACCTTTAGATTGAGGTGAGTGACTCCATGAGAGACGATAATCATTTCTGGTATCTTCTTCTTCTATGTTGGTAGACAGCCTGAGTTTGGTGTAGTCAAAGTTCACATTACCATTGTAAGCATATCGTTTTTTGTACACACTGTTTACATGCACTCCATGGCCACCTTTAGAATATACATCTCCACGTACAGCTACTTTCACATATTCACTAATGTCAAAGAAATAACCACCACCTCTTAAATAGAAACCTCTTCTACGCTCTTCACCATAAGAAGGAATAATAATTCCTGAAGAAGCCTCATTTTTAGCGGGGAACATCCCGAAAATAAATCCTAAAGGTGTAGGCACATCATTAATTTCCAGGTTAAAGGGGCCAGAAACAATTTTGTCGTTAGGTATAGCTTTAGTTTTTCTTGCTCTTATGCGATAATGCGGGTGAGCGAGATCACAGGTGGTGTAAGTGTTATTAATACTAAAAAGTTCGTCTTTTGAGTTTTTATAAACAGTTTCTCCGTGCAGATAACCTTCTCCTTGCTGTGTTACTACTTCAGATATTCTTGCCTGCCCTGTTTTGAAATTATAACTTATGTCTTTGGTTTCATAGGTCTCAGCTCCGTTTTTAAAGATCGGGTAACCTACCTTTCTGCCAAGGGAGTCTTCTTTACCATGAGCAGTAAGCGTATGGTTGTTATAATCTATTTCTATGTGATCAGCTTCGAGTTTTATGGCACCATAATCAATTTTAGCATCTCCATAAAGTTTCACAATCTTAGAGTCTACAGAGAAGTTAATAGAGTCTCTGGCAGAGTAATTGATTGTTGTCTCAATATCACTCTTAGGGGTTTCATTTTTAGTGGAGTCTGCAACCAATGCGGTACTATCGCTGTTATTAATGGTAGTGTCAGCTTCCATATTTTCATTACCTAGAACTTCCTGAGGTGTACTTAAATTTTTTTCAGGAGTTTGTGCATGACCTAAAGCAATGAAGAAACCAAAAAAAACTAAAAGTAAACCGTGTTTGGCTAAAGACCAGAATTTCAATTTGCGTAGCGGATTTTTCGGTTTTAGAGAAAAAATTACAATTTTGTGCAAAGTTATTGGAATAACTTTTAAGAAGCGAAAGATTGTGAAGAATATTACCATAGTTTTTCTTCTCCTAGCAATAACCTTGCTAAGTTCATCTTCTCAGATAAAAAAAACTGATTTTAAAGTAAAAACAGTTGTAATAGATGCTGGGCATGGTGGCCACGACCCTGGTACTCACGGTAGTACCACTAAGGAGAAGGACCTTGTATTAAAAGTAGCGCTTAAATTAGGCAGCTACATAGAAGAGTATTTACCTGATGTAAAAGTCATTTACACCAGAGATGATGATACTTTTGTGACCCTCAGAGGCAGGGCTGAGATAGCTAATAAAAATAAAGCTGATGTTTTTATTTCTATTCATGCTAACTCCTT
Source organism: Fulvivirga maritima (assembly GCF_021389955.1). Taxonomy (NCBI): domain Bacteria; kingdom Pseudomonadati; phylum Bacteroidota; class Cytophagia; order Cytophagales; family Fulvivirgaceae; genus Fulvivirga; species Fulvivirga maritima. The sequence continues at coordinate 2,983,854 of NZ_CP089980.1, forward strand.
GCCTGAAAATGTAAGTACCACCAGGAAGAACCAAATTAGGGGTACAGAAACTTATGTGATGGGGGCGCAGAACACAGGTAGAAATTTAGAAGTAGCCAAAAGGGAAAACTCAGTGATCCTGTTAGAGGAAGACTATGAGAAAACTTATGACTTCGATCCTAATTCTCCTGAATCCTATATTCTTTTTTCATTAACTCAGTCTGCTTTTCAAGAAAAAAGTATTTACTTGGCAACGCAGATAGAGAATCAATTTAAAAGCAGAGCAGGCAGACATAGCTTAGGTGTAAAGCAATCTAGCTTGTATGTATTATGGAGTACGGCTATGCCTAGTGTTCTGGTAGAAATTGGCTATCTTTCCAACAGTACGGAGGAAAAACAACTTAACGATTCGTCTGTTCAAGGTAACATAGCTTCTGGAATCTTTAGAGCTTTCCGAGACTATAAAAATGAAATAGAGTCTTTAAATAAATAATGATTAAGTGAAGGTGTCAAAAGAATTAAAAGTAGGCGTATTTATGGTATTCTCAATCGCCATACTTTATTTAGGCTTTAACTATTTGAAAGGAAAAGACTTTTTCTCTTCTAATAATAAATTCTATGCTATCTATGAAAATGTAGATGGATTAAGTGTGTCTAACCCTGTGCTGGTAAATGGTTTTGCTGTGGGTAGAGTGAGTCGAATTAACTTACTTCAAAATCACGATGACCAAATATTGGTAGAAATGGATATTAGCGGAGATATCCTTTTAGGAGACTCAGCTACGGCAAAGCTAAATAGTGATTTTCTTGGTAATAAGTCCATTCTTCTGAGTACAGGAAATCCCCAGAAATTACTGCAGCCAGGAGACACCCTTATAGCTGTGTTGGATAAAGGTATTGCTGATATTTTGGCTGAGAGCGCTCAGCCAGTAGCCAACAACCTGGAAGCTACTATTAAGAAAATAAATGCCATTTTAGATAACCTTAATGGTAATAGCGAGAAGATTAACAGGATGATGGATAGCTTTGAAAAGACTCCTGTTATTTTAAATGCTACCATTGTAGATGTAAAGCAAAATTTAGCATCTATTAATAGCACTTTTGATGAGGTAGGAGGTGAGCTTAATACCACTTTAAGGCAAACCCGTCCTTTGTTAAGTAACCTCACTGAGTTTAGTGATTCTTTAAAAAGAATGGAGCTTAACCAAACAGTGGATAAGGCCAACGAAGCGCTTACTAACTTAAATGAAGCTATTGAACACTTTTCTAAAAATGAAGGCACACTGGGTAAGCTTATCAATGAAGATTCGCTTTATAACAACCTCAACAATACGGTTGAGACCCTTGATCAGTTGCTCATCCACCTTGATACTCAGCCCAAAGATTTCTTCTCACCTTTTGGTAGAAAAAAATCTAAGATAGAAAGAAACCGCAAAGAGGAAGCAGAAGATTAACAGCTGCTTCTGATCTTCTCCTTCAATATATAGCCACTGGTTTTTTGCCTGTTTTGTGTTAAATTTATAAGAGACGAAATCTCTTTTTACACAAAATAAAAGCAGAAGCTGATTGCTCAGCGTTGTAACTCTGAGCTTTTGGTACTGTGCGCTACCCCTTATGAATATTGAGTTTAATAAAAATGAAGACCACCTCAAGCAGTTAATCTATCAGCTTAAAAAAAGGAGCGATCAGACCAAGCTTGGGGGTGGAGAGAAGAAAATTGAAAAGCAACATGGTAAAGGTAAGCTAACCGCTCGTGAGAGAATAGCCTACCTTGTAGATGATGACAGTGACCTGCTGGAAGTGGGGCTGCTTGCCGGTGAGGACATGTATGCCGATGTAGGAGGCTGCCCGTCAGGAGGTGTGGTAACTGTTATGGCTAAGGTGCAGGGGCGTATGTGCGTTATAGTGGCCAATGATGCTACTGTGAAGGCCGGAGCCTGGTTTCCTATCACTGCCAAAAAGAATTTGAGAGCCCAGGAAATAGCTATGGAGAACCACTTGCCTATCATTTATTTAGTGGATAGTGCTGGTGTATTCCTGCCGATGCAAGATGAAATTTTTCCTGATAAAGAACATTTTGGACGGCAGTTTAGGAATAATGCTAAAATGTCGGCAATGGGAATAGTGCAGATAGCGGCTATAATGGGTAGCTGTGTTGCTGGAGGGGCTTATCTGCCTATTATGTCAGACGAGGCTATGATAGTAGATAAAACAGGATCTATTTTTCTAGCGGGCTCTTATTTAGTGAAGGCCGCTATTGGAGAAAATATAGATAACGAAACCCTTGGTGGAGCCACCACTCATTGTGAAATTTCTGGTGTTACTGATAATAAGTTTGATAATGATGAGGCTTGCCTCGATTATATAAAATCACTTTTCGATAAACTGGGGGATACCACTAAGGCCGGATTTAACCGAGAAGAGGTGGTGAAGCCTGAAGCTATGGATGATTTGCTGGGTACCTTCCCCAAAGATAGAGCAGCGCCTTATGATGTAAAGGATGTCATTAAAAAGCTGGTTGATGGTGGTGAGTTTGATGAGTATAAAGAGCTTTACGGAAAAACCATAGTTTGTGGCTATGCACGTATTGATGGCTGGGCTGTGGGTATAGTGGCTAATCAACGGAAAGTAGTAAAGAGCAAGCAAGGAGAAATGCAGATGGGAGGCGTCATTTATTCTGATTCTGCTGATAAAGCTGCTCGTTTTATTATGAACTGTAATCAGCGTAAGATACCTTTGGTGTTTTTACAAGATGTGAGCGGCTTTATGGTGGGAAGTAAAGCTGAGCATGGCGGCATAATTAAAGATGGAGCTAAAATGGTGAATGCTATGGCTAACTCTACTGTACCTAAGTTTACCATTATTATGGGAAATTCATATGGGGCAGGTAATTATGCTATGTGTGGCAAGGCCTATGATCCCAGGCTGATTTATGCCTGGCCTTCGGCTCAAATGGCAGTAATGAGTGGTGCCTCTGCGGCAAAAACACTGCTGCAAATAAAAGTAGCTACGCTGAAAGCTCAGGGTAAAGAAATATCTAAAGAGGAAGAAGAAACTCTTTTAAAAGAAATTACGGATAAATATAATGAAGAATTAAGCCCATATTATGCAGCTGCAAGAATGTGGGTAGACGGCATTATTGACCCCAGAGATACTCGAAAAGTAATAACTATGGGCATAGAGGCGGCCAATCATGCGCCTGTGGAGAAATTTAATGTTGGCGTTATACAAACTTAAATTATTGAATGAAACAAGAAGAACTGAAGGCTTTAGTATCGTTATTGGATGATGAAGATGCGGAAATCATTTCGCATGTAGAAAAGAAAATCATATCATTAGGAGGAAGCATGATCCCCATCTTAGAAACAGAGTGGGAGAGTAATTTAAATCCTTTGGTTCAGGAGAGAATTGAAGAGCTGATCCATGTTTTGCAGTTTGATCTGATACAGGAACGCTTAATTAATTGGTTTTCAGAAGAGGAGCCTGATTTGCTGGAAGGGATGTGGATAGTGGCCACTTATCAATATCCTGATCTGGAATTCACTAAGCTCAAACAGGATCTGGAACAAATATATTATGATGCCTGGTTAGAGTTTAAGCCGGATATTCATCCTTATGATCAGGTGAAGCTTTTGAATAGTGTTATTTTTAGTAAGCTGAAATTTGGAGCTAACACCAAGAATTTTCACTCTCCTAGTAACTCCATGATAAATATTGTGTTGGAGTCAAGAAAAGGAAATCCTATTTCTCTTTGTGTGCTGTATATGCTAGTAGCAAGAAAGCTCAAAATGCCTGTATATGGCGTTAATTTACCCAACCTGTTTATCCTTACCTATAAGAGTGAAAATGAAAACTACTCTCAGTTTTACATTAATGCTTTTAATAGAGGCCTTATTTTCTCTAAGGATGATATAGATAATTATATCCATGAGCTGAGAATAAATCCTGAAGAGACTTTCTATCAGCCATGCGATAACAGAGATATTGTGCTGAGAGCGTTGAGAAATTTAGTGGTTTCTTTTGATAAAATAGGTGATCATGCTAAATCAGAAGAAATAAAAACTTTGCTTGAAAGCGTAGGAGATCACGGCCATTTAGGAATTTAAAAGGGGAGTTATCCCCTTTTCACCATACAGCCAATAGGCCTAACATTACTTGTTGCAGATTTGCCGGAAAGCAGGTTGTCAAGGTTATTTTTCAAATATTGCTCTTTTACATCTGAGGCTACCTGAGGGTTGTTATCTATGGCTCCTTGATAGAAAATAGAAAAACTGCCTCCATTATTTTTAAGTATAAAAGCATGTGGACTCTTACTTGCATGTAAAGCATTCATTACTTTTTGGTCTTTGTCAGATAGGTAAGGAACTGAAATGCCCCAGGTATTGATTTTATTCTCCATATCGCTGTCAGACTCTTTGTCTTCATTGTGAGAGTTAATCAAAAGAAAGCTGATTCCTTTTTGGCTATATTCAGATATAATCTGAGTGATCCTGCCTTCATAGTAAACAGAGTAAGGGCACACATTACTAGTGAAAATAATAACCACTCCTTTGCTGTCTTTATAATCAGAGAGTGATACTTTTTTATTGTTGGCTACATCTGTTAAAGTAAAGTCATCTACCTTCTGGCCAAAAGCCAATGGCAGCTGTACTATACTTAATAATGCTATGATCAATATCTTATTCATTTTAATCAATGTTAAAAGCTAAAATATAGTTTTCTTCTACTCTATATTCTAATTGGTAGCTTTTGGTAATACCATTGACAATTATTTTGCCAAACAATTTGCCTTGAGTGTCTAAATCAAAGGGAGCTATTCTGATATTATCTTTAAAAGAAAGTTTTTCAGAGCTACAAATCTTATATAAAGCCTCTTTAGCACACCAGTACACTCCTAGCTTTTCTATTGCATTATTGGCGTTTTCAGCTTCTTCTTCAGTGAGAAATTTGTGCTGAACTTTAATCAATTTAGCCTTTTTTTGTTCCAAATCTATGCCTACATCAGTTTTTAGGTCCAGCAATATAGAGACATAGGGGTATGAATGAGAGAGTGAAATCTCGGCATCGCAGTTCTTAAGATAAGGTTTGCCATGCTCATCTTTTATAACACCATGGTAAGTTAAGTTGAGCTTTTGGCATAAAGCCATAATAGTGAGCCTGCCGGCAAGCCACTCTTTCTTTTTATCTTCATGCCTGAAGGTACTGAGCATAGTGTATTCATCAGTTTCTTTTTTTACAGCTTCAAACAAATCTTGGTAAGATTCATCTATGTGCCATAATGCTAGAAATCTGGTGCTATTTATTTTTTCGATTTTATGAAGTGGCATTTGATTACTGAATGGAAACTTGCTTCTTTGCTTTAAAATTTTGTAAAATAATCATTATTCATGGGCAAAGTTAACGTTTCCAAACTCAAAACCTTTACCGGACATAATGATTGTGTGTATACGCTGGAAAGAACGCAGTATGATCATATTTTCTTTTCAGGTGCTGGTGATGGCATGGTGGTGTACTGGAACCTGGAGGCTTCTGAAAACGGACAACTGGTAGCTAAATTACCTAATTCTATTTATGCCTTGCATTACATGCAATCTAAAAACCTGCTGGCTGTAGGGCATAACTATGACGGTGTTCATATCATAGATTGGGAAAATAGAAAAGAAGTAGGTTCTCTTAAGCTTACTGATGAAGCCATATTCGATATACAGTCTTACCGTGATTTTCTAATTATAGGAGATAAAAACGGAACGGTGACCATAGTAAATGTGGATGATCTGAAGGTAGTATACAAAATACCTGCTACTGAATATAGTGCCAGAACTATTGCTGTTAATGAAACCTTAGAGGAGATGGCAGTAGGGTATAGTGATAACAAAATTAGGATCTTTTCCTTGGTGGATTTTGAGCTGAAGTATGAGTTAGATGCTCATGAGAACTCAGTGTTTACTCTGAAGTACTCGCCTCATAATCAGTTTTTAATGAGCGCAGGAAGAGACGCATACCTGAAAATATGGGATAGTAAAGCAGGATATTTGCTCTTAGAAGATATTGTGGCGCATATGTTTGCCATTAATCATTTGGATTTTAGTCCTGATGGTAAACATTTTGTAACTTGTAGCATGGATAAATCCATAAAAGTTTGGGATAATAATAGCTTTCGTTTGTTGAAGGTTATAGATAAGGCCCGACATGCAGGACATGGAACTTCTGTAAACAAATTATTGTGGTCTAAGTATGATAACCTTTTGATTAGTGCCGGAGACGATAGGGCAATATCAGTATGGGATATCCAGTTTAATAATTAATAGTTGGTTTAACTACACTCAAAATTATGCTATGAAAATTACGCCTTTAGAAATACGACAAAAAACATTTGAGAAAGCATTTCGAGGTTTAGATAAAGACGAGGTTACTGCTTTTTTGGTGACTATGTCACAAGAATGGGAGAAGCTCGTTGATGAAAATAAAGAACTGAAAATAAAATTAGAGGCTTCTGAAAAGGAGGTGGAAAAACTTCGGGAAGTGGAGAACTCATTGTTCAAAACCCTGAAGACTGCTGAAGATACAGGAGCTAATATGATAGATCAGGCTACCAAAACGGCCGAGCTGCACCTGAGAGAAACCCAGATGAAGGCAGAAGCATTACTAAATGATGCTAAAAATAAGGCCAAAGACATCATGGAAGAGGCTGAGATTAAATCCAGAACTACCATTGAAGATATGGAAGCCGAGGTGAAAACCATCGCCCAGATGTATCGAACTCTTGATAATGCTAAAGAAGATCTACTGTCTGATATTAAAACTTTTGCCACTGAAGCTTTAGACAAAGTGGAGCGAGTGAAGGCTCATAAAAAGAAGTTTAATATAGAAGAAGAAATGCTACGTATTAAGCGTGAATCCATTGATAAGGCCGCTAAAAGTGCCCTTAAATTCGAAAAGGAAACGCTTAATGAAATAAAATTTGAAGTAGTAGGGAATATTCCTTCCGAATCTGAGGAGTCTAAAGAAGAACCTAAAAAAGAGCCTGAGCTTGATAGAGAAGAGCTGCTAAGGATGGAAGAGGATTATAGGCGCAGGTATATGCAAGAGCAAGAACAAGAGCCGCAAGAGGAGGAATATCAGGAAGAAGAACCTGAAGAAGAGGAGCTGCCTGTAGCAGAAGCATCCCCTGAGCCAGAATATGAAAACGACTCTGAAGAAGAGGAGGAAGATCATTTCGAGGCAGAAGAGGAGTTGGAACCTGAACCAGAGGAGGAGCCTGAAGAAGAGATAGTGGAGGAGAAACCTGAGCCCAAGCCTGAACCAGTAGCTGAGTCAGCTCCAGCGAGACCTAAAGAGGTGAAAAAGAATACAGTTAAGAAAAATACAGTTAAAAAGAATAATAAGAGCACATCATTTTTTGATGATATAGAGTAATGGGTAAAGTAGCTTTGAAAGGCCTGAAGTTTAAGGCATACCACGGTTATTATGACGAGGAACGACAAAAAGGAAATCAGTTTGAAGTAAACATATCGGTAAAGACCGTTTTTATAAAAGCAGCCGAAAATGATGATCTTGAGAATACGGTAGACTATGAGCAGCTCTACAAGATAGTGAAGGAAGAAATGGGAATATCTTCCAAACTGCTAGAACATGTAGTGAAAAGAATAACTGATCGTGTGCTCAGCGAAATAAAGGCGGTAGATAAGGTGAAAGTATCATTATCTAAATTTAACCCGCCTATCGGTGGAGAATGTAGAGAGTCTAAAGTAACACTTAAGGCTAAGCGATAAGCATTAAGAGGGGAGAAGCATCTAAAATTATTGAGATACCTTCTCTCCTGTTTTTACGAATGTAAATCCACGAGCATCAGCTCCTTCATAAAAATCTACTTCCAATCCCAGTAAATACATGGTTTCTCTTTTCTGAACCAATACAGGTATTCCGTCTTGCTCGTATTCTAAGTCTGCATCCTTTTTTTGGTCAAAGCCCAGCATATAAGTAAAACCGGCACATCCTCCTGATCCTTTTATGCCTATTCTCAGAGAATAGCCTTCAGGGATGTTCTTGTTTGTCATAATATTTTTTACTTCCTCTACTGCTTTTGGGGTAAGCGTTACCGGCACTAATCCATCCATGCGTATCTCGTTTATGTTTCTATTTGTAAACTTAGAAAAGAAAAAATTAATTTCGGAATTCACACTTTTTAAATCATGCACAAGCATGATATCTTCGTAGTAGAAATATTATGATGGTAAACTCATCGAATTCATTAATTTAGAGACAGAACAATTAAAACATATGGAATTAGTTATTGAATTTGCTAAGCTATTAATACCGGCGGCAATAGTATTATATGCTATGTATTTGGTGGTGAAATCTTTTTTGGATAAAGAACTGACCAAGCAAAGTATGGAAATAAGAGGCAAAAGTATAGAAACAGTATTGCCTAACCGATTACATGCTTACGAAAGAGTGTGCTTGTTTTTAGAGCGAATTACACTCAATAGTCTCATTTTACGTTTAAATAATGGTAAATACACTGCCAGAGAATTTCAGCAGATTATGATTAATGAAATACGAGAGGAGTATAATCATAACGTTTCTCAGCAGCTCTATATGAGTGATGAAGTGTGGGAAATGGTGAAGAATGCTAAAGAAGGGCTCATTACCATGATTAATGAGGCTATGAGTGAGTTAAAGCCAGAAGCCAATAATCTGGATCTTGCTAAGCAGCTTTTTGAGAAGTCGGTGAGTCAGAATGATGATAAAATACAAGCAGCGCTTTTGGCCTTAAAAAATGAAATAAGACAAGTATTTTAAATGAGTAGCCCAGGTCAGGATAATAAATTTTTTCGAAAGGCACAGCAGATGGCTTCTGATATGTATCAGAACAGAGGTAAGCTCAATGACCTTTTGAAGAGAGCTATGGAGAAAATTCAGCAGTTTCTGGATAAGAACAAAAACAACAGGCCACTTCAGAACGCACTTACTCTGGTGCGTATGGTGAGGGCCTATATCAATGGTGAGTATAGAGATGTCCAAACCAGTAGTATTTTGCTGGCTATAGCTGCACTCATCTATTTTGTAATGCCCATAGATCTTATTCCTGATTTTATTCCTGTAACTGGTATGGTAGATGACTTTGGAGTTATGCTCTGGGTGTATAAAAAGATTCAGGTGGAAATAGACCGCTTTCTCGATTGGGAAGAGCTTCAGAAAAATAACATTGGCGGAAGTTAGAGGTTAACTAGAAATGGACAATACTTCAAAGTCAGCCTTAGTGTTAGGCAGTACCGGACTTATCGGCAATCAACTCCTTCAGGTGTTATTAAGTGATGCATATTATGATAAGGTATATGCCGTTAGTCGCCATGAGTTGGAGATTAGTAATGATAAGCTTATAACTATCATTGCTGATTATGATAATGTTGGTGAACGATTGGCTGATCTTACTTTTGATGATATTTATTGCTGCTTGGGTACTACTATTAAGAAGGCCGGAAATAAAGAGGCTTTCAAACAAATTGACCTTGATTATCCCTTAAAAGTAGCTGAGCAAGCACTCCGGCAAGGAGCTAAGCAGTATTTGCTAATATCAGCAATGGGAGCTGATAAGAAATCTACTTTTTTCTATAATAGGGTAAAGGGAGAGGTAGAAGAAGCTTTGGCTAATATGAAATACAACTCAATTCATATATTCAGACCTTCTTTACTTTTGGGAGATAGAGAAGAAAAGAGGCCCGGAGAAGCTGCGGCTACTGTTATGTCTAAGTTGTTTTCTTTTGCTTTTGTAGGGCCATTGATGAAGTATAAACCTATAGAATCAGTGAAGGTGGCACGCGCCATGTTGGCTTCAGCAAAAGAGAAAACACACGGAGTTCACATTCATGAATCAGAAGATTTACAAAAATATTAGTTTTAGATGATTGCAGTTGTTCAAAGAGTTTCAGAATCTTCAGTAAAAATAGAAGGCGAGGTTAAAGGAGAGATTGGTGCAGGACTTATGGTGTTGGTAGGTATAGAAGATGCTGATGATAATGAAGATATTCAGTGGCTTTCTAAGAAAATTACTAACATGCGCATTTTTAATGATGAAGATGACGTAATGAATAAAAGTGTACAAGATGTAAATGGTGATATCCTGCTGATCAGTCAGTTTACGTTACACGCTAGTACTAAAAAAGGTAACAGGCCTTCTTATATAAAAGCCGCCAAACCAGATGTGGCTATTCCTTTATATGAAAAGTTTATAGCTCAGGTAGAAACAGATATGGGCAAGAAAATTCAAACCGGTGAATTTGGTGCTGATATGAAGGTGAGCCTGGTAAATGATGGCCCTGTAACCATAATTATTGATTCCAAAGACAAAAAATGACGATAGAAGAAGCCCAGAAAATAGTAGATGAGTGGATTAACACCACTGGAGTGAGGTATTTTAACGAGCTTACTAATATGACTATCCTTACGGAAGAAGTAGGGGAAGTGGCTAGAATAATGGCCAGAAGATACGGAGAGCAGTCTGAAAAGGAATCAGATAAGAATAAAGATCTGGGAGATGAAATGGCTGACGTATTATGGGTGTTGATATGCCTGGCCAATCAAACCGGAATAGATTTAACAGAGGCCTTTAAAAAGAACCTGGAGAAGAAATCTATCCGGGATAAGGACAGGCATAAAAACAATGAGAAGCTAAAGTAATTAGTTGCTTAGCGTAATTTCTCCATCTCTAATTACGGGCACTACCTCATATTCATCTAGCTTCATGCAGAATTCAATATCTTCATGAATGTTCATGCCATTTAACCTCTTGGCATGAGATGAGTTTTTCACCGCTTCTAGCAATTTGTCTTCAGTGTATTCAAAAGCCGCTTGAGCAAACAGCGGGGCATCACAAGCAGATTCGAAATCATCTTTTAATTTAGCTACCAAAGCCCCGGCGAAGAGTGAGTCTTCTAGGTTTACCTTGCCCTTCCAGCCAGCACAGAATACAATTACATCTTTGTCCTGATTTTTAAGGTATTCAGCTATAGCTGTAATGTTTAAGAATGATCCTATTACTATTTCATCAGCATCAGCCGATTTTTCAATGGCTACTGTGCCGTTAGTAGTGGTTACTGCTACTTTATGGCCTTTCACTTTTTCTTGCATATAGTCAAAAGGAGAGTTGCCCAAGTCAAAGTCCTCCACTTTGATACCGTTTCTTTCTCCAGCCAAAAAGTAATTTTGCTTTTTCATTTCGCGGCAAGCATCCTGATCAGCAAAAGGACGAATACCCTTTACTCCATGAGCCATACCAGTAGTCATACATGAGGTGGCGCGCAGAATATCTACGATCACCACCAGCTTACCCTTCAAATCAAATAGATGAATGAGCTCAGGGCTCAAACATACATCAATAGTCTTCATTAACAGCGTTTTAGATTAAAGGCAATTTTTTAACCAGAGCTTTTAAAGGCTTGTTTCTTACTGAAATGAAAATCTCAGTTTCTGGTGAAGCAAACTCTTTTTTAACATAGCCTAGTCCTATGCCTTGACCCAGCGTAGGAGACATAGTGCCTGAAGTAACACGGCCTATTACATTGCCATCAGCATCATGAATTTCATAGTCTTTTCTAGGAATACCTTTGTCTTCCATTTTAAAGCCTACCAGTTTTTTAGTAATGCCTTCTTCTTTTTGTTGTTTAAGCGCTGCTGAGTTAGTGAACTCTTTAGTGAATTTGGTGATCCATCCTAAACCGGCTTCCAGAGGAGAAGTGGTGTCATCTATGTCATTTCCATAAAGGCAAAAACCCATTTCCATACGGAGGGTGTCTCTGGCGCCTAATCCGATAGGTTGAATACCTTCTGGCTCCCCGGCTTTTAGTATTTCATTCCATATTTTTTCGGCATCAGAATTTTTTACATAGATCTCAAAACCACCAGCTCCGGTGTAGCCTGTAGCTGACATGATAACATCTTGTACACCACCAAAAGTGCCTACGGTGAAGTGGTAGAATTTGATAGCAGAAAGATCTATTGTAGTTAGTTTTTGTAAAACCTGTGTGGCTTTAGGGCCTTGTACAGCAAATAATGACATGTCATCAGAAATGTTGGTCATTTCCACGTCATCTGTATTGTATTTAGAAATCCAGTTCCAGTCTTTTTCTATGTTAGAAGCATTTACTACCAGCATGTATTCTTCTTCGGCCATTTTATAAACCAAGAGATCATCTACAATGCCGCCATCTTCATTGGGTAGGCAAGAGTATTGGGCCTGACCGATAACAATTTTAGAAGCATCATTACTGGTTACTCTCTGGATTAAATCCAAAGCCTTTGGGCCTTTGAGCATAAATTCACCCATGTGAGATACATCGAAAATACCCACACTATTTCTCACCTTATTGTGCTCTTCAATGTCTTTGGTATATCTTACCGGCATGTTGTATCCGGCAAATGGTACCATCTTAGCGCCTAGTTTTTCGTGTATGTCGTTTAGCTGTACTTTTTTTAAATCCATGGGTTATTGTGTTAAGGCCAAAGGCCAGTTTTAAAAATTAGCGTCCTCTTCTTCCACCTGTTTTACCAGCTGGTTATATTTATTTACAAAGCTATTATAAGCATTTGCCGATATCAAAGCTCTTAGATCCTGAAGGCTCAGCTCTGCATAGTTGGATAGTTTTACGCGGGCACATTGTAAAATATAAGCCTTCAATAGCCTCACCGAGTTAGGGTTAATTTCTATAGCATTCAGGAGAATGTTGTAGGCTTCAAACTTATCTTGCATGCCTATAAAATTAGCGGCAGCTATAGTAGCTTCCTCTTTGAAAGGATTCATATATGCGATAGCCTCGTAGTTTTTACGTGCCTGCAAAGTGTCTCCACTGGCTTCATTGATGAGCCCTGTGTAATAATGCCTTTCTATATTATGAGCCTTATCAAAGGTAATTCCCTGATTAATCTTAGTGCCGAGTCCCCTGACGTTACCTTGTGCCGCCAGCATTTTCAGCTCATACCATTGTATGCTTTCAAAAAGCGACTTGTCTGTTATTTGCAGGCCAGAGAGCATGGTGTAATATGCCACAGCGGCCTCTTCTAGGTCTTTTTTCCATAGCTTCTTAGACATATCTAAAATGGCCTGGCCTTTATAATTACTGTCTGTAAGCCCGTTTACCAGTTGATTGAAAAGCGTAGTGTCTCTGTAGTTGAGTTGATACCTTAAGAATAGATACTTTTGGTTTTCAGGCAGTAGATTGAAGTCTGGTTGTTTGGGATTTAAAATAGTAAGCATGGTAGCAGCTATTTCTTTGGTCTTTTGGTCGCCAGACTCAGCCAGGCTTTGCCAGGTTTCTATAGCCAAAGGTATCTGAGAAGCTTCCGTTAAAGCAATGGCTTTGTTATAAGTAGCTTCTTTGGAATATTGTTCTTCAGCCCATTTAAAATGCTTGGCGGCTATCTCGGGCGCATTTTGCTCCAATGCCCATAGTCCCAGCGTATTAAAATACTTGCCTTCGCTATACGGGCTGTTGTTAGCCAGCCAGTTCAGTTTTCTAAAGGCATCGTTAATATTATTTTGCTTGTACCAATTGATGCTCAGCGCAAAAGATAACATTTCATAGGTGGAAGCATTTGCATCGTTATCAGTAAGTGCTAAAATGGAGGCACTGTTGAGTGAATCTTCAGCAAAGAGGTGATTGAAACTCTGATTATATAATACAGAAGCTTCTAAAAATGATAGCACTGAATCAGAAGGAGAGAAGTGAGATGAGGCAGGTTCTCTGAGTTGATTTTTGAGTGCTAGCTTATTATTTATTGAAATAAGATCATTGGCAATATTTAACTCTTCGAAAAGAGAATCAGCATTTACTGGAATTTGATTCTTTACTAAAAGAGCTAACAGATTGCTTTGAGCTGCCTTTTTGGCTTCAGGCTCATTGATGGCTTTATCCAAATAAAATAGTGCGGTGTCAGTAATATTGGTTTTAGAGTACACTATGCCCAGGTTGTTTTCCAGTAAAGGATGCTTAGGGAATTTGTCCAAACCTTCATTCAGGTTAAAGAGTGCCTCAAAAAACCTATCCTGATCATTGTAAATGCTGCTTAGGTTAGCATAGGCTTGTGGTGTCGGGTTTTTAGCTATAGCTTGTTTGTAATTAACCACTGCCTGTATGTCGTCCTGTTTCTTTTCTGAAATGGAAGCGAGCATGAAGTGTGATTTGTGGTTATTATAGCCAAAGAGTGCACCTTGTTTATAGTAAGCTTCGGCCAATGTAAGCTCACCATTAAGATAGTGCATGTCTGCAATACCGTTATAATAGGTGGCATAGCCTTGGTTTACAGTGATTTTCCATCCTGCAGAGAAAAGGAAAGCTGATGAGGCTATAAGGCCAGCAAAGCAAAAAGTGAAATAAGGCATTTGGGTAGGCGCATACAGCACTTTATATACTTGCATGTTATTGCCTAATGGCCCTATAAAATTACTGGTTATGTATATTAGAAATATAATGCCAAAGCCAAGATGCGAATACACAATAATGTCTCTGAAAATCTCAATGGCAGGATCATTAAAGGTGGCTGCAAAGTGAGCGATAGTGCAAAAGCAGCAGATAAACATGATGATAAAGAGCAGTGCTCCATTAAACTCGGAGTTCAATATGTTTTTAAACTGAACTGTTCTTTGCTGAAATCCCCAAATGCCCAAAATAGCAGAAATAGTGAGTAGCAGGAATAGGTTCAGATATATGATGTCCCATTCCACTATATGTCTTTCACGTAAGTAAAGTAGTACAACGTTTACAATATAAATGGCGGATATCACATAGAAATGTGTGATAGTGTTTTTAGAGGAGGCGCTATTTGATTTTGTTAATATGTACACAAAACCAGCAATGATCTCATGAGCCACTACTATTATGAAGAGTAGAGATACTAGTAATGGGTTGATAACTCCATAAGTAGCCATGTATAGGAATGGCTTGTCGACCTCAGCCGTAAAATAAATGCCTATTCCTAATGCCAGAGTGATGACTGTATAAATAGTCAACCTGGTGGTGAAGGAAATAGTATTGTTGATTCTGTTAAAGTAATAACTAATTGGGAGGTAGCAGATAATGGCTATGATCAGTCCCCATTTATCAGAACTGCCCATAAGTAGCAGAATTTCAAATTTAAAATTCACCAGTATGCCCAGAAATATAGTGAGGCCTACAAAGAACCAGAAATTGCTGAGGTCAGATACGATGGTGATAAAAACCACCATGCCTAATACGGTAATACCTAAAAGCCAGTAATAGGAGAAGGCATTAACGTGTACTTCAGGACTGGTGAAGGTTTGCAGAAATAAAATATTGTCATCTGCCGTGCTGAGTGTAAATGGCCCTAGTTTAAAGGAATCTATGAGTACTTTTACTCTTTCCGTTTTGGCCAGGGTCTCCCAGCCGATAGCGCCTTCAGCACCTATGATGTAATTAAAAGCAAACCACAATATGGAGGCTAAAGCCAGGGTTAAGAGAATATAATATATGGTCTTAAGAGGCTTAGGCCAATCCTTCCAAAATAACCTGGATTGCATAGTTATAATTTACTCTAGTACTTTAGGAACTCTGAAATAGTCGGAGTCTTTTTTAGGGGCATTTTTTAGGGCGCGTTCGTGGCTCAGGTGCGGTTTCACCTCATCTTCACGCAATACATTTACCTCATGAGACATAGTGGTAAGTGGCTCTATGTCATCAGTATCGAGTTCATTTAGCTTTTCTACCCAGGTAAGGATCTTCGTCATGTCTGCCATCATTTCTTCAGCAGTGCTCTCATCAAATTCAAGCCTGGCCAGATGGGCGATTTTATTCAGAAGGTCTTTGTCTATGTTCATGCAACAGTTTTATTTAATTCCGCACTTATGACATCATAAGTTTTTTGCTTGATCATGTCAACGTCTTCGAGCGTTAAGCCCTTAGTGCTGATGGCTTCGTGGTATATGATCTTCATTTTACGTCGCCGTGGCAGCACAGTTTGCTCTGGCAAAATTATCCAATTAAAGGGAATAGTTACAGGAATAATGTCAATTTGTTTCTCTATAGCTATTCTAAAGGCACCATCTTTAAAACGAGTCATATTTGGAGGCTCTTTGGTAAGTATGCCTCCCTCCGGAAAGATAGTAAGGCTTTTTCCTGCTTCTATAGCTTGACCGCTCTTTACTATGGTGGAATAACGGCTTTTAAGGCTATTTCTATCTACTGTAATATGTAGTTTTTTGTACATAAAGCCGAAAAAGGGTATTTTCTCCATGTCATTCTTACCTACAAAGATGCTGTTTTCAGGGTTGAGCCCCATAGACGGAATGTCTAGGTAAGAGAAATGGTTAGGGCAGAAAATGTAATTCTTATTCTTTTCTCTTTTATACCTGATGTCATTTTCAAAAGGAATAAAAATGAGGGAAAGAAAAACAATAGCCCACCAGCGGTTAAAGACTCCAACCAGGTGATGGTGTTTTGGAAAGATAATCGGGATCATCAGTAAAGGGAAAAACACCAAAAAAGACAAACCAAAAATGAGCATTGCATAGGCAGCATGAATACCGCGTATGAATTTCATGGGCAAATAACTGTTAAAAATGAATGATTATGATGGCGAATATAAATGTTATAATTTAATTACGGCTGCTACTGACCTAATTTTATCGAGGTAGCCGTATATCACATTTTTGATCGCTCAGCAGCTCTATGGCTTCTTTTAGGTTCATGGCTTCTTTGGTTTCATCCATTTTTTTATTGAATGAAAACTTGAGTTCTTTCCTTTTCATGGCTTCGAAAAAACGTCTCACTTCTTCGCTTTCTTCCAAAATAAGTGGCGGCACTTGCGTAGGTTTATCGTCTTCATCTTTAGCCACCATGGTTACATAGGAGGTGTTAGTGTGCTTTACACTGCCTTGTTTTACATTTTCAGCTATTACCTTAATGCCTACTATCAGAGAGGTTTTTCCTACATAGTTAACAGAAGCGTGTAACGATACCAGGTCACCCACTTCTACTGGTTGTAGAAACTCAACATTATCTACAGATACGGTTACGCAATAATTTCCGGCATGTTTTGAAGCACATGCATAAGCTACCTTATCTATGAGCGAAAGGAGAATGCCTCCATGAATTTTACCTCCGAAATTAGCATAGGAGGGAATCATTAATTCGGTAATAGTGGTTTTTGAAAAACTAACTCTTTTTCCTGCTTGCATAGCATGAAGATAGCATTAATTTTAAAAAACCACTAAAACCATAGGCATGTCTTATGCCTCCGCTTCCTGATAATAGCAGGTAAGCAGTGAGTCTAAAGCTTGCTCTCCAGCCATAATTGATTCTATTTTACCCCACTTTTCTTCAGTAAAAAGTCTTTTTAGAGGTTGCTCATGAGATAAAATTTTCATGAAAGCAGGCGCCAGCTTTTTATCCCAAACCTTGGCGTATTTCACTAAGTCATCAGGGTAAACCACTTTTCTTTTGGTACCTTCTGGTATGCCTCTGAAAGGTGAACTAACGTTGAGGTAGCCATAGTCATCGGTCAGTTGTTCTCCTGGTTGAATGTCTCTTACCGCTATTTCAAATTCATAAGGTGTGGTGAAACAATTGGAATTGAAACTGTGGTTGACAAAACGTCCATTGTCCCAGCAGAGAACATAATTTCCTTTGTTGTTACGATATGAATATACATCTAAAATGTTTTTGTATATATCATCCATCTCATCTACCTGCATAGGGGTAAACTCCTGATCCAGTTGGTCTAAAACCCAAGTAATAGTGCCTGCCGGAATAAATTTAGTGGCGACTACTCCATACCCCAGAGCCTTGCTGATGTATTGGAGTTTCGTGTTAGGGTGAATCATTAGATCGATTATCATATTAGTAGATAAAAGATAATGATTTAAATATTATATTGTTATTTAAGACGCCTGGTTTTAAATATTTTTTCTTTCAGCTGAGAAAATTTACAGCTCAAGCAAGGGTTTCTTCCGTTTAAAAGGGTATGAGAAATAATGAGGTATGGCGAATGAAGAAGCTGTTTTGGGAAAATAAAAGGCTGGATCAAAAGTATAGGTCTTTCAACATAAATTGAATTAACTTTTGCGCCAGCCTCACTTGTTTAAAGTGTATAATAACCTATCTCAGACCGGAGTCTAAAACATTGTCTATTTCTTGCGTATTATCTGCAGGAGCAGCATTCTTAGCTATTTGATAGGCGATGAAGCCGCCCAGAGCAGCACCTAATAAAGCAAATATGTAGCCTGCAGCCGAATTTTGTACTACAATCATCCCGAGAAACATACCTAAGACCTCAAAAAGAATCCATAGAACAACGGTGAAAATGATGTATTTAGTAGGTTTAAGGCCTTTGTTTTTAACAATCTCCGAATTCTTTCGGCAGATAAAGATGATAGCAAAAATTTCTAACATAATATATAAGTAAGTATAAAAAATAAGAGCCTGTCTTAAAAGCAACTTTTAAGTCAGATTGATGCTCGAAATATACATTAATTTTTATGAAATGACAATAGCGTCCTAAATAATAAATGAGAGGCCGTGAATTTAGCCTAAAAAGATTATTTTAGGTTTGACTCCAAAAACACACGCCTCTCATGAGTAATATTACACTCTTTTCTCAGATTATTAAAAAGATTGATCGGTCTATTTTCAATAAATTGGTACGGGAAAAACAAGCCGACAAAGGATGTAAGGGTTTTAATAGCTGGACTCATTTGGTATCCATGCTATTTTGCCATTTTGCCAAGAGCACATCGGTCAGAGACATCTCCAATGGGCTTCGTTCTGCAACAGGAAACCTCAACCATTTGGGTGTTAGGAAAGCTCCGTCCAAGTCAAGTGTAAGCTACCAAAACAAGCGTAGAGATGCGGATTTATTCAAAGATCTGTACTATTCACTGCTGAAAAGTTTAGGACAGCAGGCAGCTCTGAGACGGGTAAAACTGAAGGTCAAGGTTCCGGTATACCTGCTGGATGCCACCGTTATCAGCCTGTGCCTTTCGGTGTTTGACTGGGCTACCTTTCGGACAAAAAAAGGAGCTGTAAAAATGCATACTTTATTGGACTATGATGGAAAGCTCCCTGTTTTTGTGAACATTACCGAAGGCAGTGTGGCCGACAACAAAGGGGCTTATGGTATCCCATTGGAGAAAGGGGCAGTGATCGTGGCCGACCGCTATTACAATGATTTTCCGATGATCAACGTCTGGGACAGCAGCGGGGTGTATTTTGTCATCAGGCATAAAAAGAACTTATCTTATACCTCTATCAAAGAACGGGACCTGCCAGAGCACACTGCACAGCATGTGCTCAAAGATGAGGAGATAGAACTGTCCAACGCCCAGTCCAAGGCTAAATATCCAAAAACGCTAAGACGAGTGGTGGTTTGGGATGAGAGAAACGGGCAAACCATTGAAGTCATCACTAACAACTTCAAGTGGGCAGCACAGACCATCGGAGAACTATACAAGGCCAGGTGGGAGATAGAGGTGTTTTTCAGAGATATCAAGCAATTACTGCATATAAAAACTTTTGTGGGCACTTCCAAAAATGCAGTGATGATACAAATATGGACTGCATTGATTACAATACTGCTACTAAAAGTAATGAAAGCAACGGCAAAATATGGCTGGCACTTATCAAACCTAGTGGCCTTTATACGGCTCAATATTTTTGTTAAAATTGAGCTTCAAAAGTGGCTCGACAAACCCTTTGAAGTACATAAAGAACCACTCCTAGATGTGATACAGGGGGATCTATTTTCAAATTAAGTTCAAATTGCAAAGGAAAGATATCTCAACAAAGAAAATTTCAACAAACCAATTTATTTAGGACAGCATTGATGAAATGATATTTCGAGTATCAATGTGATGTTGACTGATCAAGTAACTGCTTTAGAGACAGGCTCTTAAAATAGAAGTTTAAATACTTTTAGGCTGCAGCCTTTTTTACTTCTGTTAGCTCTACTTCTTTATATTTTTGAATTTTGATGATTTTCACTGCGTCTAGCACTTTAATCACTAAATAAGTAGGATCTATTTCATGCCATCTGATACCGCCAAAGTTAGGTCTGTTACCATGTTTGTGGTGATTATTATGATAGCTCTCACCCATCATTAAGAAATCTAATGGTAGGAAGTTCTTAGAAGTATCTCCCACTTTGAAGTTAGTGTATCCATATTTGTGAGCAAACCAGTTAATGATAGCACCGTGAATAGGAGATAATAAAAATTGAACAGGTAGCAATAACCATAACCACCATACGGTAGCAAATTGCCAATATATAGCTACATAAATAGCGGCCCATATCAGTCTTGAAACCCATGAGCGAGCAAATTTATCGAATGCTTCCCATTCAGGAACGTCCTGAGTGAAGCGGGCATCTACAGTCATTTTTTTACTGGTGATGTCGGAATAAATAGTTTTGGTTTTCCACATCATTTTCCAGATAGTCTCATCATATTTTGGTGAGTGAGGGTCATTTGGTGTGTCAGCATAAGCATGGTGCATGCGGTGCATTATTCCATAGCCGTAGGGGCTGAGGTAGTTTGATCCCTGGAAGAACCAAGTGAGAATAAAGAAAACCTTTTCCCAACCTTTGCTCATAGTAAAGGCTTTGTGGGAAGCGTACCGGTGCAGGAAAAATGTCTGGAAAAACAAAGACAAGTACCAATGCGCTACAAAAAATATTAATATCACTTCCATCAATTAGTTGTTTAATGTGGTTATTGTGGGCTGTAACTCCCCGTTTTATATAAAGACAGGCGGTTTTTAAGTTTGTGACAAAAAGGTGAGAATTTTTTTAAAAAGATTTTCCTTCCAGCTTTTCAAGGATCTCTTGCTTTACTCCTTTTATGAAATCAGCAGGGGAGCCTATGTGGCAGGCCTTTTTGAAATTTTCTATAAAGTGGGTTTGAGGTAGATCTAATTTAATCTTACCAGTTTCTTGTGTCAGTTTATCTTTGGCTCTGCTAAATAGCTGTCTGCAGTTATCTTTTTTCTTGTCGAAAATATGCTGCAACTCTTCATACTCGAAGTTAAAAAACTCTCTCAGTACGTAAATGCCTTTCTCTACAGGTTCTAGTTTTTTATGAATAATATCTAAGGCGGCAGATACTTCATTCTCCATGTCAAAATGGAATAAATCCTTTTCCTTGTACCAATCTATCAGCTCTGCAGGTTTAATATTTTGCAGGCATTCATTCTTTTTTCTCTTAAGAGCGTCCAAATGATTGAGGCTGTTGTTAGTTACCGCCCTGATAAGATAGGCCTTAGTATTTTCTATTTTTTCATGATTCACAGTAAGCCACTTCAGGAAGGTGTCCTGAACTATATCTTCAGCGTCAGCAATAGATCCTACCATTTTTAAGGCGATCTGCTGCAATACTGGCTGGTATAGCGCTATCGTCTGATTTGTATTCATGAATAACAAAGATAAGCCGAATTACGTGAAAAGTGAATTATAAAACGGTCAATCTATAAATTTCGATTAGCAGTAGGGTATTTTGGGGTAGACCATTTTATGCCCAGTTTGCCTACCAAAAAGTAGAATCGGGTGATCATAATTATAGCTACTAAGGAGAGACCTATTAATAATCCGTACCAAACTCCTCTTGGCCCCATATTAAGCTCAAATGCAAGGTAATAGCCTGAAGGTAATGCCAGTGCCCAATAGGCTATAAAGGTGAGTGCGGTGGGTACTTTTACATCTGCCAAGCCGCGCAAAGCACCAAGGCTAACTACTTGTATGCCATCAGAAAGTTGGAAAAAACCAGCAATAATGAGTAAAGTAGAGGCCATCTCTATTACTTCAGGATCATTGATGTATAGAGAAGGAAGCCAATGTCTACCAACAATAAAAACAATGGCGGTGAAACTCATGAAAATGAGTGACATGATGAAAAGGGTCGAAGCGGCCATTTTCAATGAATGAATATTCTTTTTGCCTAGTTGATTTCCTACTCGTATTGTTGCTGCCGCCGAAAGACCTGAAACCATCATGTAACTAATAGCAGCCAGATTAATGGCTATTTGATGGGCGGCTAAAGGTTTAGTTCCCAGCCAGCCGATCATAATTACCGCAAACCCGAATGCGCCCACTTCAAATACAAACTGAAAGCCTGCAGGGAGTCCTAGTGATAAGAGCCTTCTAATGATTTTTGCTTTATAATTTTTGAAACTAAACCCAGCTCTGAATTCTTGAAATGGTTTTCCTTTATAAATATAATATGCCATCCATAAAGCCAGAATAATCCTTGAAATTAAAGAAGACCAGCCGGCGCCGTTAAGCCCCATCATGGGTATGTTTAGGGGCTCATATCCATAAATAAACAGGTAGTTAAGGCCTACATTGATAAGGTTAGAGCCTATAACTATCACCATGGCCTGAGTAGTATGTGATAGTCCTTCTGCGAATTGTCTGAAAGTCTGGAATATCATGAGAGGCACCATAGAAAGTGTAATGATATTAAGGTATGGTAGTGATATATTTACCACATCTTCAGGCTGGTTAAAATGGTACAGAGCATTGCCGCCTACTTTCACCAGAGAAAATAGGAGGAAGCCGGTAATCAGGTTAATAAGAAAGGCATGTTTCAAATATTCACTTGATTTTGAAGTATTTTTCTCACCATCAGCCGCTGCCACAAGTGGAGTTATGGCATAAGAAACCCCTATTCCAAACATAAGAATAAGGTTAAAAATAACATTGGCCAGAGAGGCTCCTGCCAATGGTAAAGCTCCTAGTTGCCCTACCATCATGCTATCAGCCACGTTAACCATCATGTGCCCCAACTGACTTATCATTACCGGCAGGGCCAGTACTAAGTTTTTTTTGAGGTGGCCAATAAATAATTTCTTCTTCATGCTCTCCAGGCGCTCTGCCTACTCCTTATTTCTATTATAATCCTAATATGCGAGCCGTTTTTAAAATGCCGGCTACACTCATACTATCTGTTATTTCCTGGTTCATTACCATTTTCAGTGCTTCTGTAAAAGGTAGTTTTTTAACTATTAAGTCAGACTCAGACTCTTCCAGGTTTTGTTCACCCTGAGTTAATTCTCTTGCCAGATAAATGTAACCCACCTCATCAGTAACAGAGTTAGAGGTGTGAAAACGCATAATCATTTCCCATTGGTTGGCCATAAGCCCTGTTTCTTCTTTCAGTTCTCTTTGGGCTGCTGTTAGCGGTTCTTCATGCATAGGGCCGCCACCTTCAGGTATTTCCCAAGAGTATTCATCAATAGTATATCTGTATTGACCTACCAGCCAGGTATTACCTTCTTCATCGATAGGGATAATGCCAATAGCTCTGTTTTTGAAAAATACTTTGCCATAAACTCCTTCACCGCCCCCTGGGTTAATGATGTCGTGCTCTTCCAGCTTTATCCATGGGTTTTCATAAATTTGCTTTCGGTCAAGCGTGGTCCAGGGGTTATTTTCTTGTTTTTTCATATCTATAAGTTGGTTGGCAAATAGTGTTGCAAAGCTATTAAAATAGTGAGAGAAAAAGGTTTTGATAAAACCAGGTTAAAAGCAGTTGATAATTTTTGGATGTAACGTAGGTAAATTATTTTTGTTAGATATGTTGTTATCCTTTTTCAGTGAAGATAAAATAGAGGCAGGTTGTGATGAGGCAGGCAGAGGCTGTCTGGCTGGGCCTGTAGTAGCCGCCGCAGTGGTGCTACCAGATGATTATAAACATAAAGTGCTTAATGATAGTAAGCAGCTGAGCCGTAAGCAAAGAGAGGCTATCAGGCTGGATGTGGAAAAAGAGGCCATTGCCTGGGCCGTTTCATTTGTAGATAATAATGAAATAGATGAGGTAAATATTCTGAATGCTTCCTTTTTGGCCATGAATAGAGCGGTAGATCAACTTGAGACACAGCCTGAGCTGCTGCTGATAGATGGAAACAGGTATAAACCTCATAATGAAATACCATTTGAATGTATTATAAAAGGTGATGGCAAGTACTTATCAATTGCTGCGGCTTCTATTTTAGCCAAAACCTACCGAGATGAGTATATGTATAAATTGGCCAAGGAATTTCCTGCTTATCAGTGGGAGAGCAATGTGGGCTACCCAACTAAAAATCATAGAGAGGCCATCAGAAGTCATGGGGTCACTGATTATCATAGAAAATCATTTCGCTTACTGCCAGAGCAATTAGAGCTTTTTTAATATGTGCCTTATTCTTTTAGCTTATAAGAAGCATGAAAAATATCCTTTAATAGTAGCTGCTAACCGTGATGAGTTCTATGCCAGGAAGACAGAGTCAGCGCATTTTTGGAGTGATAACCCTCAAGTATTAGCAGGGCGGGATTTGGAAGCGGGCGGTACCTGGATGGGAGTAAATAAAAATGGCCGGCTGGCTATGATTACTAATTATCGTGACTTGCGAAACATCAAAGATAATGCACCCTCCAGAGGACATTTGGTGTCAGATTTCCTTTCGGGAAATGAAGACGCAAAGGGCTACTTAGAAAAGGTGGAAGCTAAAGGTCAGCAGTACAATGGATTTAATCTTATATGTGGAGATGTAAACGGCCTTTATTATTATGGAAATTACCAGCAAGGCGTTCATAAGATTGATGCTGGTATTCACGGTCTAAGTAATGCTTTGCTGAATACTCCGTGGCCAAAAGTGGAGCGAGGCAAGCAAAAGCTAGCCGATCAAATTAAAAAGGGCAATCTACTACCTCATGAATTGATAGAAACGCTTCACGATGATGTGAAACCGCCAGATACAAGTTTGCCCGATACAGGTGTAGGCGTGGAAATGGAACGGATGCTCTCCCCTATGTTTATAAAAAGCCCTGACTATGGCTCCAGGTGCTCTACCGTAATTATGGTTGAAGATAACGGAGTAATTAACTTTTTTGAGAGAAGTTATTTAGCGGAAGGAAAGAGTGATGTTGAAGTGAAGGTTTGAAACCCATTCCCACCCACATTTTTCAGTGAGTAAGAATGAGTATAATATCTTTAATAAGTAGGCCAGCCGTTTACGAAATACAGATCGCTGATAAGCATTTTAGGGGCACCATTGTCATTAGCATCATAGGCATGTCTTATCATTAGATAATTTCCATTATGCTTATAAATATCGGGTGCACCAGGTCCTATCCAAACTGAGTTGCCTGAATCAAGAATAGTAGCACCTCCGTTCATCATATTAACCCCGTTTTTATCATAATATGGGCCTGTAATACTGGTGGAGCGACCATATGCAATACGATAGGTGCTATTTACTCCTTGACAGCAAACACCTAAAGATACAAATAAGTAGTAATAGCCATTGTTGTACACTATATCGGTATTTTCTATGCCACCGCCTCTTCTAGCTATAGAGTAATGAGTGCCTGTGGGTTTCATAGTAGAGCTGTTGAGTCTTACCACTTTTATGCCATCAAACCAAGAGCCATACACCATCCATAAGTTACCATTAGCATCTTTCATTATGTTAGGATCAATAGCATTTACACTGGAGCGATTAGAGGTGCTCAATACTACCCCTTCATCACGCCAGTCCCCAGTTAAAATGCTTGAGCAAGAAGCAAGACCTATGGCGGAGTTTCTATTGCCAAACTCAGAGACGGAATAGTATAACCAATAACGACCATTATTGTAAAAACAGTCAGGCGCCCATACATCGTTACGTCCCATTTCACGGGCATAATTTCTCCACCAAGGAAGTTCATTAGGGAAGACTTGAGCGCCTTGAGTCCAATTGACACCATCAGTAGAATATTTTACACCTACTCCCGGGCCTGTCATGAAAGCCCACCATAAACCGTTAGGTTCTTTTATTAGACAAGGATCATGAGAATAAGTATTGCCGGTAAGCTCAATAAAAGCAGAGGCTCCTATATCATTGCTTTTTTCATTAGAGAGTGTTAAATCCGTCTTATTTGGAGCGGATACGTCATTATCTGAACAGGAAAAACAGATAATACATGCTAGAAATGTGAGTAAAAAATTTCCTAGAATTTTCATTTTAATTGGATTTTAGGTTGTAATATATAAACTAGGCCTCTAAATTTATTAGTTGCAATGCAAGTGATTTTTCACAACTCAAAAATTAGCTCCATAGTTATTTTGTTATGTCCAAGTTAGATTTATTTTAAAAGAAATTAGAATAAATAGTTTTCTAGAAATGTAAGATTGGTTGCTTTAATAAGTCATAATAATGGCTTAAGTGTTTTATCAAAAAAAAGTGAACATGAAACGAATAGAAACTAAAGATTAAATAATTAGATATTCAGATGAGTTGTTTAATCTTTATGGGTACCATGGTTCTGTTTATCAACTGATATTATGGATGCTACCAACCTTAAGAAGCATTCATCTTCATTTTATAAATAAAAATAAAAAAGCGTCGGAGGCTTTCTGATATAAGTGCAATATTATATTATAAAAGTTTATTTATTAATCAACTTCTGATAGCAAATTTGTGTAGAAACTGAATTCCATTAAAGAAGTACTTGAATGTGAGGTAATCCTTTAATGGAGGGTGGAGATGTTCTATTTTTAATACAGCTATGGGGTATGCCAATACCCCATCCGTAATTAAAAGAGAAAGGCCAAGAAAGCTTTAATGGCTTACAAAATTACATAGGGGTGGAACTGGAAGAAGGGATAGAAGCAGGGAAGTTTGTAGATGATATTATTATTATTTCTAAAATACGAATCCTGCTTATTGCTAAACTGGAAGGGCCACTGTTGATTTCCAGAGTTAAGTATAGTAGGTAAAGCAGAGATATAGTTGTTGATTATTTGAAGAATTACATTATCAAATAACTGGAGAGAAGGTAGAAAATTTTAATTTTGGAAATACTGGTCGGTCTGTGTTTTATGAAGAAGAAAAAGAAAATTAAAACGCCCTTACCCATTAGGGCTGTAGGGTGGTTGTTTCCAAAGGTAGAGAAAATAGCTCCAATTTTGGCTAAGAGGTGGTTCGCTCATGTTTTTTTTACTCCGGTACGTTATAAGGTTCCTTATGGTGAGCAAGATGCTCGTGCAGAAGCTAAAAAAGGAAGTCTTCAATATAATGGCTCTACGATACAATATTATACGTGGGGCGAAGGGAAGCCAGTGTTGTTTTGTCATGGCTGGATGGGAAGAGGCACTCAGTTCAGAAAGTTTATTCCTGTATTTAATATGGAAGGCTATCAGGTAATATCATTTGATGCTACAGGCCATGGGCTATCTGAGGGCAAAAGGTCTCACCTCATGGAGTTTGCTGATATAATTACTTTAATGAATAGTGAATTTGGGCCATTTGAAATGGTAGTAGGCCATTCATTGGGCGGAGTATCTGCCTTGCATGCTATACATTCAGGGGTGGATACACAGAAATTAGTGATGATCAGCAGTCCTACTTTGGGAGATAAAATCATAGAGGCTTTTCTTAAAAAACTCAAGGCCTCTGAGGCCTGTAAGGTCTATTTAGAAACGTTTGTGCAAAAGAAATTTGGTCAACCCTTTGAAGTATATGAGGCGGTATATGTAGCTAAAAAATTACGACCAATTGATGTGCTGCTCATTTATGATAAAGATGATGATGAGGTAGACATGGATAATCCTAAGGCTTTTATGGATGTTTATCCCTCCGCCAGGCTGGTTACTACTCAGGAGTTGGGGCATACGCGTATTCTTAAAGATGATAAGGTTATAGAAGCTACTCTGGAACATTTGCAAGGAGAAGTGATGCTCAGGACGCATAAGGAACATTCAGTAGAATAATTTGCCGTTTAAGTAATAATTATACATTATACTTTCTCGCTTTACGTTATTAGTGGATAACAGCAATATTTATTATTTTTGAATAGATAAGCCTATCTCCTTTATGACAAAAATTATTGAAACACACGATATTTCTAAGGTGTATAAAATGGGAAGCCAAACGGTAGAAGCTCTTAAAACTATTTCTATTAGTATAGATAGGGGTGAGTATGTGGCTTTTATGGGGCCTTCTGGTTCTGGTAAATCAACCTTAATGAATATTATAGGTTGCCTTGATACCCCTACTAACGGTGATTACATTCTTAATAATCAGAATGTGAGTGATCTTACCGAAAATGAACTCGCTGAGATTAGAAATAAGGAAATAGGCTTCGTATTCCAGACTTTTAACCTGTTGCCAAGAGCTTCTTCTTTAGAAAATGTGGCTTTACCTCTTATTTATGCAGGCTATAAAAAAGCTGAGCGAGAAGAGATAGCCATGGAAGCTTTGAATAATGTAGGCTTGGGCTCACGTTTTGATCATAAGCCTAATGAGCTATCTGGTGGTCAAAGGCAGAGGGTAGCAATAGCCAGAGCTTTGGTTAATAACCCAAGTATTATTTTGGCCGATGAGCCTACCGGTAACTTAGATACAAAAACTTCTTATGACATTATGGAGCTTTTTCAGCAGCTGCATGATAAAGGTAACTCTATCATTATGGTTACTCACGAAGATGATATTGCTCACTATGCACACAGAATTATCAGGTTAAGAGATGGAGTAGTGGAAACGGATGTGATAAATGAGAATGTGACTCGCCCTGAACGGCAGTCAGTATAGTGTTACATGAAGATATATACAAAAACAGGAGATAAAGGCCAAACAGCACTGTTTGGAGGGAAGAGGGTTTCAAAGGCAAATTTAAGAATAGACAGCTATGGCACTGTAGATGAGCTTAACTCATACATAGGCCTGGTGCGAGATCAAAAAGTAAACGAGTTAAGAAAAGCGTTTCTTATTGAAATTCAAGATCGATTGTTTACTGTAGGCTCTATTTTGGCTACTGAACCTGGTAATACCAAAGTGAAAGTACCTCAACTTTCAGGAGAAGACATATCATCTTTGGAAAAGGAAATAGATGTGATGGATACAACTTTGCCTCCCATGCGCAGTTTTGTGCTGCCGGGCGGTGATCAGGCCGTTTCATTTTGCCATGTGGCGCGTTGTGTTTGCCGCAGAGCAGAACGCTTGGTGGTAGCGCTCAACGAGGTGGAACCCGTAGATGAGCTCGTAATTCAATACCTCAATCGTCTCTCAGATTATTTATTTATGCTAGCCCGCAAAATGTCAGATGACCTTCATGCTGAGGAGGTTGCATGGAAACCAAAAATGTAAACAATTTCGTCTCAGGTACTGATTTTTTTTGATAATTTTGTTCACTCTCCGAATGAATTAATTTTTATGTTATGATAGATACTCAAAATATACCTGTTCAGAAAATAGAGAACAGTAGAATAGGTCAGGTAGACTTTAATAATATCCCTTTCGGGAAAGTTTACTCAGACCACATGTTTGTGGCAGACTATGCTGATAATGTTTGGAAAAACCTGAACATCAAACCTTATGCGCCGATTGAGATGAGTCCTGCAAACCCGTCTTTACACTATGGTGTATCTATTTTTGAAGGCTTAAAAGCTTATAAACATGAAAATGGTGATGTAGCAGTTTTCAGACCAGATAAAAACCTGGAAAGAATGAACTTCTCAGCCAGAAGAATGTGCATGCCTGAGCTTGATGAATCAGTATATTATAATGGTTTAGATACGCTTTTATCCTTAGATAAGGATTGGGTGCCTGCAGCTCCCGGTACAGCGCTTTACTTAAGACCATTTGTTATCTCTGATGATAACTACATAGGTGTAACGCCTTCTGTGAACTTCAAATTTATGATCATTACTTGCCCTGTAGGCGCATATTATGCTAAGCCGGTAAGAGTGAAAATAGAAACTGAATACGTAAGAGCCGTAAAAGGTGGTAGTGGAGCTTGTAAAACGGGTTGTAATTACGGACCTACTTTATATCCAGCTCAGTTAGCTAAAGCTCAAGGCTATGATCAATTGATCTGGACAGATGGTAGAGAGCATAAGTACGTGGAAGAGTCTGGTACTATGAATCTTATGTTCGTAATTAACGGCAAGCTGGTAACTCCTGAAACAGGAGATAGCATTTTGAATGGTATTACCAGAAGAAGTGTGATAGAAGTAGCTAAATCTTGGGGTATGGAAGTAGAAGAGAGAAAAGTAGAGGTGGCAGAAGTTGTTGCTGCTATTAAAGACGGATCTCTTCAGGAAGCTTTCGGTGCAGGTACAGCGGCTACTATTGCTCACATAGAGGTAATAGCTCACGAAGGAACAGATTATACTTTGCCTGATATTGCTAAGAGAGAATTCTCTAATAAAGTGCTTAAAGAGCTTGATGATATCAAATATGGCAGACAAGAAGATAAATTCGGTTGGTTGAGAAAGATATAATCAACTTATACCAAAATGAAAAGAGGTTGCTTTTAGTAACCTCTTTTTTATATCCTAATGGTCAATATGAAAAATCTCTTATTAAATATGAACTGGAAAAATGTGTTACTCACAGGCATTATTTTAATTCTTTCTTTTCCGGCTATATCTCAAAACAGACTGATTATTGCTAAAAAAGGAATGCCTCCTAAATATTCCTTTTGGCCTGGAGATGAAATAAGGCTAAAGCTTATTGGAGACAGCTATTGGAGTACGGGAACTATTGAAGCTTTAGGAGATGGTTATGTTAAGCTGCATGACACCAAAATAGCTCTTGCCGAAATAGAGAAAATAGACATTAGAAGTAAACGTAAAAGCACTCTTGTTTCTACAGTTACAGCCATTGTGGCTATAGGAGCGGTTGGCTTCCCTGCTGTAGATACTCTAAATGGTGTAATAGTTAATGGGGAGAGTGTAGATACAAAATCACTAAAAATTGGAGCTTACCTGGCCGCAGGTGCACTTACGCTCTATTTCCTGCAAAGAAAGAATGTTAAAATAGGTAAGAAGTTTAAGCTTCGGGTCGGAGAAATTTAAACTCCTTCATTTCTTCTTCATAATTCTCTTTTAAGTTATACATTTGCATTTTTTAAATAAAACATAAACTATGACTACAGACGAGTTGAAAGACTTGAAGGCGCGTGTAGAGGCCTTGAGGAGGTACCTTTGACTACGATAAAAAGTTAGCCGAGGTACAGGAAGAAGAGCTGGTTACCGCCCAGCCCGGTTTTTGGGATAATCCCGCAGAAGCTGAAAAGGTAATGAAAGGCATAAGAGCCAAAAAAACATGGACTGATAGCTTTGCTAAAGTAAATCAGCTTATGGAAGATCTGGAAACGCTCAATGAATTCTATCAGGAAGATGAAGTGAGCGAAGCCGATATGAATAAGGAGTTCGCTCAGGCAGAAAAAGCAGTAGAAGATCTTGAATTTAAGAAGATGCTTAGCAGCGAAGAAGATCAGCTGGGAGCTATTCTTGAAATCAACCCCGGAGCAGGAGGTACAGAAAGTCAGGATTGGTCAGATATTCTGAATAGAATGTACATCATGTGGGGAGAGTCACATGGTTATAATGTGAAGCAGGTAAACTACCAACCAGGTGATGTGGCAGGAATCAAATCTGCTACTTTAGAAATAGAAGGCGACTTTGCTTATGGTAACCTCAAGTCAGAGATAGGAGTACACCGATTGGTACGTATTTCTCCTTTTGATTCAGGGGGTAGAAGGCATACTTCATTTGCTTCGGTATATGTATCTCCTATAGTGGATGATGATATCGAAATAGAAATCAATCCTGCCGATATTGAGTTTCACACCTCTCGTTCAGGGGGTGCTGGTGGCCAGAACGTGAACAAAGTAGAGACTAAAGTGCAGATTACTCACAAGCCTACGGGTATAGTGGTGGTTTGTCAGGTAGAAAGGTCGCAGCTGGCTAACAGGGAGCGAGCTATGAAAATGCTTAAGTCTCGTTTATACCAGATGGAACTTGAAAAACGTAATGCTCAAAGAGATCAAATTGAGAATTCTAAAATGAAAATTGATTTCGGATCTCAGATTAGAAATTACGTATTACACCCTTATAAGCTTATAAAAGATGCACGTACCGGTGTGGAAAGAACGGACGTTCAAAACGTACTGGATGGTGATCTTGATGATTATATAAAGGCCTTTTTGCTAGGTTATCAGGAGCAAAAGGGAAATAATTAATATTAATGGAGAGACAAGAGGCAAAGCAACCTAAAGCTTATACCCTACAGTTTTGGCTGCTTTGCTCCAGCTCTTTTCTCTTTTTTGCCAGCTTTAATATGATTATTCCGGAGCTGCCGGATTATCTTACTTCTCTCGGAGGTGAAGATTATAAAGGGTATATTATTGCTGTTTTTACACTTACGGCTATGATTAGCCGACCCTTTAGTGGTAAGCTGGCTGATACTGTGGGTAGAGTGCCGGTAATGGTGGTAGGAGCGCTGGTTTGTTGTATTATGGGCTTGGTGTATCCGTTAGTAACTACTGTTGTTGGTTTTTTCATACTCCGCTTTTTTCATGGCTTTTCTACCGGTTTTAAGCCTACGGGTACTGTAGCCTATGTGGCAGATATTGTACCTGATAACAGAAGAGGTGAGGCTCTGGGCCTTTCTAGTTTGTTCGGAACATTGGGCATGTCTGCTGGTCCAGCTTTGGGAAGTCAGCTTAAAATTTGGTTTTCCCTTGATGCCATGTTCTATACATCATCAGCCTTGGCCATACTTTCTATTCTTATTTTGGCTGGTATGAAGGAGACTTTGCAGCACCGGGAGAAGTTCAAAATATCTCATCTTGCTATTCGGTCTGATGAAATATACCACCCCAGAGCTATTGCACCTGCTTTAGTACTTGGACTCACCGTTTTTTCTTTTGGCGTAGTGCTTACTATAGTGCCTGATTTTACAAGTTATTTAGGTATTGAAAACAAAGGAGTATATTTTACTGTTTTTACATTATCTTCATTATTAATTAGAATATTCGCAGGAAAGGCTTCTGATAAATATGGAAGAGTAGTAGTGTTGAAAGTAGCCTGTATTCTCTATGCTTTGAGCATGGTAGTAACTGGTTTCGCAACAGATATATGGAGCTTATTGGTGGGGGCTGCTATATTTGGTTTAGGAACAGGAATGAATTCTCCTACAGTATATGCTTGGGTGGCAGATCGTTGTGATTTTAAGACCAGAGGTAGGGGAATGGCTACGGCTTTCATAGCGTTGGAGTTGGGGATAATGCAGGGTTCAATAATATCAGGAGGGTTGTATGATAATAATCCTGATAATTTTAAAATGGTCTTTTTGTGTGCGGCTTTACTTTCTTCAGCCGGATTTTTTTATCTACAGTTTTATAAAAGGAAATAAATAGCCTTTTGCATAGTTTATTATTTAAACAGCAGGCTTTGTACTTGTTAATTTCGAATTGATAAAGTAATTTATTAATTATTTAATATTTAATATCAAATGATAGACTCGTTCTTGGATAATAAAAAGCTCATTAAGCAGGTAATTGATAGTATTAGTGTAGGTGTAGAGTATTTATCTGCTGTAAGAGATCAGAACGGAAAGGTCATAGATTTTAGATTTGAATTTATAAATGAAATAGCCTTAAACTTGGTACCCATAAAGAAAAGATTAGGCAATGACCTAATTGGTAAAGGCCTTTTAGAGATTGTACCCAAGATTAAAGATACATATTTCCCCAAGTATGTAGAGGTGTTTGAAACCGGCCGTAAGTTTGAAGTGATAAACCTTTTTCCTGAAGTGAGTCCTGACACCTGGTTTCAGGTGGAGTGTAGAAAGTTGGATGATGGTATTGTCTTCAGTTTTTCAGATGTGAGTGAGCGCAAAGAGATGGAGATACAAATGCAGTCATCTCATGCGGAGCTAAAGGCCTTATTAGATCATAACCCAGCCTTTATATTTAGGCTGGATACTGAACTCAAATATATGTACCTAAACAGAGCGCTACTCATGCGTATAGGCCACTCTCTGGAAGATATGCTTGGTGAGAATATAAAGGATTTTTATGAATCTAGCCATGATGTTACTGCTTTTGTAGCTGGGGTTAATTCTGTTATTTCTAATAAGAAGGAGCATGTGGAATTTACTTCGGTAGAAAGAGATGGTAAGCTCATCTATTATCAAACGTTGATGCTCCCAGAGCTGGATAGAGATGGAGAAGTGCGCTCAGTTCTGAATATCTCCAGAGACATAACTGAATTGAAAGAGGTGGAAATTAATCTCAAAAATACTAAAGAGAAATTTGAGGCGATATTTAACCATACCTTTCATTTTATAGCAGTTTTGGATCCTAAAGGTAAGATCAGAGAAATCAATCAGAGTTCATTAGATGCAACAGGCATTAAGTTAGATGATGTACTGGGAGAATATTTCTGGGATGCCCCCTGGTGGATAACCAGGGAGGATAGGCGTGTGGTGAAAACGGAAGTAAAACATGCATGCAATGGAGCGTTCTATAGGAGTAAAGTAGATATTAACTCCGTTAATGGTAGGATAACGGCTGATTTCTCATTGAAACCCGTCTTGGATACTAATGGTAAAGTGAGTACAGTACTCGCCGAAGGGAGTGACATCACAGAATTGTTAAAGACCAGAAAGAAGTTAAAAGCTACTGATAACTTCCTGCGAACATTACTTGAGCATATTCCAGATGGTATCGCTCGTATAAATGAGGAGGATAGAATAATCTATGTTAATAGGCTTACTGCAGAAAGGTGGCACCTGGATTATGAAGATTATCATGGCACCTATTTTAATATACTCGATATTCCATTAGAGAAGAAGCGGCTTTATTCTGAGCACTTAAATAAGGTACGCGCTACTAAACAAGCATTAAGCTTTATTACTACAATAGATGGTCTTTATACCTATGTAGTACTCACCCCTGAGTTAGATGAAAACGGTAATATAGAATCAGTATTAGCGGTAAGCAGAGATATTACAGAACTGAGAAAACATCAGAATGCGCTGGTAGAAATCAATGATAAATTGACTGCCGTTAATGATAAGCTTTTAGAGTCTCAGCAAGAGCAGCAAATGCTCTTAGATAAGCTCCGGCGGTCAGAAGTAGAGGTTCGTACCTTGGTAGAGCATTCTCCTAATGTTATACTCAGGCTTACGCCAAGGCTTAAAGTGGAGTTTATAAATAAGGCCATCGCGTCATTTGCAGGAAAAGAGGTGGATGAGTTTATTGGTAGAAATATTGAAAAGGTAGGTTGGCCAGAAAAGGGCTTAGAGCAGTTTCTGGAATTATTAATAAATAGCAGGGATAACAAAGAATTAGTAAGGCAGAGTATAGAGTTGGAGTCTGGTGCCAAGGTGAAGTATGGAATGTTTACCGTGGTGCCTGAAATGGATGACGCTGGAGAAGTAATGAGTTTAATGGTGATTATTTCTGACCTTACAGAGCAAATAAAGAGCGAGCAGCAGCTGCGCTTACAAAAGGAAAGATTGCAAGAGGTAAATGATGACCTGGAGGCTTTTACCTATACGGTATCTCATGATTTACGCTCACCGCTACGTGCTATAATTGGTTTTAGTGAAAAACTAAGAGCTCATACAGAAATAGACGAGGAGAGAACGCGCTTTTTGGATGTAATAAAGTACAATGCCAAGCGCATGGGTACTTTAATAGATGAGTTATTGGCCTTTTCTAGAATAGGCAGGTCAGAGATACACAAAACCAAGACTTGTTTAAAAGAGCTCTTTCAAGATGCTTTAGCTGAGCAGGAACAGCTGGAGAACCATAGATTTACCTACACCATCGCTGATTTGCCCGAAGTGCTAGTGGATAAGCTTATGATAAAGCAAGTAGTAACTAACTTGTGTAGTAATGCTGTAAAGTATAGTTTAGAGGTGGGTAAACCAACTATTTTGGTTGATAGTTTTGATGATGAAAAGGGCGAAAGAGTTTATTTTATTAAGGATAACGGCATAGGCTTTGAGCAGAAGTATAGCGAAAAAATCTTCGAAGTTTTTCATAGACTTCATCAAGATGATAAATACTCTGGAGTGGGCGTAGGGTTGGCCATAGCCAAGCAAATAGTACTTAAACATAATGGCCAGATCTGGGCTGAATCAGAGCCAGGAAAAGGCACATCTATATTCTTTAAACTACCGTCTTAAAAATAATTAATTTCTAATGAGTGTGATGAATAAGCTGAACTATGTAATCGTAGAGGACAATAGAGATGACCTCGAACTGATTCTTGACGGCATAAAAAAAGTAGATACTAGCTATGAGGTGACCATATTACGAGATGGAAGAGAGGCAGAGCATTTTGTGGATGACGTAATGGAAGGCAAACAGGAGGTTCCTAAAATGATGCTTCTGGATCTTAAACTTCCTATGCTTTCAGGGTTGGAGATTCTAGAGAAAGTGAAATCCAGTGAGGTTACT
Organism: Fulvivirga maritima; assembly: GCF_021389955.1. Lineage (NCBI taxonomy): Bacteria > Pseudomonadati > Bacteroidota > Cytophagia > Cytophagales > Fulvivirgaceae > Fulvivirga > Fulvivirga maritima. The sequence continues at coordinate 3,020,052 of NZ_CP089980.1, forward strand.
AAAAGCATACCAGTGGTAATTTTTACTTCATCTCAAGCTCAGTCAGATATAACCAAGGCCTATGAACTGGGCGCTAATGCCTTTATAGTAAAACCCATTGACTATAATGATTTTATAAAGGTTATTCAAAATATTGGCACCTTCTGGTTGCAGTATAATGAATAAAACCAGACAGTGAAAACCGCCTGGCTGATAAGTTCTTAAAACAGAAAGATTAAATTTTTCTCACGTGACCGCTGCCTGAAGTATCAGTTTTGAGTTTATCAGGATTGCCTTTGTATTTTATAGAGCCACTGCCGCTGATAGAGGCGTCTAATGATTCTGTAACATTCACCTCACAACCTCCTGAGCCAGAAATGTCTACTCTGCATTCTTTGGCCTCTAAATCAATAGATGCAATATGGCCAGACCCGCTCACCTCAGCAGTTACTTTATTGGCATTGCCTGACATGGTAATTCTACCTGAGCCTGATATGGAAAGATCAAGGTCTTTAGAGTCGGCTTCTAATTCTACTTTTCCTGATCCGCTTATTTCAACTATCAAATTATCAGTAGTGAATTTGTTTTGTCCATATACTTTTCCTGAGCTGGAAACATCCAGAGCCTCTAGCTTAGGTAAGGTCACATTGATGGTTGGCTTACTGTTGAAATTGTTAAATGAAAAGGACTTTTTTCGTTTTATAATCAGCCTGTTTCCTTTTACTTCCGTAACGAGGTCATCAAGCTCATCTTCATCACCTTCTACAGTAACCTTAAAAGAGTTGCCTTGAGTGATATATATGTTGCCAGAGGTGTTGACAACTATTTCAGAAAAATCTGAAACGGGCCGATTTTCAGTCTTTTGCCCAAAAGTAAATGGGGCAATTACGAATAGCAGAAGTATGATGTAGATAGTTTTCATTAGTTTGAGTTTTTCTTTCAAAGACTAACCAGGTTTGAAAAGGTTGCTTCAAGAATGAAAAAACTTCTATTGATCTCTAAGCAATTACCTCTGAAAATTCATTTCTTTGTGAGCTGAGGTGTGAAATCCTGAAAGAAAAAAAGCTTTTATGGCAGAACAGGTAGAATATTTTTTTACAATAGAAGGTCCGGCAGAAGGATTGTATAAAGAGAAAGGAAGTAAGTTTCTGGCGTATGCCTATCCTGTGAAAAACGAGGAAGATATTAAGGAGTGTTTAGCTCAGCTAAAAAAACAATATCATGATGCCAGACATCATTGTTACGCCTATATGTTGGGGGCTGAAAGGAAGGATTTTAGGGCTAATGATGACGGTGAACCGAATCATTCTGCGGGAGATCCTATTCTTGGGCAGATCAACTCCAAAAACCTGACTAATGTACTGGTGGTAGTGGTTCGTTATTTTGGAGGGACAAAATTGGGTGTCAGTGGATTGATTAATGCCTATAAAGTATCATCCGAAGAAGTACTGGCTAATGCTACTACAGTGAAGGTGGAGGTGACCAGAGCAGTTCAGATTACCTATAGCTATGAAGAAACTAATGAGGTCATGAAATTAGTAGCTGATTTTTCATTAGATATAGTAAATCAGGAATTTACCATGGATTGTACGATGGATGCCGAAGTGAAAATCAACTTTATGGAAGCATTGAAGGAAAAAATAAAGTTATTGAATGATATTGGTAATAATATTCAATTAAAACTTCTTTAAACAAAGCGATAAATATGTGGTTATAGAAAAGGAGTTTAAACTCTGATTGATCGCTACGCTATTTCCTATAGCTTATAACCACAAAATGAAAAACACCTTTACCGCCTTAGTATTAATGCTACTGATCAGAGTAGCATATTCACAAGCCCCTACATTTTCTGATGTAGCCTATGTTAATGATGATCAAGAAGCTCATCTATTAGATATTTACGTGCCAGATGGCTTAGAAGTACCTAATCGTGCAGTACTTTTTATTCATGGTGGAGGCTGGAGTTCAGGTTCTAAAGAGCTAACTATGGGGTACTGCCAGGAGTTGCTTGAAGCGGGAATCACTGTAGTAGGGGTAAATTACAGGCATAGTCAAGATACGCTTTTTCCGGCACAGTTACATGATGTAAAAACAGCAGTTAGATTTTTAAAAACTCATGCAGATGACTATAAAATCGATACTTGTAATATTGGCGTGATGGGTGTTTCTGCAGGAGGACACCTAGCGGCTTTACTAGGTACTTCGCTTGAGGTTAATGAGTTGGAAGGAGCGCATTTGGGTAGCACTGAAGCCAGTAGTGAAGTGCAGGCAGTAGTTGATTTTTTTGGTCCTACTTATTTTCTGGAGATGGATCAATATTACCCTGGTAGTTGTAACGATCCTTTGATACATGATAGGAATAATTCTTCAGAGTCTCATTTGTTAGGGTGCAGAATTAGTGAGTGTACTGACTTAGTGGATTTTGCCAATCCACTGGCATATATTGATGGGAATGAGCCACCGTTTGCTATTTATCATGGAGATGCTGACTGTGCCGTACCTATGCATCAGAGCCAGATTTTACGAGATAAGCTAATTGAATTTGGAATAGAAACGGAATATACAGAAGAGCCGGGGGGAGGGCATGATGATTTTTTAGATACAGAATTAATGCAGGAAGTGGCTGCTTATTTTATTAAGGTACTCAATAATGATTGTACTGATTATGAAAGGCCTGCAACTCCTCCTGTTACAGGGGTGGGAAATGATGCTTCAAAGCATTATAATATATTTCCGAATCCTTCAAGAGAGTACGTAAACCTACAAGGAGACTTTATGGATGAGATAGAGGTGCATGATATGAAGGGGAAAGTAATATTAAGGCAGTCAGTAAAAGCGGGAGATCAAATCAATACAGCTGGCTGGAGAGATGGTTTATATATGATATCTATTTACTATAAAAATGAAAAGCGCTATTCTTCTCGGTTAATGAAAGAATAGCGCTTTTTATTTTAGAAAGCTTCTATAAATATCCCTTTTTGATCAATTCGTTATACATTTCTATACAAACCCAGGCATCAGTAGCAGCATAGTAAACTTGCTTTTCTGTTAAAGTATCACTTTCCCAGTTAGATATCTGAGCGCTTTTAGAAACTCTGAAACCAAGGATAATGGCTACTAGTTTGCGTAAGCCATTACTTTCTATGCCTATGTGTTTCACTATCTTATTGAGCTCTACAAAACCTCCTGGCGTAAAATCCTTGAGCTTTTGCATATCTTTAATGTCATCTCTGAGGGCTATGCCTATCTTTTTTATATTTTCATTTTCAAGGAAATGAATAAGCTCAGGAGTAAAACCAGTAATATTTACCCTAATAAGAAATACTTCCTTATCAGTTGCAATTTGTATAAGCGAGACATCATTAAACTCCCCTTTTTTAAAAGCGGGCTTAGTTTCAGTGTCAAAGCCAACGGCCTTAGTTTTGTTTATTTTGTTAAAAGCTTTGTTTATACCTTCCGCAGTGGTAATAATGTGCACTTTCCCCTCATAACGCTGTAAGTCGAGCTTGTTAATCTCCTCGGCACTGATAGTCTCAGCGTAAGTAGACTTAATTTTCTTCTTTCTCTGACTTGTCGATCCTTCTGATTTTGATATTGGCATAAGCAAACAATATTGTCATAAATGGGCTTAAAAGATTAAAAAAACAATATGGTAAGTAGCTAACTGTAGCTACCCCAAGTGTGGTGGACTGGTAAGCCCCGCAAGTGTTCCAGGGAACGAGTACTGATGTGACCGTTCCTGAGTCTTCCAGTGTACGGCTTAGGTTTTCAGGAGCGAGACCTCTTTCCTTAAATTCGCTGGAAAACATTCTTCCAGGAACTACTATGGCTATGTATTGGTCTGAAGCAGTTAGATTAAACGTTATACAAGTACCCGCTGTAGAGGCTACTAACGAGCCAGTAGAGTGAGCTAGCTTTATAATGGAAGCCGCTATTACCTTGAGCATATTATTGCCTTCCATTACCCCACCAAAGATCATAGCACAGATGATGAGCCATACTGTAGGTAATATACCTTGCATGCCGCTGGAGCTGAGTAGAGAGTCTACCATTTCATTGCCAGTGGTGAGTTGTATCTCTGTAAACATAGCCTTCATGAGTGCTTTGTAGCCTGATTCAACATTGTAAACATCTACTTCCGCTACGGCCTGTATAGCTTGTGGCTGAAAAATTAATGCAAAAACACAGGCTAACAGAGTACCGATTAATAACGCAGGTAACGCAGGTACTTTTTTCACTATTAATAAGATAACAGTGGCCGGAACAATAAACAATAAAAGGTTAATATTAAATTCTGAAGCAATAGCAGTCTGTACTTCACCTACTGAGTTAATGGCGGTGTCGCTATCTATGGTAAATCCCCAGATTAGAAATATAGTCAGGGTAATGATCATGGTAGGCCCTGTGGTGAAGAGCATGTACTTGATGTGGGTGAATAAATCCGTTCCTGCCATAGCCGGAGCTAAGTTGGTGGTGTCTGATAAAGGAGACATTTTATCACCGAAGTAAGCACCTGATATTACTGCGCCGGCAATAATCCCCGGGCTTAATCCTAATGCCTGTCCTATTCCCATTAAAGCAATACCTATGGTAGCGGTGGTAGACCATGAGCTACCAGTGGCTATTGATACCACAGCACTAACTATACAAGCCGCAAATAAGAATATGGTAGGGTTAAGAATGTCTAAACCGTAATAGATCATAGCTGGCACTACTCCGCTGATAAGCCAGCTACCTGCTAGTGCCCCTATCATTAACAGAATAAGAATGGCACTCATGGCAGAGCTTATACTTTTTACTATCCCATCCAGTACTTCATCCCAACTATAATTGAGTGTTATGGATAAAATTCCTCCTAGTGCGGCAGCAAATATTAGTGCCATCTGGTTAGGGCCGTATGAGGCGTCTTCTCCAAAAATGGCTACGTTAGCAGCTAGTAATAAGATCAGAAAAACTATGGGTACAAAAGAAAGTAAAAGTGAGGGCTCCTTGTGCTCTTTGTTCATGTGTTAGGGGTTAGAAATATCGAATATATAAAAAGATTTTGTTAAACCATCATATTAGCCAGTTTCTCGCCTAATTGAGTACCTATGGCTACACCCATTCCTCCCAGCCGGAAGCCCGCAAACACTCTGTCAGAGACTTGGGTAAGTAGCGGCTCTTTATGTTCTCCGAAAGCCATAATGCCTGACCAGAAGTAGTCTATTTCATATTGATAGTCAGGAAGAATGGTTTCTTTAAGGGTATGGGTTAGGTTCTCGGTTATTTTGTTGTTAATTCCCTGGTCGGTAGTTGTCTCAGTTTCAATATCCAGGTTTCTTGCACCACCTAGAATAATTCGGTCTTCAAAGTTTCTGAAATAATAAAATCCCTGATCCATATGAAAAACACCCTGAATGGTAAGGTTGCTGATCGGCTTGGTTATCAATACTATTCCTCTGCCAGGTGCTATTTCGGCCTCAGGCATTAATTGTTTTGTAAAGGCGTTGGTGCAAATGGCCACCTTATCGGCTTTGAAGTTAATTTCTTTGTAAAGCTTATCTTTTACCGTTACCTCTACTCCGGTTTCAGTTTCATTATAAGCCTCTACTTCTGCTCCAGTATGGATAATAATGCCTAATTGTTCGGCTTTGCCTATTAAGGCTTTCATCATTTTGCCGGTATCTATCTGCCCTTCAAAAGGGGAGTAGATAATGGATTTTACTACCGAAGTATTAAACCCAAACTGACCTATTAACTTATTGTCGATGAGGAAGGGCTGGCTGGAGAAAATCGGCTCAAGCAGGCTGTTAACTTCATCAATTTCTTTTAGAAAGGGCAATTCCTCTTCTCGAATAAGCTCATAGCCGCCATAGTTTTGGTAGTCAATAGGCTCATCTCCAAGCCGGGCTCTTAGTTTAAGAAGGCCTTTGTATCTTTCCTGAGCCAGGTTGTAAGTCCTTTCCTTACCCAAGGTCTTGATGTCCTGTAAAAGCTCTGTAAGGCTTCCAAAACAGGCGAAACCAGCATTTTTGGTGCTAGCTCCTGAAGGGAGTAAGCCTCTTTCTAAGATGGCGATGTTAGCGTTGGGTTCCTTTTCCTTCATTGAAATGGCGGTGGATAAACCCACGATTCCACTTCCGATGATAATATAGTCATAGTTAATAAAGGATTGTCTTTCCCAGACACTAAACATAACAGGTTCTCTTTTAAGTCCTTCCAAATATATGGAGATGAAATTTATATTAATTATATTTTCTATTTAAATCCTAAAAATGACGCTATGAATATTAAGAACATTGTCCAAAAAGCAGGTAATTCTGCATTTTACCTATGGCTTTTGAACCAGGGGCTGAGCAGAATGATACCTTTTAATAAACCACATGGGTTTAAAGTGGTGCATATTGATGAAAAAAGTATAAAAACAGAACTGCCATTTAAGAAGCGAAATTTTAACCATATAAAAGGAATCCATGCTTGTGCGTTGGCAACATTGTCTGAGTTTACTACTGGCTTTCTTATGGTTTCCCGGTTAGACCCTAAGAAATATAGAATTATATTGAAAACCTTGGAAATGGATTATCACTATCAGGGTAAGATGAAGGTGCAGGCTGCTTTTGAAATAGGAGATAAGTGGCTTCAGGAAAATATTTATGGTCCGCTACAGTCATCAGAATCTACAGTAGTGGTGTGTGTGGTGAAGGTTTTTGATGTAGAAGGGAATCATATTTCTACGGGTAAAGTGCATTGGCAGGTGAAATCATGGGATAAGGTAAAGACTAAAATCAATTAAAGAAGTGCCTTTTATTTCGTAAATTATTAAGAAAACCTCATGAGAAAAATACAACAACTACTGCGAGAATATGGCGAGAGACATCAGAACCCTACTAATAAACGAGTGCACTGGATTTGCGTACCTTTAATTTTTTTTAGTATAGTAGCCATGGTGTGGTCTATACCTGCGGTATCCTTGCAAAATCTGGTCAATAGTCAAAGCCCTTTTGTGAATTGGGCAACGCTTATTCTGTTTTTGGTTTTTATATATTACGTAACCCTTTCAGTGCCATTGGCTTTCGGTATGCTGGCATTTTCTGCGCTGTGCCTGGTGGCATCTTTTGGTTTATCACAATTAAACTTTTTGCCAGTATGGGGCTTGGCGTTAATTATATTTATCATTGCATGGATAGGCCAGTTTTATGGTCATAAAATGGAGGGTAAGAAACCGTCATTTTTTAAAGATGTTCAGTTTCTTATGATTGGGCCAGCCTGGCTCATGCACTTTATTTTTAAGCGTTTGGGAATAGATTATTAAATAGTTTTTTGGAGCCACATATTATTCATTTGAAAACATCTGCCGGAAAAGGAGGTGAATTATCGGTGATTGATGAAGATCAATTGCCTTTTCAGGTTAAAAGATCTTACTGGATTTATAACCTGAAAGAAGATGCTAAGCGTGGAGGGCATGTTCACCTTAATTCTGACAGGGTACTAGTTTGCTTACAAGGAGAGGCAGAAGTGAAATTGAGAAACAAAAAAGGTGAAGAGTGGGATTTTGTACTCAATAACCCGGGGAGTGCACTTTACTTTCCCAGACAGTATTGGATAGACATGTCTTGTAAGCAAGGCAGCATTTTGATGGCGCTCACCTCTTGTGGTTATGCAGAAGATGAGTTGGAAACCAATTGGGATAACTTTATTATTTCATGAAGTCTGGTGCAAGCCACCGATTGAAGGTAGAGCAGTATCCTTTTTCAAATGCAACAGCGGCTTCTTTGATCTATAATTCAGAAGCTTATCTTTCCAGTTATCCTACCGGTAATCTGTACAGGTTTTCATTGCTGAAAAAGGGAGAGGAGGTGACTTTTATCCACTTTTATATTGAAGGAAGTGAAGCTGAAAACGCGCTGTATTCAGGAATTGCCTCCTTTGATGGTAAGCAAGTGAACTCTGAAAATATAACTCTATTAATGACTAGCTTAAAAGAGTGGGGTTTAGAGCATGGTATAAAGTATTTTGTGATTAAGTGTGCGCCTTGTTTTTATTATAATGATGGGATGATTCTTAATGATGCAATGCTATTTTCAGGAGCCGAGATGTCAGTATCAGAGCTTAACCAGCATATAGCGGTGACTAACTCTGATTATATGTCATTGCTAAAAAAGAATGAGAAAAAGCGACTGAGGAAATGTCATAAAAATGGATTTACCTTTCGTAAACTAGATGTTACTTTTTTGCCAGAAGCATATAAAATCATAAAGGATAACAGAGATTTAAAGGGCTTTCCTATGACTATGAGTTATCAGGGCTTGCTGAAAATGTTCAAGGCTTTTCCTGACCGCTATCTTTTATTCGGAGTTTTTGATGATGATAAATTAATTGCGGTAGCCGTGAGCATTCTTGTGAGTGATCAGGTGCTTTATAATTTTTACCATGGTGATGATTTTAATTACCGTACTCATAGCCCTATAGTCATGATTCTGGAAGGGGTGTATTCCTTTTGCCAAACAGAAAATATTCAGTTTCTGGATCTAGGGATTTCTTCAGTAACTGGAAAAGTAAATGAAGGTCTTTATGCGTTTAAGCAAAATTGCGGAGCAATAGAAACGAAGCGTAATCTGATCACTTTGAATGTATAGCTTCCTCATATAGTTTTAATATAGCAGGAGCTACCGCATCTACAGAATAATTTTCGTGAAAAACATTCCTTATAGTTTCAGTATCAAAGGTTTTTTTATGCTCAATAAACCATTTGATTTTATCTGCAATGTCTGTAGCCGTAATTTTCTCTATAAATATGCCTGTTTGATCAGTAATGATGTCTTTTGGCCCACCAATAGGTGCTGCTATACTAGGTATGCCCGCGGCCATGGCTTCAATATAAGATACCCCGAAAGATTCGGAATAACTTGTAAGTATATGACCATGTGATTTTTGCATGAGCACCATAACCTTTGGTTTTGAAAGCTCCCCCAACCATTCAATTGAATTTTTAAATTTTAAGGAGGAGGCAAACTGTTGCATATCTTCTAAGTCAGGGCCAGCTCCAGCTATTTTTAGGGTGCAGTTATGGTCATCTAATAGGCTCCAGGCTTCTATCAATTCTTTAATGCCTTTGCTCCTTGATATAGAGTTAGCATAGCAAAAGGTGAGTTTTTCTTCTTTTGCATCATAGAAAGTTTTAGGAGCGCTAATGAAATTCGGAATGATTACCGGATCGCAGTCAGGTAAAATATTTCTTATGCTCTCTTTTAAAAAGGAGCTTACCGCTACCATTTTTGATGCATTTTGCATGGCAGTCGCTATTTCTTCTCTTAGTTGTCCGCTCTTGTTGAGATGGTATTTTTGAGGAAAAGGCGACATATGTTCTGTAATCAGATAAGGAATGCCTAATTGCTTAGACAGTTCGTGCGCTATATATCCTGCCGGGTAATTAACATGAGCATGAAGCAGATCTACTTTACCATAAGTAGCTTCAAATTCCTTTAAATTTTCAATACTGGCTGTGATTTTCGCTTTTATATTGCCTTTTTTTATTCGATAATGAAAGGAGTAAACAGGATGAAAATATTCACAAACATTGCCTCTCAGTGGTTTTGCGAATGACTTGTTTCTGGAAGTCAGCTTTTTTATTGAGTTGAATGGCCTTTTTGAATGTAATAGCAGCTTTTCATCATTTTGGCCCCACAAGCTTATACCGAAATTAATATTCGGGTAGTATTCAGCTAACCATAGGGTCTGCTCTCGGATAAAAATGCCATTGAGCCAATTGCTGTCAGAAGGATACCATGATGGAATCACAAATACATTCATAAAGGTAAAAATATGGAGTCTTAGCCTGAAAATGTAAGCATTAGGTAAAAGGATGTTTAAATGGGCCTTTAATTTCTGTATTTAAGGATTTGTAGTGTCGAGATCCCGTTTTCTCACTTCCTTTAAAAGGAAAATGTTATAAAGCATAATGCTGATGATCTCAGCGCACACTAGCGCGATAAGCCCATAGTATAATCCACCATATTTAATGCCTAGATATAATGACAAGAATCTGGCGGAAAGGGAAACGAAGGAAAAGATAAGGCCATAATATTGCTTATTCATAGCAGCAAAAGTGCTGCTGGTGGGCGTGCTTATAAACATACATAAAAGCATCATGCTGAGTATTTGAACCATTTCGCCAGATTGCTCCCAACTGGCACCAAATACAAAAATAAAGACATCATCTCCGATAAGTAGTAGGGCAATGAACACAGGAGCTCCAATTGTTAATAATAACTTCCAGCAGCGTAGTAGTTCTGGCTTTATGGATCGGTTTTCCTGAATTAATAGACCGATTTTTTTATAAAATATCTGACCTATGCCTGCTCCAATTATTGCTTCCGGCAAGCTAAGCATGCGGTAAGCTAATGAAAATTGGCCAGTTATTGCTTCAGAGGTTAAAACAGGTAAAAGTAATATCGGGATTTGACTTGAAACGCGCTCAACTAATCCGCTAGGGAATGAATAGTAGGGGAAGAACTTATGTTTTTTTAATAAAATGGCCGCTTTACTAATATTCAATTTGGAGAAAATGAACCGTAGATTGCTGAGCGCAATAAGGAAAAGAGTGGCTTGTCCGGCAATTGCAGCCAATACCAAATGGTTATATCCCCACTGGAATGAAGCGTATAAAATGGCCGCCCCTTGAAAAAATAATCGATCTATAACTTTTACTGTGGAAAGGAGTTTAAGCTGGTTGGTTCTTAAATAGTACCATTGCCCAATTTGATTAGCAGCTCCAAAAAGTACTGCTAAAATGAGTAGCCAGTACAAGTTGTTGCTGAGCGGAACATGTAGTAATTCCGGAATCCTTACTAAAGCAACCATGCTTAATATGGCCACAAAAACCAAAAGAATAATAAAAAGCGTTTGTATGAAAATAGATAAGTCCTTATTCTTTTTTATCAGCACTATGGCTTTGTCATATTGTAAAGTGGCTACAGAGATGAGTATGATCAAGCAGCTTTGAAATACAGCAAATTCTCCAAATAGAGTGTCAGTGTAAAGCCTGGTTATGATGGGATAGCCTACCAGCGTAATCAGTAAAGAGATGATATTGCCGAAGGTGAGAATGCTCACTTCTTTAAAGTATCCTTGAAATATCGATATGAGGTTTGATTTTTTCAAGGCGTTATTTCTTAGTGATAGATTTTAGTTTTTTGAGGGTTTTCAATACAGTAGACTCATATTTAATAAGAAAGTATTTTTCCTCAATAGCTCCAAAACTCTTAAAAAAATAGGCTATTCCAGGTATGTGTGAGCCCTCAAAGTCTAAAGTGCAGTTGCTATCAGATTGTTTTTTTATGACCTCATCCAAAATTAAGGAGTTAGCATTTAATGAGCGTCCGAGGTCAGTGTTGGCGCTAAATAAGTAGGTGATTCGGCTTTTGTATTTTATAAAAAAGGCAATTGAAATCAGTTGCTTGTCTTTAATGGCTTTTATTAACAAGCCTGTGTCATTTTTCAGGCTTTCTGAAATTAGCTCATGTATTTTTAAATATGCTGTATCTGATACTCCATCTGTAATCTTTGGAGAAACTTCTTTTTTAAATAAATTGATCAAATCATCCGCTTCAGAACCATTAATTATCTCAATATCGGTTTTTCGGGCTTGTTTTAATCTGCTTTTTCTATCTCTCCTATATTTGGCTGCTAATTCTTCATATTTTTCACTGAGCGGAAGTATATGGTTGGTTTGAGTTTCTCCGGTGAAGGTTTCTGCATAATTGTAGTTTAGAGGGTAAATGAAAGAAGAAAATTTTTTAATAATTTCACTCTTTACCTCTTTTATAATTTCGTCACTTATAAAACCAAACATACCTAAACGCTGAGCTAAAACTGGCTTTGGGTGAAGCGAAAAGCCATAGTTTTTATGGCTAAGTAGCGGCATTATAAAAGAATAAGCATCATTTTTTTCTATTACCCATGCCTCCCAGTCAGGGTGTATTATGCTTAAGAACCAGTATTGGCAATACACCATTCCATCAGGAGATTGCATGAGGCATTCATCCCATTTTTTTTGATCTATTTGTGTATGTTTAAGGTGTTTTAGCAATTGATTTTTTAATATGTCAGATCAGCCCCTGGTATCTATTATTTGTCTGAGTTACAATCATGAACGCTTTGTGAAAGAAGCCCTGATGTCTGTTTTTCAGCAAACATATAAAAATATAGAAATTATTGTAGTGGATGATGCCAGTACTGATAATAGTAAGGAGGTAATTACTGATTTGTTGAAGCACCATCCAGAAGTGAAATTCATGGCTCTGGAGAAAAATATTGGAAACTGTAAGGCTTTTAATCAAGCGTATGCAGTTAGCTCAGGTGAGTTTATTATTGACTTGGCGGCTGATGATGTTCTTCTTCCTCAAAGGGTGGCGCAAGGTGTAAAAGCGCTGTTAAATAGCGGAGAGGACTATGGGGTTAATTTTACTAATGCCGAGGTAATAGATGAGCAGGGGGATTTTATGAAACATCATTACCCAATTAATCAAGAGAGAAAATCTACTGTATTTGTGCCCTCCGGCGATGTGTTTAAAGACTTAGTGGCTCGCTATTTCATCTGTCCGCCTACTATGATGTATACCCGGGCTCTTGTTGAATATTTGGGTGGCTATGATGAAAACCTCACTTATGAAGATTTTGATTTATGGATCAGGTCATCAAGAGTTTTTAAATATGCTTTTACTGATGAAATTTTAGTGAAAAGAAGAATGGTGCAAGGTTCAAAACGAAGTATGCAGTTTAAGATTAGAAGCCCTCATTTAAGAACAACCTACACGGTAATGCAAAAGGCGAAGGCGTTAATTAGCAACGAAGCTGAAGCAAAAGCCTTTAAAAGCCGGGTGTATTATGAAGTGAAGGTAGCTCTGCGATATTTAGACTTTCCTTTGGCTTATAATTACCTTAGGCTGTTGCAATAATTACTTATCGTCTGTTGTCATCTCCTTCAATGATACTCACATAGCTGATATAGCGGCTTTCTGAAATTTCACCATTATCTACAGCATCTTTAACTGCGCATTTTGGTTCATGCAGGTGGGTGCAATTGTGAAACTTACACTCTGATTGCAATGCCCTCATTTCAGGAAAATAATCTGAAAGTTCTTCAGTTTCTATATCTATTATGCCTAATTCCTTAATTCCAGGTGTGTCAATGACAAAAGTAGAAGGCGAAACTTCAAACATCTCAGCAAAGGTAGTGGTATGAACCCCTTTTTGAGCGAAGTCTGATATGGCTCCTGTTTTTTGCTCTATTTCCGGGGCTATTTTGTTTAGTAAAGTGGACTTGCCTACGCCACTATGACCAGAAAACAGGCTCTTCTTTCCATTTAAGATTTCAGATACTGAGTTAATGCCTTCATCTTTTAAGGCTGAAACTTTCAGGCAAGTGACACCTATTTTGTCATAAATTTCTATGATTTCATCAATCATAGCTATGCCTTTTTCATGGAGAAGGTCAATTTTATTAAATATGATTACTTGAGGAATTCTAAACGATTCGGCAGTAATTAAAAAACGATCTATAAAGCCAAGTGAAGTCCTCGGGTAAGTGAGTGTAACAATAAGAACGGCCTGATCCAGGTTAGCGGCTAGTATATGTCCCTGGCTTTTTAGCTTTACTGATTTTCTTATGATATAGTTTTCTCTCGGTAATATCTCTGTAATTACAGCTTCAGTGTCATTTTCAAGGCTTATAGTCACCTTATCGCCTACAGCTATGGGGTTTGTAGTTTTAAACCCTTTAAGCCTGAGCTTGCCTCTGGTACGGGCTTGATAAATTTTATGGTCTTCAGCCAGTACATCATACCATGAGCCGGTAGATTTTAGAACTTCTCCTGTCATGATAATATTTCTTTGCAGTGATTAATTATTTTGTCTGTTGCTCCCGTGTGGTCAAGCACATAATCTCTGTTGACCTGGCTGCCTATGTTGTAGGTTTTTTCTTCCATAAACTGATGAAACTGGAATCTTAGCTGGTTATTATCCCCTATGGCTACCGCGCCTCCGAGGTTAACCAGATCCACTGCTTCTCTGAATTTAGTGTAATTTTTATTGCCAAAGAAAATAGGTAATCCAAAAGTAGCCGCTTCTAATATGTTATGTAGGCCTGCGCCAAAAGCACCACCAACATAAGCATAATCTGCATAGCCATATAAGCTGGAAAGCATGCCTACATTATCTATTATTAATATGTCGTTTTCCTGGGTATTTGAGCTGGTAAGCTGAGAAAATCGAATAGTCTTTTTAATGGCTTCTTTTTCTATTCTCTGCATAAATCTTTCCTCGATTTCATGCGGAGCAATGATGAATTTTAAAGGAAATTCGTTGATGAATGATAGCAGTACATCAAAATCTTCTGGCCAGCAGCTGCCTACTACCATAAGTTTATCATTACCCTTAAACTGTTTAACCAGAGGGATATCTTTTTTATTATTCACAATACTGACCACCCTATCGAAACGAGTGTCCCCAGAAATAGAAACATTATTAAATGAAAGGTTATTTAGCAGCTCTTTAGACTTATGGTCTTGCACAAAGAAATGTGATACTTGTTTAAGTATATGACGGTAAAACCCTCCGTATTTTTTGAAATATACCTGGTCGTTTCTGAAAATAGATGATACCGATAAAATAGGGATGTTATTTTTTCTAAGAGCTCTTAGGTGGAAGTACCAGTATTCATATTTTACGAAGATAGCCAGGTTGGGCTTGGTTATGTTTATAAACTGCTTGGCGTTGCCAGGAGTGTCCAGGGGGAGGTAATATACAAAATCTGCTAGTGGGTAATCTTTTCTCACTACATAACCAGAAGGGGAAAAGAAGGTGAGTAAGATTTTGAAGTGGGGAAAATCCTTTTTAAATGCTTCTATAACAGGCCTTCCTTGCTCAAATTCTCCTAAGGAAGCACAGTGGAACCACGCAAGATCTCCAGAGTGCGATTTAAAGTCATTAGATAATTCTTGAAACAGGTTTTTTCTACCTTGGGAGAATTGCTTGGCTTTTTTGTTGAAAAGTGCTGCAAAAGAGATAAATACTCTGTAAAAAAATATGAATAATCTATAGCTTAATTTGCCCATTGCGCAAAATTAAAAAAGCCCACCGCAATGCAGTGAGCTTTTTGTGTTTTTATTGAGAAACAACCAATTAGTTAGCAGAAAGGTATTTAGATACACCGTCTCTGGTAGCTTGCATTGCTTCTTTTCCTTCTTCCCAGTTAGCAGGGCATACTTCACCATGCTCTTGTACGTGGTGCCATGCGTCTACTACTCTTATCATCTCATCAATGTTTCTTCCTAAAGGCAGGTCATTGATAGTTTCATGTCTTACTACACCTTCTTTGTCAATGAAGAAAGTACCTCTGAATGCTACAGGAGCACCATCAAATACTAAATCACCTTCTTCAGTATAGCTCCAGTCTCCAGCTAATACGCCGAAGTTGTTAGCTACAGTTTTAGAAGAATCTGCTACTAGAGGGTAAGTTACACCTTCTATACCGCCATTGTTTTTAGGAGTAAGTAACCACGCAAGGTGAGTTTCTTCAGTATCGCAAGAACATCCTACTACCTGAACGCCTCTTTTTTCGAACTCTTCTAATTTGCTTTGGAAAGCAAGAATTTCAGTAGGGCATACGAATGTAAAATCTTTTGGGTAGAAGAAGAACATTACTTCTTTTTTACCAATGTAATCAGCTAGAGAGAATGATTCTACAATCTCTTCACCATTAATAACTGCCGGAGCATCAAATACAGGAGCTTTTTTTCCTACTAATGACATAATGTTGATGTTTAATTTTATGTTGTTCAAAAATTTATTTAATACTTATTTCCTTTTCAGGATCTATCTTATCTCCATTAATCTGGAGGGTGATATTCTTAATTTTAAGATTGCTGACTTTTTTCTTTTTAAAGAAGTTGATGATTACTTCATTGAGTTCGTCATCATAATAATCAACAATTTCAGCCGTATTGGTACAATAAATATGGCCGTGGCTATCTAGTTTTGGATCATACCTCATATGTCCCTCATGGGTAGATACCTTGGCTATCAGACCTTTTTCCACAAAAGTTTCAGCAGTTTTATATACTGTGCCCAAAGATATGCTTGGGCATGACTCTTTTACATAATCATAAATTTGCTCCACGCTGGGGTGGCAATTCATATTATGTACAGCCTCAAGTATCACCGTTCTCTGATGGGTTACTTTTAGCCCTGATTCACTGATTTTTGCTTGTATGTCTGCGTATCTATTCAAAATAACTATTCTTAAATAAGAATTATTCCTATTTAGGAAATTATGTTACAAAGCTAGGCAAAAGCATTTCAAATAGCAAAACAGAGGGTATTATTTTTGGTTACCATAAGTCTGCTTTTAATATCAAGACTTACAGTGTTTTAACTGCTGATTTTGGGATTTTTTAAACTAAATAAATAGTATTCTGATACAATGAAAAAAGTTTACCTTATAGTGATTTTGAGTGCTTTCATGTCTTCTTTGGCGTCAGCACAAGATGATTTAAGTAATTTAATACAAGCCGGAACGGAAAATGCCAATGCCATGGCTGAAGGATATGTGCAGCCATTTATGAAAGGTTTTGGTACAGGCTTGGGTAGCGGATGGTTAAATACAGCTAAAGCTCATAAAACATAGGGCTTCGACCTTACCGTAACTGTAAACGGGGCTTTTGTTCCTAGTAAAGATTTAAGTTATGATCCTTCAAGAGTAGGTCAAAACTCATCGCTTACATTATTATCCCCTGATGAGGCTCCTACAATTTTTGGTAGAGAGGATGAGCCAAGATATGCATATAGCTATACGCAAGATGGAAGAACATTTTCAGGTGAATTTAACGGCCCTGCTAGTGTTATAGATATTAAAGAAGATATGCCTATGCAGGTAGTGCCAGTGCCTATGGCTCAACTGGGAATTGGTATTATTAAAAATACAGATATTAAAATTAGATGGACTCCGGAAATAGATGTGGAGGATGGCAGTTTTAAGCTGATTGGTTTTGGTGTAATGCATGATATTAAACAACATATACCGGGCATTAAGCATTTACCTTTTGATCTTTCTGCTTTTGTTGGCTACACCAGTGTAAGCTTTGATTTTCCTTTTGATGAAGAACTTAGTACTACCGGAGGTGGAGTTTATACCACTAATGGTTTAGGTCAGTTAGATGTTAATACTTTGACAGGTCAGGCTATTATTTCTAAAAAAATATCTGTACTTACTGTTTATGGTGGAGTTGGGTTCAATAGAGTAAGATCTGAAATTAAACTGAAAGGTGATTACGTAGTGAGAGATGATTTCGGAAACTCTGAATCTGTGAGTGATCCTGTTGATTTGTCATTCAAAGAAGGTGGTGTTAAACTTAATGCAGGTTTTAGACTTAAGTTAGCTATAGTAACGCTTCATGCAGATTATACTGTGCAAGAATATGATGTACTTAGCGTAGGCTTTGGTTTTGCAGTGAGATAATTCTCTTGCTTCTAAGTAATAATATATAAAAGCTTCCTCAAAAGTAGTAACTAGTTTAGTGGATGTCACATTGAGGCCTCTTAAAATGTACACTTCTTCAATCTGAAGAATGTTTCGAGGGGCCTCAATCTGACCTGACAGTTACTTTTGAGGAAGCCTTTTTTATTTGCCTTGATATTCAGGATTTCTTTTTTCTATGAAAGCTTTCATCCCCTCTTTTTGATCTTCAGAGGAAAAGGTTAAGTAAAAATTCTTTCTTTCAAAGTGTAAGCCTTCATCTAAGTGAGTTTCAAAAGCTCTATTTACGGCTTCTTTGGCTAACTGTGCGGCTACAGGAGACATGGCGGCAATGGTTTCTGCCAGCTTGGCTGTTTCTTCTAAATACAGTTCTACAGGCACTATTTTATTGATCAGTCCATAATTTAAAGCTTCTTCCGCTGAGATAAAGCTGCCGGTAAGTACCATTTCCATTGCTTTAGCTTTCCCAATGGCCTTGGTAAGGCGCTGAGTGCCACCCGCCCCGGGCATAATACCTATTTTAATTTCTGGTTGTCCAAATTTCGCCGTTTCAGAAGCCACAATCATATCACAGGTCATGGCTAGCTCACATCCGCCGCCCAGAGCAAAACCTGATACTGCCGCAATCAGAGGCTTTTTAGTTTTTTTGATCAGGTCCCAGGTTTTAAACTGATCTATGGCTACCATATCGATAGTCTTTTTATCCGCCATTTGTTTGATGTCTGCACCGGCGGCAAAAGCTTTTTCATTGCCTGTTATAATAATAACCCTTACATTGGTGTCAGCATCAAGGGTAGTGAGCGTTTGCTGCAGCTCTTGCATTAGCTCCATGTTTAAGGCATTTAGTTCTTTGGGCCGATTGAGTTGTATGAGTGATACATAGGGCCGGTACTGTTCAGTGAGTTGTATATATTTCATAGCATGAGGATTTCATGCTCAATAAAATGAAAAGCCGCCTTTTTTCAAAGGCGGCTTCAACTAACCATACTAAACAGGTGAGTAAAAAAAGTGCTATGTACCGATTAATATTACAAGGTGGAGATAAGTAACCGTTTGCTTAATCTTTTGTTGATTAATAATCATTAACGTGGCAAAATGGCTATTATGACCTTTATTTGCACTCATTAATGCTCACATAATAATCTGATATAAAATGATAAATGTATTATTTGTATGCCTGGGAAATATTTGTAGGTCACCGCTGGCCGAAGGCATATTTTCTCATAAAATAAAAGAAAGAGGAATTGAGAATCTCTTTAATGTAGACTCATGTGGTACAAGTCAATATCATATTGGAGAGCAGCCCGACCCCCGTACAGTGGCTAATGCTAAAGAGAACGGGATTATCCTTGATCATGAAGCCAGACAGTTTTCTAAAGTAGATTTTAAGGCCTTTGATTATATTCTTGCCATGGATAAGGCAAATTATGATGTAATAGAAAGGCATGATCAAAATCAGCATTATACTGATAAATTTTACCTCATGCGCGATTTTGATCCTGACTTTAAAGGTGAAGATGTACCTGATCCTTATTTTGGTGGAGAGGCCGGGTTTCAACATGTTTTTGAAATAGTAGACCGCTCAGTAGATAGCTTCCTTGAATTTCTAATTAAGGAGCATGACATTAAAGAATCAGGGGCTAATTAGAGCCCTGTAGTTCTTTCTTGATATTTGTTCTAAGAGAATTTTTTTATCAGTTCTGTATGAATTAAGGGTTTCCTGTTGGTAATTTTTTAAAGTGATCAGCTGTAAACCGTTGTTATATCTAATATCAAAATGATCCTTTAATGAAAGGACTAGTTTTTGAATTTTGCTGATGTCATTATCAATAACTATTGAAAATGAAATAGCAGAATTCTGCATGATGTTGATTTTGATATTGTTTTCTGATAGCTTTTTAAAAATTAGACTGAGGTTGTCTTCGTTTACAAAGGTGAAATCTATCACTTTAAAAGAAATAAGGCACTGATCATTTTTAATGATAATAGTAGGAGGAAGGCTCTCTTTTAAAGTGCATTCATGAATTATGGTGCCGGGTTCATTGGGGTGATCAAAACTTTTTACATGTAACGGAATGCCTTTGTTAGCCAAAGGTTTAATGGTCTTTGGGTGAATTACATTGGCTCCGTAATAGGTCATTTCAGCCGCTTCCTGATAAGGTAGTTCATCAAAAAGGACGGCATCTTTTACTAATTTAGGGTCTGCATTGAGAATGCCTGGCACATCTTTCCATACTGTTACAGAGTCAGCAGAAAGACATGATGCAAAAATAGCTGCTGAGAAGTCTGACCCTTCTCTTCCTAAAGTGGTTGTAAGTCCATTTTCCGCCTTGCCAATAAAGCCTTGGGTTACTAATACGTTGTTTTGAGCCAGGCTATGGATGTCATGTCTTATTAGCTCTTCCGTAAGTTTCCAGTCTACATGGCCTTCTCTGAAATTATTGTCAGTTCTAACATATTCTCTGGCGTCAATCCATTGTGATGGGGTGCCGCAATGATCAAGATAAGCGGCTATAATATTTGAAGATATTAACTCTCCTTTAGAGACCACCTGATCATATAATTCATTATAATCAGCTGATGATTGAAGTGATGCTCTTAAGTCAGAAATATGATCTATCAGACTATTGAAAATGTCATGATTAGCAGGAAAGAGCTCACTGCTTATGTTCATATGAAAATCAAGAAGTGCCTTTAAATTCTTATCAGTAGCAGCTTCATCAGTTCTTTCTTTGAGGAGTAGCTCTAAATTATTGGTGGTTTTGCCCATAGCGGACACCACTACTAATAGGTCAGAGTCTTTATGGTCTGAAACAATCTGGCACATATTTTTTATTGCCAGAGCATTTTTTATGGAGGCACCACCAAACTTAAATACTTTCATAAGGTCTAAAAATTGGACGGTAATTTTTAAGTGTTTATTTTAAGGTACCAAGTTGCACCTAATATTTTAAAAACTAAAGACTTTGCTCATTTATGGAAGACTCTAGGATTGCCCTGCCCATCGGTACTACCCTGGATAGATTTATCAAAAAAAAACAGGATGAGTTTCAATATGCCACCGGAGAACTGTCACAGTTGCTGCGGGATATTGCACTAGCCGGGAAAGTGGTAAATAGGGAAATTAATAAAGCCGGACTCATTAATATTATAGGTCCTATTGGCTCTCAAAATGTTCAAGGAGAAGATCAGCAAAAGCTAGATGTACTGGCCAATATCAGGTTTATTAGAGCGCTCACCAAGGGGGGCGAGGCCTGTGCCATTGTGTCTGAAGAAGACGAGGAAATCACTGATTTGGAGAATGAAGGAAAGTACGTCATTGCTATTGATCCATTAGATGGCTCTTCTAATATTGATGTAAACGTTTCTGTGGGTACTATTTTCTCTATTTATAGGCGCTTTACTCCGGTAGGTACACCTGTAACTAAGGAAGATGTGTTACAGAAAGGCCAAGAGCAAGTGGCTGCTGGCTATCTGCTATACGGTTCTTCTACTATGTTAGTATACACTACAGGCCATGGTGTAAATGGATTTACTTATGAACCTTCATTGGGAGAGTATTTCCTGTCTCATCCTGACATGACAATTCCTGAAGATGGTAAGGTATATTCTATTAATGAAGGTAGCTATAATAGTTTTGAAGAGCCGGTGAAAGAATATGTAGAATATTGCAAAAGTAATTCTATATCAGCTCGTTATATAGGATCTTTGGTGGCTGATTTTCATCGGAATTTATTAAAAGGAGGCATATATATTTATCCTTCTACGGAAGCTTCTCCTGCAGGAAAATTAAGGTTGTTATATGAGTGTAATGCCTTGGCTTTTATAGTGGAGCAGGCAGGTGGAGATGCCTCTGATGGGGGAAGGCGTATTTTGGAAATACAACCTGAAGAGTTTCACCAAAGAGTGCCATTGTTTATTGGAAGCAAGAAAATGGTAGAAAAGGCTATTTCTTATTATGATTAACTTTGATATTTAATTCGAGTTTCGGCCTTTTGTAATTCTCTTTGTAAAATAAGATCTGTAAGAGAGGCTGCCAGTTGATCTGGAGTTTCTAAGGATATAACTTCTTTTACTTTTTGTTCATCTACATCTATTCTGTAGAGAGAAGTGAGTAATCTGTTAAAATCCTTATTGAGTAAATATTTAATTACCGGAATCAGTTTTTCTCTGATTTCATCAAAGTCATTAACAGATTCCGGTAATGTATTTTCTTCTAAAGAGAGATCTTTATTTACCAGTTGTAACGTATAGTCTAGCTCTTTATCAGTCATTCAACTGTATTAGTCTTTTTTAGTGTCTTCTTTTTCTTCTTGGTCCTCAGCGCTAAGAATTTCAGGAGCGTTTTCTCTAAGGGCACCGTACCAGTTAACCACTTTTTTTATGTCAGACACATATACTCTTTGAGGGTCGTACTCTGGTATAACATGCTTTATGAAAGCTTTAAGCTCGTCAGGTTCAGAGGTGCTGGTTACTCCCAGGTCGTTATCAAATTCTTGGTATATTTTTTTGAACACTTCAGCCAAAGGAGTAGAACCTTCCTGGTCAGTAGTGTAAATAGATATGTCACTGAGTACAGAAATTCTTTGAGTAGCACTGGCTACTAATTTTTGTTTTTTGTCGTCCAGAGACTCTAAAATAACTCCTGAACGAGTAGGTTTTACAATTTTAAAAAGTCCTCCTTTTCCAGAAACTGATGCGATATCACTATAGTCCATATACTTCTTAAGGTTGTGTTTTTATTTGGAGTGCAAAATTAATCAATATTTTTTCTATTTAACAGTAGAAATCAATTGTTGTAAATACAATAATAATTCTTCTTTACCTTCTCCCTTCATAGAAGATGTGATAAAGGTCGGGGGCAATTCTTCCCAGAACTGGCGCAAGTGCCGCTTATACTTAGCTATGGCTGATTGAGTTTTGTTTTTAGATTGCTTGTCAGCCTTCGTGAAGATTAAAGCAAAAGGAATTTGTTGTTCTCCTAACCAATTAATGAATTCAACATCGATAGGCTGAGGAGCTAACCGGGAATCAATTAAAACGAAAATGCAACCTAAATTTTCTCTTAATTTTAGGTAATCATGTATCATGGCTCCCCATTTTTCTTTTTCAGTCTTAGCTACTTTAGCCCATCCATAGCCAGGTAAGTCTACCAGATACCATTCATCGTTAATAAGAAAATGGTTGATCAACTGTGTTTTTCCTGGTTTTCCTGAGACCTTAGCTAACTTACCATGATTAGTAAGCATGTTAATGAGCGAAGACTTGCCTACATTTGACCTGCCTATAAATGCGAATTCCGGTAACCCTGCAGGAGGGCACTGCGTGTAATCGCTGCTACTGGTTATAAAACTCGCTTTTTTGATTTTCATTTTATGAGAACAATTATTTATATTAGGTTTTTTTTAAGCTTACTTAGATTTTTTAACTTAAAGTAATACTTTAATGACAATTATGGTTTATTTTTATCCGCTAATTGAGTTGATGTTACTTCCAAGTGGCTTAGGCTGATTTTTTTTAAACTAATTTTTTTTAAATTGGGTAGCAAATATCATTACAAAATGTATAAAGGGCTTAAATTTTTATTTTTTTCTATACTTCTTTTAAGTTTAACCCGTGTTGGATTCGCGCAGGACGTTGACCCTGAGAACAAGAAGCTTGCTGAAGAGTATGTGATGACTGCAGAGGAGATTATGGCTGCAACCCAGGCTTTGGATCAGGCAAAAGATATGTATGTTTTAGCTGCAGAGGTTGATCCTACCAACATTAAAGCAAACTATATGGCCGGTGATGCCTTTCTGAGAACAGTGGGTAAAGAAAAGGCCGTTCCTTATTTATTGCAGGTTCTGAAATTAGATGCTGAATATAAATTCGATATCATGTATCATATTGGTAGAAGTTATCAATATGGAATGGAGTTTGAAAAGGCTCTTGAGTTTTATGGAAGATATCGAAATAAGCTCATATCAAGAGATGGATACCGAGGAAGGGATAAAACAGCTCTTTCTGAGGTAGAGAGAAGAATTTATGAATGTGAAAACGCTATTGAATTTGTAGCGAACCCTTCACATTTTTCTATTGTAAATGTAGGGAATACTATTAACTCAGAATTTGAGGATTACGCCCCTGTGTTAAACGAAGACGAGACCACAATGGTATTTACCTCAAGGAGAAGAGATGGTAACTTAAACCCTAACGTGGCACCTGATAACAAACCTTATGAAGATATTTTTATTTCACATAAGGAAAATGGTCAATGGCAGTACGCAAAAAACATTGGAGAGGTAATTAACACTGAGTATCATGGTTCTAACCTGGCTCTTTCTGCTGATGGTAATCAGCTTTTTATCTATAAAGATGATAATAATGGAGATATCTATATCTCTGAAAGAAATGAAGATGATACCTGGAGCACACCAGAGCCTTTGAGTGAGAGTATTAACTCAGAAGGTTTTAAAGAAAACGCTGTTTCAATTTCACCTGATGGTCAAACACTTTTCTTTGCAAGTGACAGGCCTGGTGGTTATGGGGGTATTGATATTTATTACAGTACTAAAAATAAAGTAGGAGAGTGGACTCGTTCTAAGAACTTGGGTGAGATGATTAACACCGCCTATGATGATGATGGTCCATTTATAGATTACGACGGTAAGACACTTTATTTTAGTAGCCAAGGAAGAAAAGGTATGGGTGGATATGACATTTTCCGCTCTGTATATGATAGTGCCTCTGGTAAGTGGAGTGAGCCGGAAAACTTAGGCTTCCCTATTAACACTCCTGATGATGATATTTACTTTGTAAGTACAAAAGATGGTATGAGAGGGTATTATGCCTCAGTTCGTGAAGATGGTCAGGGATATACAGATATCTATATGGTTACCGTGCCTCCAGGAAATGAAAATTTAAGGAATTTAACTACTAAAAGAGATTTAGCTCAAGAGGAGAAGCCAAAGGAAACAAAAGAACCTGAAGCCATTGCTCAAGTAGAAGAAACGGAACCTCAGACCAATAATGTGGTGGCCCAGGAAGATCCTGAACCGGAACCAGAACCCGAAACTGATCCAGAACCTGAACCTGAACCACAGCCTGTAGTTCAGAGGAAACCAGATTTACAGCCTGTAACTATTACCATAACTGTGGTAGATGAAGACAATAATCCATTGGATGCTAAAGTATCTATGAACAGCGTTGAAGATAATCAGGTAGCGGGAAGAACAAGGGTAAGTGCTGGTGTATTTGAGTTTAAAGTAACTAATGCTACGCCCGTAGCCTACAGTTTGTCTGTGGAAGATGAAGGCTATGTATTCCAAACCTTGAGAGTAGGGGTGAAAGCGGCTACTGAAGAGCCTCAATCAATGAGTAGAAAAGTAGTTATGCGTAAATTAAGAATAGGCACAAGATCTGTTTTAAGAAATATTTACTTCAATTTTGATCAGGCTACTTTCAAACAAGAGTCGTATAATGAGTTGAATAAGTTAGCCAGCATGATGTCTCAAAATCCTGGAATGCACATAGAGATTTCAGGACATACTGATAACATTGGATCAAAGGATTATAATAAATACCTTTCTCAAAAAAGAGCTAATGCAGTGAAGGATTTCTTAGTGAAGAAAGGAATAGATTCCAGAAGAATTTCTTCTGTTGGTTATGGAGAGGAAAGACCTTTAGCTAGTAATGATGATGAAAAGGAAGGTAGAGAATTAAATCGAAGAGTGGAATTCAGTGTTACTGGAGGGAAATAATTAAAAAAAAATTACAATGAGAAGGGAGCTATGTTGGCTCCCTTTTTTATTATACGGTATTTAGTAGGATATTTGCACATCGATTAAATACAGAGGTTAAACTTTAATATTAATTTAATGTCATCAGTACTTCCTTATAAGGAGCAATCAAGTGGTAAGAAGGAGCAGGTTGCGGATATGTTCAATAACATAAGTAAGAAATATGATTTCTTAAATCATTTTCTAAGCTTGGGTATTGATATTCTATGGAGAAAGAAAGCCATAAAAATGTTAAAGCCATATCAGCCCAAGGTAATTCTTGATATTGCTACGGGAACTGCTGATTTTGCAATAGAATCTCTAAAGCTTAATCCAGATCAAGTCATAGGGGTGGATATCTCTGAAGGCATGTTGGCTGTAGGTAGAGAAAAACTCAAAGAACGCAAGCTAGATGATAAAATAGAATTGCGATTGGGAGATTCTGAAAAGCTTCTGTTTGATGACAATAAGTTTGATGCAGTGATCGTTTCTTTTGGTGTAAGAAACTTTGAAAACCTGGAGAAAGGATTGAGTGATATGTATAGGGTTTTAAAGCCCGGTGGTAGAGCGGTGATACTCGAGTTTTCCAGACCTTCAAGATTTCCATTTAGAAATATTTATAATTTTTATTTTAAGGCTATTTTGCCTAAAATCGGGAGAATGGTCTCTAAGGATGGCTCAGCGTATACTTATTTACCTGAATCAGTACAAGCTTTTCCTGACGGAGACAATTTTCTTAAAATTTTCAATAAAGTCGGGTTTAAAAATACTAAATGCAAGCCTTTAACTCTTGGCGTAAGCTCAATATACATCGGGGAAAAATAACCTTTCTGGTATTATTTTTTGTAATAGTTGCAGGTGCCAATGTCGCTCATGCTCAAAGACAAGTAGGAATCAATAATCCTAATTATGATGACAAGTTTTTGAGCTATGGCTTTTTAATAGGTATACATACTTCTGCGTATCAAATAAAACATTCTGATCTATTTGTAGATAGATCGATGGACTCATTATACTCAATAAGTCCAAAGTGGTCTGCAGGTTTTGCGTTGGGTTTTATTGTTAATATGCATTTAACTGATTTCTTAGATGTAAGAGTATTGCCTACAGTGGCCTTTTATGAGCACTCCATTGATTATCAACGGCTCGATGATCCTCCTATTTTGGAGACCGTAGAGACTACCGTAGTAGAGATGCCTGTGCTACTTAAATATAAATCAGAGAGAAGGGGGAATACCCGAATGTATCTTGTTGGTGGATTAAAGCCTGGTTACGAAGCCGCCGGTAAAAATGACGTGGAATTTGTGGGCGATGATAACCTAAGTATTAAAGAGTTTAATCTTTCTTTGGATGTAGGTTTCGGTTTAGATATTTATTATCCACTTTTCAAATTCTCTCCAGAGATTCGTTTCTCTCGAGGAATTACCAATATTTTAGGTTCTGCCGAGAATCAATTTAGCGCTGGAATCGACAGGATCAATACCAATACCATTACTTTATATTTACTATTTCAATAATGTCTAATAAGAAAGCACTTGTTACAGGGGCTACTTCCGGAATCGGGCTGGCTACCGCTAAAATTTTAGCTGATAATAACTATGATGTAATTATTTGTGGTAGGCGAAAAGATCGCTTAGATACACTAGCTGCTGAGCTATCAGCAAAGGTGGAGGTGAAGATATTGGCTTTTGATGTTAGTAAGAAGGACGAAGTAAAGACGGCCTTTGATTCACTCTCAGGTGATTGGAGAGCAATTGACGTGCTTATTAATAATGCAGGCAATGCCCACGGCTTATCCCCCTTAAATGAGGGAGATTTGGATGACTGGGATGCTATGATGGATATTAATGTAAAAGGCCTACTTTATGTCTCTAATGAAGTGATTCCTGAGATGGTGAATAGAAAGAAGGGGCACATAGTAAATATAGGCTCTATAGCGGGCAAAGAGGTTTACCCTAATGGTAATGTATACTGCGCTTCTAAACATGCCGTAGATGCTATTAATAAGGGAATGCTCATAGATCTAAACCAATATAACATAAAAGTGACAGCCATCAATCCTGGTTTGGTAGAAACAGAGTTTTCACAAGTTAGATTTAAAGGAGATACTGAAAGAGCTGACAAGGTTTATCAGGGCTTTGATCCGTTAGTAGCTCAAGATATAGCAGAGACCATACTCTTTGTGGTGAGCAGACCTGCACATGTTAAAATTTGTGATTTAACAATATTTCCTACAGCACAGGCCAGCGCTACTATTCTTCATAAATCAGAATAGATCTTTTAATGTAGCAGGGTCAATATCATGAACCCCTGTAAAAGTGGTAACTTTAGGAGAGACTTCTAGTCTGGAAGATAGAGTTTGCATTTCAGTAAGTCTCTCTTCTGTTATGAAAGGGTCTTCAGTGCCATATACGTAGTGGATCTCTTTATTTTGAATGATCATAGAAGCCTTTTCAAAGTCCATGTCAGGAGGGAAAATGCCTGCCCATAGAATCAGTCTGTCGAATGAAACTAATCCATTAACAGCCCATCTGCTCGCTGTAGCGGCTCCTTGTGAAAACCCTAGCAAAGTGATATTAGGTAAGTTTGAAGGTGGAAAAATACTAAGTACATTACTATATATCTGATTTAGGTAGCTGATGTAATTAGCAATGTCCGTTAACCTTTCTTCCTTTGTCATCCAAGTGGCGCCCACTCTACCAGAAAAGCCCTTTAAATAGAATCGAGACAGCCCTTCTGGAGCAATTATACAGGTATCCTCATTTTCGATGCCTTGGAACTTACGAATGAAATATTTGGCCTGCTGACCATAGCCATGTAAAACAAAAACAATCTTTTTTGTATGCTCGTTTAGTTCACCGAGTTGAAAATAGCGGGCCTCGAATCCGAATTTGACACTGTGTTGTCTCATTATGGGAATAAAAAAACAGGTCACTTGTTGAAAGTGACCTGTGATTTATCTGCTTAATTCTTTATTATCGTTTGAAGCCTAAAGCACTTCCTCCACAGAATTCCGTACTGTTATCAAACGTGTACTGAATATAATATATACCTGTTGTATTGCAAGGATATGCGATAGCTGAAATGTATTGCCCGTTGATTTTACTGGTTGCTACCTGATTTCTATTACTATCAAATAAAGAAACCACGATACCGTCAGTGCCAGAACCTGTAGCGCAAACATTAATCATATATTGAGTGCCTTTTGTAAATACATAAGAGTATTCCACTTTGGTTTTAGCCCCACCTTGACCATCAATTTTATAACTCTTTAAAAAGTTAAAGCCTGAGGCTAATTTTGGTATACAGGCATCAGTATATTGCTCTGGGTTGCATTGTCCATTTACTTTCCCTGAAAATAGAAAGAACAAACCCACAACAAAAGTTGAATAAATAGCCTTTTTCATATTTTAAAATGTTTTCCTCTTAACTGATTATATTTTTTCTAATTGATGAAACAAGATTGCTAATGGTCTCTACATTCTCATTAGTAATTTTGATTTCACTGGTGCTGTTATCTTTAATAACCATTACACCATCTACAATCTCGAAAGTTGATTCTTTATAAGTTTTTACTATCTCTACAGATTCATAAACTTTTTGCAACTCTCTCATCTCTCCCAAAAGTGATGCCATATTTGGATCTTTTTGCTCATAAAATGATAAAAGTTGAACAACGTTGTCTAAAATGATCTTTTGTTCACCGATAGTTTCTCTAAGATCTTTATTGTCGGGGTTTTTTGCATATACCTGACAAGTGATATGCATAGCCTCCAACCAGCCTCCTGTAAGTGATAACACACTTAGGTTAGCTCTGTTTTGATCCTGAAGGTATTTATTGATGCTATTGAAGTTTTGAGTAGTAATAAGTAGCAAAGAATCCAGGTTCTTACTGTTAGTTGCTAGTCTACCAATAGTCTCAATATCAAAAAACTGACCAATGCTTAAGCTTTCAGCAAGTTCTTTAATAGATGACATGTATTCAATCCCATCTTGGTTCTGCTCATAAATGTTAGTATAACCTAAGTCAGTACCATATATTCCTAAGTTTAGAGATTTCTGATAGTTGCTGTTGTATTTTGAAATATTATCCGGTGAATTTAAAATAGAACGGTCATATTTAGTGCCGGATTCTTTTAATAATACCGAAATTTCAAGAGGCGAAGGTATTTGCTGAATAATGCTACTAATAACTTCTTCAGATATTGCTGGTCCCTCTACCTCTGCGGAATCAAGCCCTTCTAAAAAAGCTGCTTCATCAGGCTTCTTGCTTGAATTACAAGCAACAATAAAAATCAGAATAAGCCCTAGTGGTAATATCCTCATAGATAAAAAATTAAGTGATAACAAAATTAAAAATTCATATTTCTATTACAAATAAATATTTGGTTTAAGCTAAATTCAGTCTTTCTTTTTAAAAGAAAAGTCGATTTTACCAAACGCCTCAAGACCTTTGCGTAACACTTCAAAATAAAGCATAATATAAAGAATTAAGGTCATTAACCAAATCACTAAAATATTAAAGTAGAACGTATCTATCTCTAAACCGAAAATATTTTTGGTAGGAGCAAAGAAGTGAGTTCTGTAGTTAAGTGGATTTGTAGGAATGTCTGGCTCGTTATATACAGGGTTAATTCGTTGTAATAACTTGCCTTCATGCTCCATAATCCTTTCTTTAACATTAATATTAGTAACTAAGTCTGCTAAACTTTCATTAAAGTATTTGTCTTTATATTCGTTTAGGTCATAGTCTTCCTGCTGTTCTAGAGAAAACATTAATTTTTCTCTTTGAGCAACTATTCTGTTAAAAATGTCTTGATAGTAAGTTTTGTAATTGGCCAGGTAAGCCTGAAGGGCAGTGTTTACCTGATCATTATAACCATCTATGGAAAGATCTTTTTCTACGTTTATGTTTTTAAGCCCATCTTTATAAGGATCTCCATTTATCTCTTCTCTTAAGATATGGAAATCTTTTTTTACAATATTGATGATAGAGTCATTGTCAGAAGTATAATTGTCATGAACAAATGACTGATATTCCTTTAGTTTCTCTACTAAATAGGCTGCTTTAAAGTCTGCTTGAGATTCGAATTTTTCGAATTCATAATATGGTGCCTCATACGGGTTATTCTTAAACTGATAGACCGCCATGGCTTCATATGCCCAACGAGAGGCCATAAGGTCTGCTACTACAGGTACCTTTCCTTTAGTACTAATAAGGTTATTTAGTTTATCGAAGTTGAATAACAGGCCACTTAGAATCATTTGAGGTATAAGCAGTAATGGGATCATTACATATACCGTAACAGCAGAATTAAAGGCGCTGGAGATGTTAAGACCTATTACGTTAGCCATGCATGAGCATGTAAACAGTACAAACCAAAATGGTATGGTCATGGCCTTAATCTCTAGTATTAAATGACCTACAATAACGTAGGAGAGGGTCTGTAGTGCTGAAAACGCAAATAGAATAGTTAATTTTGATACTAAATAACTATTCCAACTCAAGTTTAAGAAAGACTCTCTTTTGAGTATTTTCCTGTCTCTTATAATTTCTTCAGCACTTACGGTGAGCCCCATAAACAGGGCTACTACTATACTCATAAGCATAAATGCAGGTATATTTTCATTAAACCTGAAGATATACTCATCCCCTCTTGGGGAACTCTTATATCTAATAATAAAGGCGAGTATTATAGCCAATAAGGGAGCTTCTAATAAGTTAATAAGCAAGTATTGCTTATTGCTTAATTTGCTAAGCAAGTCTCTCTTGGTGAAGATAAATGCCTGCTTAAGCTTATTAGGGATATCTAAAGAGTGAGGTGGTTCTTCTTTGACTTCCTCTACTTTTTGGATATTAAAGTTTTCTTTGAAGCTATCGTTCCATTGCTTAGGGTTCACCTTACGCTTATTCGTAAGTTGCCCATATTCATCTACTACTTTAGCTTCAATTATGTTAAATATTTGCTCAGGGTTTACGTTACCGCAGACTTCACATTGACCTCTTTGGCTATCAACCTGGTTGGTGGCTTTTTTAAAGTAGCTCACAGCTTCTACAGGGTTGCCATAGAATACAGGATAGCCGCCAGTATCCATAATGTACATCTTATCAAACATTTTATAGATGTCTGATGATGGCTGGTGTATTACTACAAATATCAACTTGCCTTTTAAAGAGAGTTCTTTTAAAAGGTCAATTACATTTTCTGAATCTCTTGAAGAAAGTCCTGATGTGGGTTCATCTACAAAAAGAATACCCGGCTCTCTAATTAGTTCAAGAGCTATGTTCAATCTCTTTCTTTGCCCCCCCACTAATGGTTTTATCTAGAACACTACCAACTTTTAGATCCTTTCTTTGATCTAGCCCCAGGCTTTCTAATACATCCATTACTCTTTTTTGCAGCTGCTCTTCAGTGAAGTTGGCAAAGCAGAGTTTGGCATTATAATAAAGGTTCTGATAAACGGTGAGTTCTTCAATAAGGAGGTCATCCTGAGAGACATAACCAATTACTCCATGAATTTCATCTTTGTTCTCAAAAATGTCATAGCCATTGATCTCGATACTACCTACTGTCGGCTTTTCGATTCCAGCTAATACATTGAGTAAAGTGGTTTTTCCCGCTCCACTGGCACCCATTATACCTATTAATTTTCCAGGACCTTCAGCTATCTGAACATCTCTTAGGCCTAAACCGCCATTAGGAAACCTAAACTCTTTAATCTGAGCATTAAAGGAAAGTTTAGTAGTGTTAGACTCTTCATTAAATAGAGCGATTAAATCACTATAGTATAACGCGGCACCTTGCGGGGTTTTTATGGTACTTCCGTGAGAATAAAGGTAGACCCTGTTACGCTGCATGGTAAAACCATTCAATACCAGGTCATCTTTACCTATGTATTTGGTGAAATACATGTCAACACTCTTCACTTTCAGGAAGATAAGGTTTCCATGTATCTCTGTTTTTATATGCTTATAATCTTTTTCAGGGTCGTCCTCGTCCTTATTAGCAATAAGAATATCACTAAAATTGATACTCTCAATATCTTCTTGAAGTACAAAGGCTTCTATGTACTTATACTCATCTTTAACTATGTTAAAGACATTACTGATAGTATCAATAATCTCCATTCGTTGGGGAGTAAAGTTTTTATCAGCCCCAACGAGTTCAAGGATTTTAATAAGTACAACAACCTTTTGTTTTTGAGTAAGGGTTTTATTTATTTTTTTACATAGACCCAGCGTTTTTACTGAATCCCTTACAGAAGTTAGTTTCTTCTTTTTTACAGGTTCATCTTCTTCAGGATTTTCTGAGTACCCTGAATATTTATCGTACAATTCTAAGTACTCTTTTACAGAATCCTGATCTAGTTCCTGCTTAAAAAAACTGATAACAAAAAGCCTTTCCTTTTCGGTTACACCTCCATCTTGTTTAGTGATAATAGCGAATAGTTGGGTAAGAGCTTTAAGTATTTCCTCACTCATATATTGGTCCTCCTATGGGAGAATTTGAAAAAGTTTAAAAAATAAAATATTAATAAGTTTTGAATTCGAAAGGAATCTCAACTAGTTCAGAGAATTCTTCACCAGCTTCTTCCATATCTTCATCATCTTCATGAAAATACCAAATAATAGTAACACCGTCAATATCTTCAAGAGCAGACAGTACGTCTAATATAAGCTTTGAAGAAGCGGTATTGAAATATTCAAGTTTAAACATGAATTCTGTTGATGGATTAGGAGATCCAGAATATTCGCTGATCCAATCCAAAACAGGTTGATAAAATTCGGCTGAATCTTCAGGAAGAGAACGTCCTGAAATTTCGTAAATGCCATTTCCTTTATCCAATATTATTTTAGGGGTATCTTCTGTGCCTTCTAAATTAAGTATATCCATTGTTTATATTTTTTAAAAAATAGTAGTTGTCAATTATTAAGATCTTGCTATGCACGATTTTAAACAGAAGAATGAATTTCCATCTTCCATTTCTAGAAAATCAAAATCCAGCTTTTGACCTGACTTACGAGCCATGTCTACGAATCCTAATCCAGCTCCACCTTTGTCAGATATCTCTGTACTTTTTATAATGTCTTTGTATAATCCTTTTAGGCCATCTTTATCAAGACTGTTGATGTGCTCCAGCTTTTCTTTAAGTGAAGCTACGTTTTCACGCCTAATAGGGTTGCCAGAAATTATGATGTATTCGTTTTCGTGCTTTCCAATCATGAAAACAGCCGCATGATTATGGTCTACTTCGTCAGCGTGCTTCACAATATTTTGTAGGCACTCAACCATAACATTAAATACTTTTCTTTTGGTACTAGACTCTTCCCCAGATGAATCCATGTTTCTCTCCGCCATCGCTAGCACAGATTTGGTTATTTCCTGAGTGAATTCACCTTCATAAACCAAAATTAGATGGTGGTCTAGCATGGTTTGGTGTAAATCGAAAATATACTTCATAAGTTGTTTTGTGTTTAAATCTTATTGCCGATTATTTTTCTTTTATTTCATCACTAGCGGAGGTAATTTGGCCTCCAAAATACTACAATTAATCCTTATTCTCTAGAATTTTATGCCTATTAATAGAACATCATCGGTTTGCTTTTCTTCGCTTTTCCAATCTTCCCATTCTTTATCAATAATTTTATAGGCTTCTTGCATAGGTTTATCGTGTATCTCAGTAATAATTTCCCTTGTTCGTTTAGGACCGAATTTACGATTATTAGGTCCTCCAAACTGATCAGGGAAACCGTCAGAACAGAAGAAGAAGGAATCTCCTTTTGAAAGACTTATCTTGTGATTAGTGAAGTTTGTTTGGTTCTTATAGATACCGCCACCAATCGCAAATTTATTTCCTTTTATCTCCTGCATTTCTCCATCCTTCATTACATATAAAGGTCTGTGAGCTCCTGCGTATTCTACTGTCTGTTTTTTAACATTTATCTTACAAAGAGCGATGTCCATACCATCTTTGGTTTTAGAATCGTCCTGATCTTGTCTTAACGTGGTAGTTACACCATCATCTAACTGATCCAATATTATTCCTGGATCTGATATTTTTCTACTTCTTACGATATCATTAAGCAAGAAGTAACCAATTAATGATAGCAACGCTCCTGGTACTCCATGACCGGTACAGTCTACCGCTGCCATATAAATATCATCACCTACCTGTACGTACCATGGGAAGTCACCACTAACTACATCTTTTGGTTTATACAAAATAAAGGAGTCAGGTAATACCTTGTTGATTACAGAGTTGTTAGGAAGGATAGCATTTTGAATACGTTTGGCGTAATTAATACTATCTGCAATCTTCTTGTTTTTATTCTGTATCTCAAGTTCTATGATTTTTCTATCGGTGATATCATGAGATACTACAAGAACAGATTCTAGTACTTCTGATTCATCATATTCAGGGATAGCATTTACCTGCATTACTCGGTCTCCCATCTCTGAAGGGAAGTCCATTTCGGTGGTAATCGATGAATTAGAAGCATTAACCTCTTCAACTATTTTAAGCCAGCTTTCTAAAACTTGCTGATGCAGATCAGTCTCATTTACCTTATGGTTAAGGTAGTCAACCGGCTTCTTACCAGTATAGTCTTCAATTACCGGGTTAATGTAAGATATGCTGTCAGACTCTAACCTTGCAATAAGGTCTACTGAGTTTTCAGAAAGAGCCTGCATTTTACTTCTCATTCTTTGCTCTTGCTCAGCTCTTCTTCTTTCCGTAATATCAGTTGAGTTAACAATTAAACCATGGATGGCTGGGTTAGACATGAAGTTAGTACCTGTAGATTCTAACCAAATGTAATTGCCTTCTTTTGTTTTGTACTCGTACTGGATAGTTACTTGTTCTTCAGGGTTTTCTTTCAACTCCTTGAACATGTTTTTAAAGGCTTCTACTCCTTCAGGGTGTACCTTGTTGATGTCAGATATACCCATCATCTCTTTTTGAGAGAATCCTAGAATAGGTTCTACGGAAGGACTTATATATCTGATAGTTTCATCTTCTTCGTAGATGGTAATCACCTCAGAGGCATTTTCAAGTAGTAACTGCATCCTTTTCTGAGTGCGGTTTACTTCTTCTATTTGCTCTTCTAGTTTGTTGTTAGAGTTTTGAAGCTCTTCTTGAGTCGCTTGCATCTCTTCAGCATTTTGCCTTAAGATTTCTTGCTTCTCTTGGAGTTCAGCACTCATGGTTTGAGACTCTTGCAACAGTTTTCTTGTTCTTTCATTTACTTTAATGTTGAACACTGTTCTCGCAAGAATCAAACTTAACTCTTCAACGAACCTTACTTTACCCTGATCGAACTTGCCAAAACCAGCAAATTCTAGCACTCCATATACCTTTTCATCTGTAATTAAAGGAACGATGAGTATGCAAGTAGGTCTTTTATCTCCTAAGATACCTGATGTAACGGTTACATAATCAGCAGGTATCTCAGTTCTTAAAATAGTGTCTTTTTCAGCAGCGGCTTGTCCTATAAGGCCTTCAGCAAACCTGAAGGTTCCCTTAAGGTGCTTTTTCCTGTTATAGGCATAGCTTGATGTCATTTCAAGTGCGGGAGAATCTTCATCATCGTTAATGACATAGAATGCTCCTTGTACAGCACTTATCTTGTTAATGATGTATTTGATGGTTTCATCACCAAGGGTTTCTAAATTGTCATGAGCTCTTAAGATCTCGCCAATTTCAGCTACACCAGTTACAATCCAGTTACGTTGCTTGTCTCGCTTTTCTGCTTCGATTAGGTTATCTCTCATGTTTACCAGAGATATACCAAGATCATCTTCCTCGCTTATAGGCTTAAAATTAGCGTCAAAATTTCCTTCTCCAATCTGTTGAGCAAAATGAGCTGTTCTTTTTAAGGTTTGAACCAAATAATTAAGACTTAAGGCCATTGTGCCCAATTCATCATTAGATTTTTTCTCAACTTTTTCAGGAAGGATACCATTACCTACCAGCTCTAATGTTTTCTTTAATGCATCTAGAGGGCGAGTTAAGAAATTAGAGAACAATAGTGATATGAGGGTGGCTATAACAACTATAACTAAGCCTGAGCCTAGTAGTGTATATAAGAATGAATCTATTTCACCGAAAATTTCTTCATTGTCAATTTTAGCAACAAGACCCCATTTTACATTTGGAATAAATCTCCATGCTGCTACTGTTTCTTTACCGCGGTAATCCAGACTATATCCAGCTCCGTTTTGCCCTCGAACAGCATTTTTTAAGGCTGCCGATTTTACTTCACCTTCTTTGTCAGTTCTAAATGAGCTGTCGCTTACATTTCTGGGGTGGTTAAGGAAATTTATAATTTTAGAGACGGTGTCTATTCGAGCAAGTATTACCTCTCCTGTTTTTCCTAAGCCAGTAGAGTCATTAATTTCTGTGTAAGCAGAGGCCATATTTATTTTTAAGAATAAAAGAGCTCTGTTGCCAGATGATAACGTTACTGGAGCACTAGCATATACATAGTCAATTCCTGAATCGTCATCTTTGTGAATATTGCTGAAATTCAGTCCGTTAAGTGTTTCACTTAGCAAACTTGGATCTGAAATATTAGTTTTACTAAGATCGGTAGAGTATAAAACTTTTCCACTGGAATTAGCAATGTAAATGTCTTCGTAATTATTGATGCTTTTTACACTTCCAATAAGAGAGTTGATGTCTTCATCGGAAATAGTAGATACAGGGGGCATTTCTACTCCCATTCCCATGTCGTCTGCTGGTGCCTCTGACGGTGCGCTTTCAAGGTCGTCAAAACCACCTGTCATAGGCATGCTTACAAAATCATCATTAGCCGATTCTTCTGAAAGATCACCTTCGTCTTCAGAAGGGAATTCACTCTCTTCAGCAAAATCACTTACCTCATCAGAAGCTGGAGGGGTAGGAGTGGTGTCAAATCCACCGCTCATATCCATATCCATTCCCATGGATGGTACTTGAGCCACCTTTACTCCTTCTTTCAGTGTTTTGGAGTCCTGGAGGAGTTTTAAGTTAGCAATATGATGATTAAAATAAGTCTCTAATTTGTCTGATTTACTATCTGCGATAACAGTTAAGTTTTCTATATAACCATTGCGGATAGTATCTTTTGCCAGCTTATACGAGAGCAAGCTTATAGCTAACACAGTGAAGATTACCACTGTGGTTACAAGGGCTGTTATTTTTTTACTTATGGTTAATCTATTAAGCATAGATATATATTTTATTCCTGAGTATTTCCTTTACTTGAATCTGATTTTGAACCTGAGGTTTTTAGTTGGTATGTTTTCTTAGATTCACTTTCCAGTACATCTAATGCCTGAGTGAACTGCCTAAAAGTTTCATTAACCATTCTTTCCTCTGTTTTGCCCAAGCTTGTAAAGGAAGCTATTTCGGCAACACCGTATAATTTATCTTTATGTATGATAGGAGTTATCAGTAAGTGAGTAGGAGATGCTGATCCTAACCCAGACATAATTTTGATATATCCTTCAGGGATGTCATCTATCAAAATGGTTTTCTGCTCGGTGGCTACTTGCCCGATGAGTCCTTCTCCAAATTCAAAGTCTAAAGATTTTGATTCAGCCATAGGTAAGGCATATGAAGCTTTTAATGATAGTTTTCGGCTTCCATCGATCTCTGTAGCTTTATAAACAGCACCCAAACCGGCATCCATTTGTTTACATACTTCTACAAGAAGTTCTTTAGCTAATCTGCCTTCATCAGTTTCTTGTGCAAGTATGGTTTTTATTGTGTTTAGATCCAGTGAATGACTGTCATCATCACTGTAATCGTTATTATCGCTATTGTTGTCTGATTTACTGTCTTTCTTTCTATCTACGTAAATCACCTCTTGATTAGAACTTGAAAGGGCCAAGACTAAACTTCCTAAGCCAACGAGCAGTGTTATTCCTGCCACTGCATATAATTTTAAAAAAATAGGTTGGGACGTTGATAGTTTTGATAGGTCAAGGGCTCCATCAGTGATGAGGTCATCTTGTAAATGAAAAAGAACATATGTGGTAAGTATAATACCAGCTACATATAAAGCAATCAGAGCAATGTTCAATTTCCTGAATTTTACCTTCATTTATTTGTATTGTTTATTTAACTCTGAAAAAAAATTTACTATATCATCAGTTTTTAATATATGGTCTATAGGGGTGATGTTCAGGGCCGCTGTTGGCATGGTATCTATCATGCACTCAGATGGCTCTTGTACTATAGTGAGTCCCCCCCTGTTTTTAATATATTTCATCCCAACTGCTCCATCTCTATTAGCTCCGGATAGTAGAATGCCTATGAGTTTGTCTCTATAAACATAGGCAGCTGTACCAAGAGTAATATCTATGGCAGGTCTGGAATTATTAATCATTTCCTCTGTAGAAAGACTAAAATAGTTACCGAGCTCTACTGATAAATGATAATTAGCCGGAGCAAGATATACCTTGCCTCGCTTAATATTTTCTTTATCAAAAGGTTCTGTAACTTCCATTATACTTTTAATGGACAGTGCTTCAACAAAGCCATTTCTGACATGTTTAAGCCTGTGTAAGCACATAATAATGGGTAAGGGGAAGTCTTCAGGTAAGTGAGATAGTATTTTTACTATACCCTGAAAGCTACCTGCTGATCCACCAATTACTACGGCTTTATATTTATTATTTAAATCAAAGCGACTCATCCTAAGATCAAATACCTTTAATCTTTAATTTTCTTATATATCTTCTCTTCATTGTTTACTACAATGAATTTATTGGCTATATCACACCAAATGAGAGATTCCTTAGAGCCAATGGCCAGATATCCA
Organism: Fulvivirga maritima; assembly: GCF_021389955.1. NCBI lineage: Bacteria > Pseudomonadati > Bacteroidota > Cytophagia > Cytophagales > Fulvivirgaceae > Fulvivirga > Fulvivirga maritima. The sequence goes on from NZ_CP089980.1 coordinate 3,059,110, forward strand.
TACTTGAACAGACTTTCATGGAATTTTCTAAGCACATCGTTCTGTAAGGTCTGATTGAAATATATCATTACATTCCTGCACAGGATGAGATCAAACTTATTGAAGACTTCGCCGTTTACAAGGTCATGCTTGCGGAAAGATACATTTTCTACTAAGCTCTTATCCATAATAGCTTTTCCACCCACTTCACTATAGTAGTCTCTTAGAGAGCTATTACCCTGATATCTTATGTAGTTCTTTTCATTGAGCTCCATATTTTTCAAGTTATACTCTCCTGATTTAGCTCTTTCTAAAATGGTAGTGTCAAGATCGGTAGCTATGATAGATACTTTATCCAGAATGCCCATTTCTCTTAGCATAATAGTCATGGAGAATACCTCTTCACCAGATGAACAGCCTGCATGCCATATTCTGATTTTTTGATGGTTCAACATAATAGCGGGTAAAATGTCATCGCGGAGCACTCTCCAGAAAGGAGGATCCCTGAACATTTCCGTTACGTTGACGGTAATCTCATTAAGAAAGTCATCTAAGAACTCAGACTCATTTAGCTTCTTTATCAGCATATCTACCGTGGTATTCTGAAGCTCCAGGATTCTCAAGATTCTTCTTTTGAACGAGGACATAGCGTAGTTAGTGAAATCATAATTGTACTTAGTTTTCACTAACTCCGTAATCTTCTTTTAAATCTGCAATATCAATTTCCTTCATTATCTGTTTTGCCAACTATTCTTTTTACAGAAAGAATATACCAAAAAATAAAATACGGCCCTATAAATTAATGATTTAGAACCTGTTAAATCCAAATGAGGTGAATATAATTTTTGCTAATATCAGCATATATATTCACAAGTTTAGTTGTATGGTTGGGCTTAAAAGTTAAGCTTTTCGTTAGGATCTGATCCCTTTCTATGTTGGTTAATACACTTTGGTCTACTAAGGTATCTATTCCTTTGTCAATTAATTCGAATTTTTTTAAATCCAAACTTTTTAGCGCATTTTCGTTTACATACGATATTTTTTCTTCACTATTTATAATTATAATGCTTGAGATAGCATCAAAGGCTTTTAAAGACGTTTCAGACAGGTTGAGCTTTGAGTCTAGCTGCTCCTGAGTGATTTTTAATTCTTCAATATGCAGGTTGAGAGCTTCTTCTATACCTGTAGTGTCCGGAGCTTTTTGTGAGGCTGAAGTTTCTATCTCATCTCTAACTTGAGTAATGTCTTTTGACGTACCAAATGTACCCATGCAATTACCTTCTTTATCATAGAACGGTAGCTTGGTGGTAAGTACCCATTGGTCTGTACCATTGGTCATTACTTCATGAATCATTTCGTTAGTATAACCCGTGCCTTTATTCATGATGTCCTGCTCTTCATCATAGAATTTTTGAGCGGCTTCTCTTTGCTGGAAGTCAAAGTCAGATTTACCTATCATCTCATCAAGTGGATAAGGGAATAGTTTTTCCATAGACTTACTGATTCTGATAAATCTACTTTCAGTGTCTTTAAAGTAAATGTAATCAGGCAAGTTGTTAAGGAGAGCATCCAGCAAGGCTTTTTCTTTAAGAAGATCGTCCTGCATTTGATTATTCTCATTCATTTGTCTGGTGAGCTGCTCTTGGGTAGCTTGTAGCTCTTCCATATTTTGCCTCATCTCTTCCTCTTGAGATCTCATTTGCTCAGTAAGTGCCTGAGATTCTTCTAGCAGGGTTTTAGTGTGCTGATTGTTTTTGACCGTTGATATAGTTGATGCAATACTTTCTCCTAATTTTTCGACAAAATCAATTTCATATTGTTCGAATTCCTGGAATGAAGCCAGTTCAATTACACCATATATCTCCTCATTAATCTTTAACGGAACCAGTAAGATAGCTCTAGGGTTAGCGCCTCCTAAACCTGATGTTATATTAATATAATCATGAGGAATTTCTATTAAATAAATGGTTTCTCTTTCCTGATAGGTTTGGCCTACAAGCCCTTCACCGATGCGGTAAGATTTAGTGTCATATTTCTTAGTGTCGAAGGCAAACAGTGAAACCAGTTCTAATATTACATTAGAGGGGTTGTCATCGTTAATAATATAAAGACCTCCTTGGTTTGAATTAGTATACTTAACCAAGTTAGAAATGATGATGTCACCTAATTTAGATACACTGTCATCAGTTGTTCTTAGTATGTCTACAAATTTGGCTAATCCTTCTGAAGTCCATTTTCTTTCTTTATCGGCTACCTCTACCTTTTTCATTTGCTCACGCATGGTTAGAAGTGCTTTTTCAAGACTTTCTTCGTTTAGCTGGGCTTGATCAATGTCCTCAAATTCACTGTCTAGTTTACCTTCTTCTATGTTTTTAACAAAGCTGGTAGCAGTCTTGAGATTGCTCGTAATTTTGTTAATGTCAGAGGCTATTAGACCCACTTCAGTTTTGCTGGCGGCCAGCTCGGTTTTAATCAGTTCTCCTGAGCTAACTTTTTCAGTAGCCTGACGGAGTTTATTAAGCGGTTCTAATACTTGTTTACGCACATATAAGTATATGAAAATAATAGCAGCGGTGAAGAGTAAAAGGAATACAAATAGTACAAATGTCAGGTCTGAATGATCTTCCTTTTTTGCTTCATTTTCTTTGTAAATAATAGTATCTGCAAGGCTAATAATCTTATTGCTGGCTTTTTGAATGTAATTATTAGATTTTAGCAATTGAGGGTTAGAGATACTTAATATTTTCTTTGAAGTTTCTGTAGTATAGGTGTTTAAAGAGTCGTTTAACGGAATTTGCTTAATCTCTTCTACTACTGTATCTCTTGAAAGAGGTTCAAATAAAAGGTTTTCTATATGAGGTTGAATAAAAGACCACTTTTTATGTAGCTCATGGTTTAACAGTGTTAATCCCATAAGATCATAATCTAGTGAGTCATTCACAAATACGTCCTCAGTTAATATTGCCTCATCTTCTTCAGGAGTTTTATCTAATTCAGAGATGATGTTTTTGATACCGTTATAGGTTGATTCAATTTTTGGTTTTACCAAAAGATCCCCATTTACGTAGGTCTTACTCTCACGTTTAAGCTGAGTAGTCAAGGTCTGTAGCTTTCTTAATGAGTTGATATGATCAGTATCTTCTAAAAGATTTTTTTGATAATGATCAACTAAAAAGAAATTTATGACTGCCAATAAAAAAAATGCACTGCAGAGAATAATTATCTGCTTGCTTATTGATAGATTTTTAAAGTCAAAATTCATGTAAAAAAATACTTAAGTAGTCTTCTAATATACTATTCCGTTTAATTAAAGGAAATAAAAAACTTTTACAATGAATGTTTGTTAAAGCAAAAAGGTAAAAGCACTTCTGAGGAATTTGTTACAACCCATTGGTTTTCAGATGATTGTAGTATGACTTTTATTGGAGATTCTTGCTTCACTTCAGTTTCTAATAATACTTGTCTACACCCACCACAGGGAGTGATAGGAAGAAATTGATCCTCATCCCATCTTTTGGCGGTAACTGCTATCTGTTTAATAGTGCGATTGGAATAATTTGCGCTAGCGTAGAAAAGTACTACTCTTTCTGCGCAAAGTCCGGCCGGAAAGCAGGAGTTTTCTTGGTTAGATCCGGTAAGAATTTCTCCATTATCAAGTAAAATGGCAGCCCCTACTTTGAATTTAGAGTAAGGTGAATATGATGTGTCACAGGCTTCTTGTGCACTTTTTATTAAGTTTTTATACTGGTCGTCCAGGTCAACATAACTGTATGCGGAATAACCTTTGTTTTCAATAATTTCTTCTTCCATATTTCCGATAGTTAAATTGCAATATACTATGTCATTCGAACTAGAAAAATTTAATAGTAAGAATTCTTATAGCATATATAAAAGTCTTATTTTGGTATACCTCTAAAATAAAGCTATTTATGAATATAATTTTGGTATTAGGAGCGGGAAGGTCATCATCTTCTCTAATTAATTATCTTTTAGAAAATTCTAAAAATGAGCAATGGCAAGTGCGCGTAGGAGATTATGCGCTAGAATTAGCTCAAGAAAAATGTAAAAATTCAGAAAATGCGTTTCCATTTTCTTTTGATATAGGTAATGAAGAAGAGTTAGATAAGGAAGTGAAGAAGGCAGGTATAGTAGTGTCTATGCTTCCGGCTAAATACCATACTGTGGTGGCAAAAAGTTGTTTGAGGTGGAGAAAAAATATGGTTACTGCTTCTTATGTTTCAAAGGAAATGAAGGCACTTGACGCAGAAGCTAAAGAAAAGGGGATTATCATTTTAAATGAGTGTGGTTTGGATCCGGGCATTGATCATATGTCTGCTATGAAGGTGATAGATGAGATCAGAGATAATGGTGGAGAGCTAATAGGCTTTGAATCGTTTACAGGAGGGCTGCTGGCGCCAGGAACTGATGAGAAAAACCCCTGGGAATATAAGTTTACCTGGAATCCGAGGAATGTGATTTTAGCAGGGCAAGGAGTGGTGAAGTTTATTCAGGAAGGTACTTATAAGTATATTCCCTATCAGAAGGTTTTTAGAAGAACAGAGCAGGTGCATATTCCGGGCTATGGTTATTTTGAGGGCTATGCTAACAGAGACTCTCTAAATTATTTGGATGTGTATGGTTTGCAAGGGATTAAAACCATTTACAGAGGCACTTTTCGGAGACCAGGATTTTGCAGAACCTGGAATGTATTTGTACAACTAGGTGCCACAGATGATAGCTATGAGATGGAAGGAGTTGGAGAAATGACTCACCGATCGTTTATTAACTCATTTTTGTCTTATAATCCTCATGATTCGGTAGAGCTAAAATTGGCTTATTACTTAAATCTGGACATTGATGGTCCTGAAATGCATCGCTTACGTTGGGCTGGTATTTTTGATCACACTCCCGTGGGGCTGGCGCAAGGTACTCCTGCTCAGATTTTGGAGCATATTCTTAAAAAGAAATGGACTTTAAAAAAGGATGATAAGGATATGATAGTGATGTGGCATAAGTTTCAGTACTTATTAAGTGGTGAAGAAAAAGAGATTCATAGTACTTTAATAGCCATAGGAGATGATGATGTGCAAACGGCAATGGCCAAAACGGTAGGCTTGCCATTGGCTATAGCTACTAAACTAATCTTGCAAGGGAAGGTAAAGGCTACCGGTGTGCATATTCCTATTAAGAAGGAAATTTATGATCCTATTCTAAAGGAGCTAGCCACTTTCGGTTTTGAAATGTCAGAGAAGGAGGTTAGTAATTCTCAATCTGTTTGAGCACTTTGTTGCCTCGGTTTTTAAAGCCAGCTGAGCCTGTAGGTAGTTGATCTTCAATTAGTATTTGAAGTTCTCTTTTAAGGTCAGGCTCCTTTTTGCAAATATTGGCTAATACGGTCATAGAAAAAGCTTTTACAGCAATGGGTTCTTGTTTTGACTCGAGAAATTTAAAGCAAATATCAGCAGCTTCTCCTAGTAGCTTGTTCGGGATGTCAATGTCTTGTAATAGTCTGACAGTATTTCGTTTAACGGCTGTATTAACGTCTTTTTTTAAATTCAAAATCACTTTTTTTAAGTGTGGTGTGATTAGCTGTGGGTGGTTAGAAGTACAAAGACTTACTACAGCAGATGCTCTTTGAGTTACTCTATAGTCATTACCTAAAAATAAGGAAATGAGTTCTTCGAATTTATCGGGATCATCGGCAATGTAATCAGCGATTTTGACAGTGTTACTTTTTGAGTTTTCTTTTAGTATTTGCTGTTTTAGTATCATCTTTAGGAGGCTATAAACAATTAATTAAAGTTAATGGATTTATTAATACTAATAATAGCAGCAGTCTTATTATTGGCAGGAGTAGTAGGCTCATTTTTGCCTGTTCTGCCCGGGCCACCACTAGCATTTATAGGTCTTTTAATCATGCAGCTGACAGAGAAATATAGCTTCTCTTCTCAGTTTATATGGGTTTGGCTTTTAATAACGGTAGTAATTACAGTGCTAGATTATTTGATTCCTATATATGGCACTAAAAAGTTTGGCGGCACCAAATACGGATCCTGGGGTTCTGTGGTGGGCTTAATAGCAGGTATTTTCCTACTGCCGGTAATTGGTGTAATTATAGGGCCTATGCTTGGGGCTTTTATTGGAGAATTAATAGCAGGACAAACTTCTAAAGCTTCTATGAGAGCAGCTTGGGGATCTTTTTTGGGATTTTTGGCGGGTACTTTTATGAAGGTAATTATCTGTTTAGTAATGATTTACGCGTACATTGATAAAATTATTTAATTTTTTTTCGATGTAAGGCGCAAGTTTTTCTGAGTGATGTCATCTAAAGAGTAAATGTTAAACTTAAATCTTACGAAGATGAAAAACTCAAAATTTAAAATCGCGATAGTAGCTTTCTTAATTCTAGGTAGCAGTGTACTGGTTTCAGCTCAGCAAGGCCCAGGCCGCGGAGATGGTTTCAATAAAGGTAAAAAGGAATGGTCTCATAAACGTGGTTTTAGAGGTCATGGGCCTGGAGACATGATCCCTAATCTTACTGATGAGCAAAAAGATAAGATGAAAGAAATGAGGCTTTCATTTTATAAAGAAACATTACCTTTAAAAAATGAGCTCAATGAGAAGAAAGCGCAGTTAAGAACATTAACTACTGTAGAGAGCCCTGATATGAAAAAAGTGAATAAGCTTATAGAGAATATGGGGGACATAGAAGTAGAACTTAAGAAAGCTCGTGTAGCTCACCACCAGGAAGTCAGAAGTCAGTTAACAGAAGAGCAAAGAATATTCTTTGACAGCCGGCCTATGGGGGTGGGTTTTAAAGGACATAGAGGTAGAAGATAAGCTATTGAATACTATCCAAAGATATGAACATACTGATGATAAGGAGGCGAACCTGGTTAGCCTCCTTAAATCTCATGATGAGGCTGCTTTTAAAGAGGTAGTAGAAACTTATCAAAATAAGGTTTATAATCTTTGTTTAGGTTTTTTAAAGAATGAGGGTGATGCAGAAGATATTGCTCAAGAGGTATTTATTGAAGTTTATAATTCGATAGCCTCTTTTCAGGAAGGATCAACCCTAAGTACCTGGATTTATAGGATAGCGGTCAATAAATCTCTGGAGGTACTTAGAAAAAATAAGCGAAAAAAAACACATGGGTTGGTTAACCTCTATTTTTGGCAATGAGGAGCAGATAGGCAGTAAACATGCCGATTTTGTGCATCCTGGTGTGGCTTTAGAAAATAAAGAGAGGTCTCAGATATTAATGGCTCATATTGATAATCTGTCTGAGAATCAGAAGGTAGCTTTTAATTTGCATAAGTTGGAAGGCTTGAGTTATCAGGAGATAAGTCAGGTAATGCAGCTCAGTGTGTCTTCTGTAGAATCATTACTTTTTAGAGCAAAAAAGAATCTTCAGAAATCTTTAGGAAATTATTACAAAAACATCTGACCAATGAAAAAGGAAGATATTAATAATGAAGTAGAAAAAACACTTCATAGTCTGGATGGAATAAAAAAGGCTGAGCTTTCTCCCTTCTTTTATACCAGAGTAAAAGCCCGTTTGCAGAATAGGACTGAAAAAGTAAGTACAATGCAATGGACGTGGGCTTTAACGGCAGTGGTAATCTTGTTGGTTTTGAATGTATTCGTATTAATTAAAGGAGAAGTGCTGAGTGATGATGATTATAGTAATGATGACATAGAATTTCTTACGCAGGAGTATAGTGTAAATACTTTTGATATTTATGAAGAAGAACAATTAGAAGAAGATGAATAAAAATAGATTATTAACCGTATTAGTAATTGTGCTAGCTGTAATGAATTTGGCGCTCATATCATTTTGGTGGTATAGTAAGCCAGAGCAAAAGCAGAATAAAAAGTGGCCAAATAGAGGGAAAAGGGTGGAGAGCTTTTTTAGCAGACAGCTGGGCTTAACGGAAGATCAAGCTCAGGCTTTTGAAACGGAGCGTAAAGAGCATTTTAAGGCTACTATGCCTATAGTTAAAGAAGTACAATCAGAGAAGAAAAAAATTGTATCTATGCTGGGGCAGGGGGCTGATTCCTTACAGATTGAAGCTGTACTTCAGTCTATTAATGATAAGAATAATGATTTGGAAAGATTAAACTTCTGGCACATCAGAAATCTGAGAGAAATATGTACTGATGAGCAGAAGCCTAAGTTTGATAAAATTATAAAGCGTATGGGCAATCATAGGCCAGGAAGAAATGCTAAAGGCAAGTCAAGGCCCGGCTCTAATTAACTATTGGTTTTCGTAACCATAGTCTATTTTAAGGTTAGGGCTTTCTGCTGCCTCTACAGCAAGCTGATCGCAACGCTCGTTTTCAGGGATGCCCGCATGACCTTTTACCCACTTAAAAGTAACTTTGAATTTTTTATATAGTGGTATAAACTGTTGCCATAAATCAGGGTTGGCCTTATTTTTAAACCCTTTCTTTTGCCAACCCCATATCCAGCCTTTTTCCACGGCATCTACCACGTATTTAGAGTCTGAGTAGATGGTTACCGGTGCTCCATCTTTTCTTATAGCCTCCAGTCCTTTGATTACAGCCAAAAGCTCCATTCTATTATTAGTGGTTTTTCTAAAGCCTTCAGAGAGCTCTTTTCGATAGTTTTCGCCATTTACTTTTGCCATCAGCACGGTACCGTAACCGCCTGGGCCCGGGTTACCACGAGAAGAGCCATCTGTGTAGATTGTAATCATTAAATAAGGATATGTTCTTTGAAAATTTTAACTGCTATGGCTAATAAAATAATGCCAAACACGCGGCGTAGGATATTAAAACCAGATTGACCTAATTTCTTTTCTAGCCAGGAGGTTGATCGTAAAACAATATAAACAAATGTTAGGTTTATCACTATTCCTATTAAAAGGTTGGGAGTTTGGTATACTGCCCTCAATGAAAGTATAGTGGTTAGTGTTCCGGCTCCCGCAATAAGGGGAAATGCTAAAGGTACTATTGATCCACTACCTCCACCATCTTCTTTAAATAATGTTATCCCTAAGATCATTTCCATGGCAATTATACTCATAACGATAGCCCCTGCTACGGCAAATGAACCAACATCTAGTCCGAACAATTGAAGTATGGACTGTCCCAGAAACAAAAAAGCAATCATTAATACGCCTGAAATAATAGTGGCTCTACCTGAATGAATAGCGCCTTCTTTCTTTCTCAGGTTGATTACGATGGGAATTGAACCTAAAATATCTATTACTGAAAATAGAATTAGTGTTACCGAAAAAATGTCTTTGAAATTAAACATGGTGCAAAATTATAAGAATAAATTCCGCACCATAATCTTCAAATATTTATTTTTTTGAAGATGTATAATCTACCGTCCCATGATGTTTAGCGTAGCTATATAGAAATTCTTATCTATTTTTATTTTAGCGTCTTCAGGAAGATCTTCAAGAGCATTCCAGCTGGTGATAGGCTCAATCCATTTAGGCCTATCATTAACATAGATTTTTACGGGCATATCAAAGTCCGGAACGGTATTGCTCCACCTGTACATAAGCTTAGAGCCGATGAGTCGGTATTCTAAAATAGGAATCTCTACCGTACGTAAATATTGATCAAAGAATGGCTGTAAGTCGCGGCCTACTTTTTTGCTTAAGAAGTCTTCTATCTGTTTCGTGGTAACGGTCTGATGATAAAAGGTTTCATTCATGCCACGGAGCGTGTTTCTCCATTTTACATCATCATTTACAATTTGCCTCAAGGTGTGTAGCATATTAGCTCCTTTGTAATACATGTCTCCTGAGCCGCTATAGTTTACATCATAGTATCCGATCATAGGCCTGTCATTCAAAATAGAAGAACGTGTGCCCAATACATAGTCGGTAGAGGCTTCTTCTCCATAAAAATAATTAAGGAAAAGGTTCTCAGAATATGCCGTAAATGATTCGTGAATCCACATATCAGCGATGTCTTTATAGGTGATGTTATTAGCAAACCACTCATGACCTGATTCATGGATGATGATGAAATCAAATTTCATTCCCCAGCCGCTTAAGCTTAAGTCTCTACCTCGGTAGCCATTATGAAAACCATTTCCATAGGTTACAGAACTTTGGTGCTCCATGCCCAGATAGGGTACTTCTACTAATTTATAACTGTCTTCATAAAAAGGGTAGGGGCCAAACCAATATTCAAAGGCTTCCAGCATTCGGGTAGCATCTTTAAATTGCTCTTTAGCTTCATCCAGGTGTTGCTCTAATACATAATAATCACAGTCTAGCTTACCTTTTTCTCCATTGAAAACTTCGCCAAAATGAACGTAGTTTCCTATGTTAACATTTACACCATAATTGTTAATAGGATTTTTGACCTGCCAATGATATGATTTGGTTTTATCCGCTTTGTTTTCATCTATTTTAATGAGTCTGCCATTAGATACTTCAAACAGATTTTCAGGAACAGTTACAATGATGTCCATGCCATTATCAGGTTCATCATACATATGATCTTTACAAGGCCACCACATGCTAGCACCTTCTCCCTGACAGGAAGTAGCAATAAATGGCACACCATTTTCATCTTGTGACCAAGTAAGGCCTCCGTCCCAAGGTGGGTTCTGGGCTACTCTTGGCTGACCTCCATAGGTGATAACAATTTCTTCGGTTTTTCCTTTTTTCTGGTTTTTATCTAGCGTAATGAAATAAGCATTTCCATCTCTTTTAAAGTTCAGCTCTTTCCCTTTTTGAGTGGCTTTGGTAATACTCATGGGTGGTTGCAGGTCTATTTGCATTACCTCTGCAGGTTCTATCACTTCATAAGTAATGGTATTGGTACCTCTTATGGAGCTGTCATTAGGAGTTACGGTAATGTCTAGTTTGTAATGTAGAAGATCCCACCAGGCACGTTCCGGAGTTACAGAACCTCTAAGTGAGTCCTGATGATTGAAACCCGGCGTTTCACCATGCTTGATTACCTGGGCTTTAGCTATAGATAAGCTCAAGGCTATGGGGATAATGTATAGTAGGTATTTCATATTGATAGTATTCATTAAAACACGAATATAGAAAAGTTTCAGGTTAGAGAAGTCCTGTTTTATTTGTTGGGTATTACCATTCTATAAACGGGAAGACAGGAAGGTTGTTAAAAGGACAAAAAAAAGAGGTTCAACTGATGAACCTCTTTGATATTTTAATTAACCAAACTCTGGTATAAGCTGGCTGCTGTTAATAACAATTCCTTTTCTTTTTTCGAACTCTTCAAGCGCATCAGAATAGTCTCCATGATTTAGAGGCTGACAAGCATCCTGTATAAGGAAGCTTCTGAAACCTTCTTCTATTGCATCTTTAGCGGTATAGAAAACACAAATATCACCAGCTAGGCCGCAGAAATAGGTTTCTGTAACCTCACGCTCTTGCAGATAACCGGTAAGACCAGTGCTTTTTCTCCTTCCATTATCAAAAAAGCCGCTGTAGCTGTCTATTTCAGGATCCATCCCTTTTCGAAAAATAGCTTCTATTTTATCCGTATTTAGCTCAGGATGAAATTCCGCTCCTTTAGAGCCTTGAACACAATGATCCGGCCATAACGTCTGATCCAGTTTGTTAAGTTTAATTTTATCAAACGGTTGGGCATCTTCATGATTAGAGGCAAAGCTTTTGTGCGATGCCGGGTGCCAATCCTGAGTAGCTATTACCAGGTCAAACTGTTTTTGTAACTTATTTATTGTTGGTATAATTTTATCTCCAGACTGTACTTCTAAAGCTCCTCCGGGTGTAAAATCATTCTGTACGTCTACTATAATTAATGCTTTCATCCTTTTTTAACTTTGTATTTCTCACGTAAATCGTTCCTCAATGCTCTTAGCTTACTGCTAATTCCTATTTTATAGTTATGTGGATATTCAAATCTCTTATACTCATCTGGGAGTAGGCTCAGCTGCTCCTGAGAATATTTGCTGATATCACTTAATGATGGAGAGCCAGTTAATATTTCTCCGTTATCAAATACCTTTTTTAATAGAGGTTTTTTAGTGATATTTCTAATGTCTAATTGCTTATGAGGTTCATACGCATGGTGCATAACGTCAATATCTGTCTCATCGTATAAACTTATAGCATCAGCTCCAAACAAGAAACCATCCTGATCATAAAGTCTCCATACTTGCTTTCTGTCAGGTAATGTAGTCTTAGATAAATTCTCTGATAGTTTTATCCTTGGCTGATCATTGCTGAGGCACAGTTTGTAGACTCCATCAAAGGCAGCGTCGGGCTGGCCTGTTACCAGGTTAGTGCCTACACCATATATGTCTATAGGAGCTTGTTGGTCCATCAAACTTTTGATTACATACTCATCTAGCTGGTTAGACGCGGCTATTTTTACATAAGGTAAGCCTGCATCATCAAGCATTTTACGAGCTTTTTTAGCCAGGTAAGCCAAGTCACCACTGTCTAAACGAATGGCTACTAGCTTTTTGCCTTTCGCTTCCATTTCTTTTCCTACCGTTATGGCATTAGGTACCCCACTTTTTAAAGTGTCATACGTGTCTACCAATAATATACAATCGTCCGGTCTGCCTTCAGCAAAATCTCTAAAAGCAGCTAGTTCATCATCATAGCTCTGAATAAATGAATGAGCCATGGTGCCCGCAATAGGAATATCGTAATCTTTGCCTGCTAATACATTACTGGTAGAGTTAAAACCTCCAATAATGGTAGCTCGGGAAGCTGAAAGGCCACCCAAAGCATGAGATCTTCTAAGCCCGAAATCACTTAAGATTTTGTCTTTAGCCACTTGCTTTACTCTGGCCGCCTTTGTAGCTATTAATGATTGGAAGTTGATAATGTTTAAAAGAACAGTTTCTATCAGCTGAGCTTCCAGCATAGTAGCCTCTACCCTTAAAATAGGTCGGGTAGGGAAAATGAGGTCTCCCTCCGGAGCACTATAAATACAGCCTCTGAATTTAAAATCCTTTAAAGAGTCTACATAGTCTTTATTAAAGCCCTGGCTTTTTAAATACTCAAGGTCATCAGCAGAAAAGCTCAAATTCTGTAATATCTCCAGTACATCCTGAAGGCCGGCATATATGGCATATCCTCCTTTAAATGGTATTTTTCTGAAGAAATAGTCGAATACAACTCTATCGTTTGCTGCACCTTTTAAAAAGTAGACTTGCCCCATAGTGATTTGATATAAATCAGTGTAGGTGGCCGTTAGGTTGGTTAGTATCATAACACTGCGAATATAGTAAATGACCTACTAATAGGTCGGTTAATATTACAATATTAGGAAATACCGTGGTAGGATGTGGCATTGCCCTTATTAAACCTTTATTGTATATTTGTATATACTAAAATGTAAAAAATATTAATAATCCAAATAGCATGATTGAGGAAAAATTAAAGTATAAGGTAAAAGATATTTCCCTAGCAGCATGGGGAAGAAAAGAAATAGAACTTGCCGAAGCTGAAATGCCTGGTTTAATGGCGTTAAGAGAAGAATATGGTAAAGAAAAGCCTTTGAAAGGTGCTCGTATCGCCGGTTGTTTACACATGACTATTCAGACTGCTGTTTTGATAGAAACATTAGTAGAATTAGGAGCTGAAGTGACTTGGTCTTCTTGTAATATATTCTCTACTCAAGATCATGCTGCTGCTGCTATAGCTGCTGCCGGTATTCCGGTGTATGCCTGGAAGGGAATGAATGAAGAGGAGTTTGATTGGTGTATAGAGCAAACTTTAGTTTTCCCTGATGGACAGCCACTTAATATGATCCTTGATGATGGTGGTGATCTTACCAATATGGTATTTGACAGATACCCTCAATATGTAGATGGAATAAAAGGACTTTCTGAAGAAACCACTACAGGAGTTCATAGATTAATAGAAAGAGAAAGAAAAGGAACCTTGGTGCTTCCTGCTATTAACGTAAATGACTCAGTAACTAAGTCAAAATTCGATAATAAGTACGGATGTAAGGAATCCTTAGTAGATGCTATAAGAAGAGCTACTGACGTGATGATGGCTGGTAAAGTAGCCGTAGTTGGTGGTTATGGAGATGTTGGTAAAGGGTCTGCTGCTTCGCTTAGAGGTGCTGGTGCCAGAGTGATTGTTACCGAGATAGATCCTATCTGTGCGCTGCAAGCTGCTATGGATGGTTTCGAGGTGAAGAAAATGGATGATGCCGTGAAAGAAGCTGATATTGTAGTAACAGCTACTGGCAACAAAGACATAGTGAAAGGTCGTCATTTCGAATTAATGAAAGATAAAACTATCGTTTGTAACATAGGCCACTTTGATAATGAGATTGATGTAGCATGGTTACAAAAAAATGCTGAAAAAGACGAGATCAAGCCTCAGGTTGATAAATATAAATTAGCTAGTGGAAATGATATCATATTATTGGCAGAAGGTAGACTTGTAAACCTTGGATGTGCTACTGGTCACCCTTCATTCGTAATGTCTAACTCATTTACTAACCAAACTCTTGCTCAGATAGAGCTTTGGACTAACACAGATAACTATGAGAACAAGGTATATACCTTGCCTAAACATCTGGATGAAAAAGTAGCTAGACTTCACTTATTGAAAATTGGAGTGGAATTAGATACACTTTCTGAAGATCAGGCTGAGTACATAGGAGTTACCGTAGAGGGGCCTTATAAGTCTGATGCATATAGATATTAATATCCTTAATTGATATAAAAAACAAAGCCTCTTAGAGTGATCTGAGAGGCTTTTTCTTTTAAATTACATTTAACTTTTCTGATGATAAAAAGTGTTTTGGTTCAGAAATTAAGTTAGAACGTCTGTGACTACTTTTATCTGAAGCAGCGAGACTTATTGCTATTATTTAGAATCTTAGTGAGATAATTCCGTTAAATTAGGAATCTCCAGATTTACTGTGGTGCCTTCATTTTCAGTAGATGAGATATTGATGTTGCCTCTCAGCTTTTCAATTGTTTCCCTTACAATATATAGCCCCAGACCAGATCCGGCATGTTCGTCTGTAGCTCTGTAAAACATATCAAATATCTTTTTCATATGCTTTTTGGCTATACCTTTACCATTATCATTAACGCTGATTTTAGCGGTAGCATCATCAATTAAGATTTCTATTTTTATGATGGGGTCTATGCTTCTACAGTACCGTATTGAGTTAGAAATCAGATTATTGAAAATGACTTTTAATCTTTTTTTGTCTGAAATGAAACTGTCTTTCTGAGATATGTTTATCTCTTTTACAATGCTTTTATCAATAGCACTATATTTAAGCTGATCAAAAATTTCTGTAATAAGTGTATCAAAATTAATTTCATCACGTCCTACATCGAGCCTGGAGTTTCTGGAGAGATCAAGAATTTCCTGAATGAAAAGATCCTGTCTTTGGGCGCTGTCAGCAATCATTTCCAGGTATTTTTTCATCATGGCGGCATCGTCATCTTTTTGAGCAAGATTTACTATTCCTAGTACAGAGGCAATAGGAGCACGCAGGTCATGAGACACACTGTAAACGAAATTGTCTAATTCTATATTAGCTTTGCGAAGTTTGCTGTTAGAAATTTTAATTTTCTCTTCGCTCTTTTTTCTCATCCTTATTTCTTCATGTAGCTCCTCAGTTCTTTCTTGCACTTTATGTTCAAGCCTTTCGTTAAAAGCTTTTATCTCTTCCTGTGCATGAGCTCTTTCTCGCACGGTGGCGTATAATATAAGTGTAGAGATGCTCACTACACCTGTAAATATTTGCAGCATACTTCTGGAGTTATTTTCAGTGTCTAGAGAAAATGGGCCCATGTTGTTAATAGTATAAAATATGGCAATGAAAGAAACTATGAGTATGCCGCTCATGGTGGTTTGTAAGTTAAACCGGAAAGCCAGCCATAATAGAAAGGGCATAATAAGAAACGGAAGAGATTGCTCTATGGTGTCAGAGAAGTTACTATACTTTAGCGTGAGTACTATGGCACCCAAGGTGCCAAGGAAAATTAAAAACTCAATGGCTCTGGCCCAGGCGATCTGAAGTTTAAATTTACCTGTCCAGCTGATGATGAAGGGGGTGATAATGAGCACGCTGATTACATTGCTAAGCCAGCCACTGGAAAAGTGGGTAATGAGCTGGTTTACCTCTAATAGCTGGTTGGCCCACATGCCTAATGTGCCTATACCTGAGCCAATGATACACATAACCATAGCTACAAACAGGAAAATGAATACGTGAGCCGTCTTGAAAAAGGGATTTCTTTCTTTTATAACCTTGCTTATCAGGTAGTAGCCAAACAAAGCCTCGCAAGTATTACCTATAGAAATAAGCACGAGAGACATTACTACTGATAATGAAAATGGAGTGCCTTGAAATAAGAAAACCATGGCTTGAGCTATTAGAGAGCCAATGGTAATAGCAGGCCAGGTTTTATGTTTGAAGATTATTAATAAGGCTAAAGCCAAGCCGGCGGGCGGCCACAAGGCTATGATCTTACTTTCTGTGAAAGATAATAGTAGGCCTAGCTGGGCGGAAAGAAAGTAAAGAACTGAAACAGCCACAATTTTTACGTCATCGCTGTTCTTAATTCGGACTAATAGTTTTAGTGCTGTAGAGTTCATGTCAGTTACTTTTGCCAACCAGACACATTTTAGATCCTTAATATAATTATTTTATTTATATAAACAATTCAAAGTTGGAACAAAGTACTTTTTAAAACTATATAAGTTAATGCTGTAGGATTTATTCAAAACTCTAGCTTGAATGTGGTGCCAGCTTGGCTGCTACTTACAGTGATTTGGCCATTATGCAGGCGCATAATTTGTTGAGATAAGGCCAGGCCTATTCCTGATCCGTTAGGCTTGGTAGTGAAAAAGGGAATGAAAATCTGATCTATTTTATCATCAGCTATACCACTACCATTATCCTGAATTTCTATGCTTACTCTTGGGGTTTGATTTACTTTAATACATAGCCTGGGCTCTGGCGATTTTTCAGTAGCTTCAAGCCCATTTTTTAAGAGGTTGATAAGAACCTGAGCCAGTAATTTAGGATCTCCCAGTATTTGAATGTTTTCGGCTTCATAAATCACTTTTAGGTCTACGTTTTTTAGGAGAGGGGAGAGTAAGTGAATTACATTATCAATAAGTAATTCTGTTTTGAAAAGCTCATACTTTGGGCTGGGTAATTGCGTGAGGCTTCGGTAGGCTTGAGTGAATGATTGTAAGCCCATGCTCCTGTTTCTGATAGCATCTAAACCTTGTAGTACTTTTTCTACCGTAGTTTCATTGAAATTTTCTTCTCTTTGAACTATCTGGTGCAGAGTGTCTGATAATGAGCTTATAGGCGTTACAGAGTTCATAATTTCATGAGTGAGCACTCTGATCAGCTTTTGCCAGGCATCCATCTCATTAGCATCTAGTTCGTTTTTAATGTTTTGGAATGAAATGAGCTTATGATAATGGTCTTTTAACTTAAACTCAGCGGCATAAATATTTAAATGCAGCAGGGAGCCATCTATTGTTAATTTTATCAGTTTGTTTTCTCCTGGTTTTAGAGATTGAACTACTTGTAAAAGCTCTGGGCTAACAGATTTTAATCCGCTGAGGTAGAGGAGTTGAGGTTTTTGAAGTAACTCTTTTAAAGCATTATTAATAAGGTGAATTTTCTCATTTTCATCATAGCTCAAAATGCCTACTTTGACGTGCTCAACCAATGCTTCCAGATATAAATGGTGCATTTCCTTTTCAGAATTGAGGTCATGAAACTTACGGGTTATTTTATTGTAAGTAGAATGAAGATCGTTTAATGATCTAGTGTTTCCCGTTTCTGCAAAAGAAGTAGTAAAATCGTTTTGTAAGAGGGCGGTAAGGAATGTGGTGAAGTTTCTATTGGTCTTATCTATGAAATAAATAAATTCAAGAATGGAGATTGTAGCAAATACGCCTAAATACACACTCCTCAAATACTTTTCTGCTACCAACAAACAGTAGATGAGTAAGCAGAGTATGCAGGTGAGAATAAGGATTCTTAAAATGACTTTAAGCCTGAAGTTTTTAGACATGCCTTTTACTTTATATTGTATTTATCCATTCGTCGGTACATGGCTCCGCGAGAAAGACCTAGCTCTTTAGCGGCATGACTAATGTTGCCCTGGTGCTTTTTAATGGCATTATGAATAGCCCAGGCTTCCAGATTTTCAAGGTTATAATCATCAAAGACCTGATTTACATCTCGCTGACTAAGGAATGAAAAGTCAGAAGTAGTAAGTTCATGGCCTTCGCATAATATTACAGCCCTTTCTATAGCATGCTGTAGTTCACGAATGTTGCCTGGCCAATTGTGCTTTTGCAGTTTTTTGATTACCTCCTCTGATATGATTAGGTCTTTTTTGTGATATTTATTTCCATAAAGTGTTAAAAAATACTGGATCAAAAGAGGCATGTCGGCTAACCTTTCGGTCAGTGGTGGTATGGTTATTTCAACTGTATTAATTCTATATAATAAGTCTTCTCTAAACTCTCCTTGTTTCACCATTTCTTTTAGGTTACTGTTAGTAGCGCAGATGATTCTTACATCAATATCTACAGCGTGGTTTGTACCTAGTTTGGTTACTTTTCTGCTTTGCAGCACGGTTAAAAGCTTAGCTTGTAGAGCAGGAGTGAGGTTGCCAATCTCATCCAGGAAGATAGTGCCTCCAGAAGCTGCTTCAAACCTACCAATGCGATCTTCTTTAGCATCAGTAAAGGCCCCTTTTTTATGGCCGAACAATTCACTTTCAAAGAGGCTTTCAGAAATGGAGCCTAGATCTACACTTATAAAAGCCTGGTGAGCTCGATTAGAAGCCCGATGGATGGCCCTGGCAGCTACTTCCTTTCCAGTACCGTTTTCACCAAGAATAAGCACATCAGCATCAGTGTGTGCTACTTTGCTGATGATGTAAATCACGCTTTTCATAGCTCGTGATTTGCCTATCATATTAGAAAACGCTGAATCTGCTGTGGAGGAAAGTATCTTGTTTCTTGATTCTAACTTTTCTATTTCTCGCTGCTGTTGGGCTAACGCCATAGCCGTTTGTACAGTGGCTAGCAGTTTTTCGTTTTGCCAGGGTTTCACTATAAAATCTGTAGCTCCTTCTTTCATGGCTTCCACCGCAAGGTTTACTTCTCCATAGGCTGTCATGAGTAATACCTGAGTGGCGGGTGATAGTTCCTTTATTTTCCTAAGCCACTTTAAGCCTTCTTTTCCTGAGGTTTCACCTTGCTGAAAATTCATATCAAGAAGTGCCAGATCATAATCCTTATCTGTAAGTTCATCTTCTATATGTAAGGGAGAATTGATAGTTTTGATTTCGCTATAGTACTGCTCTAAAAACATTTTTACCGTGAGCAGTATGAAATCATCATCATCAATGACCAATATTTTTCCAGATAGCATAGGTGTATTTATTTTCGTAAATGTATTTAATTGAAATCAAACGGCCATAAGTACTGCCCACTGATGGACACTTTTGTGTTCTATGGATGAACATTATTAAAATTGTAGCTGATGTTGTTTGTTATTAAGTTATTGAATTTCAGTAATTTAAAGTAATGGCATTGTATTGGTAAAGGGCGAGTAGGAATAATTGGACAACTTATGCTTAGCAACTATATAAAAATTGCATTTAGAAATTTATTACGTTTTAAAGGGTATACCCTTATCAATTTTATAGGCCTTTCTATAGGCCTTACAGTAGGCATACTCATTATGCTTTTTGCTATTAATGAAACCTCTTTTGATCAGATGCATAGCAAGGCTGATCGGATTTACAGAACAGTAACACTTACTGATGATTCCAGCGCAGAAGATGGTTATGCTGGTATGGGCTGGGGAGTAGGTCATGAACTCAGAACTAAATACCCGGAAGTAGAAAGTGTAGTTTACTTTAAGAGTGCCTTTTCATTAAATGTATTTGATCAGGGTAAGCAATATGAGCATAAGCTATATTTCGCCAGTAATGATTTTTTTAATGTGTTTTCTTTTGATGTGCTAGAAGGTGATGCTGGTAAAGCTTTGGCTAAGCCAAATTCTGTAGTGATCACCAAAGAAATGAAAGAGAGGTATTTCGGTAAAGCAGAAGCCTTGGGAAAACTAGTTGCTTTAAGTGACTCCTCTGAGTATGAGGTAACTGCCGTGCTGGATGATCTTCCAGCTAATTCTCACCTTCAGTTTGATATGCTGCTATCTTTTACTACATACGAGCAGATGAATCCTTATTTCACTTACAGTGGAGGCTGGGGAAATTTAAATGTGTTTAATTATGTGCTGCTGAAGCCTGATGTTGATGTACAGAAATTTAAGGCTAAAGTGAGGAATATTTATCTTGATAATGCAGGTGAAATGCTTCAGTCTTTTGGTGCTTCATGGTATGTGGGTGTGGAGCCATTGAATGATATTTACCTAAGGTCAAATATATCTAATCCTTTCGGGCCAAATGGCTCATGGAGTCAGGTGGTTTTGGTTATTTCTATAGCTGTATTTATCATCATTCTGGCGTGTATCAATTTTATAAATCTTACTACCGCGCGTTCTGTATACAGAGCTAAAGAAGTGGGGCTGCGTAAGGTGGTGGGCTCCTCCAGAACTTCATTATTCTGGCAATTTTTGAGCGAATCATTCTTCCTTACATTACTGTCTTTCATAGTGGTGGTGATAATATTAGATATTGTATTGCCTTATTTTAATCAACTTATGGGTAGGTCTTATAGCTTCAGTCAGCTATTTTCTATTCAAGTGATTGCCGCTGCTCTTATATTGGTAATAGTAGTATCCTTTTTAGCAGGGTTTTATCCGGCTATTGTGTTATCTGGTTATAAGCCTATTTCTATTTTAAGCGGGAAAATGCAGACTTCTAAGAGAGGAGTTGGGCTTAGAAAGGTATTGGTGGTGTGTCAGTTTGTGATCTCTTCAGGCTTAGTGCTTGCCACTCTAATTGTTATTGATCAGTTACAGTTTATGAAAAATCAGGACTTGGGCTTTTCTAAAGATCAGGTGCTGGTGTTAGATTTAAAAAGGTTAGATAATGCTAAGAGCTTACAAGTTTTAAAAAATCAGTTGACAGGATATACTGGTGTGCAGTCCCTGGCTTATACTAATGCCTTACCAGGTAGGCCGGGTTGGCAAGGTCAAGTGGCCATTCCTGAAGGGTTTCCTGATGATAAAAGTGTTACTACCGAATATATGGCGGTCGATGAAGATTATATCAACACGCTTGAGCTCAATTTATTAGCAGGAAGAAATTTTGATTTGAGCCGGGTGTCAGATCTTGATGATGGTCTTATCATCAATGAAGTTTCAATGAAGGAGATGGGCTGGGTAGAGCCGGAGCAAGCCATAGGTAAAAAAATCACCTCTCCTTCAGGTTATCCGAAAGGAACAATAATAGCCGTAGTTAAAGATTATCATGGAGTAGGGCTGCAGGAGAAAATTTGGCCTAAAGTAATGGATTATAATCCGCAGGCATTTTCTTACCTGGCTATTAGGTTATCAACCGGAAATACAGGAGAAACTATTAGCAATATAGGGAATTTGTGGGGAGACTTATTCCCTGATTATACATTTGATTATTATTTCCTTGATCAGGATTTTGATCGTCAATACGCGCATGAAGAGCGACTCATAAGTGTGCTTACCCTCTTTACCATACTTACTGTGGTAGTGGCTGCCATTGGTTTGTTAGGATTAATATCTTTTATGATTCTCTCTAAATCTAAAGAGATAGGCGTAAGAAAGGTGTTGGGAGCCAGCAGTTGGAGTATTTCCAAATTACTATCTAAAGAGTTTATGATACTCATTATTATAGCCAATATATTGGTGATACCTTTTGTGTGGTATTTTGGAACGCAGTGGTTGGAGCAGTATGCTTATCATATAGAATTGAACTTGTTTATTTTCCCTATAACTATACTTGTTACTGTGTGTATAGCTTTTTTGGTGGTTGGGGTCAAAACCATCAGAGCTTCTCTTTCTAACCCGGTAGAAACTCTACGGGCCGATTAATCAATAACTCAAACTACAACATCATGCTCAAGAATTATCTGAAAATTGCCATAAGGAATTTACGGCGTCACGTTTCGTATTCCATTATTAACATCATTGGATTAACCGTAGGTTTAACGGCGGCCTGTTTTCTCTTTCTTTATGTTTCAGATGAACTGAAGTATGATCAGGGCTATGCTAAATCTGACAGGATAGCTCGTGTGGTGGAGGTAGAAATAGGTGTAGAAGGAGAGGAGCAATGGGCATTTACTTCAGGGCAGATGGGGCCTGCACTGGTGGAGGCATTCCCTAACGTGGTGAACCAAGTGAGGTTGATACAGCCTTTTGGTCATATAAATCTTGAGTGGAAGGGGGAGAGGACTGAGGAGCGCAATTGGGTAATGGCAGACAGTACCTATTTTCAAATATTTGATTTTGAATTTATTGAAGGAGATCCTGAAACAGCTTTAGATCAACCTAATTCTGTGGTAATAAGAGATGTAATTGCTGAAAAGTATTTTGGTGACGAACCTGCCTTGGGTAAAGTACTGCCGTTTATCCAGATGGAGCCGGTTAAGATCACCGGTGTGATTAAAACTAAAAAGAATATTACTTATAGACATGATGTAATCCTTTCCAGAAATGATGCTATTGTGGGAATGGATCGTGTTAAAAAGGGTCTCGAAGCTTGGGATAGGTTATTCTCCACCACATTTGTAGAATTGGCCTCTCCTGATGATTTAACTGAGATCAATAAGCAATTGCCAGAATTTGTGTCTCGTTTTCGTAATAATGTGGCTGATTTGGGTGATCCTTACTTACAGGCTAATGAAGACATATACTTGAATTCCACAGATATAGAGTCTCATGCTGATGTAAAGGGGAGTTGGTTTTATGTTTATTTGTTCATAGCAATTGGTTTATTCATACTAAGTATTGCTTGTATTAATTATGTGAATTTGGCTACAGCCAGGTCCACGGAAAGGGCAAGAGAAATAGGTATAAGAAAGGTGTCCGGAGCTTACAAGAAGCAATTGATATTTCAGTTTCTCAGTGAGTCGGTATTGATTTCGGGCATTGCCTTTTTTCTTTCTGTAGGATTGGTTGATGTACTTCTTCCATTTTTTTCATCTATTGCCGGCAAAGAGCTGGTGATGGATGTCGCTACTTTTTTTAAGGTACTGCAAGTGCTATTTGCCATGTCTTTATTTACAGGGCTAGTGGCAGGCCTATACCCGGCGTTTTATTTAGCGAGTCTAAAGCCTTCTCAAACGCTAAAAGGAGAGATTTCAGCCTCCAAATCAGGACTTATACTTAGAAAGTCTTTGGTGATATTTCAGTTTACCTTGTCAATTATCATGATCATAGCTACCATAGTGATGTATCAGCAGATGGAATTTGTTAATAATAAATCACTAGGATTCGATAAAGAGCATATCCTCAATATAGATATCAATGCTGGTAATGTGAGAAGAAACTTTAGTGCTATGAAAGATGAGTTTTCTAAAATCTCTCAAGTGACCAGTGTGGCTACCTCATCTCGTTTACCTGGCGATTGGAAGTATATAAATCAGGTTACAGCCAAAACTTATGGTGATAAAAAGGATTCTCTGGAAAGTTATTTTATGGCCTTTGATGAAGATATGCTTTCTACTTATGATCTGAAGCTGATGCAAGGCGAGAATTTTAGAGGATCATTAGGAATAGATTCTAGCTCACTCATGATTAATGAAACGGCTGCTCGTCAGATTTTTGGTGAGGCTAATCCTGTTGGAGAAAAAATGGCCATTGGTAACGTGGCATACCCTTTTACGGTAGTTGGTGTCATCAAGGATTTCAACTTCCAATCACTTCACCAGCCAGTGCGCCCTTTATTAATTGGTTACTATCATAATCCTGTTACGGCTATTGATTATTTCTCTCTCAAGATTGCTCCTCATGCTGATTATGCCGCTGTGGTGGAGGCTGCAAAAGGGGTGCACCTTAAGTTTGATGATTACACGGCTATGGAATACCACTTTCTAGACTCTCAGTTAGATCTTTTTTATAGAGCAGAAATCAAGGCTCAGCGCATTTTTGAAGTGGGAGCTTTCATTGCCATATTGATCGCCTGTATGGGTTTATTTGGGTTGTCATCCTTCTTGTTAAGGAAAAGAGTAAAAGAGGTAAGTATAAGGAAAGTGTTGGGCGCCAGTACCTATCAGCTCTTTTTGCAGCTCTCTAAAACCTTTGTTTTTCAAGTGCTCACCGCTACTGTAATAGCCGTACCCTTAGCTTGGTGGCTCATGGATAGTTGGCTAAACTATTTCACTTATCATGTGGAAATCGGTGTAGTGGTATTTGTGGTCGCCGGCTTTTTTGGGGTGTTGATAACAGTGCTCACCACCGGCTATCAAACCATAAAAACTACCCGGGCCAATCCTGCTACCACCTTAAAGTCAGAATGAAATTAAAGAAAAAGGCCGCAATTCAGCGGCCTTTTTAATATCTATCTCTTCTCTTGTTGAATGTCTTTTCGCTTTTTAATCTGCCTTTTTAGCTTGTCTACCACTTCCATTACAGATTCTCTAAAACTTTCTGACTGGTACTCGGCAAAAAGCGTTGGCCCAGGTAAAAAGACTTTAATTTCGCAGACTTTGGTTTCATCATGATCGTTGAATACGGTTTTTAAGTAAACATCTACTCCGGTAATCTGATCATCAAGTTTGGTGAGATGTTTTAATCTTTCATCCACAAAGTCAAGCAACTCCTGATTGGCATTAAAGCCTACAGTTTGTATGTCGGTTTTCATATATTTGGTTTATTTATTAGCGTCCTCCTATTAATCTTAATAGTAAAATAATAACAGCTGCGATGAGTAGCACATGAATGAACCACCCCAGGTCAAAATAAAAGAACCCGAACAGCCAACCCAATATTAGCACGATTAAGACAATTAGAAAACAACCTTTCATTTTAATTCAATTTTTTTCTGGTAACGGTCGCTATATTCATGCCATGTGGTAAGCGAGTAATTATTAATGAATTACGAGTAATTAGCTGTGGAATAATATAAACGTTAACCCTTTTTTTCTACAATTTCTATTACTTTTATCCTCATGTATTGTGCAGTAAATCATAATGTGATACCCGTAGAAGAAGCGGCTATCAGTATTCGTGATCTCAGTGTTTTGAGAGGTTATGGTATATTCGATTTTTTTAGAACAGATTATGGAATTCCGTTATTTATAGATGATCATCTGGCTCGGCTGGAGTATTCTTCAAAGAAAATTTTTCCTAAGGCTCAATTGGATATTGAAGCGGTTAGGGCTACTATTTCGAGCTTGATGAACCGTAACAATAAGCCACTTTCCGGTATTAGAATAGTGAGGACAGGAGGGGTAACGCCTAATGGTTATGAGCCAGGAACTCCTAATCTTATCATCACTCAGGAAGATATATCTTTCCCTTCTGCTGAAAAATATAATAATGGCGTAAAGCTGATCTCTTATGAATTTCAAAGAGAGTTGGTGGATGTGAAGACTATTAGCTATATGACTGGAATATGGTTGCAAGAAAAAGTACATGCAGCCGGTGCTTATGACATTTTGTATCATCAAGCACAAAAGGTGAGTGAGCTTACCAGAAGTAATTTTTTTATTATTGATGAGAATGATACTTTAATTACGCCTCCTGATAATATTCTAAAAGGAGTTACAAGAAAAAAGGTTTTGGAGCTGGCAGGGCAATTTATGAAGGTAGAGGAAAGAGGAATTAGGTTGGATGATGTGTTCAAAGCTAAGGAAGCCTTTCTTACCGGTACCACTAAAAGAGTGCTGCCCGTAACTCAGGTAGATGATAATATGATAGGAAGTGGAAAGCCTGGCTCTAAAACTAAAGCCATAATGGAGGCTTTTAAGAAACTAGAAAACGAATACTTTGATAATTATAGAAAGAATTAAAATATAGAAATGAGCAAAATAAGCATCGTATCCTGGAATGTAAACGGAATAAGAGCAATAGTAAAGAAGGAGTTTGTAGAAAACGTAAAAAAAATGGATCCTGATATTTTATGCCTTCAGGAGACAAAAGGGTCAGTTGAAGATGTGAAGACGGCTTTAGAACTGTTGCCTGAGTATAAGCATTTTGCGAATGCCTCAAAGGCAAGAAAGGGCTATTCTGGTACGGCTATATTAACAAAAGAGGAGCCTATCTCCGTTACTTACGATCTTGATTATGAAGAGCATGACCAGGAAGGTAGAGTGATAACTGCAGAATTTGAGTCTTTCTATTTAATTAATGTGTATACTCCGAATTCCGGACAAGGATTAAAAAGGCTTGATTATAGACAAACCTGGGATGAATATTTCTTGGGCTATATGAAAAAGTTAGAAGAGAAGAAGCCAGTGATATTATGTGGTGATTTGAATGTGGCTCATGAAGAGATTGACATTGCCCGACCTAAGCAAAACTATAATAAATCGGCGGGCTTTACCCAGCAAGAAATTGATGGCTTTGATAAATATTTAGCTGAAGGATATGTAGATGCATTCAGACATTTTTACCCTGAAGAAGTAAAATACAGCTATTGGAATTATATGTTCAATGCCAGAGCTAATAATGTGGGCTGGAGAATAGATTACTTTTTGGTAAGCCAAGCCTTAATGCCAAAAGTAGAAGACTCTCAGATTCACAATGAATACATGGGCTCAGATCATTGCCCTGTGGAGTTGGTGATGAAGATGGGGTAAGTATATAAGCTTTCTGTAAAACAAAAAAAGCCATCTGTGATAATGAATCATAGATGGCTTTTATAATGATTTTGATTTTTGTTTATCCGTAAATATCGTTAAGCACTCCAGCTAATCTTATTCCAGCAAGTTTTAGTCTTTCTTTTACTGTATGCCAGTTTTTGTAGCGATATTCATAGTTGATCTCCTTTTTCTCCGGGAGGTTATATACTTGTTCTCTGAGTGACATAGACTCATAAGCCCAATCTCTCACGGAGCTACTTTGCCATTCTTTAATTTGATCTTTGGTCGCGTGGTTTACTACATCACCAAGTTCTGTATAGCTGTAGTTTTCCGAATCTATCATGCCGCTGTCCCATACAGAGTGCAGGTTTGACGGATTCCAGAACCACTTTACTTTCACCTGGTTGCCGCCCATATCTTCACCAGTACCTACATGTAAAGGCTGGTGGATATCTCCGATTAGATGAGTAAGGATTTTAATGCCTTCCGCTTCTTTTTCTTTACTAAGACCGCCTTTTTTAAGGTCTGCTATTACCCTTTCTATAGTTTCAATAGCATCACCGTCAGGGTTCTTCTCAGTTTCTTCATAGGTTTTACCATCAGGTATAGTTACCCAGTGCCAGTCATGAGTATGATCATAAGCATGGTCAGATTTTATGTTATCCATCCAGTTACTTACCGTGGCTAATGATTCTCCATTAAGTATTTCTGTGATGTGTTTTTTAGCTTTTTTAGATAGGTGTTGTTCGGCTACATATCCAACTACACGGTGTCCGGTCATACCCCATCCAAATACCTGCATAGAAGCAAACAGGCATAGAATAAATGTTACTTTCTTTAGCATACTATAAGGTTTTTCTACATTATCTTCAAATGTAGGTAAGGTAGCCTAAAGAACGGTAAATAAGATGTTATTTTTTGATCTCTGATGATTGCTTTTCCAGATCGAAAAGGTCATTTAGAACATCAATCAAAGTTTCGGCTTCCCCACGCTGACAAGCAGCTTTCAGCTGTAGTACAGGGAGCTTCATTATCTTTTGCATCATGCTCTTGGTTACCTTGTCTATCACTTTTGCCTCTTTAGAATCAGCATTTTTAAGGTATCTGGCCATCTCTTCCTTACGAATGTCTTCTAAAGCATTTTTCAGCTTTTTGATAGTAGGAGAGACCATCATTTCTTTAGACCAGTTGTTAAAATCAACTATGGCTTCTGAGATGATGTTTTCAACTTCAGGTATGGCATCAATTCTCTTTTGGAGAGCTTCTGAAGTTTTGCTTTGAATGTTGTCGATATTATAAACCAGAGCTCCTGGAGTATCCTCTATTTCCATTTCTACACTTCTAGGTACAGAAAGGTCAATAAAGAATTTAAAGGAAAGTATTTCTAGTTTACTAACTAATGCTTTGGTTATGAAAGGCTCATTAGCAGCTACTGATGAAATAATTACATCAGCATTTTGAATAGCTTGAAATACCTGGTTAAAAGGAATTACGTTAAAGTTGCACTCTTGCGCCAGTTCTATGGCTTTAGCTTCTGTGCGGTTAATGATATTTACTTCTGCAAACTTAGAGTCAACAAGGTTACGACAAACATCTTTTCCTATTTCTCCTAATCCAAGAATTAAGATTTTAGGATCTTTAATGTCTTTAGTAATATCCTCTGCTAGCTCTTTAGCTGCATAAGAAACAGAAGCAGCTCCATCTCTGAATGCTGTTTCTTGTACCACTCTTTTATTAGTGAAAAAGATCGTGTGCATTAGCCTGTGTAAAAACGGGCCTGCGGTATCTTCATCGGCACTCCACTGGTAAGCTCTTTTTACCTGATTAGAGATTTGTAAATCACCTACTACCTGAGCATCTAGTCCCATGGCTACTCTGAAAAGGTGTTTGACTGCCTCGTGATGATTATTTTCTGATTTGAAATAACCTTGTATGGTTGTCAGGTCTAATCCTTTAATAAGGGCAATACCTTGCAGTATTACTAAGGCCTGATTAGAATTACACGCATAGTATATCTCTGTACGGTTGCAAGTTGATAAAATCAACACATCCGAAGCAGTAGAATACTCGCTGATATACTTCAATAATTGCTTAACGTGCGCCTCATCCAAGGCCAGACGTTCTCTGATGTTAATAGGAGTGTCCTTGAATGATAAGCCAAGTACTTTAAAACTTTCCTGCATCTCTATCTTATTCGTGAGCAAATTTAAGTAGTATAACCATACTTTGAAAACATCATGACTATTTAGAAATTTTTTAAATAAGTCAAGCTACAAATTTAACTAATTCTTACTTTACGAATGAATGACATATGTCAGCTATCCAACAAAAATAGATCAATTATGGTTGCTTTTATTGTTCCGAATAAGCACAAATATGCTTAAATTCTTCGATGAAGCTCTCAAAAGTGATTCGCTGGGTAAAACAAACATGGTCACTCTCTCGTGGTGAGGCCAGAGGACTGGTCATTTTTCTGCCTTTAATACTTTTGATTTTATTCGCATCCACCATATATAAAAGCTGGCTGACCTTTCAGGGAGCCGACTTGCCAGATACTCAGCGTTTAGATGAAGTGATGGGCTTAATGTATTTGGATTCTGCTGCTGAGCAAGAACCTGAAGTTAAGGTTATTTTAAAACCATTTGATCCTAATAGTATTTCTGAAGCTCAGCTGCTGGATATGGGCGTTAAGGGCTATCTGGCTAAAAACTGGGTGAAATATACATCTAAAGGAGGCTATTTTAATGATAAGGAAGATTTGAAACGCTTATATGGTATGAGTGATACTGAGTATGAACGATTAGCTCCTTTTGTTAATATAACTTCAAAAAAGAAGGAAAAGCAATCTTTTTCAATGTCTAAAGAGTCTTTTGCTGAAGATGAAGTGCTTAATGATCAAAAGTTTTTTAAGAAGAAATATGAGTTTAGAGCCTTCGATATTAATGCTGCTGATACCACGGAGCTCAAATCTTTAAAAGGAATTGGCTCTGCTTATGCAAACAGAATAGTAAAGTACAGAAATGCGCTCGGTGGTTATGTTCACAAAGATCAGCTTAAAGAAGTTTATGGGTTGAACGCAGACCTTATAAAGGGATTAGATACAGCTTGTTACATTAATGAGCATTATGATCCTGACAAATTAAATATTAATAAAGCGTTTGA
Source organism: Fulvivirga maritima (assembly GCF_021389955.1). NCBI lineage: Bacteria > Pseudomonadati > Bacteroidota > Cytophagia > Cytophagales > Fulvivirgaceae > Fulvivirga > Fulvivirga maritima. The sequence goes on from NZ_CP089980.1 coordinate 3,088,960, forward strand.
AACGGAGCTTTCACGTCACCCTTATATTAATAGAAAACAGGCAAAGGCCATTGTTAATTATCGCTATCAGCATGGTGATTTTTCTCAGGCAGATGATTTATTGAAGATAAAACTATTAGACTCTGCGCAGGTTTATAGGTTAAAACCATATATCACCTTTTAGGTCATAAATAGAGCCTTCATAACTAAATGATGGTACTTGGCCGAGGGAGATGCCTTAATTTTGTTCCTTCTTATATATATTTATCTTTATTATTTGCTTCCTTAGTAACTAATATGCACGATCTGCTTAAATCATATCTGAATCGGCTTACTAACCTTACGGCCAATAACCGATCATTATTATTACTTCGCTTGCCTGTAGAGCAGTTTTTAGATCTCTACGATTTTAATTTCATAACCAAAGGTGGTTCCTGGCAAATTATAGAATCTCTTATTGCAGGAAAATCTATATCTCTATGTGCAGAAATGGATAGTAGAGATGAAGAGGTGAATCTTGCTAGCCGCAGGCTTAAAAAAATCAATAGAGCGGATAAGTTTATCTATGAAGAACGCGGATCGAGAGATTTGTACGTAGGCTGGCCTTTTGTGAGAGGTAAGTTTGCTGATGGTACTAATGTCCGCTGTCCGCTACTTTTCTTTCCTGTAGAGCTGCAGCTTATTAATAATAATTGGAGGCTGCAACCCAGAAATGATGCCGGTGTTACGCTTAATAAATCATTTTTATTGGCGTATGCTTATTATAATAAAATAAAAATTCCTGATGAACTGATAGAACGCAATCTGGAAGATTTTGATACTGATAGTACCGTTTTCAGAACTTCATTATATCAACTCTTTAAAGAAAGTATAGTAGAGCTTAACTTCAATCAGGAAAATTTTCAGGATAGTCTTCAGAAATTTTCAGAGTTTAAAAAGGCTGATTTTGATGATGAAGAAAAGCCAGGAGAGCTGAAGCTTTATCCTGAGGCCGTGGTGGGTATATTTCCGCAGGCGGGTTCTTACCTGGTGCCAGATTACATGCACTTGATTGGTAATAACCATGTGAAAGATATTGAAGAGTTCTTTGAGATGAGGACTCCATTTGAGAAAACGGAGAAGAAAGGACCTGATTATTATTTTCTGAATAGCGTGGAGGAGGAGAAGACTTTCACTCCCTTTAAAATGGATGCCTATCAGGAAAATGCTCTTAAGGCCATAAAGAAAGGCAACTCTATTGTGGTGCAAGGCCCTCCGGGAACAGGTAAATCACAGTTGATCTGTAACCTTATTGCTGATCATATTGCCATAGGTAAAAAAGTGCTGGTGGTGAGCCAGAAAAGAGCAGCGCTTGATGTGGTGTATAATAGAATGGAAGAAAAGGAGATGGTAGATTTCCTTGGATTGGTGCATGATTTTAGAAATGATAGGAGAGAAGTCTACCATAAAATAGCGAAGCAGGTAGAAAGAATAGAAGACTATAAAATCAGAAATAATGGTTTAGATGCTATTCAGCTGGAGCGTAAGTTTTTGCAAGAAAGCCGAAGAATAGATCAGATCATTGAGGAGATGGAAGAGTTTAAATACGCTCTTTTTGATGAAAGTGAATGTGGGGTGTCAGTAAAGGAATTATATCTTACTTCAGATATAGAGCAGCCTTCTATTAGTCTTAAACAAGAATATACTCATTTTAAGTTTGATGAGATTCCGGCCTTTATAAACAAACTGCATTATTATGCTCAGTATGCCGAGCGTTTTAATAAAACAGAATATGCCTGGAGAGAAAGAAATTCCTTTGAGCACTATACTATATCAGATGAACAGAAGCTATTAGCTATAATAGAAGAAGTGCCTGCCTATCAGGAGAGTATTGCTGATCAGCTAGAAGAGGTAATCGGAGCCCGCTGGACACTTGAAGATGCTGAAGCGGTTTTACAAAAGAAACAGCTGATAGTGGAAATGCTGGAGATATTAAAAAGCCCTAAAGCATATTTATACTTCCAGCATATGATGGCCTACCCTGATGATGAAACCAGTAATCTGTGGCTATCAAATACTGAACGTGTGCTGGTGGAGTGCTATAAAGGTGCGGGACCCGAAACCTCACTTTCGGCAGATAGTCTGGGTAAGTTTCAAGAGGCTTTGCAGAGAAATCTGGATGCCAGAAGAAGCGTTTTCAGACTTTTACAATGGAGACTTTTTTCTAAAGACAAGGCTTTCATGAAGAAGGTGCTGGTGGCTAACTCTTTAAAAGGCAATAAGGAAGGTTTCAATATTATGGTGGAGAAGATTGATAACCGCCTCAACCTGGAACATAATTTCACTAAGCTAAAACAAAGAGCCTGGATTACTGATGTGCCTAAAACTTATGATAAGGGGTACATCCAAAATTGGTTTCATTTACAGAAGCTTTCAGTAAAGGCTAAGCTCATATTTAATTCACTGCGTAATTTCAGAGATTATTTTAATGTTCAAAAGCTTTCTTATGAGGAGTTGAAGGAGAAAATAGAGGCTATTTTTAAAATCACAGAGCACTTACTTGAAAAGCGGGCTAGTTGGGAGGTTTACCTCACACCAAAACAAGTAAGCAATCTGCTGAACTTTCCAGAGAAGAAGAATGAGATGGTAGGTGTATTGAAAAGGGACTTCGATGCGCTTTGTGAGTATGATAAGCTGCGTAGTGATATGACCGTGCAAGAAATGCAGGTGATAGATAAAGTGGTAGATTCTATAGAAGAGGAACCTACTATTGAGAAGGTGGAGCAGCTCTTTCAAAATAGCTTAAGAATAGCCTGGATTGAGCATATAGAAACAAAATATCCTATTCTCAGGTCAGTTTCTTCTTTAAAGTTTCAGAAGCTGGAAGCGGAATTGCAAAATTGTGTGAGAGAGAAGCTCAACGTAAGTAATGACATGCTGCTGCTGCGTGCCAGAGAAAGAACGTATGAAAATGTAGAATATAACCGGTTAAATAATCGGGTCACTTATAGAGATCTGTACCATCAGGTAACTAAAAAGAGGCGAATATGGCCGCTTCGTAAGTTAATAGCTGAGCATTATGAAGAGCTTTTTAATTTAATTCCTTGCTGGATGGCTTCTCCTGAATCTGTGTCAGCTATGTTTCCTATGCGTGAAATGTTTGACCTGGTGATTTTTGATGAGGCATCGCAGTGTTTTGTAGAGCGAGGCTTGCCAGCCATGTATCGTGGTCGACAAGTGGTGATAGCTGGAGATGATAAGCAGCTTAAACCTAATGATCTATATCATGTGAGGTATGAGGAAGAAGATGATGACCTTGATCCCGCACTGGAAATAGATTCTTTGCTTGAATTGGGTAGCCAGTACTTAATGGGTATTCAGCTGCAAGGGCATTATAGAAGTAAATCACTTGATCTGATAGATTTTTCTAATCGCCATTTTTATGATGGGAACCTTCGTCTGTTGCCAGATTTTGAGGTGATTAACAATGCTGAGCCTGCCATTAAGTACATTAAACTGGATGGTGTTTGGGAGAATAATATGAACCTGGCCGAGGCGGATAAGGTAGTAGATATTTTACTGGAAATTCTGCAAGAGCAGCCTTTTAAAGATGTGGGAGTAGTAACTTTTAATGCTAAGCAGCAGCAATGCATTATGGATGTGCTTGACCAGAGATTTGAGGCTGAAGGTAGAGTAATGCCGGCTAACTGGTTCGTTAAAAATATTGAAAACGTACAGGGAGATGAGAAGGATTTCATCATCTTTTCTACTGGCTATGCCCCAGATGCAGAAGGCCGATTAATGATGCAGTTTGGTAGTTTAAATGCCATGCATGGAGAGAATAGGCTTAATGTAGCAGTAACCAGAGCCAGAGAAAAAGTGATAGTGGTAAGCAGTATTATGCCTCAGCAACTGAAAGTAGAGAATACTAAAAACGAAGGGCCTAAATTATTAAAAGCTTACCTTGAGTATGCATGGAAAGTGTCACAGGGAGAGTTTAAGCCATCACCTTTCAATGAGAAAAAGCATCATGCTGATTGGTATCTGAAAAAGAAATTGCAAGCCTGGAATGTGGTTCGGGGAGATGCATTTACACTGGAAGAAGAGCTTCCTTTTGCTGACCTTACCGTGAAAATGGAGGATGATCATTTAGGGTTGATTATCACTGATGATGATTTGTATTACCAGAGTATTTCAGTGAAAGACCTGCATGTGTATACGCCTTTTGTGCTCAGTAAAAAGAACTGGCATTTTAAAGGAATTTACAGCCGTGAGTATTGGAGTAACCGAGATCAGGTGCATGAAATGATTTATAGGTTTGTAAACCAAAGCCTGCAAGAAAAGGATTCATAAGCGGCCGCCGCATTTTTTGCAATAGGAGGCATCTGAGTCATGACCTTCGGCACCGCAGTGAGGGCAGGCCTGTGTAGTTACAGGTCTAACGCTTTTTTGCTGGTTCATCTCCGCTGATACTATGCCGGTAGGCACCGCTATAATACCATAACCTAAGATCATAATGAGAGTGGCAAGGGTTTGACCTAGCGTGGTTTGGGGAGCTATGTCTCCATAACCAACAGTGGTGAGCGTAACCACAGCCCAGTAAATACTCTTAGGTATGCTGGTGAAGCCATTTTTGCCTCCTTCTACCAAATACATCATGGTGCCCAGTACTACTACCAAAATGAACACACCGCCTATGAAAACAATAATCTTCGCTCTGCTGGCTCTAAGCGCACTGGTCAGTTGAGAGGCTTCTCCTATAAATCGACCTAATTTGAAAATCCTGAAAACCCTTAATAACCGAATACTTCGGATCACTAATAGGCTGTGAGCTCCTGCAAAGAACAGGCTTAAAAAAGTAGGGAATATTGATAGCAAGTCAATTATTCCAAAGAAGCTAAAGGCATATTTCCACGGCTTTGTTACCACCGTTAGGCGTGCTATATATTCAAGGGTAAATAAAATAGTGAAGAACCACTCTGTTATGTATAAGGCATTTCCATATTCTGCCTTTATTTCAGAAACACTTTCTAACATTACCGCCAATACGCTTAGTATGATGGCTATAAGTAATACCACATCAAAAGCTTTACCCCAGAAGGTGTCCGCCTCAAAAATGATTTCGTGTAATTTCTCCTTCCAGCTCGCCTTTGCAGTAGTGGTTTTATTCATAGAAAGCTAAAGTATTCAACCATAAGGGTTAATCCAAGCCAATCATAATAAATGCACCCCAATAAATAGGATCCGGGTATTGAGTTCTTAGTTCTTTTTTGGCATCTACGAAGGCCTGTCTTTTACTGCTTCCATTTTCCAGCCAGTTCTTGTAAAAGCTAGACATGAGAGCCTGAGTGGCGGCATCATCCACTTTAAACATGCTCATAATGAGTGATTTTGCGCCTGCTGCCAGAAAAGCCCGTTGCAATCCGAATACACCTTCGCCTACTTCCAGTTCGCCTAAGCCAGTTTCGCAAGCACTTAAAACTACTAATTCCGTCTGATCAAAATTAAGGCTCATGGCTTCATACGCGGTCAGAATGCCGTTTTCCAGATTGTAATTAAAAGAGGTTTTGTTAAGAAGGTCGCCAGCACCAGTAAGTAGTAAGCCTGTACGCATTAACGGATTTTGATTGGCTTGCATTTCAGCTCGGGTAATCTGATCTGTACCTTCTAACTGCTCCACTGGTTTAAAAAAACCATGGGTGGCTATGTGGAATATTTTTGGGTTGTCAAGTCTTTTAATCTGTTCTTCTTTGGCCTCCATTTCTGTATAGGAATTGGTAGTCCACCCTTCATTTTTTAGTAGAGATTTCAAAGAGTTCACTTCTTGCGCAGTGCCAGGCAGAGGGCTGATGGCTCCTGCCGCAGAAGCAGTGTAAAACTCAGGGTTGCCAAACATAGTAGCACTTTTTTCCTTTTGTACTACCTGCGTGGTGACCTGTCTCAAGTAAATATCTTTGGTGTTGCTCACCAGAATGATATTGGAATTGTCTATTACGTATTTGTTATCTGGAGTGGGTATGGCTTCTAGGTTTATCTGATTGTAGACGCCGTCAGCAGAAAGATAAATGGTAGGATAAGCCCCTGCTACTTCTTTAATGGGCTTCCAATAGATGTCATATGAGTGCGGGTCTCTTATTTGGTAGATAATGCTGTTACGATAAAATTTAAAGTATTTGCCTTCTAATTCATGTCCGTTGCTAATTAATACTACAGCAGGCTCTTTTTGTTCATCTTTATGCTTAATGTACATGGCTGCATAAATCACAGAGTCAGAAAAGAATTGATCAAAATGACGGTATCTGAGCATTTCTATGGCGATCTCATTAGGCTTGAGTGCTTGCTGAACATGATGCCATTCTATGGTTTTTTCTTCTATATTGGAACTGAAGAGCTCTGATTTCTGACTTAATTCTTTTTCTAGTTGATCTACTTCGCGTGATAAGATGATGGGATCTATTTCATTTTCCATCAGTTGTTCCGTACTCATGGAAAGGGCATCAGTAAGAAGTTCTTTCTTAGAAAGCCATGAATGATAAGCAGCTTTCAGTTCAGTGTCTGTGCTGTTCATAATGCGCTCACGAATTTTTAAAGAAGAGTTGAGTAGAATGGCTTTGGTGAGTAGCGCATTGTTATAAACTTCTCCTATTATTTCAGGACTTTGATCTTTTAAATTAAAAGCTAGCGTGTTATAAAATTCAAAATCAGGCCTAATGGTATTCCAGTATTTGGCTTTCTCTCTTTCGCTCAATGCAGGGAAATAGGTTTTGATGAATTTTCTGTAATTAGCTAACGCTTCTTCTATGTATTTACGGCTGGCTTTAGTGTCGCCCTCCATAAAATATACTTTGCTGAGCTTAGAGAGTACTTTTACATACTCAGGATGGCTGTTATTGAAGAATTTCTCATAGAGCTTTTTTGACTTGTTATAATTTTCCTCTGCCAAATTGTACTTACCCTGATAATAATAAACATCTCCTGTGAGGGTATAAATGCTGGCTGCATTAATATTATTCCTTCTTCCTACTTTACTCTCCCAGATGTTTTGAGCAATAGCTAAGGCCTGGAAAGCTTCATTATATTTTTTCTGAGCAATATTTACTTTGGCTTGCTCTGTAATGATTTTGGCATATTGAGGATTTTGATTGCCCAGTTTGGCTTCAATAATGTGCTTACTTTCTTCAATTAAGTCAGCCACTTCGCTAAGCTGGTCTCCGTCATAAAATTTGATAATAGCCAGTTGAGCCTGTAATTGCCCCACTTTTATATGCTTGTCTCCAAATTGAGTTTTTTCAATATCTATGGCCTCTTGTATTATCTCTTCGGCTTTTTCATAATCACCTATGCTGGTGTGCACTTCCGACAGAAGCATTAATGGAGCTGTGGTTTTCGATGACTTTGCTCCAAAAATTTTAACAGCTATGTCATAAGCTTTTTTAGCGGTAGTTTCTGCTTCCGGGTATTGTCCATTGATCAGTTCTAGCTGCCCTCGACTTACCAGGGGACCAATCAGTTTTCTGGATTGAGGGCCAAATCGGCTCTCGTATTTTGAAATAAGGCCAGTGAGCATATCTTCACTTTCAGAGTATTTGCCCAGCGTAATGTACAGATCTACCATTTTTTCGGTAGCGCGGAGGTCGTTGTAATTAGCTAATGCATCAACTTTCTTTTGCCATTTTTTAGATTCAGCAAGGATGCTTTCCGTTTCATCGAACAAACCAAAAATAGCTTGTAGCTCCGCTTGCGTTTCTAGCGCGCTGACATAACTTAGTGCATGTCTTTCGTCTTTTCGGTATTCTTCTAAAATGCTTAATGCCTTATTGATATTTGTTCCTGCCTCTTCATATTCGCCGATTTCAATATTAAGCATGGCTATTTTATTTAGCTCTTCTCCATAGGCAGGGTCATTATCCTGATATTTGCTTCTGGCTGCATCTTTAGCGGTTTCTAATGTTGCTTTAGCTTTTTGATACTGATCGGTGTCTTTATAAAGCAGCGCAATATGATTGAGTATGTTTATATAATCTTTATGCCAAGGGTTGATCTGTGGTTTTACAATCGAAAAAAAGCTTTCATTATATATGGCCTCAGCTTCTTTAATTTTACTGGTGTAATCCAGATAATAGTGGGCAAGCTCTAGTTTAGCTAAGTGATATTCAGGAGATTCTTTACCATAAAGCTCTTCTTTAATGTTAAGGATGTCTCTTAAGTTAGTTTCTGCGGCAGATAAATTTTCTTCTTGCAAGGCTAGCCGATATAGGAAATCCAGAATTTCGATGGTTTTCTGGTGGGTTTTAGGCAGACTCTTGGTGTTATTGATAATAGAGGCAGCTTTAATGGCCAGATTTTGGGTTCTGTCTTTAGCTAATTTTGCATCGAACTCTATGGCCTCCAGGTTGATGTAGTGGAGGCTTTTCTTTTTGAAATTCTTCTTAATGGCTTTTTCATACTCTTTTTTCACACTTCTGTATTTGCCTCTGTCTCCACTAATTTGATATTGTTTCAATAAAGCCTGATAAAGGTCAAAGGCCAGGAAATGAGAGGCTTCATGTTGCTTTTTAAGGTTGTTCAAGGTTTTGTCGAAGCGCGTTTCTTTGGGCATTTTAGCTTCAAGGCCATTTTCTATTAAAAAAACACCTAACAAATACTGGTTATATACATAATGAATGTCTGCCTTTCCTAGCTCAGAGCTTATCCATGATTCTGCTTTGAGAAAGGCGCTGTCTGCACTCAGGTAATTACCTTTTTTTCTGAAAGTATTTGCTTTTAGGGTGAGTAAAGAGGCGTAATGATGTAGCCTGTGCTGAACTTCTTCATCAGATAAACGACGGGTTTTTATTTTGCCATCTTCTACAAAGGTTTCTTTATTGATATTTGAACCATCAAAACCATTAATCATGGTGTTAAGTAACTCTAGCGATTCTTCGTAATACCCCTGACCTGTAAGTGTTTTGGCTTTGGTGAGATATATATTGTCTTTTAAATAGTCATTTTCTTGTTGCGCAAGTATTGCTTCAGCGGCTTGTATGTATTGCATGGACATAACATAATGACCGTATTGAACATAAATTTTGGCTATTTCTGTCAGGTTAGCAGCATGCTGTATACTTGATTTTTCATTCACCTCTTCACTCAATGCAATGGCTTTATTTAAGCTTTCCTCAAAGTCTGTAAGTACGCCCTGTGTGAGGTGATAGCGAGCTTCTCTAATGTGATATTGAACGATGTAGTCGTTTTGCTGTCCTAGCTTTTTAGAGACCTTCTTCTTGAATTTTGTTAAATGTTTTACTGCTTTAGAGTAATCTCCCTTATCATAAGCGTCGTCTGCCTTGCTCAGCGCACGGTCCCATTTTTGAGCGAAAGAATGAAGCGAGAGGCAAAAAAATGATAAAAGTAAAATGACTTTTATGGTGCCGGCAAACTTAGTATGTGAGTTTTTTAATACCATTTGTCTAGCATTTGATTCAAGTTTCTGAAGTAAAGCCTATTCCTTTTTTAGGTCTTCAGTAAATAAATACTAGTTAATAAAAATTTAGATATTATTCTAACATTTTGTGTGTTAGCACTTTATTCCTCTAAAAGCTGGGTCAGTATATCTTTAGCTGCGACTGCTATTATGGTTCCCGGGCCAAAAATGCCTGATACACCGGCCTGGTAAAGAAAATCATAATCCTTAGGAGGGATTACTCCACCGGCTATTACCATAATATCATCTCTTCCTAATGCTTTCAGTGAATCAATAAGCTGAGGGATGAGTGTTTTATGGCTTGCTGCCAGACTGGAAGCACCTATTACATGCACATCATTTTCAGCTGCCTGACGGGCTACTTCTTCAGGTGTTTGAAATAATGGGCCAATATCAACATCAAAACCCAGGTCAGCAAAGCTGGTAGCTATGACTTTGGCTCCTCGGTCATGCCCATCTTGTCCCATTTTGGCGACCATAATACGAGGTCTGCGGCCTTCGAGCTCAGCAAACTGGTCTGAAAGGGCTTTGGCTTCTTTGAAGTTTTTATCCATATGGGCTTCTTCTGAGTATACGCCTGAAATTGATTTGATGGTGGCTTTGTGTCTTCCAAAAACCTTTTCCATGGCCTCTGAAATTTCTCCTAATGACGCTCGTTCTCGGGCAGCTACTATGGCCGCCTCTAAAAGATTGCCACTGGTTTCTTTTGCAGCTATTTTAGTAAGTAGATCAAGGGCGTGGTTTACCTTATCAGTATCTCTATTTTTCTTTAGCTCCTCTAATCGTCTGAGCTGTTGTTCTCTTACCCGGGTATTATCTACTTCTAAAATATCAAAATCGGGTTGTTCGTCAGTTCGGTATTTGTTTACACCTACTATAATGTCTTTGTTAGAGTCAATTCTTGCTTGTTTTCTAGCCGCAGCTTCCTCTATTCGCATTTTGGGCAAGCCGCTTTCTATAGCTTTAGCCATGCCACCCAGCTCTTCTACTTCCTCTATCAGCTCCCAGGCTTTAGCGGCCAGGTCAGTGGTAAGACTTTCTACATAATAAGAGCCACCCCAGGGGTCTACTACTTTAGTAATATTGGTCTCTTTCTGTAAATAAATCTGAGTATTTCTAGCTATTTGAGCAGAAAAATCAGTGGGTAGGGCAATAGCTTCGTCCAGAGCGTTAGTATGTAAAGATTGCGTGTGTCCGAGGGCCGCGGCCATGGCTTCGGTGCAGGTACGAACCACATTATTATAAGGATCTTGCTCTGTCAGACTCCAGCCAGAGGTTTGGCAATGTGTTCTCAGTGCTAATGATTTCGGGTTTTTAGGGTTAAACTGCTTTACTAGTTTGGCCCAGAGCATTCTTCCGGCTCTCATTTTGGCTATTTCCATAAAATGATTCATGCCTATGGCCCAGAAGAAGGATAGGCGAGGTGCGAAATCATCTATGTCCATGCCAGCTTTTATACCTGTTCTAATATACTCCAATCCATCGGCCAGGGTGTAGGCCAGCTCCAGGTCAGCAGTGGCTCCCGCCTCTTGCATATGATAGCCACTGATGCTGATAGAATTAAAGCGAGGCATATTTTTGGAAGTGTATTCAAAGATATCAGCAATGATTTTCATGGAAGGAGCCGGTGGGTATATATAGGTGTTCCTTACCATAAATTCTTTTAAAATGTCGTTTTGAATGGTGCCACTGAGTTGTTCAGGCTTCACTCCCTGCTCTTCTGCTGCAGCTATATAAAATGCCATGATGGGTATTACTGCGCCGTTCATGGTCATGGAAACGGACATTTTATCTAATGGAATCTCATCGAAGAGCACTTTCATGTCAAGGATGGAGTCAATAGCAACTCCAGCTTTGCCTACATCACCAGCCACTCGCGGGTGGTCAGAATCATAGCCTCGATGTGTAGCCAGGTCAAAGGCCACTGAAAGGCCTTTTTGTCCGGCAGCCAGGTTTCTTTTATAAAAGGCGTTTGATTCCTCCGCGGTAGAGAACCCAGCATACTGACGAATGGTCCACGGCCTGCCAGCATACATGGTGCTGTAGGGGCCTCTCAGGTAGGGCGGTAATCCTGCTGAGAAACTGGTGTGGTTCAGTTTCTTAAAATCCTTTTCAGTATAAGCAGGGTGTATATTGATTTTTTCAGCTGAGAGCCAAGGTTTCGCTGTGTCTGTTGGCTTAGGATCAGGCTGAAATTGATTGTAGTTTATCTTGCTGAAGTCTGGTTTCATGAGGTAGTAGTTTAGATGACGTTCTGAAATTTTTTCCAGGCAACCTGGCTCATCTGGTCTATCATGTTTTCAAGGTAATAGGTGCCGGCCACAGGATCATTAGTAGTGTTTAAGTAGGCTTCTTCCTGTAAAATGGTGGAGGTATTTAGGGCTATTCTTTTTAATAGAGCGCTTTCAGGATCTGAAGGGGATAAAAGTAAGCCGTTGCATCCTCCAATAATAGCAGCCATAGCGGAGGTAGTAGTCTTTAACAGATTGCTTTGAGGTTCGTAGTTTTTCGTAATCCAGGGAGGAGAGGAGCCTAGCAAGTATAAGTCTTCCGGTAAAAAATGCTTGCATCCATAGGCCGAAGCTATTTGGTAGGTCAGCCTCCGTATGGTTTGAACTCTAGCTATTTCTTCAAAATATTTTGTCCCAAGCGGTATATTGAAAAACAGTTTTATGAAGACATTTTCAATGCTATCATATTTAATATTTTCAATAATCTCTATAAGTTGAAGTAAGGCCTGTGCTATGGAGTCAGTATAAGTAAGCTGTGCATCAACTTTTATTTCTAAGGTATGCAGATTATTTAATGGATAGTCAGCTAGTTTATCAGCCTGTAGTCTTTTATTGTTATTAAGAATTATTCCTCTGATTTCCGAAGGATTGTATTTGTTTTTGTCTATAAATCTTACATAGTTATCCAGGTGCTTTTCAGCGTGTTCAGTAATGCTGAAGGATATGCTATATTTAGTAGCGTTTATACCTTCAAGTAGACACTCAAAGTCAACATCCTCAATGTTTTGAAGGTTAAATATTAGTCCCGTAGCTCCCTGATTAATAGCTTCTATGCCTTGCTTATTAGCCGCCTGGGTAGTACTGCTGTTTATGAGTTGGAAGTTGTCCCATTTTCGGGCCGGAGCCTCGAGTTGGTTTGTCTTAAAAAGGCGATTGTCAAAATTGTTTTTTTTGAAGCTGATATCAGAAGAATCGTAGTAGGGAAGCATAGTAAGGTCAGGTTCCGGATGCCAGGAGAATTTTGAGAAAACATCTTCACCTTTTAGCTGTTCCTTGGTTATATTAATCCATTCAACTTTAGAATGGGGTTCAAAATCTTTAAATAGCTCCTTATGTCGATTACTCATAATTTGGTATGTAAGGTTCCTTAGTAAAGTTAGCTGTTTTTAATTAACTTAACTCAGTATGTAGGTTAACATACCAAATTGTAAAAAAATGTGTTATAATATATATAATATAATATACGGCTTTCGTAAGGAGATAAAATGAGAAGTGAAAATTCTTTCCAAATAGACTGCAAGGTCTCTTTTAAGTTCGTGATTTTTTTCTCAATTTTGTTACCCTTTTCTCCAGCAGGAGAAATTTTGAACCATTCTACTTATTAGATAAATAATACATGCACACAGATTGTGAAACAGTATGGGAAGATTGCCTGCGGGTGATCAAAGATAATGTGGCGGAGCAGAGTTTTAACACTTGGTTCAAGCCTATATCTCCATTGAAGTGTTCCGATGATGTGCTTACAATACAGGTGCCTAGTCAGTTTTTTTATGAGTGGCTGGAAGAGCACTATGTGCATGTGTTAAAGAAGGCTATTACCTCAGTAATGGGGCCTAACGCCAGGCTGGAATATTCTGTGATAGTGGATAGGGGAAATAGCAAAAGCTCTCCTCTTTCAGTAAATCTGCCTAATAGGAATACTTCTAAAAACACTAACTTCAATGGCCATTCGCCAAAGGAAGATTATGTATCGCCTTTTCAACTAAAATCGGTAGATTCTCTATACCAGCAATCGCAATTAAATCCGAATAATACCTTTGATTCTTACATAGAAGGAGACTGCAACCGCCTGGCTCGATCAGCTGGGTTTGCGGTAGCTCAAAAGCCAGGGGTAACATCTTTTAACCCTTTAATGCTCTATGGTGGAGTAGGACTAGGGAAGACTCATTTGGTGCAAGCCATAGGTAATGAGATAAAGAATAACAGGATGAATAGCTTTGTGCTGTATGTCTCATCTGAAAAATTCACCAATCAGTTTATAGATGCTCTTAAGAATAATAAAATTCAGGAGTTTCAGAACTACTATATGCAGGTGGATATTTTGATAATAGATGATGTTCAGTTCTTAGCTGGTAAGGAAAGAACACAAGAGATATTCTTCCATATTTTCAATCATTTGCACCAGGCGGGTAAGCAAATAGTTATGACTAGTGATTGCCCTCCGAGAGACCTTAAAGGGCTTCAGGAAAGACTTCTTAGTAGGTTTAAGTGGGGCTTAACTGCTGATTTACAGCAACCTGATTATGAAACCAGGGTGGCTATCATACAGCGTAAAATGCAGTCTGATGGTATTTACATTCCTGATAATGTGGTGGAATACCTGGCTTATAGCGTAGATACTAATATTCGTGAGCTGGAAGGGGTGCTTATTTCATTAATAGCGCATGCCTCTTTAAATAGAGTGGATATTGACCTTGAGCTTGCCAAGCAAACCCTTAAGAATATCGTTCATGATATTGAAACTGAAGTAGGCATAGACTACATTCAGAAAACGGTGAGTGAGTACTTTAAGGTAGATGTAGATTCCTTAAAAGATAAAATCAGGAAAAAGGAAATAGTTATTGCCAGACAGGTAGCTATGTATTTTTCTAAAGAATACACTAATCATTCGCTGAAATCAATTGGGTATCATTTTGGAGGTCGTGACCATAGTACGGTGATTCACGCAGTACAGTCGGTTAATGATATGATGGATACCAATGCTACTTTCAAATCTCAGGTAGAAGAGCTTCGTAAAAAGCTCAAGATGCGCTCTGTTTAATTATTTCGGATAACTTCGTTATGGCTGTTTCGGCTTCGTTATAGTTTAGAGAAGCAAAACCCAATCTCATTGCATTGTATTTTATAATATGCTGCTTGTCTACATTTACAGATAGGCCATGATTATGAGCGCTGTTTAATGCTTGCTTCAGAGGAATTTCTTTGTTAAAAGTGGTCCAAATGGCCATGCCTCCTTCAGGAGTAGTGAAGTGAGTGTAATCACCTAAATGCAGCTTTAGTAGTTTACAGAAATGATCTCTCCGTCCTTTGTACTCTTTTACGGTCTTTTTTAAATGCCTGTTCAATTCACCAGAAATAATGCTTTCTGCTATTACTCTTTCTATTACCGGATCACCCTGACGGTCCACTATTCTTCTTATTTTAGAAAGCTCATCAATAAATTCAGGGTGCGCAGTAATGTACCCGACCCTGATAGATGGAGCAAATATTTTGCTAAATGACCCAATGTACGCCACATGAGCCTTATGGTTTAAGCTGGCTAGTGGTAATAAAGGACTGCTGCTGTAATGGAAATCATAATCGTAGTCATCTTCTATAACTGTGAAATTGTATTTTAAAGATAGTTCAAGGAGTTTGATTCTGCGGTGGTTAGAGAGCGTGACGGTAGTAGGGAAATGATGATGAGGAGTAATGTATACCAGTTTTACCTGATTCTTTTTGCAAAATGCTTCTAGTTCATCGGTATTAAGGCCTTCTTTATCTACTGTTATCCTGTGAATTTTAGCTCCGGTGTATTGAATGGTCCAGTCTGCAGCATCATAACTGGAGTCTCCTACTATCGCATAGTCCGAAGGCTTTAGGGTGGCGGAAGCTATGAGAAAGATTCCCATTTGGCTGCCCCGTGTGATTAAAATATGGTCTGGGGTAATATTCATTCCTCGGGTCTCAGCCAGGTAGCGGGCAAGCTCTTTCCTTAAGGTTTCATCACCTTTAACGTCATTATATTTCAATAATAGCTTCCCGTATTTTGATTTACTAAAAGACTTACACTCTTTATATATCCAGTCGATCGGTGCTAATCTATGGTCTGGTGAGCCATCATTAATCTCAAGCGTATTTATTGCTTGTGGGGAATATGGTGGTATGAAATTGAAGTTATTATAAACAGGATTGCCGCTGGTGTCTTCAGTTGTATTTGTCTCCTGTAATGGTTTTGGACTAATAATAGGTAAATTCTCACTTACAAAAGTGCCTTTAGATGGCATGCTATACAGCCAGCCTTGCGCGGTAAGTTCATCATAAGCCTGTATAACCGTTTTTCTGTTGATTTCTAAAAGATCGGACATTCCTCGGCTGCCGGGTATTTTATGTCCTTTGGCTAGTTTCCCAGAAGAAATAAGCCTTATGATATTATTGGCTATTTGCAAATAAATAGGAGAGCTGCTCGTTTCACTAATTGCTAATGTTGATTTCCACGGGAACATACCGGACCATCTGTTAATTTGTAATTGGCTCCTTAAGGTAGTCCACTTTTTGGTTTATTTTGACAAATAATCCAAAAATTAATGAAACATGGAACAGTATAACATTACCAATCGAAACAAAGTAAAACGTGTGGCTAAAAGAGCTTCATATGATAAGGAGGCTGTTTATAAAGTGTTAGATGACAGTTTTTTATGTCATATTAGTTTTGTGGTGGCTGATCAGCCTTTTATTATTCCTACAATTTATGGCAGAAAAAGGAATACGCTATTTATTCATGGGGCTACTACCAGTAGAATGATAAAGACATTGCATGAAGGGGTAGAAATGAGTTTGGCAGTAACTCATTTAGATGGTATTGTTTTGGCGAGATCTGCTTTTCATCATTCCGCTAATTACCGTTCTGTCGTGGTGTTTGGAAGAGCGGTGCCTGTAGCTGATGAGGATAAGGAAGAAGCCTTATTTATAATTTCAGAACAGGTGATGCCTGGCAGATGGGAAGAAGTGAGAAAGCCGAATGCTAAGGAGTTAAAAGCTACTTCTGTTCTCGCTGTAGATATAGAGCAGGCATCAGTAAAGATAAGGCAAGGAGGTCCTGTTGATGATAAGGAAGATTATGAGTTAGACGTATGGGCCGGATTGGTGCCTTTAACCTTAAAAAAATCAGAGCCTATAGGAGATGATTTTAGTCATAATATGAAAGTTTCTGGCTCCATAAGGAATTATTTACAGAATGGTTTTGTATAATGGGGCGTGCCGGTAAAATGAATACAGCGCTTAACATGAAAATCGAAAAAAAGTTTATGTAATAAGGTAAATTAATTATAATTTTAAGTGATATGACTTGGAAGAGGCTAAACTTTATTTATTTGGATTTTTAAAAAATTAATGCGCAATAACCTGGCGAAAATCTAAAGAGTCCAATTACCCATCTTATAATTCTCGTGTTGGGAGAGCCAACAAAATTTTTTAAATACACAAGAATGAAAATTAAATTCAATGGCAGGAAGAGCCCTGCTTTTTATGCAGAAGTAAGAAAGGAAGTAGATGCTTATTTTAAAGACAATAATATAGGCAAACATGCTAACGGAGAAATGATAATGAAATCCGTGTTTTTTCTGGGCTCCCTGGTTTTAGTATATTTTATGATATTATTCGGAGGGTTTAATATGTGGGTAAATTTATTACTCGCAATTCTCATAGGTATGATCCAGGCTTTCATTGGTTTTAATGTAAGTCATGATGCTATTCATGGGGCATATTCTTCTAAAAGGAGTGTTAATCAGGTTTTGAGTATGAGTTTTAACCTAATAGGGGCAAACGCCTATGTTTGGAAAATAACTCATAATCAGGTGCATCATACCTATACTAATATACCTGGGCATGATGAGGATTTGGATGTAGCTCCTGGTTTGGTGAGGCTTTCTCCTATGGAAAAAATGAAGCCAATGATGAGATATCAGCATTTATATGCTTTCTTTTTATATGGATTGGCTTCTCTGTCTTGGGTGTTTCGTAAGGATTATATGAAATTCTTTAAAAAGGAAATAGGTTGTACGGATAATACCAATCATCCACGTAAAGAGTATTTTAACTTATTCTTTTACAAAATTCTCTATTATACTCTTTTTATAGTAGTGCCTTTATTAGTTATGGATATTACGTGGTGGCAGTTTATCATAGGCTTTTTTATGATGCACTGGGCCGAAGGTCTTGTTTTAGGATTGGTCTTTCAGCTGGCGCACGTGGTAGAAGGTACTGACTTTCCTGAACCTGGAGAAGAAGGTCAGGTAGATGAGAGCTGGGCTATCCATCAAATGATGACAACAGCAGACTTTTCAAGAGATAGCTGGACAGCCAAATTCTTTTGTGGAGGTTTGAATTTTCAGGTAGAACATCATTTGTTTCCTAATATTTGTCATGTACACTATCCTGAAATTTCTAAGATAGTGGAGCGAGTAGCTAAGAAACATAATGTTCCTTTTCATGAAAATAAAACCTTTAAAGGAGCATTAAACTCACACTATAAAATGCTTAAGAAATTTGGTAGAGAAGAGTTTCACGCCCCTGTACCAGCAGCAGTATAAGTATAGTCTGACAATAATTCCTGGGTGATGTCTGTTCCTCCTTTCAAATTAATATATAATGATTTGATGGTGTAAAGAGGCCCCCAGGGTAATCCCCACCAGCCAAGAAGCACAGATAGGCAAATAAAGCTGATGCTGTGCTTGGTTGTTGATTCTCCTGCTTTTATAAAATAAATGTCACTATTGTTCTTGAAGGTGAGTATTATTATGGAGATGCAATATTGAAATTTCACAAACTTGGCTCCATTCTGAAGTTCATGATGAATTTCGTCGGCAGTAAGGCTGTCAATATTTTTTATTATAGGCATTAGGTGATTGTTTAGGTATTCCTACTCTTATGGCTTTTCGGTACGCCCCGTTTTTCTGGTTACTGGTCTCCGTAGTTTAATAATGCTAATTTACTAAGGAGTCACCTGCATTAATGATAGTCTCAATTAAGGAGATGTAACTTTTACCAGGTCTTTACTGCATTTTCAATATGTCAGCGAGTATATTTATGCTGAGTAGTACCTGTATACTCACCTGTCAATATTGGTCAATAAAATTGAAAAAGGTAATTTTGCGAATACTGATTTGATGATTTTATCTGTTTATGAACCATTTGGCGGCTTTTAAGATAAAATCGATATTACAAAGGAGTAGTATAGAAGACGAGGTTGATTAAAAGATAATAACAATGATTACCAAAGCAATAAAAAAGGCATTTGTGCATGCAGAGAGAAAAGGATGGGATAGAACATACTGGGCCTTTGACATTCATGATACCATCATTAAACCTAACTGGTCAACCAAAGAGATTCCAACTGAATTTTATCCTCTGGCTAAAGAAACATTACAAATTATTACCAAAAGGAAGGATGTAGTAAGTATCCTATATACCTGTTCACATCCGCATGAGTTAAAAAATTACCTCCGTTTCTTTGAGGAGAATAATATTTTTTTTGATTATGTAAATGAAAACCCTGAAGTGAGGAGTGAGAACTATGGCTATTATGAAAATAAGCCGTATTTCAATGTTTTATTTGAAGATAAGGCAGGTTTTGATCCGCTTGAAGATTGGGAAGAAGTGATGGCTTTAATGACATCTGATAGCTTAAATACTAGTAGTAACTAAATATATAATGAAGCCTCATTTTGGGCTTACAATACCATTTACATGAAAAAAATATTATTCCACACTACTGACTATGACTATTTAGCTCAGCAGGTTCTATTATCTAATAAGCTTGAAGCAGGAGAGGTGGAGGTGAGAAAGTTTTCTGACGGCGAGCGCTATCAGAGGATTCTCACAGAAGTGGAAGATAGGAATATCATACTATTAGGAGGTACTATTAATGATGAAGCCACCCTGGAGATTTATGATCTGGCTTCTACCATCGTGAGTTTAGGAGCGAATTCATTACGTTTGGTGGTTCCATATTTTGGTTACTCTACCATGGAGAGAAGGGTGAGAGAGGGAGAAGTAGTAGCCGCTAAAACCAGAGCCAAACTGTTAAGTAACATTCCTAACAGCTATAAGGGAAACCGTATATTTCTGTTTGATTTACATACAGAAGGAATACCACACTATTTTGAAAGTAACATCAGGGCAGTACATATTTATTGCAAATCTATTGTGCATGATGCAGCCAGGGAATACGGAGGAGATAACTTTGTTATGGCTAGTACTGATGCCGGTAGGGCAAAATGGGTGGAGTCTTTAGCCAATGATCTGGGCGTAAATGCAGCTTTTGTTTTGAAAAGAAGATTGGAGGGAGATCAGACAGAGATTAGTGCTGTTAATGCAGATGTTCATGGTAAAACGGTAATTATCTATGATGATATGATCCGATCAGGAGGTAGCATTGTCAATGCTGCGAAGGTATACCATGAGGCTGGTGCTGAAAAAATTTATGTGATAACCACTCACGGTTTGTTTATTAAGAATGGTTTTGAGAGGTTGAAAAACTGTGGGCTTATAGAAAAAGTGATCACGTGTGATACTCACCCTAATGTAATGAAAATAGAAGATGATTTTCTGGAAGTGAGGAGCGTATCTGATTTAGTAAATGAGATAGCGATGCACTAACCAAGACTTTAAAAGTGAAAAAGGCCTTTAAGAATAGTTTCTTAAAGGCCTTTTTTATGCTTGTTATTCAGTTTCTAAAATTGGGCTTTTCTCAGATACGCCGTTTTCACTAAAGGCTTCTACCTGATAATAATATTTTTGATCTATGTTTAACGCTCTTAGTTCATAGGCATTTTTTTCATAAATCATTACAGAGTTATTTAATCTGTCTTTGCTTATTCCCCAGTACACCACATAGCCTATGGCTGAGTCAGAAGGCTCCCAGGTTAAATCGGTATTTCTTCTATCTTCCTGTCTGTTAGCTTTGAAATTTGCGGGAGTAACAGGTACAGCCTCATGGCCCTTTCCAAACACTCTGAAGTCTGATATGGCTAGGTACTGATGAGGAATATGTATATTGTTATAACGAACATAACGAGCTTCTACGGGCTCTTCTAGCTCTATATAAGCATGGGGCTGATCTCTTTCATTTTTGCTATAGTCAATCATGGTACTCCAGTTTTTGCCATCAGTAGAGTAGTCAATGGTAAATTGATATTTCAAAGTATCAGGCCTTCCGAAAATGTTAGAGTTGAAATCCTGAAAGTTCAGCTGTACAGCGTTGACCGTCATCTCTTTTTCTAAATCTACCTGAAGGTAGAGCGAGTCACTGCTATTGGCGGCTACCCAGTAAGTACGTATGTTTTCATCTGTAACCATAGCAGCAGAGTAATCAGGCTCTTCTTGCTCAAGCATAAAGCCGGTGTCACTCTCATCTACCACTTTGCGTTCTACTCCGCTTATGGTAGAGTTGCTAGTGGCAGGCTTTTTATAAGTCAATAACATCCAGCCTGTAAAACGATTTTTGTTGTCCTCTAACTCTACATGGGGTAGGTAATGAGGGTAATCTCCATAGGCAGTGTTTACATACATTTGTTCGCCTTCAAAACCTGCTGGGAACATACCTATTCTTCTTTCAAACTTATAGTTTACAGAAATGGGCATGCTGGCGAAGTGCCAGTAATGACCTTGATTATCTTTAACGGTGCTACCATGACCAGCGCCGGTAAGGAAGCCTCCTGGTTTGTATGAAATAGGGTTATATGGAGCATATTCAAATGGTCCTAGCGGATTATCACTAGTATAAACACCATCAGCGTAAACGTTCCACTGGGTGCCAGGGGCACTGTATTCCAGATAATATTTTCCGTTGTGCTTGCTCATCCACGGGCCTTCAAGATAAGGATCTATGTCTGATTTATGATCCTGTCCAAAGCGCTCCCAGCCGTGCTCATCAGGGTGAAGTTTAAAAAGATCTTGTTGCTCTCCTTTAGGTACAAAATGGTTATTTGGATCTAACTCTACCACTCTTAAAGGATAAAGGTTAGATGATTCTTCGTATAAATACACTTTGCCATCATCATCTACAAACAAGTCAGGATCTTGAATTGAAATAGGAATTACACTGTATGTAGTTTGCCAGTTGCCTAATTCAGGGTTGTTGGTTTTAATAACGGCTCCATGGCCTGAAGGGTCTCCCAATACAATAATTTCATCATTAAGAACGGCAGCGGCCGGAGCGTTGCTACCATTAAAATACCAGCTTTGTGGTTTTATAAACTTCCAATTGCTCATGTCATCAGATACCCAATAACCATGAGAACGGGTCACAAACATATAATACTTTCCTTTGTAATTAATCACCGCCGGGTCAGCTCCTGATCGGTAAGAAACGCCTCTATATGCATAGTGAGACATGTAGCTGTAATCTATGTCTACAGGATTACAATACGTGTCAAACTCAGTAGTTTTGGTTTGTTTTTCGGGTACAGATGACTCCTTTTCTTTAGATGTGCAGCTGGCCATTATTATGAATAAAATGAACAGCATGCCCATATTGCTACGCCTTATTTTCATTGCTCATCTACGTTTTTAGTTATGCCTGCAAATAAAGGACAAAAAAAAGCCATCTGGTTAAGATGGCTGATTTTTAATCGTATGATGTATGTCACTTTTCGTTGTAGATGTGAACATCGCGCTGAGGGAATGGAATAGAGATTCCGTTTTTGTCAAATTCTAACTTTACATTTTCCTGAAAGTCCCAGTAGACATCCCAATAATCGGCACGGTTTACCCAGGGTCTCACATTGAAGTTTACAGAGCTATCTCCCAGGCTGGCTACTGTTACAGAAGGAGCAGGATCTTCCAATACTCGCTCATCTGACTTTACCATGTTTTGAAGTATCTCTTTGGCCTTTTTAATATCGTCATCATAGCCTATACCGAAAACCAAATCCACTCTTCGGGTATCATTGGCTGAGTAATTTTTGATAGAATTGTTAGATAATTGCCCGTTAGGAACGGTGATTCTTACGTTATCAGGGGTAGCGAGTATGGTATGGAAAATCTGAATTTCTTTCACCGTACCGGCTACACTTCCTCCATCAATATAATCACCTACTCTAAAAGGTTTTAGGGTAAGAATGATAACACCGCCAGCAAAATTTTGTAGAGTGCCTTGCAACGCTAAGCCTACAGCCAAACCTGCAGCACCAATAATTGCTACAAATGAGGTCATCTCTATACCTAAAGTGGCCAATACGCTTAATATCAATAATATTAAGAGTATGTTATGAAAAAGACTTTTGAGAAAAGGCTTCAGAGATGCGTCAAAATTTCGGCTGTCCATAAACTTGTAAAAAGTTCTGGATAAGAATTTTACTACCTGCAATCCTATTATGAGGATTACAGCAGCTTTGATAATCATTAGGCCTAGCTCTACCCCTCTAGTAGCGAGAAAGGTTTTGGCCTGCTCTAGGTATTCCATTTTATTGAGGTTTATTTATTTTATTGAAACGTCTTCTCATCAGAGTTGTTCAATCCTTTGAATATCAGCCCCTAATAAATTTAATCTCTCATCTATATTTTGATATCCTCTATCTATCTGCTCTACATTTGATATTACACTTTCACCTTCAGCTGATAAAGCGGCAATAAGTAATGATACTCCGGCTCTTATATCAGGTGATGACATTTTAATGCCACGTAAAGGCTGTTTTCTGTCCAAGCCTATAACAGTAGCTCTGTGAGGATCACACAAAATAATCTGTGCTCCCATGTCTATTAGCTTATCTACAAAGAATAAACGACTTTCAAACATCTTTTGATGTACCAGCACGGTGCCTTTTGCCTGTATGGCTGTTACTAACACAATGCTGAGTAGGTCAGGAGTAAAGCCTGGCCATGGTGCATCAGCTACAGTCATGATAGAACCATCAATAAAAGTATCTATCTCGTAGCGCTTTTGTTCCGGAATTATAATGTCATCATCTTTAATGATCATATTAACTCCCAACCTTTTAAACACATCAGGTATAAGTCCTAAGTGCTCTACGCCGGCATTTTTAATGGTAATTTCTGATTGTGTCATAGCAGCCAGGCCAATAAAACTGCCTATTTCAATCATATCAGGAAGTAAGGTATGCTCAGTACCACCTAGTTGATCCACCCCCTCAATGGTCAGTAGGTTTGAGCCTATTCCCTGAATTTTAGCTCCCATACGATTGAGCATTTTACATAGCTGTTGTATGTAAGGCTCGCAGGCAGCATTATAAATAGTAGTTTTGCCTTTAGCCAGTACAGCTGCCATAAGTACGTTAGCTGTTCCGGTTACTGAGGCCTCATCTAAGAGCATGTAAGCTCCATGCAGGTTAGAAGCATCGATAGTATAAAAACTGTCTTTAGAAGAGTAGTTAAACTTAGCTCCCAGCTTTATAAAGCCTAGAAAGTGAGTATCTAATCTTCTTCTGCCTATTTTATCACCTCCGGGCTTAGGTATTTTGGCTTTGCCATAGCGAGCCAAAAGAGGTCCCAGGATCATGATAGATCCTCTTAAAGAAGCGGCTTTGTTTTTATATTGATCTGACTCTAGAAAATCTACATTTAAATTTTTAGCTGTAATTCGGTATGATTCGGAATCCAGCTTTTCTACGCTGGCACCTAAATCGCCTACCAGCTCTATAAGTTTGTTTACATCCCTGATGTTAGGGATCTTGTGTAAAGTAACGGGTTCCTCTGTAAGTAGAGTGGCCGCTATAATTTGGAGAGCTTCGTTTTTGGCTCCCTGTGGTATTATTTCTCCTTTGAGGGTGTTGCCTCCCTGAATCTTGAAAGAACTCATTAATTTTTTCTTCTCCTTCTGTTGTTTGATTTGCGGTTATCATTTTTTGAAGACCTTTGGTTGTTGGTCTTGCGCTTGTTTTTATAAAGCCTTTCAAACAGATTGTCTTCCTTTACTTTCTCTAAGTCGATGTCTAGCTTACCCTTAGAAATGCTCTTCATATTCTCAAGAATAATAGCATCATCGATTACCTCATTGTTCCAGCTGCTGTAGAAGCTCTTCATCAGTTTGCCTATATAAATGATAGCCTCTTCTTTTTCCTGAGGGTCCTCTTTATCAATCGCCTGGTTAATTAAAAGCTCTATGTTTCTACCATAGTGTTTATATTTAACATTATAGTAAACATAGTCCAGTCTCTTGGGCTTTTTATTGATTACTGATTGCTCAGGAGGAGGGAAAGGTCCGTCTATCTCCAAATCAAAATCAGCCATGATGTAAAGGTCATCCCAAAGCTTCTGGTTGGTTTCAATAGTTTCTTTAACAGAAGGAGTCACTTGTCTCATCAGCTCTATTAGTGTAGCTGCCTTTTGAGAGCGCTCTTCTTTGTCTTCTATTGTTTTAATATACTTTACCAGCTTTTGTACATTCCTGCCGTATTCTCTAAGTATCAAAGCAGGTTGGCTTGTGTTATATTCCATTAATTATAAGGGGATTAATCTCTAATTTGAGTGTATTCTTAATTTAGCAAAACTAAGTAATAAAGTTTTTTCTCCAAAGTCGTCAAAATGCACCTTGGCTTTGCGATTAGCGCCACTTTCGTCCATTTCCATCACTTTACCGTAGCCAAATTTAGGATGTTCTACCTTCATGCCTGCTTTTAGGGTGGAGGTATCACTTGGTTTAAAGTCCATCGGTGCTTTATAGTTAGACTTTCTGGTTACGGGCTGTGAAGATGTGGTTCTTTTTATACCGCTAACAAAGCTTTTGGCAAAATCTCCATTACCTTCAGAAGAAGGTCTTGATTCTACCTTAGTATGCCGTTTGCTTACTTTTATAAACGAAGGATCTATTTCATCAATAAATCGGCTAGGTTCACAGTTTTTTAATCTACCGAAACGATAGCGTGACAGAGCATATGACAAGTAGAGTTTGTGCTCAGCTCTTGTAATTGCCACATAGAAAAGACGTCTTTCTTCTTCCAGATCTGCTCTACTACTCAGCATCATTTGCGACGGGAAAAGATCCTCTTCCATACCTACAATATACACATTTTTAAACTCAAGTCCTTTGGCCATGTGTATAGTCATCATGGTGACTTTGTCATCGTCATCATCCTTGTCATTATCCACTCCGGTGATTAGCGCTATTTCTTGTAAGAAAGAGCCTAGTGATTTGTCTTCCTTTTCAGGATCATCAACAAATTCCTTTACCGCGTTGAGAAGTTCTTGAACGTTTTCATACCGGCTAAGTCCTTCTACCGTTTTATCTTCATAAAGTGCTTTAAGTATGCCAGATCCTTTGGCTATAAGATTGGCCGCTTCAAACGCATCTTTGTTTTCAATATCTATTTTGAAACGCTTAATTAAGCTAACAAAATCAATTACGGCATTAGCAACTCTGCCCGGAATGTATGAACTAATGTTAGTGAGAACATCCCAAAGACCAATGTTGTTTTCATTGGCCGCTACAATTATTTTGTCAAGGCTGGAATCACCAATACCACGCTTAGGGTAATTGATTATCCGTCTTAAAGACTGTTCGTCATTATGGTTAATAGAATACCTCAGATAAGCCATTAAGTCTTTGATCTCCTTTCTCTGGTAGAAAGAAAGACCACCCACTATTTTGTACTTAATGTTCATCCTTCTTAGGGCTTCTTCCATAGCACGTGACTGACTATTGGTTCTATAAAGGATAGCAAAATCACTATTTTTAAGATGATTTTGCATTTTCTCTTCGAAAATAGATGAGGCTACCAGCTTTCCTTCTTCGTTATCTGAAGTGGCTCGTAGTAGTTCTATTAGAGTACCTAAATCATTATCAGTCCAGACATTTTTCTTGAGCTGAGCGCGGTTTTTACTAATAATAGAGTTGGCCGCGTTTACTATGTTTTTAGTAGAACGATAGTTTTGTTCCAGCTTTATAACCCTTAAGTCAGGGTAATCTTTTTCAAAATTGAGTATGTTTTGAATATCAGCACCACGGAAGGCGTAGATACTTTGTGCATCATCACCCACCACACAAATGTTTTGACGTACGGCAGAGAGCTTTTTGGTAATGAGATACTGAGATATGTTAGTATCCTGAAACTCATCGACCATAACATAATGAAAGCGTTGCTGATATTTATTAAGCACATCCAGATGCTCTTTAAAAAGCACGTTGGTGTTAAACAGCAGGTCATCAAAGTCCATGGCTCCAGCTTTAAAGCAGCGCTCAGAGTAGGTTTTATATATTCTACCCAGCTCAGGCTTCATATTGCTTTCGTCGTCAGCTCGGTAAATTGGGTTTTTGATGTATTCTCTCCATGATATAAGGCGGTTTTTAGCTCCAGAAATACGGTTAAGTACCACATTAGGCTTATATACCTTATCATCAAGGTTCATTTCTTTTACTATTGATTTGATGAGCTGTTTGGCATCATCAGCATCATAGATAGTGAAGTTGCTAGGGTAGCCAAGCTTATCGGCCTCAGACCTGAGTATACGCGCAAATACAGAGTGGAAAGTACCCATCCATAGGTTACGGGCATCAGTGCCTACTACCTTCTCTATACGGTCGCGCATTTCTTTGGCGGCCTTGTTTGTAAATGTAAGTGATAATATATTAAAAGGATCAACTCCTTTTTTTTCCATCAGGTAAGCAATACGGTAAGTTAGTACTCTTGTTTTTCCCGAACCCGCACCCGCGATAATCATGGTAGGACCTTCTGTGTTTACCACGCCTTCATATTGAGGCTCGTTGAGGCTTTTTAAATAATCCATTCTCGAACTTTAATCCTTCCTGTTTAGATTTCCAACATCCAAAATTAATTGAATATAATGAGAATTTTAGAAGGAACAGCGATTAATGAGAAATTAATGTCAGAAGCAAGGGAGATCAAAGGAATATTAATATTTAAAGTGAAATATGTAATTAAATTATCTGAAATGATCTTTTTGTCTTTAATCCCTGTTTAGCAATTTTGATCAGTATAAATTTGTGATATGATAGAGCTGGATAATGTCATTTTATCAGATGACGTAAAGGAAAAATTCTTTGTTTGTAATATAGACAAGTGTAAAGGAGCTTGCTGCGTGGAGGGAGACCTGGGTGCTCCGCTAGAAGAAAGTGAACTTCAGATTTTGGATGATATCTATGAAGAGGTGAAGCCTTATCTTTCTGAGGAAGGTAAAAAGGCCATATCGGAACAAGGGAGATATATTTTAGACGATGATGATGATTTTTCTACACCTACCATAGATGGTAAAGAGTGTGCTTATGCTGTGTATGATGAAAAAGGAATTTTGAAATGCGGTAT
This sequence comes from Fulvivirga maritima, assembly GCF_021389955.1. Lineage (NCBI taxonomy): Bacteria > Pseudomonadati > Bacteroidota > Cytophagia > Cytophagales > Fulvivirgaceae > Fulvivirga > Fulvivirga maritima. The sequence continues at coordinate 3,116,649 of NZ_CP089980.1, forward strand.
AGAGCAAGCTCAGCTAGAAGGAAAGATATCCTATAAAAAGCCGATAAGCTGCCATTTATACCCGGTTAGAATAACTAAATATGATGAGTTTGACGCACTGAATTATGATAGGTGGGATATTTGTGATGATGCCTGCACATTAGGATCTGAGTTACAGGTGCCCATTTATAAATTTGTGAAGGATGCACTCATCAGGAAGTATGGCGAAGTATGGTATGATAAGCTTGTGAAAACCATAGAGGAGGAGGGGTAATTATAATTGCCCTTTGGGAGGTTCTGGCTTTTTATGGCATATTAAAGGGCACGTAAAAGGCCAGACGAAACTCCAATATGTTATCATTGCCACCATCACCTAATTCAGAAATGTTATCTATGTAATTGGTCATGGTATTTAATAGGCCTGCCTGAAAACCCACCCCCCATTCGTTAGGAAGGAAATAGATAGCCCCAACCGATGTAGGAAGCATCAAAGTTAAATTGCTATAGGTCTCGTCACTATTTCGGGTATTGCTTTGATCTGAAAGGTTATTACCATCTTCATCTTTAGGGTTAAACCGAAATAACCCGATACCCTGGCTTATATAAACGATTACTTGCTCTTTTTTGATGATGTTATAATGAAGGTCATAGTTAATAAAGAGGTAGCTAGTTTTGAAGTATCTGTTCGGAGTGGCTTCCAGATTGTCATTGAGTCTAAACTGACTGTTTTCTCCTCTTACACTGCCTATTCCTAAGTTAAAATTACCATTGAACTTCCTGTTTTTATTAAGCTGCAAGCCTATGTGAAAGAGCGCTCCATACTGATCATACTGGCTTAGGTCTCCATTATAAGCACTCATAGAAAGACCGGCATGTAACCAAGGCGTTTTTAGCTCTTGAGCCCATACTGTGTGAATGGTTAAAACGGAAAAAAAGAAGTATTATAGTAAAACGCATATCTTTCTAGTCTAAGTTAAAGGTATTGCGAAAATTCAGCTAAAAAAATAAAAGCCCTGACAATTACTTACCAGGGCTTTAGAATATAGTAAAATAAACTTTTATATATCAGAGAAATCGAATGTTTCCAAGAATTTAGTAGTGAATTTACCACTTTGGAAACCTTCATCATCCATTAATTTCAGATGGAAAGGAATGGTAGTTTTAATACCTTCAATTACAAATTCGCTCAATGCTCTCTTCATTCTGGTCATCACTTCTTCTCTTGATTGGCCACTTACAATAAGCTTAGCTATCATAGAGTCATAGTTAGGAGGGATGGTATAGCCTGCATACACATGACTATCTACTCTCACACCATGACCACCAGGCATATGTAGGTTAGTGATTTTTCCAGGAGAAGGTCTGAAACCGTTTCTAGGGTCTTCAGCATTAATCCTACACTCCATAGAGTAAAGATTAGGGAAGTAGTTTTTACCTGAAATTTCCACTCCGGCAGCTACTTTTATTTGTTCTTTAATAAGATCAAAGTCAGTAACCTCTTCCGTAATAGGGTGTTCTACCTGAATACGAGTGTTCATTTCCATGAAATAAAAATCTCCATTCTTATCTACCAGGAATTCTACTGTACCGGCACCTTCATATTTAATGGCCTCAGCTCCTTTAATGGCAGCCTTACCCATTTTCTCTCTAAGCTTTTGACTTACTACAGGAGAAGGTGTTTCTTCTACTAGTTTCTGGTGTCTTCTTTGTATAGAGCAATCTCTTTCTGATAAGTGACATACTCTTCCGTTTTTATCACCAACCACTTGTATTTCTATATGGCGCGGCTCTTCCACAAATTTTTCCAGATACAAACCATCGTTACCAAAGGCAGCTCCGGCTTCTTGTCTGGCATCATCCCAGGCTTTTTTAAATTCACTTGGGTTGTTTACTATACGCATACCTCTACCACCACCACCGGCAGTAGCTTTTAGTATTACGGGATACTTTATTTTTTCAGCTATCTTGAGCCCTTCCTCCATATTCTTAAGGAGGCCGTCAGATCCAGGGATGGTAGGTACTCCGGCTTTTTTCATAGTATCTTTAGCCGTAGCTTTATCTCCCATCTGGTTGATCATTTCGGGGGAAGCTCCAATAAACTTAATATTATATTCCCTGCATACAGCGCTAAATTCTGCATTCTCAGAAAGAAATCCGTAACCAGGGTGTATGGCATCGGCATTAGTAATTTCTGCCGCTGCTATGAGGTTGGGTATATTCAGGTATGATTCACTGCTGGGAGCTTTTCCTATGCAGACTGCCTCATCAGCAAACCTAACATGAAGACTATCCTTATCAGCTAAGGAATAAACAGCCACGGTTTTGATATTCATTTCGCGGCAGGTTCTGATAATCCTTAGTGCTATTTCTCCTCTATTAGCAATTAATATTTTTTTAAACACGTTCGTTGATTTTAGTGCTAAATATCTTATTAAAACGAATCCCGAAATAATTCGGGATTAAATTCTATTTAAGAAGGATCTACCAGGAACAAGACCTGATCAAATTCTACAGGTGAAGCATTTTCTACCATTACTTTTACAATAGTACCTGATACTTCAGATTCTATTTCGTTGAAAAGCTTCATGGCTTCTATAATACATACCGGCTGTCCTTGTTCAATCTTGTCGCCAACAGCTACAAATGGAGGAGAATCAGGGTTAGCTGATCTGTAGAAAGTACCTATCATTGGTGACTTCACTTCTACGTAGTTATTTGAAGGTTCCTGGGGCTTAGGTGATTCAGAAGCTTCAGTAGTAGGAGCAGTAGGAGCCTGAGTAGGTACAGAAACAGCTGGAGTCTGGCTTACCACTGGTGCACTTTCTACAAACTTAGTTTGTACTTCGGCATCGCGTTTTACAGAAAGCTTCAGCTCTTCCGTTTCAATGTTTACTTCATTGAGTCCTGATTTCGAGATGAAATCTATTAGGTCTCTTATCTCTTTAGTTTTCATTTAAGAAACAATTTTAATTTAAAACCTTATTCTTTTACTCGCTCAGAGTACGAATTAGTACGAGTATCAATTTTTATTTTGTCACCTTCATTTATAAACAAAGGAACCTGAATCTCAGCGCCTGTTTCCAGGGTGGCTGGTTTGGAAGCATTAGTTGCTGTATCTCCTTTGATGCCAGGCTCAGTGTAAGTGATGGTTAACTCTACAAAAGCGGGTAACTCTGACCCAATTATTTTCTCTTCTTCAGCGTGAAACAGCACATCTATTTCCTGGCCATCTTTTAATAAACCAGGGTTCTCCATCAAATGTTCTTCAACCACTACCTGCTCAAAGGTGGTGCTATCCATAAAATGATAGCCTAAATCATCTTTGTATATAAACTGGTGAGGTCTTCTTTCTATCCTCGCTGTAGTAATTTTATGACCTGCTGAAAAGGTGTTTTCTACCACTTTTCCGGTGGTAAGACTCTTTAATTTGGTTCTTACAAAAGCAGGACCTTTACCTGGTTTTACGTGTTGAAATTCAACGATGGTATAAAGGTCGTTGTTATACTCTAAGCATAAACCATTTTTAAAGTCGGCCGTTGTTGCCATAAATTAAATATTTTAAGTCAAATTAATGAATAAAAATTAATATCTAAACTATTTTGGATCGTAAGCCCACTTTAAATAGATAGAACCCCAGGTAAATCCACCACCAAAAGCGGCTAAAACCAGGTTATCACCTTTTTTAAGTTGAGACTCATAATCCCATAATAATAATGGAATAGTACCACCTGTAGTATTACCATATTTTTGGATGTTCATCATCACTTTGTCTTCGGTAATACCCATACGGTTGGCCGTAGCATCTATAATACGCTTGTTAGCTTGGTGAGCTACCAGCCAGTCTACCTCTTCAGATGTGAGGTTATTTCTTTCCATTATTTTGGCAGCATAGTCAGCCATGTTGGTTACTGCAAATTTAAATACAGTAGCACCATCCTGCCTTACATAGTGTTCTTCAGCATTTACTGTATCTACAGTAGTAGGGTAGCGGCTTCCGCCAGCTTTCATATTAAGAAATTCTACTCCCGCTCCATCAGTTTTATGGATTGCATCTATAACACCATTGCCTTCTTCATTAGGCTCAAGCATAACAGCACCAGCACCATCACCAAAGATGATACAAGTAGTACGGTCTTTATAATCTATGATAGAAGACATTTTGTCTCCACCTACTACAATTACTTTTTTGTAATGCCCGCTTTCTATAAACTGAGCCGCAGTAGTAAGGGCATAAATAAAGCCCGAACAAGCCGCACCAATGTCATAACTAAATGCATTGACAGCGCCTACTTCTGCAGAAATAATGTTAGCAGTGGCAGGGAACACCATGTCAGGTGTTACAGTAGCACAGATAAGAAGCTCTACGTCTTCTGGGTTTGTGCCTGTTTTTTCAAGAAGTCCTTTTACGGCAGCGGCTCCCATTACTGAGGTACCTTTACCTTCACCTTTAAGGATTCTTCTTTCTTTTATACCAGTACGGGTGGTAATCCATTCATCACTAGTATCAACCATTGTTTCAAGCTCCTGGTTCGTGAGAATGTAATCGGGTACGTAACCATGAACTCCCGTAATAGCGGCTTTAATGTTAGCCATAATTTCAAATATATTTAATCTCCTAAGTGGTCCTTAATTTTCAAATGAATGTTGGTCTCCGCCATTTTTATAGCGAGAAGGGTCATGTTTTTTATCGCTTCAGCGCTGGATACTCCATGTCCTATCACTACGTTGCCGTTAATACCTAAGATAGGGCTACCGCCTATGGCTTCATAGTTGAACCTGTCAAAATACTCATCAGTGATATCTCGTTTATGAAGCAGGTCAAAGAAAGTTTCAGCCATTTTCAAAATAACATTACCGGTAAAGCCATCACAGACTATTACATCGGCCTTGTCATTGAAAAGGTCTCGACCTTCAATATTGCCAATAAAATTAAATCTTTTGCTGAGTTTAAACAGTTGGTATGCTGCCTGGGTAAGGAGGGTTCCTTTTTGCTCTTCTTCTCCTAAGTTCATAAGACCAACTTTAGGATCATCGATTTCCAGTACATGCTTGGCGTATAGAGAACCTATTTCACCAAATTGATATAAAACATCAGGCTTGCAATCGGCATTGGCACCAACATCCATGATTACGCCAAAACCACCTGATTCTTTTGGTACAAATCCGGCTATTCCGGGTCTAATAATCCCTTCAATAGCTTTTATTGTAAACATAGCACCTACGTGCATGGCACCGGTGTTACCTGCACTACAAAAGGCATTTACTGCGCCTGATTTGAGCAATCCGTAACCGACAGGAATGCTGGCAGTAGGTTTTTGAGAGAGTGCCTTGGTAGGGTGCTCACCCATTTCTATCACCTCATCAGCATGAAAAACTTCTATGCTGGGGCTAGTAACATCGTATTCTTTCAGCTTAGCTTTTAGTAAGTCTTCTTGGCCTACTAATACGATCTTAATATCGTCCGAAATCTCTTGTGAGGCTAACTTTGCTCCTAATACAGTACAGTCAGGAGCAAAGTCGCCACCCATTGCATCTAATGCAATCTTCACAAGCAATGCGATTAAGCCAGAACTTCTTTCTCCATTACCACTTTACCTTTGTAGTAAAGTTTTCCTTCGTGCCAAAAAGCACGGTGAGGCAAATGGAATTCACCCGTAGTAGGGCATACTGCCAGGTGCTTAGCTTCGGCTTTATAATGAGTCCTTCTCTTGTCTCTTCTCGTTTTTGACGTCTTTCTTTTAGGATGAGCCATTTCTAAATTTATTTAATTACTATATTCTTATTTCAATTTTTTTAATTTCTGCCATCTAGGATCAATCTCTTCGTTTTGATCGTCGTCAGCATCAGGCAAAGTTTCTGATGTATATATTATGTCATCAGACTCTTCTTCTTCATTATACCTGGGGTGCAGCTTTTTCATAGGTACTGAGATCATAATGAACTCATATATGAACTGCGCCAGGTTTACCCGCTGTCTGTCTCTGGGGATGATCATGATTTCTTCACTGATCTCTTCTTCCTCATCGCCAAACTTTAATATTATCTCATTATCTGTATTGATGGGGTAATCAAATAAGTCAAGACTTCGATCACATTCCAACTCTACAGTTACTTCAATATGGGTATTCAGTTTAATGAAAGTCTCTGTTTTTTCCATCAGAACTTTCACCTCGCCGTTTCCTTTTTCTATTAAGCTTTCAGGAAAAGCGTCGAAGAACTTGTTACCAATTTGAAACTGGTAATTATGATCGCCACTTTTAAGCTTAAAAACATCTATATTGAAATTATCTAGCTCGCTTCTAGCCATTCTCACCAATTTAAGGATGCAAATGTAGAAGATATTTCTGATTAGAAAAAGAACTAAAAAGTTTTTCTAACGGAGAGTGAGGGTTAAGGTTGCAATTGGTTAGGTAAATCGTTCAAAAATAATAGGTCTTATTTCTTCTTTTGAATAATTATTAATCTCATCTTTTAAAAATTGAACGACATCTTTTTTAAAGTCTAATTTAATGGCTATGTCTATGCAGAAGATGATTTCGCTGTCAAATATCTTCTCATCTATAACCATAAGCTCTATACAGCTATAGAGATATTCAAATCTTTGATTAGCAGAAAGGGCTCCAAAGGTGCCTATGGGCTCTGGGTTGAGTATGAGTTCTTCCACACTTTCTTCAGGAAAATTTTTAAGCTTGGCTATTTTATATATTAATTCTCTTTCTTCAGAATCGAAGTTTCTGTCAGCCTCTGCCAGTTGTATTAATATATTTAGTTGTTTCCTGGTTACTATGTCCATTCTGTAATAGGGATGTGAATAATTTAGGTTGGGTTTAAAATTAATCTTTTTATATGAATTAACATAAGTCGTTCATGAATAGTTATAAACATGCTAATACTTCAATTATTGGCTGAGCCGGTTTCGGAGTATTCTTTATCTTTATTATGGTTAACATAAATATCTTTAGCCATATAGATGGCTTGTAGCATAGAAGACTCGCTGGCGGTGTTTTTTCCGGCTATGTCATAGGCAGTGCCATGATCTGGAGAGGTTCTGATAATAGGTAAACCAGCAGTGAAATTAACGCCATTTTCAAAAGCTAATGTTTTGAAAGGAATTAATCCCTGATCATGATACATGGCTAATACCGCATCGAACTTGGTATAATCATTTTTACCAAAAAAGCCATCAGCCGGGTAGGGGCCAAATACTAACTTGCCTTCATTTTTAAACTGGTTGATTACTGGCTTAATCACCTCATCATCTTCTTTACCTAAAAGGCCATTTTCACCAGCATGAGGGTTAAGACCCAGAAGCGCTATTTTTGGTTTTTGAATACCAAAATCATTTCTAAGAGAAGCTTCCATTATGCTGAGCTTCTCGGTGATAAGTTCTTTTGTAAGTTTTTTACTTACCTCTTTTATTGGTAAGTGGCCGGTAACAACTCCTACTTTAAGGTTATCAGTAGCCATAAACATAAGACTTTCCTTAGCTCCGAATTTTTCAGTAAGGTATTCTGTGTGGCCGGCAAACTTAAATTTATCGTTCTGTATGTTGTTTTTATTTATCGGAGCAGTAACTATGGCGTCTATAAAACCTTGTTTTAAATGTTGGGTAGCCTTCTCTAAAGCCAGAAAAGAGGATTTGCCTCCACCTTCGGTCACTTCACCAGTGTTGATTTCAATCATTTCATTCCAACAGTTGACTACATTAACCTTGCGGTTTTGAAATTTGCCATCATCTTTTACCTGGGTGAAGTTGAAATCTTCATACTTTAAAGTTTTTCTATAATATGAAAGCACTTTAGATGATCCGTAAATAACCGGGGTCAGATAATTGAGTAAGCGGTTATCTCTGAGGGATTTAATGATTACTTCCGGGCCTATGCCATTGATGTCACCTATGGTAATTCCTATTCTTGGTTTATCCTGATGTTTTGAATGATTGCTCATTATTTTTTATATATCTTTAGCCGCCACCTGGGTACAGAAGGCAGAATTCTGTTTATTAAAGGTGTACGCAATTTAAATTTTTTTCTTTTCATTGAAAAAACATGGTTAAACCTAAAAAACATCTTGGTCAGCATTTTCTTAAGGATACGGACATTGCGCATGATATAGTGAAGGCTGTAAAGAAGCAGCAAAAAGGAATGAAAATATTAGAAATTGGGCCAGGAACAGGTGTTTTGACTCAGTTTTTAGTTAAAGAATACCCAGATGACTTAGTGCTTATAGATCTGGATAAGGAGTCTATTAATTATTTGGAAAAGCATTATAGCGAGATCAAAGAAAATATCATCTATGGTGATTTTCTTAGGCTTGATCTTAGTGAACGACTGGGAGAAAAGTATGTTATAATAGGAAACTTTCCTTATAACATTTCTTCGCAAATATTCTTTAAGGTATTAGAAGACAAAGAAAAAGTGGTAGAAGTAGTGGGTATGCTGCAAAAGGAAGTAGCTGAGCGATTGGCTTCACCTCCGGGAAATAAAAATTACGGTATACTGAGTGTATTGCTTCAGGCTTTTTATGATATAGAATATTTATTTACAGTGGGTAGAGAGGTTTTTGATCCGCCTCCAAAAGTGCAGTCTGGTGTAATAAGGCTGGTCAGAAATGAGCGACAAACACTGGATTGTGATGAGGATCTTTTTAAAAGAGTAGTAAAACAAGGCTTTCAAAACCGCAGGAAAACCTTGCGGAACGCCTTAAAACCTCTAAATTTGACCGATGAAGTAAAGCAGCTTCCTGTACTGAATAAACGCGCTGAAGAACTTTCTGTTAAAGAGTTTGAGGAATTGACTAATACCGTGGCTAGTGGAAGAATTAATGAAGTTTGAGTTAACTAATGAGTTTCGAGAGCGCTTTGCACAGGCTGTGGAAGAGCGTGATGAGGCTTTTATAATTGCTTCTTTAGAAGGGGAGATGCCTGCTGACATCTCCACTCTGTTACATGAGTTTGAAACAGAAGATTCTAAATATGTTATTGACTTACTCCCTTCTGAGGTAAGAGCAGATATTATCAATGATCTTGATGAAGATATCAGGAGCCGCTTTCTTAAGGCTTTTGAACCCACAGAAATTACCGAAATAGTTAATCACCTTGACTCTGATGATGCAGTTGATATTTTAAATGAGCTGCCCATTAAAGAGCGTGAAGAGGTAATTGCCTTTATAGATAATCAGGAGAAAGAAGCTAATATTCTTGATCTGCTTAGGTATGATGAGGATGTGGCCGGTGGGCTAATGGCTAAAGAGCTTATTAAGGCTAATGTAAACTGGAGCGTGGTGCAATGTATTGAAGAAATTCGTCGCCAGGCTGAAAATGTGCAAAAGCTCTATTCAGTATACGTAGTAGATGATAATGATAAGTTATTAGGTCGGGTTTCTCTAAAGAAAATTATTCTGGCAGAGGATAATATGCATATCGCGGATATTTATGATCCTGGTGTTACTTCTGTAGAAACTTATATGTCAGAAGAAGAGGTGGCTCAAGTGATGCGGAAGTATGATTTAGATGCCGTGCCAGTAGTAAATATGCAAGGCAAGTTGTTAGGTAGAATCACCATAGATGATGTGGTGGATGTAATTACCGAGCTGGCAGATGAAGAAAGGCAGATGATGTCTGGTATTTCTGAAGACGTAGAAGAGGCTGATAGCATCTGGATGCTGACCCGAGCACGTTTACCATGGCTTATAGTAGGGGTTATGGGAGGTTTCATTAGTGCTCGCCTTATAGGTGTGTTTGAAGAGGAGCTGACCCGGATTACGGCCATTGCTTTTTTTATACCACTAATTCAGGCTACTGGAGGTAATGTGGGTATTCAGTCATCATCCATAGTGCTTCAAAGTTTGGCTAACCCCTCAGCATTCAATGACAGTATGCAAAAGAGGCTTTTTAAAGTGTTTATAATTGCCGCTTTAAACGGAGCCGTGCTTTCTACATTAGTATATGGAGGTAATCTTCTTACCGGCGGAGCAGTTAGCCTGGCTCTGGTAGTATCTATCGCTTTATTTTGTGTGGTGCTTATAGCTTCATTAATAGGAACTATTACACCACTTATTTTACACAAATTTGGCTTTAATCCCGCACTGGCATCAGGTCCATTTATTACTACGACCAATGACCTCATGGGGCTAGCCATTTATTTTTATACTGTACATCTTTTATTATGAATTGTCTAATTGTAGATTATATGCATGATAGTCTTCAGCAGTCATTGCTGGATATTGGCGTGCAACCAGATTATCAGCCCACCATCAAGAGAGAGAGGATTTTAGAAATCATTTCTGAATATGAAGGCCTTATTATAAGGAGCAAAACCCGAGTAGATGAGGAGATTGTAAGCAAAGCTTCTAAGCTAGTGTTTATTGGTAGAGCGGGTGCAGGTATTGATAACCTGGATGAGGAGGCGATAGAAAAACGAAATATTACAATATTTAATGCACCAGAAGGTAATAGAAATGCGCTGGGCGAGCATACGCTTGGTTTATTGCTTTCTGTAATGAATAATATAGCCCGATCAGATAAAGAAGTGAGAGATCACATCTGGGATAGAGAGGGAAATCGTGGTTATGAGATTGAAGGTAAAACGGTAGCCCTGCTTGGTTATGGTCATATGGGAGGTTCATTTGCGAAAAAAGTGAAAGGAATGGATACCCGGGTAATTGCTTATGACAAGTATAAGGAAGGTTACTCTGATGGAATAGTGGAAGAGGTGTCTATGGAAGAGGTGTATAATGAAGCCGATGTATTTAGTATACATGTGCCTTTAACTGCCGAAACTAAAGCATTGGTAGATTATGATTACTTAAGTAAGTTTAAGAAACAAATATACTTATTGAATACCTCGAGGGGAGAGGTGGTGCCTTTGGATGGTGTGTGTAAACACCTTGAAGAGGGAAAAATTATAGGAGCTGGGTTAGATGTGCTTGAGAATGAAAAACTTAAAACTCTAAACGAAAAGCAGAAGAAATCATTTGAATATTTAACTAATTCGAATAAAACAGTACTTACTCCTCATATTGCAGGTTGGTCATTTGAGTCATATGAGAGGATTAATGAAGTATTAGTTGATAAAATAAATGGCTTTTTAAGTGAAAGAAAATAAGAGATATTACATGTTGTAATTCAAATTATTATTGAATATCATTTATTTTTTGCTCGCTTTTTTGCTAATATAGTCTTGTTCGCATAGTTGATAGTTAGTTTTAATTTTTTGGTATAAAGCGCCCGATGTTGCTTAAAAATCGTAATAAAAAGTTTATAGAATATGTAAATTCAATTGTTGAGAAACCACTTCTCACCTCAGCACTGGTGTTAGTGGTTTTGACAATAATTGTCTTAGGGTTGAGTATGTCGTACTATTTGTCTGAGTTTCATGACTTTTTCGGACAGGTACTGGCGGAAGCACACGGCATGCTCTTCGATATTGCAGTCATAGGTATGCTTATTTTCTGGCTTAATAAAAATGGAGAGATCCGTCAGCGAATAAGGACTTATAGAGATGAGATAGATGACTTCCGTTTATGGGAATCGGAAGAGGCTGCTTTTAGAACTGTGGGTAACATAAAAAGGCTTAATAGACATAATATACACGAAATTAACCTAGTTAACTGCCATTTGGCTCGCACTAACCTTAACTATGTAAACCTCTCAGGATCTAACCTTAACTCAGCTGATATTTCAAATGCATTCTTAATAGAGACTAACTTGGAAAACACCAGGCTGAACCAAACTAACCTGGAGAATTCGAACCTTAATCAGGCCTCTTTAAAGGGAGCATATGCCAGTGGTGCTAATTTTAAGGATGCTTATTTAATAAAAGCTCAACTGGAAAATGCCTTCCTTATAAAAACTAATTTTAAAAATGCGTTTTTGATGGAAGCTAATCTAAGAAATTGCTATCTTACAGGGGCTAATTTCGAAAATGCGAGTCTTTATAAGGCTGATCTAAGAGGCGCCAAAGGGCTTACCATAGAGCAGCTCACTCAGGCCAAAACGTTGTACCTCGCACAGTTTGATGATGAAATTTTGAGTCAAATAAGAACGAATATGCCAGAATTGGTAGGCAAGTAGTTTTATACTCATATTTTGAACATCAACAAGGAAATACTAACTTTGTAGTACAAACAATACGACAATAATTAAATCAAACGGTTTCACACCAGAGGCCGTTATTTGTTTTTTATAGAGATTATAAAATTGAAAAAATATGGGACAGGTTGCATACTATACTAAAGAAGGTTTAGATAAGTTAAAAACCGAACTTAATGACCTAAAGACAAAAGGTAGGTCTGATATAGCCAAACAAATTGCTGAAGCAAGAGATAAAGGAGACTTAAGTGAGAATGCGGAATATGATGCAGCTAAGGATGCTCAAGGGCACTTAGAGGCTAAAATAGCTCAGTTAGAAGAGGTGGTTGGAAATGCCAGAGTAATTGATGAAAGTAGTATTGATACTTCTAAAGTTTCTATTCTTTCGAAAGTGAAAATAAAGAATAAGAAAAACGGAGCTGTATTTACTTATTCATTGGTTTCTGAAGAGGAAGCAGATCTAAAAGCTAGTAAAATATCTGTGCAATCTCCCATAGGAAAAGGTTTGCTGGGTAAGAAAGAGGGTGATACCGCTCAGATACAAACTCCTGGCGGTGAAATCGAATTTGAAATCGTAGAAATCGGAATCTAATGGCTTCTATATTCACTAAAATAATAAATAGAGAGATCCCTGGTCATATTGTGGCTGAGGATGATAACTTCATTTCTTTTTTAGATATCAGTCCCTTAGTGCAGGGACACTGTCTGGTAGTGCCTAAGAAGGAAGTAGATTACATCTTTGATCTTGATGACGAAACACTCTCTGGCCTTAATATCTTTGCTAAAAGAGTGGCTAAGGCGGTAGAAAAGGTGGTTCCTTGCTTAAGAATAGGAGTAGCAGTTATAGGAGTAGAAGTGCCTCACACGCATATTCACCTGGTGCCGTTAAATGCAGTAGGCGATATTAATTTTGCTAAACCAAAGCTGAGCCCTTCACAAGAGGAATTGACTCAGATGGCTGAAAAAATTAAAGCGGCTTTCGAATAATTAGATAAAATCAATATCTACGTTATATGGATATCTCATAAGCATTTGAAGTGCTTTATCTACAGTGAGATCTCCAAAAAGAACATCATACAGAGCCTCCGTAATGGGGGCTCTTTTGTTTGCAGATTCTACCATTTTTTTAGCTATTCTAACGGTATTTACCCCTTCTGCTACCTCTTCCATAGTAGCTATGATTTGATCCAGAGATTCTCCTTGTGCAAGTCGGTAGCCCACAGTGTAGTTTCTACTTAAAGTACTATTGCAGGTCGCTACCAAATCACCAATTCCGGCTACGCCAAGAAAAGCATGTACATCACCTCCCATTATTTTGCCTAAATGGATCATTTCTACCATTCCCCGGCTAATAAGCAGACCCTTGGCATTTTCGCCTAGTCCCAAGCCACTAAGAGCACCAGAAGCAATGGCTATTATGTTTTTAAGAACACCAGCCAGTTCTATGCCTATCAAGTCATTGTTTCCATAAACTTGAAAGCGGTCATTTCTCAGTAATCTCTCACCTTCTTTTATCACCTCTCCATAATGGCTCGCTACCACTGTGGCCGCCGGCTGTGCTTTGGCCATTTCTTTAGCCAGGTTGGGGCCTGCAAGACAACCCACCCTAATCACCACGCTTTCGTCCATGATTACTTCGCTCATGGTTTTTATATTTTCTCTGTTAAGTTCTTTTACAGAGTCTATGGTTTCTCCTTTAGGCAGGGAAATATCAAGGCCTTTGGTACCATGAATAAGAATGTGGTACGGATGCAAGTAGGGTGAGAGCTGCTGCATCATAGTACGAAAAGCCGAAGATGGAACAATAGGGAAGATAACATCACAAACACTGGCCAGGTAGCTTAGATCTCCTGTAGCAGTAATGTTAGTGTGAAGCTTTTGCCCTCGGTTCTCCTTTTGTTCGGCAATTTTTTTAATGGTCTCACTGTCTCTGGCGTATAAAAGTACTTCGCTTTTTTCTGCAAGAATGTTAGCTATGGCAGAACCAAAGCTGCCAGCTCCAATTACACCTACAGGTTTTTTAGATATATTCTTCGAGGCCATAGCCATCAGTTCGGTTGTGATAATAATATAAAGTTGCCATATCCTGAGTGATAATATCGCCTTTTTTGTTAAACATAAGAGGCCTTTTGGTATGATACATACCCACATTGCTGATGCCTAACTTTATAACTTCATCTATGTCATTTTTTAAATGGGGAGCAATATTAACCATTTTCTTTTTCTTGAGCTTATAGACTTCATCTCTTAATCGCCCAAAACACTCCTTAAACTCATTATAATCTATGATAAGATCCTCTTCAGGTAAGCGGAGCACATCATAGAGGTCCAGCTTTTTGTATTTCTTTTTCCACATCTCAAATGCAACGAAGGCTACCAAATGACTGGCAAATACCCTGTTGTTACGGTGGAATTCCTGAACAATGATTTTGCTTAAACGACGTGTGTATTCATCTTCACGCTGCTTGTCAATATTCACCTCTCCTTGGTATGTGAAATAATCGCGAGTGTCAATAAATCGGCCATGCTGATCTATACTTCTGCCTTGGTTATCTACATAATTTCCTAAAAGATCCATGCCTTTTCCGATGGACACAGAGATGTCTGACCCTTTGGTAAAGAACTTAAGCATAAACTTAAGCATCTTGTAAGAAGTGGAATATTCATCGTTTTCTACGTAATATTTCTCGCCACCGAGTCGCTTTAAGTGCTCATGAATAAGGGCTGGAGCCTCAAGTACGAAGTTATAATTGATAGTAACCGGCACTATAAATATCTTTCTGCCGCTATTATCAGGGTGTTTCATGAAAGAATTCCGTTGAGCCTCCATGGCTGTGCTCAGTAGCCCCAGCTTGAGGTGGTTCTCTATCTGTCCTGATCTGGAGCGCGTGCCTCCTGGGAAGAAAAGGCTATGTGCCCCTTCTTGTAAAGCCAGGTTAGAATACATCTTCAATGTTTCCAGATAGATAAAATTCTTCTTTCTTCTATCTACTTTATAAGCGCCAAGGCTATTCATAAAGTATGCAAATATTTTTATGTTGAAGAGGTTTAATCCAGCTCCATAAATGAATGCAGGTAAACCAAGTACATGAATAACCCAACCTATCAGTACAGAGTCAAGATTACTGAAGTGAGTGGGAACCATAACCACTGTGCCTATTTTGGCTAGCTTCCTTAATTGCTTGGCTTTGCCAGTGATCTGTATTTTATCCCTAAGCGTATATTGATTTCTAAAAAAAGCACCGAACCTTTTAACACGAGTAGCATTAAGCAAGCGAGCGAAACCGAATTTTATGATCTCACGAGCTAGTTTATATCTGCTTTTTTTGAAGTTTCCGGCTATTTCTTGAGCATATCGCCTAATGATTCTTCTTAAAATTTCCTCTTCCTCTGCTCTGGATTCTGACTTACCAGCCAGATCTAGTAGGTCGTTTTTTACTTTTTCCCAAAATTTATATTCATCAGGAGGATCTACTCTCCATGGGTTTTGCTTTATTCTAAGTTTTTCGCGGTGAAGGGTTGTCTCTAGTTCTTCACGCAGTTCTTGCGTGCCAGGGTTTTCTTCCGTAACTCTTTTTAGAGTTTCTTCTACCGTACGCTCTATAAACTCTTTTCTTCTTTTATTTAATTGAACTACAGGCCAGTGCTTTGTGCCTGGAAGAATGGGTTTGTAGGATTTATTTTTAGACTTGCCTTTAGGCTTCATTAGAAAGATTTTGTGAACCTCAAATATACAGGAAACTACAAAATAGAGGCTATACCTCTTTTATATATTCCAAAGGAATCTTGTGATGAATAACAGGTATGAGCTCTTCATTGTTAGCTGCATTGCGAAATGATACCTGAGCCCTGCCACTAGGAAAGGAAAGTACTACTTCATCATGCCTCATGTTTACTTGTTTCATTTGATAGTTAAAATACAACCTTATTGGTTTATCTGGTATAAATTCCCCGATTTTTTGTGCTTGTTGCCATAGCTGTTTTGGATATATAAAATAGTAGAAATCAAGCGCTTCTTTATTTCTTTGATATACTCTCACGTAAGAAGAGAAGCTTTTCAGGTGTACTGTAGACGAGGGGATAAAGAAGTCATAGTTTTTTATGGCAGTATGTACCGTAAATACATTGGTTCCCTGTATTCCATAATAAATAAGAATAACGCCAATAAAAGCTAATGAAAACAATAACCAGATATTGAAATAATGATGAAAAAGAGCATGTAGGCTTAAGGGAGTTAAAATGCCCCCAATCACCAGAGGTAATAATATTAATCGGTGCCCAAAAGAGGTGTCCTGCACGCTTTCTAGAGGGAACGGACTTAATATGCCTTTTTCTTTAACAAAGAGGTGTTTTTTTGAGAGGAAGCAAGCATTTTTGAGATCATTTGTCTTTCGTAGATAACAAAAAGCAATTACAGGCTCATCACCAATGTGCATAATTTACAGTACTTTGCTGATAGCTTTAGAAAAGACCTGAAACATATTTCTGAAGTTTTTTAATACGTCTTGTACAAACTCTTCACTTACTATTTCCTTAAGATCATCTTCTCCTGTAATGTCAAGTTCATTGATCTTAAAAGACTGTTCCATACTGCCTTGCTCTATTTTTATGATGTACTTTCCATTCCAATGAAATAAAGTAATCTTACAATCTTTATGGGGAATTTCTCCTACTACTCTCATCTGTTTCTTCTTTTTCTTACTACAAGTATAGTTAATAATGGCTTATTAGACCGATACGATTTATTTTTAAAATAAGCTATACCCAAATTAAATTCTAAAATTTCTGTAACTTATTCCTTAAATTTAATGTTCAATATAACCAGAATCATTTCATTGTTTTTGTGAGTAGCTACATTAAGAATATAATAAGATTTACGGCTTTTTCATTCCTGTCATTATTTGTGGCATTTGCTAACGAAGTGCAGGCTACCCACCTGAGGGCCGGAGAAATAATTGTTAGAAGAATTTCCTGTGATGCTAATAGATACGAGATCACTATAATAGTGTATACTGATACCGGCTCAGATGTTAGATTTGGAGAAGGATTATTGGACTTTGGTGATGGTAGCGATCCTATTCAGCTTCCGCAAATAGATAATACTTCAAGGGGTGATTTAGGGCAAGAGGTAGGAACTGCCAGCTTTACCACGGTTCACTCATATTCTTCAGCAGGAAGATATAAAATAGGTTACGTTGAGGCAAATAGAAATGAAGGGGTACTTAATATTAACAACTCTGTTAATACCACCTTTTATGTAGAGACAGAGATTTTTATTGATCCTTTTGTGGGATGTAATAATTCTCCGGTCTTACTTATCCCACCAATTGATAGGGCTTGTCCTGGTGTTGCATTTTACCATAACCCTGGTGCTTATGATCCTGATGGTGATAGCCTTTCTTATGAATTAGTTACCCCTAAAATGAATTTAGGTACTGATGTTAATGGTTATGAGCATCCAAATGATCAGCAGTTTTATAATAGTTATGCTGATGCTAACGAAAATATGGATGGACCACCGGATTTCGAAATAGATCCGATAACTGGTGATTTAACCTGGGATTCTCCTGGAGCCATTGGGGAATATAATATTGCCTTTGTGGTCAGAGAATGGAGATTTCTAGCCGGCGAGTGGGTGCCTATGGGCTTTGTAACCCGAGATATGCAAATTATAGTAGAAGATTGTGAGAATGAAAGACCGGAGCTTATCATTCCAGAAGATATATGTGTGGAAGCTGGTGAGTCAGTAGAAGAGGCTATAATTGGCACTGATCCTGATGGTGATCAGGTAAAAATAGAGGCAGCTTCTGTTGTTTTTGACAGAGGAGCTACTTTAGAGCCAGATTCCGTTTTTAGAAATTCTCCCCTAACTGCGGATTTTACATGGCAAACCTCTTGTGAAGATATCAATCTTAATCCTTATCAAGTAACTTTTAAAGTATCAGATAATCCTCCTGAAGGCCCTTCATTGGTGAGTTTTGCTACTTGGAATATTACGGTGGTCGGTCCAGCACCTGAACTGGTCGCCGCTAATCAGGAGAACCAAAGTATAGTTTTAGATTGGGATGAATACACCTGTCAGAATGCTGATCAGATACAGATTTGGCGAAGGGTAGATAGTAATCCATACGAACCGGATGACTGTGAAACAGGTATAAGAGAAGAGGCAGGGTATCAGCTGTTAACAGAGGTTGATCCTATGTCAGTTACATACAGAGATAATGATCTTTCTCCAGGAGCTAAGTATTGTTATAGATTAGTGGCTACTTTCCCAAGTCCTTATGGGGGGGAGAGTATTGTTTCCAATGAAATTTGCTCAGAACCTACGTTAGCCACCGAGCCAGTTATTACCAGAGTAAGTGTAGACGTAACTGACGAAGTAGCAGGTGAAATTACAGTTGAATGGAGAGAGCCATTTGATTTAGGATCCCTGACTGCGCCTCTTAATTATAGAATATATAGGTCTGAAGGTCAAACAGGTAGTGCCAATCGAATAATGGTAGAAGATAA
This sequence comes from Fulvivirga maritima, assembly GCF_021389955.1. Lineage (NCBI taxonomy): Bacteria > Pseudomonadati > Bacteroidota > Cytophagia > Cytophagales > Fulvivirgaceae > Fulvivirga > Fulvivirga maritima. The sequence continues at coordinate 3,135,229 of NZ_CP089980.1, forward strand.
TATAGTGGTGACTAGTACAGATCCTGTGTTAACAACCTACGTAGATACTGGTCTTAATACCACAGATCTTTCTTATAATTATGAAGTAGTACTCATGGATGGGGCGGATGAGATCCCCTCAGAAGGTACAGCTACTAAGGCTTCAAGTGTAAGGCTTACACCCGTACCTGAGCTAAAAAGGATAAGGCTGGAATGGGAAGCTGTGGTACCATGGTCTAATACCATTGTGGATCCACCGGAAGATAGTAGGCACCTAATTTTTAGAGGAGAAGAAGGAGCTACCGAAGATGAGTTAGTGCTGATTGATGAAGTAGATGTGACTCAGTATGGATACGTGTATGTTGATTCTGGCCAATTTGATAATACGGAGCTTAGAGATGATATAATGTACTGCTATCGTATTATGACAAAAGGTACTTATGGTAATCCTGATATTTATTCACCTTTGTTAAATTACTCGCAGATTGTATGTGCACAGCCAAGTGATACAGTACCTCCTTGCCAGCCCGTAGTTACTATTTCACAACCTGATTGTGAAAGTAATTCTTGTGGTTTTACTGAATTTGAGAATGAATTATCTTGGGAAGTTGGCTTTGAAGGAGAGTGTGAAAGTAATGATGTGTCTTACTATGAAGTGTATTATGCAGAGAGCACTGAATCCGAATTTGAATTATTAACAACTGTAGAAACTACCTCTTTTACTCATAGAAATCTTGATTCTTATAAAGGTTGTTATAGGGTTAGGGCAGTAGATCGATCTGGTAATATCAGTGAATTTAGTGAGTCATTTTGTATTGATAACTGTCCTCATTATGAGTTACCTAATTTACTTACCCCAAATAATGATAACTGTAATGATGTGTTTAGTGCTTACGGGCAAGAAGGTAGCATGCAAGATGAAAATGGCAATGTGATATCACAATGTGGTGAAGTATTGGATCCTACTAAATGCGCCAGATTCGTTAAGTCAGTAGATTTTACTGTATTTAACAGATGGGGTAAAGAAGTATATCGCTATGAAGGAAATGCTGGCTCTGAAAATGGTATTTATATCAACTGGGATGGTAGAGATGAGTCTGGAGCAAACTTATCTTCAGGAGTATATTATTACCTGGCTGATGTGACTTTTGATGTAGTAGACCCATCTAATGCTAAACAACAGATGAAAGGATGGATACACATAATGAGATAATAGAGCCAAATAAGGAGGATATAGTATTCTTTGACGGAGTATGCAATCTGTGCAACGGTTTTGTTAACTACATTATAGATAGAGATACAGAAAAGCAGTATGTATTCGCCTCTTTACAATCTGATCAGTCTCAAAAATTACTTAAAAACTATGATTTCGATCCATCAAGGTTGAGTTCTGTGGCTTTATTAAAAAGTGATGGAGAATTATTAGTGAAGAGTGATGCAGCTCTGAAAATACTTACCAGCTTGGGAGGTAAGCTAAAGCTGTTGTCTGTTTTTTATGTCTTCCCTTCTTTTTTGAGAGACTTTTTTTATGACATTATAGCCCGCTATCGCTATAAATGGTTTGGCAGAAAAGACCAGTGTAGAATACCTACTCCAGAGTTAAAGCAACGTTTTTTAGATGCTTATTAAAAATCTTCTATTTTTGCCTTCTAATTATTGACTTGTAAGGTCGAAAATCTATTTTAAACACAACCATTAATTATAATATGAAGGCATTTGTATTCCCAGGACAGGGAGCTCAGTTTACAGGAATGGGTAAAGAGTTGTATGAAAACAATGAGCAGGCCAAAGGCATGTTTGAAACTGCTAATGATATTCTTGGGTTTAAAATCACTGATATAATGTTTGAAGGATCAGCAGATGATTTGAAGCAAACCAATGTGACACAACCTGCTGTTTTTATTCATTCTGTAGTATTAGCTTCTCAGGCAGAAAATTTCTCTCCTGATATGGTGGCTGGTCACTCGCTGGGAGAATTCTCTGCGTTGGTAGCCAATAAAACACTTACTTTCGAAGATGGACTCAAGCTGGTTTCTCAGCGTGCTCAGGCTATGCAAAAAGCATGTAAGAAAAACCCTTCTACTATGGCCGCTGTGCTTGGCTTAGAAGATGCGGCTGTAGAAGAAGTATGTGCTGCTATAGACGGTGTAGTAGTAGCAGCTAATTATAACTGCCCAGGTCAGCTTGTAATTTCTGGTTCTAACGAGGCAGTAGCAGAGGCTTGTGTTAAGCTTAAAGAGGCTGGCGCAAAAAGAGCATTGCCTTTAGCTGTAGGAGGTGCTTTCCACTCACCATTGATGGAGTCTGCGCAAGTGGAGCTGGAGGCTGCTATAAAAGAGACTACCTTCTCAACTCCTATTTGTCCTGTATATCAGAACGTGAATGCTCAGCCAGCATCTGATATTGAAGTGATAAAAACAAATTTAATAGCACAGCTTACGGCTCCTGTAAAATGGACTCAGTCTGTACAGCAAATGGTAACTGATGGGGCTACGGAATTCGTAGAATGCGGTCCTGGAAAAGTATTACAAGGGCTAGTGAAAAAAATAGCTTCTGGTGTAGAGGTTAGCGGTGTTAGCTAATCAATTCTTTTTACATCTAAAGAATCACTACATTTAATAAGTAGCTCCTGATTACTGACCTTTAAAACAGGGTGAATGTAGTTGGGAGCTATTTCTACTAAAGGCTCTAGAGTAAATTTGCGGTCTGGTATTCCCGGATGAGGAACGCTTAAGTTTTCATCATTAATTACCGCGTCATGATAATAAAGAATATCAATATCAATGACTCTGCTGCCCCATTTCTCCAATCGTACTCTACCAAGATCAGTTTCTATTTTCTGAATCTGGCTCAAAATATCAGCCGCAGATAGTGTAGATTTAACCTCTACTACCTGATTGTAAAATGAAGGTTGATCTTCCTTGCCCCACGCGGCAGTTTCGTATAGCGCAGACGCTTTGATAATGGTGCCTATTTCATGTGATATCAGCTTTCTAGCCTGCTCTAACATGTTTTTCTTATCACCTAAATTTGAACCTAAGAGTAAATATATTCCTTCCATCATAAATCTGCTCAAAAATAGAAATCTGCCACTATTTATGTATTGTTTAGTTCCTATTTTTGTTAGATTATAAGGTAGAATGACCGTTCCTCTAAGGATGGAGTGGCTCCTCTAACGAATAGTTTATATTTGATATTGAGCCAGTGGCGGGAGCTGCTACTACTAAACTTTTAAATAATAGATATTAATGAAATTCTTAAGAAACTTTCTAGCCTCATTTTTAGCGCTGGTGATCTTCAGTGTACTGGGTACATTGGTTTTTGTAGGCGTTATTTCGGTTATGTCAGCAGAAGAGACGGTTAAGGTCTCATCAAAAAGTATTCTACATCTTAAGTTGAATAAGCCTATTTCAGAGGTGGAGTTTGAAAACCCTTTTGGGGAAGTGGGATTTGTGGCCAGTTCGGCTAGCTCAATGGGGCTGGTACAGCTGAAAGAGGTAATAGCTGATGCTAAAACCAATGAGAATATAGAAGGTATATTTTTAGAAACGCCCATGTTAAATGCGGGTACTGCCACTATAGAAGAAATTAGGTTAGCTCTGGAAGACTTCAAAACTTCAGGCAAATTTGTGGTGGCATATAACGAATACTATACAGAAGGTGCTTATTACCTTTCTTCAGTGGCTGATAAAATATATATGCACCCTGAGGGAGATTTAGAATTTAATGGGTTATCTGCCAATGTTACTTTCTTGAAGGGCTTATTTGATAAGTTGAAAGTGGAACCTCAAATTTTTAGAGTAGGGCAATTTAAAAGTGCTGTTGAACCTCTCATGCGAACTGATATGAGTGAGGAGAACAGGCTTCAGCTTACTTCTATGTTAAATAGTGTAAACAATCATTTAATAGCTAATGTAGCAAATAGCAGAGGCTTGTCAGAAGCTGATGTAAAACAGATGTCAGATGAAATGCTCGCCAGGCAACCTGAAGATGCCGTGAAATATGGGCTTTTGGATAGCCTCACTTATTATGATGGGGTAATTTCCTTTTTGAAGAAAAAAATAGGCATTGATGCTGATAAGGACCTTTCGCTAGTGAAATATGAGAAGTATAAAAAGAGTTTTAGTAATTATAAAAGCTCTGATAATGAAGTGGCAGTAATCGTTGCTTCTGGTGAAATTGTGTCAGGAGAAGGAGATATCAATAATATTGGCTCAAACGCATTTGTTAAAGAAATAAGAAAGGCTCGCGAGGATGATGAGATAAAAGCGGTGGTGCTAAGAATAAATTCTCCGGGAGGTAGCTTCGTTGCTTCTGATATCATGTGGAGAGAGATTAAATTGACCAGTGAGATGAAGCCTGTTATTGCTTCTATGTCTGATGTAGCGGCTTCAGGAGGTTATTATATGAGTATGGCTTGCGATACTATTGTAGCTCAGCCTAACACCATAACTGGTTCCATCGGTATTTTTGGAGTGATCTTTAATTTTAAGGATTTTCTAAATGAAAAATTAGGAATTACTAATGAAGAGGTTAACACCGGAAAATATTCTGGAATGATGACTGTAACCAGACCATTAACCGAAGAGGAAAGTTCGATAGTACAAGAAGATATCAATAAGGGATATGAAACTTTTGTCACCAAGGCTGCTCAAGGAAGAGGTATGAGTGTTGAGGCTATTAAAGCGGTGGCCTCCGGCCGTGTGTGGACTGGAGAGCAAGCGAAAACCAATGGCTTGGTCGATGTTCTAGGTGATTTTGATGATGCCATAGAAATAGCGGCTAATGCTGCAGGGGTTCAGGATGATTACAAAATTAGATATTACCCTAAACAAAGATCTATTTTTGAGGAGTTCTTTAAGGAGCTTGAAGGAGATACTAAATCGGAGGCTATAAAGGCTGAACTGGGAGAGTTATATCCTTATTTTGAAATGCTCAAAAAAACTGAGAACTTGAAAGGGGTTCAGGCCAGATTACCATATGAATTGAATCTAAATTAGTATTCTGATCAAAATTATTAGATAAAGCTAAAGGCCTTTTAATTCTTATGTGCTTACTTTGAGTCTTTAAACTACTACCAAATGACTGAAATACGTAACGATTGGACTAGAGAAGAAATTAGTGAAATATATCATTCACCACTGTTAGACTTGATTTATCGTGGAGCTACGGTTCATAGAGAGTATCATGATACGGGTGAAGTTCAGGTGTGTACATTGCTTTCTGTGAAGACAGGGGGCTGTCCTGAAGATTGTGCCTATTGTCCTCAGGCTGCGCGTTATCAAACTGATGTGAAAGTGCATAAGTTGTTGCCTACAGAAGAGGTGTTGCAGAAGGCAAAAGAGGCTAAGGATGCTGGTAGTACCAGATTTTGTATGGGTGCTGCCTGGAGAGAGGTGAGAGATAATAAAGACTTCGACCGCGTACTTGATATGGTGAAAGGGGTTAATGCTATGGATATGGAGGTTTGCTGTACTTTGGGTATGCTTACTGAAGATCAGGCTATGAAGCTTAAAGATGCAGGTCTTTATGCCTATAACCATAACCTGGATACTAGTGAAGAGCATTATGAAGAAATAATCTCAACTCGTAGTTATGATGAGAGATTAGAAACCATAGATAACGTTAGAAAAGCCAAAATATCAGTTTGCTCTGGCGGAATTATAGGAATGGGAGAGGGAGATAAAGATAGAATAGGTATGTTACTTACCTTGGCTACTCTGGAGGAACACCCTGAATCTGTTCCTGTAAATGCTTTGGTGCCTGTTGAAGGTACACCTTTGGCTGAGCAAGCTAGAGTATCTGTTTGGGAGATGATCAGAATGATAGCAACTGCCAGGATTATTATGCCTAAGGCTATGGTGAGATTATCTGCAGGTAGAGTGAAGATGAATATGGAAGAGCAGGCTTTATGCTTTATGGCAGGAGCTAACTCTATCTTCGCAGGAGATAAATTATTAACTACACCTAATAATGATGTAGTAGTGGACGAAGAGATGTTTCAGGTTTTAAACTTAAAGCCTAGAAAAGCCCATAAAGGCGAAGCTACCGTGAAGTTTGAGAAAATACCAGGTTAAGTTTATTGACCACCAAAATATTAAACATTAAAAAAGCCCGCAATTCGGGCTTTTTTAATGTTTATATCGAAAGATAAAGAAAGGATTAATTTTCTTTATTACTCATTTTCTTTCTATCACTCTCGTTAAGATAAATCTTTCTCATTCTCATTGATTTAGGAGTAACTTCAAGATATTCATCTTTTTGAATGTATTCTAAAGCTTCTTCTAAAGAGAATTTTTTAGCGGGAGCAATTTTTGCGTTGCTGTCAGATCCTGAAGCTCTCATGTTAGTAAGCTTTTTACCTTTCTGTATGTTTACAACAAGGTCATTGTCTCTTGAGTGCTCACCAATTACTTGGCCCATGTATAGATCTTCACCCGGATCTACGAAGAAAATACCTCTGTCCTGAAGCTTATCAATTGAGTAAGCAGTAGAAGGACCTGATTCCATAGAAATTAAAGATCCATTGATTCTACCAGGGATCTCACCTTTATAAGGAGCATATTCTTTGAACCTGTGAGTCATGATAGCTTCTCCAGCAGTAGCTGTTAAGATGTTATTTCTTAAGCCTATGATTCCTCTTGCAGGGATGTCAAACTCAAGGTGTTGTAAGTCACCCTTAGGTTCCATGATCTTCATTTCACCTTTTTTAGCGCTAACTAGCTCTATCACTTTTCCAGATGTTTCTTGAGGTACATCTACTACTAAGTGCTCTATAGGTTCATGTTTTACGCCATCTATTTCTTTAATTAAAACCTGAGGCTGACCTACTTGTAATTCGTAGCCTTCTCTTCTCATTGTTTCAATTAATACAGATAAGTGAAGAATACCTCTTCCAAATACATTAAATCTGTCTTCTGAAGTAGTGTCTTCTATTCTTAAAGCTAAGTTCTTCTCAGTTTCTTTGTATAAACGATCGCGAAGGTGTCTTGAAGTCACAAACTTACCTTCTTTACCGAAGAATGGAGAGTTGTTAATAGTAAATAACATACTCATGGTAGGCTCGTCAATAGCAATACGAGGAAGAGGTTGAGGATTTTCCAGGCTGGTTACTGTATCTCCTAATTCAAAATCTTCAATACCTACTAAAGCACATATTTCACCTGAAGAGGCCTCTGGCACACGCTTTTTGCCTAATCCTTCAAAAATATGAACCTCTCTAACTTTTTGTCTTTTTACACTACCATCGGCTTTAGTTAAACCTACTGTGTCACCTTCTTTTACAATACCTTGGTTAATACGACCAATGGCTATTCTTCCTACATAAGATGAGAAGTCAAGTGAAGTAACCTGCATTTGTAGTACACCTTCGTTTTGCGGTGCTGGTGGTATAAATTCCACTATAGCATCTAAAAGAGGTATAATGTTGTCAGTAGGCTGATTCCAGTCTGTGTTCATCCATCCTTGTTTAGATGAACCATACAAAGTAGGGAAATCTAGCTGCTCTTCTGTAGCGTCCAGGTTAAACATCAGGTCAAAAACCTGCTCATGAACCTCGTCAGGACGACAGTTTTCTTTATCCACCTTATTTACAACCACTATTGGTTTAAGACCTAATGAAAGGGCTTTACCTAGTACGAAGCGTGTTTGTGGCATAGGGCCTTCAAATGCATCAACCAATAGTATTACACCATCGGCCATTTTTAAAACCCTTTCTACTTCTCCTCCAAAATCGGCGTGACCAGGAGTGTCTATGATGTTAATCTTTACATCATTGTATCGAACGGAAACGTTCTTAGACACGATAGTAATGCCTCTTTCTTTTTCTAAGTCCTCGTTATCAAGAATAAGGTCGTCTGACTCTTCATTTTCTCTTAATATTTTTGAGGCATGGATAATTTTGTCAACCAAGGTAGTTTTACCGTGGTCAACGTGAGCTATAATAGCTACATTTCTAATATTTTGCATAGACTGAAATTGAGCTGCAAAGCTAATAATTTAAAAGCAAACAAATGTTATCGAAATTCAATTTTACAAGCCATACATTTATTTGTGTAAATAAGTTTCATGTTTTTGAAGCAAAAGACTATTTACGAGGTGTGACAAGAAAATCAAAGATTTGTTTAATTGATTATAAGAAAACTTACTATTGTTACAAAGTGGGTGTGTACTATAAATAACTAAGAGTATATAATTAAGTATATACTCGTAGCTTTTACAAGGTAACCTTATGTCGTGGAGAAAATTTTACTTCCCTCGATCTGATCTTTTTTATGATTGTGTTTTCATAACCAGTTGTTATTCAGTTTTTTTCAAGAATAAGTCTTTTGTTGAAATGATGAACAATAAGCCTTGTGCGCGCTATTCAGGCTTATGTTAGGTTTTTGTTAAAATTGCCCCTGATCTTCCATGGTAAACCCACTCATGGGCTTGGCTAAGGTGTGTTTCTGGCTCTTCTGTTTCGTGTTTTTAGATATATTTTCCCTTTTTACCGTGATGAAAGAGAAGCTGGCTATGATTGCTAGTGCGAGGGTCGTTATTATAAGTTTAGTTTTCATGTTCGAGTTCAGTTTATAAGGTTGTGAGTAAGTTGAGTTCAGTAATCAAAATCCACCAGTTTCGGAGATAGCAGATCCGTCTCCGGATACGTGTCTGGCTTCAGTTTGAGGAGTCACTTCTTCTTCATTGCAAGAAGAGAATATTGAAGCTACAGGAATGGCTAATAGAGTGATTAAGATTAATTTTTTCATGTTCGAGTTCAGTTTATAAGTAAGTTGAGTTTAGTAATTAAAATCCACCAGTTTCGGAGATGGCAGATCCGTCTCCGGATACGTGTCTTGCTTCAGTTTGAGGAGTCACTTCTTCTTCATTGCAAGAAGAGAACATTGAAGCTACAGGAATGGCTAATAGAGTGATTAAGATTAATTTTTTCATGTTCGAGTTCAGTTTATAAGTAAGTTGAGTTTAGTAATTAAAATCCACCAGTTTCGGAGATGGCAGATCCGTCTCCGGATACGTGTCTTGCTTCAGTTTGAGGAGTCACTTCTTCTTCGTTGCAAGAAGAGAACATTGAAGCTACAGGAATGGCTAATAGAGTGATTAAGATTAATTTTTTCATGTTCGAGTTCAGTTTATAAGTAAGTTGAGTTCAGTAATTAAAATCCACCAGTTTCGGAGATAGCAGATCCGTCTCCGGATTCGTGTCTGGACAGGCTTGTTGGTTTTACCTCCTCTTCGGAGCAGGCATAAGTGATAATTGATAATAAAATCAGTGTTAAAATTGTAAATAGTTTGCTTTTCATATTATAATTGATTTTAGATTTAGACTTCTTTTGATTTTTGTTTTAATTTATTGCTGTCACTATTTAAAAGCCTTATTTATGGGTAAAATATTACATGTATAATTACTTATCCTTACTTGGTTGATGTTTGTTTTAGTGTGAAGGAGAGACAAAAATGATAGAATGAATTGCTAAAAAATAATCAACTGTTAACTAAAACTTACTTGTGTGTTTCTTGAATAAGTTATTTATAAAAACCCTTGTCTTAATTTTTGCTTTTTTCTGCAGTTCAGTAGTTTATGGGGAGAGTGATGTTGATTCTTTGAAGACGCAATTGAAAAAAGTCAATTATAAGAGTAAAGCAGAAGTTGCTAGGCAACTTTTTGTAGCCTATAGAAATATAGATCTTGATTCTGCTTTGATTTATGCTCGGGTGTCGAGTGAATATGCATCATATGTAGGCGATAGTTTGACAATTTCTCGAGCGGAATTTTGTATTGGGTGGGTTTATGAGCGTAAAGGATATTATCAGGATGCTGTTCAGCACTATCATAAGTCTTTGCAAATAGCTAATGAAAATGGCTTTGATGATCGCAAAAAGTACATTTTAAACAATCTCGGTAATGCTAATTACTTCTTTGGTAACTATGATGATGCTCTTAGGTATCATTTAGAATCACTTAAGCTTAGAGAACGTGAAGGGAATTTGGTAGAAGTGGCTATTTCTTGTAATAACATCGGTCTGGTTTATTATAAGATTAGAGATTTTGATAAGGCGATTAATTTTTTTGATCGTGCTTTGAAGATAAAGAAGGAGATAGGTGATGATACAGATTTGGAAAGTATCCTTATCAATTTAGGTTTATGTTATTCTGAGTTAAATAGATATAAAGAGGCCTTAGAGTTTTTTGATAGGATTTTGGCTCTTTGTGAGGTAGGTTGTGAAGATCGGATGAAAATAGAAGCCTACAATGGAGCAGGAATAGCGTATTATTCGTTAGGAGAGATTAAGAAGGCTAAGATGTATTTTGAGGCTTCAAATAAATTGGCTATTGATGATGATTTTCAAATGTATCATGTCATTAATGATCACTTCTTAGCTAAAGTTCTTTTAGCGGAGCAAAATACTGAAGGGGCTATATCTTACTTGATGAAAAGTTTAAGAGGGGCAGAGAATTTAAGATATAGGACATGGATAAGAGATAATTATCAATTGTTAGCAGAAATAAATGCTTTGCGTAAAAAGTATGAAGAAGCCTACTATTATCAAAGGAGATATGATTCATTAAATAGTCAGGTGTTAAATGAAGAAGTAATCCAAAATCTGGCTAAGATTCAGATTGAATATCAGGAGCGTGAGAATATGGAGACTATTAGTATGCAGCAGTCTCAAATATCACGAAGAACTACCTTGCTACTGCTTTCGGGCATTATTATTTTTCTGGCGTTGGTTATCCTGGTTATTCTGTATAGAAATAATTTCCATAGGCGTAAGGTGAATGAAAAATTGTCTGAGGCTAATGAAACTATTGAAAGGCAAAATCATGAGCTGACAGATATAAATGTGAAGCTGGAAGAAAAGGTGCGAGACAGAACTAAAGAGTTAAAAGATTCTAATGCGGCACTTTTAAAGTCTAACCATGAGCTGGATAATTTTATCTATAAAACTTCTCATGATATAAGGGGGCCGCTGGCAACTTTACAAGGTATTTGTAATGTGGCTTTAATTGATATAAAAGATGCAAAGGCGGTTGATTATTTTAAGAAGCTCGGTAGTACAGCTAAAAAACTCAATGAGATTCTTTCCAAACTGTTGATTATAAATCAGATCAACAATTCATTAATTACAGAAGAAAGGGTTGATTTTAATGACCTGATCGAAAATGTAATAGTTAAACAGAAGAAGAATCAATCGGGCAAGAAGGTTAAAATAAGCAAAGAGATAGATGATCATCTTTACTTTAAAAGTGATGTAGAATTGCTTAAGATAATTTTAAATAACCTCATAGGTAATGCCTTTAAGTTCTATAATACCTCCAGTCGGGTAGATTCATTTGTACATATTACTGTGAAGAAGTTAAAGGCCGACGATGTAGAAATACGAGTGATTGATAATGGAATAGGTATTGAGGATAAGGCTTCTATTAAAATTTTTGAGATTTTCTCTAAAGCTTCAGAAATGGGAGATTCAGCGGGCTTAGGGCTCTATCTGGTAAAATTGGCTGTAGAAAAATTAGAAGGTGATATTTCTTTAAAAAGAACAGAAGAAGGATTTACTTGCTTTACCGTCAGATTTTCGAATTCTTAAGATTTTGATTTTCCATATATCAAAATAGAATGCGGATGTTTCCGCCTCTTTCCTGCTTGTTAGTTAATAAACAGCTAAGAAATTTTATCTTTGCAGCATTAATTCTGATAAATGATGCAAGATACTGATACGAACTTTAAAAGACATACTATTACCGCCGCATTACCTTATGCTAATGGCCCTGTACATATTGGGCATTTGGCAGGGGTGTACGTACCGGCTGATATTTATGTAAGATACCTGAAAAGTAAAAAGGAAGATGTAGTTTTTGTCTGCGGATCTGATGAGCATGGTGTTGCTATTACTTTAAGAGCAAAAAAAGAAGGAGTAACGCCAAAAGAGGTTGTAGATAAATACCATACCCTGATTAAAGATTCCTTTGAGCAATTTGGGATCGACTTTGATATTTACTCCAGAACATCATCCGAAGTGCATAAGCAGACTTCAATGGATATGTTTAAAAAGCTCTATGACATGGGAGTGTTTGAGGAGCAAACTTCTAAGCAATACTATGATGAAAAGAGTAAGCTGTTTTTGGCTGATCGATATATCATAGGTACTTGCCCTAAATGTGGATACGATCAGGCCTATGGAGATCAGTGCGAAAAGTGTGGATCATCTCTAAGTCCTGCAGAATTAATTAATCCTAAGTCAGCTTTAAGTGGAGATGAACCTGTGCTTAAAGAAACCAAGCACTGGTATTTTCCTATGGATAAGTACGAGCCTTGGTTGAAGGAGTGGATACTGGAAGATCATAAAGAGTGGAAGACTAATGTGTATGGCCAGTGTAAGTCATGGTTAGATGGTGGTTTAGCGCCCAGGGCGATGACCAGAGATCTGGACTGGGGAGTGCCTGTGCCTGTAGAAGGAGCTGAAGGCAAGGTGCTATACGTTTGGTTTGATGCACCTATCGGCTATATTTCTGCTACTAAAGAGTGGGCTGAGCAAAATGGTAAAAACTGGGAGCCATATTGGAAGGATAAAGACTCAAGATTACTTCACTTTATTGGTAAGGATAATATTGTGTTTCACTGTATCATCTTCCCAAGCATATTGCATGTAGATGGTGATTATATATTGCCAGATAATGTTCCTGCTAATGAGTTCTTAAATCTTGAAGGAAATAAAATTAGTACATCTAAAAACTGGGCGGTTTGGCTGCATGAGTTTTTAGAAGATTTGCCTGGTAAAGAAGATGTACTTAGGTATGTGTTATGTGCTAATGCTCCTGAAACAAAGGATAATGACTTTACCTGGAAAGACTTCCAGACTCGTAATAACAGTGAGCTGGTAGCTATATTCGGCAATTTTATTAATAGAGCAGTAGTGCTTACTAATAAGTATTATGAAGGCGAAATTCCTGAAAAAGGAGAGTTGTTTGATATAGACAAGGAAACCATTGAGAAGGTAAAGGCTGCTCCTCAGAAAATAGCTAATGCGCTAGATGCATTTAAATTTAGAGAAGCAATGTCTGAGTTTATAGATTTAGCCAGAACAGGAAATAAATACCTGGCTGATACTGAACCTTGGAAGTTGATAAAGACCAACCCTAACAGAGTGAAGACCATTATGAATATAGGTCTTCAGATCGCCGCTAATCTGGCGATTGTAGGGGAGCCGTTCTTACCTAAAACTATCAATAAATTAAATGGCATTTTAAACTTTTCAGGAAAGCTGTGGGCCGATGCCGGATCTGTTGATTTGCTGCCTGATGGTCATAAAATAGGAGAGGCTGAATTATTGTTTGAGAAAATTGAAGATGACGTAGTGCAAAAGCAGATGGATAAACTAGAGGCAACTAAAAAAACTAATGAGCAGGAAGTAAAAGCTGCTGTAGCTAAAGAACAAGAGGCTGCTCCGGCAGAATCTAATGTAAAGGCTGAGATCAATTTTGATGACTTTATGAAAATTGATATCAGAGTAGGGACTATTCTTGAAGCTGAAAAAATGCCAAAATCTAAAAAGCTATTGAAGATGTTGGTAGATACAGGGATTGACAAGAGGACCATTTTAAGTGGTATTGCTGAGCATTATTCACCCGAAGAGGTGATAGGTCAGCAGGTGTCTGTTTTAGTGAATTTGGCCCCTAGAAAAATGATGGGAGTAGAATCTCAGGGAATGATATTGATGGCTGAAGATACTGATGGTACATTAAGATTTGTGCAGCCTTCAGAAAAGGTGAATCCTGGATCAGGAATAAGTTAATAATTATAAGCTGAAAATATAATAGAGGGTGTTTGGTATTACTAAACACCCTTTTTTATTAATCATTAAATTCATTCATGGTTCTTGTTGCTCCAATGGTGCAAAAGGAGAGGGTCATATCAATAGCTTTATCCATAATAAAAGGCAGCTCTTCAAATTCCTTTTTTGTGAATGGACTTAGTACATAATCTATTTGCTGACCTTTAGCATAGTTATCACCAATTCCCATCTTTAGACGAGAGTAGTTGTTGCCTCCGGTAAGCTGTTCAATATTTTTAAGCCCATTATGTCCTGCTGCTGATCCCTTCATGCGCAGACGCAGGTTGCCAAAAGGAATAGCAATATCATCTACTAATACTAATAGGTTCTCTTTGGGTATTTTAAGCTCTTTAAGCCAATAGTTAACAGCTTTACCACTCAGGTTCATATAGGTGGTAGGCTTTATTAGGTGTATCTGCCTCGACTTATACTTAAATTCTGCTTTCTCAGCCAGACGCTCATTGTTAAATTTAAAGCCATGCACGTCAGCCATTCTGTCTAGTGTAAGAAAACCGATGTTATGTCTGGTTAGCTCATACTCTGCGCCAATGTTTCCTAAACCTGCTATTAAGTACTTCATGCTTTTTTAAAATAATAAGGAGGGGGTTAAACTAAAAAATCCTGCCCATAGAGAGCAGGATTTTCTTAAATGAATTTTGTTAGACTTATTCAGTCTCTTCTGCTTCAGTTTCTTCTGCTTCAGCAGTTTGCTTACCTCTAAGTGCTCTTGGTATTTCTACTACAGCTACAGAAGCGATTTTAGTATCAAGGATTTCGAAGTTATCTTCTGCGATCTCTTGTACTTTTATAGCTTTTCCGAAGTCTAAGCCGCTAAGATCTACAGTGATATGCTCAGGCATATGCTTAGGAAGCGACTGAATTCTTAAGTGTCTTCTTTTCTTAATAAGAGTACCCCCTTTGGCTACACCTGGAGATTCTCCTTCGAAATGAACAGGAATATCCATTTTAATGGTTTTTCCTTCGAAGATTTGCAAGAAGTCAACATGAAGAATTACTTCACTTACTGGGTGAAACTGGATATCTTGTAAGATAGCCTGATACTCATCTCCCTCAATGTTCAAATGCACAAAGTGTGCTTCATCTGTGTACACTAATTCTCTGAAAAGAATCATTGGTGCATAAAAGTGTATCTGCTCATCACCACCATAAATTACGCAAGGAACATTTCCTTCTGCGCGCAACTTCTTGGAATCTGATTTGCCGAGATTTGCTCTTTTATACCCTATAACCTCAACTGTTTTCATTGTAATTATAATTTATATGTGAGTAAATAAAATTCTTAAGAACGGATGAATAATGAGCTGATAGACTCATGATCATGTATTTTTCTGATTGCTTTAGCAAAAAGGTCAGATACACTGAGTACTTTTATTTTAGAGCAATCTTGTTTCAGAGGCAGGGTGTCTGTAGTTACCAGCTCTTCCAGCTCTGAGTTTTCTATGTTTTCGTAGGCTTTGCCAGATAGTATCGGGTGAGTGGCTACTGCTCTTACAGATTTAGCTCCTTTGTCTTTTAAAAGAGCGGCTGCTT
Organism: Fulvivirga maritima; assembly: GCF_021389955.1. Lineage (NCBI taxonomy): Bacteria > Pseudomonadati > Bacteroidota > Cytophagia > Cytophagales > Fulvivirgaceae > Fulvivirga > Fulvivirga maritima. The sequence continues at coordinate 3,150,592 of NZ_CP089980.1, forward strand.
TGCATATAGTGCCTCCGGTATCTATTAGGTCATCTATCATTACTACGTCTTTGCCTTCTACGTCTCCAATAAGTCTCATAGATGCTACTTCGTTGGCTTTTTCACGGTACTTATCACAAACTACCATTTCAGCTCTAAAGAACTTAGCGAAGCTTCTGGTTCTTTTTACACCACCTACATCAGGAGAAGCAAAAATGATATCTTCCAATTTCAGAGATCTGATGTAAGGAATAAATATTGAAGTACCATCTAAGTGATCTAAAGGAATATCAAAAAATCCCTGGATCTGATCAGCATGAAGGTCACAAGTCATAATTCTGTCTGCGCCTGCGGCTGATAATAAGTTAGCCATGAGCTTGGCTGCTATAGCTACTCTTGGTTTATCTTTTCTGTCCTGACGTGCATAACCGAAATAAGGAACCACTACAGTTACATACTTAGCGCTAGCTCTTTTAGCAGCATCGATAAGTAAAAGTAATTCCAAAAAGTTATCAGCAGGGGGAAAAGTTGATTGTATCAAAAAGACATCACTTCCTCTTACAGATTCAGTAAAGAAAGGAGACATTTCACCGTCACTAAATTTCTGAAGCGTGACTTCTCCTAAAGGCTTACCGTATGACTGAGCAATTTTTTCAGCCAAGTATTGAGTTGATTTTCCGGAGAAGATCTTTACTGATGACATCTTTTTAAGTTTGGCATTTTTAAAACAAAAAAGGCGGACTATATAATGTCCGCCTGAGTTGCCCGACTAGGGCTCGAACCTAGACTCTTCTGAACCAAAATCAGACGTGTTGCCAGTTACACCATCGGGCAATCTTGTTTCCCTCATTTTTGGGATGGCAAAAGTAGTATTAATTTTTAAAAATGAAAACTTCCGGGTAGAAATTTTTAAAAATATTTTACGGAGTCTGAGAAAGTATCTTTTTCTGCTCTTCCATGAAGCCGTCTGCGAAGAACTGATACTTGTTTAGAATGGATTTTACGGCGTTATTGACGTCTCTAATGTCAGAAAAGTTTACACGGCCATAGTAGTCTGTAGCATAGCCTTGCCAGATAGAAGCTTTTTGTTTTCTGTCAAAAATCTGAATAAGCAGGGTGCCTTCTTTCATACCAATCTTTAATCGGTTGTATTCAAGGTCACGATTTTGCTTGGTCATCCAGTCTTCTATTTTAGGTTGGTTGTAACCTCTGAAGTTCAGGCTGTCTACAAACACCCTGAAAGATAGTAGTAAATCGGGCTTGTTGTCCTTTCTTTTATAGCCAAGAAATTTCATGTGAGATTCTATCGCCCTCTTGATTACCTCGCCGTTAGAGGCTAGTTCCTGGTTCTCTGCCTGCAGCAAGAAGTCATAACTACTGTATTTGTCAAAACGACCTTTGTAGCTGTAGTCATATTCTACAGGTAGTTCACGATAAGAGAAGCACGATACTAATATTAGAGATAGTATTCCGATGGATAGGAAGTGAGAGCGTGATTTCATACTTAATGAGGTTTAAAACAGAGCCTATATAAATATAATATAATAGGCCCTGTTTTAATAACATTTAATCTGAAATGTTTAATGAAATCCGCTATTTGCGAGTAGTTACTTATGTGTTTCTAACCATGCCTTAGCGTTCGTAAATGCCTCTATCCATGGTGATACTTCATCTTGTCTGCCTTCAGGGTAATATGCCCAGTTGTGAGGGTATATAGAACGCTCCAAATGAGGCATTATAGCGAGGTGTCTGCCATCTTTAGAGCAAACAGCAGCTGTACTATGATCTGAGTCGTTAGGGTTGCCAGGATACGCCTTATAAGCGTATTTAGCTACTATGTTATAAGCGGACTCAGCCTCTGGTAATACAAACTTACCTTCACCATGTGCTACCCATACGCCCAGCTTGCTGCCGCCCAGGGAGCTAAACATTACACTTTCGTTTTCTGGTATATCAACAGATATAAAGCTCGATTCAAACTTCTCTGAACTGTTATGATGCATGGTAGGGTGATTCTTAATCTCAGGGAATAAGAGGCCTAATTCCATCATTAACTGACAACCGTTACATACGCCTAAGCTGAGTGTATCTTTTCTGCTATAGAAATTATCAAGGGCTTGTTTCGCCTTTTCGTTATAAAGGAATGCTCCAGCCCACCCTTTGGCTGATCCTAGTACATCAGAGTTAGAGAAGCCACCTACAAATACTATGAGATTTACATCAGAAAGATCATCTCTACCACTGATCAGGTCAGTCATGTGAACATCTTTCACATCAAAGCCTGCCATGTGCATCATCCAAGCCATTTCACGGTCACCATTCACTCCTTTTTCTCTAATGATAGCCGCTTTATAGCCTGTCTCTTCTTTTCTATTTAAATCAATGCCATATTGATCTAGCTTGCCAGTGAAATGTGCCGGAAACTGATAAGAAAGAGGTTGCTTTTTGTAGTTTTCAAAACGAGCCTGAGCTAAGTCAGCACCTGATTGCTTTTTATCTAACAGATAAGAGGTTTTAAACCATACGTCTCTTAGTTCTTTTACATCAAGATCTAAAGCTGTATCGTTATGGTTGATGGTAACACGCCCGCTGTTATTAGTTGTACCTATAACATAAGCGTTGATGTCTACCTTTTTGAAATCATTAACAATGCTATCATCAGCTACCTGAATAAGTACTCCTGGTTGTTCACTAAAAAGTACTTTTAAAGTATCCGCTTCAGGAATATCGTTTAGAGATATTTCAAGGCCTGAATTTTCTGTAGGGAAGCACATTTCAAGCAGCGCTGTGATCATACCTCCGGCAGAAATATCATGACCTGCCAATATTTTATTTTCCAGCACCAATAGCTGAATTTCAGCAAAGGCCTTTTTGAAATAAAAAGCATCTTTTATAGTAGGAGCAGTGCTGCCTAGCTTGTTAAGTACCTGAGCAAAGCTACTGCCACCCAGCTTGTAATCATCATCAGAAAAATCTATGTATATGATGTGAGAGTTAGCTTCTGGCTTAAGGTTAGGAGATACTACCTGATTGATGTTGCTTACTTCGCCTACGGAGCTGATTATAACCGTTCCTGGAGAATAAACTACATCGCCATCAGGGTATTTTTGGGTCATAGAAAGTGAATCTTTACCCGTAGGGATGTTGATGTCCAATTCCTGAGCAAATTCACTTACAGCTTTCACGGCATTGTATAATCTGCTGTTTTCGCCTTCTACTTTGGCTGGCCACATCCAGTTGGCACTTAAAGAAACTCCTTTAAGTCCATGAGTAAGTGGAGCCCAAACTAAGTTAGTGAGTGCTTCAGCTATTGAAAGCTTGGAGCCTGCATCAGGATCTATAAGAGCGGAAACAGGAGCATGGCCAATAGAAGTGGCTATTCCTTTAGTCCCTTTATAGTCTAGTGCCATTACGCCCAGGTTGTTAAGAGGAAGCTGTACAGGCCCACAAGTCTGTTGTTTCGCTACCTTTCCTGAAACACATCGGTCCACTTTGTTAGTTAACCAGTCTTTACAAGCTACACCTTCCAGTTGTAATACTGATTCTAAATATTCTTTGATTTGCTCTGAGCTATAAGTTAACTCAGCATAGTTGCTGGCTTTATCTTCATCTTCCAATATAGTTTTTGGAGATGAGCCGAACATATGAGACAGATCCCAATCTATAGGATTCTTGCCTGTCTTTTTATTTTCAAACTTAAAATGATCATCACCGGTAGCGTGGCCTACAGCATACATAGGAGAGCGCTCTCTGTCGGCTACTTTTTTAAGGTAATCAAGGTCTTTACTTTTCATTACCAAGCCCATTCTTTCCTGAGATTCGTTACCTACTATCTCTTTATCAGAAAGTGTAGGATCACCCACAGGCAGCTTGTTTACATCTATGGTTCCACCGGTTTCTTCTACCAGCTCAGAGAGGCAGTTTAGGTGGCCACCAGCACCATGATCATGAATAGAGATGATAGGGTTCTCATCGCTTTCTACCATAGCTCTGATAGTATTCATCACCCTTTTTTGCATTTCAGGGTTAGAGCGCTGTATGGCATTAAGCTCTATAGAGTTGCCAAATTCTCCGGTAGCTACTGAAGAAACGGCTCCACCACCCATACCAATACGGTAGTTGTCCCCTCCAAGTATTACTATTTCGTCTCCTTTTTCTGGGGATGCTTTTAAGCTGTCATGCTTCTTGCCAAACCCAATTCCACCGGCCAGCATGATCACTTTATCAAATCCGAATTTTTTGTCGTTCTCTTCGTGCTCAAAAGTGAGTAAGCTTCCGCAAATAAGAGGTTGACCAAACTTATTACCAAAATCACTGGCACCATCAGACGCTTTAATAAGGATGTCCATAGGCGTTTGGTACAACCATTTTCTAGGTTGTATGTTCTCTTCCCACTTTCTTCCTTCCTCTAGTCGGGAGTATGAAGTCATATATACAGCAGTTCCTGCTAATGGCAAGCTGCCTTTTCCTCCTGCTAGTCTATCTCTAATCTCTCCTCCAGATCCTGTGGCAGCACCGTTAAATGGTTCTACTGTGGTAGGGAAGTTATGGGTTTCCGCTTTTAAGCTGATAACCGTATCTATTTCTTTAGTAGTGAAATAATCAGGCTTATCAGGTGTTTTGGGTGAAAATTGTTCCGCTTTAGGGCCTTGAATAAAGGCTACATTATCCTTATAAGCAGAAACTATGTAATTCGGGTTTTTAGTAGATGTTTCTTTTATCATCTGGAAAAGGGATTTATCCATTTCTTTTCCGTTAATAATGAAAACACCATTAAATATTTTATGCCTGCAGTGCTCTGAGTTTACCTGAGAGAAGCCAAAAACTTCACTATCGGTGAGCTTTCTGTCTAATTTTTTACTTACTCCTTCCAGATATTCTACTTCTTCTTCGCTAAGGGCCAGGCCTTCTTTTTTATTGAAAGTAGAGATATCATCAATCTCTATTACCGGATCAGGACTTTTAGCAATAGTGAAAAGTTGCTGATCAAGGTTATGATAGAGAACTTCCAGCATAGGATCATATTCAGCTGATCGCTCTTCTACCTGAGTAAATTGCTCGATCCTTTTAATTCCTTCTATGCCCATATTCTGGGTGATCTCCACGGCATTCGTGCTCCATGGGGTAATCATTTCTTTGCGAGGTCCTACAAAATAACCCTCTAACTGAGGTGCTTCTATAGTTTCTGCTTGCCCAAAAAGCCACTTTAGCTTGTTAATGTCTGCTTCCTGGAGCTGCTGTGAAAGGTCTACTGCGTAATACTGTTGACCTTGTGATCGGAAAAACTGGATCATTAAAATTGAGGATTTGAATAGTTAATGTTTTTCACCGCAAAAGTAGAAAAAAGAATTATATTATGCCTTAAGAATCAGGGCGTACCTGATGATGGGTCAAAATGCTCGCTAGCTTTAAAAATGGGATAAAACCATTTTACGATTGTTTTTTTGAAGAAAAATTAAACATTAAGGTGGCTATTATCCTTAAATAATAAAGCATAAATTATTTTATGAGCAAAAATAAGGTTCTTATAAAGTATGGAGGCAACGCCATGCAAAGTGAAGACTTGAAGAATCAAATCGCCCAAAAAATCAAAATTTTACATGAATCTGGATTTGAGGTGCTTTTGATGCATGGAGGAGGCCCGTTTATTAACAAAGCACTGGAGCTAGCCGGTATTGAGTCTGAGTTTTTTGATGGACAAAGGCATACTAGCGCCGAAGCATTGGTGCATATTGAAAGAGCACTAAAAGGTGAAGTGAATAGCTCTCTGGTAGGTTTGCTTAACAAAACCGGACTGAAAGCTGTAGGTCTGAGCGGAAAAGACGGTATGCTGGCTATAGCTGAAAAAAGATGGCACGTGCCTTTATCGGGAGGTGAGAAGATAGACCTGGGGCAGGTAGGGGACGTAAAGAGCATGAATACTGATTTGCCACAGCGATTGCTCACTGCAGGTTATATTCCGGTAGTTACCTGTATCGCTTCTGATGATGAGGGGAATGACTATAATATTAATGCGGATATGTTTGCCGGCCATTTGGCTGCAGCCTTAGAGGTAGATGAATATGTGCTGCTTACTGATGTAGACGGCCTTTTTGAAAATTATCCTGACCCTGACTCCATTTTACATAGTGTAAAGCTTAGCGATATTGAAGCGATGTATGGAGATATTATTACCGGAGGTATGATCCCCAAGCTGGAGTCTTGCGAGATAGCCATGAAAAATGGTGCAGCCAGGGCTACCATCCTGAATGGTACTAAGCCAGAGCAGATCACAGATTATTTATTGCATAGAAAATCAATAGGTACAACAATACAGAAATGATGAGTTATACTAATGAAGAATTATATCAGCAGGATAAAAATAATTATCTGCCTACATTCAAACGATTTCCCTTGGCCTTTGCAAAAGGTAAGGGGAGCAGACTGTGGGATGTAGAAGGAAAAGAATATATTGATATGCTGGCGGGCATAGCAGTTTGTAATGTAGGGCATAGCCACCCTAAAGTGGTGGAGGCTGTGCAGAAACAAGCGGCAGAGCTTATGCATATTTCTAATTTCTTTGTGACCTTGCCACAGGTAGAGCTGAGCAAAAAGCTCAAAGAAATTAGTGGTCTTGATCATGTTTTCATAACCAATAGTGGCGCTGAATCTGTAGAAGGTGCTATAAAAGTGGCTCGTAAATACGCACATAAGCATGGTCGGGGAGGAGAGGTGATTTCTATGACCAAATCTTTTCACGGTCGTACGCTGGGTACTATCGCCACTGGCCAGGCTAAATATCAGCAAGGTTTTGAACCTATTCCCACAGGTTTTAAGCAAGTAGAATTTAATAACCTTGAAGCTCTTAAGTCAACTATTAGCCAGGAAACGGCGGCTATTATTTTAGAGCCTGTGCAAGGTGAAGGAGGTATTAACCCTGTGGATAAGGACTATTTGCAAGCGATAAGAGAAATCTGTACAGAAGAAAAAATTGCTTTGATTTTTGACGAAGTGCAATGTGGAATCGGTCGTACAGGGAAGTGGTTTGCGAAGGATCATTATGGAGTGCAGCCCGATGTTATGACACTGGCCAAAGGGCTTGGTGGAGGTTTCCCGATAGGAGCTTTTGTATGTGATTCAAAAATTAGTGATGCTATTAATTATGGAGATCACGGTACCACTTTTGGAGGTAATCCATTAGCCTGTTCTTCAGCTTTAGCTACGTTATCAGTTATAGAAGAAGAGAATTTGTTAGATGCAGCCACTGAGAAGGGAGCATGGGTGAAAGCTGAATTTGAAAAAATGAAAGCTGAGCATGGTGAGATAAAATACATTCGTGGACTTGGACTTATGATAGGTATTGAGTTATCTCAGCCAGCGGCTCCGGTGGTGAAACTGCTTTTAGAAAAAGGTATTATAGCTAATGCTACCGCTGATACGGTGCTAAGACTAGTGCCTTCTTTAAATATACCTGAAGAAGATTTGAAGCAAGTGGTGGAAGAAATAGAAAAGTGTTTAGCAGAAACCATGATAGAACAATGAGTAATACGCGAAAAAAAGTAGCAATTGTAGGAGCTTCTGGTTATACAGGTTCCGAACTCGCTCGTTTTTTACTGCATCACCCAGAGGTAGAAATTGCCATGATCACCTCTGAAACGCACGAAGGAAAGCCATTTTCTACTTTACATCCTCAGTTTACCGGGCAGCTTGATATGCCTTTGGTATCCGCACAAAGAGTAACTGATGAGCCTTTGGATGTTGTTTTTCTGGCATTGCCACACGGTGTTTCTATGAATTTTGTGATGCAATGGGCAGATAAATCATTTAAAATTATTGATCTCAGTGGAGACTTCAGGTTAAAAAACTCTGAAGTGTATGAGCACTGGTATAAGAAAGATCATAATTATGAAAAAGGATTTGATCATGCTGTATATGGATTGCCAGAGCTACATAAAGATGATATAGTACAATCAGATTTGGTGGCTAATCCAGGCTGTTATCCTACTACTTCTACGCTAGGAGTAGCTCCATTGGTAGCCGAAAAACTGATAGATATAGAAGGCATTATAATAGATGCTAAATCAGGAATTACTGGAGCAGGTATAAAGCCTAGCCTTACCACCCACTTTTCTAATGTTAATGATAATTTCAAGGCCTATGGAGTAAAAAGTCATCGGCATACTATTGAAATAGAAGAGCAGCTAGGATTTCTTAATGAAGGAGAAGTGAAGGTTCAATTTACACCTCACCTGCTACCGCTAGATAGAGGAATACTGGCTACCAGCTATTCTACTCCACTAAACGACATGACCCAGGAAAAGCTGGACGATTTATACCAATCTTTTTATGAAGAAAAGCCATTTGTAAGGGTGAGAGAATCTTTACCTACTTTGAAAGACGTGAGAGGTAGTAATTACTGTGATGTGCACCCTGTGTGGGATGAACGTACTAACAGAATAATGGTTTTTTCGGCCATTGATAATCTTGTAAAAGGAGCCGCAGGGCAGGCTATTCAGAATATGAACCTGATGCTTGGCTTTGAAGAAACCTCAGGCCTATTACTTAATCCATTGAAACCATAAACCAACAATACTATCGAAGATCAAATGATTCAAAATATTACAAATGTAAAAGGTATCAAATGCTGGGGAGCACACACCGGAATCAAGTCTATGAGACGTGATCTGGCTATAATCTACTCAGAGGTGCCTTGTGCCGCAGCAGCTTGTTTTACCCAAAATAAAGTGCAGGCAGAGCCGGTGAAATTGAGTATTAAACACATGAAAGATAACCGGGCTCAGGTAATAGTATGTAATGCTGGTAATGCTAATGCATGTACCGGAGAGCAAGGCCGAATTGGAGCAGAAGCTATGGCTAATACTGTAGCTGAAGAACTAAAAATACCGGTAGAAGATGTGATAGTAGCCTCAACAGGGCTCATAGGAGAGCCTTTTCCTACTGATGATATTGTGAAGGGAATAAAAGAAAATATTCCTAAATTATCTAATACGGCCAAGGCAGGATCTTTTACTGCTAATGCTATTCTTACTACAGATACTTTCCCTAAAGAAGGCTTTCTTGAATTTGACTGTGATGGCACTAAAGTAGCGCTGGGCGGCATGGCTAAAGGATCAGGTATGATTCATCCAAACATGGCTACTATGCTGTCTTTTGTGGTTACGGATATTAATATAGATGAGAAATTACTGGATGAAGCGGTAAAGTACTGTGTAGAGAGAACTTTTAATATGATTACTGTAGATGGTGATACTTCTACTAATGATATGGTGGCAGTATTGGCAAACGGTCTGGCTGGTAATAAGAAGATTAAAACCAAAAGCGATCCTAACTATCAGCTGTTTAGAGAAAAGCTTATGCAGCTGCTTACACACCTGGCCAAATTAATTATCTCTGATGGCGAAGGTGCCTCTAAGTTTATAGAGTATAAAGTTACTAAGGCCAGAACTGAGAATAATGCCAGAACTTTAGTGAAAGCGATCTCTGATTCTACACTAGTTAAAACGGCTATGTTTGGCCGTGATCCTAACTGGGGGAGAATAATAGCTGCCTGCGGTAATGCTGGCGTTCCTTTTGATTATACCAAGGCCGATTTATACATTGGAGATAATAGTAACCTGGTGCAGGTGCTTAAGAAAGGATCTCCTGCAGATTATGATAAGGCATATATAAAGAAACTGCTGAGAGAATCTCACATCCGTATAGTCCTGGAGCTACATAAGGGTAGTGAAGAGAGCACAGGTTGGGGCTCAGACCTTACTACAGATTATGTGATGTTTAATTCAGTATATACTACCTAAATAAAAGCAAAACAGCCACTGGTACTAATCTTCCCAGTGGCTGTTATTCTAAATCAGAAATACTTTTTGTAATTATCTTCATCTTGCCAAAATTCACGACACTTTTGTATCTGTTCTTCTTTAAAGTGTTCGTCATTTTTCAATTCTTTCCATTCTCCATAACCCAGCTGCTCGGCTAGTTTATAGAAACGGTCTCCTTGTCCATTCTTTTTATCCTGAACCATTACACTGATGAGCGGGCGATCTTCCTCATGCTCTTCTTCTGAAATCTCATCCAGAATAGTTCCTAAAAGTTGTTTCTCATGTTTAATGTCAAGGTTAAGGCCTAGCTCAGTAGTGTTGATCAATCTCCTGTAGGAAATAGGAGCACTATCTGTTCGGGCCAATTGGATTAGCTTATTTCTTACTCTCGAATTCAAACTTTTTTAGATCTTGTTAAACAAAAAATAATAGCCAATTTTAAGAAAAATTAAAATTTTTAGCCACTTACTAGCTACTAATGTGCTCAGAAACTTTGTGAATCAGATGGTTATGAGCAGATTTTATTAAAACTATTTTATAATCGGTGATTTTTTTAATAAGCGGCTGCATATGTTGGGGTGTAATTACCTTATCTAAAGTGCCCAGATAAAAAGTCACTGGGATGTGGTTTTTAGTTAACAAATGGCTGATTTTCTTCATCTTAAATTTTAGGTGAGAAAATACTATCCATGAATAATATACCCTTTTTCTTTTCTCTAAGCTGTCCATTTGGCTGGCAGCGAATTTTGATAAGCTGCGATCAATAAATTTTAATTTTTCTGCCGTTCTAAGAATGCTAAAAAAAAGTTGAGGCTTCTGTATCATACTTTTAAAAACCTTCTTTAAACCTATAGGAGATGTGGCTAACTGATACCAAATATTAGGTTTAATGCCATCAGGAGCAATAAATATCAGTTCTATAATTCTTTCTGGAATGGCCTCTAGTGTGGCAAGTACAAATTTAGCTCCTATGCTAAAGCCCATCAGAGCTACTTCTTTAATTTTAAGGCTAGCGAGGAAAGCAGTTATTATTTCTGCCCATATAGCTTTGCTAAGCGGAGTATCTTCATGAGACCAATAACTATTGCCATGAAAAAATAAATCAAAGCTATAAATGGTAAATTCTTTGCCTATAATATTAGCCATTGGTCCGAATGCACGACCGTTCTGACCAAAACCATGAAAAGCCAGCATCACTTTTTCGCCACTGCCGTAAGTGTAATAGTTAATTTGATGCTCCTTAAAATGGAAATTGTTCTCAGTCATAAGGCAAATCAAAAAAAAAGTAGGCACTTATAAAATATTTTATAAAATCATACGACTACAGTAGGGATGTCAGTTGATGATTCAATATCGATAAATATTCATATGGTGCAAAGTCAGCAAGAGACCATAGAAAAAGAGAGAGGAAGGCTTCTCAGTTTTATTCGTGCCCGTGTGAATAATGTGGAAGATGCTGAAGATATATTGCAAGATGTACTATACCAGTTTGTAGATGGGTATGGCACCATTCGCTCTATAGAAAAGGCTACATCTTGGCTGTTTCGGGTGGCCAGAAATAAAATCATAGATTCTTATCGTAAGCGCAGTGTCCGGTCTGATAACGTGAAACTGGATCAGGTAGGTTATGATAATGAAGATGGTAGTTTAATGTTAAAAGATATTCTGCCAGATATAGAAGACACTCCGGAGGAGATACATTTTAGAGAAGTAATTTGGGAAGCTATTAATGTCGCTCTCAATGAGCTTCCTGCTGAGCAAAGAGAGGTTTTTGTACTTCATGAATTTGAAGATCAGAGCTTTAAAGAAATATCAGCCAAATTGGATACACCTGTGAATACCCTCATTTCGAGGAAAAGGTATGCCATTTTAGCACTGAGAAAGAAATTAGAAAATTTATATAAGGAGTTATAATTATGAGACCAGGAAAGGGAAAGAAAATAGCCTTGGTAATATTAGCGGTGCTAGCTTTTATAGCACTGTTTGGTTACATTGTAATGACTTTGTGGAACTGGCTTGTGCCTGATTTATTCAACGGCCCCACAGTTACCTATGTACAGGCTATAGGATTGCTCGTATTATGTAAATTACTTTTTGGAGGCTTTCATGGCAAAGGCGGACCTAAAGATAGGTGGAAAGAAAAATGGAGGAGCATGAGCCCCGAGCAGCGAGAAGGATTAAAGCGGAAATTTGCTGCTAAATGGAAATGCGATTCTCACCAAAAAGAACCCACAGATTCAGCGGAGAAGTGTTAATTATTGGGTGATGTTAATGTTTTGTTATTAAACCAGAATTTTCTTCATCCTGAACCCTGGAAACTATTTAAATATTAAAAGTTTCTTTAGTTTCGCGATAAAATATAGATGACCTGTGGATACTAGAGAACGGATATTAAGAGAAGGAACTACATTATTTAAAAAGTATGGGGTGAGGAGTGTTACCATGGATGATATAGCTAAGGAGTTATCTATTTCTAAAAAGACTATTTATCAATTTTTTAAGGATAAAGATGAAATAGTAACCATAGCCATGCAGGATTTTGTGGAGCAGGAAAAGGCAGAGTACATCGCGGTGGTGGATGAGGTGAAAAACGCGGTGGAGGAGCTAGCCATGATAACTAAGTGTATAAGGGAAGACTTTGATGATATAAACCCTTCTTTGATTTTTGATTTACAGAAATATCACCCTAAAGCGTGGGACATTATAAAGGAGTTTAAAAACAATTTTTTAAGAAAGGCTCTGGTAAGAAGTATTGAAAATGGAATAGAAGAAGGGGTTTTTAGAGATAATCTGGATCCTGAAGTGATGGCCGTGCTGAGGGTAGAACAGATCAATATGGCTTGCGATCATCAGCTATTTCCATTGGATAAGTTTAGCATTTACGAAACACATATGAAGTTACTAGATCATTATATAAGCGGTATAGTAACAGATAAAGGCAAAGAATACTATAATAATTTTTTACAACAAATAGATATACCAACCACAAACCACCATTGATAATGAGATTTAAATTAAGTTTTGTTCTTGGACTTATGCTTTTAACAGGGCTGGCCAGGGCTCAGGAAGATACCCGGGTGGCTTTTTCGTTAGAGGAATGTATTGACTATGCTATGCTGCATAATCAGAATATTCTTAATAGCGCTATAGACAAGGAAATAGCTGATACCCAGGTAGGTGAGACCTTAAGTGAAGGACTGCCACAGGTAAATATTAATGCCGGTGCTAATTATAATTTCGAACCACAAAAATCTTTGCTTGATGTGAGCACTTTTGATCCGAGCATACCTCAAGGAAATGAGGAGCCAATATCATTCCAGCAGAAGTATGATGGAAATGTGGCTGTAAGTGTAAGGCAACTCATTTTTGATGGTTCCTTTTTTGTAGGCTTACAAGCTTCTAAAACCTATAAGGAACTCTCTACTAAAGAGTACATTAAAACAGAAATAGATGTAGTGGAAGCTATATCTAAGGCTTATTATAATGTGCTGGTTAGCGAAGAAAGGCTGGCACTCATTAAAACCAACTATAGCAGAGTAGATACCATGCTGTATGAAACCAGCGTGATGTTAGAAAATGGTTTTGCCGAAAGAATAGACGTAAGCAGGCTAAAGGTGCAGCATAATAATTTAAAAGTGGAGTTGGAAAACACAGAGAAGCTTTTGGATCTTAGCCGTGATATGTTGAAATTTCAAATGGGTATGTCTTTGGCTCAGCCCATAGAGCTTACTGATAAGCTTGAGGAGGTGGTATTTGAAGATCCTTCTACAGAGGGTGATTTTAATTATGCCAATAGAATAGAATATTCACAGTTACAGACCAATGTAGCATTAGCACATTTAGACTTAAAAAATAATAAGATTCAATATGTGCCTACTTTGTATGCTAACTTTAACTATGGTTACAATACTCAAACCAGTGATTTTGATTTATTATTCAAAAGTGAGCGATGGTTAAATTATGGTCTGTTGGGGCTGTCATTAAACATCCCTGTGTTTGACGGATTCCTGAAGAGTAACAAAATTCAAAGAAATAAGCTGGAGATTAAACAGCTCAATAATTCATTCGAACAACTAGAAAATTCCATAGATCTGGAGATAAAAGAAGCCAGCATAAATATGGAAACGTCTCTAAAGCAGATGCAGGCTCAGAAAGAGAACATGGAGCTGGCTGAGGAGATTTATGATGTAACAAGCATAAAATTTAAAGAGGGAGTAGGATCTAATCTGGAGGTAGTGGAAGCCGAAGCAGATTATAAAGAGGCCCAAACCAATTATTACAATGCATTATATGATGCTTTGGTAGCCAAAGTAGAGCTAGAAAAAGCTTATGGCCAACTACACAAGAACTAAAAACCAACCCATTTTTGAAAACAAACCAGACATGAGAAATACAGCATTTTATTACTTAGCCATCATTACATTGCTTTTTGCAGCCTGTAGTAAAGAAGGGCTGGAGGCAAAGAAGGAGCAGCTTCAGTCTTATAAAGATGAGGTGCGTGAGCTTAATACTAAGATCAAAGAACTGGAGACCGAGATAGCCGCGCTAGATTCAACTTATGGTGTTGAAGAAGGAAAAGCCATTTTAGTAAATACCAAGGTGGTGAAAGCTACTGACTTTAAGCATAAAATAGAGGTAAGAGGTTCTGTTGAGTCTCGCAGAAATGTAATGCTTACCTCAGAAACAGCCGGAACCATAGAAAGTGTGAAGGTGAGAGAAGGCCAAAAAGTGAGTGCCGGTCAAACGCTGATAGTGCTAGATGCAGATATTTTAAGAAATAACATAGCTGAGCTTAAAACTTCACTTGAGCTGGCCAAAGTGGTTTATGAAAGACAAGCCAATCTTTGGGAAAAGAAGATAGGTACTGAAATTCAGTATTTGGAGGCTAAAAATAATAAAGAAGCAATTGAGAGAAGGTTAGCTACCGCACATTCTCAATTAGACCAGGCAGTGGTTAAGGCTCCGTTTGCCGGTGTAATAGATGAGTTGCCTGCCAGAGAAGGAGAAATGGCTCAGCCAGGAGTGGATTTAGTTAGGGTAGTAAGCCCTGAAATGATGTACATCGATGCTGACGTTTCAGAAAGATATATCTCAGACTTTAAGGTGGGTGATGAAGTAGATCTTTACTTCCCGGTTCAGGATAAGCATATCACCTCCAAAATATCAGCAGTAAGTGAGGTGATTAAAAGTGATAACAGAACATTTTCTATTGAAGTAAAACTACCTAAGCTGGATTTCCCGGTAAAGCCTAATCAGGTGGTGGTTCTGGAGTTAACTGACTATGAAGCAGAGTCTGCTTTAGTGGTGCCTACAGAAATTATCCTTTCTGATGGTGATGATAACTTCTTGTATACTGCTGAAGATGAAAATAATAAAACGGTGGCCAAAAAGACTAAAGTGAAAGTGGGTGAAAGCTATGATGGTGTTACCGAAGTGAAAGAAGGTCTAAAGCAAAATGATATTGTAGTAATAGAAGGTTACCGAAGCTTAAGTGATGGCGTAGCCGTAAAAGCAGCCGATAAATCAACTAAAACAGCTCAATTAAAATAAAGCTTGCTGGTATGTCAGACATCAACACTAACAAAAATAACCAACCAATAAACGGAGATACGAACTCTGAAAAGGAGTTTGGGCTTACCAAGCTATCCCTCAATAACAGGAATACGGTTTTCTTCCTCCTGTTTTTGGTAGTGATTATGGGTATTTCTGCCTATATCAACTTGCCAAAAGATAGCTATCCGGAAGTGGAGCAGCCGATGGTTTATGTAGGTACTACTTACCTGGGTAACTCACCGGTAGATATAGAAAACCTTATTACCAGACCGCTGGAAAAGGAGATTAATGATATTTCTGAAATAGACAATATTAAGTCTACCTCTGTGCAGGATTATTCTACCATTATAGTAGAGTTTGAACCTGATATGGATATAGATGATGCGCTTCAGAAGGTAAAAGATGCCGTAGATAAGGCCAAGCAAGAGCTTCCTAATGATTTAGACACAGATCCGAATGTGTTTGAAATGGACTTTTCTGAAATGCCTATCATGAATATTAACCTCTCAGGAAACTTCCGGGTAGAGAAATTAGAAGATGTGGCAGAAGACCTGGAAGATGAGCTTGAAAAAATTAGCGAAGTATCTTCTGTAGAAATAAGAGGGGTAGATGATAAGGAAGTGAAAATAATGGCTAATCCATACCTGATGGATGCTCGCCAGGTAAGTTTCTCAGACATTACTCAAGCCGTGCAGGCAGAGAATGTTACTTTTTCTGCTGGTAATATTAAAGAAGGAGATGTAAGAAGAACCATTAGGGTAGTGGGAGAATACGAAGATCCTAAAGACATGCTGGATATTGTAGTAAAGCATGAAAATGGTAATATCGTATACTTAGGAGATGTAGCTAAGATAGAATTTGATTATGTGGATCCTGAGAGTTATGCCAGGCTTGCCCTTAAGCCTGTTGTTTCAGTAGATGTGATCAAAGGAAGTGGAGAAAACCTGCTTATTGCTACTGATAAGATTAATGAGGTGTTAGAAGAAATGAGACCTCAGTTTCCTGAAGGTTTAGAAATAACTATTACCAATGATCAGAGTCAGATGACCAGAGATCTGGTAAATAGCCTTGAAAACAATATCATTTCTGGGGTTATCCTGGTAGTGTTGGTATTGTTATTCTTCTTAGGTACCAGAAATGCCCTGTTCGTAGGGGTCGCCATTCCGGTGTCTATGTTTATTACCTTCCTAATTATGAGTGCTTTAGGTATTACCATTAATATGATGGTGCTTTTCTCACTCATCCTGGCGCTGGGTATGTTAGTAGATAACGGTATAGTTATCGTAGAAAACGTATATAGGCTTATGGAAGAAGGGCTTTCTCCCTGGGAAGCTACTAAGCTCGGTGTTAGTGAGGTAGCCTGGCCTATCATTACTTCTACGGCTACTACATTAGCGGCCTTTTTACCATTGGCTATGTGGCCGGGGCTTATGGGGCAGTTTATGAGGTACCTTCCTATTGGGGTTATGATCACACTTTCCTCATCACTTTTTGTGGCATTGGTTATTAATCCTGTATTAATATCAGTGTTTATGAAAATAGAAGATGGTAAAAAGCAGGATCATACCAAAGTGCTTAGAAATACAGGAATCTTCGTGCTCCTTGGGACCATATTTTTAGTGCTTGGAGCTACCTGGTTAGGTAATTTGCTGGTATTCATAGGCTTGCTTATTCTATTGAATGTATATGTACTGATGCCTGCCAGTCGTAAATTCCAGTCAGGATTCTTACCTTGGTTAGAAAATATTTATTCAAACACGTTGGCCTTTGCACTTAAAGGTTATAGGCCTTGGTTGTTCTTCTGGGGAACGATATTCTTATTGATTTTATCAGTAGTACTTAATATGGTGAGCCCTCCTAAGGTGTTATTCTTCCCTGAAAATTTACCTAAATATGTAAATGTATTCATTGAATTCCCGATAGGAACCGATATAGAAAAAACGAACAGCTTCTCTAAGCAGATAGAAGAGAAAGTGCTGAAAGTGGTAAATCCTTATGGTGATGTGGTAGAATCAGTAATTGCTAAAGTGGGGCAAGATACAGGCGATCCTAATGATCCTTCCTCATTCGGTTCTACAGATACACCTAACAAATCTCGTATCACGGTGAACTTTGTGGAGTTTAAAGACAGACATGGAGTGGATACCAGAGAGATTATGGATAGTATAAGGCATGCAGTAGATGGGTATCCGGGTGTATCTATTTCAGTAGATAAAGATGCCGCCGGTCCTCCGGTAGGTAAGCCTATCAATATTGAAGTGTCAGGAGATGATATTGCTACCTTGATAGCTATTACTGATAGAATGAAAAACTTCATTAATGAATCAGGAATTAAAGGAATTGAAAACCTACAGACTGATTTAGAAACAGGTAAGCCTGAACTTTTGGTGAATATTGATAGAGATAATGCTCGCCGTTTCGGTTTATCAACCAGAACCATTGCGAATGAAATAAGAACCGCGCTTTTTGGTATGGAAATCAGTAAGTTTAAGCAAGGTGAAGATGATTATGAAATACAGCTAAGGTTACAAGATGAATACCGATATGATCTGGAAGCTCTGAAAAACAGAGAAGTAACTTTTAGAGATCAGAAGGGGCAATTAGTACAGATTCCTATTAGCTCAGTGGCAGAAATGAAGTTGAGTACTACTTATGGTTCTGTAAAAAGAAAGGATTTAGAAAGAGTAGTAACGCTCTATTCTAATGTGCTGCAAGGCTACAATGCAACTGCTATTAATGCCGAAATACAGGAGTTATTGCAGGATTTTGAAATGCCCGCAGGTTATGACTTCAAATTTGGTGGTGAACAGGAGAAGCAGGCTGAAGAAATGGCCTTCTTAACACAAGCATTATGGCTGGCAGTATTTATTATATTCCTGATAATAGTGGCGCAGTTTAATAAGATCACTACTCCGGTTATCATCATGTCTTCTGTGGTGCTGAGTACGGTAGGGGTGTTCCTTGGTTTGTTTGTTTTCAGAATGGACTTTGTGGTAATTATGACTATGATCGGTATCATATCATTGGCCGGTGTGGTAGTAAATAATGCCATTGTATTGATAGACTTTATAGAGCTAATCAGAGCTAGGAAACAGGCCGCATTAGGGGTAGATAAATTAGATTTTGAAGATATTAATGCCGCTATAGCAGAAGCAGGTAGAACAAGGCTTAGACCAGTACTGTTAACAGCTATTACTACTATTCTGGGGCTTATACCGCTGGCCTTGGGTATTAATTTTGACTTTGTAAGATTCTTTAATGATTACAACCCTGATTTCTACATGGGGGGTGATAATGTGATCTTCTGGGGACCTATGTCATGGACTATTATCTTCGGACTCACCTTTGCCACCTTCCTCACCTTGGTAATAGTACCGATCATGTATCAGTTCTTTGCTAAGATCAATAGGAAATTCGGGGTGAATTAAAACCTCAATAAAGGCCGCTAATGATCATTTCATTAGCGGCCTTTTCTTTTACAGCAGGGGAAGGCCTAACTTTAAAGCCATATTTTAAAATTAAGAATGCATAAGCTAATGGTTATAGCGATGGTGATGGCAGTGTTACTGCTAATGGATTATTATGTCTATCAGGGCATTTTATTTGTAATGCAAAATAGCTCTGATCTGGCAAAGAAGATCGTAAAGTACTTATATTGGGGGCTTACCGTAGTTTCCTTTTTGGTGATATTAATCTATAACCTTGGAGATCCGGAGTGGTTTAAAGGAGCTTCTAGGAGCTTGATATTCACAGGGCTTTTCATTAACTATTTCTCTAAGTTTTTCGCCATACTCTTCTTGTTTACTGATGATATTATCAGAGGCGTGAAATGGCTAATTACTTATTTTAAATCGCCTGAGCCTTCAGGAAAAGGTGAGCCTATTACCAGAACGGAGTTTTTAACTAAAACAGCCTTATTGGCGGGTACAGTGCCTTTGGTGGCTATGAGCTATGGTATAATCTCAGGAGCACATGATTATCGGTTTAGAAGAAAAACTATTTATCTGCCCAATTTACCAAAAGCCTTTGATGGCGTCACTATTGGTCAGGTATCAGATATTCATTCAGGTAGTTTTTTCAATAAAACGGCAGTGAAGGGTGGCGTAGAAATGTTACTCAGAGAAAAGCCTGACATCATATTTTTTACCGGTGATTTAGTAAATAATGAGACCAAAGAAGTTAGAGATTACATCAATATATTTGATAAGCTACATGCTCCTTTAGGCGTTTATTCTACTACAGGTAATCATGATTATGGAGACTATGCCTCCTGGTCTTCGGCGGAAGCCAAGAAAAAGAATTTTCAAGACCTGATAGCGGCGCATAAGCAAATGGGCTATGACTTGCTCATGAATGAGAACCGTTTTATAAAAGTCGATAATGAGCAAATAGCCATATTAGGAAATGAAAACTGGGGAGCTGGTCGTTTTTCTAAGTATGGAGACCTGGACAAGGCCTATGCAGGCAGTGAGGAGGCGCCGGTAAAATTACTCTTATCTCATGACCCAAGTCACTGGGATGCTCAGGTGAGACCACAGCACTCTGATATTGATCTTATGTTTGCAGGGCATACCCATGGTTTTCAGTTTGGGGTAGAGCTGGGAGATTTTCAGTGGAGCCCGGCACAATATGCCTATAAGCAGTGGGCAGGATTATATCAGGAAGGAGATCAGTATTTATATGTTAACCGAGGCTTTGGCTATATTGGCTATCCCGGGAGGGTTGGTATGCCTCCCGAGTTAACCATTATTACTTTAAAGAGAAAGGCGTAGAATTATTCAGTTACTTTTTCCCAATCGTCAGAAGAGGAAACTGTAATAGAACCGTTCTTTCTTACTAAAATAAAATCAAGCATTACAGGAGTTCTGCATCCTTGAAATTGGGTGGCTCCTGTGCTTTTCATTAATACAGGGTAAGAAAGACCATATTCCCTTTCAAACTTTACTATTTCGTTGTTTTCATTGAGTAAAAAACCCCATTCCATATCAATAGCCCCTTTTTCACAAGATGAAGGAGCAAAGCCGAAAATATCATAGTTATACACTCCGCTGCCATCTTCATTAATCTGTAAATAGCCGCTTTTTCTTCCGGCATACTTACCATAAAATTCTACAGGCACATTAAATGTGGTTTTTACTGCGGTGCCATTGTACTCTATCTCTCTGATTTTTTCATTAGAGTTAGAGAATATAGCGGTAAGGCTGATAAATAGAAATATAAGTGCTTTCATGCTTTAAAAAGGCAAGTCATCTTCATCTCCGTTAGTAACCCATCCTGGCTCTTCCATGTGTCCCGGGTCTTGCTGTGGTGGTGGAGGCATGTCACCTGCAGGTGCATTGTTACTTACTCCTTCCAGCTTCCAGGCTTGTAATGAGTTGAAATATTTTACTTCACCTTTTGGGTCAGTCCATTTTCTGCCTTTTAAGTTAAAATAAACATCAATGTCATCACCTACTTTATAGCTATCCAGCAGATTACATTTGTCCTGGATCATTTCAAACTTCAAAAACTCTGGATATTGAGGGTTTTCAGCATACTCAAGCACAAACTCTCTTTTTTGAAATGAACTTGTAACTTGTTGAGTACTTGAAATCTCAAGAATTTTTCCCTTAACATTCATGAAAAACTAATTTTATTTTTTAAAACTTTTGTTCTTGCAAAGGTAATATAATAATGACCCGATGTTATCTTTTTTTCCTGAATATAGCCCAGAAAATTACCACAAACAATATGCATCCAATAACCATGGTTAATAGCATGGATGAGTCCACTAATTCTACTCCGTTCATAATTTTATTGCTTTTTGTAAAGATAAGGGATGCAGTTCATTCATAATTATATTTTTATATTTTGCTGGTTTTGGTAAACTTGTGAGCTTTCTATTTTGAATAATTCAGTGTGAAAATAAGTCATAAAAATCATCTTTTCGGTGCAGTACTTTTTGTGCTTATAGCTTTGGTATTATGGCTGCGGATCACCGTGGAAGCTACGCATTATATTTCACCAG
Organism: Fulvivirga maritima; assembly: GCF_021389955.1. NCBI lineage: Bacteria > Pseudomonadati > Bacteroidota > Cytophagia > Cytophagales > Fulvivirgaceae > Fulvivirga > Fulvivirga maritima. The sequence goes on from NZ_CP089980.1 coordinate 3,171,949, forward strand.
ATTCAGAATTTTATCTTAGAGTAGCCGAAAATATTTTAGCAGGTAAGGGGTTGGTGGCTCCTTATACTTATCCTTTTGATGATACTACCAGAGAAATTTATTTTGCTGCCTGGGCTCCTGGGTATCCTGTGCTTATTGCTTTTTTGTGTTGGTTGAGTGGAGGTTTTATTTCAGTAATAGTAGCATCTAAACTCATCAATGTGCTGGCAATGGCCTGTATATATTGGTTGTTGCGTAAGTGGGTGGGCAGTAGAGCTTGGTTTCCCTTTTTATATTTCTGCTCTTTCGGGATGCTAGAAGTGTTTTCCTATTCCTGGTCCGAGCCTATATTCTTGTTTTTTGTGGTTTTATTGGCTTTTCTAGTCAAGGAAAGTTGGTATAAACAGGATAAATGGCTTTTGCTGAAGGCCACAGGTATACTCATTATGCTTTTTATGATCAGGTATGCCGGGCTGGTTTATTATGTTGGCCTGAGCTTATTTATGATTGTATTGTATTTGAAAAACAGGAGAAATCAGGCTTTTCATTATTTTGGAGCATTATTCATTAGCAGTGCGGTGGCACTCGGCTATTTTTATAATAACTATCTGCAAATGGGGGCTTATACCGGTGGAGATAGGGTGTTTCCTGAGCAGGTAAGTGATTTGGGCTTTATGGGGGATTTATCATATGGCCTATTCAATGCTTTCTCCCTTGCTCGTAATTTTTACTTTGAATTTGAAATACTGTACTTTTTACTACTGGCATTGCAAATAGCTTTAGTGATATTTCTGGTTAAGCAAAGCAGGTTGATAAAACGGCCTTTTATTAAAAATAATAATGATGTCTATGTGTTATGGGGAAGTGCTACTTTCTACTTGGTACTTATTATTATTTTGAGAAGATTATCCCCATTTGATCCTTTTGACTACAGAATTCTAAGTCCATTTATGCTTACTTTCTTTTTAGGGTGGTTTATGGCAGTTCTTCGACATGAAGAATTTTTCCAGAAAACTTATAAATGGATAACGGCTTTTATGCTGCTTTCTTTGTTGATCAACCTACCTAAGGTGTTTTTGTATGAGGAGCTGAAGCAGCTAATCTCTTATTTAGGCTAAAAGCGCAGCCTCATCTGTATTTTTAGGTCGGTCTTAGTGTTTCCTGCTATTTCTTCTAAACCGGAGCTTATGCTTTCCTGGTTTCGATAAAGGGTTTGAGCATATTTTAGCCATAAATCTAAATGACGACTTATTTTATATCGAATTACTACATATTGTCTTGTGCCCTGACCATAGTAAGCCGGAATCGAAAAGGAGTAAAGTACATCTCTTTCATAGGCATACTGTCTGTTTTGATAATCGTCAGTTTCAAACAGAGCTAATCGTGTGCTTATACGGACTTTTTTAAGATTGATGTTAAGATCCTGAATAAGAGCCATACCTTGGGTTCTTTGCCCTGAAAAGTTATAGTGACTCAGTTGTAGTCGCGTTTTCAGAGAGATAATGTCATTGGCCTCTATGTCTATATTGAAAGTGTAATTGTCCTTAATACCATTACTGGTGATAACCATAGGCTGTTCTGGCAGGGAATTATCATTGGCTTTAGATTCTCTTCTATACTGAAAATAGAGAATGGATTTTCTATTAGGTTTATAATTAGCCCTTACAAGGTATTCATAGCCAGTGGAGGGGCTGCTGATGCCAAACTTAAGCCATGGAAAAGTGAACTTGTCGAAATACGCTGATAATTGAAGTTTCCGTATGGGTGAATATTTTAATCCCCAATACCAGCCTTTTTCATTGATGTTTTTGCCGGCTGCTTCAGCAAAGGCACTGCCATAGAAGCTGTGAAAGTTTCGCTGGTAATTTCTAAGCACTATAGCGCATTCCAGTGTACGGCTTAGGTTGAGAATCATGCCGCCGATCGCAGCCAGTCCACCACTTTTAGAACGGGCCGCCTCACTGAAAAAGGCCATGTTATGCCAGTTGTATTGTAAGGATAGTCCCAGGTTATGGTTTTGGGTGCCTGTAAATTCAAACTGGTTATACAAGTAAGGCGATTTTATAATTGGAGTACTGTAATTATTGTTTAAGTAAGTAACTCCAACTTGCAGGTTGTTATCATGATCTTTATATAGCAGATGCGCGCCAATAGTCTGCTCTGTAATTTGATCTTTTGCAGCTATTTCTGATTCAGTTCTATGGAAACCACTACTCTGAACGGAAGAAATGAACTCATAATAACTGCTGCTGGAGTCTGACCTGATTACCGCGTCTTGTTGCAACCGGGAGTAGAAGGTGGTGAGTTGTAACTGTGGTGAGAAAGAATAAGTGGCAGAAGCTCCTCTGAAGAACCCGGTTTCTACCACTGAAGTATATGGCCGAGCTCCCAAATTGCTTCGACGTACCGTGGTAATGGTTTCAGCTCCTTTGCCAATATTGAATCCGGCAGAAAGTAATAACCCTTGTCCGAATTGTAATTGATAATCTCCAATGATCAAGTTGCTAAGTTTGCCCTGGTTCTGAAGTTGAAAGTGGAAACTATAAAAATCAAAGCCATTGGTTTGTCTATTAAAAGCAAGAGGCTCTCCGGCATCTTTTTCTACTGTATAGCCCAGGCTGAAGTCTTTTGTATGACTCACTCTAAATCGATTATATAATTTATAAGGAGCTCCGGAATATCTGCTAGTGCTGGTTTCGGTAGGTGGAGTATAGCCCTTCTTGGTTTCTATAGTTCGTTCATAGCGCAGTAGAAAATAGTTATTAGGTTCATTTAAAATGCGCTTAATCAACGGATTTTGATCTTTATTAAGGCCATAATCATTTACTGTTATAAAAGGGACTAGTTTACGGATGTCTGCCAAAGTTAATTCTGGGATGGCCTGTAGTTCATAAATGGAAAGCAGGTTGCCATACTTTAGTCGGTAGTTAATGATGTTATCTATCTGCTGATCACTCAATATGTATAATGCCCTTAAATCATCTTTATCTGCTTTATTTATATTAAGCGGATGCGTGTAATAAAGCAATAATGATTCATAGAGTTCTTCATAACTCAGGTCGCTGTCCTGCACCGAGAAAAGATTTTCAATGAATAGCTGTAGGTCAAAGTTTTCCTGCCTCTTTTGAGCACATGCAAAGCAGGTAATTAAAATGCCTATGAAACACAGTAGCCATTTCATTGAGTCATTTTTATAATATGAGAAATACCTACCTGATGAGTAAGGCCTAGCTGGCTATCATTGCTTAAGGCATAATCGACTTTTAATCGGCTAGTGAAGAAACCCAGGCCGGCATAATGAATAAAAGGAGAAGTTTGTGCTCCTGCCCTTACAGCTATGTATTTCAGAAATACATATTCGAGTCCTAACTTCATGTTCAGGTCATAATCTATGTCTTTTTCTGCTTCTATGTTAATGATTACCGATGAAGTAGGCCGGTAAGATAGCCCTGCTTGCAGGGTGATAGGGACACGCTCATCTTCAAACTCTGAAAGTTGCGGTTGGTTGATATTAGTGATGTATGCCCCAACTAATAACTGCTCAGAAAGACTGGCAATTCCTCCAAAATCGATGGTGATAAAGCTTTTGTTGCCATAGCCTTCTAAATGATATTGGCTGTAGTTTAACCGGACCCCTAAACCTGCTATACCAAAATGGTTAGCATAGCTCAGCGAGAGCTCCTGTTCATGGTATAGGTCATCACCAAACTTGAGGAAGGATATGCCTGCTACACCTGTTGGAACCGGGGAATAAACGCCTGCGGCTATAGTGTTTAATCCGGCTATTCCATATTTGTTTTCAAACCCACCAAGTACGGCTACATCGGTTAATTTGCTGAGCCCTGCCGGATTGTTGAGTAGTGACCAGCCATCCTGCAAGGTGGCTGTAGTGTAGCCCATTGCCTTAGCTCTGGCACTAAACTGATGCGTGTTTTGAGCACTTGCTAAGGGTATTGACAGCAGGATAAAGAGTAATATGAAGACAAGCTTTCCCAAATTATTTAACTTAGAGATACTTATTATAAATTAATAAAAATCACTTTTTAAGTGAAATAGATGTAATGAAGGTGCTGAAAATCATGGTTTTACTGCTTTTGCCTCTTAGTCTGGCTGCGCAGGATACATTGAGGTATAATGATGGAAAGTTGAAAGGAATAGGAACCTTAAGAGAGGGAGTGAAACAGGGGAAATGGATTCTATATTATCCTAATGGAGAGAAAAATGCAGTTGAAAACTATAATAACAAAGGTCAGTTAGATGGAGATGTAACCTACTATAATTTGGAGGGCAATAAAATTGGGGAGGAACATTGGAAATCTGATGTGTTGATAGATTCGGCGATCTACTATCATAATAATGGAAATGTAGAGAAGAAAGGGAAATATGACGAAGGGAAGTATGCGGGTACCTGGAAGTTTTATTACTCTAATGGACAGTTAAAGCGAGAAGTTCGGTATGTAAATGGCTGGCCTGAGGGAAGCTGGAAGGTTTATAATGAAGCAGGTGTTCTGATTCAAGAAGGCGCTTATAAGCAAGGTAAGGAAACAGGTGAATGGAAGTTTTATGATGATAAAGGAAGGTTAGAGTTTATAGGGAGTTATGAAAATGGAGAAAGAGTGGGGAAGTGGTATGAAGTTTCTCCAAAAGGAAAGCGGAAAGAAGTGAAATATTAGAACTCTTTTCTAAAATGGACAAATAATCCGTGTTCCATTTCCCGGTTCATGGAGTATTCCAGCCTAATCACAGTATCATAGTAGGAAACAATGTCAAAGCCTGCACCACAGCCAAATAGATAACGATCGGTTAGCATAGTGTTCTGGTCATAGTTTGTCAGATTTTCAGAATAGCCCATATCAAAATAGAGCTTAAAATATATATCAATAGGCACTGTTTTAAACTGATCTATAGGAATGAAGTTAAGGTCAGTGCTAAAGCTCCACAGCCTCTTTTTTAGCGTAGACCGGTTAAGTAAAAAGGATTTTGATTCTACTACATAAAGCTCATAGCCTCTGATAAAGTCATAAGAATACCCCAGCCCTCTTAAATTAGAATAGGGTTGGTTCTCTGGAAAACTAACGTATACCGAGCTGTAGTTAGAGAAATAGTAATCTTTGCCTAAGTCAATAAATTTTGAGTATTGCCCCCCAAGGTCGAGTTGATTAAGGTCATCAAAAATGCCCAAGCCATATTTTCTGGCAAAAATATTAACTTCGGATCCTTTTAATGGGTAGGTGACATTATTCCGTTTATCGTGCACAAAGTTATAAGCGATGCTAAAGTATTTCTGCTCCCTCTCATTATCTAAATAGTAGTTTGAGTTTTCGAAGGTTACGGTATCATTTACCCAGTTGTCATTAAAATATAAGTTTAAACGATGGGTAGAATAAAAGGAGTTTCTAAACTGATAGCCTAACCCGTAGCGCTTCTGTACCCGCAGTACATCTTCAGAATCAAGAAATTCTCTTTTATGGTCTACGGTTCTGTAAGCAATGTTTTTATTGTCAGCATAAGAATATAAAAAGGAGATTCCGTGGCGCTGAGATTTATCAAGGTATGGCACAAAGTAAGCTACTTCAAATTGTTTGGTATATCCAAACTGCGCTACCAGTTTAAGTCGCTCGTTTCTGCCTCTTACATTATTTTGAAACAGCTTTAATCCATAATTTACGCGGCTAAGGTCATGGTTCTGGTTTTGCCACCAGTCATTAAAATTACGATCTACCAGATCAAAAATAGGTACGGGAAAAGTGTACCATCTTTCACTGACTTTAACCACTACATCTACCTTGTCATTTTGTAATTCAAGAAGCGAAACTTCAACAGTATTAAAGAGTCGTGTATTAAATATTTTATTTCGGTCTTGTCGAATGATGTCTTCTAAATCTGGCTCATAGAAATATTCTCCGGCATTTATGCTCATCTCTCTGAGTATGATGGCTTTCTTTGTTCTTTTATTACCAATTACAAAAATGTTATCTATATAAACATATTTGCTTTTGACGGAATCTTCATGAACCTGCTGAGAAGGTATGCTATCGTAGGTGGAAAAAGCTTCGGCTTCTACTACCTGCGAGGGAGAATAAGACATAAAAAGAGACAGTAGAAATACAAGCATTTCCGTTACCAGGCCAGGTCAAAATATTTAGTAAAGTATTAAAAATATGAAATAGTATTGTATAAACTAAACGTTTATGGCTCTCTATTTATATTAATTCTTCTGCTTATCCTTCCTTAGTGCATAAATTAGGATAATTACTCCGCTTATAATCAAGGGTATACTTAATGTCTGCCCCATGTTTAGCATAAGCTTGTTCTCAAAAGAAAGTTGATTTTCTTTAATAAACTCATAGAGAAAGCGCAGGCTAAAAACAACCATCAGCAATATTCCGAATAGTAGCCCAGGAGGCGTATTGAGCCTTTTTTTGTTCCATATTCCGAAAAGAATGAAGAATAAAACAAGGCAGCTAAATGCTTCATAGAGTTGAGCCGGGTGCCGCACTATTCCATATACTATTATGGTTGCCTCATATTCTCCTGTGCTGGTTTTGCTAATTAGCGGTGAAAGCTCAGTAGATGGAGGATAGTAAAAGTGCTCATTAAGAAAGCTCCTGCTTTTTAGTTGTGTTAAAAAATAGCCATTTAAAAAACTTTCAATACCTTCTTCTGTCTGCACATCTGGGTGAGCTTTGAAATTCAGTGTAAGGTCTATTGGCATGTAGCCAGGCTCAATAGGTGGTGCCAGGTGATTTTGTACATAAGAGATGCTTTCTATGGGACTGCTATCATCCTGAGTGAATAGATTTAGATTGTTCACGAACACTACGCCGAAGTCAGAGTGAGTGGGCGTGCCTATAATTTCTGAATTAATAAAATTACCTACTCTTATGAAACAGCCACACAGCGCTACTACTATGGCTATTCTGTCTACTATCTGTAAAAAGGACTGATTGGGCCTTTTTTGCTTCTTGAAGACCAGCTTTTTGGCTTTGAAAGGGCTTATTCTAAATTGAAAACGACTATAAAACCATAAGGCTAATAATATCCCAATTGCTGCTCCATGGCTCGCGAGTCCACCTTCCCATACTCTGAAAACATACAGTGGATCTTGCCAAATTTTCTCTGGATTGTTAAGGAAATCATAAAAAATGACATGACCCAGACGAGCTCCTACCACTGTGGCTATGAGCAGGTAGATGGTTAAAGACTCTACATCTCTTTCTGGTTTGCCTTCTTTTTTGAATACATAAAATAGTATCTGCTGGCTTATAATTAGCCCCAGAGTGAAAAGAATGCCATAATACCTTACAGGGTATTCGCTTATGGGCAAATGAAAAAATATAGGATTTGGCTCCCAAATAATGTAGCTCAAATTAAACATATAAGCTTTGGCTATTAATAGTTGTTGAGCGCTTCTAGTTCTTCTTTAAAGCTGCCTGATAATATTGGGAATCGGCACCAGGTGCGAGGATCCACGTTAAAATCATCCACATGAAAAGAAGGGGCTATACGCTCTCTTTTCCATTGATTTCTAGACCATAAAGTATAGAATCTGGTGATGTGTTGCTTCAGCAGTTCATCGGCCTCCAGGTTTTTAGGAGATAATGCTTTAAATACTTCCAGTGGCGACTGATGTTCTTTAATAGCCAGTTTTTCAATTTCTACTATGATATGATAAGGCATCAAATCAGTTTCATCAGTCTGCTTATTTTCTAGTGGTCTCAGCTCCGCACTTGGCTGCAGTGAGTTTACATGCGATAATGCAGAATAGCCTAACTCTTGCTCAGCCCAGTTAAGCCAGCCGATAATGAAATGCTTGTCTACAGCAGCAATAGGAGAGATACTGCCGCTGGTATCTCCGTCCATGGTGGCATAGCCTACATCTCCTTCACTACGGTTAGAGGTGGTAAGGAGTAAGGCATTGTTAATGTTGGCTAACATCCAGATGATAGGAGAGCGAGCTCTTGCCTGAATGTTTTGAAGCGTGATATCATCCTGCTCCCAGGTAAGTGGCCTGTCAATGGCCTTTTCTATTTTTTTGGTATATGATGCTACTTCCTCATCAATAAGCCAGTGATAAAAAGTAGCGCCAAGCTGAGATGCAAGCTCTTTAGCAGAGTTAAAAGTGTCTTCTGAGCTGTTTACAGTACCCTGGTATGCGCAAGTGAATATGGCAGAAACAATTCCCCTGACGTCTCGTGCTTCTATGGAGCTAAGACCAGCTTTTGAGAGGAATTTATCTACTCCTAACTCTGCTATTCCCCTTCTTACCATTTCGGCCACTAATACCGCAATAGAAGACGAGTCAGCCCCTCCGCTTAAGGAAAGGATAAAACCTTTGCTTCTACTTTTTCTCAGGTAGTCATAAAGCGCTAAGGTCTCTGCTTTTAAAAATTCAGTGTTTTTATCTCTGGCATATTTCTTAGGGGCGGAGTAGGTTTCATTTTCATTAGAAAAATCTACGTTAGCATAGATCAGTTGCACATCCTGAAAGGAGAGCCATTCATTTCTTTGAATGAGGGTTCCGTGCCTGGCTATGAGCATTTCTCCGTCATATATCATTCTGCCCGCTTCGTTACCAAGCAGGTTAGCATATAAGTAGGTACAGTGAAAATTTTTGGAGCTGGATACTACTAACTCTTCGCGAGCCAGTGTTTTATCAAAAGCGAAATGGCTGGCACTAGGGTTGAGAATAAGGTTTACTCCCTTTTCATAAAGCCTACAAGCAGGTCGTACTTCTCTCCAGGCATCTTCACATATTTCAAAGCCCATTTTAATATCACCAAACTCTAGAACTATATCTCCAAAGTCATAGGTTTTATTGTTAATGGTAATGGTATCTACTTTTTCTGAAGTTCCTGGAGTAAACCAGCGTGGTTCATAGTGTACACCATCATTGGCCAGGTTTTGTTTTACATAAAAGCCAAGAATCTCAGTATCTTTTACAATACAAGTGGTGTTGTAATTCTTGCCTTCAAACTTCACAGGTAGACCTACCGCCACTAAAATGTTAGTACACAGAGGCCTCACTTTTTCTAACTCTTGCAGTGCCCGATCGTAAATCCAGTTGCCTAAAAATAGATCTTCGCAGCCATAACCAGTAATACATAGCTCTGGCAGGCAAAGTATGTCTACCTGATTTTCCTGAGCTGTTTTTATGGCTTCAGCTATATGTTTATAATTGCTTTCCCAGTTGAGGGCGGTTTGGTTAAGTGTTGCTCCTGCTAATTTTGTCATGCAAAGAATGATTTTATAGGAGCGAAGATCGGAATCTTTATTCCAACTTCAATATTTCACAGGTTTTTTGAGCCGCATTTTGTTCTGCTTTTTTCTTGCTGGCTCCTACGCCGGTGGCCATGGGCTCATCATCTATGTATACTTGCGCGGTAAATTCACGGTGCTGTTTTTCCGCTTTTACCCCTATAATCTCAAATTTAAGCTCTTTGTTTTCCTTTTGAGACCACTCTATGATTTTACTCTTCCAGTTAGGGTTAGACCTGATTATCTCGTTGATATCAAAATAAGGGATGATGAGTTTTTCCAGTACAAATTTAGAGCAGAAACGATAGCCTTTATCCAGATATACAGCTCCCACCAGCGCCTCTAAAGTGTCTCCGTAAAGAGATTTATGCGAGAGCGCATTCTTTTTGTTCTGGTCATATTCTACCAGCTGGTTAAGACCAATTTTTTTACCTAAAGTATTGAGAGATTCTCTGTTAACGATACGAGAACGTATTTCTGTGAGGAATCCTTCATCTTTAAAAGGGAAGGTTTTGAAAAGATAATCTGCTACTATGGCGCCCAGCACAGCATCACCGAGGTATTCTAGTCTTTCGTTAGATTCTTTTAAACCACGGCTATTTACCCTGGCCATAGAACTATGTTTTATGGCCAGCTGGTAAAGTTTTAAATTAAAAGGCTTACTACCCACAATTGTTTTAATTGCGGTAATAAGCCTTTTGTCTTTTTTAGTTCTTTTTCGAAAAATGTTTACAAGGCGAGATACACCACGATGCACTATTCTTGGATTTTTCTAAAAATAATAGAGGTATTGTGACCTCCAAAACCAAAAGTGTTACTCAAAGCAACATTAACGTCTCTTTCCTGAGCCTTATTAAAGGTAAAATTCAGGTTGTTATCCAAGCTATCATCATCAGTAAAATGATTGATGGTAGGAGGGATAATACCATTCTTTATGGCAAGGATACTAGCTACTGCTTCAATAGCACCGGCAGCACCTAAAAGGTGACCAGTCATTGATTTAGTAGAACTTATGTTTAAGTTATAAGCATGCTCACCAAATACCTTTTTAATGGCCAATGTTTCACTAATATCGCCTAGCGGAGTAGATGTACCATGCACATTGATATAGTCAACATCTTCGGGTGAGATTTTGGCATCGGCCAAAGCATTGATCATAACATTAGTAGCTCCTAGTCCTTCAGGATGTGGAGCAGTAATGTGATGAGCATCAGCAGACATACCGCCACCAATTATCTCAGCGTATATTTTTGCACCTCTTGCTTTTGCATGTTCATATTCTTCAAGAATGAGCGCTCCTGCACCTTCTCCTAATACAAAGCCTTCACGATCTTTATCAAAAGGTCTGGAAGCTGTTTCAGGAGAATCATTTCTTTCAGAAAGGGCTTTCATAGCATTAAATCCACCAATTCCGGCTTCTGTTACTGCCGCTTCACTACCACCAGAAATAGCCACATCCATATGTCCTAAACGGATGTAGTTTAATGCATCTATAAGTGCATTAGTGGCTGAAGCACAGGCAGAAACGGTAACAAAATTAGGGCCGTGAAACCCGTATTTTATTGAAATGTAGCCAGCACTGATGTCAGCAATCATTTTAGGAATGAAGAATGGGTTAAAACGCGGTGTGTTATCATTGTTCGCGTAACTTTTAACTTCTTCCTGAAAAGTCATGAGTCCTCCAATACCAGAGCCCCAAATTACCCCTGCTCTATTCAAGTCGATAGAATCCAGATCTAACTGAGAATCTTTGATGGCCTCATCTGCCACAACCATGGCATACTGAGTGAAAGGATCCATTTTACGGGCTTCCTTTCTGTCAAAATAAGCTTCAGGATTATAGTCTTTTATTTCGCAAGCGAATTGTGTGCGAAATTTTTCAGGATCAAATCTCGTAATACGGGCTGCGCCACTTACACCTTTTGTTAAACCAGCCCAAAAATCCTGGGCCGTGTTTCCTACAGGCGTGAGGGCACCTAAACCTGTAACTACTACTCTTCTCAACGTCATAAAGGAGGGTTAGAATTATATAAAAGGGTGTTTTAAATTAGCTTTTAACGTTTTCTTCTAAATAAGAAATTGCTTGGCCAACAGTAGAGATGTTTTCTGCCTGATCATCAGGGATTGAAATGTTGAACTCTTTCTCAAATTCCATAATTAATTCAACTGTATCTAATGAGTCGGCTCCTAAATCATTTGTGAAGCTAGCTTCAGGAGTAACCTCTGATTCTTCAACTCCCAACTTATCAATAATTATTGATTTAACTTTTTGTGCTATTTCAGACATGTTTTTAATGTTTTAATAGTTAAAATATCTGCAAAGAAATGCATTAAATATAATAATGTCAAACAATTTATTTAAAGTTATTATTGATGTAAAAATGCCGAATATTCACTCAAAAACTTATAATATTTGCAAATTTTAGAGAACTTTGCGGCGTGATTAACAATTCTTTATTCGGGGTTGTAATAGGGCTAAACAAATCAGGAATGTACTTTTTTCATGATTTTGTCTGCTAAAGCAAATTGATTGCACACATTATATTATAATATACTGAGTGAAAAAGACAAAGCTATTTATAGAACATGTGTATGATTTTGACCTTTTAGGGGTTATTTCTTCTACCAGATTTTATAAAATGGCGTGGTGCATTAATAAAAGCTTGTCTATACGATTAAAGAAAGAGGAGGATATCTCCCTTGAAATAAAGAATGGAAGAACATCATTATTTGGAAATTATATATTCGAAAACGAGAGTTGTTATTTACAGTTATATAAAAATAAATCTTTAGATGGTGAAAATGCCTATCTTATTCCAGAAATGCCACATTATGATTATCTTATAAAAACGTCTCTGGAATATCAATCGTTTGTGACAGAAGAAATAATAAAAGCATTAAAAGAAGTCACATGGATTGAATATATTGCCGCTATCGAAGTAAATAATTTAAAGTCAAAAGACAACTTTTTAACTTAATATGGATCAGGAAATACACTTTAACAAAACGAAAATTGTGGCTACAGTGGGCCCAGCCTCTAATGAGAAAGATATGCTTCGAAAGCTTATGCAAGAGGGGGTGGATATTTTTAGGTTGAACTTTTCTCATGGTACACATGATGATCACTCTAAAGTGATTCAATATGTTCGTGAGTTAAATGATGAGCTAGGAACCCATGTTTGTTTACTTCAAGATTTGCAAGGCCCTAAAATCAGATTGGGAGAAGTAGAAAAGGGGGCAGAAATCACTACTGGACAAAAATTTATTATTACTACCGAAGAAATGGTAGGTACTAGTGAAAAAGCCAGTACTGTTTATCAAGGTCTGCCAGATGATGTAGAGGCAGGAGATATGATCCTTATCGATGATGGTAAGATCGAACTTAAAGTGACTGGTAAAAATGGAAGAGAAGTTGAAACTGAAGTAGTATTCGGTGGTAAACTGAAATCTAGAAAAGGTATTAACATGCCTTATACTAAGGTGTCTGCTCCTTCATTAACCGAAAAAGATGTTGCTGACTTAGAATTTGGCTTACCTCATGATATTGAATGGGTAGCGCTTTCTTTCGTTAGATCAGCTGAAGATATTCGTGACCTGAGAAGAAGAATAGAAGCAGCCGGAAAAACAAGCCGTATTATAGCTAAGGTAGAAAAGCCAGAGGCTATTAAAAATATAGATGAGATCATAGAAGAGACTGACGCTGTAATGGTAGCCAGAGGTGACCTGGGTGTGGAGATCTTCATGGAAGAAGTGCCTATGGCGCAGAAAATGATCGTAGAAAAATGTAATAAACTGGCTAAGCCTGTAATCATAGCTACTCAAATGATGGAGAGTATGATTGAAAACCCCAGGCCTACCAGAGCGGAAACTAATGACGTGGCTAACGCTGTAATGGATGGTGCTGATGCATTAATGCTTTCTGCTGAAACAGCTGCCGGTCTTTTCCCTGTAGAGGTAATACGTAGTATGGTGAAAACTATTACTAGTGTAGAAAGACAGGCTGATGTATACTTTAAGCATGAAGTGCCTGATAAAGAAGATCCTTTATTCCATAACAATGCGTTAATTCTTAATGCTTGTAGATTAGCACAAACTACTAAAGCTAGTGCTATTGTGGGTATGACAGCTTCAGGTTATACTGCTTTTAAATTAGCAGCGCACAGACCTAAAGGTAATATCTTCATCTTCACTCATAACAGACCTTTGCTTAACACTATGAACCTTATCTGGGGTGTAAGAGGTTTCTATTATGATAAAGCAGAGTCTACTGACCATACTTTTGCTGATATTGAAGAGATCTTGAAAAGCAATGGATATATCCATCAAGGAGATGTGTTTATAACTACAGCTAGTATGCCTCTTAAAGAGAGAGGAAGAACAAATACTATAAAGCTTAATATAGTAGAGTAAGAAGAAGACTTCTTAATAATATAAAAGAGGTTGTATCAATAATAGTTACTTCTCATTAGAGAGTGTCAGCATGACTTAAAAGTAACTTTTGATGCAACCTCTTTCTTTATATATAAGGTTATCTTTTTTGATTACAGTTCATTGCTAGGAGGCACGAGTATTACGCTTTCTTCTTTATCTACAGCCACCATACCAGCAGGATCACCTTTCCTCTTTCTTACAAATTTTCTGGGAGTAACTATTACAGGACATAGCGTATCGTTTTTCCTTTTTGAATAGTATGCGGCTAGCTGTGCGGCCTTTTCTATGACATGCTGAGGGAAGCTTTTTCCTGCCTGATGTTTAATAAGTACATGTGAGCCACTTACATCTTTGGCATGTAGCCATAAATCATCTTTATAGGCATATTGCTGCAGCAACAGATCATTATTTCGTGCGTTTTTACCCACCCATAAGTGCCAATTATTATACACAAAACTCATAAACGGCTTCGGCTGCTGCTCATTTTTTTCAGAGTTATTTTGCTTTGTAAGGCCTTTTAAGGTTTTAAGGTCCTCTGTGCTCTCAATGTTTTCTTTTTTCAGCATTAACTCCAGCAGAAGGTCTTCTTTCTGAGCAAGATTTTTCTTTAGAGCTTTTACCTCCAGCGCCTGGTTTTTGGCTTTACGATAATAGTTCTCAGCATTTTTTTGAGGCGAAAGGTCTCGTTTTAGTTTAATGCTGATAGGGCTATTATTGTCATAAAAATTATCAAGAGTGGCTTCTGTAGATCTTGGAGAGATATTATGCAGATTAGCCATAATAATATCTGCCAGCTGACTGTAGTTTTGGTTTTGCTCTATTCCTTTGAGCTTATCTCCTGTTTTTTTGATATAGCCTTCACTCTTCCTTATGTTTTTTTCAATATCAGAAAGCAGTTGTTTTTTGAGCTGACGGATGCTTTCATCAGAAATATATTTTATAAAAAAGTGATTTAAGGCCTCAACGGGATCGTTGAATTCTTCTATTACATTGCCAGTGTAAATGAGGCTAAGCGTAAGCTTTTCATTGATTTCGGTAATATGAAAATCAGGAGATTCCAGCTGTTTTAGTACTGTTTGTATAGCTTCCCATTTCTGCTCCGTAGTTAGGGAGTCATAGTTAATACTTTTGAAATAGTCTTTTATGACCGGACCAAAAGTGGGGAAGAGCTTTTTAAAATTGCCTTCTTCTTTTATGAAGTGATCATAACTTTGGCCAATAGATCTATCGAGCTCATTAATGTTTATATCGAAATCATTTTTAAGGCCTTTTTTAAAGATTTCTATGATAGTCTCTTCTTTGAAAAGAATAATGTTAGAGCGGTTGCCGTGCATTTTAAAGAGCAGCTGATAGCCCTCTGTGAATTGCAGGGCAAAACAGCGTTCGTTAAGAAACATGCGTATCCCCGTCACTTTTTTGCTGATAATATCCTCGAAAAGATCTACGCTGTTTTTTCTGGCTCTGCTAAAATTGTTGGGCAGAGACAGGCAGCAAAAAGCAGGAGAAAGATGAGCTTTTATATAGATATCATCTTTGCCGGCAAAAGCGAATATGAGTTCGTTTTTGTTTTGAGTAAAGCATTCTACCAGTTCTGCATTATTAAGTTGAGGAGTAAGTGAATTGGTAAGATGCTTTAAAAAGTAGTAGTTATTATGCATCAATTAAATCTCTATTGTTAATCCATCGTAAGCAAGATGAACGTTTTCAGGGAGAGTTGGTTCTATTTCTTTATGTAGCCCCATTTTGTGGCTAATGTGCGTAAGATAGGTTTTTTCTGCGTTTATTTCTTTGGCCAGAGCAAGTGCTTCTTCCAGATTGAAATGCGAAATATGATGTTCTTTTTGCAGTGCATTTAGCAGTAGCACCTTGGAGCCTTTTATCTTTTCTTTTTGCTCCTCGCTTATATAGTTAGCGTCTGTTATATAGGTGAAATCTTTTATTCTAAACCCAAAAACAGGAAGCTTGAGGTGCATTACTTCTATAGGCGTAAATTCAACTCCTTCTACCTCAAAAGGCTGTCCGGTAATTTCGTTTACACGGATTTGAGGGACGCCCGGATATTTTTTTTCAGCAAAAGCATAGCTAAACTCTTGCTTTAGCTGATCTATTACCCTGCTGCGAGCATAAATGGGCATGTCCTTTTGCTGTTTAAAGTTAAAGGCGCGCACATCATCCAGGCCAGCGGTATGGTCTTTATGCTCATGGGTGAAGATAATAGCATCGAGCTGGGTGATTCTTTCTCTTAAAACCTGATTTCTGAAATCAGGCCCGGTATCAATGATGAAGCTTTTGCCTTCTATTTCTATATGTATAGAGGTACGCGTTCTTTTATCATGATAATCCAGAGATTTGCACACTTCGCAGTCACATGCAATAACTGGTACCCCTTGAGATGTGCCGGTGCCTAGTGTGGTTACCTTCACAACTCAAGAGACGTTTGTGCCAGTTCATGATATAGCTTTTGGTTTTTCTCACTCAGCTGGTCCTTATTTATAGATACGGTCTTTATAATGTCTAACAGGCAATTGATTTTACCATCAAGGGCAAAATACTTGTTCACAACTATTACTCTGTTATCATTAAGTACGCACCAGCCAGATTTGAAATTGCCTTTTTCATATCTTAATATATACTCTGTCTCAGCAAGCAGATCTTCTAGCTTATTTAAAAAGTGATGAGAGTATTTGATAGTCATTATCAGCTATGTTTTTTCACCGCATTTACTAACGCGTCATAATCTAAAGGTTTAATAAGGTATTCATTAATGCCTACCTCATCAAAATCAGTTTTTGAATAGTTTTTGTAATTTCCAGAAATAGCTATGATAGGAATATTTGCCTTTTTACTGTCACTAAGACCGCGTATTTTTTTGGCTAATTCCATACCGTTAGCACCCGGTAAAATGATGTCCAGAATTAAAACATCATAGTCACCACCTTCTATTTCACTTAAAACTTTAGTGCCTGATTTTATGCCTTTAAAGTCATATCCCTGTCCTTGAAAAATTTTCTTTGATAGGGTTTGGATTACTGGACTGTCATCCGCAAGTAAGATTTTCTTTGCCATCTATTATCAATTTAAGTAACTAAATTCCCAACTACGTTTAAAAACGAATTGTACAATACTTTTAAGGTGGACAGGTCAGCTTCAAAATTATGATAATTTTTTGTTTTTATCTTGTCTTCCATTAATTCTGCCTGATATGCTATTTTTTCTACCCCTAGGGTAGAAGCATTACCTTTTAATGTATGTAACAGTACTAATGTTTCTTCAAACTGCTTTTCCTTGAAAGTTGTACGTATATCTTCCAGTTGTTGTTTGCACTCCTTATCAAATTCTAACAATGTTTCGTTTAAAACCTCTGTTCCTGCATATTTACGCAAAGTTTCTAAGGTAGCCATGTCAATATCTGATAAAAGCGCATTATCGGACTTTTGAATATTGATTTCTTCGGTAGAATCATCACTAGTCCATGCTTCTACTTTTTGTATAAGCATAGCCGGCTTTATGGGCTTGGCCACAACGTCATTCATGCCCGCTGCTATGAATTTTTCTTTATCGCTATCTATAGAGTAGGCAGTCATGGCTATGATAGGAGGAGTATAAGCACATTCCTGTTTAATCTTAGTAGTAGTTTGGTAGCCATCCATGTCTGGCATTTGGATGTCCATGAGTATGATGTCGAACACATCATTTTTGCAATATTTTAAAGCTTTAGCCCCACTATTAGCTGTAGTTACTTTACAACCTGCATTTTTGAGTATCTCTAATGCCAGGTCAAGGTTTACTTTATTATCATCTACCAGTAGCACTTTGGGTTGATGCTGTAGTAATTTAGGCGGCGTTTGGTTGTTTTCCATGTTAGGCACAAAATCAGTTACCCGATTAGCCTGGAAGGTGAAGTAAAAAGTACTTCCTTTTCCAGGTTCTGATTTTAGCTGTAAATCTCCGTTTAAGAGTTTTATAATCTTTTTGGAAATGTGTAAGCCCAGGCCGGTGCCTTTATAAGATTTACTGCTAGAGCTATCCAGCTGAGTGAAGCTGGAGAATATTTTTTCCTGATCGTCAGCGTCTATTCCTATGCCGGAGTCTGTAACACTACCGCTTAAGATAATGGTGTTTTCTGTCTCTTGCTTTTTAAAATTAAGCTCTACATGTACAGTGCCATGTTCTGGTGTGAATTTTATAGCGTTAGACACCAGGTTGGAGTAAATCTGAATGAGTTTGGTTTCATCAGATGAAATGAGCTTAGGCACGCTGGAGTCTATCCGGTGAGTAAGCGTTACTTGCTTTTGTTCTGCCTGCTGGTTGTATAGGAGCTGAATTTTATTGAGTAGCTCTTTACTATCTACCACGGAGTGGTTAATAGTCATTTTTCCTGCTTCTATTTTAGATAGGTCCAGCAGGTCATTCAATATGTTTAGTAGTACTTCTGAAGAGCTTTTAAGAGCTTTAAGATGGTCTTTTTGTTTTCCGGAAAGATTAGATTCATCTAATAGATGCAGCATTCCCATTATTCCGTTCAGAGGAGTGCGTATTTCATGGCTCATATTGGCCAGAAAGCGTTCTTTTACTTTTAGAGATTTCTCTACTATCTCTTTAGAGCGTTGTAATTCGTTGTGAGTTTTTGTGAGCTCAGATATGTCTCTGGCTACCCCTTCTACATAAAGCGGAATATCTTCTTCATCACTAATAATTCTGATATTACAGATACAGTGAATTAAGGTGCCATCTTTATGAAGCAGATCCGCTTCAAAGTTTCTTACGCTTTTTGATTCAGTAAGCTTACGAATGAGAAATGCTGTTTTTCTGCTGCTGCTGTAGTAATCGATAATGTCTTTGCCCAGAATTTCTTCTTCTTCATATCCTATGATATCAGTAACAGAAGGGCTGAGCATAATCACTTTGCCATCGAAGTCGAACCTGAAATATAAATCCTGAAAAGATTCGAAGATGTTTCTGAATTTCTCCTCACTAACTATGAGGTTTATTTTCGATTGCATCTTCTCAGTAATGTCATGAGCAAGGCCTGATATGCCTATAATCTCACCCATAGAATCATAAATAGGAGTGAGGAACACTTCTTTCCATGAGTGCCATCCTCCTGCTTCTATTCTTATTTCGAAGTCTATAGACTTACCTTTGCGGGCTTCGTCATACTTTCTTTTCCAGAAGGTCTCCGCTTCTTCGGTTTTAACCTTGCCGCGGCTTTCATAACCAATAAGGCTATCAGTGTCTTTTTGCAGAAAGTGCCTGAAGTAATTCTGATTAAAAGAAATGAGCTCCAGTTCTGTGTTTACAGCCCATATAATGAGTGATCCGCCTTCTAAAATAGCGTTAGTAAAAGCTATTTTGTTTTGCTCATCATATAAGCGCTGTTTTAGCTCATCTACTTTATGTTCCAGCTTCTCCGTTTTTTTGGCATTACTCTTCACGCTGTGAATATACTTAATTATAACTTAATGTATTATTGACACAATAGTCTTTTGGTATAGTAAAGTTAATAACAGTATTTTTGTTATAAAACGGAGCGTGAAATTCTTAATAGTAATAGTAGGACCCACAGCAGTAGGTAAAACGAGTTTTAGCATAGAGATGGCCCAATTTTTTGGTACTGAGGTGGTTTCAGTAGATTCACGACAGGTGTTTAAAGAATTGGAGATAGGCACTGCCAAGCCTACGCAGGAGGAACAGGCTCAGGCAATACATCATTTTGTAGATTCTCATTCTATTCATGAAGATTTTAATGCGGGTGATTTTGAGCGAGAAGCTCTGCTACTGCTGGAAGAACTATATAAAAAACATGATGTGGTTGTGCTTACCGGCGGCTCCGGTTTATATGTGAAGGCTCTTACCGATGGAATGGCTGAGATGCCTCAAGTACCTGCAGAGGTGAGAGATGAGCTTAAAAAAGAGGCTGCAGAAAATGGACTTGAAAAACTATTAAATGAGCTTAACGACAAAGATCCGGAGTACTTTGCTGAAGTAGATGTAAATAATCCGCAGCGTGTGATTAGAGCTTTAGAGGTTATACGCGGTACAGGTCAGAAATACTCAGAACTACGAAAGGATAGTAAAAAAGAAAGGCCTTTTAATACTATAAAAATAGGGCTGGAGCGCCCTAGAGAGGAGTTATATGCGCGTATAGACTTAAGAATGGATCAGATGATAGAAGAGGGGTTGTTTGATGAAGCTGAATCATTTCATAAATTTAAGCATATTAATGCGCTGCAAACGGTAGGTTACAAGGAGATCTTTGACTATTTGGATGGTGAATATGATTATGAAGAAGCAGTAAGGCTATTAAAAAGAAACTCCAGAAGATATGCCAAAAGGCAGATGACCTGGTTTAGGAAAGATGATGAAACAGTTTGGTTTCATCCTAAAGATAAAGAGGAGGCGCTGAGTTATATAAAGCAGCGTATGGAAAAAGGAAGATGAAATTTTTTTAAATACAATCACGTTTACAGATAAAACCTGAAGAAATGAAGAAAGCTTTTTTAAGTATTTATGCCCCGTTGTTACTCATAGTTTTTATAGGAAGCTCTGCTTTTCTTATGCAAGAAAAAGACAGCCAACCTGAAATTAAAGCTGAAGAAGGAGCGGTAAAATGGTATAGCTTTGAAGAGGCGGTAGCCAAATCAAAAGAAGAGAAGAAAAAGGTTTTTGTGGATGTATATACTGACTGGTGTGGATGGTGTAAAGTGATGGATAAAAACACTTTCAATCAGCCTGACATAGCTAAGTATTTAAACGAAAATTTTTATCCTGTAAAGCTTAATGCTGAGCAAAGAGACTCAATAGTTTTTAAAGGCACTGTTTTTAAATTTGTGCCTTCTGGCAGAAAGGGATATCATGAGTTAGCGGCGGCATTACTTCAAAATAAACTTAGCTACCCCACAGTAGTATTTTTAGATGAAGATTTCAATATGATTCAACCCGTTCCGGGGTATCAAAAGCCAGAAATGTTTGATCAGATTATTAAGTTTATTGGTGGAGATCATTATAAAGACACCAAATGGACTGAATGGCAAAAGGAATATCAGGCGGCTAACTAGTTAAGCTCTCATTTTAGGAAGAGACAGATTGTATTTAATAGCTACTATCCTTATTACTATAATGGTGAGTACGGTAGCTATATAATTGATGTTCGGAGAGAAAATTTGATATTTATCTAGCAAGAAGAAAACTAAAGCCCCTGAAAGACAGGCGGTAGCATAGATCTCTTTTCTGAAAATAAGCGGAATTTCATTACAGAGCATATCTCTAATCACACCGCCCACTACGGCTGATACCATTCCCATAGTAATGGCTAGTCCTTCATTGATGCCTAAGTTCAGTGTTTTTTGCATGCCACTGATGGTGAAAAGCGCAATTCCTACTGTATCAAACACGAAGAAGGTTCTGTGCATGCTCACAATGTATTTCCTAAATATGAAGGTGAAAGGTAAGGCCAAAAGTATAACTATAGCATAATTAAGGTCATGCACCCAGGTGACAGGGTAGCTGCCCAGCAGTACATCGCGCGTGGTGCCACCGCCTACAGCTGTGACAAAGCCTATTACTGTGGCTCCGAAAATGTCCATATCCTTTTTTGCCGCCAGGCGAATGCCGCTTATGGCAAACACAAAAGTACCGATGATGTCTAGTGCGTAGAGTAAATTCATAAGTGTAAATGTTCAATGCTAAATAAAATATTTCATAGATATGCTAGACTACTATTTGTATTTTTTATTGGAGGTGCAATTACTTAACTTTGTGCTTCCTTGAAAATCAAGGATTAAATCAGAAAAATAAAATTACAAATCATGTCTGAAGCAAAAAAAGGCGACAGAGTAAAAGTACATTATACTGGGAAACTAAAAGACGGGTCTGTATTCGATTCTTCTAAAGATAGAGAACCTCTTGAGTTTGAGTTAGGTTCGGGAATGATGATTGCCGGTTTTGATAAGGCGGTTACAGGAATGAAAATTGGCGATAGTAAAACGGCTGATATACCTGCAGACGAAGGTTACGGACAGAAAAATGCAGAGATGGTTGTAGAGGTGCCTAAAGCTCAGCTTCCTGCTGATCTTAAACCAGAAGTAGGACAGCAACTGGCTATGCAACAGCCTAACGGTCAGTCTATTCCTGTATTAGTAACAAAAGTTGAAGCAGAAACAATAGAAATAGATGCTAATCACCCATTAGCTGGAAAAGATCTTGTATTTGATATAGAACTTGTTTCTATTAACTAATAGTTTTAAAGAAACGAGCATAAAAAAAGGCATAGATTATAATCTATGCCTTTTTTGTGTTTTAAACTTCTGAATTAAGCTTCTTCAGAGTTGTTCTTTTTCTTGCTTTTAAGAGAATCTAACAAGCCTAATGCTGCTCCAAAACCAGCCAGACACGCCACTATCGTGATAAATAAATCAGCTCCGTCTCCTATATATTTTATATCCATTGTTCTAAAATTTTCGGGGTTTCTTCAAATAACGAGATCAAATTTAAATTATAATCCCGGTATATTAAAGTATTGTTTATTGTTTTTTGATTGAGGCATGAATTATCATGAAGTCATGCCTCTGTTTAAATCAAATTTTTCAAGGTAATCAGCTACTCTTCTTACTACCATGCCGCCCAGAGAGCCATCTACTACTCGGTGGTCATAGCTGTGAGAAAGGAACATTTTATGTCTAATAGCTATAGCATCTCCATTAGGTGTTTCTACTACCGCTGGCTTTTTCACTATTGCGCCTAGAGCCATGATGCCTACCTGAGGTTGTACTATAATAGGAGTGCCCATTACATTACCAAAAGAGCCTACGTTGGAAATAGTAAAAGTACCGCCAGAAAGCTCATCAGCAGAAAGCTTATTAGCTCGGGCTCTTCTGGCCAGGTCGTTTACCTTTTTAGCTAAGCCGGTAATATTAAGCTGGTCAGCATTTTTGATTACAGGCACAATCAGGTTGCCAGAAGGCAATGCCACAGCCATACCTATGTTGATGTCCTTTTTCTTGATTATTCTATCTCCGTCTACCTGTATGTTTATCATAGGGTAGTCTTTAATAGCTTTTACTACTGCTTCTATAAATAGAGGGGTAAAGGTCAAAGTATCGCCTTCTACCTCTTTAAATTCTTTTTTGTATTTATTTCTCCATGCTACTACATTGCTCACATCAGCCTCAACAAATGAGGTAACATGGGGTGAAATGCGCTTAGAGTCTAGCATGCGTTCTGCTATCATTTTACGCATACGATCCATTTCTATAATCTCATCATTAGCACTGATAGATACAGAAACTCGTTTTGGTTCTGAAGTAGCCGCAGAAACATGTGATCCATTGGTAGCTGGAGAAGTAGGTTGGGTACTTCTGTTTTTCACATAGTCCAGCATGTCTTTTTTTGTCACTCGGCCTTCTTTGCCAGAGCCTGAAATGGTTTCTAGTTCAGTCATGGCTATGCCTTCTTCTTTAGCTATATTTTTAACTAAAGGAGAATAGAAACGGCCATTTTTGTCTTTGGAAGTAATTCCATTACTTGCCTCTGCAGTTACAGGCTCAGCAGCTACCTCTTTTTCAGTAGTTGTAGTAACAGGCTCAAGGTCTTCGTCAGGTTCAGAAGCATTATCTTCACCGTCTGTAGTGATAATAGCGATGGCCTTACCTACTTCTACTACATCTCCTTCTTTGGCAAGTATTTCCTTTATTACACCAGCGTGAGTAGAAGGTACTTCTGTATCTACTTTATCGGTAGCTACTTCCAGTACTGATTCATCTTGTTCAATAGTATCACCTTCTTTTTTAAGCCATGAGAGCACAGTGGCTTCCATTATACTTTCACCCATTTTGGGCATGATTAATTCTACTAGTGCCATCTATTAATATTTAAATGATTCGTTATAATGTGCTATTGTTATGTTTTGCCTTGTCATTTACTTTCTAAAAGGCTAATTCTTATGAGATTCAATACTGCTATTGCTGTAGCTTTAATATTAATCTCCCTGTCTTTCCATAACTGCAATTTCTTTGTTATTGTTTGTTCGCCATCAGCGAAAGCTATCCATACGGTGCCTACCGGTTTCTCTTCGGTGCCGCCGCTAGGTCCTGCTACTCCGCTGGAGGCCACTCCAATATCAGCTCCTAATTGACGCCTTACGTTGTTAGCCATTTCAGTTACAGTGGCTTCGCTTACAGCGCCGTCAGTGTCCAGCGTTTCTTTTTTCACCTCTAAAATACCAATTTTTAAATCATTATGGTAAGGAATTAGTGATCCTCTAAAATATGAAGAGCTGCCAGGTACCCTGGTTACAAGGTGAGAAATATATCCTCCCGTACAGCTTTCGGCTATTGCTAGGGTCTTGTTTTGGCTTTTTAGCAACTGGCCTATTACTGTTTCTATGGTGTCATCATCATAGCCATATATATATTTACTGGCATAAGTGTGTAGCGACTTTACCTGGTCATTCACTTCGCTTTCAAGCAGGCTACGATCATTACCTACAGCGGTAAGTCTAAGCCTTACCTGGCCCATGCTTGGCAGGTAGGCCAGCTTAATATGTTCAGGAAGGTTATCTTCCCAGTCTTTAATCATATCGGCTAACCATGATTCTCCTATGCCAATGGTTTTTATTATTTTATGATAAATGATGTCTGTATTAAATACCTGTTGTAGTTTAGGTATGATGGTGTCAGTCATCATGCGTTTCATTTCATGGGGTACGCCAGGCATAGAGACAAACACTTTGCCGTTTCTTTCGAACCACATACCGGCAGCGGTGCCCAGAACATTACTCACCATTTCACAGCAGGTAGGCAAAGCAGCCTGTTGGCGGTTGATCTCAGTAAGCTCACGACCTTTATCATGAAAGAAAGCGGTAAGTTCTTGCAAGGCTTTTTCATTCATTTCAATATCGCAACCGAAATATTCTGCCAGGCAAGGCTTGGTGAGGTCATCATTAGTAGGCCCAAGTCCACCAGTGATTAAAACAATGTTGGCTCTGGCTTCTGCTTCTTCAAAACTTTTAAGAATGTCTTCTCTGGAATCGCTAACAGTGGTTTTTCTTACTGTTTTTATGCCCACCTTGTCTAGTTCGGCGCTCATCCATTGTGAATTAGTATCTGTGATTTGGCCATAGAGAATTTCATCACCTATGGTTAGTATTTCAGCTTTGGTTTTATGCATCTGATATTTTACTAGCTTTTGAGTTAACCTCGTAGGTTTTTAATTCTGCAAAGCTAACTATTATAGATTATAATAGGAGATAATCAAACCAGAGATACCAAAAGTTTATGGCAGGTATAATGGGCGAGACCAAAAAATGAAGTGTAGAGTATTCAATAATGCTCGTTTTGTGTAAATTGTGATTTTAACAATAATTACAATGAAGAAAATTTACTTTTTGATGAGTTTGTTTGCGCTGGCTATTGTTGCAGCCTGCACTACGGCGCAGATTAACAAAACTATAGGTGGAATTAATGATGCAATGGGTAATGGTGGCGGGCTAACCACCGACCAGGTGGTAGCCGGACTGAAAGAGGCTTTGATTAAAGGAATTAGTAATGGTTCTGCAGATGCTTCTAAGATAGATGGCTATTTTAAAAACCCTGAGATAAAAATTCCTTTTCCTCCTGATGTGCAAAAAGTGGAGACTAAGCTTAGACAAATAGGACTGGGAGATGAAGTAGATAAGTTTGTGAAGCAACTTAACCGTGGCGCTGAAGATGCGGCTAAAGAGGCTAAGCCAATCTTTGTGACGGCAATAAAATCTATGACTATTCAAGATGCCTGGAATATTCTAAAAGGAGATGACGATGCAGCTACTCAATATCTGAAAAGGGTAACATCAAGTCAGCTGAAGGAGAAGTTTAAGCCTGTAATTAAAAATTCTTTGGATAAAGTAAATGCTACTAAATATTACAGCAGCATAATTACTACTTATAATAAAATTCCTTTGGTAGATGATGTGAATCCTGATTTGGATGACTATGCTACTGATAAAGCCATTGAAGGTCTATTTACATTGGTGGCCGATGAAGAGAAAAAAATACGGGAAGATCCGGTAGCGCGTACCAGCGAAATTCTTAAAAAGGTTTTTGCTGCTCAGGATTAAGAAATATAGAGGAGTGCATTATTGCGCTCCTTTTACATTCATCTTTAATGTATAAACACTTTCACTGGCCGCAATGAAAAGAGTGTTGTTATTTGTTCCTCCAAAGCAGATGTTCGCAGTCCATTTTTCAGGGACAGGAATGTAGGCTATTTTCTTTCCCTTTTTGTTGAATACAGTAACGCCTTTTCCCGTAATGTACAAGTTTCCTTGATTATCTAGCGTCATACCATCAGAGCCCATGCTAGTGAATAACTTTTTCTTAGTAAGCTCACCTGTTTTACTTATTTTATAATTGAAGATTTTTCCGGCTCCTATATCAGCTACATAGAGTTTTTTGCCGTTAGGCGTGCCCACTATACCATTAGGCTGTTCATAGGCAGAGGTTACTCTGCTAAGAGCTCCTTGTTTAGTAAGCAAGTAAACATATTTTCCGTCCTGCTGCATTTCTGGGTTACGAGTCCAGTAGTCTCTTTTGTACAGTGGATCAGTGAAGTATATATTGCCATTTGGCGCTATCCAAAGGTCATTGGGGCCATTTAATAATTCATCTCCATAGTTATCAATGATCATCGTATGGTCTCCTTCCTGATCTATAGCCCAAAGTTCATTATCCATGTCTGCACAGGCAATGAGCTGGCCCTCAGCATTGAAGTACATGCCATTAGAACGACCTGAAGAAGAAAGGAAAGTGGAAAGTTTATTGGTCTTGGCATCCCACTTAATAATTTGATTGTTAGGCTGATCTGTAAAGTAAACATTACCATCTTTATCTGCCGCAGGACCTTCAGTGAATGAATAGTCGCTGCTTAATAAAGTAAGTTCAGCACCCAGAGCAATAATATGATTGTCATCAATTAATTGTGCTGAAGCAAAGCCAGGGATAGCACAAACGAAAAGGAGAGCTAATATTTTATTCATTTAATAAAGATAATAAGGAGTGTTATATATTACAGGCTACCTTTAATGATAATGGGTTGACTGATAGTAAAATATCTTCTTTCAATTGATAAGGATCACCATCCAGGTGTATGCTTTTGTGTTCTACATCTTCTAATAAGCGAATGTGCGCCTCTTTGCCCTGCCAGGTTTGGTAATATCTGGAGCGGGTAAGGGTTCCATTAAACAGGTGGAATATAAGGGCTGGGTAATACCAAAAAGGGATCTTTTGCATGATGCATATATCCATTAGCCCATCAGAAATTTCAGCTCCGGGAGCTATGTGCGCATTGTTGCCATATTGTGATGAGTTAGCAATAGAGATGAGGAAAGGAGCTTTTTCTATTTTTTCCTGGCCGTCTATTACTAGTCTGTAGCCTGTAGATTTAAATTTTATGATTTCTTGCAGTGCCAGCAGTCCATAAGAAAGAAAGCCTCTTTTTTTGCTCTCAGCGAAGAGGCTGGCAATATGAGCATCAAAGCCAACACCAGCTACATTCACAAAAATGTCATTATTAAGTGTGATGGTGTCTATTTTTTTTGAGTGCTGGCTATTTAACAGGCTGATCGCTTTTTTGGCATTCAGAGGGATTTTTAAATGCCTTGCCAAACCATTGCCAGAGCCCATAGGTATAATGCCTAAAGTAGTATCAGTGTTAATTAGAGGACCAGCAATTTCATTTATGGTGCCATCACCACCAACGGCTACTATCAGGTCATAATTGTTTTTTTCTCGCTCAGCTATTTCTCTTCCTTCACCAGCATACTGAGTGTAAATTATTTCATGAGAGATTTTGGAGCTGTCAAGACAATAATCTAATAGAGCAGTCACTCCCTTTTTTTTGGTAGTACCAGATTTTGGGTTGATTATAAAAAGGGCCGTTTGAGTTTTAGATTCCATTAGCGCTTATTATAATCACTATATAAATGCTGCATAAAGGCCATGCTGGGCCACAACTGTTCTTCTGTGTCAGCGCCTTCTTTTGTTAAATACCTTTTGCCGGTGTTGTCATAAATAAGCTCTTGGTTTTCATCTACATAACCATAACCATTGTTAAACACAAAAACCGCAAAGTCATGATGGTCTTTATCCAGAATATTCTGACTGAAAGTAAACTCAGGATCTGGCTTGTCAACCTGAGCTAGTATGGTGTTAGCAATATCGGTTTGACTACCAATTTCACTGATTACGGTGTCTTGCACGCTAAGCGCACCGCCCAGCCATAGCATAGGTATTTTGAATCGGCGCGGGTTAGCCAGTCCCTGATTGTCAGGCATAGGGTGACCATGATCTGCAGTGAAAACAATGAGCGTATTATCCCACCAATCGGTTTTTTTTGCTTCTGCAATGAATTTACCAATACACTGATCAGTATAATGAGCGGAGTTAAGAAACTTAGAAATATCATCATCTCCTTTAATGGCCGTTTCCATAGGTACATCAAAAGGCTCATGACTGCTAAGGGTAAGCATTACTTTGAAGAAAGGCTTTTGAGAAGCATTACTTTCTTGTAGAAATTCATCAAAAACATAACCATCATGCACTCCCCATTTACTGTTATTTAAAGAATCAGGGAAGCTGCCGCTGTGCGTGATTTTCTCAAAACCAGCATTACTAAGGTAAGATCTGAAATTGGCAAAGTCGATATTACCTCCATAAGTAAAACTGCTGGAGTAGCCCATTTTGTTAAACTTTTTGCTTAGGTAGGGCAGGCCTTGTGTCTTTTTAGGGTATTTAATGATTGATCCTTTGGGCTGAGCGGGGTATCCACTAAGCACAGAAACTATTCCTTTATCAGTACGATCACCAGAGGCATACATATGATCAAATAAAACCCCTTCTTTACTGAGAGCGCTGAGTTCAGGAGCCACGCCGGGTACACCTCCTAAAGGCTCAATTAACCTGTAGGTGAAGCTTTCTAAAACTATAATGATGATATTGGGCTGAGAAGTATTTAATAGCTTGGTTGTTTCTCCTGATGCGGCATATAAGTCCTTGAAATATTTATCAGTGGTTTCTTTATCAAGATAATTTTCCGGGTAGTGAAGTCTGTTAAATTTGCTTACGGCATAGCCAGTGTTCCACACTACATTGATGGCCGCATGATTGGCGAAAATATGTTCGTTATCAAAATAAACCGTTCCTACGTTAATAGGAGCCACGCCTAAAGAACCTCTAATCGGCAATATTAAAAAAGCAGTCAGAAAAAGTTGAACAACTGCCGTTTTCCAGTTGCTGGGCTTTAGCTCTAAGAGTTTAGGGTAAATCATTTTGGTGTATAGATATATAAATGCACCAAAAATCAATAGCCATATCAAAATCAATACTGTAACCGTAAGGCCATCAACAGCTATGGTGGTATCCTGACCAACGTAAAGAAGCGGGGTGGCATCGAGTCTGAAACCCCAGTGCTTGTACATTTCCAGATCCAGCGTGAGTATGAAGCTACATAACAGTAGTAATATGGAGGTGTAGACATGAAAGGCGACTCTTATTACCTTGTTTTGTATAAAAGGAGAAGCTGTAAGTAAAAGACCAGGTATGAGTAAGAAATAGCCGGTGGCTGATAGGTCGAGTCTTAGGCCATTCAGTATTGCCAGAACTATTTCAGGTATTCCTAAAGTACTAGTCTGTTCAAAGTAGTAAATCATGAATATGATTCTTGCTGAAATGAAAAATAACAACCAGAATATACTATATCTTAAAAAAAGTAAAGCCCTTGCTTTCATCGTTAATATCCTCTTCTTGTTAAGCGCATGCAAAGATAATATTAATTTAATACTTAGCGGCTAAGTATTGAGATGGTAGTTTTGGCTAATGTTGATAGGTTTTTACTTTATTTGTAGCTATGAACGTGTACGAATATAGAACCATAGGAAACTCCTTTTTGACTCCTGCTATAGAAAAGATTATGGCTAGGCCAATAGCCAAACTAGTTGGGGCAAAGATTAACCCCAATATTATTTCCGGAGTAGGACATTTGGCGGTTTATGTGGCACTCTGGCTTTCATTCTTTAAAGTATTAGACACTCCATATACCTTGATAGTCATTGCTGTGCTCATCGCTTTTCAGACTTTGGGTGATAAGGTAGATGGCGCAGTAGCTCGTCATTTCGATAAATCATCTCCTTTGGGTGAGTTTATGGATCACTTCTTTGAATTGTTCAATCAAGGAGCACTGCTTATGATCTTTTATAACTTGTTTACCATACAGCAGCCTTTGATTTTCATAATATTAATGGTGGCGCTTTGTATTAGAAATATGGTGAAATATTATGAACAGTATAAAACCAATATGTTAGTGTATAGCAAAGTGGGTTTTATGGAAATCAAGGTTTTAGCGGTATTCATTCTTTTATTATCTACAGTGCCTTCTGTTCATCAATTTATTAATTCACCTGGTTTTTCTGTATCACTTATAGAAGTGCTTAGCATTATGCTTATCATTGGTAATGTGATGGGAACGGTAGTAAATATTGGCCGCATACCTCAGATTACTTATGGCATGTGGCTGTTTGTAGGCTTATTTGTAATAGTGGCCGTGATCAATGTTTTGTTAAATAATGATATAGCTGCTTTATTCGTCATATTAACCTATGGTGTGCTTTACGTAGGCAGGTTGCTTTCTACTCAGCTGGTAGATGGTATAGAGAGAAGCCCTGATTTCTTTCTGCCTTTGTTTCTCATTATTCAATATTTTCTTCGTTTTATTGATAATACCAATGCCTTACATTTAATGGCCATTTATTTATGTGTAAACATAATTTTATTGACCACAAAAACCTTTGGAGCTTTAGGTAAGCCCAAGGAGGAACAGGCTAGTAAATAACCAGCCTGGCTCTGTAATGCATGTTACTGCCACTTACAGTGTATATGTATATTCCTTGTTGAAGCCCCTCCAGGGTGATCACATTCCTTTCTGAAAGTAATGATTTGCTTAATATATGCTGCCCTTGGGTGGTAAATAAGTCAAAGGTCACATTGTCTTCTGGGAAGTTCTTAGTGAATACACTTATGTTAGTGTTGTTTTTAGCTGGATTAGGAAATAGGAGCACCTCTCTTTCTGTAAGAAAATGAACCTGAACTATTTCGCTCATAATCTCATGTCCTGAATTTAAGATGACCTTGGCCTGATAATGATTGAGCCCTTGCTGGGGATTAACATCCATGTAGGGAATATTAGTGGAGATGGGAACAATCTCAGCAATATCTACGAAATGATCCTGTTCCTGTCTTTGGAAAATCACTTTATCTACCTGATAAGTAGTGCCGAGGTTTAAATTCAGATATACATTTTCAGCATCCTGATCTTCATAGGCAAGAAAATTGGCAATGTAGCAGTCTACTCCCTGTATACGGTAATCAAATGTAGTGCGTCTAACGCCAGTGAGTGTGTCATTCAGCATAGGAGCCACGCTGAGTTGATAGTCTGTAATCTGGTTTTGATTAAGAATTATAGAGGAATCACTGGTGTAAGTGATAGGAGACATGTAATTGCCTTCAGGAGAATAAATAGCATATCTCTTGGCTTCTGGCAAACTTTCCCATACTATCATCACTGAGTCAGCGCAGTTAAAGCCAATATTGGAGGTTAGTGGCCGTGAAATAGTAAAATAGTCAGAATAATAATGGCTGCCATTTATAGTCATTCGTGCTTGGGCCATAGTAAATGTCTGGGGCGGTTGCCAGGTGAAGAGGCCGGTGTTCAGGTCTACTTCATTACTTATTACCTGCCAGCTGTTGCCGTTGTCTAGAGTTATTTCCAGTGTAGCATTTTCATTCTCAAAAGTGGTTTCCCATCTGAAATAATTATTGGGAGCATTTTGCATCGGCATGTTATCACTTCCTGTAGGGGCTGTCCAGGTGAATTGATCTTCTTCATCCCACTGATAAATGATGTAAAAATCCTGATTGCCGGAAAAAGCATTGCTATTTATCTGTATATCATAGTTGCCCGTAGAAGGGTTGGATATGGTAATTTGTTCTATATTATTAAGATGGTCTGCTTTTCTTTGAGGTAGTTGAGCTAATGAGTCGTTGTGAGGGTAGCTGTTAAGAACCCATGGTAGCCAGCTGCTACCATCATGGCGAAGTGAAAGGTCCAGATCATTAACCAGGGCAGTGTTAGCATTCACAGTAGCTGGTGGATCATTCCAGATTAGCATAATTTTTAAGTTTTTTACGTTCTCCGGTATTTCCAGACTATAAACTTGTTCTGCTGATGAAGAAATGGAACCTGTAATAAATTGTTGATTTTGCAGTGCTTCAATAGCACGTTTTGCATTCGCGCTGCCATAACCAGTGAGAAAGTCTATGCCTTTTGGTCCGGCATCATCAGCGCTGTTAAGCAGAATGCCTTTTAAAAGCGTGGCCGGCGGCTGGGTTTGATGCATTTCTTTGTAATACTGTTGCATGGTGGCAAGTATGCCAGAAACCAGAGCAGCGCTAGAGGATGAACCACTGGTGCTGTAGGCAGCTATTTCAGGTTTGATGCGTCCATCATAAGCTGGCCCTTTAGATACGTATGGATCATGATGTAGAAGGGTGTCAATAGAGCCTACAGTAATTGTATTTTTGGCCATTTTAAAATTACCAGTAAGATTCGCATATCCTGAAGTGCCCCGGTAGGTATAAATAGTATCATTAACGGTGCCGTTATTACCAGCTGAAAATACATGCAGTATATTAGGGTGGTCTTGGCTAAACTGATCATAGGCTTCTGCATGCGAGCCGTAGAAATTTTCTGTTGAGGTACCGTATGAATGGTTTTGCAGGTAAATATCATTATTGGCGAAAAAGGAGGTCTCATCAGGGAAAACATTAAGGTAGCTTGAAGAGTAGATAAGACTACCCCAGGCTACCCCTTTGTTATTAGGGGCTGTGTTGCCGGCGCCTGCAGCTATAGTGGCCATTTCATTAGCGTGCGTACTGCTAGAGGCATCAATGGAGTTCATTAATCGACCTTTTATATCAAGATCATTATCATCTATGGCCTGTTCTTTAATGGAAATATTAATATTATCTCCGTTTATTGACGGGTAATTATGATGGAGATAGTTGATTTTATTTACGCTGAGATTAAGATCAAACACAGAAGTTTCTTCTGTAGGATATGGTTTTGTTGGTGATATGAAAGTTATTTGATCGTTATCCAAGAAATATTCTTTGGCTATTGAAAGGTTGAATGATAGGATGAAGGTATTAGTTTGCTTATATGTTGTTATTATTTCAATATTTTTATCATTACTCCATATTTTCTTACATAGTTCAAAATCTCTAACCTTTACTGAAAAATATTTAGGAAGTGCTCCCGTAGGTTGGGTGAAATCATATGGATATTTCCATTTATTGTTGGCAGGTACACATAATGGCAGATTACTGTTCATTTTAATATTATCAGAATAGAATATAGCTGTGCTATTATCTAACTGCCTGATTAATTGAGTACGGTTATTTTTTAATAACTCATCTTTTTGTGTCTCTTTATAATGTATAAGGAAATAGCCTTTAGTGGATGAATTTTCGGCCTTTTTATTGAGTGAGGATGTTTTTTTGGATGCGTATTTATTCACATACATTTCCCATTTTCCAGAGTCAGGTTGCTGACAAAAAGCGGTAATGGGTAGCATGATATAAAGGTAAAAGCATAGCAAATTTTTGTATACAATTGGTGGCATACTGAATAAGATATTTAGGGTTTAGGTGTAGGCATAATATTAGGAAATAAAACGGCTTCAAAATTTTAATAAATGTCAATATAGTACATGAATGATGTTTTTATGATACAGTAATTTTTTTTGAAGATAATCTGTGCCTACCTTGCGGCTGCAGCGATGCTGCGATTCAACCTAAACCCAAATTTTATGAGATTTAACAGTCTAAAAACTGGATATTATCGGTATGTCTTTTAAGTAGTGCTTTTATGTTTACTTCTTGCGAGGAAGAGCCCACAGAAGCCAATCCCCAACTAGATGGCAGTGAAGAAATTTCTGCTGCAGTTATTCAAAGATTTAAGGATTTACATTTCAATACTGATGGTATTGAATTAGTTGATGGTAATTACCTGGTAGAAGGTGATATGATCATCACTCCTGAAGCTTTGGAAGAAATGTCTGATCCTATAATAGTAGAAGGACCAAAAGGCGAGCAGTATAGAACTTACAATCTGGTATCTACTCCTCGTACTATCAGAGTATTAGGTTATCAACTAAATAGTACAATGAGCCAAGGGCTTGACAGAGCAATTGCTAACTATAATGCCCTGAACTTAGGATTTACTATGCAAAGAACAAATAGTACTTCTAGCTGGGACATAGCTGTTCAAAGTTACGGTAGTGGAGCCGGTGGTGTTGCTGGTTTCCCTTCAGGTGGAGATCCTTACCAGTATGTGAATGTTTACCCAGGAACAGCTAGTTATGGTGTGAGTGTTGTTGAGCACGTTATGACTCATGAATTAGGTCATTGCGTAGGTTTACGTCACACAGACTGGTTTAACAGGTCTATCAGCTGTGGATCAGGTGGTAATGAAGGTGGTTCTTCTTACGGAGCTGTTCATATCCCAGGAACACCTTCTCAGCCTAACGTAGATTACAACTCTATTATGCTTTCATGTTTCAGTGCTAATGAAAGCGGAAACTTTTCTAACTATGATAGAATAGCGTTAGAATATCTTTATTAATCGATTAATACCCATTATTATTAAATAAAAACCGTTGAATGGCATCATTGTAAAGCCGGGCTAACCTCCCGGCTTTTTTCTTTTTAAAACTAGGTGGAATATATTTTCAAGGAATCAATAAAAATAAACCATTTGATTTTCCACCTGTTTCTACTTTAAATAGCGATTTTGAGACAAATAAAAAAATTTATCAAAAATAATGTTTAAACATTGAAACTCTTTAGAGGGGCTGTCGTTAGTTATTAATGTTCAAACAATGAAATTAAAAACAATTATAAAACACCTGTAAAAATGGAAGCTCAAGTAAAAACAAAATGGGTATTAGACCCTACTCACTCAGAAGTTAGTTTTAAAGTAAAACACATGATGATTTCTACCGTAACTGGTTATTTCGAGAAATTTGAAGGAGCAGTAGAGGCAGAAGATGATCAGTTCACTAATGCTGATGTTGAGTTTGCTATAGATGTAGATTCAATCAATACTAATAACCAAGATAGAGATGGGCACTTAAAATCAGATGACTTTTTCAATGCATCTGAATTCCCTAAAATTACTTTCAAATCAAAATCTTTTGATGGATCTAAACTAGTAGGAGACCTTACTATTAGAGACGTAACTAAAGAGATAGTGTTAGATGTAGATTTTAATGGTGTAGCAGTAGACCCTTACGGACAAACTAAAGCGGGTTTTGAAGTAACAGGAGCTATTAATAGAAAAGACTATAAATTATCATGGAGCGCGGTTACAGAAGCGGGTAATGTGGTAGTTTCTGATAATGTGAAGCTTGTAATGAGCGCTCAGTTTATCAAACAATAAACTTCATATGTTGGATGGTTGCCATGGCAGTGTGGTTGTTTTGTGAAGTTGATCTGCTATGGTGCTAAATAAAGAAAGCCCGGGATTCGACCTCCGGGCTTTTCTATTTTATATATGATTGTTTCTTAATTCTTTTTGAAAGAAACTTCAGCTTCTAAGCCTACTTCACTCCAGGTTTTGCTTACTCCGTCAGGTCCAGTGTGTAGTGCTTCACATGCTTTGTTGATAGAAGCTACAGCGTCAAGAGCATCCCAATCTTCCAGATTCATAACCCCTTTGAAAGTATAGTAAGTTTCTGAAGTTACTTCATAAGTTAAAGGAATGTTAGCTGTTTGGCCATTTAAAGTAATGTCTACAGAAGCACTTTCTTTATCTTCTCCTAATTTAAAAGTACCGGTGATGTTTTCTGTGTCAGTCATTACTCCAAAAAAGAAAGATACTATTTTAGGATCTCTGGTGCCGGTAGCATCATTAGTATTAAGACTTTTTACAGGTATACTAAACTCTGTGCCATCAAGCGCTTCTAAAGGAGTAGCTCCGCTATTGGTTTTAGTGAAGTTTATGGTTTTGAATGTTCCTCCTACAGGTACTTTGTCTGTAGTTTTGTATGCTGTAAATTTCACTTCGGCAGATGTTTCTACTATTGAGAATCCGCCCTCAGCACTGGTAGCTTCTGTTTCTTCAGAAGCGCTGCTTTCTTCTCCCTTTTTGGGTTGATTACAACTAGTAGCTATTAAAAATATGCCCATGCATATTATTGCTAATTTTTTCATAGTCAATAATTTTTGGTTTTGTTTTATGATGTTGATTTTGAATTGATATCAATCCTTTATAAAAAGGATACGTCTTATGATTTCAATAAGATACAAAACTATTTGTTTACTGTGAACATGCTCTATGTTTTAACATAATTTAATAGTGTCTTTTATGTTAAAAGCATTATAAATTGATGAGAGGGTTTTTTCATTCGTATTTTCCATTTAAAAATGGGTAACTTCGATGCCTTAAAAGAAAGCATAGCATATCTAATGAGTATATATAAAGAGATTGAAGAAAAAATAAAGTCGGCTTCTAATATTGTAATCACTGCACATAAGTCACCAGATGGAGATTCTATTGGCGCATCATTAGGCCTACTTAATTTTATTGAGAAGCTGGGGAAAAATGCCACGGTATGTCACCCTGATCCTGCTCCTGAGTTTTTATATTGGCTGGATACTTCTGCCATACTTTTTATGACAGATGCGCCTGAAAAAATAACTGATCTATTTAAAAAGGCCGATTTAATCTTTAGCCTTGATTATAATGCTACAGACCGGGTGGGCGAGGAGATGCAAGTTTTGCTGGAGCAGTCTGAAGCAGAGAAGATTATGATAGATCATCACCTTGATCCCGATAACTTTGCAGATATAATGGTGTCTGAAACTAAGGCATCTTCCACTGCTGAGTTGATAGCTGAACTTATTCTGCAATCAGGCCATGAATTGCTGTTAGATGAGCAGATAGGCATCCCTCTTTATTTAGGTATTATGACCGATACCGGAGGTTTCAGGTTTTCTTCCGTTACGCCGCGGACCCATGAGATTTTGGCCAAATTATTAAATGCTGGTGTAAAACATAATCTTATTCATGAGCTGCTTAATGATAATAACACCCTGAGCCGTATGCGACTGCAAGGCTATGCTATGAGCGAAAAGCTTTTGATTATGGATGATTTCAAAGTGGGAATAATCGGGTTAGCGAAAGAAGAGTTAAATAGGTTCGGCTATCAAAAAGGAGATACAGATGGCTTGGCCAATCAGGTACTTTCTATAAGAGGTATGAGAGTGGCTATAGTTTTTACCGAACGTGATGGTATGATGAAAATTTCATTTAGGTCAAAAGGCGAAGATCATGTAAATGTACTGGCAGCGGAGCATTTTGATGGTGGAGGACATGCCAATGCGGCTGGCGGCAGAAGTGACTTGCCTGTGGAGGACACGATACAGAAATTAATGAAGCTGGTGCCTCAATATTTTGCTCAATAAGATAGCTCTGCTTTAGGTAAAGCACGTTAATTTGCCATCCCATATATCAATATATAAGTCTGTAGTTTTTAATTATGAAATCAATTTTAACATTAATTTTTTTATTCACCTTAATTAATGTAGGATACACCCAGCAGGAGTCTGAAGAGTATTTAAATTTAAAAAACAAGTATTATTACAGAGAAGGGTATATTGTTGACAATGATTCAGTAAAGATTAAAGGGTTGATAAAGATAAAACACGAATATAAATTATCTGAGATTGTTCTTTTTGTTTCATTAGATGGAGAGGTGATAAAATATCGACCAGATGATATTAAGGGATTCTCCTACTCTATATATAAGTTTTTTTCTGATGGCACTAATTTTTATCATTGTCAATATACGGGCAGGAAGATGAGTCTGTATTCTTTGACAAAGCGTGAGTATTCACAGGTAGGCAACACGGGGATGTATGCTAGTTCAATAGAAAGTTTTTACGTAAAAAGGTCAGGGGACAGTGAATATACATTAGTGAAGAAAGGTCGTTTTAAGCGAGATTTTTCAGCTTATCTTTCAGATTGTGATAAGGTGGCTCAAAAGATCCTGAACAAGGAGTATAAATATAAAGACATCAAGAGAATAGTGAGAGAATACAATTTTTGTGAATAATAGTAAACCTTATTTTGAAGTAGTTCTTCAACCCCTTAATAATGAGCAGATTTGTAAAAATACTAATTTTACTTTTATGGTTAGGCTTTGCGAGACTGTCAATTCATCTCTGTCTAAACTTTGGATATAAAGAAATAATGTTTAGACTAAAGAGCAATGAACAAACAAGAGAAAGAAGAATTAAAGGAAAAAGCACTTAAACAATTTTTAAAAGGAGAATCTCTATTTGGTAAGGATGGGGCTTTCAGCCCCATGTTGAAGGAGTTCTTAGAAGAAGCTCTGGAAGCAGAAATGGAGGATCACCTATCCAGTGAAGAAAAAGGACGCTCTCATGGCAATAAGCGCAATGGCAAAGGCCAGAAAACAGTTAAGAGTAGTTTAGGAGACGTTGAGATAAATACTCCTCAAGATCGTCATAGCAGCTTTGAGCCAAGAATAGTAGAGAAACGCCAGCGTATACTGGCAGACAATCTTGAGAAGCAAATAATAGCCATGTATGGGCTAGGTAATAGTTTGAGAGATATTCAAGAGCACATCAAGGAGATGTATGACACAAATATATCAACAGAGGTGTTAAGTGATATCACAGACCGAGTGATCCCTAAAGTAAAGGAGTGGCAAAATAGGCCATTAGAATCGGTCTATTGTATTGTTTGGCTAGATGCCATGCATTTCAAGGTGCGAGATGAAGGTAAGGTGAAGCATAAAGCCCTTTATAATATTTTAGGGATCAATAAGCAGGGCAACAAGGAGATATTGGGCATGTACCTATCAGAAAGCGAAGGAGCTAATTTTTGGCTTCAGATACTTACTGAGCTACAAAATAGAGGCTTGAAAGATATTTTGATAGCCTGCACTGATAACTTGAAAGGTTTTAGTGAAGCGATACACTCCATCTACCCACAAACAGATGTTCAACTTTGTGTAGTTCATCAGATTCGAAATAGCTTGAAATATGTAGCCAGTAAAGAACAGAAAGTGTTTATACAAGATCTTAAATTAGTTTATCAAGCAGACACAAAAGATCAGGCAGAGACTGCTTTATTAGAACTGGAAGAAAAATGGGGAAAGAAATATCCTGTGGTGATACGATCTTGGAATGATAACTGGGAACTACTTAGCACTTATTTCGATTACAGTAAACCCATAAGAAAGTTAATATACACTACAAATCCAGTGGAGGGCTTTCATAGACAAGTAAGAAAAGTTACCAAGAGTAAGGGAGCATTTACCAGTGATATGGCCTTGATGAAATTAGTTTACTTAGTTTGCAGACGTATTGAGAAAAAATGGACTTCACCTTTGCGGAATTGGGGTTTGACGGTGCAGCAATTAGCCATTAGATTTGAGGGAAGATTGGAACTGGAACTAAAAACCAGTCAAACCAAAAAATAAAAAATTCCCTCCCAGGGGCTAGCCCCTGGGAGGGAAGCAGACAGAGATGAGCTAACACTCCCGGCTTTGCTCTTCTGGGCTTTTATATTGGCTTTAATTACGTTATCCAGCTTCAATCTGTGAATTGATTTTCACTCCAAAATTAAAATCCAATAAGATGAAGTTATTAAGGAGAGCTTTCAAAGGTTTTTTGTGCTTGCTTTTAATTCCTGTAGCTTACCTTATAATTGCTTTGGTCCTTACTTTAACAACTGTTAATAGTGGTGGTCAATCGGAAAACACGAAGCGTACTATTTACCTAAGTACTAATGGAGTGCATTTAGATGTTATTTTGTCTAAAGAGGATGTAAATGCCATGGTGTTGAAAGACCTCAGGTATTATAAAAAAGAAAACTACCTGTCGTTTGGTTGGGGTGATGAAAATTTTTATATCAACACGCCAACCTGGGGAGATTTAACCTTTAGCAATGCCTTTAAAGCTATGTTTTTGAAAAGTAGCACCCTGCTACATGTTACTCGTTATAAACAAAAGCAGTCAGATTGGGTAGAGATAAAAGTAACTGATAGCGAATTACAAAAACTGAATACCTATTTGCTGGCAGCATTCAAGAGAGATAAAGCAGGAAATAAGCAAATATTACCCAATAAGGGATACACCCCGATTGATGATTTTTATAAGGCAGAAGGAAGTTATACCTGCTTTAATACATGCAATAGTTGGGTAAATACTGCCTTTAAAAATAGCGGCCTCAAAGCCTGTCTATGGACTCCCTTTGACTTTGGTTTGATGGGGAAGTATGATTGATAGAATTTAATATAGTTCGAGTGTAATTCTATAGACGTTCTGATACCAAAGATTCCAATCCATTACAAATATTTACCAAGAGACTTGACTAATAGAGTACACCCCTCAAAGTCATCCTGAGACCTAACATTTGTTTCAACCGCACAAAAAGAAATGACGTTAAGAATAGAAGTGGCCTGTACAATATAGCCGAACCTGGCATAGTGCAATTTGCCTGTCCCTGAGCATGGTTGGATAGAAAGGAGTCACAAAGTATGGTACTTCCTTGTTTTTATAGGAATGTCCGATTGGTAGTCTGTCGTGTACAATATTTCATCCTACAGGTCTTTGTTTAACTTTTAGAATATTAGTCATGAAAAAGATGAGAGCAAATGCTGCAGGCATAGATATAGGAGCCAAGCACATTTTCGTATCCGTGGAAAACAAGGATGTTCGTGTTTTTGAGACTTTCACTGAAAGTTTTAAAGAGGCAT
This sequence comes from Fulvivirga maritima, assembly GCF_021389955.1. Classification (NCBI taxonomy): domain Bacteria; kingdom Pseudomonadati; phylum Bacteroidota; class Cytophagia; order Cytophagales; family Fulvivirgaceae; genus Fulvivirga; species Fulvivirga maritima. Next base: position 3,212,492 of record NZ_CP089980.1, read on the forward strand.
CGTGTTATTTATTATCAGAGGGGATCGAGACAGTGGCCATGGAAGCCACCGGCGTTTACTGGATCATCCTTTATGAGATCCTAGAATCAGCAGGTTTAGATGTCTGGTTAGTAGATGGGCGCCAGACAAGACAAGTACCAGGTCGAAAGACTGATGTAAAGGACTGTCAATGGATTCAGCAACTTCATAGTCATGGCTTATTGAATCGCTGTTTTGTTCCCGATGCTCAAGTGAAGGAAGTTCGTGCTTACCAGCGGTTGCGAGAAGATCATCTCAGAACAGCCTCTATGCATGTAAACCACATGCAAAAGGCGCTAATAGAGATGAACATCCGGCTCAAAGAAGTGCTCAGTCAGATATATGGCGCCAGTGGTCTGGCGATCATAGAAGCCATCCTGGCAGGGGAACGTGATGCCCAAAAGCTCTTATCCCTGTGCCATAGCAGTATTAGAGAAAAGAAAGCCTCTCAAGTCATCAAGGCACTTTCAGGCTATTATACCGAGTCAGGGTTATTTGCTTTGGGACAGGCATACGGTGGTTACAAATTTTATAAACAACAAATACTGGCATGTGACCAAAAACTGGAAGAAGTCATGAAGCGGTTCAATAACTACGATTCAGATATGGAAAGCAAAAATGAAATAGATTCTGTCAAAGATCGAAAACCTGTTAGACATAATAAACCTGATATAGACCACTTAGGAGGACACCTGCTCAAAATCTTTTCAGGCAAAGATGCTACGTGTTTACCGGGTATTACCGATTATACCTGGCTACAATTGTATTCTGAAATAGGCATGGAACTTTGTAAGTGGCCCAGCGAGAAACACTTCACTTCATGGCTAGGATTATCTCCAGGTCAACACCAGTCTGGCAAGAAAAATAAAACCAGAAACAGAAAGTACAGGCCAAAGGCAGGACAAATATTCAGACAAATAGCCCAAAGTTTAATAGAAAGCAAAAAGATAGCACTGGGAGCTTTTGGGCGTAGATTGAAAAGCAAAAGAGGTCCAGGCATAGCCACTAAAGCTACCGCCCGAAAACTGGCCGTACTCTACTGGCGGCTTATGGTAAAAGGGCTTGATTACACAGAACGGGGCATCAAAGCATATGAAGAAAAAATGCAGCTCCATAGGGAAAGATGGCTAGTAAAAACAGCTAAAGAATTAGGTTATGAGCTTGAACAAATACCTATTTAGTGTATTACGTCATTGGTAGTGTATTACGTCATTGGTAGGCACTCGAAGGATGGACTTTCTGCAGGCTGAGAGTGCATACTCAATGAATAGATCACTATTAGCTCTATAAAATTACTATCTTCACCCACATGCACAATACAGCAAAGCAGCTCAATTTTTTTGATAAGCATAAAGGAACCAAAGTTGGACTGATCTTTACTGTAGGAAGTTTACTACTGACGTTAACATATGTTATTCCAATTATTTCTGTATTACCAAGAATTCTGGCTGAAAAGTTAGTGGCTATGTTCGTGGATCCTGATCCATATAGTAATGTTAGCAAAGGAGTAATTATTATTCTATCAGTTGGACTAGCTCTGGTAATAACCGGCTTTTTGATTATAGAGAGGTATGAGTTGAAAAGAGGAAAAGCCGTGCATAAGAGATTGATTTATTTGTTAATGACTATTATCTATTTCATTCTACATCCTTTAGGTTTTTATATTTACTGGGCCTTGGTATTGGATTATCGGAATGATGGACAGCTGATTTTCGGTGCAATAAATAGCTTTCCAGTTAGTAGTATCGGCTTTGTTATTATTGGATATTTAATAGATCGAATAAAGAGAATAATAATAAATAGTTTGTAGTCACAAAACTCTTTAATAACCCTTCAACTCAATTAGATTGAGTCTATACCTGAGCCTAATCCAATCCATTACAAATATTTACAAATAGACTTGTCTAGTACGGTACACCCCACAAAATCATCCTGAGGCACTCGAAGGATAGACTTTCTGCAGGCTGAGAGTGACTCTGATTGTAGTTTTGGTTTGTTGGATTGGAGTTACAAGCTATTGATGATTGGAAGGTGGAGTATGTTCGAGTCGATCATTTATGATTACATAAAAGGCAGAGTTAAATAAAATAAATACCATTACTAGCCAGAAATGGTGTTTGTAAAATAGCCAAGTAGATGCTCCATATGAGTGAGCAATTAGAACGAATATTTTAGATAGTTATGTGTATACCAATCATTTAAATTGGCAGGGAAAAATGATAAATAATCGTTATTTTGCAGTTATGAATATAGAAGCTAGAAAATATCATTTGATAGAGAGGTTGATGAAGTGTGATGAAAATGAGTTGAGAAAGATTGAGATTTTTCTAGAGCAGGAATCCGCTCTGTCGGCATCGTTGGATAGGTCTTTAAATCAAGTTCAGGAAGGTAAGGTTATTTCGCATGATCAGGTAAGGAAGAAATATGAGAAATGGCTTTAGAAATTGTTTGGACTGAAGAAGCCAGTGAAGGACTCGATGAAATCATTAATTATTTAGAAAGGAAATGGACTCAAAGGGAGATCAAAAGATTCTTTGTCAGGCTTGAAGACTGTTTGGAGAAAATATGTAGAGCACCGCATCAGCAGAAGGATTCCTTAAGAAAGCCAGGAACAAAGGAATACCAGCATTCACCTCACACAACCATATTTTATACTTACGATGATAGAGTGGTAAATATTTTAAGAATATGGACCAATATGAAGAATCCCAGTAGTATGTAATCAATTTTAATTATTTCTCTTTATTATTTAGTGTTGATCTCAATTAGATTGAGTCTAGACCTGAGCCTAATCTAATCAATTACACATTGACTTGTCTAGTACGGTACACCCCACAAAGTTATCCTGAGGCACTCGCAGGATAGACTTTCTGCAGGCTGAGAGTGACTCTGATTGTAGTTTTAAATCATTGACGACTCCATAGCAACCACTAACACCTAATTCCCCAACATTCATCCATCTCACCTGTTCTATTGGTAATGTTACTACAATTCACTGAAAGAGGGATTTACTGTCCGCAGGCAGATATTTACATAGATCCGTGGAGGCCTGTTGATAGGGCACTAATTACGCATGGGCATGCAGATCATAGCCGCCGGGGACATAAGTATTACCTCTGTACAGAAGCAGCTATTCCGGTAATCAAATACCGCTTAGGGCAGGATATTAATGTGGAAACTGTAAAGTTTGGTGAGGTGAAAATCATCAATGGAGTGAAGTTTTCTTTCCACCCTGCCGGGCATATTATAGGATCTGCTCAAATCAGGGTGGAGTATAAGGGAGAAGTATGGGTAGCATCTGGTGATTATAAAGTGGCTGCTGATGGGCTCACGGAGACTTTTGAACCAGTAAAATGTCACACCTTTATTACAGAATCTACTTTTGGCTTACCTATCTACAAGTGGAAATCTCAAAAAGATGAATTTGAAGAAATTAATAGCTGGTGGCGAACAAATCAGGAAAACGGGAAGGTAACTGTGCTCACAGGTTATGCCCTGGGTAAAGCTCAGCGAATTATTCAAAATCTGGATCATAGTATAGGCACTGTGTATACCCATGGAGCGGTAGAAAATGTTAATGAAGTCATTCGTAATCAGGGAGTAGATTTGAAGTCTACAGTAAGGGTAACCCAAGATATTCCAAAAGAAAATTTCAAAGGCAATATAGTGGTGGCCACTCCTTCGGCTATAGGTTCTCCCTGGATGAAAAAGTTTATGCCTTACAGTGTAGGAGTAGCCTCTGGCTGGATGAGCCTGCGCGGTGCCCGAAGAAGAAGAGCGGTAGACCGTGGCTTTGTGCTCTCAGATCATGCTGATTGGGATGAGCTTAATACTGCTGTAAAAGCTACAGAGGCGGAAAAGGGTATTTGTTACCCATGGCTATACCAATATCTTCAGCCAATGGCTCAATGAGCAAGGCATAGAATCGGCGACAGTAGAAACGCAATATGAAGGAGAACTCACCGAGATAGGTGAATCCACAGTAAAAGAAGAGGAGGAGAGCTGATGAAATATTTTACTGAATTATTTACCCGGCTGGACCAAACTACCAAAACGTTGGTAAAGGTAGATGCCCTAAAGGAATATTTTCAAAAGGCCACTGATAAAGATAAACTATGGACTATAGCCTTGCTTTCTCATCGCAGGCCCAAACGAACGGTCAATAGAAACTATATAAAACAATGGGCCGCTGAGTTTAGCGGATTGCCCTATTGGTTGTTTGAAGAGAGTTACCATGTAGCTGGAGATCTTGCAGAAACCATCGCTTTGATATTGCCCAGCCCAGAGAGTCGTACGGATTATTCACTTACTTATTGGATTGAATACATACAGGCATTAGGAGGCTTGGAAGAAGATGAGAAGAAGGCTCAGCTCAAAAGCGCCTTGCTGTCATTAGATACTACCGAGCGCTTTGTGTTTAATAAATTGATCACGGGCGGCTTCAGAATGGGTGTTTCTCAGAAGCTGATGGTTCGTGCTTTGGCGAAATATACGGGTATTGATGAGAGCAGCTTGGCACATAGGCTTATGGGTAATTGGACACCAGAGACCACCACTTTTCAGGATTTAATACTTTCTGAAGATGCTAATGAAGATAATTCAAGGCCTTATCCTTTTTATTTGGCTTATGCCTTAGAAGATGAAACGGAGTCTCTGGGAGATACAAGTCTATGGTTCGCAGAGAGGAAGTGGGATGGCATTCGTGGACAAATTATAGTGAGGGAAGGAGAACTGTACGTATGGTCCAGAGGAGAGGAACTGGTTACAGATAAGTATCCTGAATACGAAGCTTTAAAAGAAAAGCTGCTGGATGGTACCGTTTTAGATGGTGAAATTCTACCTTATAAAAACGGACAACCTTTACCTTTTAATCTGCTGCAAACCCGCATTGGACGTAAAAATTTGACTAAAGGCGTATTACAAAAATCACCTGTGATATTTAAAGCATACGATGTATTGGAGTGGCAAGGCGAAGATATTAGACAGTGGCCTTTGGAAAAACGACGTGCGCAGCTGGAGTCATTAGTTAGTGCAGTGAATGATCCGGTGTTACACCTTTCTGATCTTGTGACTTTTAATGAATGGCCGCAGCTGGCTGCTGAGCGAGATAGAAGTCGTGAGTTTTTTAGTGAGGGAATTATGCTAAAACGCAAAGATTCCACCTATAAAGATGGCAGAAAAAAGGGCGATTGGTGGAAGTGGAAAGTTGATCCTTTAACTATAGATGCGGTGATGATCTACGCTATGCGGGGCAGTGGAAGAAGGGCCAATTTGTATACTGACTATACCTTCGCCGTTTGGGATGGTGAGCAGCTGGTGCCCTTCACTAAAGCCTATTCTGGCCTTACTGATAAGGAAATAGGCCAAGTAGACCGTTTTGTGAAGAAAAATACCATTGATAGATTTGGGCCTGTGCGTAGTGTAACGCCTGAGCTGGTGTTTGAAATAGCCTTTGAGGGAATTAATAAATCTAGCCGTCATAAATCTGGGGTGGCTCTGAGATTTCCACGTATAAAAAGGTGGAGGCATGATAAACCTAAAGAGGAGGCCAATACCTTAGAAGAATTACACCAGTTGCTGGAAGTATATGGATGAAAATAAAAGAGATTAATCAATTTAAAATATGGAATATAAGAGATTAGGAAAATCAGGATTGCAGGTAAGTCGCCTTTCGTTAGGCTCATGGCTTACTTTTGGAAAACAGATCGGTGATAATACCGCCGAAGATCTTATGAAAATAGCTTATGATGCAGGAGTTAATTTCTTTGATAATGCCGAAGCATATGCGGGCGGTAAATCAGAGGAAGTAATGGGAGACATCCTTAAAAAGATGGGATGGAGAAGAGATAGCTACTCAGTTTCCAGTAAAGTGTTTTTTGGTGCAGATGAAGGTAAAGGCAATCTTAAGCCTACGCAGAAAGGTCTTAACAGAAAGCATGTTACGGAGGCATGTCATCAAGCACTTAAAAGACTGAAGGTAGATTATCTTGACTTATACTTTTGTCACCGACCCGATAAAGATACGCCCATTGAAGAAACCGTTTGGGCTATGCATAACCTTATCCAACAAGGTAAAGTGCTTTATTGGGGAACTTCAGAGTGGAGTGCGCAGGAAATAATGGAAGCACATATGGTGGCCAGACAATATAACCTTATTGGCCCTACTATGGAGCAGCCTCAGTATAATATGATGGTGCGAGATAAGGTGGAAAGTGAATTTTCCGGAATTTATGACACCGTAGGTTTAGGCACCACAGTTTGGTCTCCTTTAGCCTCAGGATTGCTTACAGGTAAATACAATAATGATTCTCCTGAAGATACCCGCTTTAAATTCGAAAGTTTGGGTTGGTTAAAAGACAGTACTTTAGTAGAAGAAAAGCTGGAAAAAGTGCGTAAACTCACTGCTCTAGCTCAAGAGCTTGACTTAAGCATGCCTCTACTGGCATTAGCCTGGTGCATGAAAAATGATAACGTGAGCACAGTAATACTAGGAGCTTCTAAAACCAGCCAGCTAGAAGAAAATCTGAAAGCAGTTGATGCTACCAGTAAACTGACCACTGAAGTAATGGATAAAATCGAAACTATTTTAGATAATAAGCCGGAATGAGGCAGCTAAATTAATTATGATTTGGTCGCAATTACATTGCGATCGAGCTAAAACAAAGAAGGGAACCCTATCTATTAGAGTTTCCTTTTCTCTTATTAAAAGATCAATTATAAATCCTCTTTATACTTTCGTATGATTTTAGCATCTTTTTTTGAGCTTCTTCAAGGTTAGAGGCTTTTAATCTCTTTTTACCCATAAATACGAATAGTACAACATCTGAATCTGTACTGATAATCATATTAACATTGTAGACTATCGGCGTACCCGTGTAATAAGGAATATTTTTCCAATAAATATAATCAGTAGAATTTTCTCTTCGCTTCTCATTAATCTCAGCTTCGCTTACCATTTTTATATCGCATAAAGACCAGCCTTGTATGGCTTCTTTCAACTCTGCATTTCTTTTGTCGGCCTTTTTCTCATCTTTATACTCTGGTACCAGAAAAGTTTTCTCAGACAGGGTTTCATACACTTTTACATAGTTCGATTTATACTTGCTTTTCATCGCTTTGAAAGACTTGTCACCAGACTGCTCCATCTCTAGGGCACCTTCCAGAGAGTTGTTAAGCATGTTGATGATTAAGATCAGATCATTTTCATCTGTTATATCTAAGTCGTTAATAACTGTGCTTGCTATGGGGCGCTTTTTAGGGTATGCAGACCAGATTTGAGCGGATATATTAATAACCCTGCCGTCTTTTCTCTCTTCAATAAATATGAGAGCCAGGGCATCTTTACGCTTTTCTTTTAGGAATTCTCTTGGCTTAAACTTTTTGATCTCATAGTCAGTGGCATCGTATGAAGAATGCTTCATGGCATTACTCCATAGATTGGTTAATTCGGTGGCAGAGCGACTGAGTCTCTCGTATTCTTTAAGTTTATCTTTCTTAATGAGCCTTTTCATGGCTTTGTCACTAAGGTCAAACTTAGGCACTCATAAGGTACGGCCTTCCAGTAAGGTGTAATCGAACCTTTTTATGGGATTAAGCTGCGCAAAAGATGTGTTAAGGCTGCTTGCGCAAATAATAATAAATAGTACTAAGTGTTTCATTTATAGGTGGGTTGATTTTTAATTAAAGCTCTTAATGATAATCAGTGTTTAGCAAGAAAAGTAACCCAGAAATATGCTTTAAATTTGAGTAAATATAACTTCAATTATAAGGTGGTGTTAATCGAAGTATCTAAACGCTGATTCGTTTGTTATAGAACATAATGGCAGGAGAAAAAACATTAATTTCAATAGGAGAAAAATGGTTTCAAGACCAGGGGTGGAAGCCTTTTCAATTTCAATTAGAAAGCTGGCAAGCATATTTGGAGGGCTTTAACGGACTGGTAAATGCACCTACCGGTAGTGGTAAAACCTATTCTTTGGTTATGCCCATTTTGTTAGAATACATTCGTGAAAATGAAGGCGCTACCAGCTCTGTCGGTAAAAATGGACTACGCGCCATCTGGATTACCCCTATCAAAGCACTGGCTAAAGAAATCAGCAATTCTGCTCAGCGAGCAGTTACAGGCCTGGGGGTAGACTGGCAGGTAGCGTTGCGTACGGGAGATACTTCACCCGCTGACCGGCAAAAGATGAAGAAAAATCCACCAGAGTTTCTTATTACCACACCGGAAAGCCTGCAACTGATGCTCGCTCAGAAGGGTTATGCTAAGTTTTTCAAAAACCTGAGAACGGTAGTTTGTGATGAGTGGCATGAACTGATGGGCTCTAAAAGAGGAGTACAGATGGAGTTGGGCTTGTCCAGGCTTAAGAGTATTTGTCCTAAGCTAAAAATATGGGGCATTTCAGCTACCATAGGTAATATGGATGAAGCCGTGCAGACTTTATTGGGAACCTCGCTTGAAAAAGGTAAAAGCAAAATTATAAGGTCAGATATTAAAAAGGCCATTGAAGTAGAATCGGTATTGCCAGATACATTGGAAAAGCTACCTTGGGCCGGGCATCTGGGTGTAAACTTAATAGATAAGGTAATTCCAATTATAAAAAACAGCAATAGCACTCTTATTTTCACTAATACCCGTTCTTTTGCCGAAATATGGTATCAAAAGCTGCTAGATAGAGCTCCTGAGCTGGCAGGCATTATGGCGATGCATCATGGCTCTATAAGTAGGGAACTGCGAGATTGGGTCGAAGATGCCTTGCATAAAGAACAGCTTAAGGCTGTAGTTTGTACCTCCAGTTTGGATTTAGGGGTTGACTTTCGCCCGGTAGAAACTATTATCCAGATCGGCAGCCCGAAAGGCGTTGCACGTTTTATGCAGCGGGCTGGTAGAAGTGGCCACCAACCTGGGGCGCTGAGTAAGATATACTTCGTGCCTACTCATTCTTTAGAGTTGGTGGAGGCCGCAGCGCTGAGAAAAGCTATTCAAGTAGGTCTGGTGGAAGACCGCATTCCCTTTATTCGCTCATTTGATGTGCTTATTCAATATTTGGTGACCTTGGCCGTATCAGATGGTTTTGATGAAAGAGAAATCTTTGAAGAAGTAAAAGGAACCTTCTGTTATAATAGTATTGATAGAGATGAGTGGCTTTGGCTGCTCAGTTTCATTACCACAGGCGGCAGCTCCCTTACCGCTTATGATGAATATCGGAAAGTGGAAATTGAAGATGGACTTTATAAAGTAACTAACCGAAGAATAGCCATGAGGCATCGGCTTTCTATAGGTACTATTGTGAGCGATTCTTCGCTGAAAGTGAAGTACATAACAGGTAAGTATATTGGCACTATTGAGGAGTGGTTTATAGCGAGGCTCTCGCCGGGAGATGTATTTTGGTTTGCTGGCCGAAACTTGGAATTTGTGCGCATTAAGGAAATGGTAGTGCAGGTTCGAAACACTAAGAAAAAAGCTAAAGCGGTACCTTCTTGGATGGGCGGGCGAATGCCACTGTCTAGCCAAATGTCAGTCATGCTGAGAAAAAAGCTGCATGAGGTAACGCTGCCTGGTAAAAAAGCAGACCCTGAGCTTAGCTTTTTAATGCCTTTGATGGATTTGCAGCGTAAAAGATCGTACCTGCCTGATAAAGATGAGTTTTTGATAGAATATTTTAAAACCAAAGAGGGCTATCATGTGCTCATGTATCCTTTTGAAGGGCGATTTGTACATGAAGGCATGGGCGCATTATTAGCCAAGCGTATTTCTGAAATCACCCCCATTACTTTGAGTATTGCCATGAATGATTACGGTTTTGAGTTGCTTTCTGATAAAGAAATACCGATTTACGAAGCCTTGGAAACAGATGTGCTTACCTCTGATAACTTATATCAGGATATTCAGGGTAGTATGAATAGTGTGGAAATGGCCCGGAGGAGATTCAGAGATATTGCTTCTATATCAGGGCTGGTGTTTAAAGGGTATCCTGGTCAACAGATAAAAGATCGTCACCTTCAATCTTCATCACAATTATTCTTTGATGTCTTTCATGATTATGAAGCAGATAATTTGCTGCTTTTACAAGCCTATGAAGAAGTAATGGATTTTCAGTTAGAAGAAGCCAGAATGCGGAAGGCGTTAGATAGGATTCATCAGCAAAAACTTATAGTTACAGAGCTAAGTAAGCCCACTCCATTTGCTTTTCCTATTATGGTAGATAGAATGAGGGAGAAATTATCATCAGAGAAGTTAGAAGATAGGATCAAACGGATGACCCTTGATTTTGATGACTAATGCAGATTTTTGGGTTAAGTAGTTCTATTTATCGATAAGCAGTGTAGCTTTTTTTCCTTTTGAAACGTTTAATGTGAATAGAACGTGATCAATTAATAGGTTTTTTTATGTCGAAATTTCAAGAACTAATCAATGGCAATAAGCCAGTGCTGGTCGACTTTTTTTCCAGCTTGTACGGTTCCAGTAGAACCATGGACCCCGTACTCAATGAGCTTAAGACCGAAATGGGGGAGAAAGCTCGTATAATAAGAGTGAACGTAGATAATAATAAGCATGCGGCTTTTACCTATGGTATCAGTGGCGTACCTACATTCATATTGTTTAAAAGTGGACAGATTCAATGGAAGCATGCCGGGTTAACGGCTAAGCATGAGTTGAGTGCCATTCTTAAACAATTTGTTTGAGCATAGTATCTGCTCTTAACTCTTCTAGTGAGTGTATATAACTGGTAGTGATAATATTATTACCACGGTTTTTTATGAAATTTAGAACAAGTGCATCTTCCTCTGATAAGTTCATGGGGTGATCAAAAGGTATTTCCATACCTTCGCACTTGTTGTAATCATAAGGAGTTTCCTGCTTAACCAGTAAATTTTTAATGGCTATGGCATGTCCTTTTCTGTCTAAGGTATTAGAAACTCCACTGATAATTTTGGGGTTAGTTTCAAATCCGATATTGAAAATATAGTTTTCCTTCTCGTTCCAGTCCAGGTTTTCACATTCCACATATAACGCGCCATCTCTTATAACCATGTTGGAGCTTTCATACTGATGTCCAATGGTTTTAGTTGCTATGGTTACAATATGTTTAGCGTCTTCTTTTATTACAAAAGGAGTTTTTATCAGCACACGGCTCTGGTCAGACTTTTGATAATACCTGAAATAATGACCTACAAAGTGCTTTCGCAATAAAAACCGGGTTCCATTATTGTTCTTGTCATGATATTCCTGCGTCGCTTCGCTGTTGTTTTCTTGTGGGCTTTTCCAGTAATCCCAATCATTTATGCCAATATTTAAAAAGCTTAGCAGCACATTTAACTTTCTCTCTTTAGCATTACTGTTATTCCAATAGCCTTGTAATGTTTTCCCACTAATCCAGACATAAGGCTTTTGCTGGTTCATCATCTTCAGCAAGTGGATAAACTCGTCCATAGTCTTTATGCTATACTTGAATTTGATGCTTTCAAACTCATTTTCTCCAAACAATAAGTAGTCTTTAATCAGGTGAGGTGATCCGATTACATTTTTAGTGACTTCCTGATTGATTTTTCTCGCTATTCTTTCAAATATGGTGCGAGTTAGTTTTTCCCAATCCTCAGTTTTGGCGGGCACTCCGGGGAGTTCATTGATTAAAGCCGATTTTTCAATTTTGGATTTGATTCTATTTGGGATCATTATTAGCAAAACATAAAGTAAATGTTAAGAATAATAGTGCTAAATGATGGTATTTCAAAATATAGTCACTAGATGTTTAAATCTACTGACTAAGATTTGACTTAATTGATAATTTTAATCCGCTGATTATTAGGTATTTACTTAAAATTAGAAAAATAATTTGACTATTTTTATTTTTTCTATGACTTCTATAAATAGGAGGTAACTAACTAATAATCAGCCTATGAAGAAGTATTTTACTCAATTATTACTCATGCTAGTCATGTTATTTGGTTGCTGTGTTTATGGCATGGGCCAAACCATTACTGGCAAAGTGTCTACGGAGGAGGGAGAAGTGCTGCCGGGCGTGTCTGTTTTAATAAAGGGCAGCTCTGTAGGTACGGTAACTGATATTGATGGTTCCTATGCATTAGAGGTAGGTAGCGAAGCATCAGTTTTAATTTTTTCCTTTATAGGATACAAAACCCAAGAGGTGCCTATACAAGGAAGAAGTGTGATTAACTACATCATGAAAGCCGATGTTACCGAGCTTGATGAGGTAGTGGTTACGGCACTAAACATATCCAGAGAAAAGAGGGCTTTAGGGTATGCTGTGGAGCAGGTAGATGAATCTACCATAGAAAAAAGTGGTCAGACCAATATTGTTAATGCCCTCCAGGGGCGAGTGGCTGGGGTTACTATCAGAAACGCTAGTGGTGCGCCGGGTTCAGGTGCTGATATTATTATCAGAGGTATGACTTCGCTAGATCCTAATAGGAGTAACAGGCCACTTTATGTAATTGATGGAGTGGAAATCAGTGATGATGTAGATGCTACTTCTATCCTGCCAAGCTCGGGCTCTAACGCCACTAATTCAGCATCTCAAGCCAGTGTGGCTAACAGGGCTGTAGATATTAACCCTAGTGATATAGCTTCTCTTACTATATTAAAAGGAGCGCAGGCAACGGCGCTTTATGGTATAAGAGCTGCTAATGGAGCTATAATCATCACCACTAAAAAAGGGAAGAAGGGAGCGCCACAAATAGATCTTCACTTCGGGAGTGGCTGGTCTACCGTAAATAAGACGCCCACAGTACAACAAAGTTTTATTGACGGATCTTACGCCTCTACAAATAAGAGAGATGGATATTTATGGGATAGCTGGGGAGCACCAGTAGACCCTGCAAATAATAATACCCATGATATTTATGATGATTTTTTTAAAACAGGAGCCGAAACTAATTATGGAGGTAGCATAGCGGGAGCTTCTGATAATTTCAACTATCGCTTTTCATTTGATAGGCTAAATCAAGAAGGAGTGATACCTAAGACGGATTTTGAGAAAACTAACTTTAACCTGACTACCAAAATTAATATTGCTCCTAAGCTGGAGGCTACAGCTAACCTCATGTATGCAAATACCGGAGGTCATAAGCCGCATGTAGGAGATAAGTCTATTCTTAGTAACCTATCATACGTAACGCCTATGGCAGATATCAATCATTATGATGAGCCGTATTCATTTGCCAATAATATTTTTGGAGGAATCATAGATCATCCGCTTTATCTGGTAAATACTAATGAATATACTGATGATGTTAACAGGTATATCGTGGGGCTGGGCTTAAAATATGAGTTAAACGAACACATCTCCTTTAATTATAAGGTAGGTACTGATATTTATAGTGATGAACGTACCAGAATAGTAAGTAATGAAACCGATGAAGGTTCTCAGGTAGATGGTTTTGTGGTGGAGCAGCGTAATAATAGCTATGCCATGACTTCCAATGTTTTTGCTCAGCTGAAATATGATTTCGGAGAGAAGTTTAGCTTTTCTAGTGTAGTAGGTCAGTATACTTATATAAGAGAGAAGGATTACCTTACTACCAGAGGAGAGGGGCTGGCGTTAGAAGGTTTTTATAATTTGGATAATGCGATAAACCTTTATCAAGGAAACGATAATACTAAATATAGAAATGCAGCAGTTTATGGAGAAGTTACTTTAGGTTATCAAAATTATCTTTTCCTTTCGGTTACAGGTAGAAATGACTGGTCATCTACACTGCCCAAAGATAATAATTCATACTTCTTTCCATCGGCCAGTTTAAGCTGGGTAGTATCTGATATGATAATGATGCCATCCAATATTTCATACCTTAAATTAAGAGGTTCTTATGCAGTGGTAGGAAAAGATGCCTCACCCTACCAAACCGGTATTTATTTTGAGAAAGCAGCTAATTTTCCTTTCGGAGATGCTCTTGGTTTTAGACAATCTACCTTAATAGGAGATGAATCTCTTAAGCCTGAATTTACCAATACTTTAGAGTTAGGAACAGATCTTCGCTTACTTAAAAACCGACTAGGTCTTAATTTCACTTATTACAAAAGTGATCTTACAGATATGATTCTTTCGGTGCCCATTAGTAATGCTAGTGGAGCTTCTCGTTATGTTACTAATGCAGGCTCTATGACTAATGAGGGTATTGAACTTAACTTATCAGCTACGCCGGTAACTAGTGGAGACTTTGCCTGGGATGTAAACTTAAACTTTACCAAACAAAGAGGCCGGGTAGAAGAAATAGACGAAGGGATAGAAGAGATTGAGCTATATTCCTCTTTTGGTATTACCAATAAATATGTGCGAGGGGGCAAGGTAGGAGATTTATATGGCTATGTATATAGAAGATCACCCAACGGCCAGCTGATAGTAAATGGAGAAACAGGATATCCTGAAGTTGACTGGGATACCCTGAGACTGGCAGGTAATGCCATGCCTGATTGGTCAGCAGGTATGACCAATTCATTTAAATACAAAGGCTTTGAGCTTTCTGTTTTATTAGAATGGAAACATGGTGGTGATGTTCTTGATATGGGTAGAAGGAATAGCCTGAGAAATGGACAGCTTAAAGAGACCGAAAGACGCTTTGAACAAGTGGTTTTTAATGGAGTAAATGAGGTGACCAATGAAGATGGAGAGGTGATTGGTTATGAAACTAACACTACTCCTACAGAGATTAATCCGGCCTTTTACAGATCTACTACTAACTATAATTATGCCGCAGAAGTGCTGCTCGAAGATGCCTCGTGGTTTAGAATAAGGAATATTAGCCTTTCTTATAATTTCCCTAAAACCTGGCTTCAGAATATACACCTTACTTCTGTCAGGCTTTCTTTCATAGCCTATAATGTCTTTCTCAGTACGCCGGTTAAGGGTTATGATCCGGAGACTAATTATTTCGGAAGTGGCAGTAACATATATGGTTACACAGGACTTAAGACACCTGCCACTCGCAGTTATTCGGTAAGGTTAAATATTGGATTATAAAATATGCACATCATGAAGAATTTCTATATAAAAACAATGATGCTTTTCGTGCTGGTACAGCTGCTGGCGTCTTCTTGCGATGATTTTTTAGATGTAAATGAAGATCCTACTAAAGTGAAAGGCGAGGAAGTAAACCTGAAGTCGTTACTGCCTACTGTACTTGAGGCTACATCTGAGAGTCATTATTCTGCTATTAATGCGGCATCATGCGCTACCCATCAGATAGATCAATACTTTGGGTATTATACTGAGTTTACTATGACTTCTAACTGGTCACGGGCTTATTTGGAATGTCTAAATACGCTGAGTGTTATGGAGGAAAAGGCCATTGAAGAGGAATCTCCGCATTACTTCGGGATTGTTCGGGTTTTGCAGGCCCTTAATTTAGGTCTGGTAACTGATACCTGGGAAGATGCACCTTTGTCTGAGGCTTTGGTGGGGTCTAGTAATATCACGCCAGAGTATGATACACAGCAACAGATTTATCAAACCATATTTGATTATTTAGATGAAGCGGTGGAGTATCTTTTGGCTGAAGAATCATTCCACTCTCCGGCTGATGATGACATGGTGTATGGCGGCGATCTCGAAAAATGGAGTAAGCTACTTCACTCGCTTAAAGCAAGGTATATGCTTCATCTTTACCATAAAGGGCAATTTACTGCGGCCGAAATACTTGCTGAAGTGGAGCAAGGGTTCACTACTAATGAAGACAATTTTCAATTGGTATATAATGAGGTAAACCTTAATCCGCTACATAGTGATGTGGCGCTGGCCAATGAAACAGGCAATTTCACTATTACGCATGGTAAATATTTTATTGATCTCTTAAAGGGAGCCATTTATCCTGTGGTAGATCCAAGATTGCCAATAATTGCAGATAAGGGGGAGGCAGCTGAGTATCATGGCTTGGCTTCATATGATCCTACTACTCCGGGTAATACCACAGATCTTACCAGAGACACGTGGTATGCTATGGAAGATTCTCCCATTATAATGATGAGTTATGCTGAGCTTAAATTTATTGAAGCAGAAATAGCACTTCAAACTGATTTGGGAAGGGCTAATAATGCCTATTTGGAAGGAATTGCAGCACATATGACTATGCTGGAAGTAGAAGAAAGTGAAATGCAAGACTATCTGGACGATCCTTCTGTAAACGTGGTAGTAAGCCTGGATCTGGAACATGTCATGAAGGAAAAATATATCGCCTTATTTCTAAATTTTGAAGCCTGGAATGATATGCGCCGATTAAATTATGATCCTGATATTTTCAGGGGTTTTGAAGAGCCAGATTATGGCGGACGCTCAGAGCCTGCAGAAAGGGCACTTTATCCTACTTCGGAGCAAAACCGAAATGCTTCAAGCCTTTCTCCTCACATCAGAGAGTTTACTGAGTCGATGTGGAAAGACCAAGATTAATTCATTCCTAAAGAAATCAATATGAAAAAGATATTATATATTTTCCTTGTACTCACTATAATGACTTCATGCTATGATGAGGAATACTTTATAGATGATAATACTACCACCAACGGAGATCACTACCCGGTTATTCAATCATTAGTGGTGGAGGGCGAAATGGTCTCTGGCAATTCATTAAACCTGATTATGCATTATTGGTCGCTAGATGCTATTGATCATTTTGAGTTGTATAGCACAGAACCGGAGCAAGATGAGGCCTTGGTGGCTTCTATTCCATACCAATATTCTTATGATGAGGAAACAGAGAGTGAGGTCATCACTATTTCATACGAAATACCTACTGTTAGCTCAGGAGCTGAGATAGACTTGCGGGTTTTGGTGATTAATGAAAATGGCCTTGAAAGGGAAACTACCACCTCAATTACAATAGAATGAGTATGCAGGATTATTTAAAAGGAGAGGCCTGTATTCTTACTGGTGGTTTACTGGATACTATCCACGCAAAAACTACTCATGGCTTGCTCAGGCAATCAGATCGTTTTCAAATCAAGGCAGTGATAGACCATAAGTTTGCGGGCCAAAATGTGCAGGATGTACTCAGTAATATTCATGCTGATGTTCCTATTTATGAGTCAATAGAAAAAATGCTTGAAGCTGGCGTGGTGCCTACTTTCGCTATAATAGGCATGGCCACTAAGGGAGGTGTTTTGCCTCCCAGCCTTTACCCGGAAATAAAGGATAGCTTGCAGAGCAGTATTCATGTAATCAATGGTTTGCATCAGCCTATCTCTGAGATTGATGAGTTTAAAGAGATAATGGCTGAGAATAAAGTGCAGATTCATGATATAAGAAAACCTAAGCCTTTCGAGCAATTACATTTTTGGAATGGCAAAATTAGAGAGGTTGAGGCTTTAAAATTAGGTATCTTAGGTACAGATTGCTCTATAGGTAAGCGGACTACAGCCAAGTTATTAGTAAAAGCTTTGAACCAGTCAGGCATAAAAGCTGAAATGATTTATACGGGACAAACGGGCTGGTTACAGGGTACTAAATATGGTTTTATTTTCGATGCCACTCCTAATGATTTTATTCCAGGAGAAATAGAGCACGCTATCCATGAATGCTGGCTTCACGAACGGCCGGAAGTCATAATAGTGGAGGGACAGGCTTCTCTTTTAAATCCTGGCGGACCATGCGGCTCTGAGTTTGTCATCTCAGGTAAATTAGATGGCGTCTTTTTACAACATCACCCTATAAGAGAAAAGTATAATAACCTGGAAAAGCTTCCTGATACTATAGCTGATCCTATGATTGATGTAGGCATGATTAATATGATGGGCAGTGATGTGTGGGCTTTTACCCTAAATACAGCCGGAATGAATGAGGCGTTGATAGCTCATCATACAGAGCTGCTGGAAGGTAAAACAGGATTGCCAATAGTTGCTCCTTTAGAGCATGGGGTAGGAGTGCTAGTAAAAATGATAAAACAAAAATTGGAAGCTGCTGATCATTCAATGAGTAAAGCGGCAGAAGTGAAAAATGTTTGAGAATGAAGGTGAAGAATATTGAGGTATGGCGAATGAACCTGGGAAATACCAGGCCTTATACTATTGCTTTTAAAACAGTAGATGATGTTGATAGTGTGTTTGTGAAAATAACATTAGAGAATGGAGTTTATGGTTTAGGAGCGGGGAATCCTAGTAAACAAGTGGTGAATGAGTCTTTAGAAGATACTCAGGCCACTCTGAGTGAAGAAAATTTGGAGTTTTTGATAGGTAGAGATATTCGGGAGATACATGGCATTTTGCATGAAGTGATGATTCGTTTTCCTGAGTTTCCTGCTGCCAGAGCAGCTTTAGATATAGCATTGCACGATGTTTTTACTAAATATTTAGGCGTGCCGCTGGCTCAGTTTCTGGGCAGAAAATTCAGAACGTTAGAAACTTCAGTAACCATAGGCATTAAAGATGTAAAAGCAACCTTAGAGGAAGCCCAGGAATATTTTGATATGGGCTTCAGGTGTTTAAAAGTGAAAACAGGTAGAGCTGTAGATGAAGATATTGAGCGGATAGCTAAGTTAAAGGAAGTCTTTGCTAATAAGGTGAAAATCCGATTAGATGCAAATCAAGGGTATGATCAGGCTGCACTTCTTAAATTTTATGAAAGTAGCAAGGAATGGGGCATTGAACTTATAGAACAACCTATAAAGGCTGATCAGGTAGATGTTTTAAAGCAATTGCCACATGAAATCAGGGAAATGATAGCCTTAGATGAAAGCTTAAAATCTCCAGTAGATGCTTTTAAATTGGCATCGGAGCCTATTGCTGGCAGGATATTTAATATAAAACTGATGAAATCAGGCGGGATTTTTCCTGCTATTCAAATAGCTAACATTGCCCGTGTAGCGCATATCGATTTAATGTGGGGCTGTAATGATGAAAGTGCTGTGAGCATTACGGCGGCTTTGCATGCGGCCTTATCCTTTTCTAATACCAGATATATTGATTTGGACGGAAGTTTAGATTTGGTACAAGATGCCGTAGAAGGAGGCTTTAGAATAGATGATGGCTGGATGAGTACTACAGAGAAACCAGGACTGGGAGTAGAACTGATCTAGATAAATAAAAAAGAAGGCAGTTTAATAATGTTTTAAACTGCCTTCTTTTATTATATTAAGCTAAGTTTTTTTTCTTGGTTACATCCCAAATTAAATTCACATTTTTAATAAGCGTTTTAAGCTCATCTGGTTTTAATGATTGCTTAGGATCATCTCCAATGCCAAATTTAGGATCAACATGTGTTTCTATAATCAGGCCGTCAGCACCATAAGCCATAGCTGCCATTGAAGCGGCCGACACATATTTGGCTCGTCCCACTGAGTGAGATGGATCTACTATTACAGGAGCCCATGTTTTTTCTTTCACTAGCGGAGTGATGCTTTCATCAGGATTGTTTCTATAGCCATCTACTTGAGGAATAGTACCTCTTGGGCAAAGCATTACGTTAGGGTTACCTCCTGCAGCTATATACTCAGCAGCAGCAATGAGTTCATTAATAGGCCCCATAGCTCTTGATCTTTTTAACAGTACTGCTGTTTGGGTTCCAGCTGTTTTTTCTCCTATTTTTTTAAGTAAGGAGTAGTTAAGAGCATTTCTAGTTCCTATTTGTAGTATGTCCACTTTAGCATCCATAGCTACTTCCAGCTGATGCTCATCCATTACCTCAGTATCTATAGGTAAACCAGTTTGTTCTCTGGCTTCTACTAATATTTTAATGGCGCTATCATCTCCCTGATAAGAATAAGGCATGGTACGGGGTTTCCATACACCGCCTCTTATGGCTTTGGCACCAGCTTCTTTTACAGCATGTGCTGTTTCAAGGAAATAGTTAGGGTTGTTAGGATCTATGGTGCACTGCCCGGCAATAATAAAAGGCTCTGCACCTACTATTGAGCTTCCTATTCTTATCTGATGGTGGGTTAATTCAGAGTGAATATCCATCAATTTGTAAGGCGAATCAATAGCATCAAATCTGTCAATATAATCTAACCCAAGTATACGGTTTATCATTACTTGTTCTCTCTCTTCCCCTAATAAGGCATAAATAGTTCTATGTCTGCCTTCTATAGGTTGGACGTTGCAATTGTATTCATTTACAATGTCCTTGATTTCCTTCAGTTGTTCTGGTGTTAATTTGGGTTCCTTAGGTATAATCATATTGCCTTCTTTTCTATTCAAATCCAAAAGTAGTGCTATTTACATAAATTCAAATACAAATATCTTAGTTTCGTTATTTTAAGGTTTAATTTTGTGTTTTTAGCAAAAAAAGGGTTTGAAAATTGAAATACTCAAAAGCATTTGATGGAATTAATAGTATTGATTTAAAAGGAGAAAGATTACAGCTCCTCCCTGAGAAGGCTTTGTTTTGGGAGAAGAAGCGTATTCTATTACTGGCTGATATGCATCTGGGTAAAGCCAATCATTTTAGAAGATCAGGCATAGCAGTGTCATCAGAGCTCAATAATCAGAATGTAGAGCGCTTTATTAATGTGCTTCATAAATGGCAACCAGAGAGAGTTCTTTTTATGGGAGACCTTTTCCATAGCCATTATAATGAAGAGTGGGAAGTGCTAGGACAAGTGCTGAAATACTTTCCTGCAATGTCTTTCGAACTCATAATTGGTAATCATGATATTATGAGTGAGTATCAATATTTAAAACATCAGTTGCTACTTCATGAAGAGCCTTTATTAATAGAGCCATTTTCCCTTTCTCATGAAACTATAGAAAATGACACCTTTTATAATATAGCAGGGCATCTGCATCCGGGAGTAAGGCTTAAGGGACTGGGGAGACAATCTTTAAAGTTGCCCTGTTTTTATTTTGGGGCTAAGTATGGCTTACTGCCTGCCTTTGGTGAGTTTACCGGCTTAGCATTAATAAAGCCGAAAAAGGATGATCAAATATTTGTGATCAGCAATCAGGAAGTGCTAAAAGTGTAGATTAAATAATAATTCCTATAAAAAGAAAAAGGCTGCCAAAAATGGCAGCCCTTTTTATATCTAGTAGATTATATTTTTTTCATTGACTTGTAACAAAGTTAAAATTGAGTCGTCTTGCTGGTGAATATGAGTTTGGAAATTTTCAAAAATAAAGTTCTACCTGTTAAAAATAAGCTTTATCGCTTTGCTTTAGGCTTCATAAAAAATGAGGACGAGGCGAAAGATGTAGTGCAGGAAGTTTTTATTAAAATTTGGGATAAAAAGGAGGATCTTGAGGTAATAGAAAATATAGAAGCCTGGTGTATGAGGGTGACTAGAAACCTGGCTCTGGATAAGCTCAAATCCAAACATAAAAAATATACAGATCCGTTAAATGACGGGTTTGAAAAATCTGATGATAATAATCAGACCCCTTACAGGACAACTGAAATTAGTGACACCATGAGCAGAGTCAATCTTTTTATAGAATCATTGCCCGATAAACAAAGGCAGATTATTAAGCTTCGAGATATAGAAGGATATAGCTATAAAGAGATAAGTGAAATGGTTGGGGTGGATATGAATCAGGTAAAAGTAAATTTATTTAGATCCAGAAAGGCAATTAAAGAGAATCTATTAAATATCAATGCATATGGACTTAGATAGAATAGAACATCTGTTGGCTAAATATTGGGAATGTGAAACCTCTCTTGAGGAGGAAGACGAACTGAAGGAGTTTTTTACTCATCAGCCGGTTCCTGAACACTTAAAGTCAGTAGCTTCTCTATTTCAATATTATGAGGCTGAGGGGGAGAAAGATGAATTGGGAGCTGAGTTTGATGAGCTCATATTGGCCGAATTAGAAAATAAAAAGTCTGGAAAAGGTAAAGTTATAAAGTGGGTGAATGATGCCCTTAAAGTAGCGGCAGTCTTAGTGATATTGGCCACCGCAGGTTACTTTATGCAAAAGGAATATCAAGATAAAAAGGAGAATTTGGAACCTTATGTTACCGGCACCTTTGAAGACCCTGAGAAAGCATTTGAAGAGACAAAAAAGGCTTTAATGCTTATTTCTAAAAACATGAATGTAGGCAAGAAGCAAGTGGAGAAAGTAGGCGTTTTACATGAAGCGCAAAAGAAAGTAAAAGAAACAGAGACATTATAAATATTAAAACGGAGAAGAAATGAAACGATCAATTTTAGTGCTGGCTATAGGTGTGCTGCTCTCATTCAGCGCGCAAGGTCAAGATGCCATAAGTAAATTTTTCAGTAAGTATGAAAATGATGAGGAGTTTACCCAGGTATCAGTAAACAGCAGAATGTTTGAGCTATTTACCAATCTTGAAATGGAGACGAAGGAGGACCAGGAAATAATGGATGCTATAACTAAACTTAAAGGCATCAGAATATTAGCTAAAGAAGATACTAAAGATGGTAAAAAGCTGTATAAAGAGGCATTTCAATTACTGCCAAAAAATGAATATGGAGAACTTATGTCAGTAAGAGATGGCACTACTGATCTGAAGTTTTTAATAAAAGAAAGTGGCGGTAAAATCAGTGAATTACTGATGATAAGTGGAGGAGAAAACGGCTTTTTCATTCTAAGTCTTTTCGGAGATATAGATTTGAAACAAATAGCGAAAATATCTAAATCTATGGACATACAAGGGTTGGAAGGTTTGGAAAAGCTAGACAATAAGAAAGAATAACCACTTTCAGGGTCAATTAAAAATAAACAACAACAAGCAACACATTAACAACTCAAAATAAATAGATTATGAAACGTTTAATTATCTCAGCATTAGCTGTAATACTAACAGCAGGTTTTTCATTTGGGCAAAGTAAAACCATTCAAAAATTTCACGAAAAGTACAAAGATGATCGTGATGCTACGGTAGTAACCTTTACAGGTGGACTGTTTAAATTACTCGCTACTGTTGCTTCTTTGGATGAGGAGGATGAAGATTTGCAGGTTATTTCTCGCATAGCAGATAATATCTCTTCTCTGGAGCTGCTTTCTATTCCTATGTATAAGTCAGGGTTTAAGAGTGAAGATATAGCCAAAATGAGATCTGAGCTCAAAAAAGAGAAATATGAAGAAATGATGACTTTAAGAGATGGTTCGGATCATATTTACTTCATGACTCAGGGAAGTAATAATGAGATCAAAAATATGCTCATATTAATAAGTGAGGAATCTGACTTTATGGTAATGAACGTTAATGGGGAGCTCGACCTCAAAGACTTGACCTACCTGGCTAAGAAAAGGAATAACTTAAATTGAGCAAGAAATCATTTAAATCATAGTTGCCTGGTGTGTTTCATGCCAGGCAATATTATATTACAGCCATATGAGAACACTACTCTTGATATTAGCAGCTTTCACGCCATTGTTTTTATCAGCGCAAAGCAAAACCACCCAAGCATTTGCAGAAGATCATGAAGAAGGAACTTCGTTTTTTTTCTATAAAAATACCTTAAGAATGCTCAATCAGACTGATAGTGAGGAATTTGATGAGCTGATTAAGGATATTGATAAAATGAAATATTTTGTCGTAGAAAAGAAGGGCAATAATATTGATAAAGACACTTATTCCAACCTGGTAAAGGGCTATAAGTCTGAGGATTTCGAAGATCTTATGAATATGAGGCATGAAGGAATGAGAGTGAATGTTTATATCCAGGAAGATGATGGCGTAACTACCGGACTCGTGTTTCTAATGAATGATGAAAGCAGCTTATCTATTCTTGATATAAAAGGATCAGTCCCGCTTAATAAGCTGGCAAGCATAATTACAAAAGTGAGGGAGTTTAAACCTTAATCTATTATTTGGCCTGTAATTCAACATTTTATGTCTTTTGTTTTAAAAATACTATCTTAACCACTTTCAAACTATAAAATCTAATCACCTTTGGATACAGTACTTCAAATTAATAATCTTACTAAAAACTATGGTCGGATTACTGCTGTAAACAACCTATCGCTTACCATAGAGCGAGGCAGTGTTTTCGGTATTCTGGGCCCTAATGGTAGTGGAAAAACCACAACTCTGGGAATTTTGCTAGATGTAATCAATAAGACCAGTGGTGATTTTAGCTGGTTTGGTCAGCCACCTTCTAAAGAAGTAAGAAAAAGAATAGGAGCTATTTTAGAAACGCCAATTTTCTATCCTTACCTCAATGCGGTAAAGAATTTGGAGATTGTGGCTGAGATAAAAGATGCTCCCAAAGCCAATATTGATATTGTATTGCAGAAGGTAGATCTGTATGAAAGAAGGTATGATAATTTCAAAACCTACTCTTTGGGTATGAGGCAGCGGTTGTCTATTGCTTCAGCGCTGCTTTGTGATCCTGAGGTGATGATATTGGATGAGCCTACTAATGGCCTTGATCCTCAAGGGATTGCTGAGATAAGAGAACTGATCAAGCAAATAGCTAAAGAGGGGAAAACCATTATTTTGGCCAGTCATTTATTGGATGAAGTTCAAAAAGTATGTTCACATTTTTGTGTGCTAAAAAAAGGACAACTCTTGCATGTGGGTAGTGTAGCCGAGGTAACTCAAGGTGCTGAGTTGGTAGAGGTGAAAGCGGATAATACCGCTCTGCTTCAGCAATCATTACAGCAGTTTGAAGGAGTGAAAAATGTAACTCAAGAAGAAGATAAATTTATTGTAACCCTATCTGAAGGGCAGACTGCATCTGATCTTAATCAGTTTTTGTTTAGCCAAAATCTGGTGGCCAGCCATCTACTCACACAAAGAAAAAGCCTCGAAAAACAATTTTTGGAAGTATTAGCCCAATCTGACCATGCTTAAATTATTAAAGATAGATTTAAAGAAATTAGCTAATTATAGAGCCTTCTGGGTTCTAAACATCATGTATGGGGTGTTAATAATAAGTATACCCGTAGTAGTGCTGGAGTTTTTGAAATGGCTCAAAGAAAAAGGAGCTGAGTTTGATAATTTCGACCCAATGAAAATACCAGTGCTGTACTTTCCTGATATCTGGCAAAACATAACTTTTGTATATACCTTTCTTAAGATTTTTCTGGCTATAGTAGTGGTCATTTCCATCTCAAATGAGTTTAGCTATAAAACTATAAGACAAAATATTATAGATGGATTTAGTAGAATGGATTTCATTAAATCTAAAATGGGAACTATTTTACTCTTGAGTGTGGGCTCTGCCTTATTAGTTTTTATAACAGGACTTTTAACCGGTTTGCTATATACTCCTGATCTTGAAGCTGGAGATGTTTTTAATGGTAGTGAGTTTATCTTAGCCTATTTTCTGGATCTGTTTTGTTATTTAACCTTGGCATTTTTGCTAACCGTTTTATTTAAGCGATCTGCCCTTACGGTTTTTATGTTGCTATTAATTAGTCCTATTGAAAGTACGATAGCAGCTTTTTTCCCTGATAACCTAAAGTTTATTACTGAGTATTTCCCTATTCATGCCATTAATAATTTAATAGCATTTCCCTTTTCAAGATACTGGTTCCAGGAAATTCAGGATTATGTAAGTATCCCAGCAGTAGGGGTGGTAGTGATTTATATTGCTGCTTTTGTTTATGCCATTTATTATAAACTCAAATCTTCTGATTTATAACTTCACTGGTTTTTCTTTGCACTCTTATTAACTCACTTATGTAATAATTTATATATTAGTGATTTAATGACAGTATCAAGAATGGAAGCCTATAAAGTTATTAAACAATATAAGGAAACAATCATCGAGACCTGGATGAATGAAGTTAGGGAAGAATTGCCAGAAGCTAAGAAGCATGATAGAGTCGCTTTGGCCAATGATATCCCTTTTTTCTTAGATGATCTGGCTCTAGTGTTAGAGGGGAAGGAAACAAACATCTCACATGAAAGCCTGGAACATGGTAAGCTCAGGGCTTTGTTCGATAATTATTCTTTATTACATGTTTTAAGAGAATATAGGATCTTAAAGAATCGAATCTTTAGTCTGCTAGATCAGGAAGGCGCTCTGCAAGTACATGAGCAGTTAATTGTAATGGATGCTTTTGATGTAGCTGTAGAGCAGGCTGGAGAAATGTTCTTTCAGATGAGGAATAAAATAGAGTCCGATGCAAGGGAGCAGGTAGAGCATGATATTAGCAAGCTGCAAGATAAAGATGTACTTAAATTAGAGTTTATAGAAGGGCTTTCTCATGATATGAAGAACCCTATCACTAATATAAAGCTGGCGATAGATTTACTCAGAGATAAAGAATTATCAGAAGAAACGGAATCTATTTTGAATTTGCTTATTAAAAATGCAGATAAAACAGAGGTGCTAATCAATAGCCTGAAGAATATTAGTTTTATTAATAATGAAGAAGGCTTCCCTGTTAACCTCGGTCATGTAGATCTGACTAATCGACTAGAGTCATTTGTAAAAAACAATAGAGTAAGAGCAGATCATAAGATAGATATCCAAGTTGAAGAAGATATAGCCGGATATTGGGATATAGAAGCAATATTAAGAGCTTTAGACAATTTATTGGAAAATGCTGTGAGATATGGAGATGTATCCAGGCCCATCACTGTAGGAGCTCATAGTTATCAAGGAGAACAGGTTATTATATTTGTTCATAATTATGGTAAAGCCATTCCTTTTGAAGAACAGGCTAAAATATTTTCTCGCCTTTACCAGGTAAATAATTCTACAGGTGTAGGGCAAGGGTTAGGCTTAGCTACTGTGAAAGAAATAGCCGAAGCACATCATGGAAAAGTGGAAATATCTTCTTTAGAGCAAGAAGGGACTACTTTTAAGCTGGTATTGCCAGTAGATTCTCGCAGTTAAATAAAGCTCTTCCATCACTGCATCATATTTGTATTGGTGTTTATATGACATCACTATTAACCAAAACCATAGGGCTGGGAGCTATAACCGGATTACGGTCTATGCTAGGCCCTGCATTACTCTGCTTTTATTTAAATAAACAGCCACAATCATTTAAAAGAAAAGCGCTGAAATTATCATCACTCCAGACGGTTACTACTGTAATGGCTGTAGGAGAATTAGTAGGCGACAAGCTTCCTTTCGCTCCAGATAGGATAAGCCCTACAGCTTTGGCTGGCAGAGCACTTATGGGAGCCTTGGTAGGAGCTGTTTTATTCAAAGAAGGAGGTCAATCTGCCTATCGTGGAGGAATAATAGGTGGAGTCGCTGCTGTATTGGCAGCTGGAGCTGGCTATTATTTGAGGAAAAAGATAGGTCAGTCCACTGAAGTAAATGACCCATATC
Organism: Fulvivirga maritima; assembly: GCF_021389955.1. Lineage (NCBI taxonomy): Bacteria > Pseudomonadati > Bacteroidota > Cytophagia > Cytophagales > Fulvivirgaceae > Fulvivirga > Fulvivirga maritima. Next base: position 3,239,651 of record NZ_CP089980.1, read on the forward strand.
TGGGAGCAGCCGAAGATATGGTGGCAATAGGCTCTGGTGTAGCCATGATTACCTACTAAAGTTAATGGCCATTTTCAAAAGCTTTTACTCCTGCTGTCACTTTGGTGCTCACTCTGTTTACGCGTGGTACCAAAGGACATGAGTATCGGCTGCTATAAGCACAATAAGGATTATATGCTTTGTTGAAATCAATAATAATGGTGTCTCCTTCGGGAATTTTAAGGCTTATATACCTTCCGCCTCCGTAGGTTTCTTCGCCATTAGTTTTGTCAGTGAAAGGCAGGAAAAGATGATCCTTATATTCTTTAGTTTTTCTTAAATCATGACTTTGATAGATTTCAAGTACCACATTTAAGGTGTCTATCATAAAATGTGCTTCTCCGTATTTTTCATAAATAGGAGACCGATCAGTGGAAGTAGCCATTTTAAATGGTTTCTGATTGGGAGTTCTTATAAACTGTGCCTTGATATAGAAAGAAGTGTCAATGTCGAAAAATTCTAATCCTTCAAAATGGCGTCTGTCTTTCTTTTCTAGCGGAGAGCTATCCTTATTGGCATATTCTTCATTAAGCTCCTCTTGGAATTTGTGAATTCCTGCAATAATGTCTTCCGGCTTATTTTCTTGGGCAAAAAGATTGAAATGACTTATTAGTGAAAGAAAAATAAGGATTTTTAATCTGAACATAGTGAAAGATAAGATCTTTTAATAAATGAGTACTAAATTAAAGGCTTATAGATCATAAACCTATGAAAAAAGTTCACATATTATTTTTACTATTATTAGCGATGAATAGTTACGCTCAGGAGCAAAAACCTGTGGAGATGCCTTTGTATCCGGAAGGTACTCCTAATGCATTAGGGGAAAAAGACAAGGATACCCCTATGTTATATTACTATCCGGCTGCCTATGAAGGAGAGCTTAAAAGTGCTGTGGTAATCTGCCCTGGAGGAGGATATACACATTTGGCTATGGAAAAGGAAGGCTTTAAAATGGCGCAGTGGTTTAATAGTTTTGGAGTATCAGCTATAGTGTTGAGATACAGGCTCGGCGGAGATGGTTATAAGAATCCGGTGCCTTTACAAGATGCTCAGCAAGCCTTACGTGTAGTGCGGTCTAAGGCCAAAGAATGGAATATAGCTAGTGAAAAAGTCGGCATTATGGGCTTTTCAGCAGGAGGGCATCTGGCTTCTACTGTGGCTACTCACTGGGATCTGGGAGACCCTGTGGCAAAAGATGCCTTGCAACGGATTAGCTGTAGGCCTGATTTTGTGATTCTTGGCTACCCTGTAGTTACTATGGAAGATGACTTCACGCATCAAGGCTCTAAAAAGGCGCTACTGGGAGCTCAGCCGGAGGATAAATTGGTGGAGGACATGTCTAATGAAAAGCAGGTAAATGAAAAAACACCCCCGACTTTTATTTTCCATACTTATGAAGATGGTGCTGTGCCAGTTCAGAATAGCTTACAGTTTTATGAAGCTATGGTGGCAGCAGGTGTGCCGGGCGAGCTGCACGTTTATCAAAAAGGTGGACATGGGCTCGGTTTCGGGCCAGAATCATCGTCTTATTTTACCTGGCGCGAAACCTGTAGCCGATGGCTGAAAAGTATAAATATGGCAGATTGAACTATTGAGTAATTATTATTCCGATAGAAATTTCTAACCCGGTAAAATCAACTTTGGAATCGGCCCAGTCAACCTCTCTGGTGGTTAAAGGGCCGGTCATATTTCCACCGGTATAACTGCCATTTAGTCCCAGGTCTGCATCTCCTATAAAATAATTGGCCTCTAATGATAGTCCCCATCGGCGGGTGACGTATACCACATACTCAGCTCCGAAATAGTACCCTAAACCTAAGCCATGCTGATAGTCAAAAGTGGAGTTGGCTACATCCCAGCCTTCAAAGTTGCGAATAGCTCGATCCATATTTCCATAGTTAAGCTTGTTGTCAAAGCCGTAAAAGGCAAAACCACCCCCTTTCACTCTGAATTCTTGCTGTTTACCTACAAACTGAAGCGCCAGCTCTAAAGGGACCATAATGGTGAAGTTGGGGCCTAATAGAGCATCCTTGCTTTCAAAATCATCTATATCTTTTACATTCATTCCACTCATTCTGTAAAGAGAAAATCCTGTTTGTATGGCGAAATAGTCATTGAGATCTACGCCTAAACCTCTTATAGAAAAAGGACTGATAGGAGTGGATAAATAACCGTTTTTTGGTAAGAAATATGAAAATGAAAGGCCTACTTCCTGAGCTTTTGACGGAGTGATGATCAAAATAAAAAAAATACTTAGAATAAAAATACTCCTTTTAAACGTTTTCAGAGTCATTACTATAATTGAATTTGTTAAATTAAAATATCCGTGAATATTTTGCAGATATAGTATACAAAAGAAGTGAAAACACTCCTTACATCCGAGTGATTGACCTCAATTGTATTGATAACATGTAAGTTTACTTTAGATTATGTTTTTAAAACCAGTATATACACTCATAATAGCAGTTTTTTGTCTTTCGATATGGAGCTGCTCTATTCAAGAAAATTCTCAAACAGCGGATCTGATCATTCAGGGAGGTACCATTTACACTATGAATGAAGATCAACCGCAGGCCGAGGCCATTGCCGTAAAGGCAGGCAAAATAATAGCGGTAGGTAATGGCGCCGATGTGGAAGCCTTAAAAGGTGATAGCACAAAGGTGATAGACTTAAAAGGAAAGACACTTACGCCTGGTTTTATAGAAGGACACGGACATTTTATGGGATTGGGCTATAGCGAGCTTAACCTTAACCTGATGGATGTTACCAGTTATGATGAATTGGTGCAGCGCGTAAAAGAGGCGGCAGATAAGGCTAAACCCGGGCAATGGATCATTGGTAGAGGCTGGCACCAGAGCAAATGGACTCCGCAGCCTGATCCTATGATTAAAGGTTTTCAAACCCATGATAAGTTAAGTGCTGTATCTCCTGATAATCCTGTTTATCTTTCTCACGCTAGTGGTCATGCTGGTTTTGCTAATGCTAAGGCCATGCAATTAGCAGGAGTAATGCCTTTGGCTAAGGAGAGCCTGGCGGAACAGCAGGTTGTAGGCGGTGAAATAATCAGAGATGAGATGGGGAATCCTACCGGAATTTTTAATGAAAGGGCTATGGAGGTAATAACCAGGCATATTCCGGAAAATTCTCTGGAAAGAGATATGGAAGCTTTGAAATTAGCAATTGAAGCTTGTCATAAGAATGGGATCACTAGTTTTCATGATGCGGGCATCGATGGTAAAACCATTGATCTTTATAGAATAGCCAAATCAGAAGGCATTTTAGATCTGCGCATGTATGCTATGGTTACAGGAGAAGACACTACTTTGGTAGAGCAGTGGTTTAAGCATGGCCCTGAGATTGATTCTGTTGATAATCTGTTAACTATCAGGTCAGTGAAACTTCATTGTGATGGTGCGCTGGGTTCAAGAGGAGCGTGGTTGCTAGATGAGTATGAAGACAGACCAGGGCATTATGGTATGGCTACAGTTCCTATGGAATATGTGAGTTATATATCAGAGAAGGCATTGAAAAATGGTTTTCAGGTTTGCTCGCATGCAATAGGCGATAGAACTAATCATGAAATTCTCAATATTTATGAAAACGCTTTTCAGCAAAATTCGCAAGAAGCAAAAGATAGCAGGTTTAGAATAGAGCATGCTCAGCATTTGGCTCCTAAAGATATTCCTCGTTTCGGTAGGTTGGGAGTTATTCCTGCTATGCAAGCCATTCACATGTCATCAGATAGGCCTTGGGCTATTAATAGGCTGGGTGAAAAGCGCATCAAGGAAGGTGCTTATATGTGGCATGACTTGCTTGAAACCGGAGCTCGATTAATGAATGGTACTGATGTGCCAGTGGAACCTATTAATCCTATTGCTTCTTTTTATGCCAGTGTAAGCAGAAAGACGCTGCAAGGAGAACCTGAGGGAGGCTATGAGCCAGAGCAGAAAATGACCAGAGAGCAGGCTTTGAAAACCTATACGCTTAATGCCGCTTATGGAGCCTTTGAAGAAGATATTAAAGGTTCAATTGAAGTAGGTAAACTGGCCGATTTTACTGTCTTTTCAAAGGATATTATGACCGTTCCGGAAAAAGATATTTTGTCTGTTCAGGTTATGATGACCATATTTGGAGGTCAGTTAGTATACTCTGCTGAAGACTAAAATAATATTCAATAATTAAACATGCTTAATATGACAAATTTTAAAAACTACTATTTCCTGTTGCTAATGGCTATTGCTACGGGCTTCCTGTTTTCCTGTGGAGGAGCAAAAGAATCAGGGGAAGAAAATGCTGAGGCTGAGGTAGCAGTTGATTCTGTAGCTGAAGAGGCTGTTGAAGAAACAGAAAAGCCTATAGAAAGTCCCAGAAAACAAGCTGAAGGAGAAATTGGTGGAGTGAAAGTAGTAGTTGATTATGGTTCGCCAGCAGTGAAAAACAGAGAAATTTGGGGTGGATTAGAGAAGTTTGGTGCTGTGTGGAGAGCTGGAGCTAATGAAACTACCTCTTTTGAGTTTAGTGAAAACGTGAAAGTAGGAGATAATGAAATGCCTGCCGGTAAATATGGTTTTTACCTAATTCCTAATGAAGATGCTGAATGGATAGCTATTGTAAACACTGATTGGAATAAAGAAAAACATGGTGCCTGGGGTGCTTATAATTATAACGAAAAGCATGATGTGGCAAGAGTGAGCATAGCTCCTGAGTGGAAAGATGAAGTAACAGAAAGGTTAACTTATACTGTAGTAGACGGAGGTATTGTGTTAGAATGGGAGAAAATGAAGCTTACTATTCCGGTAGAGGCTGCACCAAAAAACTAATCTATTGATATCTATTACTAAGCCTACACTTATTCTTGATGAGGATAAGTGTAGGTATAATATTAAACGGATGAAAGAGAAGGCTGATGCTCATCAGCAAGACTTTCGTCCTCATTTCAAAACCCATCAGTCTAATGCCATAGGAGAATGGGTAAGGGAGGCAGGTGTTGAGGCTATAACAGTGTCTTCTTTAGGTATGGCTTATTACTTTGCTCAGGCAGGTTGGGAAGACATTACCGTAGCTTTTCCTTTTAATATTCTTGAAACAGAAGATCTTAAAAAATTTCCTGCTCATTGCAGACTTACTTTATTGGTAGATAATGAGCAGACAATAAGCTATTTATCAACCTCAGGCTTGTCCTTATCTATTTTTATTGAAATAGATAGTGGAGCTCACAGAACCGGTCTCTCATCATCCGATTATGAAGGAGTTTTAGAACTTATCAGGTTAGTAAAGTCTTTTGATAACCTTACTTTGAGAGGTTTATATTCTCATGCAGGTCATTCATATCAGTGTAGGGGAGAGGCAGAGGTAAAAGCCGTACATCATCAGTTGCATAATGATCTTAAGGGGTTGAAAGCTGCTCTGAAGGGGGAAGAAGATATATACATTTGTACAGGAGATACGCCTACCTGTAGTGTAGGGGGCCATTTTGAAGGAAGCAATTCCTTAAGCCCGGGTAATTTTGTGTTTTATGATGTAATGCAGGCCGAAATAGGTGCTTGTTCTTATCATGATATTGCTGTGGCAGTGGCTTGTCCGGTAGTTTCAAAAAATGCAGACCGAAAGGAGATTTGCATCTATGGAGGAGCCATACATTTCAGTAAAGACAGTATTGAAGTAAATGGCAATAAGTCATTTGGGCAATTGGTGGAAAGCCAAGGAAATTTGGAGTGGGGAACTGTAGTGCCTGATTGTTACTTAAAGAGTCTTTCGCAAGAGCACGGGCTGTTAAAAGTAACTTTGGCTGTCTTTGATCAAATTCAAGTAGGAGATGTATTGATGATTTTACCAATACACAGTTGTCTGGCAGCTGAGAGCCTAGGGTGTTATATTACTACTAATGGAACTGAATTAGAACACTTTTCAAGAGTAAAATCTCAAAGGTGAGTGGTTTCACCTTTGAGATTTGAATGTTTTATTTCAAGTATTTTTGCGCTTTGTTCTTTAGCATTTCTCTGTCAGCTGTGATTGAAGGATCACTGAATATTTTAGATGACAGCTCTGCGATAACCTTTTTCTTGTATCCAAGTCTTTCTGCGATATCCTGGCAAAATACGATTTCACTTTTGAATACTTGTCCGTCTACTTTCATCAATTGAACTACATGATATAAGTGTTCAAATTTTTGATCAGGAGTTAACATACTTAAGTCACCTATTGGTCTTTCAGGATTTTTAAGCATCTCATCTATTTCTTCTTTGGTAACTCCGTTAGACTGGCCAATGATCTGAATAAGCTTCGCTTCTTTTTCTGCAACCTCATTGTCACTAGCTGCTAATTGTATAAGCACGTTTAGTTGTTCCTTAACCATGTTAGTAAAGTTATTTGGGTTGTATTCTGTTGTTTCCATTAAAGTTATTAAATAAAGTAGTTACAAGATAATTAAACTTCAGATTATTATGCAGTTAATAGCACTCTTGATTTAAGAGTTTAATCAAGTGCCTAAAACCGTTGAGATTATAATATATATCTTAATTTATATGATAAGGTAAGCGCTATTTTTTTTGAATTAACGGTTTAGCGTATATTAGAGAGTAGAACCTATGATGATGTAGGAGGCTATATTTGTTTACATGCAACCTTGAGTGAAGGAGGTTGTCTTTGAAATAAATATAAAATACGCTTAACAATGAATAGAATTAAAATGATAGTGCCTGTATTAATATCATTTATGATGGTATTGTCGGCTCAGGGGCAAGATGTAGAGGAGAGAGAGTTGGGAAGTTTTCATGAGATTCGAACCGGCCAGGCTATAGATGTTTATCTGCAAAAAGGAAACAAGGAAAGTGTGAAAATAGAAGCCAGAGGGATAGATTTGGATGATGTGGTGACCAATATTTCTGGAGGAAGATTGAAAATTGAATTGGAGGATGGCCATTTCCGTAATCATTCAGTGAAGGTGTATGTCACTTATGTAAACCTAGATGGTATTTCGGCTAGTTCAGCCTCTAGTGTATATGGCAAAGATCAAATAGAAGGAGAAAGCATGGATATCAGAGTATCAAGTGCGGCTGATGTCTCAGTCTCTGTGGCGGTAAACAGTTTAGAGGTGTCGGTTTCCAGTTCTGGAGATCTTGATTTGAAAGGCACTGCCAACGAAGTAGAAATTACAGCCAGCAGTGCGGGAGGTATAGATGCCTATGACCTAAAAGGTAAACGTGTGCAGGCCAGGGTCAGTAGTGCTGGTAGTGCTAAGGTGTATGCTGTAGAAGAAATTGATGCCCATGCATCTAGCGCAGGTAGTATTCGGTATAGAGGAAATCCTCAAAAATCTCAGACTAACACCAGTAGTGGAGGGTCCGTGAGAAAGTCAGACTAAACACAGACCTCCCATATATGCTCTTCAGAAAACCGTTTTAATACGCTCCTCCTGAAGGTTAAGCTCTAAGTTAGTAACAGCATCATCAAAATGCTTCATATAAGAACTATCCACAGTTTTACTCATGGACTTTCTAATGCTCCAACTGGTTTTTTTTAGTGAAAAGTTAATCATAACAGAAAATGTTTTATTCCTAAGGTGAAAAAATGATATATTTTTCTCTTTGCCTTCAAAGACAACAAAACGACCACTAGGTTTCCGTACAAACGCAAAAAATATAATGTTTGGTATTAGTTATACGATTACCGGAAGTATATGCAGTTAATTAGTAACATTTCCATACAAATGGTAGTAGTAAAAAAAGCGCATCAGGATTGAGATCCTGAAATATTATCCCGTCAGCCAGTGCTGTTTTGTAAATTTCTGCAAAAGTAATACGTTATATGGATCTATGGTAGTTTGTGCCTTTCTTTTATATTTTTGTGGGATATTAATATTGGAAATATGACAGAGAGAGATCTTGAGTTTATGTCTCGAGCTATTGCATTAGCAGAAGAGGGGATGACAAAAGGAGCGGGTGGCCCTTTTGGTGCAGTAGTAGTGAAAGATGGCGAAATAGTAGCTGAAGGGTATAATATGGTTACGTCTACTAACGACCCTACTGCCCATGCAGAAGTGACAGCCATAAGAGAGGCCTGCAAGAAATTAGGCACTTTTCAATTAACAGATTGTGTTATTTATACTTCCTGTGAGCCATGCCCTATGTGCCTTGGTGCTATATATTGGGCTCGTCCTAAAAAGGTTTATTATGGTTGTACAAGAGAAGATGCAGCGGCCATTGAATTCGATGATCAATTTGTGTATGAAGAGATAGCCAAGCCCATGGAGAGCCGAGGGATAGACTTTATTAATGTGGAAAGAAGTGCTGCCCAGCAAGTGTTTAAAAAGTGGAAAGAAAAGGACGACAAAATCAGTTATTAAAAAGAGTCGTTACTCTTTGATTAATTTCTGAGTTGCTGTGTGATCTTTATATTTCAACTTAACTACATACAACCCTTTTTGAAGGTGAGATATGTTCATTTCAGACTCACCTTTCATTTTTGTTTGCACAAGCTGCCCGCCAGTTGTATAAATAGTAGCTTCACTTTCTGCTTGTGAAAACCTTAAAATATCGCTAGCAGGATTAGGATGAAAAGTTATTTCATTAGCCAATTGAGGATCAATACTACTTACCAGCGTAGCAAGATGAATTATGGTGCTAAATTCATCATAACAACCTAAGTCATTGCTAACTATTAGGTTCAATTCATGATCTATATTGGGTGCTAATATAAATTCAGGGTCAGACTCAAGGCTTACCGTGTCTCCATTTAGCTGCCAGGTAAAGGAGTCAGCATTGATACTCATATTATTAATTCCAATGCCCTCATCAGTATAAAAGGTGTCGTAGAAAGCTTTGGGTTGAAGAAATTTTATTTCTATCTGACTAGCTTGGCTTTCTAGTAAACCATCTACCCCTGTAACATATAAAACAGTGTCTTTATTGATATTCTGAAAAGAGAATTGATTGCCTTTATGGATAAGCTGAGACTGTGCGGCATCATTATAAAAGTAGAAAAGCTCTCCGTTACTAGGAGAAATGGTAATAGAACTTTCATTACATAAGCTGATGTCTTCTAAAGCAGGTCTGGCTGAAGCTGTAGGCGTTATAAAGGCTTCGCTTCTTTCATAACAACCTAATTCATCTTCTGCCAATAAGGTTACTGCCAGTGTGCTGGGTGACAAGCTGTAGTCTAGTGATAGGTCTGTATTGGCTCCTTCTTCTATTCCATTAATAAACCAGCTATATGAAGTTTCATTACTACAGTCGCTTTTGAAGTTTAAAAGCTTTTTCTTTTCCAGATTTAATGTGTCTAGTGAGTAATTAAAGGCAGCTTCTAACTTACTAATGTTAATGCGAACCGCTTTGGCATTACTTTCATAGGTAGAATCAATGCTGGTTACATAAATAATAGTGTCATTCGGCAGATTATTTAAGTATAAGTTATTACCTGTGTAGAATTTATTAGTGAGTTGAGCATCGCTATAAAAATTTAATAGAGAGGCATTGGTAGCGGTAAGCGTTGTTTCTTCATTCCTACATAAGTTTTTGTCTTCTATATTAGGCGTGTTACTTCTATAACTTACTTCCAGCGATTTAGTAGTGCTTTCTATACAACCCAGGTCGTTAGTAGCCGTCAAAGAGATGGAGTAGCTTCCGGTTTCATGATAGTTCATAATTGGGTTTTGGCTGTTAGAAGTATAGCCATTGCCAAAGTTCCATTTCCAGCTTACAGCATCTATACTTAAGTCAGTGAAAGTAGCCTTAGTGTTCTCTGTTTCGTCTAAAAGAAGTGGATCAGGATTAATAGAAAAATCAGTTTTCACCAGTTTTGGTGCTGCTTGAACTGTGAAAATATCAGATTCTAATTCAGAATCTTCATTACGAACATAATACTTCTGAGGTGCATTCAGTACGCCTGAGCTAATAGATTCTCCTATATAAACCAGATTTTGTAATTCAGGATCTGAGTAAAAGGAATAGATCTCCCCAGTGGGTGGATTTATTATAGTGCTTTCGCCCAGACAAGCATAAGCAGTGTAGAGCACCGGCGGGTTTGATAAATAAGAGTTGTATTTAACTTTTGCATCCTGAATATTGGTTATCAGATCACTTAGTGTATTGGCAGCTGAAATGACCAAAGTTACTTTTTGAGATTTTTTTGCTGCTATAGATATGGTTGCCCCGTTTATTTGTGACACATCATTACCTGTGTTAGCTGTGCCTGCTTCAGTGATGCTAATTCCCTGAGATAAAAAATCGTATAAAGTCGCTTCTTCTATTAATGGGCGTAGGTCACTGCTGTTACCATTGAAATTTTTATTGTCTAGGGCTGTAAAAATAGGTTGATCTCCCTTTAGTAAAGCTACTCCAGCATACAGGTTATGGTTTACATTATCTTGAGCATACCCTAATAGATTCTCCTGATCCCAATGAATGGAATTGTAGTTTTTATTACCCAAAACCCAATCAGTGAATAGCCCTACATGAACGTTGTTAATATCTTGTGAGCTGGTATTAGTGATTCTGTATTGCAAAATAAAATAATCTTGGTCTGCGTATGCCAGCGTTTTTTGTTCAATATTAAAAGGGCTTGTAGGGTCACTATAAGCGTTTCTGATATCAACATCGGCCTCAGAATTTTTGTATAGCTTTATGTTAGTATCAGTAATGAAGTCATGATTTCTCTGGTAAGTAAAAAGGTTGGTGGGCATGTTATCAGACAAGCTGCTGCCATCATAAGCCAGGCCAATTCCAATGTTATCAAGTATGCGTTGATTTTGATAAGTGAGACCTACACCTTCTGCCTGACCGTCATATTTGTAACCAAGATTCCCATTACTCACTAAAGTGAAAGACATCTGATTATTGGTTACAGTGAGGTAATCCGGTGAACTGGTGATAGTTATATTTTGAAAGTCTGAATAAGCACCTCCCGAAAAGTCAATACGAAATGAAAGGGTAGTGTTAGGGGGTAAATCATCATTGAGAATTACTTGAAAAGGAGATGATGTGTTGGAGGTTTTACTTAAAGTGCCTAAAGAACCTATTTTAAAAGAGTTTTTAATAATGGTTATATAAGGAGAATTAGATGATAATGTGGCAGTAGTGGCTGCATCAGAGGTAGCCAAGTAATTAATAAAATCAAGGCTCATGCTTACAGTATCTCCATGAAACATATAGTTTCCGAATCCATTATTGTAACTAAAGTCTGTAACACGTATGGATGGACATGTATTATCTGTTAAAGCCCTTAACATGTTTAAACGGCCTTTCCCTAATTGCCCTTTGAAAGAGGCATTTTTAGCATAAATGTCATCAGCTGTTACCCTCACTTTTTCCATAGCCTGAATAGCATTGAATTGAGGAAAACGGCTTCTTACCAAGGCTACAGCGGCTGCCACTATTGGAGATGATAATGAGGTTCCATTGATATGTTGGTAATCATCATTCATGCTGGTGGTGTAAATGGCTTGTCCTGGAGCCACTATGTCTACATAATTACTAAAGGTAGCGAAGGTGGCTTTTTGATCATTGTTATTTGTTGAGCTGACGGATAGGACATTATCAAAAGAGGCAGGGTAGAAGTCCAGTTCTGCAGGGGTATTGCCTGCTGCGGCTATTACAGCGGCATCTTTTTCTAAAACGGCATAGTTTATAATATCTTGTCCGTATTTACTATAAGTACCAGGATCTCCCCAGGACAAATTGATCACCTTGCAACCTAAATCAGCCGCAAGGGCTATAGCTTCATAACCTTGGTAAAAGGAGCCTGAGCCACTTCTATATATTTTAATAGGCAAAAACTTAGTGTTGAATCCTACGCCAGCTATTCCTATACCATTGTTTGCACTGGCAGATGCTGCACCAGCTACACGAGTGCCATGATCCTGTGTGTCAGCTTGTGGCAGATTGTCATTATTAGCAATATCCCAGCCTGCATAATTATCTATAAGACCATCGTTATCATCATCAATCCCATTGATAGGGTCATTGTAATTGTATTTAATATTATCCACCAGGTCTTCATGATCCATATCCACACCTGTGTCTAATATGCCTATTACCATAGAGGTATCTCCTCTCTCCAAATTCCAGGCATCATAAGCTTTTATAATATCCAGATAGGTTTGTTTGCCGGTAGGTGTAGCTGCTTCAGGATCATTAGGAACGTATAGTGGACGAGGAGTGAAATAGGGCTCCGCATACTCCACTTCATCCGATTCAAGAAGCTTGTTAATGGCTTGTATCAGATTGGTTTTTTTTGTGATATTAACCTTGTAGATGTTATCAAGAGTACTTTTGGAGGAAGCGCTTCTGGCTGTAGCCGATGATGTGCTTTTTTTAGGAAAGGCAAGCGCTTTTGTTTCAATGTCTTTTCCCAGGATGCGATCAATTATTTCTGGCGAGGCTACTGTGCTTCCAGTAGAAGTTCTGCCAGATGAATTGCTATTCACTCTAAGCTTCACCACTATTACTGAAGGCTCATAGTCTTCAGTTTTTATTGTTTCCGGTAATTTATATGTTCTTTGCTGACCAAAGCCCATATAGGAAACAAATATCCATCCCAGTAAAATAATCAATCTTCTCACCACATCACTTTTTTCATTTATTTATATCATTTTTCTTACATAGGTAAACCATCTGTGAGAAAAAATATTTCCATCTAAAACGATTGCAGTAAATGCCTTTAAAACCTTAACTTAGATAAGGGACTAACAAAAAATAGGTATGGAATTATTTAATAAGTATAAAAATCTCTTAGAAACAGCTATTAAGGCTGTTCATGAAAGGACTTTTTTTGCCGCATTTCCTGAGCATCCGTCACCTAAAATATACGGAGAAACAGCAGATGAAGAAGGCCTCCAAAATTATGAATCACACTTAGGGAAACAGTTCGATGAACTATTACAGGAGGGAGCAACAAGCTGGAGTGGATCGGAGGAATCACCATACCTTAAGGAGTCTTTAAATATTACTTATCCGGTTACGCCTGTAGAGGTTTTAATTGATAATTCAGAAAAGGCTTTTGAACAGTGGAGAAAAGTTACGTTAGAGCGACGAGCAGGTATATTGCTAGAATCTTTAGAGCAAATTAAAAAACGTTTTTTCGAAATAGCCTATGCTACCATGCATACTACAGGTCAAGGGTATATGATGGCTTTTCAGGCATCTGGTCCTCATGCAGCAGATAGAGCTCTGGAGGCTGTGGCGGCTGGTTATGAGGAGCTGAAGCGCTTTCCGCGTTCTGCCTTTTGGGTTAAGCCAATGGGGAAGTTTAATATCCAGTTAGAAAAGGAATGGAGAGCTGTGTCAAAAGGAATTGGAGTGGTGATAGGCTGCTCTACCTTCCCCACCTGGAATTCAGTGCCTGGGCTTTTTGCTGATCTAATAACAGGAAATACTGCCATAGCTAAGCCACACCCTGGGGCGGTATTGCCCATGGCTATAGTGGTGGCAGAAATTCAAAAAACATTAAATAATAATGGTTTTGACCCTCATGTATGTCAATTGGCGATAGATAATGAAACCGCACTTATTAGTAAAGACTTGGCCGAAAATGATAAGGTGAAAGTGATAGATTTTACTGGTAATTCGGAGTTTGGTGCTTATCTGGAAAATTTAAAAGGGAAACAGGTGTTTACCGAAAAAACAGGGGTTAACTCTGTGATTTTAGATTCTGTGGATGATATAGATAAAGTGGCTGCTAACTTGAGTTTTGCCCTTTGTTTATACTCAGGGCAGATGTGTACCGCTCCACAAAATTTTTATGTGCCTGAAAATGGCATTAGTACCCCAGAGGGTAAAGTTACTTTTGATGAATTTGCTGAGAAAATGAAAGAGCATATTCAGCTGCTTACAGGTAATTCAAAAGCAGCGCCATTTGTGCTGGGAGCTATTCAAAATGAAAAGACCTATAAGCGCTTGGCAGAGGTAGAGCAGAGTGGGAAATTATTGTTGAAATCGACCGTATTGGATAATCCAATGTTTAAGAATGCTCGAACGGCTACTCCTGTTGTATTAGAAGTGAAGGCAGAAGATAAAGACTTATATGGTCAGGAATTGTTTGGACCAATAGCCTTAATTATAAAAACTAAAAACACGGATCATTCTATTGAGCTAGCTAAGGAACTGGCTATGACTCAGGGGGCGATCTCTTGTGGCGCATATACCACTGATCCTGATGTGAAGGAAAAAATAGCAGATCAGATGGCTTTGGCGGCTACGCCGGTGTCTTTTAATTTAACAGGAGCTATTTATATGAATCAAAATGCGGGATTTAGTGATTTTCATGTTACGGGGGGTAATCCTGCAGGTAATGCTTCTTTTACTAATCCTGAGTATATCATAAAACGCTTTACCTGGGTAGGACACCGCGAACCGGCTCAGATTTAGAGGTGAAAGTGGCTCTTATGTGCCTTTTTGAGTGTTGCAATAGGTATAGTTTTGAAGATTTTTAAAAGTTTTACGTAATATTGACCATTCAAAATTTTAAAACTTACTAGTACAACATTATGGAAAAAGTAATCATAAACAATCACGCAGAATTTGAAGAATTTATCGGAAAAGAAATAGGTGTTTCTGATTACTTAAAAATTAACCAGGAGCAGATCAATCAGTTTGCTGAAGCCACTCTTGATCCTCAGTGGATTCATATTGACCCTAAAAGAGCAGCAACTGAGAGTCCTTTTAAGTCTACAATAGCGCATGGATACCTTACTGTAGCAGTTGCTCCTTACTTGTGGAAGCAAATTGCTGAATTCAGAAATGTAAAGATGATGATCAATTATGGTATTGAAAAGTTAAGATTCAATCAGCCAGTATTGGTAGATAGTGAGGTGCGTCTGGTAGCTAAGTTGGAGTCTTTGGCCAATCTAAGAGGTGTAAGTAAGGCTCAATTACATGTAACTTTAGAAATTAAAGGAAATCCGAAGCCTGCATTCACCGGTCTATTGGTATTTCTTTACCACTTTGAGTAGTAAGAGGTTAGCGCTCATTTTTTTGTTTTTATAAGGTAATTGTTCTTCAGAATGAGAATCTGGTAAATAATAAAATCTAAGGGTTTTATTTATTTCTGGATCATGTACTTTTTGGATTTATTTTATATTACTGAATATTTAAAAAATTATATAAATTCAGTTATTAAATAATTTAAATCCTAAACCTCATGAAGAATATTATTACCGTATTACTGTGTTTTTTAATTTATGATGGTGCCTTTGCGCAATTTCAGCGCTCCTTCGGCACCTCTAAATTAGACGAGGGGTTATCACTTGCTCCTTTAAATGAAAGTGATTCCAAATACTTATTTGCAGGCTACTCTAATGGTTTATTGTTTGGAGGGTATGATGCTTATATTACTAAAACCACTCCCACAGGTTCTCAGATGTGGACTACTGTATATGGAGGTGACCTTTCAGATTATTTCACTTCAGTCCGCACCACTTCATTTTTACAGGAAGAATTAACTTATGTAGCAGCTGGCCAAACGAATAGCTTTGGCGCTCAAGGAGGTGATGCCTGGATTGTAGGCACACGTAGAGAGGGGCAACCTGTATTTTCTGTACTATATGGTAAAGAAGGCGAAGATATTTTCTATGATATAAAGAATAGCTTTAGAAGAGAGCTTGATGAAAATGGGTACATCGCTGTAGGTAGCACTAACAGCTATCGCGATTTTTTTCCGGGAGATAATTTATATGTAGTGAAAACCGATGTTTTCGGAAATCTCCAAAGGGCTGTTGTAATAGGAGCCAGAGGCAACCAGGTAGGTTCATGGATAGAGCAAACCAGAGATGGTGGCTATATAATTACAGGCTACACTACTAATTATGAGTGTACTTCCAGCTCGTTGTTTAAAGGCTCGCAGGATATTTATGTGGTAAAACTACGCGAAGACCTTACCGTTCAATGGACCCAGGCATTTGGCTTTTCCGGTGGCAAAAGCCCTGTTAGAGGGATAAATGCAGGCACGTGTGTTAAGGAAACGAAAGAAGGCGGTTTTGTAGTTACTGGGTTTACTAATTCTTTCGGCCTTGATAATACATATGATGCCTTTTTAATGCTCTTAGGACCAAGAGGAAGTTTCCAATTAATGAAAACATATGGTACTGAATGTGAAAATGAATTGGCCTATTCATTAGAAGTCGGACCAAATGAAGAGGGTAAGGAATCCATAACGGTAGTAGGAACTAACTATTCAGTGACCTCGCCCACTTATGATGCTATGATGTTTCAAACGGATCCAGCTCTTAATCTGCTATGGGCGCAGGAGTACGGAGAAGAGGGCAACGATCTGGGCTATGAGCTTACTAAGTATAATGAGAAATGGTTTGCCTTTGTAGGCTATACATATTCCTATGGTGTAGGAGGTAGTGATGCTTATTTGGTAGAAACCAGCTTGTCGGGTAAAACAGAAACTAGCTGTGAAAGAGAAATTGAGTTGATAGAGGTATATCATCAGCCTTGTAATGTGCGTATTGGAAGTGCTGTATTTGTAGATGAGTTTAAGCAATCTGACTTGACTTATGAAAAATATCAGTTTGAAGAAGAGGGATGTGATCTGAAAAGTGGAGCAGCTATAATTGAGGATGGAGTAGGATCATCAAAAGTATATCCAAATCCTTCAGAGAATTATTTGATGCTGGAAATACCAGAGGGTTTTAATAGCTCTCAAATTAAAGTTACTAAAATGAAAAACGGAGAAGAGGTAATGGTTGATTACGAATCTGCTGATCCGAAACACCTAAAGTTAGAAACGATAGGTTTAGAAAAAGGAATTTACATTCTGGAGATAACTACAGAAGAAGGTGAGGTAGTGAAGGCCAAGTTTGTTAAAGAGTAGGGTTAATTAGTTTTATACGTTGTTAGAAAAGGAAAAGCCACCCCTCGGGGTGGCTTTTCTGCGTTTATTCAGTCTATTATTTTTGTTTTTCTTTAGGAAGCGTGCCAAATACAACGTCCCAAAGCAAGGTAGAAACACCAAATGCTTTATCTTCCGGATGTTTGTAATGGTGAAGTAAATGATACTTCCATAATCTTTTTAACGGCCCATAATTAGGTGCCTTATATCTGTGTTGTGCATAGTGAAGAGAAATGTAAAGTAGGTATCCTAGTAAAAAGCCGGGGAAGAAAGCCACTGCATTCTCTCTCAAAATCAGCCAGAAGATGCTGTAAAAACCTGTTAATAGAATTAGAGCAGGTAATGGAGGCATAGCCAGTCTGGTAGGGTCTTTTGGGTATTGATGATGTATGCCATGTCCCATGTGCTGGATTCTTCTTAGTACTTTGTTTTCAGTTTTTACATGATAAACATATCTATGTATCCAGTATTCTAAGAAGGTCCAGATTAACCATCCTGAAAAGAAAATACCTAAAAATTTTAAGACAGGCATTTGAGACAGTCCTAACCAGCAAAATACTAAAATAATAATAGTGTGCATGGTGATAGGTACGGCTACATGGGTTCTAGTGAACTTTTCAAGTATACCGCTCTTGAAAAGTTGATCAGTCCCCTCATTTTTCGGTCTTAGGTGCTCAGGTATCTTGTTAAAGCTGTTCTCTATCATAGTGTAAAGAAACGCCTGCAAAATATATGAGGGAATGACAAAAGTCAGTTTTTAAGTGGATGTTTGTCAGCCTATAAAAGTTTGTATTATTCTTGGTAAGAGCTGCTGTGGGGAGAAGATAGTAGTGATGAGTATTCACCATCCAAGTTATAAAAAATGACCTTGGATGGTGAAAAAATATTATTAGTTAATGCTTTCCAGGTCTATTGTGAAAATAAGAGTAGAGTATGGGGCTATGGTACCAGCTCCACTACGACCATAAGCATATTCTGAAGGTAAAAACATAGTGATGGTACCGCCTTCACTAACGTAAGGCATAAGCACTTGCCAACCTTCGATAAGGTTGCTCAAAGAAAAGGTGGTACTAGAGCCGCTATCAAAGGTTTCTCCACTAAGGAAAGTGCCTTCATAATTTACCGTTACATTGCTTGATGATGTGGGGAAGTCTCCATTACCTTCTTCTTCAATGATATATCTTAACCCGGTTTCTTCATCTACTTCAGCAGTTAGATTATTATCTTCTAAATACTGGCTTATTACCATTTGTTCGTAATCAAAAGAAGATTGGGTTCCTCTGATGTTAACGTCTAACCTCATAGGAGTATTGGCAGGTAAATCGCCATCAAAAGCTACGTTAGATCCGTATCCATAGTATGAGGGAATGAACATAGTAACATCGCTACCTACAGAGAAATAAGGAGCTAAGATGTAATAACCTGCTATCCAGGTGTTCACTCTTATATAAATGCTATCTTCTTCGTAAAAGGTGTTTCCATTTAATAATGTGCCAGTAATGTCTACCAAGGTAACATCATCACCAGCTACTCGCTCTCCGTTTCCGGTTTGGTTAACAATATATTTCAACCTGGCATCAGTGGTATCGGTCTGTGCGTTTAAGCCATTTTCTTGAAGATAGGCCTCTATTTCTTCTTGTTCCTGATTGTATTGATCAGCGGCATTGAAAGACTCATCATCGTCATTACAGCCTGCCAGAAAAAGACTGGAGATGAGAGCAGTGGATAATAGTATGGATTTAAGTTTCATATGTATTTAAGAAATGATTGTATTTGCTTGAAGATAAAAAACGATCTAATATGCAATTTTGCACAAATTAACGGAATAAATAGCCTTAGAGTTTACACTTTAAGTGTTTTAATGGTTCCAATCCCAACCAATGATGTGCCATTCATCAGTTACATCTTTAAAGGTATGTATGGTTTTGAACCCTACTTTTTCATGTGCCCTGATGGACCTGGGATTGCTGGAAGAAACCTCCGTTAGGCAAATGTCATATTTATGCGAGTAGCTTTCTTTTTGCTTACTATAAAGGCTCTGAAATACTCCCATACCTCTATGAGTTTTGGCTACACAGACCTGTCCCATCACATAATAATTACTTTCACTAAGCTTTTTATTCTTGTAAGTGATGTCTTCAAAAGCTTCAAACATGGGCGTGAGTACTGGTAGCAGGTATTTAAAATCTTTAACCATTACCAGAGCATACCCTACCACTTTGCCAGAATCATCTAACGCTATTACCTGTGGGGCTTTTTCGTTCATTTGCCTCAGGATGGGGAGGGTGTGCTTCACAGTGACGAAACCTTCAGTGTTCTTTATTTCTGAACTAATATTTGCCAGATGATTTTCTCTTTGAAGTTCAAGAATGCCTAGCAAGTCCTCATCACTGTTGGCCAGTTTTGTAGTTATTGGTGTCAATCATTTATGGGTTGGTTTAATCTAATTTAAATCAATATGACTATTTAAGGTAATTAAGAGGAGAAATTATTTCATAATTAGGATTGTCTTCAAACAAATCTATTAAGGCACCCACATGAGCCTGACCGATTACAATAAGAATTTTCTCTTTGTTATTATTGAGCTGAGCATTGAGGATGTTAGAATAAATTTTCAGGTTTCTATTGTAAAATAACGTAATGTATTCGGCTCCTATATACTTATTGTCAACCTTCCCAAGGTCTACAGTATTTACCATTCCTTCCGCAAAAGATCCATTGACCACATAAGCAGGTATATTGAATATCAGATGATGAGTGAGGTCAATAAATTGGGGTTGGTTCATGGTTTTTATATAGTCATATAAAGACATATCGCCAGCTAACATTCCTTGTCGCATAGGGCGGGCAGTTTGTTGTAATTCCTTGAGCTGGTTTTTGAAGATTTCAATATTGTCCCCGTTTTGTAGCAGCCCTTGCGAAGTGGAGTTGTCATTGTCTATGGCATAAATTCTATCATGGTTAAGCCATTTTCCTAGCCGATATCCTATTTGAAAAGCTTCGCCTCGTCCATATTCAAAGTCTTTTAATTGGCTTTTACCAGAAAGGTAGGTCTGATAAAGGCTGTCTTCATGGGCTTGTTTTTTAGGATCAACTTCTATTCCTATCATATCAGGAGCGTATGATTTTAATGCTTCAGCTAATCGTATTATTTCTTTCTGATTTTTATCGCTTAGCACGTCGGAGGCTTCAGTACCATTATATATTTGATTGAGATGATCAAAGCCAATAAACATGATTTGTGTTTTTGTTGATGATTGACCGTGGCTGTTTGAAATGGTTAAGAGGGAGGCGGCTACATAAAGAAATACAAGTACAAATATTTTCATAATTAGATTTTTGAGTAATCCATTAAAATAGGTAATAATTATCTTTTTATAATAAAAAATATTGAATAATATGAGGTGTGGGATGTATTTAATATTCGATTTATTTTTTATATGATAAAGTTGGTTACTTGAAAATGCTGCTACTTATAAACTCTGTAAATACTAAACAATGTTAATATGAAGACAAGATTACTAATATGTGGGTTATTGTTTATTACTGGTATAAGCCTCGCGCAAAAGTATAAGGTGAAGAAAGATGTTCTTTACAAAGACAAAGTAGTGATGGGAAAAGTGACTGGTAAAGTAAAAGAGTTTACGGTTTTTGATAATAATGATGCGCCTATATTGCGTGCTAATCAGGGCTATTTTAAGGGCAGGATTCCGGGTCAAAAAGATATTTTATGGATGGATCTTGAATTTCCCGCTTTAGACAAGAAGGTAAGGATCAATAGTATGACGTATTGGAGTGTGAAGCATTTCTTAAATGTAGAATTGTTTGGCAAGGGAGTACACCTGTATGATGATGGTTTTAATACGAACGACATTGACACTTTTGTAGATGTAGCTGAAACAGTGCGAAAAGATACCATGGAGGTGGTTGAAGTGCTTAATTATTACAATGTAGCGTTGTCTAAATTAGGAATACCTAAAAAGCCAGACGCCTCTTTGTATTTTGAGAAAATCTATAATTCCAGGAACTATTGGATTTATCAAATCTATAGGAATGAAGATGATGAGGAAGATGAGAAGAGATCCATCAAGATAGGTAAAATGGAGTTCTCAGGAGTAGAAGATCGTTCTATTGGCAGTTCCACAGGAAGAGGTAAAAAAGTAAATGAAATGAAAATTTACCGAAAATTAATAGCTGAAGTAACAGGACCAGATTCTAAGTATTTAGAGTATACCGATGGAAATTTTTTGTTGGCAGCCACTATTGATTTAAATGATGCATTAGGTGAGCTTTATTTGTATCAAAATGGGGAATATATGTCGAGAATGAAATATGAGGTAGAAACGCGTGATAAATCTGAAGGAACTATAGGTAAATCAGTAGCTAATTGGATGTTTAGCCATGGTTATTTGTAATACGGAGTATAATTATAAAAGAATAATAGTCATCTGTTTTTTAGTAAACTCACAACCAAGATTACAATAATGAGTGGAATAAATATCAGAGCTATTAGTCCTGTGATCCAGTTATCAGTTTTATGATCGTCGCTTATATAATGCGATGGAGATCTAAAAGCAGGATCAATAAGGCTGTTAATAATTGCTCCTAATGAAAGTATCATTCGGTTTATTCTGGACATGTAGCTATTTTTTAACTGTACGATGCTGAGGTTGTTTAGTGTATGAACCCTTCCTAAGATAATTAAGAAGGCAATTTAAAAATATACTACAATGAATAACCAAATTGAATCATTAATAGAGCAGGTTTCTTCTCTTTTAAAAGGAGGAAACGCCCATGTTACCTTAGAACGGGCAGTGGCTGATTTGCCTGCAGATTATCGGGGTAAAAGACCAGACGGACTGCCATATAGTGTGTGGGAGCTGGTGGAGCATATGCGATTAGCACAGGCAGATATTCTTGATTTTTCAACAAATGCCAATTATGAAACCTGGAATTGGCCAGATGATTACTGGCCTGCTGATGAGGCACCGGCCAGTGAAGAAGAGTGGCAAAATTCTCTAACTCAGATCAAAGAGGACAGAGATAAATATATAGCCCTTATTTCAGATCCTAAAGCTGATTTATATGCCCCGTTTGAACATGGAGATGGACAAAATCTTCTCAGAGAAGCATTACTGATAGCTGATCATAATAGCTATCATGTAGGCCAAATTATAGTGGTTAGAAGGCTGCTGGGGCAGTGGAATTAGCAGGAAAGAGTTTTATAGTATTGAGATTTTGCGGAATGTGAAATCTCAATACTTACTCAATTTATTCTTTTACATAGGTCACAAAGTCAAAGCTATATTCGTGCTTCTCATCCTTTTCATGAGGAATTCTTTCTTTTTCTTTCCATTCCAGCTTGTTGAACGTCGGGAAAAAGGCATCTCCGTCAAACGAAGCATGAATTTCGGTGAGGTACATCACATCAGCGTGTTCAAGGCCTAGCTCATATATTTGTCCACCTCCTATAATAAATACCTCTGGCTCGTTATTTTTTCGGGCTATGGCCAGAGCGTCTTCCAGTGAATGAACTATTTCGACTCCTTCAGCTGTCCATTCGTTATTTTTAGTCATAACAATATTGGTGCGCTTAGGCAAAGGTCGATATTTTTCAGGGATAGACTCAAAATTTTTCCTTCCCATAATAACATGGTGTCCAGACGTCTTTTCCATGAAAAAACGCATATCATCGGGTAAATCCCAAACCATGTCATTGTCTTTTCCTATCACAAAATTTTCGGCTATAGCCGCTATCATAGATATTTTCATTCGCTTATTTAATTCTTAAAAAGTATTAAAAAATATGTTGTGCGTGGCACAAGTGCCTAATGAGAAACTCATTTTTCCAGCTCAGGGTTATTAATTTACCTGATTTCCTCTTAAAAAATCTTCAATGTTCATTCTTCTTTTACCTTGTATCTGAAGCTCTTTTACATTGATGGCGCCATCTTCAGTTCTAAAACGAAGATACGTTTTATTATCACTATCATAGTCTCCTGGCGCTAAGGATTTCAGTTTCTCGTCTAGAGGAGCCTTTTCTACAATAAAAACTTTCAGGTTTTTGCCTAAGATTTCTGTCCAGGCAGCAGGGTAAGGAGAGAGGCCGCGGATAAAGTCATACACCATGTCTGTTGGCTGATTCCATTTTATCTCGCAGGTTTCTCTAAATATTTTTGGGGCTGATTTTAATTCCTGGCTTTCATCCTGATCTATTTGAGGGTAGCTTTCACTTTGAATAGCTTCTACGGTTTTTAGCACTAATTTAGAGCCCAGCTGCATTAAGCGTTCATACAGGTCTCCTACGGTGTCAGACTCATGAATAGGTTCTTTTTCCTGAAAAATGATTTTACCGGTATCAATTTCATGCTGAAGAAAGAAGGTGCTCACTCCGGTTTCTTTTTCACCATTTATAATAGCCCAGTTGATAGGAGCTGCTCCTCTATACTGTGGTAGTAATGAGGCGTGCAGATTAAAAGTGCCTATTTCAGGCATATTCCATACTATTTCTGGCAGCATACGGAAGGCTACTACTATTTGTAGGTTAGCATTGTAACTTTTTAGCTCTTCTATAAACTCAGGAGCTTTAAGGTTGGTAGGCTGTAGTACGGGTATATTATGTTTTACCGCACAGTCTTTAACAGGGGAGGTAGTCATTTTTTGACCTCTGCCTTTTGGCTTGTCTGGGGCAGTAATAACAGCTACCACGTTAAACTGATGCTCTACTAAAATTTCAAGTGAAGGCACGGCAAATTCGGGCGTACCCATATATATTATTCTAAGGTCTTTCATGTGCTGTATTATTTATGAAGAGCAAGTGTATACCGACTTTCCTGCTCTGAATAAAGGCTTTTGATTAAATGGTTGTTTTTTGCAAAGCAATGGCTAATGTCTTTTAGTCAAGGTTTAAGCCAAAATATCTGCAAAGATTTGCTCTTCAGGTGGTCTTTCCAAGGAGCTATACATAAATTTCCTTGTAATCCTTTGGTATTAGTAGTACATGCTAATGATTTAATTACTTTCTTTGCAGTTTGTTTTAGGCCATAAATAAACTATTAAAGTATGCTTTCAGTACAGAACATATCCTTACAGTTTGGTAAACGCGTATTATTCGATGAGGTGAACATGAAGTTTACCGAAGGGAATTGCTACGGAGTAATTGGAGCCAACGGTGCGGGTAAGTCTACCTTTTTAAAAATATTAGCGGGTGATGTAGATCCCAACTCAGGTACGGTGAGTTTAGAGCCGGGCAAGAGAATGGCCGTGTTAAAGCAGAATCACTTTGAATTTGATGAGTTTA
Organism: Fulvivirga maritima; assembly: GCF_021389955.1. Taxonomy (NCBI): domain Bacteria; kingdom Pseudomonadati; phylum Bacteroidota; class Cytophagia; order Cytophagales; family Fulvivirgaceae; genus Fulvivirga; species Fulvivirga maritima. The sequence continues at coordinate 3,263,817 of NZ_CP089980.1, forward strand.
CGGTGTTAAATACCGTGCTTATGGGGCATAGCAAGCTGTGGAAGATTATAGAGGAGAAAGATGCTATTTATGCTAAGCCTGATTTTAATGAGGAAGATGGTATTAGAGCCTCTGAGTTGGAAGCAGAATTTGCAGAGATGGATGGCTGGAATGCCGAATCTGATGCTGCTGCTCTTTTAAGTGGACTTGGTATTACAGAAGATTTGCATTATCAAAAAATGGAAGATCTGAGCGGTATGCAAAAAGTACGTGTGCTCTTAGCTCAGGCATTATTTGGTAACCCTGATGTACTTATTCTGGATGAGCCTACTAACGACCTAGATATTCATACTATTTCATGGTTAGAAGATTTCCTTTTAGATTTTAAAAACACAGTGATTGTGGTTTCTCACGACCGTCACTTTTTAGATACAGTTTGTACGCATATAGTAGATATTGACTATAGTAAGATTAATACCTTTACAGGTAACTACTCTTTCTGGTATCAGTCTAGCCAGTTAGCACTTAGTCAGAGATCAGCAGCAAACAAAAAGGCAGAAGAGAAGAAGAAGGAATTACAAGAATTTATTGCCAGGTTTAGTGCTAATGCCTCTAAATCTAAGCAGGCTACCAGTAGAAGAAAACTATTGGATAAAATTAATGTGGAAGATATTAAACCTTCTTCAAGAAGATATCCGGCTATTATATTCACGCAAAATCGTGAGGCGGGAGATCAGATATTGCAGGTAGAAGGGCTGAGCAAATCTGTAGAAGGAAGAACTCTGTTCAAAGATCTTGACTTCTTCGTAAATAAAGGAGATAAGATTGCAGTAATCAGTAAAGATAGCATGGCTACTACGGCCTTGTTTAAAATATTGGCAGGCGAGAGTCAGCCTGATTCCGGAGAGTTTAAATTCGGTCAGACTATTACTACAGCCTATATGCCTAATGAAAATGAAGAATACTTTGATAATGATCTTAATCTGGTAGACTGGCTGAGACAATACTCAGAAGGTGAAAAAGATGAGGTGTACATCAGAGGATTTTTAGGTAAGATGTTGTTCTCAGGTCAGGAAGTACTGAAAAAGAGCAATGTGCTTTCAGGAGGTGAAAAAGTGAGATGTATGCTTTCTAAAGCTATGCTTTCTGGAGCTAATCTCTTAATAATGGATGAACCTACCAACCACCTGGATCTGGAATCTATTCAGGCGCTAAACAACGGTTTGGCAGAATTTCCAGGTACTGTTTTATTTACATCTCATGACCATGAGTTTACCCAAACCATTGCTAATAGAGTGATTGAAATTACTCCAAACGGCTTCTTAGATAAATTGATGACTTTCGATGATTACATTGGTGATGACTATATCACAGAGCAACGAGACTCTATGTACTCATAATAAAAATTTAAAATAATAAATAAAAAGGCCTCGGAAGAGGCCTTTTTTGTTTTACATTATAATCAAAATTATGATTGACCTTGCAGGATTAGAAACTATAGAATTTCACGATGCACCGGTAGGAAGGATTGACTACAATGAAGAGCCTCTTGGAAATATTGAGATTGAAATTTTTCAATGGAATGAGGAGGTTAATGATTATATCATTATTCTTTTGGTTTTTGGGGAGCTTAGTAGGGTAATGCCTCAATCCATTTCATGCAAGGAGAACGATGAGTTAGAAGTCTATTCGTTTGATTATTATGTGGAAGATGAGCTTTTTTATGGGGAATTCACCTTTCTTCATGGTATAGGAGAACATAGCAGTACCTTGGAATTGGTTTGTAAGTCTGTGGTCATAGAATTCAAATAATTGAATTTGATTATGTAATAAAAAATCAGGGAGGAAGTTTAAATAATTGATATTAAAGAATACCATTCTCCTTAAAACCACGAACTCAAAATTGAACAAAAAACACGTTGTAATAATATTGGTGATTGTAGCAGGTATAGCTGCGATATTGTTTTATACCGGTTATCTAAGGTTTAGCTACCCATCTTTAGAAGAATATCCTATACAAGGGATCGATATTTCTCACCATCAAGGTAATATTGATTGGGAGAAGTTGGCTCAGGAAAATATGGCATTTGTATTCATAAAGGCAACAGAAGGAGGGGATTACACTGATCCTAAATTTGTTGGAAATTGGGAAAATGCTCATCAACAGGATATTGAGGTGGGAGCCTATCATTTTTATCGATTATGTAAGTCGGGAGCAGAGCAGGCGAGCCATTTTATAGCTACAGTTCCTTATAATTCTAATAATTTGCCGCCGGTGGTAGATTTAGAATTCGGGGGTAACTGTGAGACAGATCAGTCACCAGAACAACTCATTAGGGAGATTGATATGTTCTTGACCTCAGTAGAAGATCATTATCATAAAAAGCCAATAATATACGCGACCCAGGAATTCTATGATGAATATCTGCAAGATCAATTTTCTGAAAATCCTATCTGGATTCGGGGAATTTTCGGAAAACCATCTCTAATAGACAGAAGGCCTTGGACCTTTTGGCAGTTTGCTAACAGAGGTCATTTATCAGGGGTAGATACCTATGTAGATATTAATGTATTTAATGGCTCGGAAAATGACTTTAATAAATTGGTGAAGGAGAATTGATATTTACCTATAATGATAAGTGTTGAGCGAATTTATTTAATTCACTTACTTTTTGTTTCTGTATTCTAACACGTATTTCATGGTCTGATTGATAATTAAAACTAGGTATATTACCTATTTAGTTTTCCTCTCTGCTTGTCATTAAATCCTTTCCTGTAGATTTCAGTAAAATATAATTGGCTTTGTACCTGTTAGTTGTGGTTGATAAGGTAGGTTTTCATTTCTTCGGCAAGTATTTTTGAGTCGTTAAGCTTGAATAAAATGCTATTTTAAAAATTCTGAATAATGAAATTACCCCAAAATATCGATAAAATTTCTCTGTTTCCAGCCAATGAAATGGGACCATATCCTCCTAATGGGTTTTTACCTTTTCATGAAGCTGAAATGGGTAACGGAGATTATTATGGGCTTTATTGGGAGTTTGGTAAGGAGAATGATGAACCAGTTATCTGTGAGATGATTCATGATGAAGGCAGTATTAGGCCTGTCTTTTCTTCTTTAGATAAATTCCTGGAGTGGTATAGCTTATACGAAGAAAATGATTTTGAGTACCCTGATGAAGAAGTTGAAGATGATAACTTTCTGTTCGCTCACCTGAATAAGGGAAATGAGTGTCTCAGGCAAAACAATATAGAAGAGGCCATACATCACTATCAACTTAGTACTAAAAGTTTCGGAGAGGTGAGTGAAAATTGGTTTAAGCTAGCTTCTCAGCAGAAGAGATTAGGAGATGAACTGGCATTTCAAAAAAGCCTCATTCATGCTGTATGCTCTAACTGGGCCATTGAGGTTCCTTCTCAAAATGCTTTGAGGATGCTTAATAGCCTAAAGCCTGTCGAAGAATTAAAGAATCATCCGCTAATTAAAAACAGACAGTACCTATCGTTCAGTTTTGGAGGTCAGAAGGTAAACGACGAGTATGTTGTTTTGAGTGAAATGATAGAAGAACTGTATCAAATAGGGGAAGATAATGCTGGTTTTCTGATGGAGCAAAACTATGCACTTATGATGTACTGGGAAACTACTTCATTTCAGGAGAGGTATAATTTCGATCTAAATGACTGGAAGAAACAGTTTGCTTTAAAAACTAAGAATAGGTTAATAAAAGAGCTATCATAGTCTCTAGTTAAAAATTTCATGAATACTATAGCCAAAAAATATATTGAAGGTCTTAAGAAGGCATATTTAGAAAATAATGGCGGAGAACAGTGGGAGTACTTTGAGAATGCTATCCATGGAGCTGACCCTGCAGCCATTGATCAGTTGAAGCAAATTTATCCTGATGTTCCTGAGGCATTAGTTGACCTTTTGAAATATGTGGATGGTACCTATTGGAGAAAATATGGAGATGTAGAGATAACGTTTTTCTTTTTGGGTTCTGACCTTTACGAGTATCCTTACTACTTACTATCGGCACAGCAAATGATAGAAAATAAGCATATGGCTGCTGAAAATTATTCTGATTATATCGCAAGAGAATATGAGGAGGTGGAGATTGATGATAAGATAACAAATAACACAAAAGACATTAAGTGGCTTCATTTTTCTGACTGCATGAATAATGGAGGAACCTCTCAGTTGTTTATCGATTTTAGCCCTTCTGGAACTGGAGAAAAAGGCCAGGTAGTCAGGTTTTTGCATGATCCTGATGAATTTAAAGTCATAGCCTCAAGTTTTGATGAGTACTTGCAAAAAGTAATCGACCATGGATATAATTTTATTAATGAGGATTTGATGGAGTGATAGTGGATGGAAAACGGCAATTAGATATAGGCTTATCAATTTTGGTTTAATGATAAATAGGTTAATCTGAAAAGTGATTTTATTTTATTACTCTTACTAATCTAATGAAGAAAATCTTATTAATTGCTTTCACTTTTATTCATGCTTTCAATGGGTTTTCTCAAAGACCTTGTGAATGGTTTGTCGATCTTCAAGATAGTTTAATTGAAATTCAGAAGGAGGCAGTGGCAAACACACTAAGCCTGGATTCCAGTTATAAAATATGGCAAAATATTATGCTTCAGAATAATTATAGTTATAGCTATGTTGTTAGAGGAGCTGATCTGCTTGATAGTAATTCAGAAAGCTACACTTTTATTAAAGTCATTGATAATGTCATAGTTGAAAGAAAGCACTATAGCTATAGTATGTATGGTGTCGGGTATGACATAAAATGTTTCCCTTCAAAAGAGAACTGTGATTATTTAAAGGGTATAGAGAAATTAAGAAAATCGGATAGGGCAAAAGCTAAGAAACTTTTAAAGAATCATTTAGAAGAACATTAAACTCCAATTTATGAAAGAAATTTTTATAACTGTTGGGAAGAGTATAAGGGGTTTGTAGGAAGTCATATATACTTTGCTCCAGCTCCTAAAACCATTAATGAGTTATATAATGATTGCAAGGCTTATCAAGCTGAAAGTAAAACTAATACGGATTATACCTTTGAGTATAGAGTGAGTGAGGATGGTATTCTTTGTGAGTGCTATCTCAAAAATGAGTTGTTAATGGACTCACAGGTTCTCAAGGGAGTAAATATTTTAAGTGTAGATTTTTAGTCAAAGTATTTTGATGAGCTATTTGAAGCTCAAATCTCAACAATGTCAATATTTATCTATCATAGAAAACAAAAAGCTCCTGAAAATCAGGAGCTTTTTGTCATTATTTAGTTTCTAGTTTCGCTGCATTTTCATCTGGGTTTCTAGCGTCTTTTTTCAAGTACATCATTACTAGTCCGAATATGATGAACGGGATGCTGAGCAGCTGCCCCATGTTAAACATCATGCCGGCTTCAAAGGCTGACTGATCTGCTTTTACAAATTCTATCAAGAAGCGTGCTATGAAAAGTAGTGTAAAGAAAAGGCCAAATATAAAGCCGTTATGTCTATTTGATTTTTTAAGTACAATGCTCAGTATAACAAAAATGCTAAAATAGGCTAGTGCTTCATAGAGCTGTCCGGGGTGGCGAGGCACGTTATCCACTTGCTCAAATATAAATGCCCAGGCCACGTCAGTAGGTTTACCAATTATTTCTGAGTTCATAAGATTACCCATTCTTATGCAGCAGCCGGCCAAAGCGCCTACCACACTAAGTCTGTCTAGTAACCAGAGAGGTTTCACTTTATACTTGCGACAAAATAGAACGGTAGCTATAAATACACCAAGAATACCTCCGTGACTCGCTAACCCCTGAAAACCAACAAAGCGGAAAGGATCAAACTTCACAGGAAGGAAAATTTCCGCGATATGCTGAGAGTAATAATCAAAGTCATAGAATATACAGTGAGCCAGCCGAGCACCTATAACCGTGGCTAGCACCAGGTACATGGTGAGCTTTTCTAAATAAGTTTCATCTAGGCCTGCGGTTTTAAACTGCTTTTTGAGTAGGTAAAAGCTAAGTACAAAGCCTAGTGCAAAGCATAGCGAGTACCAGCGCAAAGCATAAAAACCGAGGTCAATTATTTCTTTACTAGGGTTCCAATGTATGTAAGCCATGGAGAAAATATTATTCATTATCTGGGTATAGTAAGTATTTAGTTCTGATTTTTTTATAATTCTTGAGCTCTTCCTCCCAAGTTTGCTTTATCTCTTTTTCAGAAAGCCCTTGTTTAATCTGAGCCTGTAGCTGATCTGTGCCCGCCAAGGTGTTAAAATAGGGCTTAAAAAAGTCTTTGTGGTTATATTTATTATAAAAATTGATTAAATAGTTTAAGTGGAGGCCTCCCTCTATGTCCTTCTTATTGGTAAAATTAATGCCATAACAGGTTGCTCCTTCGTGTGGAGGTTCGTTAGACATGCCCTTGATGCTTTTAGGTGTAAATTGATCAGGCATATCTTTAAACTCCGGGTGGCCTATTTGTAAAAAAGGCTCATAAGTACCGCGGCCAACACTCACTACGGTGCCTTCAAAAAAGCAAAGTGAAGGATAGAGCTCTATTGCTAAATCATTAGGTAAGTTGGGGGACGGTTTCACAGGCAAAGAATTGTTATCAGCATGCGTATAATTTTTTACAGGAATCACCCGTAAGTTGCATTTCATTCCGCTTTCCAGCCACTGCTCACCATTGATCATCATAGCCAGTTCGCCTACAGTAAGGCCGTGTAAAACAGGAATTGGATCCATGGCTATAAATGATTTGAACTTTTCTGTCCGTACAGGGCCATCAATGTACATGCCATTGGGGTTGGGGCGGTCCAGCACCATAAAGTCTACCTGATTAGCGGCACAAGCATCCATAACATAGTGCATAGTGCTTATGTAGGTGTAAAAGCGAGTGCCTACATCCTGAATGTCAAAAATAATGATATCAAGGCCTTTTAAGTCCTCATTAGTGGGCTTGCGATGGCTTCCATAAAGAGATGTGATAGGCGTATTGGTTTTGGTATCCATGCCATCTTTTACTAATTCACCATCTGCAGCCTGCCCCCTGAAGCCGTGCTCAGGAGCAAATACTTTTTTCACATCTATGCCCAGGCTTAGAAGCGTATCTACTAAGTGAGTGCCTCCTATTTCTGAGGTTTGATTAACTACCAATGCTACTTTTTTCCCTTTTAAAAGTGGGAGGTAGGCCGGTAGGTTGTAAGCACCAGGCGTAATTGGCTGAGTACTTTGGGGCTGTGAAAAGCCACAAGAGCACAAAACCATAAAAAATGATAGCAATAAAATGAGCCTGTTCATTAGTTATTCTTTAATTTGCGGTAAACTGCGGGTTAAAATTAATCATATTCTTGAACCTCTCTTATTTTATATCTAAAAGAATCGCCGCCAGTGGCAAGGATAGTTTTTCTTCCACTATTCACAAAATTGCAGTCGGCAGCATCGGCGTAGGGCTGGCGGTAATGATTATCTCTTTCCTTATCTTGAAAGGCTTTCAGGATACGGTAACGGATAAGATATATAGCTTTAGCTCTCATTTTCTGGTTACTAAATACACATTGGGTAATTCTTATGAAGAATCGCCTATTTCTATAAATAATGACTTGTATAACAACTACAAGCAGTATGATTTTATAGATCATGTGCAGGAGTATAGTCACAAGGCTGGCCTTATTAAAACTAACGATGAAGTGCTCGGTATTATTTTTAAAGGGGTCGGTACCAGTTTTGACCAGCAACGTTTTAAGCCTAATCTGGTAGAAGGCAGGTTTGTAGAGTTTGATTCTTCTGGATACTCTAAAGAGGTGCTCATTAGCCGAATTATTTCTAATAAGCTTAAATTAAAGGTGGGTGATGATGTTGTAATCCATTTCTTCCAAAATCCACCACGGGTACGAAAGCTTAAAATTGTCGGTATTTATGAGACTAACCTTTCGGAATACTTCGATGATAAATTTGTAATAGGAGATATAAGCCTGATCCAAAAACTCAATAACTGGGCTGATAGCGTGGCCGGAGGTATGGAAGTCTTTGTGAAAAATGAAAGCAAGATAGATGAAAATGAGGCTAAGCTGGAAGATATAGTTGACTATGACCTGTTTGTAGAAAAAGTGAGCGACAAATACCTCCAAGTGTTTGATTGGCTACATTTGATCAGTAGGCAGGTAAATATATTTTTAGCTATTATTTTGTTTGTGGTGTGTGTAAATATGATTTCTATTATACTCATACTCATCATGGAGCGGACTCAAATGATTGGTCTTTTAAAGGCTTTTGGGGCTAATAATGGTCTTATTCGTCAGGTCTTTTCATTTAACGGTATGCAGCTCATTATGAAAGGCCTGTTGCTGGGTAATTTATTAGGTATCGGCCTGGGCGCCATTCAGTACTACTTCCAACTGATCCCTCTTAATCCGCATGACTATTACATGAGTTATGTGCCTATTGGCTGGAGCTGGGAAGTAATCATTTCGCTTAACCTATTAACTTTCGTGGTGGTGAGTTTAATAATTATCATTCCTACAACGGTAATCGCCAGAATTAACCCTATCAAGAGTATTAAGTACGATTAATGAAGTATAAGCGGAAGCTCAGACCTCCGCTTATAAATTGATTATTTCTTTTTATTGAGGAGCGTTAATGCGAGTAAAGCCAATCTACCAATCACGAATATTGCAACACCATATAGCGTGCAAATCAGGGATACTTTTAATCCTCCGGCCAGCACTGCACTAGATACATTTTCCATTTTTGAAATAGCATCGAAGGCTTGAAAAAGTCCTGTGAGTTGACCTAAAATGCCCCAGACCAAAGAGAGAGTGGCTAGTTGCTTAACTATTTCATTGTTTTTAGTGATGGAAGGCAGCTCTGAATCATTCATTAGTAGCATTACTCCTCTAATTATGAAAGCTGCCATAGCTAAGCCCATTAGGGTTAGTGGAATGGTAAAGTTGACTCCTCCTTCAATTATAAAGTTTGCAAGTATCATGTTAAAGATTATTTAGTGAAACATGATTCAATTATAATATTATTCATGGCTTGAAAATTTCTATTACGATGGATCACTGCTTTATCAATGGAAATGACAGTTTTCTGAGCTTAAAAGTGAAACAGATGTCATAATTAGAAGAAACGATAGTTAAATTGGTAATTCATCGATGAATTTTTAAAAATAGCTTTATTTAGAGCAACTTGCTTGCTATTATGTCCACTATAAGTATAAAAAAGACAATACTAACCATCATAATCCACTGTATATTCTGGGCATTGGTCTTTCTTTTCTATGTGTATTATTTCGGTTACAACTCATCTGACCTGTATTATGTGCTGGGTTTTGTTAGTTTTTTGATGCCGGTCACCATTTTATCAGCCTATTACATTAATTATCATCTTATACCTCGTTTTTTGCTGGCGGGGAGGTATTTAAAATTTACCCTTTACGCAGTATATACTTTTATTATCACTACTTATTTGGTGATGGTTTCTATATTTCTGGCGTTTATTTTTTTGGCAGATTATTATTATGATAATATGTCTCCTCTGAGCCGTAACTACCTGTTTATTTTTGTGGGAGTATTTATTGTCCTCTTCCTGGCTACGGCGCTACGTCAGTTGCATCATGCTTATCAGGTACAGGGCCGTAATGGCGAACTACAAAAGCTCATGCTGGAGGCTGATTTAAAGCTAAAAACACAAGAACTGCAGTATTTGAAGAGTCAGGTGCATCCTCACTTTCTGTTTAATATGCTCAATACATTATATGGAATGGCCTTGAGGAAGGATGACCAGTCTCCTGATACTATACTTAGGCTCTCAAATCTGCTAGATTATATACTGTACAGAGTGAATCAACCACATGTGACACTGGGCAAAGAATTGGAGCATCTGATAGATTATGTGGAGCTGGAAAGGCTGCGTACGGGTGATGGAATAAAGGTAGAAATAAAAGCTGAGGCTGCTGATCATTCATTTGTAATGGCACCTTTGCTATTGATTCCTTTTGTGGAAAACAGCTTTAAGCATGGTAGTCACCTGGAAGGAAAGCTAGAGATCAATATTGAAATAGAAACTAATGAAGAGGGCCTTCTTTTTAATATTAAAAATAGTAGTAAAACCAGAACTCAAAATCATAAAGGAGGCATTGGTATCATGAATATCAAACGGAGGCTGGAATTAATTTACCCTCAAAACCATGACCTCAAGATTGTTCAATCTATGAATAGGTTTGAAGTAAATTTGGCCATTGGTAAATTAGATGTTAATAGACCTGTAGCAAAATTATCGTAGAAATGAATTGTTTAATAGTAGATGACGAACCTATAGCCAGGGAGATTATGCGCACGCATTTACAGAAGCTGAGCAATGTGAAAATAGTGGCTGAGTGTTCTTCTGCTATGGAAGCTTTTGAGCAGTTACACCAAACGCATATTGATCTTATTTTTCTTGATATTAATATGCCTGACATCACGGGGCTGTCATTCATGAAGTCTCTGAGTAAGGAGGTGAAGGTTATTTTTACTACTGCCTATCGTGAATATGCTGTGGATGGATTTGATCTGGAGGCGGTGGATTATTTACTTAAGCCCATTTCTTTTGAGCGATTGCTACAAGCGGTGTCCCGCTATTATAAGGTGGAGACTAAAAATGATGAGCGTGTTTCTGCTATAAAGGAAGAAGAGAGGGATCATTTCTTTGTTCGTGCTGATCGTAAAATGGTGCGTATAAATTATGCTGACATCCTTTTTATAGAAAGCTATAGCGATTATGTGAAGATTCAGACCGTGGCAGAAACCGTAGTGAGTAGAGAAAATATTAGTGCTATGGAAAATATTTTACCTGCGGGAGATTTTATTAGAATTCACCGTTCTTTTATAGTGGCTAAAAATAAAATAGAGGCCTATACTCATGAGATTATAGAGGTGAAAGGCCGAGAGTTACCCATTAGCCGTAGCTATAAAGAAGAAGTGTTATTGCGGTTAAATCAGGCTGGTGGTTGATATTTCTTAAACCAACTGTTGATCTTGAGTTGTATTACTCCAAAAAAAGCCTCTTTAAAGATAGAACCAGACATTTTTGATTTTCCTCTGGTGCGGTCGGTAAATATTATTGGTACCTCATCTATTTTAAAGCCATACTTCATGGCAGTAAATTTCATTTCTATCTGGAAGGCATAACCTATAAATTTGATTTTATCAAGCTCTATAGTTTCAAGCACCTTTCTTCTAAAACAAACAAAACCTGCGGTGGTATCATTAATAGGCATGCCAGTAATGAAGCGTACATACATGCTGGCAAAGTAACTCATCATAACTCTGCCCATAGGCCAGTTTACCACATTTACACCTGTAATGTATCGCGAACCAATGGCCATGTCATAATTTCCAACCGAACAAGCTTCATGTAAATTAAGCAGGTCTTTAGGGTTGTGAGAAAAGTCAGCATCCATTTCAAAAATGAAATCATATTTTTTCTCTATCGCGAATTTAAAGCCTGTGATATAAGCGGTGCCAAGCCCCAATTTGCCTTCTCTTTCTATGAGATGCAGCGTACGACCATTATGATCTTGCTTTTGCAATTCTTTTACTATGGCTCCGGTGCCGTCAGGAGATCCGTCATCCACTATGAGTACATCAAAAGGGTGACTCAACTTAAAGACAGCATCGATAATCAGTTCGATGTTCTCTTTTTCATTGTAAGTAGGTATAATTACTAAGCTGTCAGTCACTGCACAATTTGTTCGGGGTCCATAAAAGACGCTAAAAATAGCAAAGTTCGTCGAAACCAAATCAATACAATTTGATTTTCTTCATTTATATCAGACTTTTGCAATCCATTAACTAAAAAAACAAGGTTTTGAATAAGTGTGTCTTTTTGGATCGTGACGGAGTGATTAACAAAGATTATGTTGATTATGTATATACTCCTGAAAAGTTTGAAGTATTACCAGGGGTGAAAGATGCTTTGGTATCATTAAAGAAGGCTGGTTATCTGTTGGTTATTATAACCAATCAGTCTGGTATAGCCAAAGGTATTTATACCCGTGAGCAGATGCATGAGTGCCATCAGCTCATGCAGCAGGAGTTTGATTTTATGATTGATCATATATATTATGCACCCTGGCACCCCACAGTAACAGAGAGTCTTACCCGCAAGCCGGGCACGCTCATGTTTGAGAAAGCAATTGCTAAGTTTAATATAGATACTAATCACTCCTGGATGGTAGGAGATAAGGAGAGGGATCTGGTGCCGGCCAAAAAGCTGGGCATTAAAACTATTCAGGTAGATAATGATGATAGCCGTATGGCTGACTTCAAAGCCCTGAATCTGGCAGATGCTTTAGAAATAATATTTGGATAAAATAAAAGCCGGTAATTTATTTATTACCGGCTTTTCTGTTTCTTAGTATCCTAATATTTTAAGCATAGCATCGCTTTCTTGCTCTTCATTGAAGAGTCGCGTTTCTATTTCGCCTTTTTTATTCTTATCTACCAATACGTGCTTAGGTGCAGGTATCAGGCAGTGCTGTATACCTCCATATCCGCCTAAAGACTCCTGATAAGCTCCGGTATGGAAAAATCCGATATAGAGTTTTTCACTGCTTTTAGGATCAGACATAGGCATAAACACATCTCCAGAATGAGCTTCTGAGTTGTAATAGTCCATACTATCACAAGTAAGGCCACCTAAGTTTACCTTATGGTGTGGCTCATCCCATTTATTGATCGGTAGTAATATGTACTTCTGGTTCAGTCCCCATGCATCAGGCAGATGAGTGATGAAAGATCCATCAATCATGTACCATAGCTCCTTGTCGTTTTGTAGCTTCTGATCCATGATAGAGTAAAGTACCGCTCCGCTTTCGCCTACAGTAAAACTGCCAAACTCAGTGAAGATGTTAGGTACCGGCACATTGTTTTTACCACAAATCCATTTAATATTTTCAATGATTTGCTCTACAATATACTTATAATCGTACTCAAAATGAAGAGAGGTTTTAATAGGGAAACCACCACCAATATCTATGGTGTCCAGCTCAGGGCATTCTTTTTTTAAGCTCGCAGTATTTAAAGATAAAGCGGCTAAGTTCACTCCAGTAGTATGCCGTATCTTTTATGCCTGTGTTTATGAAGAAATGCAAAAGCTTAAGTTTAGCCTTTTTGCTGGGCTTTATCTGATCACGGTAAAGCGTATTAATATCTCCGTATCTGATTCCTAAACGAGAAGTATAGAACTCAAACTTAGGCTCCTCGTCTGCCGCTATGCGTATTCCTACATTATAGCTGCCTTCCACATTTTCTTCGTAGTGCTGTAGCTCATTGAGGTTGTCAAGCACAGGTATGCAGTTTTCAAAGCCATCATTTAACAGCTCACTGATATACTGTTTGTAAAGAGGCCTTTTAAAACCATTACACACAATATTCGTGCTCTTCTTAATCTTTCCTTTTTCATACAGCTTTCTCACTATAGGAATGTCAAAAGAAGAAGACGTTTCTATATGAATATCATTTTTTAATGCCTCTTCAAGTATAAAGTTGAAATGCGATGATTTCGTACAATAACAATACGTATAGTCTGCCTCGTAATTATACTTTTTAATAGCGTTATTAAATATCTGTTTAGCATATTTAATATTTTCACTAATCTTAGGCAGATAAGTAAGTTTTAAAGGTGTACCGTATTTTTCAATAATGTCCATCAGGGGTACACCATTAAAAAATAGTTTGTTGTTTTCAACTTTGAATTCCTCCTGCGGGAATTCGAACGTTTGCTCTATTAGATCGATATACTTTTTCACACTGTTACATTAATGCATTCAAGGGTTATAATGTTGCAAATTTTGGTAAGATTCTTTGATAATACCAAGTATATGGGCTACCAATTTTTTAAGAGAATTAAAATTATGCAATCACAAGCCATATAATTAAATTTGAGGCTTTAAAAAATACATGATGACGATACTATATGATAGATATTTATGTTAATGATGAGACTTCTGAGCTAAAGGCAGTTATACTGGGAACGGCTCAGCAGTTAGGGGGGGAGCCTACGGTGGAAGAGGCGTATGATCCAAAATCTATAGAGCATATCAAAAATGGTACTTATCCTACTGAGGAGGTGGTACATAAAGAGATAGAAGCTTTTGCTGCAGTATTGAAAAAGCATAATGTGGAGGTGTACAGACCCGAAGTGCTGGAAGACTGTAATCAGATTTTTTCAAGAGATATTGGCTTTGTTATAGAAGATAAATTTGTGCGGCCGCGTATCTTAAAAGATCGTAAAGATGAAATTATAGGAATTCAATATATACTTGATCAAATTCCGGAAGCAAACAAGCTGGAAGTGCCAGAAGGAGGTCGAGTAGAAGGGGGAGATGTTATGCCTTGGCATGATCATATTTTTGTAGGATACTCTAAAGAGGAGGATTTTAAGAAATATGTGGTATCCAGAACTAATGAAGAAGGCGTGGAATTTCTTAAATCCAGCTTTCCTAATAAAAAAGTAATGGCTTTTGAGTTAAAAAAGTCAGATATAGATCCTAAAGAAAACGCACTACACCTAGACTGCTGTTTTCAGCCCATAGGTACTGATAAGGCCATTGTTTATAAAGGAGGCTTTAAAAATGTGGAGGATTATGAGTTTTTGGTTAATTTCTTCGGTAAAGAAAATATATTCGAGATTACTAAAGATGAAATGTATCATATGAACTCAAATGTGTTTTCTATCAGTGAGAAGGTAATAGTTTCAGAGCAGAACTTCACCAGACTTAACACCTGGCTGGAAGAGCAGGGCTTTACCGTAGAGAGAATACCATATTCAGAAACAGCCAAAATGGAAGGGCTTTTACGCTGCTCCACATTACCAATCAAGAGAGTTAAAAAATAAAAAATGTCTAGGCAAACAACGCATACTATTATGATGATAAGGCCCGTGAAGTTCAGGTATAATGAACAAACGGCCGTAAATAACTACTATCAGAAAGTGCTGGATAAAATTGCTCCTGAAGAGGTGCAAGAGCAGGCGCTGTCTGAGTTTGATACTTTTGTGAGTAAACTGAGGGAAAAAGGAGTAAACGTTATAGTTATAAACGATACTCTGGATCCTGATACCCCAGATTCTATTTTCCCTAATAACTGGATCTCTTTTCATGACGATGGCAGGGTAGCGCTATACCCCATGTTTGCCCCTAACAGAAGGCAGGAGAGAAGAGATGATATTTTGGCTATTCTGGATAACGAATATCAGCTGAGTATTTCTGAAATAGAGGATTTCTCTTTCCATGAAAAAGAAGAGAAATACCTGGAAGGAACAGGCAGTATGATTCTCGATAGACCTAATAAAATAGTATATGCGGCTATTTCTGAGCGTACTAATGAAGAAATACTAGGAGAGTTTTGCCGAAAATTCGGCTTTAAGCCAGTAAAATTCACGGCTTTTCAAACAGTAGAAGGAAAAAGGTTGCCCATCTACCATACTAATGTGATGATGTGCATAGCCGAGACCTTCGCAGTAATCTGTCTGGATACTATTGATGATGCTACACAACGCCAGGAGGTAGAAGAAGCTCTCAATAAAACCGGCAAAGAAATAATAGAAATAAGCGAAGATCAGGAGCACCATTTTGCAGGTAATATGCTGCAGGTAAGCTCGGCTACCGGAGATAAATACCTGGTGATGTCAGCCGCCGCTTATCAATCATTAGAAGCATCACAAATTGATGCTATAGAAAAACATTGTCCTATCATACATAGTTCTTTAGATACTATAGAGGCACTCGGAGGAGGCAGTGCCAGGTGTATGATGGCTGAAGTATTTTTACCTTCTCATTAATAATTTAATTATAAAAAAGAATAACTAAGATGGCCCAGAAACCCATTACCGAATTTATTGAAAAACACTATTTACATTTCAATGCTGCCGCTTTGGTAGATGCAGCTAAAGGATATAAAAAGCATTTAGAAGAAGATAAAAAGATGCTGGTATCATTAGCTGGGGCTATGAGTACAGGTGAGCTTGGCAAGTCATTGGCTGAGATGATTCGTCAGGATAAACTGCACATTATTTCTTGCACAGGAGCTAACCTGGAGGAGGATGTGATGAATTTGGTAGCTCATTCTCATTATGAAAGAGTGCCTCACTACAGAGACCTTACTCCTAAAGAAGAGTGGGATCTTCTCGAAAAAGGACTTAATAGAGTTACTGACACTTGTATTCCTGAAGAGGAAGCTTTCAGAAGAATTCAAAAGCATATTTTCGAAATCTGGAAAGATGCTGAGGAGAAGGGAGAAAGATATTTTCCGCATGAGTTTTTATTCAAACTAATTAACTCTGGGGTATTGGAGCAATATTATGAAATTGATCCAAAAAATAGCTGGATGATAGAAGCAGCCAAGAAAAACCTACCTATGGTGGTGCCTGGTTGGGAAGATTCTACCCTGGGTAATATATTCGCCTCTTATTGCCTTAAAGGCGAGTTGAAACCCTCTACTATGAAGTCAGGTATTGAATATATGGTTTGGTTAGCAGACTGGTATACGCAGCAAGCTGAAGATAAAGGCATCGGTTTCTTCCAGATAGGTGGAGGTATAGCAGGTGATTTCCCTATTTGTGTAGTGCCTATGTTATATCAGGATATGGAAAGAACAGACACTCCTTTCTGGAGTTACTTCTGCCAGATTTCTGATTCTACTACCAGTTATGGATCATATAGTGGTGCTGTGCCTAATGAAAAAATAACCTGGGGTAAACTGGATATCGATACTCCTAAATTTATTGTGGAGTCTGATGCTACTATTGTAGCTCCGTTGATATTTGGCTACGTGCTGGGTTGGTAAAACATAATAATCAAATGACAGAGAAGCAGGAAGAAAATTCACCCCATTTATTAGTCACCCGTACCCTTGTGCTGGATGACTATGATCGTATTGTGGCGATAATGCAGAAGTGCTATCCCATGATGAAGGGAGATGTTTGGTTGAAATCACAGATCAAAAAGCTGATCAGGATTTTTCCGGAAGGGCAGTTGTGTGTAGAAGATCGGGGCGAGGTAGTAGCTTTTGCGCTCTCTATCATAGTGGATTATAAGAAATATGGTGATAGCCATAGTTATGAACAGATTATTGATGATTCTAACTTTGGTACTCACACCGCTGATGGAGATGTGCTCTATGGTATAGATGTGTGTGTAGACCCTGATTATAGAGGGATGAGGCTGGGGCGTAGGCTTTATGATATGCGTAAAGAACTGTGCGAAAGTCTTAATCTTAGATCTATTGTGGCGGGTGGTCGCATACCTAATTACCATAAGTACAAAGATCAGTATACCCCAAAAGAATACATTCAGAAAGTAAGGCATAAGGAGATTTATGACCCTGTGCTTTACTTTCAAATGAGTAATGAGTTTCACGTAAGGAAGATTCTTAAGAACTATATACCTTATGATAAGGCCTCAGGATCTTATGCGGTGCTGATTGAGTGGAACAACATTTACTATAATGAAGACGAGACCGTTTTTGGTAATCAAAAGAACTTTGCTCGCATTGGCGTGGTGCAGTGGCAACTAAGAGCCGCCCGCTCTATTGATTCATTTTTTGAAAATGTGGAGTTCTTTGTAGATGCAGTGAGTGGCTATCAGGCGGATTTTCTGGTTTTTCCAGAGCTATTTAATGCTCCGTTAATGGCTGAGTTTAATGAAGATAATGCCGCCAAAGCCATTCGTAAGCTGGCTCAGTACTCTAATGAGATAAGAGACAAAATGGTAGAATATGCCGTTTCTTATAATATTAACATCATAGCGGGTAGTATGCCGGTATATGAAGATGAGAAACTGTATAATGTAGCTTATCTCTGTCGCAGAGATGGTAGTTATGAGGCACAGTACAAAATCCATGTTACGCCTGCTGAGCGTAATGACTGGGGAATGATCGGCGGAGATAAAGTGCAGGTGTTTGAAACCGATACGGCCAAAATAGGCATTTTAATATGTTATGACTCTGAATTTCCGGAGCTAGGCAGGATATTGGCTGATCAGGGAATGGAAATCCTGTTCGTGCCTTTTGCTACTGACATGCATAATGGTTATAACAGAGTACGCGTATGTTCTATGGCCAGAGCTATAGAAAATGAGTGCTATGTGGTGATCTCCGGTAGTGTGGGTAACCTGCCTAAGGTGGTGAATATGGATATTCAATATGGTCAATCAGCGGTATTTTCTCCTTCTGACTTTGCTTTTCCGCATAATGCTATTGTTTCAGAAGGTACACCTAACACAGAAAATACCATTATAGCCGATGTGGATCTTAATGACCTTAAGCATCTTCATATGCATGGTAGTGTGCGTAATCTGTTAGATCGAAGAGAAGATCTGTATAAAGTGAAGTTTAAAAAATAGAACAGAGGATAATTTCTATTTTAATATAGCCAAAAAGTACGTTTTAGATGAGCGTAGCTTACCTTTGTGTTTACAGAGGCACGATTTTCTGAAATATTAATAGTGAAGGCCCGTGTAGGGCCTGTCATTTTTCAATGATGATCGTATCTTTGAGCAATATCCCATACAAGTAATAAAGCATAATTTACAATACTCAATGAGTCTGGATTTACAATTAAAGCAAGAAATTTCTAAGGCCTTCAGCAGCCTTTTTGATGCTGAATTAAAAGTAGAAGACATTAGTTTGCAGCCTACCAGGAAGGAATTTGAAGGTTCACATACTTTCGTGTGTTTTCCTTATGCCAGGTTGTCTAAAGCTAAACCTGAAGAAACAGCCAGACTCATAGGCGAATACCTGAAAGAACATGTGGAGGCTGTGGCCGATTTTAATGTGGTCAAAGGCTTTTTAAATATTGTGCTTTCTGATGCTACGTGGGTACAGGTGTTCACTGACATTTGGGAGGATGAAAACTTTGGTCAGTACCCTGCTAATGGTAAAGAAGTGATGGTAGAGTATTCATCACCTAATACCAATAAGCCGCTTCACCTGGGCCATTTGAGAAATAATTTCCTTGGCTGGTCTGTAGCTGAAATTTTCAAGGCCAATGGTTATAATGTGCATAAAGTGCAGATCATTAATGACCGTGGTATCCATATCTGTAAATCTATGGTGGCTTGGTCTAAATTCGGCAATGGAGAAACTCCTGAGTCTACCGGAAAGAAGGGAGATAAGCTGGTAGGAGATTACTATGTGAAATTTGATCAGGAATATAAAAAAGAGATTGCTGAGCTGGTAGCAGGTGGAATGGATAAGGAAGCCGCTGAAAAAGAGGCTCCTATTTTTAAAGAAGCTCAGGCTTTATTGAAAAAGTGGGAAGCTAAAGATCCTGAAACCTATGAGCTGTGGGAAACTATGAACAGCTGGGTGTACGCTGGCTTTGATGTGACCTACAATACCATGGGCGTTGATTTTGATAAGCTTTATTATGAATCTAACACCTTCCTTTTAGGTAAAGATGAGGTGATGAAAGGCTTGGAAAAAGGCATTTTCTTTAAAAAGGAAGATGGCTCTGTATGGGTAGATTTAACTGATGAAGGTCTTGATCAGAAGCTTTTACTAAGAGCTGATGGCACTTCAGTATATATGACGCAGGATATTGGTACTGCTATTTTACGTTTTAGAGATTTCCCTAACATAAGTCAGCAAATATATACCGTGGGTAATGAGCAGGAATACCATTTTAAGGTGCTGTTTATTATTCTTGATAAATTAGGTTATGAGTGGGCTAAAGAATGCTACCACCTGTCTTATGGTATGGTAGACCTGCCTTCTGGTAAAATGAAGTCTCGTGAAGGTACTGTAGTAGATGCTGATGACCTGATGCAGGAAATGACAGACACGGCTCGTCAGCATACAGAAGAGCTGGGTAAAATAGAAGGCTTTAGTGAGGAGCAGGCCAAAGAGCTTTATAATACTCTGGGTATTGGGGCATTAAAATACTTCCTTTTAAAGGTTGATCCTACCAAGAGAATGCTATTTGATCCTAATGAATCTATTCAGTTTCAGGGTAATACAGGTCCTTTTATTCAATATACACATGCTCGTATTTCTGCTATTTTAAGAAAGGCGGAGCAAATAGGAGTGGAGCCTACACCTGAAGATTTAAAAAACCTTTCAGAACTGCAGGCTAGTGAGAAGAATGTAATATTCCTTTTAAATGATTATATGAAAAAACTGGCTGAAGCAGCGGAGAATTATTCGCCGGATGCTATCGCTCAGTTTGCTTACGACCTGGCTAAGGAGTATAACCGTTTCTACCAGGAAGTATCTATTTTTAATGAAGAGGATCAGGTGGCGCTTAAATTTAGAATCGCTTTCTCTTCAGTAGTAGCTAAGACTATTGCCCAGGCTATGGGGTTATTAGGCATACAGGTGCCTGAAAGAATGTAAGTGATATGGAAATAAAAGCATGGATAGTAGCCTTTAGGCTTAGAACACTTCCTTTGGCATTAGCCAGTATATGTATGGGGAGTTTTTTGGCTGCGGCTAATGGTTTTTTTAATGGTTGGGTATGTGCCTTTTGTATCCTCACTACTATTTTATTACAGGTACTTTCTAACCTGGCTAATGATTATGGTGATACCGTAAATGGTGCAGACAGCGCACATAGAGAAGGACCACAGCGCATGGTGCAATCAGGTAAAATAACCTTATCTGATATGCGCAAAGCCATAGCGCTGTTTATAGCCATGACTCTTGCCAGTGGTATTTACTTGCTTTATTTATCCTTTGGCTTCGATTTACAAGCCTTTATTTTCTTTTTTGTACTGGGGGTAATGTCTATCCTTGCTGCACTGGCTTATACCGCTGGCAGAAAACCCTATGGTTATATAGGCTTAGGAGATTTATCTGTTATGCTCTTTTTTGGGCTAACCGGAGTGCTGGGGTCTTATTACCTTTTTGCTCAGCAGATAGATTGGCTGCTGATATTACCCGCTATTAGCTGTGGGTTATTTTCTGTAGCTGTACTTAATGTAAATAATATACGAGACATAGAGTCTGATAAAAAAGCAGGTAAGTATTCCATTCCTGTGCGGATTGGCAGGAAAAAAGCAGTGATCTATCATTGGACATTGCTGTCCCTTGGTCTATTATCTGCATTAGCTTTTACTTTTCTAAGCTTCAACTCCTGGACACAACTGCTTTTTATAGTTACCATTCCTCTGTTTGTGAAGAATGCTCTGGCGGTAAAAAATAAGACAAAACCCGCTGATTTAGATCCTTACCTCAAGCATATGGCGCTTAGCACGTTAATGTTTGTGCTGTTGTTCGGACTAGGTTACATGTTGGCCTAAGTGCTTCTATTTCAGAGGAATAAAATCAATGAGTTTTGATGAAATAATGAACTATTCGGCTTTGTTGAGAGCCTCAGAATATAATAAAAAGGGCTATCTCGAAAGGATTTACTTGGCTTGCAAGTTGCTTTTGAGATAGCCCTTTTTTGTAATCAGAAAATATATTCCTTAGTCTGTAATTTTAATAGTGCTTTTTGTGTTCATTGGTATTTCCATACCTCCGGCACTAGCTGTTCCGCTAAGCTCTTGAGTAAGATTAGCCTCAGAGATCCATCCGCTTTTCTTGTTTACTTTTATGTCAGAAAGCATAGTGCCGCTCATGTTATAAGTCATTTGCATACCATTTACATCAGTAGGCTCATCACCAGATTGAATTTTAGTATTACCCGAGATAACATAATCCTCAGCAGTGGCTTCTTCATATTTATAAGTTCCTTCCATGTTGAGGTCCATAGTGGTTTTAATCTCGTTAGAAATATCCCACGTATCACCAGGAGCTACTTTTTTGTTAGGGAAAATGGCAAATAGAGATTCCATACTGCTGGTAAATGATTCTTTACCAAAGCTTTTCTTTAACTGGTCTTTGATCTGACCTTTCTGACCTGCAGGTATTTGATCGAAATCATCAATAGCAGAAAAAACATTGTCTATGTTGCTTATTTCCTTAATATGACCAGTTTTGTCCATTTTAATGTTGAAAGTTTTTCCTTTCATGCTAGCCAAAATCTGAGACATAATATCAGCTTCTTCACCGGCTTCAGAACTATAGCTCATATTCATCTGGGGCATGGTCATTTCCATAATCATGCTCTCATATTTCACATCCATAGTAAATAAGTCTCCTTTAACATCAGTCACTAAAAAGGACATATTGTTATTCAGATTAATGTCCATATTTACTTGCTGGCCACCCATGTTTTGGTCTATTTTCATGGCATAAGCACTGTGTTGTTTGTATTCTGTGCCTTTCTTTAGATTCAGTTCTATGCTTGCCTTTTGCGCAAAAGAGGAAATGCTTATCAGGCAAAGGCACAGTAATAAAATTCGATTGATTTTCATATAGTGTTATTTTATAAAATAGCTCATAGGGTACCTTCCCTATAAGTTGACTTAATATTATAATCCGTAACTAGCTTTTTTGTTAGGATTTTCTGCAAATAAGAACTTTTCATTTTGAAAAAGCCTTCTCCGAACTCCTAAAATCCATAGATGGTCATTCTGCAGGTTGAAAGACATCAGGTAGACCAATAGTGCTGTGTTTGAATGAGTTGGCTTATCGGATTTATGCAGACAGGCTCAAAGCTGATTTAAAATCAACTTTAAATAATATTTATAAATATGAAATTATTGATAAAATATGTATGTTGGCGAATATTTTTTAGATAATGAGATACCTTCTATTTTTTATATTATTAATGTCCTTCACTGTGAAAGGGCAGAACCAGGGTGAGTACAATAAATACGAATTCTTAAGAACAGATTATCTGGCCTTTGAGCTGCTAAGTCCTATACATTTTCAGACACCTCGGTTTAAGTTGGAGTATAATAGGAGTCTGGCCCGCCGTTGGGATGCTTCTCTTACCTTGGGGTATGGTAATGCTCATCTGGCGCCTAGTTATGTTAAAGATGAAGACAACTATAGACTTTTTGAGATACGGCATGCCTGGAAGTTTCAACTAATAAGGAAAGGGTCATTTCGCTATTTTCTTTCTTTAGAAGGTTTTTACATTCTGCATAAAGACACCTACCATGATTCCTATATATATTTTAATGATGAAATTGGGGATTTGTTTTTTAAACAGGCCGATTTTCAAAGAGAAAAGCTGGGTGTGCTAGCTAAAAGTTCGTTTCACTTCATGTTAGGCAATCGATTAGGCTTAATTCTGTATGGTGGATTAGGAGTGCGAGTGAGAAATAACAAGTTTTCAAACGTAGTACCCTTAAGTTTATCCATGGAGGAATTTGAAGATGAGTTTGGTTTTAATGTAAAGTATAACCAAGAGGAAGGTAAACAATTCAGTGGAGACTTTACCGCAGGAGTTAGAGTAAGTTATGTGCTGAAGTTTAGGTGAGAACGTACTATTTGATTATACTTTCACACAATTGTCATTTCGACGAAAGGAGAAATCTATTCCCCTGGAAGAGAAGACTGATGAGGTACTCATGCTTAAACTATTGAGGTTTTCCGTTAAGTATGTCAGCTTGTAGTAGTCAGTTATTATATCGATTTACTTTAGGTAGTAGCCCTTAAATACAAAGATTCTCTCCTGGCGTGGAGATGCCTTGACTTTTTTATTAAGAGATCACTTCACGGTTTAGAAAGGTCCAATGTGGATTGAATGATGCAATAAGATTAGCCTTTTTTGCTCTACTCCATTTTTTAATTTCTTTTTCCCTTTCTATAGCTGTCTGAATCGTCGTGTGTCTCTCATAATAGATCAATTTGTAGCAATAATACCTGCCAGCAAAAGTTTTAGGTTGCCCTCTGTTCTCAAAGTGCTGGAGTAATCTGGTGTGAAGGTCATTTGTAACTCCAATATATATTGTTGTTTTCTTTGGGTTAGTGGTGATGTAAACAAAATAATTGCCCATTTATTAATGTAATCATTTCTTAAAGAATATTCACGTTCTACCACCGTAGTCATTTCGACGAAAGGAGAAATCTATTCCCCTCGAAGAGGAGACTGCTTAAGTGTTCATTCTTAACCTATTGAGGTTTTCCGTTAAGTATGTCAGCTTGTAGAAGTCAGTTATTATATCGAACTACATTAGGTGGCAGTGCTTAAATACATAGATCTCTCCTTACGTCGAGAAGACTAAGGTCGGTGGTACACAGTCATTTCGACGAAAGGAGAAATCTATTCCCCTCGAAGAGGAGACTGATGAGGTATTCATTCTTAAACTATTGAGGTTATCCGTTAAGTATGTCAGCTTGTAGCAGTCAGTTATTATATCGAATTACATGAGGTGGCAGTGCTTAAATACATAGATCTCTCCTTACGTCGAGAAGACCAAGGTCGGAGGTACACAGTCATTTTACATCAAAGTGAAAACTGTTGAGGTATTCATTTTGATAGTTGGTAAGCAGTAATTCTTCTTGGATTATTCGATCGAGTGATTGTATTAATTTTACGTTAATTGCCTATTAAAATTGTAAATAATAATTTATTTATATAAAAATTAGTAGATAAAATTTTAAAGATGTTAAGTTTGGGGAAGTTTTTACACGATTATCAACCCAATGAATGCAACAGAAAAATTAAAAAAAGGAGGTCTTGGTGTACGCCTATTTGTAGCTTTAATGCTAGTTTCCGCTTTAGGAGTCTTATTCAAATATCCAGTTCTTCTTGTGCTGGAAATCTTTTTTGGCCGTGCTGCGGAGTATACCAGTACACATTATTCCTATAAACCGGGGCAGTCTGGTAATTCGATAGAATTTTTCGTTTTGAATGACGATGGATTATATGTGACTATCAATACCATCGCTTCAATTCTAATATCATTTTTATTTTATGTGGGTTTCTTCTCAGCATTTGCTACTATAATTAATCTACGATCACGTAATTCAAAAGCAGCAAGAAGGGACTTTATTATTACTACGGTAATCTTTGGCCTGTTTATGTTGCCTCGATTAACGAGCTCTATAGATTCCGTTTTTGCGCTGAATAGGCAGACTCCTTATGTAGTTAAAGATCGTATTTATGATTCTCAAAATAATACTTGGGAGTTAGGGATGCAGCGATTTATCGGTCATAAAATTACTGACCATGTTGCAAAGGGGGCTGATAGCAGTTTGTTGCTAATAACTAAAATCACGGATAATGATAAGGAGCTGATTTTGAGGGATAAGGTGGCTTCAAATGTATTTGGTGGCGAGTATAGATTATTTGGAGATACACTTTGGGTGTTTGATGAAAATTATAACTATGCAAAAGTTTTTAATACCACTACTAATGAAATACTGGTAAATCATCCTAATGAGTTGCTGTCTTTTGTTTCTTACCCAGGAAATTCCGAAGTGAATTCGCTAAGAACCTCTAGTTGCTGTGGTAGAGAAAACTGTTTGTACCTCACTATGAAGGATGGAAGAGAGCTATATTTAATGATGACTGAAGGTGCCATCCTTGATAAAGAACCTTATATCCGTGAGGATCGAAAATATTACCTGAAAAACCTGAATTCAAATCAGTTACAGTTTGCCTCTTATGATAGAGATGAGCTAACAGCAGCATGGGGTAAAAGGGTATTTTTAGATGCTGAAATTTTATTGTACAATGATGATCTAGTTATTATCCGTCATAAACCTGATATGAATGAAGATTCACAATACTTGGTGGGAGCATATAGCATTGATAATGCTCAAGAGCTTTGGTTAATCAATGAGGCAGAAATTGACTTTCTAGGTAAAATTTATGGAAGTTTGACTGTAGAGGCCTATTTTGTTGGAGATGAAGTGAAGGTTAACTATAAAGATGCATTTAGTTTTAGAGGTACTATAAACATAGATGCACAGGGAAAAGCAAGTACTAATGATGAGAATTATGATTTTATGCGATTGTAATTTCAGTTATCTGTAAGCTATCACTGTTTTCTTTTTTTAAAGAAATAAAAGGGGTATTAGGTTCTAATGCCCCTTTTATTGTATTCGGCTGGCTAGGTCGTTTTAAAATATACATTTTCAGAGAGTGCTTTTAAGTATCAGCTGACTGGCTGGGTTATCCTGCACAATAGCATTAAGGTTTTATGTGGTATAAGATTCTACCGTAACATTAGCTCTGCTATTCTTGTAGTCTAAGTAGTTCTTGTTTTGAATTACATTATAAACTAAAGAATCTTATGACTGAGAATAATAAGGAAGTTTTAAAGAAGGCCAATGACCTTATCATGCAGGGGGATAATGACGGTTTTCTCGATTTCTGTACTGATGATACCAAATGGATATTTGTAGGAGATCAGGTGCTTGAAGGTAAAGAAGTGGTGCGTAAATGGATGGCTACGGAATATAAAATACCTCCTGAATTTGATGTGAAACACTTAATTGCTGAAGGGGATTTTGTAACCGCTGTAGGAAATATTACCCTTACTGATCAAGAAGGAAAAAGTACTCTTTACGCTTATTGTGATGTTTGGCGTTTTGAAAATGGTAAAATGGCTGAGCTCAATGCTTTTGTGGTAGAGCCTAACTAAATACTATTAGATAGGTTCTATCTCGTTTTAAGGAAGGCTTATTAAGCGGCTTTGATCGACTTTCTTATAGACCTTCCTTATATTTTCTACGTATCATCTCTTTCTTAAAACTCACCTATAGCGCCTCTGATATACACCATATATCTTGAGCTGGTAACTTCAACGCCTTTCCCTCTCTATGCCTTGACTCTTTAAGGTTTATCCTCCTTATCAAGTAATTGCTTATATTCTCTTTTGAGACATTATTTATTATTTTTTCATAAAACACTTTGCTAAGTGTGATTATTCAGGTCACGCTGCGAATAATAGATTAAACAATTAAACTCTTGCGCTATAAATTGAGCGAATAGTAGCGTGATCTGAAAGGGAATGGAAAAGTCACAAAAGGATGTATTCATAACAACATTAGATAAGCATAAGAGGATTATCTATAAAATAGTGAACTCTTATTGTAAGAATCCTGAAGATAGAAAGGACCTTGAGCAGGAGATAATTATTCAACTATGGAATTCATTTCATAAGTATAATTCTGATTTTCAGTTTTCTACCTGGATGTATCGCATTGCTCTTAATGTGGCTATTTCATTTTACAGAAGGGAGCGCAAGCGGGCAACGGTTAATGATGATTACGGGCAGGCTATTATACATAATATAGCTGATGAAAGCGATTACAACGAAGAGCAGGATCAAAATGTAAAATTACTGCAACGGTTTATAAGTGAACTAAATGAGCTGAACAAGGCGCTAATGCTTTTGTATCTGGATGGTAAAGCTTACGAAGAAATAGCTGATATACTGGGGATCACCAAAACCAATGTAGCTACTAAAATCAGTAGACTAAAAGTTAAATTAAAAGAGGAATTTCAAAAACATCTATAATAATGGAAACAGCTGAGCTAATAAAAATGATGGAAGCTTATGATAGTAAGTTAGACAAAGCGTTAAAAATGGATTCATTGTACGTGGAAAGGCTGACGTTAAAGCGGCCTGCCAATAGAGCTAATAGATTACTGTTTTACAGGATGTCTGAGGTATTAGTGTTTAGTGTAGCAGTTTTGTTTTTCGGTTGGTTTGTAGCTAAACACTGGGGTAATACTCCTTTAGTGATTAGTGGAATTGTGGTTCACTTATTCGCTATTATAGCTTTGGTAGGGAGTATTGGTCAGGTGGCGCTGCTCCAGCAGGTAGATTTTGCCAAGCCGATAGTGGAGATAAAAAAGAAAATAGAGAGAGTAAATGCTCATCAATTGTTATTTGTAAAACTGTTACTGCTTTCTGTTCCTGTTTGGTGGGCGTATGCGTTGGTGGCTTTAAAGCTTTTAATAGGTGTAGACCTTTATACGCATTTAGAATATGATTTTGTGATTCGCTACCTGATATTGAATTTTCTTTTAATAGTGCCTGTGCTTTGGTTTTTGAATAAGTTAAGCCACCAAAACATGCATATTAACTGGGTGCGTAAAACTATCGCTTTTTTAGTGGGTAGAAAGACAAATGAGGCGCTCTTGGAATTGAAGGAATTGGAGAGATTTGAAAGAAATTAAACCTAAAAAAAAGGAGCTTCTAAAATGAAGCTCCTTTTTTGGGTTAAGATATCGTTAATCTATTGCACTAGCCAGATAGGGGCGTTAATACTATTGCCGCCATCCATTCTTTCTATTGCCTCTTGATAGTTTAGTTGATTTAAACTTTGCTCTTCACCAGGGTATAAGAACCTCGTAGGTAGAAGGTTATTGTTTAAGTTGTTACAGGCAGGGTCCATAAAAGGAATGCCGTCGAAGCTCATGCCGCTTTCGAAATACCATCTGCGTACTTCAAAGTAAGGCTCTAATCCGTTGAAGAATAAAGCCAACCATTTTTGTTCCCAAATGTCAGTGGCTTCATTGTAAGCTACGCCTGAGTTAGCATAATAATCGGCAAAATCAGTATATCCGAAGGGAGCGTAGTCTACCTGGTAATATTCCATAGAAGCTTCAATTCCGGCTTCATAGTGAGGCTCTACCGCATCAGCAATCCAACCTTTGGCCGCAGCTTCAGCTAATAAAAACTCTACTTCTGAGTATGTCATTACTAAACCTTCAGGAATATTTAGTCCCAGCTCATCAGCAGTTACATCACCTTCTACATTGAAGTAGGGTGCTCCTAAAGCTGAT
Organism: Fulvivirga maritima; assembly: GCF_021389955.1. Lineage (NCBI taxonomy): Bacteria > Pseudomonadati > Bacteroidota > Cytophagia > Cytophagales > Fulvivirgaceae > Fulvivirga > Fulvivirga maritima. The sequence continues at coordinate 3,292,418 of NZ_CP089980.1, forward strand.
CCTCCTTTAGAGCAGCTACCAGCACCATTAGTAGCTCCACTGAAAGTAGGGTTATTGTAATCGTTGTTATCTGGTCTTGCGTACCTTGCCAGGCGTGGATCATTATATGCTGACATCACATTTAGTGAGGTCTGACTCAAGGCTACAGCATCAAAATCACCTTTTTTCAAAGGAATAGTTGGGAACTGATTTGGGAAGCTGTTTAAAAATGGCATGGCCACAGTTTCTTCATTTGAAGATAAAATGAGTCCGCTTTCTACTATATTAGCAAATCTGCTTTCAGCATCATCGATCTGATTGTGAGCATACATTAGGAGTCTCAAACGTAGTGAGTTGCCAAACTTTCTCCATAAAGTAGGATCATTATTTAGCATAATGTCGCCAGAAATAGACCCTGAACCAGTGAGTAGGCCGTCAGCACGCTCTAGTTCATCTAATATATCAGCGTAAATAGCTGACTGATCATCGTACGCAGGTGTGTAATCTCCTTCGCTACCATCAATAGCTTCAGTGTAAGGCACATTTCCGTAAGTGTTAGTAAGAGTAGACATGATCCATGACCTTAAAATTACCGCTACACCTTCTAGTGCTTCGTTCTCTTCTTCCAGAGCTATCTCTTCAAGCGTTCTTACATCAGTAAGGCTCTCATAAAGGCCTTGCCATACTGAAGGGAACGCATTCCAGTTATAAGAATCTATTTCCGTACGCAGCGTTTTAGCAGTAAGCTGAGCGGCATTGTTACCTAAAAGAAATGACTCTGTAGTTAAGGTGGTTACGCTTTGCCTTATGGCTGAAGGTAATACCGTGCTGGCATCCACATCTGTGGGTTCGTTAGGGTTTTCATTCATATCCTCAAACTCGTCGCATGAGAAGGATACCCCTATGATTAATAATAATGTAATTATATATCTTAATTTCATATGTATTCCTTTTTGAATTAACTGACTCATTTAGCTTAGAATCCCAGGTTTATGCTGAAACCATAACTTCTGGTAGAAGGGAATTGAGTACTTTCATATCCGTTCACGAAAATTCCATTTCTGATAGAATAGGTTTCAGGATCAATAGTAGGCACGTCAGTGAAAAGTAATAAGTTCTTTCCTATGAAGGCGATGCTTGCTTTTTGCATTCCTATTTTCTCTGCAAGAGAGTGAGGTAAATCAAATTTGATACTTAGCTCTCTCAGTTTGAAATAGGTAGCATCATAGGTGGCTGCTTCAATATTATCACGGTTAAAGCCGTTTCCATAATAGTTATAGAAGTACCCTGTGTAACCGGCTCCTCCTGGCTGTACTACTACGTCATTTTCAGAAAGTTCTTCTGTTTGGAATGATCCATCTTCATTTCTAAATACGCCATCACCATTGGCATCTGTCCAGTTCCATCCTGGCCCTACTACTCCGCCTTCTTGCTCAAGAGTGTAAACAGGAAGCCCGTCTGCGTTATAATCTACAGAATATACTCTTCTGCCTTCAGTGGTAGATAGGTCTAAATGAGGATCATCATCATTAGTGATAGCACCACCTGTAGCATAAAGTGCGTGTGATCTTGAATAAACTTTTCCGCCTATTTGACCATCGAATAAAATACCTACCGTAATGTTTTTGTATTTGAATGAGTTGTTTAAACCTATTCTCCAGTCAGGTTGATAAGAGCCTGCAGATACTTTTTCATCGGTTAATACCGGTAATCCATCTTGGTGAATAACTCTTCCGTCAGGTCCTCTTTCAAAGCCAAGTCCGTAAAGCTGACCAAGAAGTTCGCCTTCTTCTGCCACATATTCCAGGTCGGCACTAGATCCATCTCCGGGGAACATGTCAGCTACTATTGAATATCTTCCGCTTTCTATTACGTCTGGCAAGCTCTCTACTACCGCTCTGTTACGCCCAGCATTAAAAGTGATATCCCAGCTGAAGTTTTCTGTTTCTACGGCTCTACCACCAAGCATTAGCTCTATACCTCTGTTTCTTATTTCACCTCCATTAGTAAGTGCATAATCATAACCACTGGTAGTAGCTACCGGTAGGTTGATAACCTGATCATAACTTAACATATCATAGTAAGTGAAATCAAGTCTTATTCTTCCTTCAAAGAGTCTCACATCTAAGCCAGTTTCATAAGCCTTGGTTCTTTCGTTAGTAAGGTCTTCGTCAGCAATAGTTCTGTTAGTGCTAAAGATAGCTTGTGATCCGTAAGCAGCCTGAGGCGTAAAAGTATTGCCAAAGGCATAAGCCGGAGCTCCGTTACCTACTTCAGCATAAGATCCTTTTACTTTTAAGAAACTGAAGGCTGAAGGTAGCTGTACCAAATCAGAAATTACACCACTTACTGCTACTGAAGGGTAGCCAAAGCTATATGATGAGTTGTCTCGCCCTATGTATGGGTTAACCAACGTACTGTTCCAGTCATTTCTATATGAAGCATCAATGAAAATACTGTTTAGCATAGAAAAAGTGGCAGTAGCAAATAAGCTATTAATACCCATTTGAGTTTTTTGAGACTCTACCAACACTCCTGAGCGGGCATTAGTAAGGGTGTAAATGCTGGGATCTGTACCAAAGTTTTCTAGCTCAGGGTTATTCGCTATCAGGTAATTAGCATCCTGACGCATAATGTTACCACCTACTTTTACGTCTAAGTCAAAGAAAGACATGTCATCCATATCTGTATGGTAGCCTACCAATAATTCAGCATTGGTTTCTGAGAAACTGATTTCATCTTCTCTGTAGCTACCTCTTAGTACACCTTTAGTGGAAGGAGCTCTTCTGTATTGTCTGCCTTCGTTAAGTACATCAGCTCCAAAGCGGAATCTGGCTGTGAAGTTTTTAGCAAAGTCATAATTCACTTTGAAGTTACCAATGAATCTCTTGCTCTGGAATGAGTTGGTATTTTCTTTGGCAATTAACCAAGGGTTGTTCACCCATGAGTCTTCTACATATCGCTGCTGTTCTCCTGGTACTTCCCAGTAATCTTTTAGGTCGTTAATGTTTACCTGTCTGGGGTACCAAAGCCAGCCATACATTACTGATGAGGATTCATCATATCCGGCATTTGGCACGTTATCAGAGGCAGAAGCTACATACATGATGTTAGCTCTTGTTCTTAGCTTATCATCATCGAAAAAGCGCTTGCCGAAGCTGGCTTGCACAGTATTTCTTTTTAGGTTAGTGTTAGGTACTATACCTCTGTTAGCCAGGTTAGTGTAAGAAAGACGATAATCGCCATCTTCGTTACTAGAGTTAATAGATATGTTGTTAATGCTGGTAACGCCGGTTCTGAAGAAGTTCCTTACGTTATCTTCCGCAGGGGTGAAAGGCACAGCCTCACCGTTAGAGTTAGACTGTTTGATTAACTGACCGTTCATACGAGGGCCCCAGTTTTCACCATAAGCCTCATAAAAGAGCTCGCCGCCACCAGGTTCTAAGGTGCCGTTACCGTTGAAATCTACACCGTCAAATACAGTTCCATCATAATAGCTGTACATACCGTTACCCCCAAAACCATACTCGTTTTGGTAATCCGGCAGTTTCAAAATGCTTTCAAACATGGTGCTCGAGTTAATCTCTACACCAATTCCCTGGGCGTTTTCACCTGTTTTTGTTTCAATAAGGATTACACCATCAGCCGCTCTGGATCCGTATAGTGCAGATGCTGCTGGCCCTTTTAATATGTTGATAGACTGGATGTCATCAGGGTTAACTATTTGTGATGCATTACCAAAGTCAATAGTGGTTGAGCCATTGAGTCCGTCATCAAGGCTGTAAAGGTCGTTAGTTATAGGCATACCATTGACCACAAACAGAGGTTGGTTGTTGCCTAATAATGAAGCGGCACCTCTAATATTGATATTGGCTGATGCTGTAGGTCCGTTAGAACTTCCTGTAATGTAAACTCCGGAAACTTTACCAGCCAGGGAGTTAATAGGGTTGGTAGATTTTACCGTGGCTATTTCATCAGCTCCTATGCTTTGAACGGAATAGCCAATGGCTTTTTCTTCACGCTCTACGCCCAGGGCGGTAACTACTACTTCGCTAAGTTTTTCTACATCTTCACTGAGCGTTACATTCAGAATATTACGTCCGTTTAAAGGTATTCTTTGCTTTTTATAACCGATGTAGCTGAATACTAACGTGGCGTTAGGGTCCTTTACTGAAATTTCGTATTCCCCATCCAGCGTAGTGGTGGTGCCTCGGGTGGTCCCTTTTACTTGAATCATTACACTGGGAAGACTTGCTCCTGTCTCATCTATTATTTTACCTGTAACATTATGTTGCGAAGAAGCAAATATTGGTATGGTTAAAAGAAGTGCTACCCAGGTAGCTTTAATTATCCTGTAGTTTTCTCTCATACTTTGTTTTTATGGTTTCAAATAATTAATAAATGGAATGTGAATTTTTGAACATGACTATGTTCAATGGAATGCGAAATTAAAAAAATTAATGAAAGGTTCTGTGCGAACTATTTAAAGATGTGAATATAATTGTACTTTACCTTTATTTAAAGGTGAAGTAGGTGTTAAAATTCTGGCTATATTTTAGTCTTTAGACCTACAATAATTGTCGGATGGAAATGATAGATAGCACTATTAAGAAAAGCTCAAATGCGGTTAACATTTATTTAGATTATGGATCGGTGCCGATCGTTTGCCTAGCCCGGTAATTAGGATTAGGGCTTGATGAATGAATCTTAAAATATGGAAAGCCGAAGCCAGTTCGTGATATTTACATTACACTAATTTTCGGCCGGGATCTCATTGCTCAGGCACAACTTAAGTGAACAGTAAGATTCCTGATCCCATCACGCCATGCGCAAGAATCATGAAATGACGACTTTCAATGGCAAGTTCAGGCCAATTAAAGCTCAGGATGATCTTCTTCAGAAATGAAAGGGTGTATGTTTTCCATCTCTTTTATCTGCATGGCATTAGTAATGATTTCCAATGATTTGTTCACCATCTCTATTTCTTCAGTTGAGAGGGTTTCTAGCTTTTTAGAAAGCTTGTCATGCAATACGTTAGGGGCGTTTTCCAGTAGTTTTATGCCCAGGGCTGTCAAGGTAATATGAGTGATACGCTTATCGCCAGACTTAGGCATACGAGCTACATAACCCCGCTTTTCTAATCGATTAATAATGCCGGTTACGGTGCTGGAGTTGAGGTTTAGCTGTTCTTTAAGTTCTTTTTGAGATCGGTGATACCCCGGACTTTTTTCCAAATAGCTTAAGCACAAAAATTGAGGAATACTTAGGCCGTATTCTTTCTCCATAATCTTAGACTCAATACTCAGAGCCCTTACGATTTTTCTAATGTTTATTAAAATCTCTAACGAATCCATAACAGCAGGTTTACATCAATTTTACGCAATAAAATTGCTTGAGGATACAGCTAGTTGAAAAAATTAGCAATCAATTTTATCAATATTAACTAATCTGATATCGAAACAGTTATGCGTATTTTTACTGATGTTAGAGTGTATTTTTAATTTAATAATGTTTTAAAATAATTTAAAAGAGATTAGGCTTAAGCTATAGAAAAATACTTTTATTTGATCATTTGTTTTGGCCGCTAATCTATACTTTTTTATTAAAAAATAAACACATAATTTTTTTCAACTCCCGTGAAATTAGAATGGAATGAAGAAACGAAAAAGATCATTGAGCTTGCCGTAATTATTTATTTGGCCTGTGGTATAATGCTCTATTATTATAAAAGGCCTGAATATGTTTCTGCTGATATGCTGGAAGAAGTAGAGGGTATACTACTGAATGCTCCCAAACTACATGATGATGATAATAGATTGACATTTAAGTTAATTGGCGACACCAGGCGTTTTTCTATCGCTTTTTGTAATTCAGAATCATTAGATCTTAATGTTTTAAAGGCTTTGAAAGCACGAGATTTTGTGAGGTTCAAGGTGCTGTCATCAGAGCATAGGAGTGTCATGAGTTTTTGGTTGGAAAAATACCGAGCCTTTAGTTTAAAAAATCAGGAGGGGCAAGAATTGATGACATTAGATGCGTATAACTCATGCAAAAAGAATGATTGGAAAAGAATAGCCTTTGTAGTAGTGCTTTTAATGGTGATTCTGCTATATCAAGTTTTCGATTATAAGTTTAGTAAGCCAATAGTTGATAGAAATAAAGGAGATGAATCCTCTTAAGTTCTTGCTGTAGTGTAATATAAAAACCTGACAAAATACAGTTTATTTTGTGTAGATATACTGTTCGTGCTCTCATTATTGTATGGTAACTTTAAAGCAGAAAACCTGAAATATTAAATAATTATGAAACGAATATTAGTTCCTACAGATTTTTCAGATCAGGCAAAATATGCCCTTGATGCTGCACATAAGATAGCCTTAAAAACAGGAGCCGCTCTTGTTTTAATACATGTTATTGAAGATGCTAATGTTACTTCTGTTCATTATACCGGAGAGGTGGAGCTGCCAGAAATGACAGACCGACTGTTTATGATGCGTATGATTGAAAAGGGTAAGAAGAACCTTGAAAAATTGGCTACTAGTGAGGCTTTTGCTGACATAGTGGTGGAGCAAGAATTACGTATTGGTAGTCCTTATCATAATATCAGAGATATTGTAAGTGAGCAGGAGGTAGATTTAGTAGTAATGGGTACCAAAGGAAGCTCTGGTGTAGAAGAATTTTTAATTGGCTCTAATGCCGAGAAAGTAGTTAGACATGCTAAATGCCCTGTTTTAACCATTCATGAAAAGCTACAAAGTGACTCTTTAGATACTATAGTGTATGCCACCGCTTTAGATGAAGATGAAATTGCTTCTTTTGAAGTAGTAAAAGCATTCCAGGCTATGTATGGAGCTAAAATTAATATCGTAAGAATTAATACACCTAATAACTTCCAGCCTGATAGAGTGGCGCTAAAAGAGTTAGAAGAATTTGCCGAAAAGCTAGGGGTAGATAATTATGAAGTGAGAATTTTTAACGATAACTCTGAAGAGGAGGGTATCATCTACTTTGCGGAGCAAGTAAAAGCAGAGCTGATAGCCATGGCCACTCATGGTAGAACAGGGCTATCACACCTGCTGGGAGGAAGTATAGCCGAAGATGTGGTGAACCACACCAGAAGGCCAGTACTTACCTACTCTTTGAAAAAATAAGTTATTCGGCCGTGCCGCTAAGTCTTAAGAAGAGTTCAAAATCTGAAGGCGCCGCGTCTACCGAGCCGGAAACTACTATTTGAACTTCATTGTCATCAGCCAATGCCTGGTTGATGACATTGAAGAAAGTATTGTCCTGAAATCTGATGTTCTGACCTGACGGATCATTGTTAATAGTACTAATCTCCACCGGAGAAAGTGTTACCGAAGCACTAGTCTGCACTATGCTTAGTGTAATGGTAATCGTTTCCGCTTCTCCAGAGAAATTATTCACTCCGAAAAACATTTGAGTAATAGCGTAATCAGGATCAGACATGCCATTAACATCATTGCTAAAGTCAAAAGAAAATGTAGGAGCAAATGCCGTTGAATTGGTTAGCGGTAAAGTTATACTTTGCCTTTGGTCTAGTTCTGCGCGGGCCGGAGCTTCATCGCCATCATCATCACTACAAGCTATCAATAATAAGCCTACTATTAGAGCTGCAAAAAATTGGGTTAGTTTCATACTAAAAGTTGGTTTTATGAAAAACAGTAAATTATCAGCTTTTTCATGAATATAAAAGATATTTAAAACATTATAAGAAGGTATGTAGGTTTTGAATAGAAAGTTAGCGTAATACTCAGGTCAAAAGTTTATTCAGCGCTTTCGTTTTTATAATTTTACATTCACATGTCTGCAGAAAGTTTCATAATTTATAGATCCTCAGCGGGTTCTGGTAAAACCTACACGCTTACTAAGGAGTACCTTAAGCTCGCATTAAAGAGTACACGTTACTACAAATACATCCTGGCCGTGACCTTTACCAATAAGGCCATGCAGGAGATGAAAAACAGGATTATACAGAAACTACATGAGTTTTCTGAAGGTAAAATGGATGGCATGGCTGAGGAGCTAATGGCTCATGCTAACTTAGATGAGACTACTTTTCAGCTCAAATGCAGGCAAATACTCACGGAAATACTACATGGTTATTCTCACTTTTCTATTAGCACAATAGATGCCTTTTTTCAAAAGGTAATCAGAAGTTTTGCTAAGGAATTAGGCCTCGCCGGTAGTTATAGGCTGGAAATGGATATTGATCTTATTCTTATTCAGATTGTTGATGACCTGCTTTTTGAGGTAACAGACAATAAGGACATTAGAGAGTGGATCATTCGCTTTGCGCGAGAAAACCTGCAGGAAGGTAATAATTGGGATGTAAGAAGGAATATCAAAGACCTGGCGCGTGAGCTTTTTAATGAGAGCTTCAAAAATATTGAAGATGAAATAGCGGGGCATGATCACACGCTGGTAAAGAAGTTAAAAGCTGCTGTAGATGAAATAATAGCTGTTTTTGAGAATAAAATGCATTCGTTGGGAACTGAAGGATTAAGCCAGCTCAAAGCCAATGGTTTAGAAATAGCCGATTTTTCATATGGCCGAAGTGGTGCTATGGGCCATCTCTATAAAATCTGTAAAGACAATAAATCTTACGAGCCGGGCAAACGCTTACTCTCCGCTATGGAAGGAGGCAGCTGGTATAAGAAAACCTCAAAAAAGGCCGATGTTATAGATATGGCTTTGGCCTCTGGTCTGGAAGATATATTGCGGCAATCAATAGATTATTATGAGCAGCAGTTTGAGGTGTATAGCACGGCACTTCAAATCAAAAAATTTTTGTATGGTTATGGTCTGCTGGCTGATCTGGCACGCAAGCTACAGGAATATAAAAAGGAAAATGATGTCATGCTTATTTCTGATGCTACTCGCTTTTTGAAAGAGCTGGTGCAAGATGCAGACACCCCTTTTGTATATGAAAAAGTGGGTTCTTTTTACAGGCATTACCTTATTGATGAGTTTCAGGATACCTCCGGCTTTCAGTGGGACAGTTTTAGGCCGTTAATAGATGATAGCTTGGCGCAAGGTTATAAAAACCTGGTGGTAGGAGACATTAAACAGTCCATTTATAGGTGGCGAGGAGGCGACTGGGAACTGCTTTTAAATAAAATAGAAAACGATATTGGGTCAAACCGTACCTCCAACAAGGTACTGGATACCAACTTTAGAAGTGAGGCTAATATCATTCAGTTTAATAATAGCATTTTTAAACTTCTGCCTCATGTGCTAATGAATGCGGGTGGCAGTGATCAGGATCCTGAATGGCAGGTGCTGGATCAGGTGTATGAAGATACTTACCAGAAAATACCACCTCATAAACTTGAAAACCCTCAAGGCTATGTCAATATCACTTTTCATAAAGATGAAGAGGAAGATAAGTGGAAAGATAAAGTAAGTAGACAGCTGCCACTGGTGGTAGAGGAGCTGCAAGAGAAAGGCGTTCCTTTGAAGGAAGTCGCCATTTTGGTGAGGACAAACAGGGAAGGTAAAAGCATAGCAGATTATCTTTCTGACTACGAACAATCCGGACAAGCTAAAGAGGGCTACAGATATGATGTAGTGTCTAATGAATCCTTGTTTTTGGCAGCCTCACCGGCCGTACGAGTGGTGGTGTCAGCACTACGTTATCTGGGAGATGCAAAAGATAAGGTGGTACAGGCTCAGCTGGTATATGATTATCAAAAAGCCATTAAAAAGTCAGATGAATCAGTAAGCAAGCTCATGCAGTCTATCAGCCAAGGGAGGTTTGAAGAATGGCTGCCAGCAGAATTTTTTGCAAGAAAAGCCTATTTACTCCATTTGCCTTTTTATGAATTGGCGGAAGACTTGATCAATATTTTTCAGGTAAACCAGCTACATGGGCAGTTTGCATACCTACAAACCTTCCAGGATCTGATATTGAAGTTCACTCAAAATGAAAAGGGTGATGTGTTCTCGTTTTTAGAATGGTGGGATGAGAAAGGTTCCAAAGCCAGTATTAAGGTGGCTGATGACCTTGATGCTATTAGAATAATGACTATCCATAAGTCAAAAGGCTTAGAATATACTTCTGTTATCGTTCCTTTTTGTGATTGGGAAATAGACCATCAGCGTTCTCCTATTATCTGGACGGCCTCTGATCAGCCGCCTTTTAACATAGGGCACTTGCCGTTGAAATATAAAAAGGATCTGGCTGCCACCGTTTATAAGAAGGACTATGAAGAGGAGAAGATCAAGGCGCATTTAGATAATCTCAATGTGCTCTATGTGGCCTTTACCCGGGCAGCGCATAACTTATGGGTAATGGCTCCTGATAAGAATAGACAGATATCTAAAGTAATAAGAGATACTCTTGAAAATAGTAATTTCGAGTTGCACGAAGCTTGGGATGCGGAAAAAAGTGTGTTTGAGTATGGAAATAGAGATTATAAGTTTGAAATAGAAGAGGAGCCAGCCAAACCCGCACTCACTTTAAAGAGCTATCAGCATTTTGATTGGCGACAGAAAATAGCTGTAAAAAATGCAAGTAAGGATTTTACCGAAGAAGATAATCGTCGGGTGAAGATCAATTACGGAATCCTGATTCATAAAATGCTGGCCAGTGTGCAGGTTCTGGCTGATCAGAAGCAGGCTTTAGAGGGCTTGCGCTATGATGAAGGACTTAATAAAGATCAGATTAAAGAAATATCGGCCCTTTTAAAAGATCTTTTGGCTAATCCTTCAGCTAAAGGATGGTTCACGTCAGACTGGAAGGTGTATAATGAAATGCCCATAATAGTGCCCGGTGCAGAGTACCGATTAGACAGGGTGATGATAAAACAAAATAAGGCCATTATTATTGATTATAAAACGGGTATTCCTAAAAGAGCAGATCAAAAACAGATGGCCAATTACAAATCATTACTCGCTGACATGGGCTATAATGAAGTGCAAGGCTACCTCTGGTATCTTGGCGAAAACCGAGTAGAAGAAGTGCTTTAGAAAGGTATTATTCCTTAAAAGATGCCTTTTAGGCTAACAATTTTTCATGGTAGGCATTATTATAATGTTGTTTTTAATTAATTGACCATGAAAAAACTAGCTAATCAAACCGCCATAATTACAGGATCAAGTTCAGGAATAGGACAGGCCATAGCCATAGCCATGGCTAATGCAGGAGCCAAAATATGTATAAACTACCATAGTAGTGAAGAAGGTGCGGAAGAGACTCAGGAAGAAATAGAGAAAGCCGGAGCCAAATCTATCATAGTTCAGGCTGACACCAGCAAGCCGGAAGATGTCAAAAAAATGTTTGACAAAACCATTGAGGCTTTTGGTACGGTAGATATTGTGGTAAGCAATGCCGGCGTACAAAAAGATGCTCCTTTTCTGGAAATGGAATATGAAGACTGGAAAAAGCTGATAGATATCAACTTAAACGGTCAGTTTCTCTGCGCAAAAGAGGCCGCCAAAGAATTTATTAAAAGAGGAATAGTCAAAGACAGATCTGCCGCTGCTGGTAAGATTATCTGCATGAGTTCTGTGCATGATGTTATTCCCTGGGGTGGGCATATTAACTATGCTACCGCTAAAGCAGGCATACTTATGTTCGTGAAAACGCTCGCTCAGGAGCTTGGGCCACACAAGATTAGAGTGAATGCCTTAAGCCCGGGAGCTATTAAAACGGATATAAATAAAGATGTATGGTCTGATGAGGAGGCTAATAAAAAGCTTAAAGAGTTAATTCCTTATGGCAGAATAGGAGAGCCTGAAGATATAGGAAAAGCTGCAGTGTGGCTCGCTTCTGATGATTCTGATTATATGCATGGCCAAACACTTTATATAGATGGAGGGATGACCCTATACCCGGGTTTTAGTGATAACGGATAAGAGATTTATGAATAAAGAAGAAAGTAACTATAACCCCATAGCCAACTATGGGGTTATTGGTAATCAAAATACTATTGCCCTGGTAGGAATGGATGGAGCCATTGATTTTATGTGCTTCCCCAGGTTTGACTCACCATCCATTTTTGCTTCTATTTTGGATAAACAAAAAGGAGGCAGTTTTCAGATTATTCCTGATCTGAAAGACGTTGACTATAAGCAGCAATATTTGCCAGAGACTAATGTTTTGGTCACTCGCTTTTTGGCTTATGAAGGCATGGTAGAGATTACTGATTTTATGCCAGTAAAACCGTTAGAAGGTAGCTGTGAGCTGATTAGAAAAGTGACTGTAATCCGGGGAAAAGTGGCCTTTAAAATGAAATGTGAGCCCCGCTTTGAATATGCTCGCGAAAAAGGTAAAGCTATAGCTAAAGATTCAGGACAGGTGTTTTTTGAAGATGGTGAACAGGCAGAGTTTATTCGCCTGGTTTCAGATGTTCAACTTACTGCCGGTGAGCATGATGCCACGGCTGAGTTTGAGCTGGAAGAAAAGGAATCGGCTTGTTTTGTGCTGGAAGCGGTTAATTCAGAAGATGAAACTGATGAATTCGGAACAGACTTAAACGGAAAAGTACACCAGCTTTTTACAGAAACTGTAAACTACTGGAAAAGTTGGGTAGGTAAATCAAAATATAAAGGCAAGTGGCTGGATATGGTGCATAGATCTGCGCTTACTTTAAAGTTGCTTACTTCTCATAAATATGGAGCTCCCGTAGCAGCAGCTACTTTTGGTTTGCCAGAGCACATAGGTGGCACCCGTAACTGGGATTACCGGTTTACCTGGATCAGAGACGCTGCCTTTACCATGTATGCTTTTATTCGCCTCGGTTATACTGCAGAGGCCGGTCATTTTATGGATTGGATTCGCCACCAGTTTGATGAAAATATGCAGGATGGTAGTGAGCTACAGCTTATGTACGGTGTAGATGGCCGTGCTGAACTCAAGGAAATAGAGCTCGATCACTTGGAAGGATATATGCATTCCACTCCGGTAAGAATAGGAAATGAAGCCTATGATCAGCTGCAGATGGATATCTATGGAGAGCTGATGGATAGCATTTACCTGTATGATAAATATGGAGAACCTGTCACCTATAATTTCTGGGAATCATTAAAAAGGCATATTGAATATGTGTGTGATAACTGGCGAGCAAAAGATCATGGCATTTGGGAGATTAGGTCGGAGAAAAGGGAGTTTCTGTACTCACGTGTTATGTGCTGGGTGGCAGTAGATAGAGCCATTAGACTGGCTGAGAAGCGGTCTTTCCCATATCCTTTTGAGCGATGGAGAAATGTGCGTGATGAGATTTATAAAAATGTGTATGAAGACTTTTGGAATGATGATTTAAAGGCCTTTGTGCAATATAAAGGGGCTGATGTGCTGGATGCCTCCGCACTGCTAATGCCGCTGGTACGTTTTATCAGTCCTTATGATCCGCGCTGGCAAACCACTATGGAAGCTATAGAAGAAAAGCTGGCTACAGATTCATTGGTTTACCGATATAATACAGAGCATGATATAGATGGACTGAGCTCGGAGGAGGGTACTTTTTCAGTATGTTCATTCTGGTATGTGGAGTGCTTGTGCCGTGGAGGTCAGTTAGAAAAGGCCAGACTGTTTTTTGAGAAAATGCTTTCTTATGGAAATCACTTAGGTCTTTTTGCGGAGCAAATAGGGTTGCGTGGGGAACAGTTAGGTAATTTTCCACAGGCTTTCACTCACTTGGGGCTAATAAGTGCCGCTTATGCTATAAATAGAGCCATTGATGTGGATGAAAGTTGAGTGCGCACTCTAGAATAAAAAGATCTAGGGATTAAGCCAATACTCTGGTAATATCAGCAGGCTCAGGGAGATAGCTCTATAAAATTTATTAGCTTCGCTCTTACTTTTAATGGTAAAAGAAAAATACTCCTTTTCTCTCGCTAAAAGAGAGGCTCAGAGTAAGACTATCTATGAAAAGATTCATCCAGGAAATAGCTGAAGATATTTTACAAAAGCATGGTGAGCATTTGGCAGATGTAACCGTCATTTTTCCTAACAGAAGAGCGGGTCTTTTTTTAAGAGAAAGTCTGCGAGATCTGGTTAACAAGCCTACCTGGTCTCCTAATATTCTCTCTTTTCAGGATTTTATAGCTCAGCAAGTGCCTACTCAAGTAGCTGATAAGCTGTTTTTAACACATCAGCTATTTGATGTTTACAATAAAATAATGAAAGCTAAAGAAGGTTTTGATCGCTTTTATTATTGGGGACAAATGCTGCTAAAAGATTTTGATGATGTAGATAAATATCTGGTCAATACAGAAAATTTATACACTAACCTAAGCAGGCAGAAGCAGTTGGATCTCACTTTTGATTTTCTTATGCCTGAACAGAAGGAAATTATTCAGCGCTTTTGGCAAGGCTTTGATCAAACTAAATCAGAGCAGAAAGAACGGTTTGAGTTTGTTTGGGATCGGCTTTTTAAGGTTTACACAGAATTTCAGAGATTACTCAAGAGCCAAAACCTGGCCTATGAAGGCATGCAGTACCGCTATGTAGCGGAAAATCTGGATAGGTTGACCTTTAAAAAAAGTAGCGGCCCGGTTATTTTTGCTGGGTTTAATGCATTGAATCTGGCAGAAGAGAAGATAATAAGCTTCTTTTTAGAAAAGAAAAATGCCGAAATGATCTGGGATCTGGATGGTTATTATCTGGAAGATAAAAATCAGGAGGCAGGCGTTTTTCTTCGTGAGTATAGAAATAAAAACATTTTTGCTCCTACTTTCCCACAAGATGTACCTCATTTCTTAAAGAATACCCCTAAGCGGATTGAAGTGGCCGGCGTGCCTCAGTATGTGGGACAAGCTAAGATTGTTGGGCAGCGGCTGGGAGAGTTGCTGGCTGAGAATCCTGATTTAGACCTACGCAAAGTAGCAGTAGTGCTGGCAGATGAGGCTTTGCTTTTTCCGCTACTCCATTCTTTGCCGGAAGGCATAGAAGCTATAAATGTGACAATGGGTTTTCCGCTGGCCTATGCGCCTATAAACAGCCTTATAGAGCATATTCTGGATTTACAGCGCACCATTCGTCATGATCCTGATGGAAATGTCATGTATAGCTTTAAGCCAACACTGGCTATATTGAGGCACCCACTAGTGCTACCTTTTGATACCGAGGCGATAGAAAAACTAGCTGAAACCATAGAGGCGGATAATAAGGTCTTTTTGATTCAAAGTGACCTGATAGAGCATCCTTTGATTTCTGCGATATTTCAGGAAGCCAGAGATAAATTGGTTACTTACCTGTCTCACATTTTGCTGGTGCTACATGGTGGAAAGGAGAATGCAGAGATAGAGGTGGAATACATCCATCATTTTTATCAGATACTTAACCGATATGAGGAGCTGCTGTCTGATGTAGATAAAAAAACTGATCTGGCATCTTTCAGCAGATTGTTTAAACAGCTGATAAGCACCGAAAGGCTACCTTTTTCTGGTGAGCCGCTTAACGGTTTACAAATCATGGGTGTGCTGGAAACTCGTAACCTGGATTTCGAACAGGTATTTGTACTTTCTATGAATGAAGACCTTTTTCCATCACAAGGAGGGAAGCATTCATTCATTCCTTATAATCTTAGAAAAGCCTACGGACTACCTAATTTTGATCAGCAAGATGCTATCTATGCGTACCTTTTCTACAGACTTTTGCAGAGGGCTTCTTCCGTAGAATTTTATTATAATACTGAAGGTAACGATATGGGCGGTGAGGAGATGAGCCGCTTTTTGCAGCAGCTTATCCATGAGTCTGGCTTTGACATAGAGCAGCGCGTTTTGGCTAATTACGCTGAACTGGAAGAGCGCCGGGAAATAGTGATAGCAAAAGATGAGGAGGTGCTAGCTCGCTTAAGGCGCTATTTGTTAAATAATGGCCGCGCATACCGCAGGCTGTCTCCTTCAGCACTTAGCACTTATCTGGATTGTCGTTTGCGCTTTTACTATCGCTACGTAGCTGATTTATATGAAAAAGATGGCATTGATGAAGATGTAGATGCCCGTTCATTGGGTAATGTGCTACACTATGCTATGGAGGTGCTTTATGATGATTATATTAAAGAGAGAAACAGCGGCATTGCCATAAGAAAAAGTGATTTCAAAAGCTTAAGACTTAGGTTAGAAAGGGCTGCTGTGCGGGCATTCAGGGAGCAATTCTCTGTAAGTGAAGATAGGGTGTTCTATTTTGAAGGGAAGAATATCATCGCCAAAGAAATCATTAAAGACTTTATGAGTAGCATCCTCAGTTTGGATGAAAAATATGCTCCTTTTGATTTGATAGGAGTAGAAAAGAAATACGAGCTAGACCTGCCAGTACAACTCAATAATCAAGAGACAGTTGTGGGGTTACGTGGTACTATTGACAGGTTGGATAAAAAAGATAATCATGTCCGCTTGATTGATTATAAAACCGGGCAAGACAAGCATAATTTTGATGAAATAGCACTACTTTTTGATAGAAAGAAAAAGAATAAGGTGGCCTTTCAGACCATGTATTATGCTTTGCTTTACCAAAAGGAAAAAGCTCCTGAAGAGGTAATGGTGCCAGCTGTTTTTAATAAAGATGCACTATTTCTTGGAGAGGATGTATTGCTGGCTCATAAGAAGTTTGGAGAGGTAAATAATGCTGAGCTTTTTCTTGCCGAATATACCGAGCATCTCAAGGAGCTGCTGGCAGAGCTTTTCGATCCTGAAGTGCCTTTTGATCAGACTGATGACGAACAGAAATGTAAGTTCTGTGCTTATAGTAATATTTGTGCCCGAGGATGATGTGCCTGAACTAATTTAACTCAATTTTTCACTTAAACCTTTGTTGAAATGAGATCTCTACTGCTATTAACTTTTGTGTTATTCAATACCTGGGTAAATGCTACGCCTACTAAATTGGTGGTAAGAGCTAAGGCTAAAGATGCGAAGTTCATAGGATCCTCTATTGGAGGCGCGTTAGTAGTAGTTCGTAAAAGTGCTACGGGCGAGCTGTTAGCGGAGGGCATGACCGAAGGGAGCACGGGCAATACCTCTCTGATCATGAAGGACCCACAGGAAAGGTATAAATCCATAGTGGACGATAATACCGCTAAATTTGAAGTGGTATTGGATATTACAGAGCCGGTGTTTGTAAATATTGAAGTCACCGCTCCTTTTAATCAGCCACAATCCTCTATTGTGGCCTCTACTCAGCTATGGCTTATTCCGGGTAAAGATATAGATGGAGAAGGCGTAGTGCTGGAAATTCCTGGTTTTATAGTGAACGTGCTTACCCCACAGACGCATGAATCTCTTTCAGGCAAAAAGACTACAATTTCTGCTAATATAGTGATGATGTGCGGCTGCCCGCTAACTAACGGTGGCCTGTGGGATGCTG
The DNA here is from genome assembly GCF_021389955.1 of Fulvivirga maritima. Lineage (NCBI taxonomy): Bacteria > Pseudomonadati > Bacteroidota > Cytophagia > Cytophagales > Fulvivirgaceae > Fulvivirga > Fulvivirga maritima. Next base: position 3,309,726 of record NZ_CP089980.1, read on the forward strand.
AGAAAATAGAAGTCAGAGCAATGATTAAAGAGGAAGGAAAAGTATTAACAGAATTGCCTCTCCATGTTAAAGAAAAGGCCAATACTTTTGAAGAAGAATTCTCCTTTTCTGATTCTGGAAATTATGAAATTGTGATCTACGCTTATGATCAAAGAACAGGGAATACCGGCGTAGGTAAAGTGAATTTCAAGGTTAATAATTAGCGTTTAAAAACATTTGAAAGATATTGTCTTCCTTGTGCATCTCTTCATAAGATGTGTAATCATCAGGAAGTGGAATTACGCGGCGGCCATTGTTAAACATAAATTGCTTTTTTAGAGGATTATCCTCTTCACTCAGGTCTTCTTCCACTTTTTCAGTGATAGGGCGCTGCTGCTCTTGCCAGAAGGTGGGCTCATAGCTTATCAGCGGATTAATCATTTCATTATACAGTATCTCTCGCTGATCATAATTTAAATCATTGGCCTTATTATCTCTAAATTCTCCACCTTGTAGTTGTATAGATTCTTTTAAAGTATCCGTATTTACATAGTAGGACGTGTTTAAATCGGCTTGCTTTAGATAATATTTATCATCTATTTTTATGAAATCAAGGCTGAAATTGGCCATTACTCTCGGTATTTTACAAGATTCATATAAAATATCAGAAGCATCTTTATCTTCAATTTCTATTCTTAGCAGAGCAAAATCATCCGCTTTGATATAGGCTTGGCCACTGTAAGTATGTTTCTGAGAAGATAATGAGCTAAAGCCAATGACTAACACTTCGGAGTCATCATATACCGTGAGGCTGTCAATAGTATAGCGAAATTTGCTCTTGTTTTTTTTATTGAGTGGGCCATCATATAAATACTCACTTTTAGCTCTTGAAAGCTTGTCTATTTCTAATGTTCTCTGTCTTTGAGAGTTGCATTCTGAAGGTAAGCTGTATTGTGATCTGCGCATGTTTTTCCATTGTGCTATGTCGTAAGAAAATAAGCTGTTTTTTCGGTTGTATGACGGGTTATAACCAGATATGTAAAATACTCCGTAAGCTTCAGTATACCCTTCATAATCACCATTAACCTGAATGGCTTCTTTATAAAAACCGTAGAGGTAATAAGAGTCTTTTCTTAAAAAATCATCAAGACCTTTTTCTACATTTTTTACTATGTCTTTAGGATCTTCCTTTTCGGCCAAAACCACAATCTCACTAAGCATAGTAGTTTTTGGTGATAAGAAAATGGTGTCTATTTTCTGCTTAATGATATTCTCTACCTTGTCTTCAAAGCTTTCAAAACCAATATTAGAGACAGAAAGTGTTTGGTGCAGATAGGAGGTTTCTTGCGGTAATAAAAACTGGCCGTTGCCATTGGTGCTAAAGCCGTATTGCATTTTAGGAAAAGCTACCGTAGCAAAAGGTATGGGTTCATGGTTTTCTTCATTAGCTACCGTTATTTTTATTTGCTCCTGAGCCAACAACATTTGAAATGATGACGTTATAAGGAAGAACAGGAAGATGATAATATGATAACTATAATGTTTCATGAACCAGATATTTCTCTTCAAATTTAACGGTAATGCTGCTAACTTGTTTTGGATAGGGGAAATAAGAAAGTCTTTCTTATAAATTGATTACAGATCTTCCTAATTTTGATGAAAATTTAAAAAGAATATGTATTATAATTCTATTATTGAAGCCATAGGTGATACGCCTTTGGTAAAACTAAATAGCGTTAGTAAAGGTATTAAAGGAACTATACTGGCCAAGGTAGAGTACTTCAATCCGGGCAATTCTATGAAGGATAGAATGGCTCTTAAAATGATTGAAGATGCAGAGAAAAATGGTAGTCTGAAACCAGGAGGTACTATTATAGAAGGAACCTCTGGTAATACCGGAATGGGACTGGCTTTAGTGGCTATAGCAAAGGGTTATAAATGTATTTTTACGCTTTCAGATAAGCAATCACAAGAAAAAATAGATATACTTAGGGCCATGGGGGCTGAGGTAATAGTATGCCCTACTAACGTGGAGCCTGAAGATCCGCGTTCTTACTACTCAGTAGCTAAGAAGCTACATAAAGATATCCCTAACTCCATTTACCCTAACCAGTACGATAACCTTTCTAATACCGCTGCGCATTATGAAACTACTGGTCCGGAGATCTGGCAACAGACTGAGGGGAAAATAACACACTATGCCGCAGGCGTTGGTACTGGTGGCTCTATGTGTGGAACTTCTAAATATTTGAAAGAGCAAAACCCTGATGTGATCTCAGTAGGTATTGATAGCTACGGTTCCGTATTTAAGAAATATAAAGAAACAGGCATCTTCGATAAAAATGAAATCTATCCTTATATGACAGAGGGGATTGGTGAGGACATTTTACCCAAAAATGTGGATTTTAGTCTCATTGATCACTTTGTTAAGGTAACTGATAAGGACGCAGCCATTATGACCAGAAGATTAGCCAGAGAAGAAGGTCTTTTCGTGGGGTGGTCTTGTGGATCTGCTGTATATGGCGCTTTAGAATATGCTAAAGAAAACCTGCAAGAAGGTGATACTATGGTGATTATCCTTCCTGATCACGGAACTAGGTACTTGGCTAAGGTCTATAATGATAGCTGGATGAAGAACCACGGTTTTGATGAAACCAGAGAATACGCTACGGCTAAGGATATTATTACCAAAAAAAATGGGGCGGCTCAACTTTACTCTGTAGAGAAAGGAATGAAAGTAGGTGAGGTAATGAGAGTGCTTAATCAAGAAGGTATTGATCAGGTTCCGGTTGTAGAAAATAATGAATTTGTAGGTAGCGTTTCCACTACTAAATTGCTCGAAAAGCTCATTGAAGACCCTAATTTGAGGGATAAGCCGGTATCAGAGATAATGGATGACCCTATGCCTTTCGTGGCAATGGACAATACGCTTGACGTATTATCTTCTATGATTAACAAAAATAACAAGGCAGTTTTAGTGCGTGATGTTACCGATCAGGTACATATTATAACACAGCATGATTTATTAGCAGCTATCAGTAATTAAGTTTTGGCATAGTACTTGTAATACTTTGTGCAAGGTTGATAACATGTTAATGTAAGTAAGTTTTGGGAAAGGGCCTCACTTTAAAGAAAGTGAGGCCTTTCTTATTTTATAGACTTTTGTATAAACAATGAGGCAATAAAAAAAGCTCTGACTTTACATCAGAGCTTTCAGGTATAATACGAGTTATATAGTCGGTTTATCTTCAGCGCCTTACTGCACCAGAGATCAATGAGATTACAAATAATACTAAGAATACAAAGAATAAGATCTTAGCAATTCCTGCTGCACCGGCAGCTATTCCTCCAAATCCGAATAGGGCTGCTACTAATGCTACTATCAAAAATATTACTGTCCATTTAAGCATAATTGAAAATTTTGTTGGTTTCTGATTACCTATAATGAAATTATTTGGCCAAAATCTACTAATTTTATAATTAGTTGATAATCAGATAATTGTGAAATAATTAAAATTTTTAATTTTCTATTAATTGTAGAATTTTTGATAAATTGAGTAATATTTTACTCAAATAAGCGAAGTGCCTGAACCGAAAGAAATAACCATACAGACTTGTGCTATGTGGAAAAGTCTCTTATATATTCTCTTAATCATATCAATGCCAGGAAGTCTCCTTGCCCAGGGGAGTTATCTTGACAGCCTTTCTAGTGCGTTTAAGAAGTCTGATTCAAAACAGGAGCGGATAGACCTGCTCAATGAAATGGCTTATGAATATACCTATAGTAGCCTAATAGCTGCCAGAGATGATGTGGAGATTAGCTACGAAGCGGCTAAGGAAACCGAATATAAATTTGGGCAGGCTAAAGCATTAAATGTAAAAGGAGTTATAGAATGGAATCAGAGTAATTATGGTGATGCCCTCAAATATTATCTTGAGGCACTTGATCTATTTAAGGCTGTTGGTGATAACCTGGGGGCACTGATTTGCTATAATAATATTGCTGAGAGTTATAAAAAAATCGGAGAAATGAGAAAGGGACTTAGCTACCTGTTTAAAGCTCAGGCTCTTCAGCAAAAGGCATACGGTATTAAGCAACCGCTTATTTCTGTAAATATAGGGGAGGTGTATGTACATGAAAAGGACTATGATTCGGCTACTTTCTATTTTATGGAAGCATTACATAATGATGATATCTATGACCGAGCCAAATCCTATGCTTACAACGGCCTGGCTGATGTGGCTCGTGAAACCCGAGATTATGATGCAGCCACTTATTTTAATAAGCGAGCTTTAGATATTAGAAAGGCTATTAAAGAGCAGCGCGCGGTGAGTATATCATTTACCAAGCTGGCCGAGGTAGCCGGTTTGCAACAAAATTATGCTTTAGCCTTATTGTATTTTGATAGTGCTTTGGTGGAAGCGCATAATGCCGAATCAATGGATCTGAGAATGGATGTGTATGAAAGAAAAGCGCAAATGTTTAAAATGAGTGGCAGGTACGAGCGAGCACTTAAAAATTATATGTTATACTCTCAGTTGAAGGATAGTATTTTTAATGAGCAAAAGGCTAATCAAATAGCGCTATTACAAACTAAACATCAGACGGAGCTATTAAAGCAGGAAAACCAAACCACCAAGATGGAGGTAAAGCATAGAAATGAGATCATATTTATAATAGTGATACTGTTGCTGGCTACACTGGCCATAAGCTATCTACTCTATAAGCAGCGTAAGGTACAGAAATTTGTTATTCAAGAATTGGCAGAGAAGAACAGCCATATCCAATTGCAAACCGAAGAGTTACAGGCACAGTCAGAGAAAATGAGGTTGCTCAATTATAATCTTGAAAACCTAAACGGAACCCTGGAAGATAGAATAAAGGAGCGTACACGAATTTTAAAAGAGCAAAATAAGGTATTGGCTGAATATGCTTACATCAATGCGCATGAACTCAGAGCCCCGGTAGCCACAGTAATGGGGCTGGTTAATTTATTAATGCACTCTAAAACCGAAGGAGAAGAACGAGAAATCATAGAATATCTCCATAAGGCCTCTTCGCAACTGGACTCAGTAATCAGAAATTTAAAATATAGACTGGAAACTCATGATATCCATCTCATAGAAGATGAATAGCTGTTCTAAACAAGAACCAATCTTCGCTTTGAAGGTAGCAATTCCTTGAGTTCTGGTGGAGGTCCAAAATGATTTTTCAAAAAGTTATCTAGCTCATCAAGTGTTTGCTCTGATAATAACTCGGCTATTTCATCTAGAGCAGCCCCGCAAATCATATAAGGCATATGAGCTAGTTCCATGTGATTGCCTTTGCAGTGGGCATAAATCTGATATTCTTCAGAGTCCTTTTGAGATTCGCCTTTAAGCATGCATTTTTCCATCCATGCCTCAGGATTACCAGGGTTGTTTTGCATCACTTGCATTCTGGCAGGTAGATCCATGTTATCGGCAAAGTAATTTTCAATGCTCTGCATAGACTCCTTAGAAATTTGCTTTCTTAACTTTTCTGCGCAGTCCAGGCATATGGCATATTCAAAAATAACATCCTGAGCCTTGAAGCCTTGGTAATTTTTAATGGCCTTCTCGATAAAATACTCACTGTCATCTCCTAATAAATACTTGTCACATTCAATACAGTGATCAAAGGGCATTTCTGAACTAAATGAATGAAACACTTTAGGGATTTCTACCAGATTTGTATTATTATCTTCCATGGTATAAATCTAAGAGATATTATCTGAGTTGTAAAATCAGGCTTATAATTTAACTGATGTTATGACTTCTATTCTTCATTATGAGCCTAATAGACAGTGTGTTAACTCATTAAAATCTGATGATTGAATTTTTTCTGTACTATTTTGTAACAAAAAATGTCAAATCACTGTATTAATGTTTAAACATTGATTAAATTTGAGTCATGAAAAAGATTATTCACAGAGCTAATACCAGAGGCCATGCTAATCATGGTTGGTTAGATACCCATCATACCTTCAGTTTTGCCGGATACTATGATCCTTCTCGAATGAATTTCGGGATGCTTCGTGTCTTGAATGATGATGTAGTGGCTGGTGGAGCAGGTTTTGGCAAACACCCACATGATAATATGGAGATAGTTTCTATTCCTCTTACAGGCAGCCTAAAGCATGAAGACAGCATGGGTAACTCAGGAGTAATTAAAACTAATGAGGTACAGATCATGTCTGCCGGAACCGGAATTTTACATTCTGAGTTTAACCCTAATGAAAATGAGCAGGTGAACTTTCTGCAGATCTGGGTTTTCCCTAAGCAGCATAACATTGAGCCCAGATATGACCAGAAGGCCTTTAAACCAGAAGACAGGTTGAATAAAATTCAAACAGTGGTGAGCCCTGAAAAAGAAGGAGAGGCCCTTTGGATAAATCAGGATGCTTATTTTTCATTAGCGAATATGGAAGAAGGCTTAGAGCTTACTTACGATTTAAAATCACCTCAACATGGGGTGTATATATTTAATCTCTCAGGCGAAGTAGCGGTAGCAGATGAGGTGTTGGCCAAGAGAGACGGAATGGGCATATATGAAGTGGATAAACTCACGCTTCAGGCAAAAGAAAAGTCAGATGTCCTTCTGATGGAAGTACCTATGACGAGTAGAGGATAGAGGCGAAAGAGGTACTACTTATTTAAGTTTGAATGAGGTCTTTGAAAGAAGGCCTCATTTTTTTTCTTCATGCTTTTCTATAATGGCCATCATGGCATTAAAAACTCTTTCTTTTAAAAAGGGTAATTCTTTCAGCTCATATTCGGAGGCATCAATCTCATCTCCAAAAATTACTTTTACACGGCCGGGTTTTAAGTTAAGGGAGCTTGGCGGCATTAATTTGCCTGCATTTAAGATCACGGTAGGCATTATACAAGCTCCTGTTTCAATAGCTATTCTAAAAGCTCCATCATAAAAAGGCTGAAGTGGTAGCGTGGTTCTGTTTTGGGTTCCCTCAGGGAAAATAAGGATAGAGATACCGTCTTTAAGCGTCTGTTTAAGTTCCATGATACTGGCCTTGCGGCTTTCTACGCTAGATCGGTCTACTATTACGGTAACCAGCTTTACTATTATACCAAAAATAGGAATCTTAAGAAGTTCCTTTTTAGCCAATGGTCTAAACTGTCTGGTAATACCCTGCACCAAACCTGGTAAATCAAGAAATGAGGTATGATTACAAGTGTAGATATATGATTTTTTCTTATTGATCTTATGCTTATCAATAATGGAGTATCTGATGAATGTGAAAAAACTAAAGATTAAAGACCATAAGCGGAGGCCAAAAAAAGTAGCGTTTCCATATTTTGCTCCCAGCATGATAGGGAATATGATCAGTGGTAACAGTATTATCATGAATACGGTGAAGATAAGTAGCACCCATATTCTGAAGAGGAATAGAAATATTGTCTTAGCCATTTTCATAAAAGCCGTGAAAATACGAAAAGCAATTTTATTATAGGTCTAATTAATGGCTTTTCATCCTAAAATGTATATTTAGCTCATCACGGCGGTTTTATTATAGGAAAGGAGTTAACTTTTTATGATGAAAATAGTGTCTCAGAAATGTGCATTTTTATAAAAAACAACCTATCTTTAAACTGTAACTAAAAAAATGTTTAACCTCTTTGCTTGCAAAAACAGCTATCACCCGATAGCTGTTTTTTCATTTTATAGCTTATTATTTTAATTCAGAGGGTAGTAGCGGGAGGAGTGATTAGTCTTCTTTAGGAAGCTCTTTTTTCTCCAGTTCCACAAATTTGGTGAGGCATTGGTTTACAGCTACTGCTATTTCGTATTCACTGGAGTTAACAATGAAGTTTTCTTTGAGCTCGCAGTATACCATAAAATCTTCCACTTTATCTTCAGGTAGGCCGGTAAGCTCTATTACCACTCTTTTATTATATTTTTCTTTAGCTAAAAGCTGATTGTCATATGCTTTTTGGTATTGCTGTAGTTTTTTCTTTTCCTTGGCTTCTCTACTCACCTTATTATAAATGGCTGAAATAGGTCCGCCTAATGAAATACCGCCGTCAGGTTTAGTCCATTTAGGTCTGGTAGTAGTATTTAGCATTACTGAAGTTTCATTATCTTTCGCAATAGGCGTTTGCATATTTAAAATAGCTTGTTTCAGCGCCTTTTCATCTCTATAGGCAAATACTTTTACAGGCTGTAGTTCCATGGTAGAAGTGTTCAGCTCTATAGTAAGCTCTATTTTATTGGTCTGTATATTTTCTCTGAGCGCATATGCGTAAGGCTCAAATCCTATGGATGAAAATACTAATGTGTCAGTCTTATCCATGGTAATCCAGAAGCGGCCTTCTGTATTACTGATCACACCCTTATTCGAAGCTTTGTTTACCACATGCACATAAGGCACAGCGTCATGCGACTCCGCTTCAATGATCTTTCCTGTAATTTCTATATTATTGTCCTGACTATATGCGAAAAGACCAGTAGTCAATAATATTATTATCAATAAAAGGTGTTTGAGCATTTTCATATAACGTGAAGATAAAGAAAAATCATCATTTTTTATTACATTATGTCTGTTCGGAGTATACATGTTCTTAACGAACAGCTTTTATTTTTTATATATTTATCAAAAAAGACTTTTTTAATGAAGAACATCTGCGCATTAACCTTATTTTTCGTCTATAGCTTAGTTGGTTTTGCACAAGAATATAATGAGAGGTATGAATTAAAAAACCTGGGCAGAAAAGTAAATACAGCCTATCATGAAGGTGCACCGGTAATCTCCCTTGATGGTAAAACGCTTTACTTTTTCGTTCATAACTCCCCCGATAATACCTACGGAAAAGATGGCAGTCAGGATATCTGGTATACCGAGCTAGATGCCAATGGTGAGTGGGGTGAAGCCAAACATATGGAAAAGCCTCTCAATCAGCACCACTCTAATCAGGTGTTTACCGTATTGCCAGATGGAACGCTTTTTATAAGAGGAGGTAATTCTAAAAATTCAAAAGGCTTTTCTTTTACCCGGAAAGAGGGTAGCGAATGGTCTAAGCCTGATGAAATAGATGTAGATGATTTCAAAAACATGAATCAGGGCAAATTCTACGGTGCTACCATGTCTTCCGATGCTAATTTTATGATTCTTTACTTTAGTGAAAAGTCTAACAGCACTTTTAGTGATTTGTATTTGAGCAGGAAGGTAGAAGAGGGTAAGTGGTCAAGACCGGTGAAGTTGGCTAAGAACTTAAATACAGAAAGAGATGAGTTTGCTCCCTACCTGGCTCCTGATAATAAGACATTATACTACTCTAGTAATAGAAAGGATATGGGTATTGGTAGCGCTGATATTTACAAAACTGTACGCCTGGATGATAGCTGGACTAAATGGTCTAACCCTGTAAATGTAGGCAGGCCTTTAAATACCAGTGCTTTTGATTCTTATATGTCTATTGATGCTTCAGGCCATGTTTTTACAGCACAGTCAGGAAGAACAATAGATGGAGGAAACCTGGATATTTTTCAGCTGATAGAAAAGGATATCAATATTTCTTTGAGAGGAATGGCTTTAGATGCTAAAACACAATCGCCAATTATAGCTCAGCTCATTATAGATCATGATGGAGAGATCGATAGTCTGGAAATTGATAACCTCAATGGATATAAAGTGAAACTCAAAGGAGAAGGGCAAATCAAATTTTCAGTATCAGCAGAAGGATATCACCCTTTAAAGGCTGATTTACTGGTGAAGGATGTAATGCGTGATACCACCATTATTAAAGATTTTGCCCTTAAGGCACAAAAGCAAAACCCTATGCTTACGGTAAATGTATATAATGCAAAAACCAAGGAGCCGCTTAAATCTGAACTCAACATAAAATTCAAGAAAAATAATAAGGATTTTGTAAACGAGGAGCTACCTAATGGCTACTTCGAAAAGGAGCTGACAGAAAAAGGCTGGTACATGCTTACGGCTTCAGCCGAAGGGTTCTTAAATGCCAGCGATAGTATTCAAAATCTGGATAAGTCTGGTAGCTTGCTTACTAAAGATTTATACCTTCTGCCAATAGAAGTAGGTGCTACTGTGAGGTTGAAGAATATTTTCTTTGATTTTGACAAGACTACTTTGAAGCCGGCCTCATACGTGGAACTTAATAAAGTGGTAGAGTTTTTAAAGGATAATCCATCTGTAGAAATAGAGATAGCAGGTCATACAGATAGCAAAGGATCAGATGATTATAACCTTAACCTGTCTCAAGGTAGAGCCGAGGCAGTGGTGAGCTACCTTACAGAACAAGGAATAGATGACTTCAGGTTGGTAGCCAAAGGTTATGGAGAAACCGTACCGCTGGAAACTAATGACACAGAGGAAGGTAGAGCTGTAAATAGAAGGGTAGAGTTTACCGTACTGAAGAAGTAAAGAGAAATAAATTTCATAAAAAGCCACTTCGAAAACCGGAGTGGCTTTTTAGTTAGTATCTCTTTTTACTAAAGCAAAGAAGTTGTTATCAAGAGGTAGGTAGCCATATTCATAGCAGAAGTAATACACGGCACCAGCCTTAGTGGTATAGGTGTTAGTATAAAAATTAAAATCAAATCCTTTTTCAACTAGTCGGTCACGGTGGGTTTTTGCTTTTCCATCTGGGGTGAGCCCCATGAGAATCCTCCGATTTTTCCTCAGTGTAGTATTTACGGTTCTGATGTAGTTATTACTATCACTATTGAGCTTGTTGTTGTATGCATTTCTGCATAAATCTGAACAGAACTTCTTATCCGCTCTTCCGAAAATCGTAGCTCCACATTCTAAACACACTTTTTCTTCCATCGCATAAGTGGTTGATGATTAGAATTATATCCGTTTGTAAGCGTTTACAAACGTTTATAAGTGTAATTTAAATGAATGCAAACATTTATCATACGATTAATGCAATTATCTCCTGTTTACTTTGCTCTCATCATCGGCTACTTAAGTCGGCTTTTTTAAAAATCATTACTTATAAAATTAGTATTATGAAAAATTTAAGAAACAGCGTTCAGTTAATTGGTAGGTTAGGAAAAGATCCTGAAGTGAAAAGTTTAACCAGCGGTTCTACATTAGCCACTTTTACATTGGCTACTACAGAAAGTTATAAAAATACTGCTGGTGAAAAGGTAGAGGAGACCCAGTGGCACAATCTGGTAGCTTGGGGTAAAACAGCTGACATTGCTTCTCAATACCTAAAGAAGGGACAGGAGATTGCTGTAGAAGGAAAGCTCATACACAGGTCTTATGAAAATGCGAAAGGAGATAAAAGGTATGTTACTGAAATCAATGTAAATGAAATTTTAATGTTGAATAAAAAGCGATGAATATAATGAAGGCTGTCCTAAAGTAAATATTGCTTTTAGGACAGCTATTTATTAATCCGGTTCAGCTATGGAAATATTCATTGGTATGCCGTCAGCAGCTTTTCGCATCACCATCATTTCTTCATTAGTATTGCTGAGTTTACGATATTCCTCTGCAGTAATACCGGCACGCTGTGCATAAATCTCATAATAGGCCGCTTTTGCAGCATCCAGTATGGTTATAAACATTTGCTGAGAGGTGGCGCGGTTGGTTTTAATAGAAACCACTGCAGCCTTCGGATTATCACTCAAATCCTTATGTTGACCATTATTCATTATAAACTCTTTAAGCTCTTCTTTCAATCCTGTTGCATCATTTCTTCTTTCCCCTTCTATCATCAACTGGTCTTGTGAGTTAATAAGGATTTTGAAAATGTTTCTTTCATGCATTTTTTGCACTGGCTGATCATCAATATCAGGAGGCAATTGTATAGTGAGGCCCTTGTCACTAGCTATAGTAGTGGTGATCATAAAAAAGATTAAGAGCAAAAAGGCAATGTCGGCCATAGAGCCAGCGTTAGCCTGAGTAGGTGTTTTTTCAATAATAGATTTCATTTTTTATCACTTTTTATTGATATAATCGTGATAAGATTGAAAGTCACACCCTCAAAAGCTCTGATCATTCCGTATTTTTTCTACTTTTGCAACTGATGAATTTTATATACCCACAATTCCTCTACGGTCTTTTTGCGCTAGCTATACCTGTAATAATTCATTTATTCAATTTTAGAAAGACTAAAAGGGTATATTTCTCTAATACCAGATTTTTAAAGAAGGTAAAGGATGCTAGCAGTGCCAAGCGAAAGCTTAAACATTACCTGATATTGCTCAGCAGATTGGCTTTTATCTTCTTTTTGGTAATCGCTTTTGCTCAGCCGTTTATCCCTTCAGAAGAAGATACTGATGCTTCTACCCAAACTCTGATTTATTTAGATAACTCTTTGAGTATGAGTAATGAAGTGGCTGAAAGCATTTCGGCTTTTGATGAAGCGGTAAGCTATGTGAATACGCTGGCTGATATATACCCGGCATCACATGAATATAAGATTCTAACTAATGATTTTAATAGTTACTCTAACAGCTTTAAGAGTAAAGGAGACATCAATGATCTCACTACCGAGATTAGACTCAATGGTATAACCCGAAACTGGGAAGAAGTAAAAGACCGGCTTTTGCTGGATTTGGATGAAGATCAATCTTATGAAATATTCTGGATCTCTGATTTTCAAAATTCTACCTCCGGCAAACCTGAGACAATGGCTTATGACAGTAACTTTCATGTCAACCTCATTCCTTTAAATTTCACATCTCATAATAATGTCTATGTAGACTCTGTATATCTTGACAATCCTTTTTTAATAGGTGATGAGAAACTGAAGCTTAATGTGGTGCTGAGAAATATAGGCACTGAAGAAGTGAGCGATCTGATAGTAAAAGTATATGTAGATGAGGTGCAATCGGCTACTTCGAGTGTAGACCTTTCGCCAAACGGTAAAAGCACTACTACTTTTGACCTGGCCATAGACCTGGAAGGTGATAACAAATGCCGAATAAGCTTTGAAGATTTTCCTGTTACTTTTGATAACGACTTCTACTTCACCATAAATGGTAGCCAGAAGGTAGATGTGTTGGAGATCAAAAACGATCAGGCGGTCTCTAATATAGAAAATGTGTATGGTAATGAGCAGCTCTTTAATTTTAAAAGCTTTAGCTACTCTAACCTGGACTACAACCTTATTCCTGAAGCGGATTTGGTGGTAGTAAATGAAATAGATCAGCTAGACCCTTCACTGGTCGGGGCTCTGAATCAATATATCAGCAATTATGGTCATGTAGTTTTTATTCCTTCTTCTACCCCTGATATTAACAGCTATCACCAGCTGCAACAGTTGGGCAGGGTAAGCAAAGCAGACTCAATCAGCAAAATGGCTATGGCCTCACCTGATTTTGAAGATCCCTTCTATGAAAATGTTTTTGAAGAGGAAAATGCTAATCTAGTAATGCCAGAGGCTTCTCCTATTATTCAATGGGGTAATGATCGTACTGCACTTATGCGCTTTAGAAGTGGGACGCCGTTTTTATCCAGACTGGGAACCAGAGGAGGCGTGTACATTTTCGCTTCTCCTTTTACTGAGGAATACACTAATTTTCAAACACATGCCCTTTTTGTGCCAGTAATGTACCGAGCCGCCGTGGAGAGTGCTTCTACAGAAAACAGGTTATATAATTTCATTGATAATCCAGTACTTACTTTCAAAACAGATACTTTGAGTAGCACTGATGATGTTTTTAAACTGGTTCGCGACGGTGAAGAAATGATTCCTATCCAGCGTATCAGTGGTAATGTAGCGTATCTGGAAGCTCCTAAGTTCTCTTTATCATCAGGGTTTTATGATCTTACCTTTCAAGGAAGAAAAATCACTTCATTAGCATTTAATAATTCTCCGGCTGAGTCTGATTTAAGGCAAATGGAACAGGATGAATTACAAAAAGTGTTTGATGGCGATGTTTCTATGCTCAGCGTAGATAATAACGACCAGTTTAGAGGAGAATTAGAAAAAAAATATATAGGCCAGTCTTTATGGAAATATGCCGTAATATTGGCCCTGCTGTGCCTCTTAGTGGAGGTTTTATTAATTAGATTTCTACCATAAAAATTTCATTTTTAATAAAAAAGAATGAAGAGTATACTTATTAAATCTGCCCGAATAGTAAATAACGAATCATCTCATCATGGCAAAGAGGTGAACGTACAAGTAATTGATGGGAAGATAGCGTATATAGGTGATGATACACCTAACTCTGACGAGACAATAGAAGCCCAGGGAATGATCTTGAGTGCTGGTTGGTTTGATCTCCAGGCGGTATTTGCTGATCCTGGACATGAGCATAAAGAAGACTTGCTTTCCGGTGCAGCTACTGCAGCAGCCGGCGGTTTTACCGGGGTGGCTTTGTTGCCTAACAACAAGCCGGTAACTCAGGGGAAAAACGATGTTAAATACCTGAAGTCTAACAATCAGGAGACACTCACTCAGCTATACCCGATAGCTGCGGTAACGCTAGATTGTAAAGGTGAGGAGCTTACGGAGATGATAGACCTGCAGGCTGCCGGAGCCATCGCTTTTTCTGATGGTCTGCGCCCTATATGGCATACTGATATTTTGCTGAAATCATTACAGTATTTGCAGAAGTTTGACGGAGTGCTCATCAATAGACCTGAAGATGTTCATTTGAATATGTTTGGGGTGATGAATGAAGGGGTAAGCAGTACCCAGTTAGGTATGAAAGGCATGCCTACCTTGTCAGAAGAGTTGATTGTACAGCGTGATTTGGAGCTGCTGGCATATGCGGGTGGTAAGTTACACTTCTCTAATATTTCTTCAGCCAAATCTGTAAGCCTGATCAAAGAGGCTAAGAAAAAGGGCTTACAGGTAACTTGTGATATGTCAGCCTACCAGCTTGATTTTGATGATGAAGATTTAATGGCCTTTGATACTAACCTTAAGGTAAACCCTCCTTTCAGAACAGCAAAGGAAAATAAGGCCTTATTAAAGGCACTTAAAGAAGGTGTAATTGATGTCATAGTTTCTGCTCACAACCCACAAGATGAAGACAGTAAAAAACTGGAATTCGATCTGTCTGATTTCGGTATTAACAGTTTGCAAACGGTCGCGCATAACATAGCTACTTTAGCTAAAGATGTGGAAATAGAAGCCTTAATAGAAAAAGTCACTGCCGCTCCCAGAAGAATTTTAGGGCTTGAAAATCCTGTAATTGAAGAAGGTAAAGCAGCTAACCTAACCTTGTTTTCTCCTGATTATGAATGGAAACTAGAGTATAAGTCTAACTTTTCTAAGTCTGAAAACTCACCTTATTGGAATAAAACCATAAAAGGGAAGGCTATGGCTACTTTTAATAATGGGAAGAGCCATATCCATAAGCAGTAATCTCGAGATCAAGTAATTAATAAGAAGATAGTAATCGTAATTTAAGGAATGAAACCTATAGTTAAAGTGCCATTGAAGTTTGGCCTGTTTGGAGCATTGTTGGGAATGGTAGTTATTTTGGTGCTTTATTTTATTAATCGCCATCCCTTATTAATTCCGCCACATCTGGATTTTAGGATATTGCTTTTTGCGGTATTCATATTCTTTGCCTTAAAGGAGTTTAAAGACTATTATAATAACCAGATGCTCAACTTTTGGCAGGGCATGATAATAGGTTTTATTGTATACCTGGTCATCGGCTTACTGGTGGGGTTAGGGTTAGTTATACTTTGCCAGGTTGTGCCTCATTTTCTCACTACATATATTGAGGGAACCATTAATGGCATGATGCTTAATAAGGAGCAACTTATTCATGGTGAGGAAATTACCATCACAGAAGCACAGTTTAATGAGCAGATAGAAGAAATGCGTAATGCCACTTCTGCTGTGGTATTTTTTGATTACCTGGGGAAAAGTCTTTTCATAGGCTTTCCTATAACTATCATTATTTCCATCATTATGCGTAGAACGGAAAATAGGTTTTCTAAGTAGCCTAAAATACCATTTACCATTAATTAGTGCCTTGCAGTTTAATATGTTTTGAATTTAGCCGTATCCGTTATATTTTGGTTAAAATAATCAAAGCTAATTTATATGGAATTACAAGAACAAAAGGTAGAATCACCTGTTTCTGCAGGGCTTAAATCCGGGGTTGTTTTAGGTGCAATCAATATTGTTGCAATTGTGCTTATATATCTAGTGGACTCTGCCTTTTTGGCCAATATTTGGTTGAGTTTAGGTATAATGGTAGTCAACTTGATATTAGTTGTTATCATAGGTATAAGGTATCGCAAGTCTGTGGGGGGCTTTTTAAGTTTTAAGGCTGCTTATGTTAATACCCTTATAATGATGCTAGTGTCAGCATTCATGGGGACGATATTTAATGTTTTACTTTACTTTGTTATTGATCCTGATTTGAAAGAGGTTGTTATTGATGCTTCTGTAAAGATGAGTGCAGAATATATGGAGAAATTTGGAGCATCAAGTGAACAGATTGATAAAACTATAGATGAAACTAGAACTAATATGGAAGGCCAGTTTACTTTATTTGGCTTTGTGAAACAATTTGGGATGTCTTCTATTTTTTCGGTAATTTTTGCCTTACTTACGGGCTTAATAGTAAAGAAGAACGAGCCGATTGAAGATATTTAAGTAATACGTCTTATCTTTGGTCATTAGTGCTATTACTAAGAAGAATAATCCAGAGCTTGAGGTATAATTATGCCATATGATTTGAATATTTCAGTAGTGGTCCCCCTTTATAATGAAGAAGAATCACTGCCCGAATTATGTAATTGGATAAGCCGTGTAATGCAAACGCACGGCTTTACTTATGAAATTATTTTAGTGGATGACGGAAGTTCTGACACTTCCTGGGAGGTACTCAGTGAGCTATCTCAAAACAACCCGAATATAAAGGGTATCCGTTTTAATCGTAATTTTGGTAAATCAGCGGCCCTGAATACAGGCTTTAAAAAGGCCAAAGGTGAAGTGGTGATTTCCATGGACGCAGACCTGCAAGATAGCCCTGATGAAATTCCTGCCTTATATGAGATGATTACAGCAGAGAAATACCATATGGTGTCTGGCTGGAAGAAAAAGCGTCATGATCCGCTAGGTAAAACTATTCCTTCAAAATTTTTCAATAGAATAACCCGGATAATCTCGGGTATTAAGCTCCATGATTTTAACTGTGGACTAAAAGCTTACCATAACAGGGTAGTAAAAAATATTCAGATTTATGGTGAAATGCACCGCTACATTCCAGTAATAGCCAAGTGGAATGGATTTTATAAAATAGGAGAAAAGGTAGTAGAGCACAGAGCCAGAAAGTATGGTTATACCAAATTTGGATTTACCCGTATGGTAGGACTGTTAGATTTATTATCGATTACTTTTGTCTCTAAATTTAAGCGCAAGCCTATGCACTTTTTCGGGACCTTGGGCACGCTTTCTTTTTTCGCAGGGCTTATCATTACCATGTTCATTATTGGTGATAAACTGTATCGCCTGCATTATCATTTGCCTGTAAGAGATGTAACTGCCCAGCCACTTTTCTTTTTAGCATTAGTGGCACTGGTTATAGGTGTTCAGCTGTTTTTGACCGGCTTCCTGGCTGAGATGATGGCTATGAAATCACAGTCATCTAATGAGTATCTGGTAGTAGAGGAGATAGGAATCGATAAATAGATGTTTTTTTCTGTAATAATCCCCGTTTATAACCGTCCGGATGAAGTAGATGAACTGTTAGAGAGCCTAACCAGACAGACCTACAGCCATTTTGAAGTGTTGATCATAGAAGATGGCTCCACTAATAATTGTGAAGCTGAAGTATGTAAATATGCTTCAGAATTAGACATCACTTATTTATCTAAGCCAAATTCAGGCCAGGGATTCAGTAGAAATTATGGCTTTGAACGGGCTAAAGGCGAGTATTTCGTGGTTTTTGATTCGGACTGTATTATTCCTGATCATTACTTTGAAACCGTTAATAATTACTTGCAAGAGCATAAGTTAGACGCCTACGGAGGGCCTGATCGTGCACTTAAGAGCTTTACGGCTACCCAAAGGGCAATCAGTTACTCTATGACGTCCATCTTTACTACTGGGGGAATAAGAGGTGGTAAAAAGCGAATGGGGGCTTTTCATCCCAGAAGTTTTAATATGGGTATTTCTAAAGAAGTATTCGAAAAAACCAATGGTTATATCATCACCCGAATGGGAGAAGATATTGAATTTAGCATTCGTATTATTGATAATGGTTTTAAAACCGGCCTGATTGAAGAGGCTTATGTCTATCATAAACGCAGAACCAGCCTAAAGCAATTCTATAAACAGCTTCACTTTTTTGGTAGAGCGCGAGTAAACATCAGTAGGTTTTATCCTGGAGAGATCAAAGTTGTACACCTGTTCCCGGTTTTGTTTACTTTGGGATTTATGTTATTGTGGTTGACTCCAATAATAAGTACTCACTTGTTTCTGTTGGGCGTATTCTTAGTTACTTTTTATTTTGGACTCATCTTTTTAGATAGCCTTTTTAAAGAGAAGAATTTAAGCGTCGCTGTTCTTAGTGTAGGAGCGGCTTTTACGCAATTGTTTGCCTACGGTATTGGCTTTTTGCAGGAAGGATGGCGCAAATTAAGTCAAAAATAGAGGCCAGCCTCAATAGGAGTAGTTAGACTTTTCAAATACCAGCCAACTTGGATTATCTAGTTTGTATGTTCCATAGCTGAGTTTCCTTACTTATGCTTTCATACAACTGTCATTGAGGCGCCCAAAATACCGCCCAATCCAAAACAATAAAGATTTCGAGAGACCTCAATTTGACTTAAAAGTTACTTATTAAGCAATGGCTTCTTGCAGAAATATATGATTTCATTTGCGGGTAAAGCGTATCTTTTTACTTGCTCGGCAGGTAATTCATAAACAAATTTGTTTTCATCTACCTCAAAGCCTGCTTTTCTCAGTCTGTCAGCATAGTCTTTGCCATAAAGCCTTACATGGTCATCTTGCCCATACGCTTTTTCACGATCCCTGGGATTAGTAATTGATTTATCTTCAAAAGTTTCATCGGGTACTGGTGAGAAAAAAGGCACTTGTAAAATGGCCCATCCACCTGGTTTTAGGACTCGGCATATTTCGCTCATCGATTGAATATCATCTTCTACATGCTCCATTACGTGGTTGCACATGGCGGCATCAAAGGTGTTATCATCAAAAGGAATATTATGAACATCCATTTTTACTTTGGCTAATGGCGAGACTAAGTCCGCTGTAATGTATTGCTCACCGTGTTGTGCTTCAAAGGGTTTTAGAAAGCACTGCTCAGGGGCAATGTGTAAGAAATGGATTTTCTTATTAAAAAAGTCTGTTTTCTCTTTAAGAAAAAGCCAAATAAGGCGGTGTCTTTCTAATGATAAGGAATCAGGACACAAGGCATTAGGCCTCGGCTTTATGCGGCCGTAGGGTAAAAACTTCTTGTAGCTTTTATTGACAATGGGGCATGTTACATTATTACCACGAAGGAAAAGTCCAACTATTTTTAGGCCGGGTACACTAACTCTCTGTAACACGGTGCGAGGCACAAAACGGATGATGAAACTGATAAGTTTTTTCATAATGGCTGGCAAATATAACTAAAACAGCAGCTTTTTTAATTCTAATGAGGCCATCAATGTAGTATAATTTTTTTATGTAAGGTAACTACACTACATTGCCGGATTATAATGCTTGGAGTTATATTATATATTTGTTACGCAATAATATTGAACGGATACGTTTGACTAAGTGATAATTTATGTCTACTGATTTTAAAGTAATATAACTATCCTTTTATGTTAATCTAAATTAATTTAATACCTATACCATTCTTTCATATGAAAAAGATCTTAATCATTGGAGGTGCCATCGTGGCACTTTTAATTGTTTATTTTTTAGTGTTTGGAGAGGGAAGCGCTACAGATTCACAGCTTATGGCTACTGTAGAAAGAGGAGATTTTGAAGTTAAAATTATTACTACTGGCGAGTTAGAGGCCAAAAATTCGGTTGAGATTCTAGGGCCATCTGGTTTACGGAATTTCGGCATTTTTCAGGTAAATATTCAAAGTATAGCGGAGGAAGGCACAGAGGTGAAAAAAGGAGCCTGGATTGCTACTTTGGACCCTTCTGAGCTTAGAGGTAGAATTACCGATGTACAGGCTGACCTGGATACCCGGGAGTCTGAATACACGCAGATGAAGTTAGATACGACCCTGGAGATGAGGCAAGCCAGAGATGAGCTAATTAACCTTAAATACGATGTAGAGGAGAAAAAAATAGTGTTGGAACAATCTCAGTACGAGCCACCAGCCACCATAAAACAGGCGCAAATTTCCGTTGATAAATCAAAAAGAGCTTATGATCAGGCTAAAGAGAACTATAAAATTAAGCTGAAGCAGAATGCCACTAAAATGAGGATATCTGCTGGTAAACTTAATAAGGCCAAGCGAGAGCTAGATGATCTTTTAGAGCTAAGCAATGCTTTTCAAATTAAAGCTCCAGAAGATGGTATGCTGATCTATCGGAAAGGGTGGGATGGTAAGCCTATTAAAGAAGGTTCTCAGATTAGTGCCTGGGATCCTGTGGTGGCCACATTGCCAGATTTATCAGTGATGCTATCAAAAACCTATGTGAATGAGGTAGATGTACGAAAGGTGAAAGTAGGTCAGAAGGTGCAGATTGGTTTAGATGCTTTTCCTGAAAAGGAATTAACTGGTAAGGTGATAAGCATTGCAAATGTGGGCGAGCAAAAGCCTAATTCTGATGCAAAAGTATTTCAGGTTAATGTAGAGATTGATGGTTATGATCCGTTGCTGTTGCCATCTATGACTACCAGCAATACCATCATTACTAAACATGTGCCAGAGGTGCTTCATTTTCCTCTCGAGAGTCTGCATAATCAGGATGACTCCATCACTTACGTTTATAAAAAAGAAGGCCTCAATATAGTAAAGCAAGAGGTGCAAGTGGGTGAGACTAATACTACAGATGCTATGATTTTGGCAGGCTTGGAAGAGGGCGATCGCATATACATTTCTGTGCCTGGTAGCGAAGAAGGTGAAGTACAGCTACTGCCTGAGTTGAATGGCAAAAGAAATAAACCTGAAGCAGAAGATATTACGGAGGGAAAAGCTCAGCACAACGGAAGTAACCCCAGAGGTAAATAGCTAAAGGTTTATGAATATAGATAAACGAATTTTAGCCAATTTCCATATTGCGCTTGAGGCGGTAATTGCTAATAAGGTGCGCTCAATACTAACGGCTCTGGGGATAATTTTTGGTGTAGCAGCCGTAATTGCTATGCTGGCTATAGGTAATGGCGCACAGGAAGAAATTCTGGAACAGATTAAGCTGGTAGGGGTGAATAATATTGTAATCTCACCAGTGGTGAAGCAGAAGGAGGAGAAACTTAGCGAAGGGGAAGGTGACGGACAAAAATCTAAATTCTCCCCAGGACTAACCATGAGAGATGTGGCCGCCATAAAGGAAGCTATTCCTTCGGTGCAGACAATTAGTCCTGAGATTATTTTGGAGACTTATATCATAAAAAATGGAATCAGAAGGTCTACCAAGCTTGTAGGAGTAGAGCCAAGTTATTTTAAAATCACCAATTTCGAGTTACAGGCAGGGAAAATGTTCAATGAAGATCATTTGCTGCGGGGTGCTCCGGTTTGTGTGATAGGTAAATCTATTAAGTCCAGGTTTTTTCCTACTCAGGATCCTATCGGTAAAACCATTAAATGTGGTAATAACTGGCTTACTATCATAGGGGTGCTTAAGGAAAGGATCATCAGCGAACATAGTATGAGCAATCTGGGCATTAGAGATTATAATATGGATGTGTATACTCCTTTGCAGACAGTGCTTATCCGCTACAGAAATCGTGATCTGATCACTCAGTCTATGATTCAGCAGGCTAATCAGTCAAGTTTTGGTATTGGAAATAGTGAGAGCGAAGAGGGAACATCATCTGAAACGGTTAATTATCATCAGCTAGATAGGCTTACTGTGCAGGTAGATGAAACCGAGCTTTTAAATGCAACTGCAGATGTGCTTTCCCGGATGCTGCAACGTAGGCATTTTGATGTGGTGGATTTTGAAGTAGAGATTCCTGAACTGCTACTAAAGCAGCAGCAGCGGACTAATGATATTTTTAATTATGTGCTAGGTGCTATTGCAGGTATTTCACTTTTAGTGGGAGGCATAGGTATTATGAATATTATGCTGGCCTCTGTCTTAGAAAGAATCAAAGAGATAGGCTTAAGGCTGGCACTGGGAGCCAAAAAAACTGATATCGTTAATCAGTTTTTATTTGAATCAATCATGATTAGTATTTCAGGTGGCATCATAGGGGTGATCTTAGGGGTAAGTCTGGCTTATACTGTTTCTCAAGTGGCTGAGATTCCTACTATTGTTTCTTTTGCCTCTATTATTTTATCCTTTGGCGTAGCAGCAACCGTAGGACTAATATTCGGAATAGCCCCGGCCCGCAGAGCTGCCAAACAAGATCCTATTTCATCATTAAGATATGAGTAATTTCATGAGATATATTTTAATTATTGTTTTTTTAGTAGTGTTGCAGCCTTTACACGCTCAGGTAGAGACTTTCACTCTTGAAGAAATTATAGCACGAGCCAAGTCTCAATCACCTGCTTCTAAACAAGCAGAAACACGTAAGGAAAATAGATATTGGCAGTATAGGTATTATCGATCTAACTATAACCCTCAACTAAGGTTAAGCGGTTCAGCACCTGATTATAATCTGGATTATTTTAGTAACCGGCAAGATGATGGTACTATTGTTTTTCAGAGTAGAGAGCAGATTAATTCCTATGTAAATCTGGGTATAGAACAACCCATAAGCCTTACTGGTGGTACGGTTTCGGTAAACTCTAACCTCAATCATTTTAGAGATTATAACCAGGATCTAACTCAGTATAATTCCACATTATTTAATGTAATGCTGGAGCAGCCTCTATTTGGGTTCAATCAGTTGAAATGGGATAAAAAAACAGAGCCGTTAAGGTTTGAAGAGTCTAAGCGAGAATATGTAGAGGAGATGGAGTCTATTTCTTCTGATGCCGTAGATTATTTCTTTGCTTTTCTTAGTGCTCAGATTAACCTGCAAATAGCCCAATTTAATCAGGCTAATAATGATACTATTTATAAAATAGAGCAAGGCAGGTATAACATTGGCACCACTTCAAAAGATAAGTTGTTGCAGGTGGAGCTACAGCTTCTTCGATCAAAGCAGGATGTAGCACAAGCTAGGCTGGACATGGAAACTTCCAGATTGCAACTTCGCGCTTTTATTGGTTTGCAGGGCGGAGAGAATTTTTCCTTACTCTTGCCGGAAACTGTACCTGCCTTTGAAATCAGCTACGGAGAGGCGCTGGATTACGCCCGACAAAACAGGGCGGATTTCGTAGCTTTTGAAAGACGAAAAATGGAGGCGCAAAGAGATGTTGCTCAGGCAAGATCAGAGCGTTTTCAGACTGACCTTACAGCTTCTTATGGTACTAATAATGCTAGTCCTTATGTAGATCAGTTGTATACTGATCCTAATAATCAGGTACGTGCTAATATTAGTTTTAACATCCCGCTGATAGATTGGGGCAGAAATAAAGCGCGGATGCAAACAGCTTTAGCTAACCAAAGGCTGGTAGATTATACTATAGTGCAAGATGAACAAAATTTTGAGCAAGAGATATTAACACAGGTAAGGCAGTTTGAAGTGCTGCGAACCCAACTGGAAATTACTAAAAAATCTGATGAAGTGGCTCAGGAGCGTTATGTGGTCGCTCAAAACCGATATCTTATTGGTAAAATCGATATAACTAACCTCAATATAGCACTTACAGAAAAGGATGATGCCAAAAGAGCATATATCGGCGCGCTCAGATCTTTCTGGTCTGCCTATTATAATCTAAGAAGATTAACCCTTTATGATTTCCAAAACAGCCAACTGCTGTATGTTCCTGAAAATGAATAATGATATGAGAGATTAATTCGGTTATATTTGTGGCATGAAAAAGTATCTGCTTTTCATTTGTGTTATGCTATGGTTGGTAGGTGGCAGGGGTCATGCCCAGGAAAAATTGAATTTTGGAGATACAGGCACTACTAATACTGATCCTACTTATAGCCCAAGAGATAAAGATTATAAGAAGAAAAGGTTGGTAAGTATAGTAAAGACTGATACTAAAGGTCTGCTGCTAGGCAATAAATGTATGAAAGATGTTACTACGGCTATGGGGTTTGAGTATATAGCGCAGCCCAAAGGTCAGCCGGGGCATTTGAATGAGTTCGCTCGTTTTTGGCATAACTTCGGAGCTAAAATCACTATTTTTTTTAAAAATGGACCATTATGGAAGTTTAAGCTCAAGAAAAAGCGCAAAGAATGCAGGCAACAAACCGGTGATTTTACAGGTTGATAAGCTTAAAACTGCATTAAAATAACAAAAGCCACAGCAGGTAATGCTGTGGCTTTTGTTTACTGTTAGTTAGAATTTACATTCCTGTATAGTTGTAAGGAGTAATTACTCTTAATTCAGCTTTTACTTCATCACTTACATTGAGGGTTTCTATAAAGTCTTTAATAGATTTTTCTGTAATGGCCTCATTGGTTCTGGTGAGGTCTTTTAAGGCTTCATAGGGCTTAGGATAGCCTTCTCTTCTCAAAATAGTTTGAATAGCCTCTGCTACCACAGCCCAGTTGTCGTTAAGATCCGCTTTAAGCGCAGCTTCGTTTAATTCTAGCTTACCAATGCCTTTTTCTAATGATTTTAAAGCAATAAGCGTATGTGCTAAAGGCACACTGATGTTTCTTAGTACGGTAGAGTCAGTAAGATCTCTTTGTAATCTGGAGATAGGCAGTTTTGCTGATAAGTGCTCAAAAACAGCATTAGCAATACCAAGGTTGCCTTCAGCGTTTTCAAAATCAATAGGGTTTACCTTGTGTGGCATAGCAGAAGATCCTACCTCTCCGGCTTTAATCTTTTGTTTGAAATAGTTAGAAGAAACATATTGCCAAATGTCTCTGCTGAAATCAATGAGAATAGTATTGATTCTTTTCAGGTTATCAAACAACGCAGCCAGATGATCATAATGCTCTATTTGCGTAGTTGGGTGACTGCGCTCTAAGCCTAAATGTTCTTTTACAAAATGATTTCCAAAACTGATCCAGTCATTTTCAGGATAAGCTACATGGTGAGCATTGAAATTACCTGTAGCCCCTCCAAATTTAGCAGCAGAAGGAATAGTTTTTAATAAGTCTAGTTGCTTACCAATACGCTCAGAAAAAACCCTGAATTCTTTGCCCAGTCTGGTAGGAGATGCCGGCTGTCCATGGGTTTTTGCAAGCATAGGAATGTCCTTCCACTGATCAGCACAGCTACTTATTTTGTCATGTATAGAAGATATTAACGGAAGTACCACTGCTTCTAAAGAATGCTTCAAAGACATAGGTATTGCCGTATTATTAATGTCTTGAGAAGTAAGGCCAAAGTGAATAAACTCTTTGTAAGCGCTGATATTCAGGCTGTCAAATTTTTCTTTGATAAAATATTCTACAGCTTTCACATCATGGTTAGTGATTTTTTCAGTTTCCTTGATGGTCAGTGCATCCTCTTCAGAAAAGCGTTTGTAAATATTTCTCAGATCACTGTAAAGAGACTGATCAAAATCTTTTAATTGAGGTAATCCTGCATTGCACAAGGCGATAAAATACTCAATTTCTACCCATACCCTATATTTGATAAGGCCATACTCAGATAAGTAAGGCGATAAGGTTGAAGTATGTCTTCTGTATCTTCCATCAACAGGCGAAAGAGCTGTAAGTGTATTTAATTCCATGGCTGGTATTTTGTTAAAGAAGGCGCAAAATTAACAAAATACCCTTTAGTAGATGGTAAGAAATGAAGATTTAATCATCTTGCTTTTTTGCAATTTGTGTAGCTTTGCTAAGACTATTCAAAAACATAACAGTCTGCTGCTCTGTGGGTGAAATAGAGCATTCTTAATATTTGATTTAAAATTGTTACAATGGCATTTAGTTTTTTTAAAAGAAACAAAAAAAAGGATAAATCATCAGGTAAGCCTGCAACTAGCAGTAGTAGATATTTAGATCTTACCGTAAATAATATTATTCAGGAAACTAAGGATGCAATAACTATTGTTTTCGATGCTCCTGAAGGGAATTTTAATTATAAATCAGGCCAGTTTTTAACACTGATTTTACCTATTGATGGTAAAGAAGTACGAAGATCATATTCTTTGTGCTCATCACCTTTTGTAGATGATAAACCGGCAGTTACCGTAAAAAGGGTAGACAATGGCTTGGTGTCTAACTGGCTTCCTGATAACCTGAAAGCAGGAGATACGATCAAAATCATGGAGCCTATGGGTACCTTCACCACCGAGTATGTGTCTACCAACAAGAGACATGTGGTCATGTTTGCCGGTGGGAGTGGCATTACACCTATCATTTCTATCGCCAAATCATTGCTTAATCAGGAGCCTGATAGCATTATTTCTTTGATCTATTGCAATCGTAACTTGGATAGCGTGATTTTTAAAGAAACGCTGGAACAGATGGAGGCTGAGCATGAAGGACGTTTAAACGTGATTCATGTGTTAGATGATGCTCCTATGAACTGGCAAGGCCACTCAGGACTATTAACTCACGATATGCTTTTGAAAATATTCGAAAGAATACCTCAGTGGGGTGAAGAAAAGACCACTTACCTCATGTGTGGTCCTGAAGGTATGATGCAGAATGTGCTTGATATTCTGGCTGAACAGAAAATAGATAAATCGAAAATATTTAAAGAAAGCTTTGTTTCCGGTACTTTGGATAAAGCAGAAAAATCTACTGAAACGGCTAATGGTGAGATTGTAACCAGAGAAGTGACAGTAATGTACTCAGGAGAGGAGCATAAGTTTGAAGTGGAACCGACCACAACTATTTTGGAGAAGGCACTTGATTTGGGAATAGACCTTCCGTTTAGCTGCCAAAGTGGACTTTGTACGGCCTGTAGGTGTAAATGCCTGTCAGGAAAAATTAAAATGGATGAAGAGGAGGGACTTTCTGAAGCTGAGGTAGAAGAAGGTTATGTGCTGATCTGTGTGGGCCATCCGCTTACTGATGATGTAGTGATTGAAGTAGGATAATCACTGCTTAAATAATTTTAATTGATAAAGGAAAAGTAATGAGTAGAGATATAATTATACCAGAAAGAAAACCAAGAACTTTTTTGCCTGAAGACTTTAAAGTAGAAAATTGGGAAGGTTTAGAGCCTTATTTTAAAGATCTGCTGGAAAGAGATCTCAATAGTAAGGAAGATTTGAAAAACTGGTTTAAAGATAGAAGCGAATTAGAAGCTATCATTTCTGAAGACATGGCCTGGAGATATATTAATATGACCAGGTATACTGATAATGACGATTATACTCAGGCTTTTCATCATTTTGTACAGCAGATAGAGCCTAAAATAGCTCCTGTCTCTGATAAATTAAACCAGAAAGCAGTAAACAGCCCGTTCCTTAAAGAGCTGGAAACAGAAGAAGGTTATGATATTATGATCCGCAGTCTGCGTAAAGATATTGAGATATTCAGAGAAGAGAATATCGAAGTATTTACTCAGATACAGACTGAAACCCAGAAGTTTGGACAGATCAATGGGGCTATGACTGTGGAAGTAGAGGGTAACGAGCTTACTTTGCAGCAAGCCGGTGTTATTCTCCAATCTCCTGACAGAGCCAAACGCGAGGAGGTTTATCATAAAATTGCCGAAAGAAGACTGCAGGATAAGGAAAAACTCAATGATTTATTTACCACTTTAATACAGCTTAGAGATAAAGTGGCTCATAATGCAGGCTTTTCTAACTTCAGAGATTATATGTTTAAGGCTATGGGGCGCTTCGACTATACGCCACAAGATTGCTTCGATTTTCATAGCTCAGTGAAAGCCGAAGTGGTGCCTTTGCTTAATGACTTGGCAGAAGAAAGAAAACAGCAGTTAGGAGTAGATCAGCTTCGTCCTTGGGATAAAGCCGTTGATCCTCAAAATAAAGAGGCCTTAAAGCCTTTTGAGGGAAGTAAAGACCTCACCAATAAAACTATTGAATGCTTCAAAAGATTGGATCCTTATTTGGGAGAATGCCTTGAGATAATGGACGAAATGGGGCATTTAGACCTTGAAAGCAGAAAAGGAAAATCTCCTGGAGGTTATAATTACCCTCTATCAGAAATAGGCGTTCCTTTTATATTTATGAATGCCACCTCTACGCTTAGAGACATGGTTACTATATTGCATGAAGGTGGACATGCCGTGCATTCATTCCTTACCAGAGATCTGGAATTGGCAGATTTTAAACATGCCCCAAGTGAAGTAGCGGAATTAGCTTCTATGAGTATGGAACTCATTTCTATGGATCATTGGGATTTGTTTTTTAATAATGAAGAAGATCTAAAACGAGCTAAAAAGGAACATCTGGAGCAAATAATAGAGACCTTACCCTGGGTAGCTACTATAGATAAGTTCCAACATTGGATCTATGAAAACCCAACTCACACCGAGGAGCAAAGAACCACTGCCTGGAATGAAATATTTGCAGACTTCTCTGATAGCATTACCGATTGGGAAGGACTTGAGGGAAATAGAAATTTCTTATGGCAGAAGCAATTACACCTATATGAGGTTCCTTTTTACTATATTGAATACGGAATGGCTCAATTAGGAGCTATAGCCGTATGGAAAAATTTCAAAGAAGATAACCAAAAAGGGCTTGAAGGATATATAAATGCCTTAAAATTAGGCTATACCAGATCAATACCAGAAGTATATGAAGCTGCTAATATTAAATTTGATTTTAGTAAATCTTATATTAAAGAATTGATATCTTTTGTAAAAGATGAAATCGCTTTAATTGGATGATATTGAAGAAATATACGCTTATACGTATATAATGGTTAAATAATAAAGATCTATGTTTTTTTATAAGCATTATAATTTGAAGTGTGGGGCTTTTTGCTTAAAATTAACCCTAGAAACTTAATTTTTAACCTTAACTGTTTATAGCATGGCTAATACGGATGCGGATGTACACATTCTAGTTATAGTAGATACAGCAGCTACTATACAAAATTACGAATCAGGGAATTTTGAACCTGTTATTTATATGGTAGATGATGACCCCACACCTGATAGTAATCAGGGTACAGTGAACCTGATTACTAATGTTGCACCAGAGGGCTTAGTTACCTGGAAGCCATCATCAATTAATAATGATGATGAAGTGGAGCTCGCAAGTTTTGATGATAGTAAAGGCTGTCAGGATTTCTTTAAAGATTTACCAACTCAAGATAGAGGAAGTAAATCTTGGACTGGTGAAGTGGCTGAATTAGATGCTGGTACTTCTGCTAGTTATGGCTTCTATTTTAAAATTAATGGTAACTCTAAGTGTAATGGGGAAAAATTTTATTTTGATCCAGAGTTAAGAATGAGACTTCCTGATTAAATATGTATGTGTAAACTGAAGATTATATTGGCCTATTTATTTATAGGCCTTTTTTTTAATGGAATTGTAAATGCTCAGAACTTAACTGTAGCAGATAGTCTTATATCCTTATATAGGCAGCAGATATTTGAGGAGAATGATTCTATACAGTTCAAAATATTAAAAGGAATTTTCACTCAGAGTCCAAATCCAGATGTTCAATTGGAGTATGCTATACTTGCTCTGGATTTGGCGGAGAAGAACAACCAGTATAAATGGTTTTATACAACCTACATATCTATGGGGTATTCTTATAAATTGAAGGGGGATCTTAATGAAGCGTTGCGAGTTTTACTCCTTGCATTAGAGTATTCAGATAAAATAGAGGGCGGTGAACGTAAAGCATTTGTTTTAGATGCTATAGCAGCTGTATATAGGATGCAGAATAATTACCCGATTGCTATTAAATATTATAAAGCGTCTACTAATATCTTAAGAGAAGGTGGGGATAGTGTGAACTTGGCTACTACGTTGTTAAATACTGGTGAACTATACCGTTTAAATAATATGCCTGATTCTGCTCTTATTTATTTAAATGAATCGAAGATTATTTTTAGTGAAATGCAATATCAAATAGGTATTGCTTATAATATGGGGAATATCGGATTGGTTTATGCTCAACAAGAAAAATATGATTCAGCTGAATTATATCTACAAGACGCCATAACTACTTTAAATCAGCTGGGAGACAAATACCCAGTAGCAGTCTATAACATCTCCATGGCAGATATCTACAAAGATCGAGGAGAGTACAAAAAAGCCTTAGAATACGCTCAAAGTAGTTTTGATGTAGCTATACAAGAAGGCTTTAAGGAGCAAGTGAGGGATGCTAGTCAAAAACTATCTGAAATTTATGCTGAATTAGGAGATTACCAGCGAGCGTTTGATTACCAAGGTAAATATTTTGCTTACAAGGATAGTGTGGTAGATCAGGAAACTATCCGTAAAATGGCGGATATGCGGACGGAGTATGAAGTGAATCAGAAGCAGGCAGAAGTAGATCTGTTGGAGTCCGAGAAAAGAAGGCAAAGTATAGTGGCGGTGGCACTTGGCGTAGTGGCGGCTTTGGTAGGCATTGTGGCCTTTCTTTTATACAAAAACAACAAACATAGAAGACAAGCCAATAACTTACTTAAAGAACAAAAAGAAGAAATTGAAACACAGCGCGATCAGCTGGATGAATTAAATAGAACCAAAGACCGGTTCTTTTCCATTATTTCCCATGACCTCAGAGGACCCGTACATGCTTTTAAGGGCATGAGTCGCCTTATAAAAATACTGGTTGAAGAGGAAAATATTGATGATTTAAAAGAGCTGAATACTCATTTTGATAATTCCGTAAATCAACTTTCTAGCTTACTGGATGACTTGCTAGACTGGGCTGTAGCTCAGCAGGGCAACATACCTGTAAAACCAGAAAAGGTTGAGCTTCATAAATTAACAGACGATTTATTTAAACTATTTCATAACATGGCTCGCGCTAAAGAAATAGAATTAACCGCTGACTTCCATGAAGATTTGGCGCTGAATGTAGATATGAATTGCCTGAACACTATACTGAGAAATATCCTTAATAACGCACTTAAATT
Organism: Fulvivirga maritima; assembly: GCF_021389955.1. Lineage (NCBI taxonomy): Bacteria > Pseudomonadati > Bacteroidota > Cytophagia > Cytophagales > Fulvivirgaceae > Fulvivirga > Fulvivirga maritima. Next base: position 3,340,826 of record NZ_CP089980.1, read on the forward strand.
CACTCCGGATGGAGGTAAGATTAAGCTTACCGCAGAGCGAACTAATGGAATGGTAGCTATATCTGTGGAAGATACTGGAATAGGTATTTCAAAAGATAAGCTAGATAAACTTTTTAAACTTGATGGCAATAAACGCTCTTGGGGAACACAAGGAGAGAAAGGGTTAGGTCTTGGTTTACAATTAGTTTATCAATTTACAGAACTTAATGGAGGGAAAGTTACTGTAAAAAGTGAAGAGCATAAAGGAAGTATTTTTACTGTCTATCTACCCGCCTATAACAATTAACCCGCCTATTCAATATTGAATTAGATCCTTAAATGAATACATACCATGATTAAAGTAATAGCCCGGGCCATATTTATTTGTGGTCTTTTTTTTTATAATTATGGCTATAGCCAAGATCTCGCTAAAGCAGATAGTGCTATACAAATATTAAATACCCATCAAGGTTTATCAGAGAATACCAAATTAAAGTTGTTTAGGTGTATTTATGCTAATCACCCTACCGCTGATGAGACTATTAAGTATGCATTGATGTCTATTGATTTGGTGTCAGAATCGACACCTTCTAGGGATTACTGGCTTCATAATGCATATTTACATTTAGGGTACGCTTACAAATTAAAAGGAAATTTAAATGAAGCATTAGAGGTACTTTTAAAAAGTCTTGATTATGCTCATAAATTAGGGAAGTCGTCTTATGTAGCTGTATCATCTAATGCCATAGCTATGGTATACCGGGTTCAGGGTGATTACCCAAGAGCTATTGAATATTACAATAAATCAATGCGACTAATAGAGGATGAAGAGGAAGTAGATCAGATTAAGCTTGCCGCTGTCATGTTAAATATTGGGGAGTGTTATAGAATCAATAACCAATTGGATTCTGCATTGTCCTATTTTAATCAGTCTTCAAGGATCTCTAAGGCTCAAACATATCAATTAGGAATAGCATACAATATGGGGAATATAGGTCTTATATATGAGCAACAAGGTGAGGATAACCTTGCTAAAACGTATTTGGAGGATGCTATTAATTTGCTGGAAGCATTTGGTGATAATTATCCTATAGCGGTATATGATATAGCCTTGGCTAATATATATGAAAAAGGAAGTAATTATGATAAGGCATTAGAGTACGCGAAGCATAGTTATACTATTGCTAAGGAAGAAGGGCTTAGAGAGCAGAGAAGAGATGCCAGTCGAAAATTGGCTGAATTATATTCCAATTTACAAGATCATAAAAAGGCCTATGCTTATCAGCAAGAGTATTATGCATTGAAAGATACTTTGGTAAATGAAACCGTAATTAACGCTATGGCTGATCTTCTCACTGAGTATGAGGTAGATCAAAAGGAAAATGAAGTAGAGTTATTGAGATCTGAGGGAAAAAGTAACACTCTTTTATTGTCTGTTTTGAGTTTGGTGATAGTTGGTAGTGTAGGGGGTGCTTTTATGTTATACCGAAAAAATCGAAGAGCTAGGACTATTCAAAATGTACTTGCAAAAGAAAAAGAGGATATAACTGTTGAGAGAGATCAGTTAGATGCACTTAATGAAACAAAAGATCAGTTTTTTGCTATTGTTTCTAATGAGTTAAAAGAACCTGTACAATCTTTCAGAGAAATCGAAACTACTATAAGAAGTAAAAGAATTCATTTTGGAGAAGAAATAAATAAGGAATTAGATAATTCTATTTATGATTATCCGTAATTAGTCATATGCTGTAATGTTAGCTATAACGAGCCTATCAAAGAGCTTATCACCAAAGTATCGTCTATTGAGTTTGTAAACAAACTCATCGAGATACAATTGAAGGTACTTTCCTTTAATCTTATGGTAGTTCCCTAGAAATGTTCTTTTGGCATTGCTAATGGTGATATGCACCCATTTAAGTGTCTCGTTAGTGGTTTGCTTATTAGATTTCTCAGTAATGTGAAGCTCTATATAATCAGCAATGTTAACATAGGAAGTGCTTTGGTCTGAAAAAACAATACTTTGTTCATCAATGGATGATTGTAATACATGATCTACTTCCTGTGAACTGTGGCCTTTAAGTACTTTAGCTTTGAAATAACGACATTGGCGTTCTTTTTTTCCTGTTTCCAAGTCTTCTAAAGGAGTAGATTCAGCCATTACTGCTACATTTTGTTTTCCTGCCGCTCCTCTACCTCTTTTCCCTTTATTCTTCTCGATCTCAGTTGATTCCACTGTAAAATAGCCCTCATCCATCTCAATCATTCCCTCTAAAGTGTATCTGGAATCTCGATTTCCCATGGCTTTTCTCAGTTTATGAACCATTGCCCATACGGGCTCATATCGTTTCAATCCCAATTGCTTCTGAATCTCCTTGCTGGAAAAACCTTTTTTGGTAACACTCATTAAAAACATTGTTTTGTACCAAACCAGAAAAGAAAGGTTAGAGTCTTGCATGATCGTGCCGCTACGTAAAGAAGTTCTACTTCGGCAAGCTTTACACTCATAGCTCCATCGGCTTTTTATCCAATAATGCTGATCATGACCGCAACGGTGACATATAACTCCTAACTTGTCTCGTTCTCCTTTAAAATGCTCTCTGCATGATTGTTCATCACTGAAGTGGGTAGTGAAACTGAATATATCCATACACTAATTTAATACTTTTTTTACATTATGGGTAATTACGGATAATCATAATTCTATTAATCGCTTATCTATATTGATGGAGAATCTGAGTAAGTGGCCACTAACTAAAAAAGGAAAAGCAATAATGACTCCTGAGCAAGTTGAATTGAGAGCATTGATAGATGAGCTGTTTGTTGAGTTCGGGGAAGTGGCAAAAAAAAGAGGTATAGTTCTCAAGGCTAATTTAAAAACCAAAATAGTGTTGCATGTGGATAGGGTTTATTTATATGCTATCATGAAAAACATTTTGAGTAATGCCATTCAGTTTACTCCAAGGGGAGGCAAGGTTACACTCTATGTACATAAGAAGAGTGAGGTTGTTGCCCTTTCTGTTGCTAATACTTCAGAGCAACTTATATCCGAAGAGCAGGACCAGGATGCCTATATGGATAATGATGAAATCTATGGTAAGGGATCTCAACTAATTTATCAATTTACAGAACTTAGTGGTGGAGAAGTAGTAGTTAGACATGAAGAACAAGGAGGTAGTATTTTTACCATTTACTTACCCGCCTATAGAGGAACACTTGCTTGATTCATTGTGTTATTCTCATAATATATATCGTTTATTAGTAATAAAATCCAAAATCCATCTAATTTCTTAGCTAGGAATTGAGAAAGTTTTAACAAATTACTGATTCCATTGGTGGGAATCGTGTTAATGTTAATATTGAGAGAGTAGATATGATTAAATGGATTATTGGGCTAACATTCCTTTTGGGAGTCTCTTTTCAGGGTGAGTTGTGCAGTCAGGATATTGCAAAAGCTGATAGCGCTCTTAACGTGTTAAATAATGAAAAGAATCTTTCCTTTTTAGATTCATTGAAGTTATTAAGAAAGATATATTATCATCATGCTAATTCAGATTCAGTAATTAAGTATAGTGAGTTGTCAATGGGGTTACTACGGGGTAATGAAGAGGAATATTTATTTTGGATGCATAATGCATATTTAAATAAAGGATATGCTTTAAAGTTAAAGGGAAATGTAGAAGAGGCGCTTGAAGCTCATATAAAGTCCTTAGAATATGCAAATAAATTAAAGATTTCTAGATATTTAGGGGCAGCATATAATGCAATAGCAGCTGATTATCGTGTACAGGGTAACTATGCAAGCTCTGTTAAGTATTATTATGATGGCTTAAGAGCCTTCCAGGAAGATGAGAACAGTAGCCTTGTTCAGATGGCAAGTATGTATGTTAATATAGGCGAATGTTACCGTCTAAGCAATCACCTTGACTCAGCTCTGATTCTCTTTAATAAATCAAAAGTATTTTTCGATAGTACTAATTACGAACTCGGCATAGCCTACAGTGAAGGTAATATTGGTCTGGTTTACGAAGAGCAAGGCAAGTATGAAGTGGCAGAGGAATATTTAAAAAGTGCTAACCGTACCTTGGAGAAGCTTGGCGATATTTATCCAGTGGCTGTTTATACTGTTTCCTTGGGTAAAATCTATAAAGCTCGGGGCGATACAGACAAAGCTTTAGAGTACATGCTTGATAGTTATAACATGTCTATGCATGAAGGATTGAAAGAGCAGGTGCGAGATGCAAGCCAACACATTTATAAATTATACGCCGAGCTTGGAGATTACCAAAAAGCCTTTGACTATCAAACGAAATATTATGCCTATAAAGATAGTGTGGTAGATCAGGAGACGATCCGCAAGATGGCGGACATGCGTACCGAGTATGAGGTAAATCAAAAGCAGAGTGAGGTAGATCTTTTGGTGTCAGAAAAGACCAGGCAAACCGTAGTGGCAGTTTCCTTAGGCGTAGTTACTGTTTTGGTAATGATTGTGGCTTTCTTGCTTTACAGAAACAATCAACAGCGAAAGCAAGCCAATGAGCTGCTGGAAGAGCAGAAGGAAGAAATTGAAACGCAGCGAGATCAGTTGGATGAATTAAACAGAACTAAAGACCGTTTCTTTTCCATTATATCGCATGACTTGCGAGGTCCTGTTCAGGCCTTCAAAGGGATGGGACGTTTAATCAAGGTTTTAGTAGAAGAAGAAAATATAGCCGAACTCAAAGAGCTCAATGTAGATTTTGATAATTCCGTGAGCCAACTCTCACGCGTTCTGGATGATCTTCTGGACTGGGCAATGGCTCAGCAGGGGAGTATTCCATTTCACCCCGAGAAAGTGGAACTGCCATCAGTGGTTAATAATCTAAAGGATCTTTTTCATAATATGGCTAGAGCGAAAAATATCAGCCTAGCCACTGATGTAGAATCGGATCTAGCTGTGTATGCCGATATGAACAGTCTGAATACTATTTTGAGAAATCTACTTAATAATGCGCTGAAATTCACACCAGAAGGAGGGCATATCCAGCTTTCAGCAATACGAAAAAAAGGAATGGTCGCTATATCAGTAAAAGATACAGGCATTGGCATAGAAAAAGATAAGTTAGATTCACTCTTTAAGTTGGGGGGCTCCAAACGTTCCTGGGGTACTCAGGGAGAGAAAGGTCTAGGTCTGGGCTTACAGTTGGTATATCAATTTACCGCGCTTAATGGCGGAGAGGTTACAGTAGAAAGTGAAGAAAATGAAGGCAGTGTTTTTACCGTTTATTTACCGGATAATGAGGTGTAGTGTGTACAAGGGTTTTTATTGGTTTTTGATCTTATTCAATTTATTCGTTCTAGTCCAAGTGCATGCTCAAAACAAAAGTTATGCAGATAGTTTAATTCTTCTCTTACAGGAAGAAAAATACTCGCATGCTGATACTGCGCGATTGATGATCCTAAAACAAGTTTATGAAAATCTTCCTAATCCAGATTCATCTTTGGCATATGCAAAAAAAGCATTGGCAATAGCAGAAGAGTTGGGGCATGATGGCTGGATGTCAAGGTGCTTGATGGGGGTTGGTTATGCTTATAAGATGAAAGGAGATACAGATAAATCTTTAAAGTATTTACTGTTAGGAGCTGAATATTCAGCGGCGGAGGGAGATGATGTTAATTTGGCCATCATTAATTCCGCGATTGGTGACGTTTATACAGTAGCAACCAATTATACATTGGCTAAAGAATATTATAAAAAGGTACTGCCAGTTTTTATAGCTAACTCAGACAGCGTTAGGTGGGGAACTTTACTGTTAAATTTAGGGGAGGTTTTTAGATTAGAACATTCGCTAGATTCATCGCTGGTATATTTTTATAGATCAAGAGATATTTTTGATAAGTTACAGTTAGAGATAGGTATAGGATATTCCCTTGGGAATATAGGTTTGGCTTATGCAGAACAAGATCAATATATAAAGGCAAAAAATAATATAACTAGAGCTACAAAATTACTAAAGAAGCTAGGGGATTATTATCCTATCACTGTTTATGATATTTCATTAGCTGACATTTATCAAGATAGAAAGGAATATGAAAAAGCATTAATTCATGCCAGAAATGCCTTAGATATTGCAAATCAACAAGGGTTTAAAGAACAAATTAGGGATGCTTGTAAAAAGTTATCTGAAATATACTTAGCAATTGGAAACCATCAAAAAGCCTTTGACTACCAAACAAAATATTATGCCTATAAAGATAGTGTGGTAGATCAGGAGACTATCCGCAAGATGGCGGACATGCGCACCGAGTATGAGGTAAATCAAAAGCAGAGTGAGGTAGATCTTTTGGTGTCAGAAAAGACCAGGCAAACCGTGGTGGCAGTTTCCTTAGGCGTAGTCACTGTTTTGGTTATGATTGTGGCTTTTCTTCTTTATAGGAATAATCAACAGCGAAAGCAAGCCAATGAGCTGCTGGAAGAGCAGAAGGAAGAAATTGAAACGCAGCGAGATCAGCTGGATGAATTAAACAGAACTAAAGACCGTTTCTTTTCCATTATATCGCATGACTTGCGAGGCCCTGTTCAGGCCTTCAAAGGGATGGGACGTTTAATCAAGGTTTTAGTAGAAGAAGAAAATATAGCCGAACTCAAAGAGCTCAATGTAGATTTTGATAATTCCGTGAGCCAACTCTCACGCGTTCTGGATGATCTTCTGGACTGGGCAATGGCTCAGCAGGGGAGTATTCCATTTCACCCCGAGAAAGTGGAACTGCCATCAGTAGTTAATAATCTAAAGGATCTTTTTCATAATATGGCTAGAGCAAAAAATATCAGCCTAGCCACTGATGTTGAGTCAGATCTAGCTGTTTTTGCCGATATGAACAGTCTGAATACTATTTTAAGAAATCTACTTAATAATGCGTTGAAATTCACATCAGAAGGTGGGCATATCCAGCTTTCAGCAATACGAAAAAAGGGAATGGTCGCTATATCAGTAAGAGATACAGGTATTGGCATATCAAAAGATAAGTTAGATTCACTCTTTAAGTTGGGAGGCTCCAAACGTTCCTGGGGTACTCAGGGAGAGAAAGGTCTAGGTCTGGGCTTACAGTTGGTATATCAATTTACCGCGCTTAATGGCGGAGAGGTTACAGTAGAAAGTGAAGAAAATGAAGGCAGTGTTTTTACCGTTTACCTGCCTGCACATCAGTAATAGAGGGTTAGCCTCTTACTTTATCCAATAATTCACTTAGCTGCTTGGCTTCCTCTTCAGTAAGAGAGCCTAAATGCTCATTTAGCTTTTTTACTTCTGTGTCCATGCTCTCAAGAAGTTGAAGGCCTTCATTGGTGATCACTACATCTACTAACCTTCTATCATCGGGGCATACTGTTTTTTGAACCCAGCCTTTCAAGGTCAACCTGTCTACTATACGCGAAACATCTGAGTTCTTGTCTAGCATTCTGTCTTTTATGCCAGAAGTTGATATAGATTTAGGGTGTTGTCCTCGCAAAATTCTAAGGACGTTATATTGTTGGTTAGTAATATTATATGGTTTGAAGAAGTCCTTCTGCATGTTGTTAACAAAACCTGAGGTAAAAATCAGGTTAAGCGTGGCCTTCTGACATTCGCTGGTAAATTTAGATTGCTTTATTTCTTCTTCAAATTTCATATTTATTTTTTAGGGGATTTCAAAAATAGAGGTTTTCCACTTTTAAAGTCAAGCGAGGCTATCGAATTATTAACAAACTTATTGTGAAATAATTCGATAACCTCCTATCAACTTGTCTAATATACAGTTTTTTAAGACATTTTAAGCCTTTTTCTGCAACTCTACGTTACTAGTGATTTCTACTTCTTCACCTACAAGTAAACCACCTGCATCAAGTGTAGCGTTCCATTTCATTCCATATTCTGTTCTGTCAATAGTTCCAGTAATTTGGAAACCAGCTTTTGTATTTCCGTAAGGATCTACTACAGTACCATTATATTTTACATCAAAAGTTACTGTTTTAGTAACGCCTAATAAGGTGAAATCACCTGTTAGTTTATATTTTTTACCGCTTTTTTTAAGCTTTCCTTTAAAAGTAAGCTCAGGGTATTTAGCTACGTTAAAAAAGTCTTCTGATTTTAAGTGCTCATTTCTTTGTTCTACGTCAGTATCAATAGAAGCTGTTTTAGCAGTGAATGTGATCTCAGCGCCATCAAAATCGTCAGATGAAGAAGTTACTCCACCATCAAATTCTTGGAATGAACCTTCTACTTCACTTATGGTCATGTGAGATACGCTAAAGCCTATTTTTGTGTGTGCTTTATCAAGATCCCATTTAGTTTGTGCAGAAACTGCTGTTGCAGCAATTACTAATGCAAATAGACTGAATAATACTTTTTTCATCTCTGTGTAATGTTTTAAAATTTATGTCTGCAAATATATACGATGTTTTAACATTAATGTTCAAACAATGAAATATTTTTTAAAAAAACGGCCTCAAAAAATGAGGTCGTTTTCAAATACCGATAAATTTATTAATGATTAATAACTTTCAGTCTTAGGTCTTGCTTCTTTAACAACTATGGTTCTGCCGTCAAATTCTGATTCATTAAGTGTGCTTATGGCTTCTTTAGCCGCTGCATCATCAGGCATTTCTACGAATCCAAAACCTTTAGATCGTTGTGTTTCTCTGTCAAAGATTACTTTAGCTGAGGTCACTTCACCAAAAGCTTCAAATTGTCTTTGTAGGGCTTCGCTAGTTGTTCGGTAGTTTAACTTTGCTACAAAAATGTTCATTGTAAAATAAATTAAATAAATTAAAACTGCTTGAGAAATAGAGTGTAGCAAAGGTCATTTTGTTGTAGAGCCAACGCTAGTACTGTATAAATGCACAAACATTAATATAAAGATAAGAAAGAGTTTGATTAAAACTAATTATAATAGCACAAGATTATTAACATATTTGATAATAATTATATCTATTCCGTTAAATAATTAGTTTTTTACATGAATTCAGGTGTGTTTAATTAATTATTCAGGAAGAGCTTCTCTTGTTTTTTTGTCAAGTAATTTCAATAATGTTGGCATTCTGAAAGGCCCATCCATTTTTTTTATGTGATTATAGGCTTCATCTGCACCCATTCCTGCCGCTGTAATGTAGAGTGGATTTTTGCTTTCTCCTCTGTACAACTCTCTTACTAATTTGCTGTTATCATGGAAGCCAGACTTAGCCACCCCTATAATGGGAATTTTAGAAGCTAAGGCTTGGTGCAGGTGAGCACCTAACCCCGGCTTACCAGTATCTGTCAGGGTAACATATCCATCAATTATTATTGCATGTATTTCAAATTCCACTTTATTTAACAGACTTAAGATGCAAGGAAGCTCTCTTTTATAGAACTCACCTGGTTGATAGTCAGCTACACCTTCGGTTATTTCTGATAGTATGCTATGTGGAGTAGCATCTTCCCAGTTTTCAAAAAGAAGACATACTGTTTTTGCTTTGTTATTAAAGTAATAGGAATCAAATGCTAATATCATTTTGCGTTATTTGTGAAATGGAGAGATCGGTTTTATAGTTTTAAGTAGAAGTCTTTAGTGAGTTCTTTATAAGCATCGCTCCATTCATTATTCATATTATAGTGTATGAGTTGATTTTCAGTAGGTTGTTTTTCTATTCTGGAAAATTCTAAGAGCCACCTTTCTTGAGGTTTACTTTCTTTACTGAAAAAGGCTGTTTTTCTATTAATAAATAATTCATAGGCCTTTGATTTTTTCATCAATGATAGACCTTCATTATAGGGTAGAATGAGGCTAAATCTGCCACCCTTTGAAAGTAGTTGATTTACCGAACTCAGCAGTTCATTCTGACTTAAGGAGTGATTGTGCCGTGCTTGATGTCGTTCATCTGTCTGCGCCTTAGTACCTCCTTGCTCAAAATATGGTGGATTTGTAATGATCAAATCAAAGGAATGTGGTGTTTTGCTATTGGCCAATTCCTGCAATGATATCCTGTGCGCAGTGAGTCTGTCGTGCCAGAGAGAAGCTTTGAAATTATAGATTGCTTCTGTTGTGGCGGCTTCACTTACATCAATAGCTTCTATATTACAGTGTTCACATCTTTGTGCTATCATTAGCGCAATAAGACCAGTGCCTGTACCTATATCAAGTGCTTTTCTGGTACCATCTACCGAGGCCCACGCACCAATGAGAACACCATCAGTACCTACTTTCATGGCTGTGTTTTCCTGTTTTACAGAAAATTGTTTGAAGTCGAATTGGTGTTTTCTGCGCATGTGTTATTTAAAAGCTCAAAATTAGCCAGAATCTATAAAGGACCGACAATGCAGCCTAAAACCTTTCATTTTAGAATGGGAATTATATCTTTGTTAGCCGCTAAAAACCGTGAAACCACATGTCAACAAAACAAACCTATAAATCAGACTTAGAAATAGCGCAATCCACTGATCTAAAGCATATTAAGGAAATAGCGCAGTCAGTAGGAATAAGCGAAGATGAGCTTGAAATGTATGGAAAGTACAAAGCCAAGCTTCCTCTGAATCTGGTTAATGAAGAAAAAATTGCGCAAAGCACCCTCATTTTAGTTACGGCTATGACGCCCACACCAGCAGGAGAGGGTAAAACCACCACTTCAATTGGTCTGGCAGAAGGACTTAATAAATTGGGTAAGCAAGCTACAGTGGTGCTTAGAGAGCCATCTTTAGGGCCTGTATTTGGAATGAAAGGAGGTGCAGCCGGTGGAGGTTACAGTCAGGTGGTGCCTATGGAAGATATTAACTTACATTTTACCGGAGATTTTGCGGCTATTGAAAAGGCTAATAATCTCCTGGCTGCTTTGATTGATAATAACATTCAAACGAAGACTAATAACCTGGGTATTGATCCGCGTACTGTAGAGTGGAAGCGAGTGATGGATATGAATGATCGCGGCCTTAGAAATATAGTGACCGGAATGGGTGGTAAATCTGGTGGGATGATGCGGGAGACCGGTTTTAATATTACAGCGGCTTCTGAGATTATGGCTATTTTATGTCTGGCTAAAGATATTGAGGATCTTAAACAAAAGATCGGTAATATCTACATAGGAGATACTTATGATGGCAAGGCTGTTTTTGTGAAAGACCTTGGAGCGCAGGGAGCCATGACAGCTTTGTTAAAAGAGGCTATTAAACCCAATTTGGTGCAGACACTGGAGGGGAACCCTGCTATCATACATGGTGGGCCGTTTGCTAACATTGCTCAAGGAACTAACTCTATCATAGCTACTAAAATGGGTATGTCACTCACTCCTTACGTGGTTACAGAGGCTGGTTTTGGAGCCGACCTGGGAGCTGAGAAGTTTTTAAATATTAAATGTGGTTATGCTGGCTTTTCGCCAAAAGCGATTGTGGTGGTAGCTACGGTAAGAGCACTCAAATATCATGGAGGGCAAAAGCTGGAGAATCTTAAAGAGAAAAATACCATGCATTTGGTGAAGGGCTTGGCTAACCTGGAAAAGCATCTTGAGAATGTTAAATTATATGGTGTTCAGCCTGTAGTGTCTGTCAATCGATTCTCTTCTGACTCTGATGAGGAGGTGGAAATAGTAAAAGAAAGATGTACGGAGTTAGGTATTAAAGTGGCAGTCTCTGAAGGTTGGGAGCATGGAGGTGAAGGTACTACTCAGCTGGCTTCAGAAGTGCTAAAGGCAGTAGAAGAATGTACGCAACCTTATAAGCCTGTATATGAGTGGAGCTGGTCTATAGAAGATAAAATAGAAGCAGTAGCCCGTAAAGTATATGGAGCCAGGGAAGTAGAGTTTTTGCCTAAAGCCAAACAAAATTTAAAGAAAATCGCTCGGATAGGGCTTAATGACAAGCCAATTTGCATCGCTAAAACGCAGAGCTCATTGAGCGATGATCCGAATGAGCTAGGCAGACCTCAAAACTTTACACTTACCGTGCGCGAGATAGAAATTGCTACCGGAGCAGGTTTCTGTATTCCTATAACCGGCAATATGCTGAGGATGCCCGGCCTGCCAGCGGTACCCGCTGCTGTTCAGATGGATATAGATAATGATGGTAAAATATCTGGTTTGAGCTAAGCGAAGATAAATCCTGACCGCTTTACTTGTAATCTGAAATAGTGATTTTTAGATTAACAACATGTATATTTATAGAATGAGTAGTATGCGTGTTGAAGCTACATCTATAAAAAAATATTCTGATCAGCAATACCAATCTAAGCCAGACCTACTGGCAGTAGAAGAGCCCCTGGAGCTTAGATTAGGCTATGGCGAGGAGTATAACCGCAAGGAGCAAAAGCTTATGGTAACCATGCGCACGCCCGGAAATGATGAGGAGTTGGTAGCTGGTTTTTTGTATACTGAAGGAATAATAAGTGTTGCCGCAGATATTCTTTCAATAAAGCCTTGTAGCCGTGTAGAAAGTGAAGAGGAGCGTGGTAACGTAATTAGAGTTGAATTACACCCTGGTGTGAAATTCGACTCCGCTTCAGTTCAGAGAAATTTTTATATGACTTCTAGTTGTGGGGTGTGTGGCAAAAGCTCTATAGCATCAGTACAGCAGTCATGCGAGGTGATTAGCAATGTTCTTAAGGTGTCAGAAATGTCTATTATGGATGCGCCACGACAATTAAGAGCAGAGCAGAATGTTTTTGAACACACAGGAGGGTTACATGCAGCAGGCTTGTTTTCTGAGTCTGGCAAATTAATTAGGCTGAGAGAAGATGTTGGTAGGCACAATGCACTTGATAAACTTATTGGTAGTAGCCTTTTAGAACCGGCATCTGTAGCACTGGAAAATGCCTTTATTTTAGTAAGCGGACGAGCCAGTTTTGAACTGGTGCAAAAGGCTGCTGTAGCTCATGTACCTATACTGTTGGCTGTTGGGGCGCCTTCCAGCTTGGCAGTAAACCTGGCTAAACAAATTAATATGACACTCGTGGGCTTTATCAAGTCCGGAGGTTTTAATATTTATCATGGGGAGAAAAGAGTAGGGGAGAAACTCGAACATTTTAAACATTAAATTGACCATGAAAATTAGAATTAAAGGAAACTCTTTGAGATTTAGGCTTTCGCAAAGTGAAGTAGGTATTATGCAAAAGGAGCGGATGGTGAGTGATAGCATTGACTTTGGTGATAGGAAGTTGATTTACGGGATGGAGGTGACGGATAATGATGACATATCTGTAGATTTTAATGGCTCTTTTATCACTGTAAAGGTGCCTGAAAAAACGTTAAGCGACTGGGTGAATACGGAAGAGGTGGGTTTTACTACTCAAATACCTTTGCCTCAGGGAGATACGCTTAAGGTGTTAGTAGAGAAGGATTTTCAGTGCCTAAAAGCCAGGGAAGGAGAAAATGAAGAAGATCTTTATAAAAATCCTATGGCAAAATAACCATGAATTAAACGGCTATGGATAAGAAAAGAGTAAAAGCACAGCCGCCAGAAGACCATGATAATAAATTGTCATATGGTCGTCCGCCTGAGGTAGCTGCAGGTATTGCAGCTATCAAGTCATCTTTAAAACATGTGTTTGGAGAGGTGGGCATAGTAGGAGGAACCAAAGCCTTGCTTAAGCTCAATCAGTTCGACGGTTTTGACTGTCCGGGCTGTGCCTGGCCTGATCCTGATAAGCACCGATCTATAGCCGAATTTTGTGAAAATGGAGCAAAAGCTGTCGCAGAGGAGGCTACTAAAGCCAGAGTAGATGCTGAATTCTTTGCTAGCTATTCTGTGCAGGAGCTTTCAGAATGGTCTGATTATGAAATCGGCAAGAGCGGCAGAATTACTGATCCCATGATTTTAAAGCCGGGCAGTAGTCACTACGAGCCTATAGCCTGGAATGATGCCTTTCAAATTATAGCTAAACATTTGAAAACTTTACCATCTCCTGATGAGGCTATATTTTACACTTCTGGCCGCACTAGTAATGAAGCGGCCTTTCTTTATCAATTATTTGTAAGGCAGTATGGTACTAATAATTTGCCTGACTGCTCTAATATGTGTCATGAATCCAGTGGTGCTGGCCTTTCAGAAACCGTAGGTATAGGTAAAGGCTCGGTGAAGTTGGAAGATTTTAATCTGGCTGAAGTGATTATGATTATGGGGCAAAACCCAGGAACGAATCACCCGAGAATGCTCACAGCGCTTGAAAAGGCAAAGCAACAAGGGGCTAAGATCGTTACTATAAATCCACTGCCTGAAGTAGGTCTTATGAAGTTCAAGCATCCTCAAAATGTAAATGATATGCTTGGTGGTGGCTCTAAGATCACTGATTACTTTTTGCAAGTAAGAATTAATGCTGATGTAGCCCTGTTAAAGGCATTGATGATTATGCTGTATCAAATGGAAGAAGAGAACCCCGGTACAGTACTCGATCATCAATTTATAGCTAATAAAACTGCTGGTTATGAAGAGTTTAAGGTTGACCTTCTGAGTCATAATTTAAATGAACTTATTAATCAGACTGGAGTAAGTGAGCAATCCATACGAGAAGTAGCTGAATTATTAGCTGCCAAAAAAGAAGATTATCATTTGTTGGGCCATGGGCCTTACTCAGCATAAAAATGCAGTGGATAACATACGTGAGGTGGTTAATTTACTTTTGCTTAAAGGTAGCATAGGTAAACCAGGTGCCGGAACTTGCCCGGTAAGAGGCCATAGTAATGTGCAGGGAGATAGAACAGTAGGCATTTGGGAAAAACTGAAGCCTTCATTTGCTCAAAAACTGAAAGGTTCTTTTCATTTTACTCCTCCGGAAAAAGATGGATATGATGTGGTCAATGCACTGAAGGCTATGCATGAAGGTAAAGCGAAGGTGTTTTTTGCTATGGGGGGGAACTTCCTTTCAGCTACACCTGATACGGAGTATACGGCTACGGCATTAATGAATTGTGATTTAACGGTGCAAGTATCTACTAAGCTGAATAGAAGTCATTTAGTGCATGGTAAAACAGCGGTTATATTGCCATGCTTGGGAAGAACCGAGCGTGATATACAGCAATCCGGTCAGCAGTTTGTTTCTGTAGAGAACTCTACAGGGGTGGTTCATAGCTCCAGGGGCAATAAAAAGCCTGCATCAGATAATTTACTCAGTGAGCCTATGATCGTGGCTGAGTTGGCTAAGCATACATTAGGAGAGAAAAGTACCGTAGATTGGTCTGAAATGGTTTCAAACTATGATTATATAAGAGATGCCATTGAAATGACCTGCCCGGGTTTTGAAGATTATAATGAAAGGGTGCGTGAGCCAGGTGGTTTTTATCTGCCAAATGGAGCAAGAGAAGCCGAATTTCATACCAATACTAAAAAGGCCAATTTTACTATTAATGAGTTAGCTGATCATCAATTGAGAGAAGATCAATATTTGATGATGACTATCAGGAGCCATGATCAGTATAATACTACTATTTACGGCCTGCATGACAGGTACAGAGGCATTCATTATGATAGGAGAGTGGTGCTGATGAATGAAAGCGATATGCTAAAGGCAGGCATAAAACCAGAGCAAAAAGTGGATCTGATCAGTAAGTATGATGGTGTTGAACGATTGGCCAGTAGTTTTTTAGTTATTCCCTATGATATACCTACTAAATGTGTGGCTACTTATTTTCCTGAAGCTAACGTGCTAGTGCCTTATAATCAATATGCTAAGAAAAGCAATACCCCTATATCTAAGTCTGTGGTGATAGAAATAAGGCGTAAAATTTAATAGTAAAACCCCTTTGGAATTTGAGGGGCTTTACTATTTTAATTATTGTAATCTGAATATTAGTACTTCTGTACTTTAATATCTACTAAAAGTCGCTCGCTATCACGGTTCTTGGTTTTTATTGCACCTTTTCTTCCTGCTTCAGTTTGGAATAAAATGACATTGGGTATAGAGTTGCTGCTGAAGCCTTCTCCATCATCTTGAGTAACTGTAAATTCAGATAACTCTTCATCATCATCCATTGCATCAAAATCATCCGCAGTCATAATAACTTCAGATTGATAATTTATGAAATAGGTTTCTGTGGCATTAGGAATATAGAAATTTGAGGAAGCAGGACTTTCAAAAAAGTTTACAGAAGAACCGAAACTACCAAAAGTAATGTTTACAGAAGCTCCGTTTTCTTCCGAAATTTGACTGTCAGTATAAACTACCCCGTCTTCAATAGAAAAGAACCTTCCGTAAGTTGCATCTCCTTCTTCTATACCAAATTCAACGTCACTAAACTCTAATATGGCACTGTTGCCATTAATAGATAGAGTAGTTGTAGATTGGTCTTCATTACTCCCACTTATCGCAGTCAGAGTGATTTCAAAATTTCCTGCTTTGTCAATTGTTATTTCGGAAGGGGTCTGGTCTGTAGAAGTTGCAACAGATGCTCCCTCAGAAAACTCCCAGCTATAAGAAGAGGCCCCTGTAGAATTGTTGATGATAACCAGTTCTGCGTTAGGAGATTCTCCGACTATGGAGGCTGAGAAATCGGCGACAAGTGGAGTTTCGTCATCATCATCTGAACATGATAGCATTAGCGTACTTGCTGCAATGATTATCGCTAGTAATTTTTTCATAAAAAAAATGGTTATTGTTCTAGTTTAAAAAGTTTGAGCTAAACTAAATTAAAATATTTAGAAATGATAGGTTTTGTATAATTGTTAGTCTAATTTCTCGGAATTAAACGCTAGCAATTGATAATTTTAAAACACTGAAGTTGATGTTAGTGGATTATTTTTAGTGAAATCATGGTTACAATTAACCTTTTTATTTTATTAATATATCTTAGAAGCATTGTATATTGTGAGTAGTCTATTCTATTTTATGTAATTTATGAGGGCACTTTTTATTCTTTTTATAAGTGCATTAGTTACTCATACATCACATTCTCAAAATTTTCAGAAGACAGTATATGGAGTAGAGGAGGGAGTAGTAACTCACTTAATCAAAGCAGTAGAGTTTGATTCCCTCGGGTTTTTATGGATAGGAACAGATGAAGGCCTAGTACGGTACGATGGCCGGGAATTTCAAAGCTACGCACAAGCCACACCAAGCAGGTACCTTAAAGATATAGTAAATACCGGCGGTCAGTTATTGGCCGTTTCAGATCTTGGAATTACTGAAATTATTCCTGGTATTAATGATGTAAGTTTTAAGTCATATATTAAGGGTGGCCTGTATATGACTGATTCCACCTTATGGTACCCCAAAAAGATCTTTATTGATAGTAAGTCAAATCAATGGGTGTCCGAGCCCGGTAGTATCGTAAAACTTCACGGAAATCAATTTAAAAGATACACTTTTGGTGTCCGCGATTTTTCCCACAGTTTTCTTGGCTCTTTTTCCTTTTTTGAAATAGGAGATCAGCTTTATATTCTTACTTATAGAGGCCATGTGTTTCATTATGATGAAACAGCCGATGAGTTTAAAGAACTATCTCTTCAATCAGATATTCCCTTGGTGAATGTTAATATCTGCTTTAATTTGAATGATACTATTTTAGTAGGAGACCTTAACGGAGTGCATAAGTTATGGCAATCAGAGGACGGTTTTCATGCTAACGTATTGAATAGCTTGCCTGTAAAGGAGGTGTCTAATATAGTGAGGTATGACAGTACTCAGTTGCTGATTGGTACTTTCAGAAATGAGTTGATGGTAGTTAAGGAGCGTGACTTGTCAGTTCAAACGAGGTTCAATATTTTAAGGTCTAACGATATATTGGTTAATCAGGATGGTAATTTTTGGGTAGGCTCTGATGAAGGATTGGTGATGCTTAAGAAGAATTACTTTAAGGAAGTTAACGATGATAACTATTATGTGGAGGCGATAATGCCTTTAGGAAATAAAATATATTACTCCTATAAAGACGCCCTGATTAAATTAGAAAGAGATGATGGTGGGTATAAAAAGTCCACTATAGTAAGAGGTAATAATGAATTTTTTATAGCCATTGCAGCAAAAGGCTCTGATGTCTGGTTAAGCAATAAGTTTAATGTATTGCATTTGAAAAATGATGTCATTACAGATACCATTAAGTTATCTAATGAAATGAGTTTTATATCATTTCTGTACGCTGACAGTAAAGATAATTTATGGATACATCAACAAAACGTAGATGGTGTTTTTCGATTAGACTCAAAGGGCAATTTGAAACATTACGGAGAAAAGGAAGGAATACACGGAATGCTAGTGTCTGGAAATGAGGTGAATGGGACTATGTATTTTGGGAGTATTGGCACTGACTCTTACTTGTATAAGTATGATGTTGACATAGATAGATTTGTTAATGTCAGTGTGCCTATAAGATTCCAGGTAAATTCAAATTTTGAGATTAATGACATTGTAGAAAAGAATGATACTATCTGGCTAGCTACCTCAGATGGCCTTATTCACTATACTAATGATAATGTAAATCGCTTAAATCTAGGTAGTATGACTAAGGTGCCTGTGAAAGCTGTTGCAGTAGAGAATGATATTTTATGGCTGGCTAATACATTGGGAGTAATTAGAGTAGATTTAGCTAAAAAGCAAAGCTATATCACTTTTGGTAAGGATTCAGGCCTGCCATCCAGCTCTGGCAACACCCGGGACTTGCGGGTCGATAGTAATGGTACCAAGTGGGTAGGAACGGCACGTGGTCTATCCGCTTCAGTGCATGGTAATCAGAAGTTTAATATTACCCAAAAGCCATTTTTGACTGCTGTGGTAATAAACGGCAGAGAGTGGAGCTTAAATGATATTGGTGATAAGTCTATACCCAATCACTCTATAGCAGAGTTGCATTTTCTTTCATTGACATTTCCCGGGTCATTACTTACCTATCAATATAAAATGGCTGATAGCAGTGCGTGGATTGACTTGGATTTAAATAATATAGTTAAGCTCAACGAGCTTGATGCAGGGGCTTATAAACTGCAGGTGAGAGCTCGCCAAAGTGGTAATTATCTATGGAGTGAGCCAGAAGAGATCAGTTTTATTGTAGCTGAGCCTTTTTATTCCAGATGGTGGTTTGTGGCCATTTGTCTGGTAGGCACTTTTATTATCATCTATCTTTTATCTGCATTCTATTCTTATAGACTGAGAAAGGCACAAGACAGGTTAAATGCGGTAGTAGAAGACCGGACGGCTCAGCTTAAATTGTCTAATCAGCAACTTCGTCAGACTAATAAGGAGTTAGATATGTTTGTTTATTCCGCCTCTCATGATTTAAAAGCACCTCTTTCTTCAATGATAGGGCTACTTAACTTATATAACCTTGAAGATACCCAGAAGGCTAAAGATGAACTTATAGAAAGGATGAGGGAGAGCATTATTAAGCTAGATTCTTTTATAAAGGATGTGATTGCTTACTCTAAAAACTCACGCCTTGATGTGATCAAAGAAGAGGTTAACTTTCACGAAATAATTAGTGAGGTGTTTGGCATCTACAAATACCTAAACCACTTCAATAAAATTAAAAGAATAGTGAAGGTGGAGCAAGGAGTTTACTTCTCTGATAAAAACCGCCTTCGCATCATATTCAATAATCTTATTTCTAACAGTATCAGGTACTGTGATGTAAATAAGGAACACTCGCTGGTTGAAATATCGGTATATAAGAGCAATGGATTCATACACATTTCGGTTTGTGATAACGGTATTGGTATTCCTGAGCAGTATCAGAAAAATATATTTGAAATGTTTTACCGTGCAGATGAATCCCGATCAGGGTCTGGGCTGGGGCTGTATATCGTGAAAGAAGCCGTAACCTTGCTTAACGGTGAAATAGAAGTAGAGTCTACCCCAGGAGAAGGAACTTCTTTTAGGGTGAAGATACCTTCATAGGAAATGATTTTGTTGAAAAGGGCTTTTTATCTTGCCCTAATTTTTGCTTTCACTACCCGTGGTGATTGCTCGGCAAGTACATAGGCCAGGTACTCTTCGTGATTGATCTTGTCGTTACCTTTTATGGAGTCTATAATCTTTTCATATTGGTCAAAGCCGAGCTGCATAGAGGCAAAAGTGTGGATAGATTCCTGATCCAATTGGTCTTTAAGCTTACTGGCCAGTGATTGAGAATCTTGGAAATTGAGCATTACTATTTTCTCTAAAGAAGCCGCTGTAGCTGATTTTTTAGCTTTTGTAAGCCAGTCATGTATGGTGAGTACGCCCTGATCAAAAAAAGTGACGTTTACTTTTTGAATTATGGCTTCAAAGCCGAATACTCCAAATATCGAATACCAGATCCATCTCGGACCTATCAGTAAAAATGAAGTTTGGCTGCTGCCTGGTGCAGGCAGGTTGTTGTCTATAAGGTTGGCGGATAGTAAAGTAGTGATAATGTTGCCTATCACCATTATAAGGATGTAAAATATGAATGAAGAAGTGATAATACTTCTCAGATCATTAGTTTTTGCATCTATTGATATTTGTATGGTTGCTAGTAAAACTGATAATAAAGAACTTACAACGAGAGCGCAGGCTACGTCATTCATCTAACCATTTTTTCGATTTCTAATCCTTCTCTGGTAGGATAGAATTTATCAAAATCATGAAAGGCTGAAGGTTGTCGGTTAATAAGGCCAAGCATCTCAAGTTCATTCAAACTAGCTTCAATAGAGGCAGGATTACTCTGCCTCTCCAGTTCAGATCTGGATAATATCCTTGACTTCAGAATTCGTTTAAACAAATTCAACATATCTGGTTTTGCCAGTAAACTAATCAATTCATTATCTCTACCCATGACGCTAAATATATCGCTTTTCTATAATATAATCTATGATCTTAACGATTTATTGATGATTATGGTTCTGTTTCAACCTATATCTTTAAGTGAAAAATAGTGTAATATGAAGATATACAGATGCTTATATTCTCTAAGTTTCAAAACCCTTTCTAACTCTTAATAATAATATTATCTGGTTGAAAATTACACCTGTTTTTGCACGTGACTATTTCATATATTGCTTTTATAGGTTTAACGTAAGCATTGAGTTAATTCTTCCCAGTCATAGCTATCATTTAGGTCCGGACAGTATCCAATATTTCCGTATCCTTTAACAAAATTGAGTGTATTTTCATTGGAAAGGCTATAAATCATTTTAAACTTATCTCCTGAACTAAAATCTCTAAAATCTAAATTTAAAGTGGTGTCAGATTTGAGTATTAAGCTAGACTGATGGGTGATATGTCGATTTTGATCTAAGACGATCATATCAAAATACGTTTCGGACTCAGGCGAAAGGTGTAAACTTAAGTGACTAACTACCGGATTAGGGTAAGCCGTAATTCTTAAATTAGATTCTTTAGAGATTCCTGAGTTGGTTATTTCAGTCTCATTTTGCTGCTCGTCTAAAATTCCAAAACCTTCTATGTTCTCGTTATCTGTAGAAAGCCATTGGTCTGAAGCGTCAAAGCCGAATTCCCCATTATCTTGTCCATGCTCAGTAGTCAATACAAAAGAATTAATCTTGAGTACTGACTCATCATCTTTGCTGCAGGATGCTGCGAATATGGATGAAATTGCCAATATATAAATGAGTGTTTTAATCATTAATTTTTAGTGTTTATTAATAAAATTCAATTGAATGCTTTCTCCATTTTCTCAATAATTTTATCATTACACAGGTTGCCTATGCTGCCTTCATGGGTATGATGTACTTCTTTGCTGGGAGAATAGTTACCTTCTTCTATCTCTTTTCCTACTTTTTGATAAGCTTCTCTAAATGACAGGCCATTCTGTACTTCTTTATTTACCACTTCTACGCTATACAGATAATCATACTTAGGATCATTAATGGCTTCTTTATTGATGATAATATGCTGAAGCATGAATTCACAAATCTGAAGGCATGATTTTAACTCGAAAAGGCCTGCAAAAAGGCTTTCTTTTAAGAGTTGGAAATCTCTGTGGTAGCCGCTAGGCAAGTTATTAGTGATCAGAGTGAGTTCAGTAGGCAGGGCCTGGATTTTATTGCATTTTCCTCTGATTAGCTCAAACACGTCAGGATTCTTTTTGTGCGGCATAATGCTAGAACCTGTGGTGAGGTGAGCAGGGAAAGTGAGGAATCCGAAATTTTGACTCATATACAAGCATACATCCATAGCAAATTTAGCTAAGGTGCCGGCTGTACTGGCTAGGGCGAAGCTTACCGATTTTTCCAGTTTACCACGACTCATTTGGGCAGCTACGGAGTTATATTTTAAGGTAGCAAATTCAAGCTTATGTGTAGTAGATGTTCTGTTAATAGGAAATGAGCTGCCGTAACCTGCTGCTGATCCCAAAGGATTTTGATCAGATATTTTAAAAGCGGCATTTAGAAAATGAATGTCGTCAATTAAAGCTTCTGCGTAAGCACCAAACCACATGCCAAATGAAGAAGGCATGGCGATTTGCAGGTGGGTATAGCCAGGGATAAGCACGTCCTTATGCTCATTGCTGAGTGAAATTAAACGATCAAATAGCTCTTTTACCAGGCTTTTGATAGTGAATAATTCTTCTTTGCAGAATAGGTGCATGTCTACCAAAACCTGGTCATTACGAGAACGGGCGGTATGTATCTTTTTACCTGCTTCTCCTAACTTCTCGGTAAGTTGATGTTCTATTTTAGAGTGTACATCTTCAAAACTTTCTTCTATAGTAAAGCCACCTGATTCAATATTGGCAAGGATGGCTCTGATTTCTTTATCGATGTCTTTGATGTCCTCATCAGTGAGTATGCCCACTTCATGTAGCATTTGTGCATGAGCTAGTGAGCCTAGCGCATCATATTTTGCCAGGTGCAGGTCTAGCTGTCTATCATTACCTACTGTAAATTCCTCTACTGCACTTTCTATTTTATATCCTTTGTCCCAAAGTTTCATATCTATATTGTTTGTGTATTAATCACGATATTAGATTTTCTTTTAACCTTATTTATCCTCATGATTATGATAAGGATGCCTAAAGCCTTTCTTGTATATCGAGAATTAATCTTTTAAAAATCTTTCTAGTAAATCAATGTAAGTATCTATGCCTTCTTCTATCTGATGAACATAAATAAACTCATCAGCCGAATGTGAACGCTTAGAGTCTCCCGGGCCAAGTTTTATGCTTGGAGCATTGATCAAAGCCTGGTCTGACATGGTAGGTGATCCATAGGTTTTAATGCCTTTTTCAATCGCTTTTTTTACCAATGGATGAGCCATGCTAATACCTGATGGTTTTAATCGGGTGCTTCTCGGAGTCACCTCACTTAGCGTGTTTTGCTTTATGATCTCTAATAGTTCTTCATGTGTATAAGTATCTGTAAGGCGAATGTCTACTACAAAGTGACATTCATCTGGTACCACATTGTGCTGTGTGCCAGCGTTTACCTGGGTTACGTTCATATGAACAGGGCCCAAGGTAGGCGATGCTTTTTCAAACTCATATTGGCGAAACCATTCGATATCTGTTACTGCTTTATAAATGGCATTTTCCCCTTCATTTCTGGCGGCATGACCCGCTTTTCCTTTGGCTATACAGTCTAACACCATCAAGCCTTTTTCTGATACGGCCAGATCCATACTGGTGGGTTCACCTACTATGGCTAAATCAATAGTTCCTAAATGAGGGAGTATGCTTTCAATGCCATCTTTACCTGATACCTCTTCTTCGGCAGTAGCAGCATAAATAAGGTTATGCGTAAGGTTTTCCTGTTCATAAAAATGAAGGAAGGTAGCTAGTAATGACACTAAAGGGCCGCCAGCATCATTACTGCCTAAGCCATAAAGCTTACCATCTATTATTTCGGCCAGATGAGGATCTCTTGTGTATCCTGAGTTAGGCTTTACAGTATCATGATGAGAGTTGAGCAAAAGAGTAGGCTTTTCTGTAGAGAAATGCCTGTTCTTAGTCCAAATATTATTTTTACTACGTTGATATGCTATTCCTTTTTGTTTGAAAAACTGCTCAATTAAGTCTCCTGTTTTATCCTCTTCTCTTGAAAAAGAAGGTATGGAAATGAGCGATTTTAAAAGGGAAATGGCTTCTTCTTTTAATGTCATAATAAGCTTGTGCCGATGGGAGAAGTTAAGTTTAACGCATGTTTTACAGTAACATTCACATTATGTCTTTTAGCTAAAAAGGCATTGTCCAGTTTAGGAATCATGCCTTGGTGGATTACGCCATCATCTTTTAGTTGCTGAAAGTGCAAATAGGTGAGCTCTCTTATTAAGCTGTTATCATCTTCCACGTCTAGCAAGACGCCATTTTTTTCAAAGCAATAGATGAGTTCGGTATCATAATTTTTTGAAAGCGCTATGGCTAACGAAGAGGCCATGGTGTCCGCATTGGTGTTAAGCAAATGTCCTTTATTATCATGGGTGAGGGCGCAGAACACGGGCACTAGTCCTCCATTAATTAAAAAGGTGAGCTTGTCGGTATTAATATCAGAAGTGTCAATATCGCCTACAAAGCCATAGTCTACATCTTTTACCTCTCTTTTATGTGCGGGAATGGTGTTGCCATCCGCGCCCGTTAAGCCTATAGCATCTGTGCCAAAACTTTGGAGGAGGGCGATAACATTTTTGTTTACCAGCCCTCCATATACCATAGTTACTACTTCCAGGGTGGCGGCATCAGTTACTCTTCTGCCATCTACCATCTGGGTAGGTATTTTAAGCCTTTTGGATATGTCTGATGCTATTTTACCTCCACCGTGAACCAGTAATTTAGCGCCATCAAGCTGGCCAAATTCTTTGAGCACAGTTTGTAGAATTTCTGGGTCATCAATTACATTTCCTCCTATTTTTACTATGGTTAGCTTCGGTTTCATAAGTTCTCTAAAATTTCCTGTAACACCGCTTGGGCTGCATATTCTCTATTTTTCGCTTCTTTATAAACCATGGAGTTATCAATAACTTCATCAGTGGCAATTACATTTCTTCTGATGGGCAGGCAATGCATAAACTTACCATTGTTGGTTAGGTTCATTTTTTCTGACGTTACTTTCCAGTCTTCCTTTACCTCTGGCTTTTGACCATAATGCGTATAGCTGCTCCAGTTTTTCGCGTAAATAATGTCAGCGTCTTTAAAAGCTTCTTCCTGATTGTGAGATACTTTGGCTCCAGTCATAAACTCGTCGGCCAGCTCATATCCTTCCGGACAAGCAATGGTAAGATCTGCATCAGTTACTTTTACCCATTCCGCAAAAGAGTTGGGTACTGCCTGAGGTAATACTCTGGGGTGTGGGGCCCAGCTTAGTACTACTTTGGGTTTTTTAATGCCTATTTCTTCAATAGTTACCAAATCAGCTAGCGATTGAAGTGGATGGCGGGTGGCAGACTCTAAACTCACCACAGGTACATCACTATATTTTATGAAATTAGAAATTACTTCTTCGTTATAATCGGCATTTCTATCTTTAAGCCCAGGGAAAGTTCTTACGCCAAGTATATCTACATATTGGCTCATCACTTTTACCGCATCTTTAATATGCTCCTGACTATCACCATCCATCACGGCTCCATCATTAAATTCTATTTTCCATCCGTCTTTATCAATGTTCATGTTAATGACGTTCATACCCAGGTTCATGGCCGCCTTATGGGTACTCATCCTGGTCCTTAAACTAGGATTGAAGAATATGAGTCCCATAGTTTTGTTTTTGCCTATGGGATTAGAAAATGGATCCTTTTTTATTTCAATTGCCTTTTTTACAAGCCCTTTCGGGTCTTCTGTGTCCTTAACGGAGATGAATTTCTTCATTAGCCTTTAATTTTCCTATTGCAGTATTTAATTTCTGTATAAACAAATTAGCATCATTTTCACTTAGACTCAAAGGAGGTAAGAGCCTTAGTACGTTGGGGTGAGATGCTACTCCCGTAAAAACATGTTCTTCCTGAAGAAGAATCTGTCTTAACTTTTTAATAGGGAAGTCAAACTCTAGTGCTATCATGAGTCCTCTTCCTCTGATTTCTTTTATTTCAGGTATTTCTAAGAATTTACTCAAGAAATAATTGCCCAGCTTTGCCGCATTTGAGATCAGTTTTTCATCATCTAAAACATCCAAAACAGCAATGACTGCGGCACATGCCAAATGATTGCCTCCGAAAGTAGTGCCTAGTTGACCATGCTTTGCTTCAAATGCAGGGCTAACCAATACTCCGCCAATAGGGAAGCCATTTCCCATTCCTTTTGCAGTAGTAATCAGGTCCGGTTTTATTTGAGCATATTGATGGGCAAAGAATTTACCCGTGCGGCCATAGCCTGACTGTACTTCGTCTAGTATTAAAATGGCATTATATTCTTTACAAAGTTGGCTTAAGCCCCTTAAAAACGGATCTTCAGGAATGTGGATTCCGCCAACACCTTGTATGCCTTCAATAATAACAGCGCACACATTCCCTTTGCTCAATTCATCTTCTACAGCATCTAAGTCATTGAGCTCCAAAAATACAGTGTTCTCATTTTTATTGATGGGAGCGGAGTAATTCGGGTTATCAGTAACTCCCACCGCAGCAGAAGTACGGCCATGAAAAGCTTTTTTGAAGGCCACTACTTTACTTTTATTAGTATGGAATGAGGCCAGCTTTAATGCGTTTTCATTGGCTTCAGCACCTGAATTACATAAGAACAAATCATAGTCTTCGTAATCAGAAAGTTGCCCAAGCTTTTCTGCTAACTCTTTTTGCAGTGGTATTTGCACGGAGTTAGAGTAAAACCCTAATTGCTGTAGTTGTTCAGTGATTTTTTTTACATAAACGGGGTGAGAGTGACCAATTGATATTACGGCATGACCTCCGTAAAAATCTAGATATTCCACGCCATTTTTATCTATTATTTTGCAGCCCTCGGCTTTCACCGGTTCTATATCTAAGAGAGGATATACGTCAAATGGCTTCATGATTTTTTCATTTTGTTAATTCTGTCATAAGAGGTTACGAGGCCTTTTATCAAGGCGGAGCTGAGCCCGTGGTGTTCCATTTCATTAAGGCCAGCTATGGTGCAGCCTTGTGGTGTGGTAACCTTGTCAATTTCTTGTTCCGGGTGGCTTTCGCTGCTGTTAAGCAAGCTAGCTGCTCCCTGGCAAGCCTGTACTGCTATTTTTTGTGCATCTTCGGCATCAAAGCCTAATTGAACGCCCCCTTGGGTGGTAGCCCTGATAAATCGCATCCAAAAAGCGATACCACTGGCACAAACCACAGTGGCGGCCTGCATCAGGTTTTCTTCAATAACCATAGTTTTACCTACACAATTAAATATAGTTTGAACAGCATCGAGCTTAGTTTTGCCTGACTTGTTGCAGGCTATGCAAGTCATAGATTGCCCCACAGCTATGGCTGTATTAGGCATAGCTCTGATGATAGGCAGCTCAAAGCCAATCATCTCCTCAATTTCTTCGGTAGACACAGCAGTAATCACAGATATTAATGTGTGTTTATCCTGATTGATGGCTGGTTTTACCTCATTAATTACTTCTTTTAATTGCTTAGGTTGTACGGCAAATATGATAATATCAGCATCTTCTACAGCCTTTCTGTTGTCTGAGGTGATAGTGGTAGCTGGGTGGCTAACGTTCTTAATGGCACTGGTATCTCTTCTGGTGAGAATGGCCTGGTTGTTTTCTAACAGTCCGCCTGTTTCCAAGCCTTTGTATATGGCTAATCCTAAATTGCCTGCCCCAAGAATGGCTATAGATTGCTTTTGCATGGTTAAAATAAGTTAGCTTTGAGTTTAAGTCCTGTGCTCTGGTCTAGCCCAAACATGAGATTCATGTTCTCTACCGCCTGCCCTGAGGCACCTTTGAGTAAGTTATCAATAATACTGGTGACAAGTATTTTATTCTTATGCTTTTCTACACTTACAATGGCGTTATTGGTATTCACTACCTGCTTTAGGTGGATGCTGCTGTCAGTCACCGTGGTGAATTCAGCATCAGCGTAAAATTCTTTATACAGTTTTAAAGCTTCTTCGGCAGAACCCTCAAACTGAGTGTAGGCTGATGCCAGAATTCCTCTGCTGAAGTTACCTCTAACGGGTATGAAATTAATATCTTGATCAAAACCGGCCTGTAGACTGGTGATACTTTCTGTTATTTCTATTAGGTGCTGATGCTCAAAGGCTTTGTAAATAGAAATGTTATTGTTTCTCCAGCTAAAATGTGTGGTAGCGCCGGGGGCTTGTCCTGCTCCGGTAGAGCCGGTGATGGCATTTACATGTACCTCTTGCTGGAGCAGGCCTGCTTGTGCTAATGGGAGTAAGGCTAACTGAATGGCGGTGGCAAAACAGCCTGGGTTAGCGATATTTTGAGCTTCAATAATTTTTGAACGGTTGAGCTCTGGTAAACCGTAAATAAACTTTCTGCTCCCCAATTGTGATTTGGCCTGGTGTCTGAAATCCTGACTCAGATCTATGATTTTTGTAGTATCGCTGAAAGTATGGGTGTCTAAAAATTCCTTAGATTTACCATGGCCCTGACATAGAAATACTACATCGGCCTCTGTTATTTTATCAGTAAACTTAAGGTCAGTAAGCCCTAGTAAGTCATCATGAACCGTGGCGATGTCTTTTCCTGATTGGCTATTGCTATATAGGTATGTTATTTCAGTATCAGGGTGGTTGATGAGAATTCTAATGAGCTCACCTGCGGTATAACCAGCTGCCCCAATTATTCCTGCTTTGATCATTATTTATATATTTAGTTATTGCCGGCTTATGGACAAGGCCAGCATAAGAAAGCCAATGTTGTGATTATTTAAACATTGGCTTTCTTGAGTTTTATAATTCGTTTACAGCGTAGAAAATTTTGGTCTGGTTTGCCAAAATTTTAGTGAAGCCTTTTACATCTTCACCACTCCAGCCTTTGTTCATTTCTCCGTAGTTACCAAACTTAGAAGTCATAAGATCGTGCTCAGATTCAATGCCTTGTAAGGTAAACTGATAAGGGCTCAGCTTAAGATGCACTTTGCCAGTAACAAACTGCTGGGTATCATCCATAAATTTTTCAATATTGCGCATGATAGGATCCAGGTACTGGCCTTCATGCATCATCATTCCGTACCAGCTGGCCAGGTGTTCTTTCCAGTGCTGTTGCCATTTAGTAAGCGTGTGCTTCTCTAGTAAATGATGTGCTTTAATAAGCAAGATTGGTGCAGCCGCTTCAAAGCCTACTCTTCCTTTTATACCAATAATGGTATCTCCCACATGTATATCTCTGCCTATGGCGTATTCGCTACCTATTTTGTTTAATAGCTGTATAGCCTTAGGTGCACTCATGGTTTCTCCATCAATAGCCGTTATTTCGCCTTCTTTAAATTCTAAAGTAATGCTTTTAGGCTCTTTATTGGTCAGCTGGCTGGGGTAAGCTTCTTCCGGGAGCGCTTCTTTGGAAGTAAGCGTTTCTGCACCGCCGACACTGGTGCCCCATAATCCTTTGTTGATAGAGTATTTGGCTTTCTCCCAGTTCATATTCACCCCATGAGATTTTAAGTAATCAATCTCAGCCTGGCGAGATAGCTGTAAGTCACGGATAGGGGTGATGATCTTAGCCTCGGGAGCCATAATGTTAAATACAAGATCAAAACGAACTTGATCATTTCCAGCTCCTGTGCTACCGTGCGCTATATATTCGGCATTATTTTCTTTGGCATACCTGGCTATGGCCATAGCCTGAAACACCCTCTCTGCACTTACTGAAAGCGGATAGGTGTTGTTTTTAAGGATATTGCCAAAAATCAGGTATTTGATAGCTTTTTGATAGAACTCATCTACCACATCAATGCTTTCATGATGCGCTACTCCAAGTTCCAAAGCGTGTTTTTCGATTGCTTTAAGCTCCTCCTGATCGAAGCCACCAGTGTTAACCAGTACTGAGTGAACTTCCATATTCAGGTCGTGTTTTAAGTATTTTACACAGTAGGAGGTATCTAGTCCTCCACTAAAAGCTAAAACAACTTTACTTTGGTCAGCCATGATAATTTTTTAGAGTTTTTAGGGTCTTGATTATTTAATTTCAGTTTGATTTTTCCTTTCAGGCGGTCGGCACCATCTTTCAAAAAGCCTTTGAAGCGCTTCCACCTTTCTTCTTTAGTTAGTTTAGCAGAAGTAGACTTGGTTTGCCTTTCAGGATCATAAAGCATGCCTGTACATAGGCAGTGCGCTCTGTTAGTCCGGGTAAGGATGTCATAGTTTTTACAGCTCTGACAGCCCTTCCAAAAATCTTCATCAGTAGTAAGTTCAGAGAATGTAGTAGGTCTGTAGCCCAGATCAGAGTTTATTTTCATTACTGCCAGACTGGTGGTAATGCCAAAAATCTTTGACTCAGGGTATTTTTTTCTGGAGAGTTGAAATATTTCATCTTTAATACGCTTGGCCAAGCCTGTATTTCTAAAGTCTTGATGCACTATGAGGCCGGAGTTAGCCACATATTTGCCGTGCCCCCAGGTTTCGATATAGCAAAACCCTACCGGCTGATTGTTAGAAATAGCGATTACCGCTTTTCCTTCCATCATTTTGGCACTAACGTAAAGAGGTGAACGCTTGGCAATACCTGTGCCTCGCTGAGCAGCGGCGCGTTCCATCATGTTACAAATTTCTTCCGCAAACTCAAGGTGATCCTCGTTCGCGATAGTGAGTTTTATTTCCGACATTATTGAAAATCGAAATTATTAAAGTGAATGCCTGGCGGCAAAAATTTAAAATATACAGAAAAGGTGTGTGATTGCAGAGGGACGTACCCTCGCATAGATTATATTACCCCAAAAGGGGCCTAAATGTCCTTATCCTAAACTCAGGAGCATACACAACCACAGCCGGAGAAGCTGGGTAATTTTTTGGTGTATACGAGTTAGTATTGGTCATTTGTATTCAAAGGTTAAAAACTTATTTGGAATAACCAAATAAATAATCTTCTAATTTAAGTATAACCTTAAGACTGGTTAATTCTGAAAAGTCACAGCTAGGTGAGAAAAGTTTATATTTAAATAATATTATATATTTTAATTAACGTGTAAAATATATAACTTTATAATGTAATAGGTGTTTAAATTAAATATATGACATATTAAATAAGTGAAATAAAAATTAGTTGGCTATGAAAAATAATTACCTAACCTACTTTCTAAGTGCATTTTTGGCTTTAGTTTATCTTTTTTCCAAGAAAGCCATTTAATAGCGACCTTACTTCAAATTAAAATTGAACGGATTCTTCTACCGTTTAGAATAGCTCCTATCTGACAGGTTGCTTGGGGTTGCGCGCACATGTAAATCTACATCAGATTATTTTGCAAACTGTCAGTAAGCATTATGGTATAGCTATACCCGCTCTCTAGTTTGAGATCGGAAGGCCTATGTCTAATCTGCTTTTCTTTGCTCATTGGTTAATCATTATAACCTGTATTGATTACCAGAGTAATACCTATTCCCTTTATTGGGCTTCTATTTATTTACCACAAGTTTTATGATTGAGACAAAGGAGGTATTAGTATGCCGTCTTTATACGTGCCTGCCTGAAAACCAAAATCTATGATTGATCTATAAATTATTCTTAAACCTTTAAAAATTAGTTGGCAATGAAAAATTTAATTACAAAAACCATTTTACAGATGCTTTTTACACTGATCTGTACCCTGTCTTATGGGCAAATATCTTTAGTTAAAGACCAGTTTCCTGGGGGTTTTTATCCAGGTATATATGAGGAGGATTATAAGTTTGCGAAGACAGATGAAGCTGTTTTTATAAGTGGAGGAAGTTACATTCTTAGAACTGATGGAACAGAATCAGGAACTGATATTATGGAGAACACCTCTACATATGAGTTTTTTAGCTTAGGAGATTATCTCTATTATAGAGATGATATTGATTCATATGATGTCTACAGGAGTGATGGTAGTCCGTATTCATCTTCTATATTTCATTCATATGATTCAGACAGCGTTTTTACTATGTGGGGTTTAGCGGCGTCAGAAGATATAGCTGTTGCAGGTATTATTGATGATGGGGAAAATTATGTAAGTGTTATCTATCCTGACGGGCACGTTAAGGATTTTGATAATTTCATGTATCTAAGCATACCTTATGTGATTGGAGATGAAGTTTATTATAAAGGCTATACAGATTCAACTTTGTATGGCATATACAGGGTTAAAGATGAAGAATTAAAGCTTCTTGGTTATACTCCTGAAAAACTCAGTTTTTATGAACCCTTTGTAGTGGCTGAAATTGGCGATGAAACTTATAGTTTAATAGTAAGTGATAAAGGGTTTTACTACTCAGAAGGGCAATATACAGAGCTATGGAAGATGAACGAAGATGATATTGAGCTGGTTTTTACCTTTCCTGATAACTTGATAATAGGTGATTATGTAAGCGTAGGAGATTTTACCTTTTTCACTTTCTACGATAGATCTGATTATTATGGTCCTATTTTATCTGAAGTGTGGATTTCTGACGGTACGGCTGAAGGAACTAAAAAATTCATGGATGGGCTCCCTGATTTAATAGGAGGAGAAAATAAGCTCTTTGGAAGTGATGATGATGGCTTTTGGAGTTATGATGTACTTACAAAAGAATGGGATTATTTTGATCCTGTAGGGCTGGCGCAATTTGATTTGAATCATCAGTATGGAGATCAGATTTATTATTGGAAAGATAATGGTCAAAAGGTTGAACTATGGACTACTGATGGTACTACAGAGGGTACCAAAATGATTTTTAAAAATAATTCAAATCTTCTAGTTTATGGACCATCAGAAGTTCATGATGGGATGGTGCTTTTTGTGGCAGAACATTATCCCTATGCGCCTGATGAATATGATCCTGATTTGGATTATGGTGCTGAAATATACAGGTACCTCATGGGAGTTAGCCGAGTAATGTCTTTTGCTCAGGGAACAAAAAATAATGGAGGCAAGGTGCCAGCAGAGCGTAGTGATGCTAATAATGTGCTGGCTAATCCTCAGGAGAATAATGAATATAACTTTGTGGCTCTGGGGTTTGGAGGAAGCATTACCTTGGAGCTGGCCAGCAAAGTGTGGGATGACGGTTCGGCAAATGCTGATATGATTTTGGTAGAAACCAGTTATGGTAGAGCAGATCAGTATTGTTACTCTGATGGCGGAAGTAATTACCCTGAGCAGGCTTTTGTAGAGGTTTCAGAAGATGGAATTAGCTGGTATAGTTTACCTAATCTTTATTGCCGAACATCATTTATAGATATCAAACCTGCGGTAGATCAGGGTATGGAATATGCCCAATACATTAGAATTACTGATGCTTCTAATAGCTCACTATTTCCTCCTTCAGCTGATGGTTATGATGTTGATGGCATTATTATTAACAGAGAAGTAGTGAATATAGCTACTCAGGAATTTACAAATTCCAGGTTGGCTGGTAATCCAATGGCCGCAGGCTTTAATCCTGATTTTTTCAATACCATTCCTAATGAAGAATTTGGGCCTAAAAGCATAGGTAATGGAGAGTTGTCAGTTTATCCTAATCCTTCGCCAGGAGGCTTGCTAAGTCTTAACATGCAATTTGATGAGGCCTATAAAGGCACTATTCGAGTAATGGATATTACAGGCAAAGAGAAATACCGGAGAATTGCGTCCTTTCAAGAGGGAGCAAATCAATTAGAATTAGATATGAGTGACCTGCCTAAAGGTACCTACATACTAGAGTTAGAAGCTGGGAGCAAGCATCAAACCAGCAAAATTATCATTCAATAGATAAGTCATAATGCTTTTAATAAACAGGAGGCTGCCTTAACACGGTGGCCTTCCTACCTGCCTGAAAACGTATTTCTATAACAGTCTTCTAACTAACTATAACCATTAAATTTTATTACAATGAAAACTAATGTCTGGTATTATGCCGTGAGTGTTTTGCTCACGTGTGTTTTCGGAGGCCCTCCTTTATATGGGCAAAGCTTTGAAATGCTTTCTAATCAGTCTTTCAATAGTATTATAGAAGTAACTAAGTCAGGGGATAAAATTGTAGTGATGGCAGATCAGCCTGAAAGTGCAGATTGGAAATTTATAGTTACTGATGGTACAGTGTCGGGAACAAGTCAATTGGCCACTTTTCCTAAAGATGATAGGCTAACCGAGAAGGATATTACACTGGTGGCTGATGAGCAATATATTTACTTTCAGAAAATATTTTATGATGATGTGTATTACATTCATCTGCAAAGTCCTGCCCCATTTCAGAGGGTACAGGTAGATGGAGATAGAGAAGGTGTTCATTACTTAAGAAAAGCTGATGAGGAAGTTTTTGGTATAAGTGAGTATGGTTATTTTAATATTAATGAAACTATTGCTACATATCAATTTATGCCAAGCTTTAAGTTTGGTTTTTCACGACCTTTTGCTCATAAATCAGGAGTTTATGTTTTTTGGGATAATTACGAAGAGTTTTATGGAACCAGCATTGTACGTATTACAAGTGAAGGGAGTGAAATTTTATCATATTTAGGCAGACTTCAATATGTGTATGATATTTCTGAATCATTTGGATCCATTGGAGAGAAGATTTATCCATTTGTAAATCAGGAAGATAGTGTGGGGTTTCACACTGAATTATTTGTTATTAATGATACAAGTGTAGATAGTTTGTATGCTTTCCCATCCCAATTGATAATTCAAGATGTTATATACTCTGATAAATACATGTATTTATTGCTCGCAGAGCAGTTTTATGATTGTGATTTAAACTGTTCTCATTATGATCTATGGAGAACTGATGGCACTACGGCTGGCACTGAGTATCTGGAAGATCTTGGTGTATCCAATAATTACTCTTATTCCTTAATAGAAGATATTATATGTGATTATGAATCAGATTACCTTGGTTGTCAGTCTAACCTAAAGTCCAATATTTTTGACAATGAAGATGGGAGATATTATTTCCTTGAGGAAGATGGAGTCTTAAATCTGTATTCTCCACAAGGCTTATATAGTTCATATTTAAATCCTTCATTAGGCCATTTAACAATATTAGAAGTGTTGGGAGATGATTTGATAGTTTATGGAGGAAATAAGCTCTATAAATACAATATGAAACCCAACTGTGGAGCGGTGGCGGTAGTTTCATTTACTCAGGGCCAAAGAAATAATAATTCTAAAGTAGTAGCAGAAAGAAGTAATCCTGAGTATGCGTTGGCCAACCCACAGGAAAATGATGAAATCAACTTTGTGGCATTAGGTTTTGGAGGAAGTATAACCCTGGACCTAGGAAGTGCTGTGTACGATGAGGGTACGGCAGAGCCAGATCTGATTTTATTAGAAACCAGCTTCGGCAGAGCCGATCAGTTTTGTTATTCAGAAGGTGAAAGTAATAATCCCGAGCAAGCATTTGTAGAGCTTTCAGAAGATGGAGTCAGTTGGTATAGTTTGCCTAATGTATACTGCAGAACCTCCTTTATAGACATTAAACCGGCAGTAGACCAGGGAATGGCTTATGCCAGCTTTATCCGTATAACCGATGCGTCTAATCCTTCTGCGTTTCCAAAAGGAGCCGATGGCTTTGATGTAGATGGCGTAATTACTTGTAGGGAAGAGGTAGAAGCTGCAAAAGGAGTGTTAACCAATGCTCGAACAATTACCTCGTCATTATTTAATTCTCAGTTTATAAACAAAGCTCCTGATGAAGTGGAAGAAGGTTTCACTTTGTACCCTAACCCTGTAACTAATGGAGAGCTCACCCTACAATTTAAAGTAAGTCAGACACAAGAGGCTCATATAAGAGTGATTGATATTACAGGTAAAGAAAAGCTTAAAAAAACGGTTTCATTATCCGCCGGTGCTAATGCAGTAAAGCTAGAAGTGAGTACGCTGTCTAAAGGCACTTATATAGTAGAATTATCTGCAGGAGATCGTGTGGAGAATACGAAGATTATTATTCAGTAAAAGATTGAAAGCTGGTATTTCAAAATTGAAGATTGTCCTATTGCTGAAGTGCCTCTTTTCAAATCATTAATCTTATATCACTAAAATATGTAATACTTCTCTTAAAAAACTAACTATGAAAAATATTAATCTTACTTATGTTTTAGGCTGTTTATTGGCTTTAACACAAATTTCTTATGCTTCTAAAGCACAGGTTATAGACGAAAAGCATACTACCTCTTCTTCTCGTTTTACAGAATCTTCTAATCTGCCTAATGAGTACTTGTCTTTTAGAATGGGGGGCGACCTGTATATTACTGATGGAACAAAATCAGGTACTGTTGAAATATATGTTACAGAAGAGCATGAAAGCCCACACACTTTTCTGGCCAATAATGGCAAAGATGTTTATTTCCGCAGAGATCATGAATTAGACTTATACTATGTAACTGAAGGAGCCGCTCCTCAAAAGATGCAGGATAGTAGTGATGAAGGGTGGATTTATTTCTACTACACGTACAAGGGCATGCCTATCGGTATAGCGGATTATGGTTATTATACATTCGATAAAATGGATCTTGAATTTGTTCCTTTTGCAGCAGGTGGGTGGAGAGATGGAATTACTCGTGGTTTTGAACACCCTACCGGGGTATATATTTATGGTGAAGCTTTTGGTGAAAATCACTCTGGAGGTGACCTGATTTATAGAATTACAGACTCGGGCAATGAGATTGTCAATTACCTTGAGAGATCCAAATTCTTTTATAACAACCATGCGGAGTTTGTGGACTTCAAAGGTAATGTGATCGCTTTTACACCAATAGATGAAGGTGAGCCCAACTTTCACACTGATTTGTATCGTATTAACCGTGATAATAGTTTAGACATGCTGGTATCTCTACCTCAAAATGGTATGGTTACTAGTGCCATAAGTAGTGATAATTTTATTTATCTGTCTTTAGAAATAGTAGATGAAAATGCCGATGTTCTTGAAAATTCATTATGGAGAACTGATGGAACTGCGGCTGGCACACAATACCTGGAAGATCTGGGAGGCAGAGTAGATTTTTATAGAGGGGTAGGAATGTCAGAGATTTGTCGTTACGAGCCTGATTATTTTGCCTGTAGCCCATTGTTAAGTTCCAATATCTTTGAAAGTGAAGACGGGAAGTACTATTTCTGGGCTGAAAATGGAGGCTTAAGTCTATATACCCCGCAAGGCTTTTACGCTAATTTTACTACTACATACGATTATATCCGGATATTAGGAATGTTGGGTGATGATCTCGTTGTACTCAAGGATGGTGAAGTGCATAAATACGATATGGGTACTAACTGTGGAGCCAGAGCGGTAATAGCTTTTAACCAAGGCAAAAAGAAGAGTGGGGCGCCTGTACCTTCAGGTAGAAGTAACCCTCAAATGAGTTTGGGAGACCCACAGGAAAATGATGAAATCAATTTTGTAGCACTGGGTTTTGGAGGGAGCATAACCCTGGCACTAGGTACTACCGTGTATGATGAAGGCACAGCGGAGCCAGACCTGATTTTAGTAGAAACCAGCTTCGGCAGAGCCGATCAGTTTTGCTATTCCGAAGGAGTAAGCAACTACCCTGAGCAGGCCTTTGTGGAGGTTTCAGAAGATGGAGTCAATTGGTATAGTTTGCCTAATGTATACTGCAGAACCTCCTTTATAGACATTAAACCAGCAGTAGAACAGGGAATGGCCTATGCTAGTTTTATCCGAATAACCGATGTGTCTAATCCTTTGGTGTTTCAAAATTCTGCGGATGGCTTTGATCTAGATGGCGTAATTACTTGTAGGGAAGAGGTAGAAGCTGCAAAAGGATTGCTTACCAACTCTCGAATTGCTACCTCGTCATTATTTAATTCTCAGTTTATAAACAAAGCTCCTGATGAAGTGGAAGAAGGTTTCACTTTGTACCCTAACCCTGTAACTAATGGAGAGCTCACCTTGCAATTCAAAGTAAGTCAGGCACAAGTGGCTCATATAAGAGTGATTGATATTACAGGTAAAGAAAAGCTTCAAAAAACGGTTTCATTATCCGCAGGTACTAATGCAGTAAAGCTAGAAGTAAGTACGCTGTCTAAAGGTACTTATATAGTAGAATTATCTGCAGGGGATCGTGTAGAGAATACGAAGATTATTATTCAGTAAAAAAGCAATTGATAAATAAAATTAAGAGTGGTGGGGCTTAGTTCCATCACTTCTTTTTTTGTTATAAAAAGAGGAGGGATTTCCATTTTCTTCTTTTCAAAAAAATAATTATTCTGTCAGATGTACCATGCTTCTGTTTTATGGAGTTAAGTGGCTGTTAATTAAATGTTTACATCTATTTTTTGAAGTATCATAATTGCTGAGAATTATGAGGTTATTCTTCGAAAAGAATGTTAAAATTGTTAAATTAAAAACTGAAATCAATCAAGAACCTGGTGATGATTTTTGTGTTTTACTAAAACAGCTGTTGTATGTAATATTTTTAAAATCAAACTAAAGTTGGCTATGGGAAAGATAAGTTTACCCCTACTGTTTTGTCAGTTATTTCTGGCGTTCGTTACTTCTGTGTCTGAGGCACAAATTACCTTAGTAAAAGACCTTTATCCTGATGGGAGCCTCTCCCAAATAGGAAATGTGACTATTATAGATGAAGCCCTGTATTTTAATACAGCAGGTTATGGACTTAATAGTAATAATGCCCTCATTCGTACTGATGGCTCTACCAGTGGCACTCAAATTTTGGAAAATTACCATATCACCAGCATGGCTCAATTTGCCGATGCTTTATATTATGATGATTATTCTGTTAAGCTATTAAATTCTAGTGGAACCCCTTTTAATTCTAATCTTACCGTTTCATTTGATAGTGTGTACATTACAAGTGATCTGTTAGTGGCTGGTGATAAACTCTATTTTAGTTTACATGACGGCATGAATAGCTTTATTATTTCTTATGATGAATCAGAAACTGTAGAGACTTATGATGTAAGCAATTATTACAGTCATCTTTATGCAGCAGGAGATGCTATATATTTCCGGGCCGAAAAAGACCTTGAATATTATGCTTGTAAGATAGAAAATGGCAGCATAGATATGATATCAAAAATTGAGGATTATGAATTTATCTATGAATTTGACTTTTACGGCAAAATAGGTTCTCAAGTCTATTTTTTTCCTAGCATAAGTAATAATACTTCTAATTATGATTTCCATACGGAAATATGGCAGCTGGGTAGTGGCGGACCTACTACTATAGCATCACTTCCTGATAATTTGGCAGCAACAGGTTTTACTAATGTAGGTACTCAATTATATTTTATAGCCTATGATTATAATGATTACGAAGCGGAACCTAAACTATGGAAAACTGATGGTACTGCAGCTGGTACACAGGAGGTTGATTCAGGAGTAGAAACTTTTGAAAGCTTATTCGCAGGCAGTACTCATCTCTATTACAAAAAGACTAATGGAGAATTATGGTCTGTGAATTCTGGTACGAATAACAAGAGCTTAGTGGCTTCTGATATTATAGAAGGAGACTTAGTAGTTCAAAATGATGAAGTATACTTTTTTAAAAATGGCTCATCAGGCCCTGAACTGTGGAAGAGTGATGGTTCGGCCTCAGGCACATGGCTTCTGGCTGAAGGTGATATACTGTCCACCGATCCTGATGAAATTACTTTGATGGGCTTTATTAAAGATAGACTGATATTTAGAGCACATTCTGATGAATATGGATATGAACTGTTTAAATACGAACTAAATTACCAATGTGGAGCAGAGCATGTGGTTGCTTTTACTCCGGGGGAAAAAACAAAATAACACCCCTGTAAATAGTACTCGTAGAGACCCGAATAAAGCACTTAATGCTCCACAGGAAAATCACAGTGAGAATTTTGTGTCTCTGGGGTTTGGCGGAAGCATTACTTTGGAGCTGGGCAACCGAGTGTATGATGATGGTAGCGCGGAGCCTGAAATAATTGTGGTAGAAACTAGTTATGGGCGTGCTGATGAAATGTGTTATAGTGCTACAGGCAATTCATATCCTGAGCAGGCGCATGTAGAGCTTTCAGCAGATGGTATTCAATGGTATAGTTTGCCTAATGTTTATTGCAGAACTTCCTTTTTAGATATAAAGCCGGCAGTAGATCAAGGCATGGCTTATGCCAAATTCATAAAAATTACAGATGCATCAGATCCTAACTTGTTCCCAGGAAGTGCCGATGGCTATGATTTGGATGGACTGATCACTTGTCGTGAAGATGTGGCCTTAGCTAAAACAGATATAACTAATGCCAGACCTGACAATAGTGAGGAGACTTTTGATCCTGACTTTGTTAATGAGGCACCAGATGAGCTCAAGACTAAAGGCTTAACTGTATATCCCAATCCATTAAAGGGGGAGATGATTAGTGTAGAGGTTAATGGAATAGCTCCTGGTAATATGCAGATAGAGGTTATAGATATGCTGGGTAAATTGAAAATGGTTAATACCCAACAAGCTACAGATGAAAATCAACTGATTCAATTAAATTTACGTAATTTCGAAAGCGGAACTTATCTGATAAGAGTTACAACGGCTGACAATATCAGTACCCAAAAATTGATAATACAATAAATGGCCTGAGTTCTGCATTCTATAATTAGAAATGTAGATTAAAAGAATTGAATTATGAAGATGCTATTAGTGGCTGCTAGCCTGCTCATTTCATTGGTTTCTTTCGGACAGAGTGCAGAGGAACTATTGGATGCAGGCTATGAGCAATATACAGAAGGAAATTATGAAAAGGCAGTAGAGCTGTTTGAAAAGGCTGTAAAAGTAGATGATCAAAACGCTGAGGGATATTATTTATTAGGCGTTTGTCAGTCACAGTTAGGTGAAAATAAAGAAGCTATTACTAACTATGATAAGGCCATAACGCTCTCTCCTCAATATGCCGAAGCTTATTATGAAAAAGGCTATTCTTACTTTACTATGAAACAGTATGAAAAGGCCATTGAATTTTTCAGTAAGGCTATTCAGTATAAATTGGACTACGTAGAAGCTTATGTAAATAGGGGGAGTGTATACTGCCTTACTGGCCAGGGAGGTAAAGCAAAACAAGACTGGACTACCGCTCGTGGTTATGGTGCCGAATTTCCGGAATTAGACTGTGAATAAAATACAAAGGCTGTTTCAAAAGCAGTTACCGAATTGGTAAGATCTTACTTTTGAAACAGCCTTTATTTTGCGGTCATTTATAATTTAGAATCGATTATATTTCATCTTGGTGTACTCCAGAGAACTTGATATTATCAAAATACAATATGTCAAATCTGGTGTCTACGTCAAATTCTACATAGAGTGTCAGAGATTCTGCCTCTCTTGGAACTGAAGCTTTTAAAGTAGTCCACTTGTCAAAGTTTCCTGCAAAAAGGTCATTTAAGTTGCTGCCTTTAGAGTTGATTATGTCTATTTCTTCTCCGTCATCCAGTTTCACAAAAATGCGAAGTATATCTTCATCATCGTATTGCAGTCCTGTTCCATTTTCATCATGTAAATAAACGTCTATAGAGATGTTAGTACTGAGGTAGCCTTCAATATCAAGCTCATCAAAAGTTAATCTCATTTTACCATCAGTGTCGCTCATTTCATATCCTTGTGAGCCATCAGGATAACCTCCATTTACTACAGTGGCTTTTACTATTCCTACATAGTCTCCATCAGTAAGGCCTTCCATGTCTCTGGTATTGAAGTAAGATGCATGATACCCGAGCTCATTAAGCCCTTCTGAGTTTACTGGTGGTTGGTTAGCATTGTTCATCAATGGGTGGTCAACAGTTGCCAATCCTGAGTCATAGTAAAGAACAGAAATCGTAGTTTCAATATCTTCAAAGCTCACTTTACTAAATTGAGTGGCTTCATCGTCATTTTCTACAGTCAATGTAAATTCTGAAGCTGTACCAATACTTAAACCTCCTGTAGCAGAATGTATAAAAAACGTAATAGTACGGTCTCCTTCGTCTACATAATTATCAGTAGGTATTATTTGAATAGAAGCTTCTTCTTGCTCTGATTCCACATCTACATTAATCACACCGTCATTTGCTTCAGGCATAGTGGTGAAATCTTTTCCATATTCCATTCCTTCAGAACTTTCCCAGGTGATTTGATAACTGCCCGGTCTGGTGGTAGCATCCGTGAAGATCAATGGAATGCTTACTCCTTCTGCATCTGCTTCACTAATAGTAGAAGATTCGCCATAAAAGTCCACCTGCACCGTATTAGAGTTAGTATCGTCGTCATCATCATCGTCAGAGTCAGAGCAAGACATCATTGAAGTAGTAAATAAGCCAATAGATATCCACATAAATAGCCTGTAAGGAGCCATTTTTTGGTTAAAAAAAGTAAAATTATTTTTCATGTTCAGATTATTAGGTTTCTACTGAACATTTACAATTCACTTACCTCATTTTTAAAAAGACTCCTTTTTTATATAAATCACTGATAATCAGGTTAAATTTTTTTGTGCCAAATTTTATCAAACTGTAGTGCTGTGGAATAATGTAATGATGTTGTGGTTATTTTTGCTCAACACTTTTTACTTTTTGAGTAATTTTTCAGAATAGCTGCTTTCATTTTGGATCACTTTAAGCACATACATGCCTGATGGAAGTGAGCTCAGGTCTAATTGAAACAGAGCACCATTTGTATAAGTGTTATAAATTACTTCTCCCTTCATACTGATTAATTGAATAAGGCCTTTTTCATCATTATCTATTTCTACTTTCACATAACTTGTGGCTGGGTTGGGGTAAATGCTGAAGCCCGTAGTATGTTTAAGGTTGATTGCTGTAATTGACTCATCAGTGAGGCCTTCATAAGTGCTTATATTAGGCAGTTCATCCAGAGTGATCACATAATCATGGTTATATACCTCTACAAGATGCGCAGAGGAATTATAGATGCCATTTTTAATGAAATCTCCTTCCCAGGTACAGAACCAGCTCCATCTGGCTGCTTGGCTTTCCAGGTCATCAGGCTCAGGAATGGTTCCTGTTTCAGATAAAGTTATTATTTTTTCTCCTTCATATTGGCTCACCAGATTATCGAACATACTAAAGTTAGTGCTGTAGTCTCCTGCTTCCAGATAAATATCAGCACCTATAATGTCTACATAATCATCTCCGGGGTACCAATCCAAAGCATCAGGTGCGTCTGTACTAGTCCATATCCAAATAAGATTATTGATATTATGATGGTTAACTACCCTGTCAAACAGCAGATGCCATAGCCATTTGCACGGCTCTGGCCCTTTAGCTCCCCACCAAAACCAGCCTCCCTCAGCTTCATGCAACGGGCGAAATAGTATAGGTATATTTTGTGCTTGTAGTACTTTCAGCTGTTCTGCTATTACATCAATATCTCTAATAATCAATTCATATTCTTCAGAATTGGGGTTATTCATAGCAATAGACACATCAAAAGTGGTGGCCTCGGTATAAAATCCTCTCCACCATTCCAGACCGGGTTCATCTATAAGGT
Organism: Fulvivirga maritima; assembly: GCF_021389955.1. Lineage (NCBI taxonomy): Bacteria > Pseudomonadati > Bacteroidota > Cytophagia > Cytophagales > Fulvivirgaceae > Fulvivirga > Fulvivirga maritima. Next base: position 3,384,142 of record NZ_CP089980.1, read on the forward strand.
CTTTGGGAGCATTCCAGTGCCAGGATACGGTAGATAGCCCTCCCATATTGTTCCAAGCTATAATCTCTTCTGTTTCATTAGATGTGAGGCCATGCTCTACTCGTGAGGGTGAATAATCAATAAAATCGAAACCTCTCAAAGCGGGTAGCTTGCCTGTCTGATCCTGAACGTATTGTAAGTTGGACCAATCACTGCCTTGCTGACCAGAAATGATCTTTTCTCCATACATATCACTCAGGTATTTATAAAGCCTTTTGGTGATATCGGTAGCATTTTCGGTCACTAGTTCATTCGTGAAATTTGAATAATCAGCAGGTGTGGCTTCTGTTATGGTAATATAATCGATGTCTGTCCAGCCCCAGAAATGTCTGATCGTAATGGTGTTGTCACCTTCTTCAAGGAAGATTTTGCCAAAAAATTGAGAAAGAAAGGTTGGGGAAGCTTCAAATTTCATGCTGCCCATATTTTCATTGTTCACCAGAATGTAGTTTTCTTTATAATCATCAGTGGCATAACCGATGGAGAGTTCATACAAGCCGGCGGCAGATGTGCTTACTTCTATGGCTACCTGGTCCCCTTCCTGATCGAAGCCGGTAACATAGCCGCTGCCAGAGTAGCCAGACCGGGAAGAAGCTACGGAGGTGCCTGTAAGTGTTCCATTTTCCGCTTCATATTTTTGAGCATTCAGTTCAGAAAATAGAGCTGTGATAATGAGTAATGAGAGTAGTAGTGTTTTCATAGCATAATGAGTATTACCTAATTATACTATTTTGAGATCAGGATTATGAATTACGAAAGCTTTAAAATAACCAGGAAGCTGTTACCCATTGCAAAAAGTTATATTTCCCCTAGTATCTCAAAGTGGTTTAAACTGCTCGAAGGTTTCTTTGCAATCATTACAATGGTGAATAGAACGGCAGGCCGTGGGGCCAAAAGGGGTTTTTAGATCTGTATTTTTACTGCCACAGTTAGGGCATTCTATATGAGATAATATGTCAATATCAAAAATAAGGTTGTGAGGAGGAGGGGGAGCCAGCCCAAAATCTTTTAGGGCTTTTTTGCCTTTTTCGGAGATCATGTTAGTATTCCAGTTATTTTCAAATGAAACATTTACATCTACATAATCTATTCCATAGCTGTTGAGCACCTCTATAATGTCTTGCTTCATATATTCAATAGCGGGGCATCCGGTGAAAGTAGGAGTGATAGTGATCTCAACCCGGTAGCCATTCACCTCTACCTTGGTAATTACACCCAGGTCTACCAGAGATAATACAGGTATTTCAGGGTCTTTTACCTGCTCCAGCCATTCCATTATATTTTCTTCAGTAGGTATCATAAAAAAAGCAAACGATACAAAGATAAAGGAAGTTCAGTTACCATTCTGCAGCCGGATCAATTCTAAATACTTCTGACATTTCTTCCAACAGCTGATTAAGGTGCTCAGTATGGTGGCCGAACCGTCCTCCATATATAGCGGGGGCCGAAAACGATGAAATGACCAAGTCCGTTTCATTGATTATTTTCATTATCTGCTCCTGCCATTTTTCCATTATTACTTTTTCACCAACAAAAATTTGCTCTTCTATAAGTATATTTTCAAAAGGTGAAGGCTCAAATATGCCCAGGGCAAAGGGGAGGAGCTGATCTAGAGAATATTGAAGTCGTAAAATACTTTCTTCATTGGCAGTTCCCAGTTGTTTTATCCAGGTATTAGCATGCATGGTATGGTAGCGCAGTTCACCCTGAATTTTTTTGGCTAATTGTGCCAAAGGGGTGTATGATGATTGCGCCAGATATCCGAATCTTATAATTTCAGCAGTGTCAAAAAGAAAGTGGCGGATAAGGCTGTGATCATATTCTCCATTAGGCAGCTCGGTAAGTTGGCAGTTTTTAAATAGATCGGCTTTTCTCATAAAAGCTATTTGATCTGGCTCTTCTTCACCTAATTCATGGAGCAGCTGATATAAAGCATAGCTTTGGCCAATCTTATCTTGGGCCATAGATGAAAAAGCAATGTCTTCTTCCAAAATAGGCCCCATGCCTGTCCATTCGCTATTTCTATGACCAATTATGAGTTGATCATCCGCAATTTTAAAGAGTAATTCTTTTACAGCATCAGTATTCATAAAACGGATTTTTGAGATTCTTTGAATGCCTTTATTTTATCAGAAGCTTTATAGGCAGAAGCACTTCTAAATTTTTTGTCAGGCAGGGTGTTCCAAATAATAGCGTCTTCTTCTGAAGTAAAGAGTATGTCTTGAGTTTTGATTACCCACACGTTAAGAACGGGGTCTTCTTCAGCGAATGCTGGTTTGGCCAGCGCTAAAGCTTCCTGGGCATTTCTTGCCTCTATGGAACCGACATGCTGGTGCTGCTTGCCTCTTTTCATAAGGTGGAAAAACTCATATTGCTCAGGCTCACCTGACGCTGGAGAATGATCAGAAACCTGATGGTATATGTTTATATTATTCTCAGTAGTGGCAGTTACAAATATGTTTTTGGTCTCCACCACAAAAAGGCCAGAACAAGTCATACGCCGGCTAAATTGTTCTTTAGCGAAGATAAAAGCCATTTCCGCATTAGGAGCATGCACTATTCCTTCATGTTGGTATGGCTGCTCAGCTTTACTTTGAGTGAATACCTCATATGTCCCGAATTGATCTAACGGTACTTTACGAGTGAGATCAGCGGGATATTCATCTATGTTCAATCTGTTTATTCTCGGATCTAGTGAATTATTCATAGGATTAGATTCAGAAATCGTTTGCAGGTTTAAATCAAAAAAAGATTATTAAGCCAGAGGAGTAACATATTCCGTCTTTGGCTTTAACAAAGCCTGACGTACCCATTTGCCTCTGGCTTCAGCCACTCGCCTTACCGCTAGCCTTTCTTCATTACAAGGGCCATCACCGTTAATTACTTTTTTGAAAACTTCCCAATCAGGTTCTGTGTATTCCCATTTTTTTGTTTCAGGATCTTTCCTCAGCACTGGATCAGGTATAGTTAAGCCCAGTTCTAAAATTTTAGGCACATACATATCAAGAAACTGGTTACGGCATTCGTCATTAGATGACATCTTTACTTTCCATTTCATAAGTACTTCGGTGTGAACAGATATCTTATCTGGCGGACCGAAAAAGTGCATCATAGGCTCCCACCATCGGTTCAGCGCTTCTTGCATCATTTTTTTTTGAATATCGGTGCCTGTAGCCAAGTGGATAACACAATGATGGCCATATTTAAGATGGAAAGATTCTTCAACACAAATCCTTTCTAATGCCCTGCAGTAGGGGCCATAACTGCCTTTGGAGTTAGCGAGCTGGTTTACAATAGCGCCTGCATCTACCAGCCAGGAAATGAAACAAGCATCGGCCCAGGTAAAAGCAGGATAGTTAAATATGTTAGAATATTTAGATTTACCTTCCAGCAGGTCATCGATCATCTGCTCCCTAGATTTTCCTAAGGTTTCCGCAGCAGCATAAAGAAGCTGAGCATGACCTACTTCATCTTGCACTTTGGCCATCAGCGCTAGTTTTCTTTTGAAACCAGGAGCTCGGGTTATCCAGGTGCCTTCTGGTAGTGCGCCTATAATTTCACTGTGAGCATGCTGCTCTATCATCCTAATCAGCTGCTTGCGGTATAAGGCAGGCATCCAGTCAGAAGGCTCTATCTTTTCCCCTCTTTCTATCCTGGCCTCAAATTCTTGTAGCTTTTTAGGATCTTCGTTTTCTGGTGTGTGATCTGTTATTTGATCAAAAGTATTCCCTCCGCCATACATAAATCTGATTATTTGGTTGTCTATTAAGTTACAACAAAATAATCATTTATTTCGTTTGGAGGCCATCTATTAGCATGTCAGCTAGCTGGTGACCGAGCTCTATGGGTTCTATTATGCCGCTGGGGTCATACCAGTGAGGCATCCAGTTGAGAGATGAGAAGAGAGTCATTACAGCAAGTTTGGTATCTACCTTTTTAAACTCACCTGACTTAATGCCTCCTTCTATGATTTTTTTAAATCTGTTAATATAATTGATCCTAAGCAGAAGAAAAGTCCTTAAATGTGGCTCGCTCAAATGTCGGTGTTCATTCATAAAAACAGCAGAAGCGGTGAGCTCTCTTGCCATTACCTGAATGTGCCCAAGAATGCCTAATCGAAGTTTTTTGGTGTAAGAAAAGTCTGTGTTTTCAACCTCTTCTAATGATTCTCTAAACTTATCAGCCATTTCAAAGCACAGGCTTTGAAGTATTTCTTCTTTAGATTTTATGTGAGAATATAGGCTGGCAGCTTCTATTCCTAATGTATTAGCCAAATCTCTCATAGAAGTGGCCGCATAGCCTTTTTCTTTGAAGAGCTGGGCTGCAGTTTTAATCACTTGCTCTTTTCTACTGAGATTTTCTAGTCCAATCATGTCACAAAAATAACGATTATTGCTTTCGATGGAAGTAATTTGCTAGTTTTAGGGCAAAATTTTGATGTATGACCTTTAAGAGCCCAGAGCATTTTCATAATAAAACCGGTTTTATTTTTCATGTAGTGTTAGCACTGCCTCTTACCGCTTTTGCTTTTCTTTTTCTTGAAATAAAGAATAATGGCAGAACAGCGGTGCTACAAAGCGAATCGGTAAATAATGCCATCCAGATTATTTTTCCGGTGGTAACGGCCTTGATATTTATTTATGGATATAGAAAGTTTAAAAAATCATCTAGAGATATAAAGGCTAATACACTGCCAGACAAGCTTTCTTTCTATTTTGATGTGACCATGAAGTTCTACATCATTTTAGGTATTACTTCGGTTATATTGGTGTTAGGGCTTTACCTTACAGCACTGCCGGTATTTATTTTAAGTTATGTGTTTCTGTTGTTTTTTATGTCTTTACAAAGGCCCACACCTCAGAAATATGCTAAAGACTTACCTTTAAAAAAGGCTGAACGAGACGTGATTTTGAATAAAGGAAGTTTCGCAGAATTAGAAAATTTAGATCAGCAGTCAGCCGATTAAATACCCAGCAGAGGCACCGTAGATTATAATAAAAACTACTATCAGGCCGATGATAACAGTGATGACTCTCTTTTTCATAGGGATGGTGGTTAGCGGTTATACTTTTAAGACAATCAAATCTTTTCAAAGGTTGCTTTGGTAGAAAGAAAAAATGCTTTCTTAATGAATGCTTCAACCCTATTTAATAATGATAATGTACTAATAGTGTGTAGCTACAATACTATATTTGCCGCATGTCTAAAGTATTAATTATTACATACTACTGGCCACCCAGTGGAGGAGGAGGAGTACAAAGATGGTTGAAGTTTACCAAATACCTGCCTGAGTTTGGTTGGGAACCATTTGTGTATACCCCGGAGAATCCCCACTTTGAGGTGAAAGACACCAGCCTGGAAAAAGATGTTTCTAATCATGTAGAGGTAATCAAATTTCCCATCTGGGAGCCTTACTATCTGATAGATAAGTTCAAGAAAAAGGGCCATAATCAGCAGAGTGATGTGGTGAAGAAAAGTAATACAGGCCTTTTTACAAAATTAATGCTTTGGGTACGCGGTAATTTCTTTATTCCTGACCCCAGGAAGTTCTGGTTGAAACCTTCGGTAAAGGTTATTGCTGAGATATTACAATCGAACGGGATAGATAAGGTCATCACTACAGGGCCGCCACATAGTATGCACTTAATTGGTCTAAAACTAAAGCAGAAATATAACATCCAATGGATAGCTGACTTTCGTGATCCTTGGTCTAAATGGGAGCTGTTAGATACGTTTCATCTTTCATGGTGGGCCAGAAGGAGGCATGAGAAACTGGAAAGGAAAGTGTTAGATAACGCAGATAGAGTAATGTCTGTGAGTAAGAATTTTGCCGGAGAGCTGGCGGAGATAGCTGGTAGAAAAGTAGAAGTAATTACCAATGGCTTTGATCATGATGAGTTTGATCAGCATGCTCATTTGGAGCCAGATGAATTCATTATTCGCCATGTGGGAGTAGTAGATGAATTGCGTGATCCTCGACCTGTGTTGAAGGCTATTAAGGAATTACACAATGAAGGCAAGTCTTTTAAGCTGGAGTTTATAGGTAATGTTAATAAAACACTGCAGCTAGAGATAGAAAATGATGAAGCATTGAGTCAGTTAGTTACGGTGAAACCATACATGCCTCATGCTGAAGTATTAAAGATGTACAGACGCTCAGCGGTGCTATTGCTGCTATCTTCTTACAGTAAAAATGCGCCAGGCCATATACCAGGTAAGTTGTTTGAATACCTGGCTTCGGAGAGACCTATATTAGCATTAGGCTCTACAGAAGGTGACTCGGCAGAAATTATTAAAGAAACCGGTGTAGGAGTAGTCTGCGGTCCTGATGAGGTGCAGAAATTAAAAGATGCCTTGGTACAGATGCATGAAGACTATGCCAGTACCACTAGCAAGCCTACCCCTGATGTTTCACGCTTTTCGCGAAGAAATCTCACCAAAAAATTAGCTGATTTGCTTAATGAGTTATGAGTGTACCTTTCATAGACCTACAGCGACAATACCTGAGAGTGCAGGCGGAGGTAGATAATGCTATAAAAGAAGTTTTAGCTGGCGGGTGGTATATTGGAGGAGCCGTGGTTACTGAATTCGAACAGAAGTTTGCCGAATATATTGGAGTAGATCAGTGTGTTTCCTGCGGTAATTGTACTGATGGTTTAGAACTGCTGCTTCGTGCTTATGATATCGGCCCTGGTGATGAAGTGATAGTGCCAGCCTTTACCTGGATTACAGATGCAGAAGTAGTCTCTTTAGTAGGAGCTAAAGTCGTTTTTGCGGATATTCTTCCAGACGAATTCACTATTGATCAGGATAGTTTAGAGAGTAAAATTACCGGAAATACTAAGGCAATAATTGCCGTTCATCTATATGGCAATCCATGCAGAATGGAGGCTATTATGAGTGTAGCCAAGAAATATGATCTTAAAGTAATAGAGGACTGTGCCCAGTCTGCAGGAGGCACGTATAAAGGGAAAAGATTAGGAGCTTTAGGTCATGCTGCTGCTTTTAGTTTTTATCCTACCAAAAACTTAGGAGCTTATGGAGACGGAGGTGCTATCACCACTAATGATGAATCATTGGCAGAAAAGTTAAGGCTAATGTCTAACCATGGACAGCAAGAAAGAGACAACCATATAATAGAAGGAAAAAATAGCCGACTTGATCCGATACAGGCCGCTGCCCTTTTGATTAAATTAAAATATCTTGATCAGTGGAATGATAGGAGAAGAGCCATAGCAGCTCAATACACCTCCCAATTGTCAGAAATGGACGGCATCATATGTCCACAGCCATCAGCTGATCACATATATCATATTTATGGCATAAGAGTAGAAAATAGAGAGGCCCTGAAAACTCACTTAAGCCATTATAAAATTCAAACGGCAATACATTACCCCAAAGCCTTACCAGAACTAGCTGCGTACTCCCATTTAAAATTGTCTATGCACCAATATCCGGTATCTGGTAATCTAGCCACACAAGAACTCAGCCTGCCTGTATTTCCAGAATTAACCGATGATGAAGTAGCCGAGGTAATTAGAGGGGTGGGGTTATTTTTTGAAAAGTAAGGCCCTGAATTGATTTAATAAGGCTACAAGTGTTTGATTAAAAGAAGGTGATAATTTTAACCACCAAATAAGGGGAATGCAGATAATAGAAAAACTTCCTGATTTTATAATAACATCTACCCAAAATAAAGAGGCATTGGGTATTTGTAAGGTAATGAAGGTAGATAGCGAAACCAGTAGCAAAATACCGAAGTAGTTTCTGCTAAATGGTTGCATTTTGAATTTAACTAATATGAAGAAATACCTTAAAAGGTGAAAAATAACTATTGAGGTCATGGTAGCAAACGCTGCACCTTCTATACCATACTTTGGAATAAAGTACATGTTGGAAATGAACGTTACAATTAGCAGGATAATAGAAAGTAAGGTGTCGATTTTATAATATTTACTATTCAATATTATGGCTCCATTTATACCGAAGCTTACTTCAACCATTTTGGAAGTTCCTAAAAGAGCAAATACCATAAAACTATCATGATATACCTCTGGAAGGAATATAATTATGCTGTCATAATTTACTATTATCAAACAGAATATTAATGAGCAGAGTAGTAATTGATAGAGTGCAGTTTTTTTGTATAATTCACTCAGAGTTTTGAAGTCATCATTTTTTGCGGCTTGAGCAGCTAATACATTAGATGTTCTTGAAATAGATTGGGCAGGAACTGTAATTACGGTACTTATGTAAAACGCAATAGAGTAGATAGCTACTTGATCAAGACCAATATATTTACCAACCATAAGTATGTCAATTCTATTAATGAGGTATACTGATAGCCCACTAATTATAGTGAAGGCTCCGAATCCATACATTTTTTTCAGCATTTCTATATTAGAGCTTCCAAAGCGAAATGATATTTTGAGCTCTTTTAAATAAATAATATATGCTAAAGCCAGTATTGACATTAGAGTTTGTCCCCCTACATATAAATAAAGAAAGGTGGTAAGACCAAAAAAATCTAAATAATAGAGCAATACTAGAATTAACCATACTATTCTCAATAAGATGAAGTTTAGAAAAGCAGGCACTTCATTTTTGAAAATTACTCTTAAGTAAGCATCAAAAAGATTGAAAAAGATTAATGAAGAGAAGAATGGTATCACCAAATAAAAGTATTTGGTAAAGAGCTTTGATTTTTCTGAGTATGTAGCAATAAAATAGTCTTTAAAAAGAAAAAGTGAGGCTGTAGCTAGAATTAGCCCAAAAACACTAATCAACAAACCGATTGATAAGCTAATATTTTTCTTTTCGTTTTTAATATGAGGATGAAAGCGCACCAAAATATTACCTGTTCCTAGCTGGGCGAATTGTGCTACAACAGATGATGCCGACATTAGAATTCGGGTAAGTCCTAATTCTTCTTCTGTTAAAATATTAGGAAATATTAGGATGGTGTTAACGTAACCTAATCCAATACCTATAAATAAAATGATCGAAAAATTAAGACTACTTTTACTAACTATGCCCAAGGGAGAGTGAATTCTTTAAAATGCAAAATTATGATAAGTTTGTAGTATACAAGTATTCTCAGGTTAAATTTATCTTTACTCTAATAAAATGAATGTTTTTTTGTCTGTGTATGCCATTGTAGTGAGTTATAATGGAAAGCAATGGCTGGAAAAGTGCTTATCTAGCTTGCAAGGCAGTGAGTACCCGGTATCCATTATCGTGGTGGATAATGGATCTACTGATGGAAGCGTTGAATTAATAAAAAGGAAATTTTCAAATGTTAAACTTATTGTTAGTAAGGATAATCTGGGATTTGGAAAAGCCAATAATCTAGGCATAAAACATGCCTTGTTAAATAATGCAGACTTTGTTTTCTTACTAAATCAGGATGCATGGGTAAAAAAAGATTGTATAGGTAAGTTGGTGGATTGTTCTCTTAGAAATGGGGATGCCGGTATAGTGAGTCCTGTGCAAATGGATGGGTCTGGGATGAGAATGGATAATAAATTCAAGCAACATGTTGAGAAATATTTGATTGAAGGTGATATTTCTGAGCTTGACCAGGAGTTTATTAATACTACTGCTAAAGTAGAATTTGTAAACGCTGCAGCTTGGTTAATTAAAGTTGACTGTATTCTGCAGGTTGGGGGCTTTAACCCGTTATTCCCACATTATGGAGAGGATAATGAATATACAGGCAGAATTCATTATCATGGTTATAAATTATACGTACAAGCAGGAGCCTTGATTAATCATGATAGAGATCAAAAGGAGGACGATTTTGGTTATATAGGGTGGAAGAACAGGGAGTATGTATCCTTTATGAAACACCTTTTAAATATTAATAAATCTTATACATCATGTGTGTGGGTGTGTATTGATAAATTTGCCAGAGAGGTGATTTACTTTACCATAAAAGGTAAATTAGCCCATGTATTTGGAGAAATAGCTGCTTCTCTTAAAATATTGGTTCGTTTAAATGCTTTAAAAAGGAATAGAGAAGAGGCTAAAAAAACAGGAGTATTTTTATGAGGATAGGAATGTTTTTAGATACCAACTTCCCCCCAGATTCAAGGGTGGAAAATGAAGCAGTAAGTTTAATAGAGGCAGGTCATGATGTCTATTTGTTTTCACTCAATTATGATAAAAGAAAAAACGAGGAGATAATAAGAGGAATAAAAGTTAGAAGATATGATGTTGGCAAGCTTGTTTATAAGCTATCAGCTTTAGCTTATACTTTTCCTTTTTTTCACTGGCTAATACAAAATAAGCTTTCACAATTCATTGATACTGTACAACCAGAGGTGTTGCACATTCATGATATGGTGTTGGCGGAAGCTATTTTTAAAGTGAATGAAAAATTCAATTTACCAGTAGTACTTGATCTTCATGAAAATAGACCTGTAATAATGCAAGAATATTCTCACCTAAAGACCTTTCCTGGTAAATATCTAATTGATGCCAGTAAATGGCAGCATAAACAGGAAGAGTTCATAGAGAGAGCTGATAAGGTAGTCTTAGTAACCAAAGAAGCAAAGGAAGAAGCGCTAACCTATAAGGTTAGTGCTGAAGACAAGTTTGTAGTATTACCTAATACCATTCATCTAAATATTTTTAAGAAATACCCACTTAATCCAACTATTGCACAAAGGTTTGATGGCCGTTTTAATATTGTCTATACAGGAGATACTGGTTTAAGAAGAGGAACTGATACCGCCATAGAGGCAATTAATATTTTGAAGGAGGATATACCTGAAATTCATCTGATATTGGTCGGGAGAAATACTGAAGATGAAGTATTGAAAGAAATGGTTAGAAGTATGTCTTTGCAAGATTATGTGAGTTTTGAAGGTTGGCAAGATGTATCACTTTTTCCTTCTTATATAGATGCAGGAGATGTTTGCATTTCTCCTTTAAAAAGAAACCTTCATCATGATACTACTTTTGCCAATAAAATATTTCAGTATATGGCTATGGAAAAAGCATTATTAGTATCAGATTGTCCTGCACAAGAGAATGTGATAAAATCAGAAGAGTGTGGATTAGTACATGAAGCCAATAATGCCAATGATATGGCAGATAAGATTAGAAGGCTATATAATAATCCTAAATTAAGAGTTGCTTTAGGCAAGAATGCATTAGAAGCTGTTTTTGCTAGGTGGAATTGGGATGTTACCAAGCAGGAACTTATATCTATGTACGATAATTTTGAAGCATGAATAAAAGCCTTAACTGACCAGTATTTGTTATCTGAGAACTGAAATATTACCATTAAGATTTTTGTCTAAACAAGGGCTTTTCAGGGTGTAAAATATACCCCATTGCTTAGGTTAGTGGCATTCCAGGTGTTTTGTTGATAGAAAATTACTTCACTCTACCCGGGTTGTCATTAATGAAGGCTTTCCAGCTTTTAGCTTTCTGGGTTTGGTTGCCATTTTGGAAGTGATGGCAAACTGCTACGGCTAGTGCATCGGTAGCATCTAGTAGCTTGGGCATTTCTTTGAAATTAAGTAATGTCATAAGCATATGAGCCACTTGTTCTTTTGAGGCATTTCCATTACTGGTTACAGATTGCTTTACTTTTTTAGGGGCGTATTCTGTAATGGGAATTTCTCTCGCCAGGGCAGCAGCCATAGCCACACCTTGGGCTCGCCCCAGTTTGAGCATAGATTGTACGTTTTTACCATAAAAAGGAGCTTCCAGTGCTACTTCATCAGGAGTGTAGTCTTCTATTAAACTACTTACTCTTTCAAATATTTTCTTCAACTTAAGTTCGTGGCCAGAATATTTACCCAGATGTATCACTCCGAATTGTAATAGCTCTATGGCTTGGCCTTTTACGGTGATTAATCCATAACCCATTACATTAGTACCAGGATCTAGTCCTAAAATTATTCTTTCGCTTTCTTTTTTTTCTCTAATTTGCTCACTGGTGCAATTTAGGTATATGGCGTGGGTTAAAAAAGCTTCGGCTAAGGATATAGCTTGGGTTGGAGCTAAGCTAGTAGTAATAATAGGTATAGTTACATTTATTTTTTTTAAGCTAAAGGATAATCAACTTGAGTTGAAACAAGCATTGAATTATTTGGCTTTGAGTTTTAAGAATGCTCCTTTTACCATGATATTACTCATATTGCTAATGCCACTAAACTGGGCGTTAGAAGCTGTAAAGTGGAAGTTGCTGGTAGGAGCGCATCAAAATGTAAAATTTGTAAATGCCTTTAAAGGTGTGCTACTGGGGCTCAGTTTAAGTTTTATAACACCTCATGGTATTGGAGATTATTTTGGAAGAATACTTACTCTCAATACTAAAAATCGGATGCAGTATGTAGGAAGTATTCTCATTGGCAGGGTTTGCCAAATGGTGCCTACTTTACTTTTCGGCATTATAGGTATACATTATGTTTGGTTTGAAGGTCAGTTTTTTCTGATCATTTTTCTGACTTTAATAATAGGTTTTGTGCTGCTTTTTAGATCGCATGTATTTAAATATGCCACTAGGTACAGTGTGTTTAATCAGTTTTTTGTCGCGATTAAGTATTATTCAAAAAGGCTTTTGTTATTGGTGATGGGGGTTTCAATATTGAGATATATTGTGTTTTGTTCTCAGTTTTTGATTTTGCTAAACTTATTTTTACCGCAGCTGAGCACTAAAATTCAGTTTGCCGGTGTCACCTGGATATTCCTGGCCAAATCGGTAATACCTACATTTAATTTCCTTAGTGATTTGGGAGTACGTGAATTTTCAGCTATGTATTTTTTTGAGAAATATCAGGTAGATCTGTCTATGGTGTTTAGCGCCAGCATGGGTATATGGTTGTTAAATATTTTACTACCAACATTACTGGCCGCTCCATTAGTTTTTAAAGCCAAGCGTCAATAACATGTTAGTAATAGGAGGTATAATTATTTTTTATAGTTTGTTATTGCTAATCCTTCTGGTGGCTTGGAATAGCATAAAAATAAATCATCAGAATGTAGACCAGCCATTAATTGGTTTTAGTGTTATTGTACCATTTAGAAATGAAGAAAATCGACTAGAAGGTCTTCTGAATTCTATTAAAAACCTTAACTATGACAATGATAGTTATGAAATTATTTTTATCAACGATCATTCTACAGATAGTTCGGTATCTATAATTGAGAATTTTGCCAAAAGCCATTCTAAGAAGATCAATATCTATCATTTAGATGCTGATCGAGGTAAAAAGGCCGCTATAAAGCTAGGGATCAGTCAATCTTCCTTTGATCATATAATTACTACCGATGCTGATTGTAGCTTCTCAGCAGGATGGCTACAGAGTTATTCTAATCAATATGCAGGCACTGCCAATGTTCTAGTATTCGGGCCTGTTACATTTTATAATGAAAGCACCCTTTTTGAAAAACTTCAGACAATAGAATTTGCTAGCCTTATAGGTACAGGAGCAGCCAGCTTACAGCTGAAAAAACCTAACATGTGTAATGGAGCCAATTTTAGTTTTAAAAAGGAAGCCTTTTATCAGGTAGGAGGGTATGAGGGAAATGAGGAGCTGGCCAGTGGAGATGATGAATTTTTAATGCATAAAATCTATGGCTTTTATAAAGGAAAAGTTTCTTTTAACAAAGACAATGATGCCATAGTAAAAACGTTACCATTACGGAGTTGGAGGGCGTTTTATTATCAAAGGAAAAGGTGGGCGAGCAAGTGGAAGAAATATACCCGTTTTTCTACCATAGTTACTGCACTTTTTGTAGCCTTAGCTAATCTTGCAGTAGTGATGGCGGCAGTATTGGTGATGATAAATTTTAGTGTTTATAGTTGGTTAGTAGTTCCTTTATTTTTAAAGGTTTTCATAGAAGCATTATTCATAGGTAGGGTAATGCGTTTTTTGAAAAAGCCTTTCAATTTGTTCCATTTCATGGTTTTGGAATTATCTTATCCTGTCTATGCACTATTTTTCGGAATAGCTGCTAACTTTGGCACTTATATCTGGAAGGATAGAAGGCACTGACCTCAATTCTCTTTTATTCCCGAATTTACTATCTTGTGAACGGAGGGCGAAGGCAGATAACTATATGGAGACACTATCTTTACAAAATAAATATAATCTAAAGGAGCTGGAGCTTAATGCTCTGTTGGAAATCACCCAGGCAATTAATAATAACCTTCCAGAGAGGTCATTATATAAAATCTATGACTTTACTTTAAGAGCCAATCTCAACATAAGAAGGTTAGCACTTTATGTTCTGGATGAGGAATGGGGCTGCAAGGTAAGCTACGGCACCTCTGAAGAATGTTTTGACACCCCGCTGCCAGAAGAGTTTTTGGAGTTAAACGCGGTAAGTGCCATTGTAAGAGGTAGAGATGATATATTTAGCGAGTTTGAATATATAGTGCCTGTATCTCACAAATCAGCTGTTTTGGCTTTGGTTTTTGTAGGAGATATAGAGGAAGATGATGAAGAAATGAATAAAAGCAGCATGCGTTTTATTCAGGCTTTAAGTAACATCATTATAGTGGCTATTGAAAATAAGAAGCTGGCTCGCCATCAATTAGAGCAAGAGGCTTTAAGAAAGGAGCTCGAAATTGCCAGTGATGTGCAGCAATTCCTTTTTCCTGAAAAGTTACCGTATGGCATCAGGCTTAAGGTAGAAGCTAGCTATTTACCTCATGATAGGGTAGGCGGAGATTACTACGATTATATTCCTATTAACAAGAATCAATTTCTTATTTGTATTGCTGATGTTTCTGGCAAAGGAATTCCTGCTGCCTTGATGATGTCTAATTTCCAGGCTTCTTTACATACCTTAATTCGGCAAACGGGAAATTTACGAGAGATTGTAAATGAACTGAACTATCATGTATTAGAAAATGCCAAAGGAGAGAAATTTATCACCTTTTTTGCGGCCATTTATGATCATACTTTAAAGACACTGATTTATGTTAATTCAGGTCATAACCCGCCGCTTCTGGTAGATAAAAAGGGGAATATTCAGCTGCTGGAAGATGGATCTACCGTGCTGGGAGCCATGCATCCTTTACCTTTTCTTAATGAAGGTTTTATTACTGATTTGGATCAGTTTCTGCTATTTTGCTATACTGATGGAGTAACAGAGACCGAGAGTGAAGCAGGAGAGGAGTTTGGCGTGGAGCGGTTGATGGATTATTTTAAACAACATGGTAACAGAGATTTAAAGCGAATTCATCAGGATATTATTATTGACCTGGATAACTTTAAAGGCAGGAACGGATATAGAGATGATATCACTATGCTGTCTTGTCGAATAGAACCTTGAACATATGTTTTTGCATAAAACACCTTTGGCGCTTAAGTGGATATATCCACAACTAACCTGGTCTATCCCGTCAAAAGAAAAGGTACTTTATCTAACTTTTGATGATGGCCCCATCCCACACTTAACAGAGTTTATCATCAATACCTTGGCCGAGTTTAATGCTAAAGCCACTTTCTTTTGTGTAGGAGATAATATCAGAAAACATCCTGAAATAGCTCAGCAGTCAATCGAAGCAGGTCATACCCTGGGAAATCATACTTTTAACCACCTCAATGGCTGGAAAAATGATTCTAACATCTACATTCAAAATGTAGAAAAGTGTCAGGAGCAGCTAAAAAGTATGAAGGTCACTTCTCATTTTTTAAGGCCGCCGTATGGAAGAATCGCTAGAAATCAGATTGCTAAGCTAAAGAATCAATATAAAATCATCATGTGGGATGTGCTTAGTGGTGATTTTAGCCATAAAATATCTCCCGAAGATTGTCTCAAAAAAAGTGTACAGTCCACAAGAAAGGGCTCAATAGTGCTTTTTCATGATAATGTTAAGGCTGAAAGAAATATGAAATATACACTACCGAGGTACTTAGAGCACTTTTCAAAAGAAGGATACGTGTTTAAAGGTTTATGACGCTGGTTATTATCGCTCTATTTGTAATTATTGGAGCCGTCTTATGTATTGATTTTCTGCTGATTGTTTTATGGAAATCCGAAAGGCACCTGATTAAAACATCGGTAGCCGAAAACAAACCCAAAGTATCAATACTGGTAGCAGCTAGAAATGAACAGGCTACTATAGAAAGGTGTATCCATGCCTTATTAAAGTTAAATTATCCGGTTACACATCTTGAAATATTAGTTGGTAACGATCATTCTACAGATCAAACGTTGCAACTCGCTCAGGCTTTTGCTGATCAATATAATCACATTTCAGTAGTTGATATTCAAGAAAACATGGGGCAAGCCAGAGGTAAATCTAATGTGTTAGCGCATTTGTCTAGGCGAGCTACAGGAGATTATCTTTTCATAACCGATGCCGATGTTGCTGTGCCTCCTGCATGGATAGAAGGCATGCTTCAAGGGTTTTTAAATAACAATGTTGCCATAGTCACCGGTGTTACTGGTATTCAAAACTCTTTTTATCAGGATACTGACTGGGTGTTTGCACTGGGTATGGTAAAAGTCATTACGGACTTAGGGCACCCTGTCACGTGTATGGGTAATAACATGGCTATTTCCAGAGATGCATACCACGCAGTAGGAGGTTATGAAAATATACCTTTTAGTATTACCGAAGATTTTGAATTATTTAAGCAAGTAAGAAAGCTTAAATATAATGTAGTACAGCTTTATCAGCCAGAAGTGTTGGCCTTATCATTACCGGCAGCAGATGTTAATCAGATTTTAAATCAGCGGAAGCGATGGATGAAAGGAGCAGTACAGCTGCCATTGCCTATTGTAAGTCTATTGGCATTTCAGGCTATTTATTATCCGGCTATTGTATTAATGCTGTTGCTGATGCCGCTGTATGGAATATTTTTGGTTTTGGTTAAAATATTTCTTCAGTCTTATTTTATCAGGAAAGCACAAATTAGTCTTGATAGAAAACCTCTTAATTTAAAATTTATAAAATATGAAGCCTATTCTTTTTTGCTTTCCATGGCTTCATCAATTTTCTATTTGTTGCCCATAAAGACAGTTTGGAAAGGACGGAAATATTAACTTTGAAAACTGTGACTTTTTAAAACCTTATAAATTATAGAAATAGAATATGTCTGAATTTGTTGACAGTCATGCACATATATACTCAGATAAGTTTAAAAAGGACTTAACTGATGTAATGGAGAGAGCCTTTGAAGGGAACGTAACTAAAATGTACATGCCTAATATAGACCATGCTTCTATAGATGCTATGTTGGAGATGGAGAATAAGTACCCTGATAATTGCTTTGCTATGATGGGACTTCATCCTTGTTCGGTAGATCATAAATTTGAAAAGGAGCTTTATATTGTAGAAGAGTGGCTGGCAAAGAGAAAATTTTGTGCTATAGGAGAGATAGGTACAGACCTTTATTGGGATAAAGCGTATTGGGAACAGCAGAAAGAGGCCTTTAAAATACAGGTGGAATGGGCCAAAAAATATGAAACGCCTATAGTTATTCATTGTAGAGAATCAATTGATGAAACTATAGAATTAGTGAAAGAGCTGAAAGATGAAAGGTTGACAGGAGTTTTTCATTGCTTTGCAGGTTCTCTAGAGCAAGCTAAGCGTATTACTGATTTAGGCTTTTATATGGGCATAGGTGGAGTTTCTACCTTTAAAAATGGAGGAATGGATAAAACGCTTCCTGATATGAAATTAGATAATTTGCTTTTGGAAACGGACTGCCCTTACCTGGCACCGGTGCCGCACAGAGGAAAAAGGAATGAGCCTTCTTTTGTGCCATTAATAGCAGAAAGAGTGGCAGAGCTTATGGTGTGTGATGTAGAGCAAGTAGGAGAAGTAACTACAGCAAATGCCCTTAAATTATTTGGCGTATGAAAGAATACTCAAAAGTACATATTATCACTTCGGTAGTGAAGGAGCCGGAGTCTACTATATTAATAATATATACTGGAGGTACATTAGGCATGGTTCATGATAAAAATGGAGCCTTAGTGCCGTTTGACTTTAGTTCTATACTGGACCATGTGCCGTCATTAAGACATTTGGAGCTGAATTTAACAGTTATATCATTCGAAAACCCGATAGATTCATCAAATATAAACCCTGCTGACTGGCAGCTTATAGGTCAGATAATACATGATCATTATAATGAGTTTGATGGTTTTGTGGTACTTCATGGTACTGATACTATGTCCTTTACGGCATCTGCCTTGAGCTTTATGTTAGAGAACCTGAATAAACCGGTTGTATTTACGGGTGCTCAGCTTCCTATTTCATCCCTGAGATCAGATGCGCGTGAAAATTTAATTACCGCATTAGAAATAGCCTCTTCTAAAAAGGATGGAAAGCCGATAATATCAGAAGTTTGTATTTATTTTGACTATGTACTTTTACGCGCAAATAGGTCAAAAAAGGTTGAAAGTCTGCATTTTGATGCGTTTGAATCGGAAAATTACCCATTGCTTGCAGAGGCAGGCGTAGAAATTAACTATAATGAAGCGGTAATTATGCCTTTTCGTGGAGAAAAAGAAGTAATATTACACAATAAGTTTGATCCGCGGGTAGTTATACTAAAGTTATACCCGGGTATAAATTCAGATGTAGTAAAGGCGATAACCGGTATACCAGGATTGAGAGGAGTGGTAATGGAAACGTTTGGATCTGGTAATGCCCCTACATCAAGTTGGTTTATTGAATTATTGGAGGAAGCTATTAGCAGGGATATAGTCATTTTGAATGTATCTCAATGCCCGGGAGGGCGAGTAGTGCAAGGCAGATATGATACCAGCCAACAATTAGAGAGGATTGGTGTTATAGAAGGAGCTGATTTAACAGTGGAGGCCGCCATTACTAAGCTAATGTTAATATTGGGAGAGGAGCAGGATAAAGCGAATATCCGAAAAAGATTAATGGACCCAATAAGTGGGGAATTAACCCAATAGCAAAGATTATTAAATTTATTTTATGCTTGCATAAAGTGTTTTTTATTGATTTATTTGTGCTTCTGTGGAGCAAAAGGCTGTGCAAATTAGAGAGGTGACCGAGTGGTTGAAGGTGCTCGCCTGGAAAGTGAGTGTGCCCCAAAAGGGTACCGGGGGTTCGAATCCCTTCCTCTCTGCTATATTCTTTGAAACTTTTATCTAACTTTAAACTATAAATTGTAATCGTTAAACAATCTCTGCAAACTGAGAAATATTTAAAACTTGAATTATGAAAAAACTATTTACATTACTGGCGCTAGTGGGGGTTCTTACCCTTGGTTATCATGCTAAGGCTCAAGAAGAGTCTACTGACATGGATACATCGTCTACTACAGTTGACTCTGCTGCTGCTGAAGAACCTGCAGTTGAAGAAGAACCTGTAGAGGAAATAGAGCCTGTAGCAGAAGAAGTAGAGGAAGCTGCTGAAGACCAGTCTTTCCACCAAGTAATAAAAGATCAATTTATTCAAGGTGGTGTTGAGTGGATGACGCCAGTATTAATTTGTTTGATTTTAGGTTTAGCAATCGCTATCGAGCGAATCATTACGCTAAACATGGCTACTACTAATACTGATAAGCTTTTAGCTAACGTAGAAGATGCTTTAGCTTCTGGTGGTGTTGAAGCTGCTAAAGAAGTAACCAGAAATACAAGAGGCCCTGTGGCATCTATCTTTACTCAAGGATTAATGAGAATGTCAGAAGGTATCGAAATGGTTGAAAAATCAATTATCGCTTACGGTTCTGTAGAAATGGGACGATTAGAAAAAGGTCTAGTTTGGATCTCTCTTTTCATCGCTTTGGCTCCAATGCTTGGTTTCACAGGTACAGTAATTGGTATGATTGGTGCATTCGACTCTATCCAGGCTGCTGGTGATATCTCTCCTCAAATTGTTGCTCAAGGTATTAAAGTAGCGTTATTAACAACGGTTGCTGGTCTATTTGTTGGTATCATCCTGCAAGTATTCTATAACTACCTAGTTTCTAAAATTGATTCTTTGGTAAACCAAATGGAAGATGCTTCTATCACTTTGGTTGACTTACTAGTAAAGCATAAGCTTACTGGAAGAGCTTAATAGCTTAATTAGAGAATTAATTTTTAGGTACTTAACTAAAGAAATTTTATGGAAACTTTTGTAGATATTGCGCTTTGGGTGGCAATGGCAATGGTTGCAATAGCAGGAATAGCTGCTATAGTACTGCCTTTGATCAACTCATTCAGCAATCCTAAATCACTATTAAAAAGTGCGATAGGCGTAGTGGGAATAGCTGTGTTATTCCTTATTACTTGGTCTGTTGCTGGTAACGAGGTAACTAACCGCTATATAGAATTTGGCGTGAACGAATCAAGTTCTAAATTGGTTGGAGGAGTATTGCTACTCATGTACGTGTTATTTGGTATCGCGTGTGTAGGTATTGTTATTACAGAAATAAATAAAGCGCTTAAGTAATGGCTAAAAGACAAAGAGATGAGCCGCAAATCAATTCCAGTTCGATGGCAGACATTGCCTTCTTGCTGCTGATCTTCTTCTTGGTCACCACTACTATAGCCAATGACAGAGGACTTAGTCTTCAGCTTCCACCAAATCCTGATGATATTGTGGATGTTGATATTAAGATTCCGGAAAGAAATCTTTTTAAGATTTTGGTGAACTCCTCTGATAAATTATTGGTGGAAGGTGAGCCTTTAGAAGATGTGACTAAAATCAGAGAAATGATTAAGGAATTTGTTCTGAATAACGGACGAGATCCTAAAAGCTCTGATAGTCCTAAAGATGCAATTGTATCCTTCAAAACAGATAGAGGTACTAGCCAGGATATGTTCATTAGCGTGTTAGACCAGGTTCAGGCAGCATATTATGATATGTATGCTGAAAGAATTGGGGTAACCAATGAGCAGTGGAGAGAGATTGCAAATGATCTTTCTGATCCTGAAAATAAGAGATTATATGATAAAGGTAGAGGTTTGAAAAATGGTCAGTTGGAATTCCCAATGAACATTTCTATTGCTGAGCCTTCAAAAACATCAAACTAAGGAGGTAATTAATGTCAAAATTTAAGAAAAAAGCGAATACCAAACAGGAAATCCCTACTTCTGCTTTGCCTGATATTATCTTCATGCTCTTATTTTTCTTTATGGTTACAACCGTAATGAGAGAGGTTACAGTAAATGTAAAACAAAGAATACCTGAAGCTACTCAGTTGAGAAAACTTCAAAGGAAATCTTTAGTAAGCTACATTTACATTGGAGAGCCGAAAAAAGCTGGCGAATTTGGTACTGAACCAAAAATTCAAATCAACGATGCTTTTGCTGATCCTAAGGATATCATCCAGTGGGTAAATGAGCAAAAAGATGAGTTAGATGAGAACGAAAGAGATCAGTTAACCATCGCTATGAAGGTAGATGAAGAAGCTAAGAGAGGTTTGGTTTCGGATGTAGAGCTAGAATTACGTAGAGCTAACGCACGTAAGTTACTTTACACTACCATTCAGAGAACAGAAGATTAGATAAATAATCTATATAATATTAAAAGGGCTAATTGCTATATGCAGCTAGCCCTTTTTTAATTAATCAACCTAAATATGCAATTCAACAATCGTAAGATTATTAACGGTTGGTGTATGTATGACTGGGCCAATTCAGTCTATTCTTTAGTGATTACATCAGCTGTTTTTCCTATCTATTATAATTCAGTTACCAGTTCAGAAACAACAGGGGATATAGTTAATTTTCTAGGTTTCGATGTAGTTAACACTGTTCTTTATGCTTACTCTCTGTCATTTTCGTTTCTTTTTGTAGCGCTTATTTTACCCTTATTGTCCGGGATAGCTGATTATAGCGGCCAGAAGAAGCTCTTTATGAAAATATTCATGTATTGTGGGGCTACAGCCTGCTTAGGCCTATTCTTTTTTACAGGTAAAATGAATGTAGAGGTGGCTATATTTTGTTCGATGTTGGCAAGTATAGGGTATTCAGGGAGTTTAGTTTTTTATGACGCCTTTTTACCTGAAATAGCTTCTGAAGATCGTTTTGATAAGGTAAGTGCCAAAGGTTTTGCGCTTGGCTATATTGGTAGTGTCATCTTGCTGATTGTGAATTTAGTAATGATCCAATTTTATGACTCGTTTGGTTTTACTGACCAAGCCATGGCTACTAGAATAAGTTTTCTTACAGTGGGTGTGTGGTGGATTTTATTCTCTCAAATCACTTTTAAAAGATTGCCTGATAATGTCTATAGAAGAGAAGCTAAAGGAAATATTCTTACCGAAGGATATAAAGAACTTAGAACAGTATGGAGAAGTTTAGGAGGGCAGTATTCATTGAAGCGCTTTTTGTGGGCTTTTTTGTTTTATAACATGGGTGTGCAAACAGTAATGTACTTAGCGGCTACTTTTGGCTCTAAAGAATTACAGTTACCATCAGATCAGTTAATAATTACTGTACTGATCATTCAATTAGTAGCTATTGGTGGAGCATATTTATTTGCCCACATAAGTAAAATAAAAGGAAATCGATTTTCATTGCTTGTTATGGTGGCTATATGGGTGCTGATATGCGTAGGAGCATATTTTGTTTATACTGCCACACAATTCTTTATTCTTGCCTTTGTAGTGGGATTAGTGATGGGGGGCATTCAGTCCTTATCTAGGTCTACCTACGCTAAGCTCATTCCTACTAATAGCATAGATCATGCTTCTTATTTTAGTTTTTATGACGTTACATTTAACATTTCCATAGTAATAGGTACCATGGCTTATGGCTTAATAGAACAGCTAACAGGAAGTATGCGTAATAGCACATTAGCCTTGATGATATTCTTTTTAGTAGGTATAGTATTGCTTGCTATGGTAAAAATACCAACTAAGAAGTCTAATATTAAAAAAGCAGAGAGTGTTTTGGATGAACCTGAACTATCCAATTAATATGTCTTTATAAAGTAGTATTATTATTGATAATGCTATTCCTAAATAAAGTACAGTAGTAGGCAAGCCAATTTTCAAGAAATCCTTGAAATTATAACCTCCGGGGCCGTAAATGATGAGGTTGGTTTGGTAGCCAACAGGGGTTAGAAATGCTGCAGAGGCGGCAAAAGCCAAGGCCAGATAGAAAGGCTCTCCACTTATACCAAGATCTGCGCTTATAGCCAGAGTCAGCGGGAATGCAATAGATACCGCACCAACGTTGGTAATGAAGGAGGTGAGTAATGTGGTGATGAGCATAATGCCAACCATCAAGGCAATGGGACCATAGGGTTCGAGTAGAGTGATTACGTATTTGGCAACAAATTGCCCCGTACCAGTATTAATGATAGCCTCTCCTAATGCCAGTGATAGTACTAATATAGAGACCAGGTTAACATCTAGGTCACGTTTAATATTTTTCATTGAAATAAGACCCATACCAATCATTACTGTGAAGATAATCAGTAGTGACACAAACAAGGAGAAGGCTCTGCTTATAGCAAGGCCGGCCACCAGGGTGAGTAGTATGATGATCTTGTAGTTTTGCTTTTGATCGGTGCCAATTTCCTTGTTCTCGCCGGTAATTACATAGAGGTCTTTGTATAAATCAACTCTGTCATTAAACTCAGATCCTACGTACATGAGTAGTACATCACCAGCTTTAATAGACATACGGCCTATTTTTCCGCTTAGTTTTTCACCATTTCTGTGCACAGCTATTACGGCTGCATCATATCGTTCTCTAAAATTAGATGATTTTATAGTTTTCCCTATCAGGCTGCTATTAGCACTTACAACTCCTTCTACCACCCTCACTTTACCATTGCTTTGAGGAGAAAGCTTTTCAGGGAGGTGAACGCCAATGTCTGTGAGTGTTAGGTCTACTATGTTATCTGTATTACCTGCAAATATTAAAACATCATTAGATTGTATGACCTCTTTTGGACTTACAGGCGAAATGAGCTTTTCTCCACGGACTATTTCCACCAAATAAACACCATTAAGGTTTCTGAGCCCTCCTTCTGAGATACTCTTTCCAATTAAAGGACTGTTTTCTGATAGCCGCTTTTCTATTAAATATTGCCTTTTATTAGATTCGAATTTCTCAATAAAGTCTTTATGGTTAGGGAGTAGCTTCTTGCTAAATAGTGCCAAAAAAGCAATGCAGCATACGGCTACAATGGAACCGATAATAAATAATGAATTGGTGTTTAAACCTTCTACCCCGTGCTCTACTAAGAAACCATTTAGTACTAAAGTAGTGGATGTGCCTATTACGGTGATCATACCACCAATTATGGTAGAGTATGATAGTGGAATCAAAAGCTTTGAGGGAGATATGCCTCGTTGTTTACCCCAGTTAAAAACATAAGGCGTAAGTAAAACTACTACAGGTGTATTATTTACGAATGAAGAAAGTACAGCAACTTTACTCATCATAGAGAAAAGAAAGCCTCTGTAGGTCTTTGCTCGTCCAAAAACCTTGTTTAAAAATATTTCGACATTAAAATTACTCCGAACGCCAGCGGTGATAAGTATGAGGAGCACTACACTTGCTATGGATTGGTTAGAGAAACCATCTAGAACCTGTGAAGGGGTGATAATGCCAAATATGATGAAAATGATAATGGCAAATAGAAAACTAACCGAAGGCTTTACCAATTCCAGGTAAATGCTTATGAAAAGTAATAATATTACGGCTATTACAAAATAGGGTTGGAAGGCTTCGGGAATAAGGTTCATAGTTCTCTCTAAGTTAAATCAGATTTTTCACTCTATTCATGCTTTTTCATTCAATGTAAAAATTGATTTAACTAATTTTGACCGATGGTTGATTTAAATCTCCCCAAAATTGATTTTAATATCAGAAAAAACGAGGGGAAAGTTGAAATTTTTGATATCGTAAGGAAAAAATATGTCGCTTTAACTCCTGAAGAATGGGTGCGCCAACATTTTGTTCATTTTTTAGTGAACGAAAAGGGGGTATTCTAAGGCGTTAATTAGAGTAGAGTCTGGATTGAAATATAATCAAAGACAGAAGCGCTCAGATATTCTGGTTCATGACAACAATGCTAAACCCTATTTGATAGTAGAGTGTAAGTCATTTGATGTTAAAATCACTCAGGCCGGCTTTGATCAGGTGGCGGTTTATAGTAAAAAATTAGATGTAGAGTATCTGGTAGTAACTAATGGAATTAATCACTTTTGCTGCAAGCTAAATCCTGAAACTAATAAAATGGAATTTGTTGATGATGTGCCTTATTGCAGTTAACCAGTAAATCTATTAAAATAAAACAGGCTGCCTCAATTAAGAAACAGCCTGTTTTGGAAAGGGTATTGTTGTTTAGTTAAGGAAGTTTTCTACGCTTGTATATTCAAGATTAAAAGCTTCTCCTACCGCTTTGTACACGATTTCTCCATTGATAATGTTCAATCCTAACTTAAGCTCTTCATTCTCTTTGCAAGCTTTTTGCCATCCTTTATTGGCTAGCTGAAGTGCATAAGGTAAAGTGGCGTTAGTTAGTGCCAAGGTAGAAGTATAAGGTACAGCTCCAGGCATATTGGCTACACAGTAATGTAGTACATCATCTATCACATAAGTAGGATCTTGGTGAGTAGTAGGTTTACAAGTTTCTATACATCCACCTTGGTCCACAGCTACGTCTACCAATACCGTACCTGGTCTCATGTCTTTAAGCATGTCTTTAGTGATCAGGTGAGGAGCTTTGGCTCCTGGTATAAGTACTGCGCCTACTATTAAGTCATGTGTGCCAATTAATTCTCTGATGTTATACTCATTAGACATGAATGTATTCACATTAGCCGGCATCACATCATCCAGGTATCTTAATCTTGGTAAGTTGATGTCCATAATGGTAACATCGGCACCCATACCAGCAGCTATTTTAGCAGCATTAGTTCCTACTACACCGCCACCAAGTACTAATACTTTGGCAGGTCTTACTCCAGGTACGCCGCCTAAAAGAATTCCACGTCCTTTAAGTGGTTTTTCCAGGTATTTAGCACCTTCTTGGATAGCCATTCTACCCGCAACTTCAGACATAGGTACCAATAAAGGTAAACTTCTGTCTGGTTTTTCTACTGTTTCATAAGCCAGACAAATGGCCTTGCTTTCAATCATAGCCTTGGTTAAAGGCTCATATGATGCAAAATGGAAATAGGTGAAAACCAATTGATTCTCTTTAATCAATTTATATTCAGGCTCAATAGGCTCTTTTACCTTCATGATCATCTCTGCGATCTCATACACCTCTTCAATAGTAGGTAAAATTGAAGCACCAGCTGTTTCGTATTCAGCATCTTCAAAACCACTACCTAAACCAGCAGTAGACTGTACATATACAGTGTGCCCTGCTTTTAATAATTCTTGGGCGCCAGCCGGCGTAAGCGCTACGCGGTTTTCGTTGTTTTTAATCTCTTTTGGAACACCTATTATCATTTCAATAAACAGTTTAATAAGGGGTACAAATATATTAATTAAGCTTACATAATTGGGCTCTTTAATTATTATTTATGCACCAATTATATGATAAAAATCAACACTAAAATAATATTTCATTTAAATCACATCTTTCAAAATAATATTTCATAAAAATGATTTATTCTTAATTAATTACTGTTTTATTAAAGGATGTTAACTGTTTAAGGAATTTCGTTTCGAAATTGCTAATTTGAAAGCTTCTGTTTTTTCGTTATTTTTGTTATCCTCTCGAATAAATGTGTAGATACGCAAAACCTTAAAATTAAGTGATTTGAGCACAACTAATATCATAAAAGAAAGTACTAAAGAGAAAACTGAGATTCTTTCAGATTATCGTTTGGCCTGCGAGAGCAGAGAAGCCAGCTTACTGGGAAGAAAAGAGGTTTTTATGGGGAAAGCTAAGTTTGGTATTTTTGGTGATGGGAAAGAAATCGCTCAGATAGCCATGGCAAAGGCTTTCGAAAAAGGTGACTTTCGTTCCGGATATTACCGTGACCAGACTTTTATGTTGGCTATAGGTGAGCTTACTCTAGAACAATATTTTGCTCAACTATATGCACATACTGATGTTGAGGCTGATCCAGCCTCGGCAGGGAGACTTATGAACGGGCATTTTGCCACCCGCATGTTAGATGACAATGGCGAACTGAAGGCACTAAGTAAGCTGAAGAATAGTAGTGCGGATATTTCACCCACGGCAGCACAAATGCCCAGGTTGGTCGGCCTAGCTTATGCGTCTAAACTGTTTAGGGAAAATAATCAACTCCATCAGTTTAAGGATTTATCAGTAAGTGGGAATGAGGTGGCCTTTGGTACAATAGGTAATGCTTCTACTTCTGAAGGTATATTTTATGAATCGATAAATGCCGCTGGAGTTTTACAAATTCCTATGCTGGTAGCAGTTTGGGATGATGAATACGGTATCTCCGTGCCGCAAGAATATCATACTACTAAAAGTAGTATCTCGGAGGCTCTTAAAGGTTTCCAAAGAGAAGAGGGGACCAATGGATATGAAATATTCATTACTAAAGGCTGGGACTACGAAGATTTAATAGACACTTTTAAAAAAGCAGCTAAACTATCCAGAGAAGAACATGTGCCCACACTAGTACATGTGAAGGAAGTAACTCAACCTCAGGGACACTCCACATCTGGTTCTCACGAAAGGTATAAGTCTAAAGAAAGACTGGAGTGGGAACGTGAGCATGACTGTATAGTTAAGATGCGTGAGTGGATGATTACTACAGATCTGGCTACGGCAGAAGAGTTAGATGAAATAGAGAAGGAGGCCAAGCAGTTTGCTAAAAATGCCAAGAATGCGGCATGGAAGGCGTTTAACGCATCCATCAAGCAAGATGAAAAAGAAGCATTAGAGCTCCTGTCTCAGGCAGTGCATGAAAGTGCTTATAAAGATGTGCTACAAGGTCTTAGGAATAATCTGAAGAATGCTCTAAATCCTATCAGGTTAGATAGTGTCAAGGCTGTAAAAAAAGCGCTTCGTGTAATTAGGAAGGAAAATATTCCTGCAAGGAAAAAGCTTCAGGAGTGGGTGAAAAGAGTGGCTAAAGATAATTTTGATAATTATAGCTCTCATTTGCATAGTCAGTCAGCACTGGCAGCCTTAAATGTAAAGGAAATAAAGCCAGAATATACTGATGATAGCGCATTAGTAGATGGGAGAGAGGTACTTCAGTCATGCTTTGATCATGCTTTAGCAAGAGATCCTAAGGTGCTTGCTTTCGGTGAAGATGTAGGTAAGATAGGAGATGTGAACCAGGCTTTTGCTGGTTTGCAGGAAAAGTATGGAGAGCTGAGAGTAGGAGATACTGGTATTAGAGAGACTACAATAATAGGTCAGGGTATTGGTGCTGCTCTTAGAGGTTTGAGACCAATAGCTGAAATACAGTACTTGGATTATCTTCTATATGCGATTCAAACGCTTTCTGATGATTTAGCTACTTTGCAATATAGAACCAGGGGTGGTCAAAAAGCTCCTTTGATTGTTCGTACCAGAGGACACAGGCTGGAAGGCGTATGGCATGCAGGTTCACCTATGGGTATGATCTTGCATAGCTTAAGAGGTATGTATGTTTTGGTTCCTAGAAACATGACTCAGGCAGCTGGCTTCTATAATACGTTATTACAGTCAGATGATACTGCCATTATTATTGAATGCCTCAACGGGTATCGATTAAAGGAAAGAATTCCTGAAAATATTGGTGAGTTTACGGTGCCTCTTGGTCAACCGGAAACTATTAGAGAAGGTGAAGATATTACCATAGTTACTTATGGCTCTATGTGCAGAATAGTGATGGAAGCCGCAGAGCAATTAAAAGAATATGATATATCTTGTGAGGTGATAGATGTGCAGACACTCTTGCCTTTTGATGTTAATCACACTATAGTAGAATCTTTGAGGAAGACTAATAGGGTAATATTTGCAGATGAAGATGTACCAGGTGGAGCCAGCGCATTTATGATGCAAAAGGTTTTGGAAGAGCAAAATGGATATGCTTATCTTGATTCGAAGCCAGTAACTATTACCTCTAAAGAGCATAGACCGGCTTATGCTTCTGATGGAGATTATTTTTCTAAGCCAAATACAGAAGATATTTTTGATAGAGCCTATGAGATAATGGCCGAGGTAAACCCTCAGAAATATCCAGATCTGTACTAAGACAGATTTACAAGATTAATAAATATAGAGAAGGCACTTCGATAATTGGAGTGCCTTTTTTAATTAATTAAGGATAGATTGTAATGTGAATTCAGGAGTTTCAATCGTGTTACTTTGATTTCCTGCTCTATCAAGAATGTAAACTCTTAGTTTAAGAGGGTAGTCTTCAAATGTTTGCTCAAAACCAATTGAGGTCATGCTATATCTGATTGATCCTTCTAAAGCACTTTCACTATTAATATCATCAGTCAAAATGGGAAATCGGCCATCAAAAGTAGAGCTGCAGTCAACTTCTCGTTGCCAATCAAAAACTCTAAACTCTCCGGTGTCATTTACCATAAATTCTATAAAAATATTATAGTACCTTCTGTTGAATTGAAAATATACGGTGTCTTCTAACTGTGTTCCATCGTTGTAATAGATTTCAGGGTTTGTGTCCCAATGAAAACAAATGTCTTCACCGGAATATGGAGGAAGACTATCAATGCTCGCTCTGTCTGCGTAGGTGAGTAAGTCTTCTGCACCCTCTCGGTCGAAATCAAAAAACTGTCCTGTTTTATTGCTGAAATAATTTTTGTTGTTAAATGGAGTAGAAGATTCATCACCGTCTAGCCCCATATCTCCATTACCATCTTCAAAACTTATAGTTATGGCTAATGTATCAGGGTCAGTAAATCCTCCTATTCTTTTAAATTCAACATCCTGAAATTCAATACTGGGAGTATCTGGATAGTTAGGCGAGTTGAAACAACTGATGCTAATAGCGCCAATAAAAAGAAAAAGAAGTAAAGTGTTTATCCTCATGTTGTAGCTTTGTAACACAATGGTACTAAAAATAACTAACGATTGAATCCATTTAAAAGTTTTTCAGAGGAAATATTTAATGTGACGGAAGAAAATTTTGAAGCTCTGGCGCTCAAAGTTTTTCGTTACCAGGCAGAACATAATGAGGTATATAGAAATTATGTGCAAACTTTAGGAGTACGTGCGGATGAAGTTTCTTCTTTAGAAAAGGTGCCTTTTTTGCCTATCTCTATGTTTAAAACGCAAAAGGTGGTAACGGGAGCCTGGAAAGAAAATGTTGTTTTCCAAAGTAGTGGCACCACGGGTCAGATAAATAGTAAGCACTATGTCTATGACGTAGATTTGTATTTACGAAATACAGAAAAAATATTTGAATGGTTTTATGGGCCACTTTCTGATTTTCATTTTTTAGCTTTGCTGCCTTCATATTTGGAGAGAGAAGGATCTTCTTTAGTGCTTATGGCTGAGTATTTTATAAAAGAGTCCGGATCTGATAAAAGTGGATTTTTTCTCAATGACTTTGAAGCATTGCTTTTACAGTTGAAAAACATCCAGGATGGGAGGAAAATAGTGTTATTGGGAGTTTCCTTTGCTTTGCTTGACCTTGCCGAACAGGTAAATCCTGACTTATCAGGGGTTACTGTTATGGAGACTGGCGGGATGAAAGGTAGAAAGAAGGAAATGGTGCGGGAAGAGTTGCATTCTATATATAAGCAAAAATTCAATATCAGTAAAATTCATTCCGAATATGGTATGACTGAGCTGATGTCGCAAGCTTATTCTAAAGGAGATGGAATGTTTAACACACCACCTTGGATGAAGGTTATGCTTAGGGATTTTAATGATCCTTTTGATTATAATACTGTTAAAAATACAGGCGGCATTAATATTGTTGACATGGCTAATATTTATAGTTGTGCTTTTATTGAGACTCAAGACATTGGAAGGAGAGTAGAAGGAGAAGGGTTTGAAGTGATTGGCCGATTTGATAATTCTGACATTCGAGGTTGTAACCTAATGGTGTTATGACTAATGTTTTAATTTTTCTAGGTTAATTCGTCAATATTTTGAATATTACATTTTAGTTTAATACTTTTGATTCGTGTAGTGCGTTCATTAAATGAAGTTTATTATGAAATTTAGATTGGTTTTATTCCTGTTGGTAGTGTTTGGATTGTCATCTTGTAGTCAATACACTTGCCCTACCTATTCAAAAAAGGATGTAGAAAAGAAAGAAGTAAATTCTATTCAGGAAGAAAGAATTTAAGGCTTGCTGCCTTTTTTTTGAGAGGTATAGAGCTTGATTGAAGTAAAAAATCCAAATCACACTATTTAGGTGTGATTTTTATTTTATTCCCTTGGTAACTTAGCCATTAGGTCTATATTTTAGTGGAAACTAAAATAGAGTAAGTATGAGCAATATCGAGGGAAAGATAGTTGATGTGGTCAATAGAAGAATTTTTGACGGCATTATTACTATAGAAGATGGTATAATCACAAAGATTAAGGAAGAAGCGGTGTCTTCTTCTCAATATATCCTTCCCGGCATGGTAGATGCTCATATCCACATAGAGAGCTCCATGCTAGTTCCTTCCGAGTTTGCTAAACTGGCAACAGTACATGGTACTATTTCTACCGTATCAGATCCTCATGAGATAGCCAATGTTTTGGGTGTTGATGGCGTGGAGTTTATGATTGAAAATGGTAAGAAAGTGCCTTTGAAGTTTAATTTTGGTGCCCCCTCTTGTGTACCTGCCACTCCATTTGAGACCGCAGGCGCTGAAATAGATGCCGCTGGTATTGAGTATCTATTAAAAAAAGATGAGGTGAAATACTTGGCTGAAATGATGAATTGGCCAGGAGTTTTACATCATGATCCATTAGTGATGGATAAAATAGCGATTGCCAAAAAACTAGGAAAGCCTGTGGATGGACATGCACCCGGGCTTAAAGGTGAGCTAGCTGAAAAATATATAAGCGCGGGTATCTCTACAGATCATGAATGTTTTACCATGGAAGAAGCTTTGGATAAACTAAAGCATGGTATGAAAATTTTGATCAGAGAAGGTAGTGCTGCCAAGAACTTTGAGGCGTTAATTCCTTTAATGAAAGATTATCATGCAGAGTTGATGTTCTGTTCTGATGACAAACACCCTGATAATTTAATCCAAGGCCATATAAATCAGCTGGTGAACCGAGCCTTAGCTTACGGTTATGATTTATTGGATGTACTTACCGTAGCCTCAGTTAATCCTGTGAAGCATTATGACTTGGATATGGGGCTGCTGCAGGTAGGAGATAAGGCTGACTTTTTAATTGCGGATAGTGTAGAGCCTTTATTGATAAAAGAAACCTGGATAGATGGCGTGAAAGTGGCTGAGGCAGGTAAGGCGCTTTTTGATTCGGAAAAAGCGGATACGCCTAATTTCTTTAACCTGAAAGAAAAGAAAGCGGCTGATTTTCAGGTAGACATGAAAGGTGCTGAAGTCAGGGTTATTGAGGCGCTTGATGGTCAACTGGTGACAACTGAAAAATGGATGGATGTGAGCATCCTTAATGATAAGCAGACAAGCATAGAGGAAGATGTGCTTAAATTTGCCGTAGTTAATAGATATGCTGATTCTCATCCTTCAATAGCATATATTTCTAATTTTGGTTTAAAGGAGGGAGCTATTGCATCTTCAGTGGGGCATGATAGTCATAATGTATTGGCTGTGGGTGTTGATGATGAGAGCATAGCTCAGGCTGTAAATTTATTGGTGAAAAATAATGGCGGTGTGGCGGCTGTAGGCAAGGGAGAGCAGAAAGTGTTGCCACTTCCTGTAGCAGGCCTTATGTCTATAGACGATGGTTATACGGTCGGCAAAAAGTATGAAGAGATAGATGCCTTTGCTAAAGTATTAGGGTCTCCTTTGAAGTCACCATTCATGACATTATCTTTTATGGCCTTATTGGTAATACCAGCTTTAAAGCTTAGTGATAAAGGCCTTTTTGATGGCGAAGGCTTTCAGTTTGTCTCATTATTCAGGTAATCAGATATTAGGAACTTCTTGGTGATTAAACTGCTCGTAATATCTGCTGAAAAATTCACTTAATACCAGGTTTGAGAATTTAGTAGGCGCATTAGTCAATACACAAATGCCTATGTTTTTGTCTCTGTCAAAGGCAATGCCGCTTTTGAATCCATTAGCATATCCATTGTGGTAGATAAGTGTGTCTTTGGGGTATTCCATAATTCTCCAACCCATGCCATAGTAACCTTCTCGTGGAGTGTATAATTGGCTGAAATAGGGGTTTTTTACTCTGATCTGAATCACGGGCTCAAACACGGCATTCAAAACTTCATGAGGAATAACTTCTTCTCTATTGCCTGTTACGGCTGCGAGCCACTGAGTCATGTCATTAATACTGGCATTGATGCCTCCTGCTGCTGCAGTATTGTAATAGCTTTTGTGTAATGAAGTGGGTACGTAGCTTTTATTTCTATAACCATGAGGCTCTGCTCTATCGGCATAATTAATCATTGAATCATAACTAATACTTGCTGTATTCATGTGTAGGGGAAGGAAGATTCGCTTGTAGATTAAGTCATGAAAGGAATCTCCTGTTACTTTTTCCAGAATAGGCTCTATTATAGAATAGGCAATATTCTGATAGCTATGAATGGCACCAGGCTTTCTGCTCAGCTGTAAGGTAAGCAGTTTTTTAATTAGAGTATCTCTAGGTAGTTCTTCTTCTATTAGCGTAGAAAATGCCTGATACTGAAACCCAGAAGTATGCGAAAGTAAATTCTTTATAGTGATGCTGTCGCAGTAAGCAGGTAAAGTGCCTGATAAATACTTAGAGATGTGATCGCTCCAATGAATAAGACTATCTTTTGCTTCAAGGCCTGCCAAAATAGAACTGAAACCTTTAGATACAGATGCTAACCTGAAAAGCGTGTTTTCTCCTATGGAATCAGTGTTGTTGGTAGATTTAAATCCAAATGAAGACTTGTAGACCGGAAAGCCATCTTTAACAATAACTACGGCAGCTCCAGGAGTGTTAGTGCTGGCAAATTTTTCTTCAACGTATTTAGCAAATTCGTCATAGAAATCTTGTTCGTAAGCGGTTAGTTCTGGAGGGGATTCTTTCACCTTTTTGGGTTCTCCCATAGGTTTAGGCGAAAGATCCCTGCGGTTCATGCCTATAAATGTTAATGACAGAGCAATGATCGTAATCATTACTAAGAGGTATACAGGTTTACGTTTCTTCAAATTAATGTTTTTTTAGTCAAATAGATCAGAGCTGAGGTATCTGTCTCCTCTATCACAAACGATAAAAACAATTACTCCTTCTTTTATTTCTTCGGCGAGTTGTATTGCAGCAGATAAGGCTCCGCCAGAACTCATTCCAGACAGTATCCCTTCTTCTTTTGCTAATCTCTTCGCCATGTCGCGAGCATTTGCTTCACTAACATCTATTGTTCTGTCCACACGTGAAGAGTCAAATATTTTTGGTAAAAACTCAGGAGACCATCTTCTAATCCCCGGTATGCTAGACCCTTCAGTGGGCTGAGTGCCTACTATTTGAATATTGTTATCTTGTTCCTTTAAATACTTGGAAACACCCATAATGGTTCCGGTAGTTCCCATAGCAGAAACGAAATGTGTCACCTTTTTATTGGTTGCATTCCAAATTTCTGGTCCAGTGGTTTGATAATGCATGCCATAGTTATCAGGGTTAGCAAACTGATTGAGCATATAATAACCGTCTTCATTGGCCATTTTTTCTGCTAACTCTCTTGAGTATTCAATGGTTTTATCAGCCGGAGTAAGTATTACTTCTGCACCATAAGCTTTCATAGCTAGTACTCTTTCTCTGGTAGAGTTTTCGGGCATAATTAAGGTCATCTGTAAACCAAAAGTCTGAGCAATCATAGCAAGTGCAATTCCTGTATTGCCGCTGGTAGCTTCTACAAGCTTATCTCCTTTTTTAATATCACCTCTATCTAAAGCGCCTTTTATCATGCCATAGGCAGCTCTGTCTTTTACACTTCCTCCAGGATTGTTGCCTTCTAACTTTCCTAGTATGGTTACACCTTCTTTTTTGTATATATTTTGAATTTCAATAAGCGGTGTGTTACCGATAAGATCGAATAAATTCATTATGGTTTGTATATTATCGTGTCTGTTGTTTTGTCTAGTTCGTTATGCATGTGCGCCTTGTAATATATTTTGCTGTTAGGTGCTACGCTACTGGTGAGCCACACATTGCCACCTATTACAGAATGATGGCCTACCACGGTGTTGCCTCCTAAAATAGTAGCTCCGGCATATATTATTACATGATCTTCAATAGTGGGGTGGCGCTGTATTAAAGCATCCTCTTTTCTTACGCTTAATGCTCCAAGGGTTACTCCTTGGTAAAGTTTTACGTTTTCTCCTATCACAGCTGTTTCTCCTATCACTATGCCGGTGCCGTGGTCTATGCAGAAATACTGCCCTATTTTAGCGCCTGGGTGTATGTCTATGCCTGTTTTGCTGTGGGCGTATTCTGTGATTAGTCTTGGTATGTTCTCTATGTTCTGTTTGTAAAGCTGATGTGCAATACGATAGGCTGCTATGGCGTAAAATCCTGGATAGGCCCTTACAATTTCATCTTTGCTTTTGGCTGCGGGGTCTCCCAAATAAGTGGCTTCAATATCGGTTTGAAGCTCATTGAATATAATTTCTACTGAATCGAAAAAGTCAGCAATAATCTGTTCATTTTTTTGACCATTTTGGTTTTTAACCAAAATCCTGTTTAATAATGTCTTGACTTCTTCTATTCTATTGTTTAACTCATCTTCAGAACGAACCGGCTCATTGGCAAAGTTAGGAAAGAGTAGGCCTAGTAAGTGCTCGAAAAATGAATGTATTAACGAACCAGGAGGGCACTCTTTACAATGCGTATGACTTTGATATAATTTATTAATGAAGTTTTTATCCATGAGTTAACGCAAGATTAACACTTTAATTTCAATATGAACGGAGTAGAAAGTTGAATGTTTCAATTTGCAGAACAGATGTTCGATATCAGACACTTTGTTTCATTAGCGGACGAGGCTGATGAGTCATTATCTTGAATAAAGCCTGTTTTTCTGCTCTTGAAGGTCATTATGACTATTGGCATATTTATTGGCAAAAGGAAATTAAATTATTTAATCAGACTAAACTGGTATGATAAAACTGAAAGATATTGATAAGTACGTAGACTCCCGGTTTCAACGAACCTTCATTTTAAAAGGCATAGATCTGGAAGTTGAACAAGGTGAGTTTCTAACCATTATGGGGCCTAGTGGTGCCGGTAAGTCCAGCCTAATGAATATTATAGGTATGCTGGATGAGCCATCTCAAGGAGAGTATTACTTTTTTGATGAACCTGTGCATAAAATGAAAGAACGTAAGAAGTCTGAAATGCACAAGCACTACATCGGGTTTATTTTTCAGGCTTATCATTTAATAGATGAACTTACAGTTTATGAAAACATTGAGACGCCTCTATTATATAAAGGGGTTAAAAGTGCACAGAGAAAAAGCATGGTAGCCGAAATGCTAGATAGATTTCAAATGGTAGCTAAAAAAGATCTTTTCCCTGAACAGCTTTCTGGTGGTCAGCAGCAATTGGTAGGCGTGGCAAGGGCCATCATAGGGCAACCCAAACTGTTACTGGCTGATGAACCTACCGGAAACCTTCATAGTGAACAAGGAGATGATATTATGAGCATTTTTCAAAAGCTCAATGAAGAAGGTATGACCATTATACAGGTGACTCACTCAGAAAGAGCGGCTTCTTATGGAAAAAGAGTGGTAAGGTTGGTAGATGGAGCTGTGGTTTCTGATACTAAAGAAAAAATACATCCTTGATATGAGAATATATTTAATCGTAATTATTTCGGCCATTAGTCTAGCGCCTGTTTTTGGGCAGCAGGCCGATACTACTACGCTCTCCTTTAAAGAGGCGGTAAATGTGGCTATCAAGAATAACAATACCCTGGCAAAGGAGAATAATGAAATGATTTTCAATCAGGTGCAGAAAGCCTCCAGTATTGCCTCTTTAGCTCCAAGTGTAGAAGGGAATGCTTCAGTAAGAAGAACAGACGGTAACTCTTTTAACCAGCAGGAAGGTAGAGTGATAAATGGTAAAGTAGACTATGTTTATGGCTCTATTGATGCTGAAATAACGGTTTTCAATGGGTTTAATAAGATAAATTCAATGAGACAGGCTAATAAGCTGGTAGATTTTCAGGCGTATAGAGTAAAAAGAACCAGAGAAGATGTAATACAGCAAGTGGCTTCTCAATACCTTCAATGTTTACTGGATAGAGAACTGAGAGACATTGATAAGGCTAATTTAAAAACCCAACAGGAAAAGCTACATCAGATTGAAGAACAAGTGAAAGCTGGTAGCGTAGCTGAAGTAGATCAGTATAACCAGGCTTATCAGGTGAAGAGTGCAGAGCTGGCAGTGTTAAGGTCTACCAATACGCTTAATAATGATAAAGTTCAGCTTGCATTACTTTTGCAAAGAGCACCAGAATTACCATTTGTATTACAAGAGCCAGATTGGAAGCTTAATGAGGACAGTAACCTTAATATAGATGAATTGTACCAGGTCGCTCTAGATAATAGAGCTGATTTAAGAAGCGCAGAATCAATGGAAAGAGCCTCTTACTTAGGCTATAAAGCTAGTCAAGGTAATTATTACCCATCTATTGCAGCCTTCTATTCTTATGGATCTGCCTATAACTACGTTTATCCTTCAGAAGCTATTCCTGACCCAGCAAATAGAACGTTTGAACAGCAGTTTACACAAGATAATACGCAGTCAGTTTATGGTTTCAGTATGAACATTCCAATTTTCAGAGGTCTACAAACCCGTAGTAATGTGGTTAGGTCAAAGATAGATTATGAAAATGCCGAATTGGATGCTAAAAACACTCAATTGCAAGTGAAGTCAGATGTTCTGCTGGCTTATCAAAACCTTAATGATGCTCTTAATGCCTATTTGGTTTCACAATCACAACTAGAAGCTGCAGAGGTTTCTTTTGAGCTGGAAAGTGAACGTAATAGATTGGGAATATCTGATTTGGTACAATACACTCAGGCTAATCAAGATTATAATAAAGCGCAAAATGATGCTGCCCAGGCCCGATATACCCTAATGTTCCAAAATTTACTCTTAGACTATGCTTTAGGCACTCTAACATTTGAAAGCATTCCTTAATTTGCCGTCTTTAAATATTCGTATACTATCATATTTAAAAATAATTATTTAACTTTGCGCTCCGTTCGTGTGAACACCCTCTTTTGAGCAAAAGCCCAAAGAGGAAATGTATAATTAAATTTGCTGCCTGATTGCTCTGGGGCAGCATGTAATTAAAGAGCAACTTTATTTAATATGGCAAACGAAGAAAAAAACACTGCAGCTGAGGAAAACGCGCAAGCGGCTAACACTGAAGCTAAAGCAGAACAGCCCAAAAAAACAGCTCCTAAGCAAGAGCAAACTTCTCCTGAAGATTTTGATTGGGAAGCTTTCGAAACCAAAGGATTTGGCGAAGGTTACTCTAAGAAGAAAAAAGAGGAGATGGCAGCTATGTATGAAGATACATTAACTACCATCGAGGAGAAAGAACTTGTAGAAGGAACTGTAGTAGGAGTGAACGACCGTGATGTTATCCTTAACATCGGATTTAAATCAGATGGTTTAGTATCTGCTGCTGAATTTAGAGACATTCCTGATCTTAAAGTAGGTGACAAAGTAGAAGTGTTCATCGAAGAGCAGGAAAATGCAAACGGTCAGTTAGTACTTTCTAGAAGAAAAGCTAAGATCGTTCAGGCATGGGATCATATTACAAAAGCATATGAAAATGATCTAGTTATCGAAGGTTTTGTGAAACGCAGAACTAAAGGTGGTTTGATCGTTGATATATATGGAGTAGAAGCTTTCTTGCCAGGTTCTCAAATTGATGTGAAGCCTATTAGAGATTTCGATGTATTTGTAGATAAAGCTATGGAAGTGAAAGTTGTGAAAATCAACTACACTAACGATAACGTAGTAGTATCTCACAAAGTACTTATCGAGAAAGATCTTGAAGAGCAAAAAGCTGAAATTCTTAACAACCTTGAGAAAGGACAAGTACTTGAAGGTACTATCAAAAACATGACTAACTTCGGTGTATTCATCGACCTTGGTGGTGTTGATGGTCTACTTCACATTACTGATATCTCTTGGGGTAGAATTAATCACCCTGAAGAAGTACTTAACCTTGATGAAACAGTTAAGGTAGTAGTTCTTGACTTTGACGAAGATAAGAAGAGAATTTCTCTTGGTATGAAGCAACTTACTGCTCATCCTTGGGATTCACTTCCTGAAACTCTTGATGTAGGTTCTAAAGTAACTGGTAAGATTGTAAACGTGGCTGATTATGGTGCATTCCTAGAAATCCAGCCTGGTGTTGAAGGTCTTATTCACGTTTCTGAGATGTCTTGGTCTCAGCACTTGAGAAACCCTCAAGACTTCATTAACATCGGAGATGAACTAGAAGCTGTAGTTCTTACGCTAGATAGAGAAGACAGAAAAATGTCTCTTGGTATCAAGCAATTAACTGAAGATCCTTGGACTAAGCAAGATGTATTGACTAAATACGCTGTAGGTACTAAGCACAAAGGTGTGGTTAGAAACCTTACAAACTTCGGTCTGTTCATCGAGCTTGAAGAAGGTATCGACGGCCTTGTTCACGTATCTGACTTATCATGGACTAAGAAAATCAAGCACCCTTCTGAATTCGTAAAAGTAGGAGAAGAGCTTGAGGTAATGGTTCTTGAATTAGATGTAGATAACAGAAGATTAGCACTTAGCCACAAACACCTAGAAGAAAATCCTTGGGATACTTTCGAAACAGTATTTACGCCAGGATCTATTCACAAGTGTACTGTACTAGGTCAAAATGAAAAAGGTGCTACTTTAGAGCTTCCTTACGGAATTGAAGGATTCTGCGCTAGCAAAAACCTTCAAAAAGAAGATGGTTCTAAAGCTGAAAACGGCGAAACTTTAGACTTCAGAGTATTAGAATTCTCTAAAGATGATAAGAGAATTGTTTTATCTCACAGAGCTGTTTATTCTCAAACAGAAGAGAAGCCTAAACCAACTACAGCCGCTCCTAAGAAGAAAGCTAAAGGTAGTGGAGTATCTAAAGTAAATAGTGATACTGAAAAATCTACTTTAGGTGACTTAGAAGCTCTTAGTGCTTTGAAAGATAAAATGGAAGGAAAAACTACAGACGAAGAAGCTCCATCTGATGATGCCGAAGGCACTGAAGAAAAGAACTAATTAATAAGTAGTTTATCTTATAAAATATAGCCCCTGAGGAGAATCTCCTCAGGGGCTTTTTTATGCCTATATTTTAAAGGAAGAAGTTTGTTGGATATAAGTAATGGACTTTCGTTAATTGTCGACTTATAAGGCCTTGCTTTGTGATATAGTGAAGAAGGATAAACTTTTGGTGGTAGAGAATAAAGGTGTGCTACGTTTAAAGGTCTTAATATATTCGATGTATATTCAACAGTACCTGGGTCGCTGATGGAGATGTGAGTTAGCCCTTAAGTAGAAGTAAGGAAGAGGATGTAATGAGCTTGAAATCTAATTGAATATGAAGAGATGCTAGGCAAATAAAAAGGCCGTCTTAAAATGCTTAAGACGGCCTTTTTAATAAACTTTTATGTCTAACCTTTAGAATTGAGACTGCTGAGCATCTCCTCCTTGTTTTTGGTCATTATTTTGGATTTTGCTTCTTCGTTGTCTTTGTTTGAAGTCTAGTTTACCAAATTTATAACTGAAATTAATTCCGAATGATCTGAATGGAGTCTGATTTTCACTGGTCTGATAGTATGTGTCTCCTTCCAGTTCAGTACCAAATGTTTGGTATTTATTAAATGGCTGCGTTACGTTAACACCGATACTACCACGGTCTCCCCAGATTTTCTTTTTAATACCCATGCTGAAAATAGAGAAGGAAGGCATATATCCTTGTAGCGTCTGTCTACGAGGTCTATAGAAACCAAACATATCAATGATCCAGTCATCACCTAAAGCAATGTTAGAGTTAAGGTTTCCATCCCATAATACGGCATCATTACTAACGGTTTCTCCATCTATCACACCTTCTGCATCATAAGTGTATAAGTTAAATCCACCTCTTACTGTCCAGATATCAAAGAATTTCACAGAGGTAAATAAGTTGATACCATAAGATTGATTCTCACCAATGTTCAGGTAGGTAGTTTCATATATATTATCTTCATTTACTGTAAGGTAGCTTTCTATAACATCAGTTGTTCTTTTATAGAATACGCTGGCATTTAATGAGGCTCCTTTTATAAATGCGCTATAACCAATTTCATATTGATCAGTAAGCTCTGGGTTTAGTTCAGGATTACCGTAGCTAACATTATTATTGTTAGAGATCTGTTCGTATGGGTTAATATATCTCAGACTTGGTCTTTGTATCCTTCTGCTAAAGCTTGCTTTCAAGCTATTCATCTTACCTATTTTTCGGCTTACTGTAATGCTGGGAAGGAAGTTGTCATAATCATTACCGAAATTGTCATCATCAGCATCTCTAAACTCACCTTGAATGTCTGTGTATTCATATCTAACGCCTGCTAATACACCATACTTACTTCCTATTTTAATGTTACCAGAAAGATAACCAGCATACACATCCTGAGTATAATCTAAATAATCGCTTCGGTTATCCTGAATAACAAACTGCTGTGATTCATTATTATAAATTTGATAGTTGTAATCACTAGTCACATTTCTTAATATACCTTTGGCTCCGGCCTCAAGGGTGAATTTCTTACTTATAGGGTTAGTATAGTCCAGTTGGAAGGCATGTTCATTATTATCTCCATCATTAATGTTCTTTTCATTAGTGTCATAGGTTTCTGTGGCAGCTAATAAATCCATTTGAGTGATTCTATAATCCTGATCTTGAGTGTTATTATCTAGCTTATAAGAAGCCGCAAGCTCATGACCTTCTTTGCCAGGAAACCTGAAAAGGTAATCAAGAGACCATTCAAAACCGCCGAATGAGTTTTCGCTATCCGTGGTTCTTAAGTATTCATCATTTAGATTGGGAGCAGTAATTTGTCCTAACACATCATTATCTGAGTCGAAGGCAAATTTTCTTACTCTGAATGAAGTAGAAAGACTGTGAAAAGAATTGAAATCATAAAAAGCGCCTATGTTTCCAAAATATCCACCTCTGTTAGATTCATTAGTTCCATCTTCTTCCTGTATTCTTTGGGAGGTATAGTCTTCAGAATAATAATAGGAGTTACCTTCCTGAGGCCATTGTTTAAAACCACTAACATTAGCGTTGAAGCCAAAACGTCCTTTACCAGCTGTAATACTGCCTGATCCTCTATTGAATCGGGAGCCTACGGTAAGGTCTACATTGCCTGTGAAACCTTCTGCTTCTCCTTTTTTAGTAATAATATTAATAATACCGGCAGTACCTTCTCCTTCGTATTTAGCAGAAGGAGTAGTTATTACTTCTACACTTTTAATGTTGTCAGAAGGTATAGCTTTGAGAGCTTCGCCCGGATTACTGGCAAACATGCTGGAAGGCTTACCATTAATAAGGATTTTAACATTTTGATTTCCCCTCATGGATACATTCCCTTCCAAGTCTACATTAAGTAAAGGGGCTCTTCGTAGCACCTGAGAGGCATCTCCTCCTGCATTGGCCACATCTTGATCTGCATTATAAACAATTTTGTCTATTTTGTTCTCTACCAGATCTTTCTGCCCTTTTACCACTACTTCTTCCAGTTCTGTAGAAGAGCCCGTGAGTTTTACAGTGCCGAGATTGGCATCAGGGTTTTTAGGAGTGAGGCTTACATTTCTGGTAATGGTTTCATACCCCACAAAGGAAATCAATAGCTTATAGTCTCCTAAGGGAATATTACTCATTTTGAAGCTTCCGTCTTCTTCAGAGATGGTTCCGTTGATATCTTTATTGGTTTCAGGGTTCCTTAATACTACGGAGGCAAAAGATAAGGGGACTCCTGTGGTAGCGTCTAATAACGTACCCGTTACTTTACCTTTTATTTGCTGGCCACCAGACGATGGAGG
Source organism: Fulvivirga maritima (assembly GCF_021389955.1). Classification (NCBI taxonomy): domain Bacteria; kingdom Pseudomonadati; phylum Bacteroidota; class Cytophagia; order Cytophagales; family Fulvivirgaceae; genus Fulvivirga; species Fulvivirga maritima. The sequence goes on from NZ_CP089980.1 coordinate 3,427,226, forward strand.
TGCTGGTTGAGCAAAAGCAGTAAGGCAAAAAAATACTGCAATACACGTAATTATAGTTCTCATAAAATTAATAGGTTCTACTTGTAAAACTGCACGGCAGATAATTGGTTGGCTAAAAATGACAAATGGTCAGATAAGACTTAATCTGGGAATTGTAGCAGGGCAAGTGGCAAAGAGAAAAGAGAAAGTGAAAAGGGTATAAAGTAAAAGTGGGATTCTTTAAGAATCCCACTTTTTGATGATGTCATCAATGGTAGATAATAAATCGTCTCGGCTTTCTTCAGAAAGCAAATATTTTCGTTCCAATAAACGTACGGCCATTTCGTTCATGATAAAATGGTTTCTTAAGAAATCCAGTCTCTCATTAATAGTGTCAAGGCCTTTGTATTTATTTCTTTCGGTAGGAGATTCCATAATTAATTCCACCTTGTTCATAAATACATCAGAATCATGAAGCATAACTATAGCAACTTTTGTTTTTAACGCAATAAATCAATTTTTCGATTTTGGTCATTCAAATGTGCATTTAAATTTCAGAAATTAATAGTTGTATTTGTAGAATTTTTTATTACTGTTAAGGTTAAATAGTTAAAAATAATCAACGTAAAGTTATATTAAGTTTTTAAGAATTAAGGTCCCTTTCTGTCATCTTCAATGGTAAAATTACCATGGTATATTTTGCATAAATCCATTCAAATTCAGCTAATTGCGCGATTTTACAGCATGACTGAGGTGGATGTCACATAATACAAGGGCATTTATTTCAACGTATGGTAATGTTTATTTATATATTCTAAATTGGGTACATGAAAATCGCAAAACATTCGCATTACTTTAATACTCTATGCAATCGTTTGGATTTATTTTCAAATAGATTTCAAACGATTGTAATAGGCATTGGTTGCGGATTTATATTTAATGTAAACCTACCTTAATATGAAAAAACTCTTACTACTACTACTATGCTTTAGTGTCATAGGAGTATCCTGGGCGCAGGAGAAAACTATCACAGGTAAAGTTACTTCCCAGTCAGACGGAGAGTCTTTACCCGGTGTTAATGTAATCATTAGAGGAACTACAAAAGGAACTACTACTGACTTTCAAGGAGATTACAGCTTGGAAGTACCCGAAAATGCTGTTTTGGTCTTTTCTTTTATTGGATACGCTACCACTGAAGTTCCTGTAGGCAACCGTTCTGTGGTTAATGTAACCCTTTCAGACGATATTACTGAGCTGGAAGAGGTGGTGATCACGGGTTATGGATCCATTAGAAAAAAGGATCTTACCAGTGCTCACACTACTGTAGGTGCAGAGCAAATTCAAAAAACGGTAAACACTACCATAGAGCAGGCCATACAAGGACGTGCGGCTGGTGTTTATGTAACTCAAAACTCTGGACAGCCAGGTGGTGGTATGTCTATTAATATTAGAGGTGTTAGCTCTATTAATGGAAACACTCAACCTTTATATGTAATAGATGGAGTGCAGATAGAAGCTGAGCAGGCATCAGGCCCGCAAAGTTCTTCTAACCCACTATCAGGTTTAAACCCTGCAGATATTGCTTCAATGGAAATCCTTCAGGGACCATCAGCTACTGCTCTTTATGGTTCCAGAGCTACCAATGGTGTGGTGGTAATTACTACTAAAAGAGGTAAAGCCGGAGATATTCGCATTACTTATGGGTACCAATTTAGTTTACAGACAGAGCCTCAAAATTTAGATGTGATGAATCTGAGGCAATATGCTCAAATGGTAAACGAATATCATGAAATAGAAGGGGGCAACATTCCGGTAGAATACTTAGATCCTTCTATTTTAGGAGAAGGTACTGACTGGCAAGGCGCTTTATTTGATAAGGCAGCTATGAATAAGCATCAGATCAGCCTTAGTGGAGGTAGTGATAAAACTAAGTATTACTTCTCTGGTGAATATATGAATCAGGAAGGTATCGCTATAGGATCAGGTTTTGAAAGATATTCTTCTCGATTAAACCTGGATAACGAAGCGAATGATTGGCTTTCTATTGGTGTTAACCTGAGTTATAACCAAACCGATGAAAAGCTTACTACTAGTCAGGAAAATGTAATTTCTACAGCCTTACAACTATCTCCTAATATACCTGTAAAGAACTTTGATGGTAGCTACGGTGGTGGTAATATAGATAATAACCCTGCAGAGCAGTTTGTGCCACCAAACCCTATTGGTCTGGCCAATATTACTACCAATGATAAGCTTAAAAGGCAGCTCCTAGGAGGTATTAATATAACCTTTACTTTAATGGAAGGCCTTACTTTAAAAAGTAGTCTCAATAGTAATTGGGAGTCTGGAGAAGCTACTTATTTCCAACCCTCTTATACATTTGGTAGACAAAGAAGAGATTATGCTACTTTGAGTGAGTTCTCTAGCAACAGTACTTATTGGAACTGGAATCAGATGTTACAATATGTTAAAACTATTGGCAAGCATAATATTAATGTGATGGCCAGCCATGAAGCTCAAAAATCAAATTGGAAAAACCTAACTGGTGGTAAGTCAGACTTTATTGTAGAGAATATAATAGACCTTAACCTTGGTAATGATGCTACAGCATCTAATAGTGGAGGTAAAGGGAACTGGGCTATGGAGTCTTATCTGGCTAGAGCCAATTATAACTATGATGATAGATACTTATTAATGGCAGCCTTCAGAGCTGATGGTTCTTCTAACTTCGGAGAGGACAATAAATGGGGTTACTTCCCTTCATTCTCTGTGGCCTGGAGAGTTTCTGAAGAGGACTTTTTTCAGGTGCCAGTGATCAATGACTTGAGAGTAAGGTTTGAAAATGGTCTTACTGGTAATCAAGGAGGCGGAGGTTACATCTATGGTACTTTAAATACGGTTAATACACCTTGGGGTACAGGCTTTGCGTTAGGACGATACCCTAATTCTGACCTGCATTGGGAGGAAACCAGAACTAATAACTTTGGTTTAGATGTGTCTTTCTTTGAAAACAGGTTACAAGTAGAGTTTGATTATTACATTAAGAAAACAGATAACCTACTTACACCTGCAGCCAATCCTTCATATTTAGGAGTAAATGGAACCGGTAGTATTGCTAACCCATATGTGAACCTTGGTTCGTTGGAAAACAAAGGATGGACTATCGCCTTGAATACAGTAAACATTGACAACAATGGATTTACCTGGCAAACTAATCTGAACGTATCTAAAGTGAATACAGAGATTACTTCTTTAAGCACGCCAACTGGTTTTTATTCCAGAACCTCATGGTGGATGGATGAGTGGACTCAACGAGCTGCAGTAGGAGAAACGCCATGGTTATTTTACGGATATGTAGTAGATGGTGTATTTCAGTCTGTAGAGGAAATAGAAGCGAGTGCCATTCCTGTAGATAATGATGGAAACAATTATGCAATAGACCCTTCAGGAATATGGGTTGGAGATTATAAGTATAGAGACATAAGTGGACCAGATGGAACGCCAGATGGTATAATTGATACTTATGACCAAACGTATATTGGTAATCCTTGGCCTAAATTCTTTGCTGGTATGACAAACACCTTCTCATATAAAGGTTTTGACCTAAGTATTATGGTAACGGGTGTTCAAGGTAATGATATTTATAACTATGTAAATAGAACTAACACTAATCCTAATAACATCAACCTTAGCAGAAACTTACTGGTAGACGCTATGGATTATGCTAAGATTGGTACTGATGCAGATGGTAATCCTGTATTAGAAAATGTAGGAACTGATATTGCCAGAATTAATCCTAATGGAGTTAATAATAACTTTACCAGACATACATCTCGCAATGTGGAAGATGGCTCTTATATAAGAATTAAAAATATAAGTCTAAGCTATAATGTGCCTCATTCTATAATAGGTAAGCAAAAGGTAGTACGTGGAGCAAGAGTGACTTTAAGTGCTCAAAATGTGGCCACATTTACTAATTACTCAGGCTATGACCCTGAGGTAGGTTCTTATGTAGGTGCAAATGTAGATCCAAGTAATCAGGCCATAGGTCTGGATAATGGTCGCTACCCACTTACGCCTATCTATTCGCTCAGTGTAGGTATTGATTTTTAATTGTAAAAGATCAAAAAATGAAAACTAAGAAAACCATATATATTCTTTGGGCAGCAATACTATCTTTTGGTATTATGAGCTGTTCTGATGACTTCCTGGAATTGCCCCCAGAATCATCAGTGGTAGATGAAAATTTTTATCAGAATGATAATCAGCTTCTGGCTGCAACGGCTCCTTTATACAACTTAGGTTGGTTCGATTATAATGACAAAGCATCTTATAATTTAGGAGATTTTAGAGGCGGTTCGGCCTATAGTGCCTATAATGATAGGGAGAATGTGGAGTTTAATACCACTGCTAATACTGCTGATAATGTGGCAGCCTGGAGGGCTTTTTATAATGTAGTGGCTCAAGCTAACGTCACTATTTATAATATCAATCAATTTGCTTCTGAGGATGTGTCCGAAGAAATGAAAGCACATTGTATAGCAGAAGCTCGTTTTATGAGGGCTTTGGCCTACAGATACCTGGTAATGAACTGGGAAGCTGTTCCTATAATTGTTGATAATATTGAGATTCTTGATAATCCTTATAATGTAAGGCGCAATACTGTAAGTAGCGTTTGGAGATTCATAACACATGAGTTTAGAGCGGCTGCTAAAGATTTGCCTGAAACTCCAAGATTAGAAGGTAGAGTTACCAAATGGGCAGCAGAAGGTATGCTGGCCAGAACGTACCTGACCCGTGCTGGAGTTCCTGAAAACTACGGCTTACAAGATGAAAGAACCGTGACCCGTGATCAGGTATTTCTTGATAGTGCTAAGTATTTTGCAGAAAGAGTTATCAATATGAGTGGTGCCAGTCTTTTAACAGATTATGCTGATTTGTTCCGTACACCTTATGATAATAACCCTGAATCTTTATTCTCTTTGCAATGGGTTTTTGTAGATGTTAATTCTTGGGGAACTCAAAATAGTACTCCTGCTTATTTGACACCTACCGCAGAGTTAGGTAACGGAGACGGTTGGGGTGGAGATAAAGGAGCCACTTACTGGATGCTTAGCCTTTATGACGGATTCAACCCTATTGACGGCGGTGAGGCATTGAAAGGACATACAGAAGATGTACGACTAAAAGCAACATTTATGCTTCCGGGAATGACCTATGATGAATTGGCTTATCAGGATGGAGAAGAGGTAGCTCAAGGATATCAGGTTCCGTTTAGTGGTGGAGATGGTGCAGACGCTGTTAATTATGCATCTGTAAAAAAATACGTAGTAGGTCGCTTAGATCCAGAAGATGGAGCTTCACAATACTATGGTCATGATACTTATATGTTGCGTTTGGCCGAGATCTATTTAATCTATGCTGAGGCAGTATTAGGTAATAATGAATCTACTTCAGATGCTACTGCTCTACAATACTTCAATACAATTCATGAACGTGCCACCAGAGAAGTGGTTACTTCAATTACATATGAGGACATTTTCGAAGAAAGAGTGAAGGAATTTGCTATGGAGGGAGTCACTTGGTATGACTTGGTGAGGCTACATTATTATAATCCTGCTGCTGCGTATGACATCATTAATTCGCAAGATAGAGGCCTATACTTTGTGGAGCCTAATGAGGTTGATAACCCTACCGAATGGACTATCTATAAGACCTCATGGAGTACGGAAAGGACTTTTAATGCTACATCAGGGAACTTCAGAATTCCACTGCCTGCAGCAGAAATCAGCATAGCTCCTAACTTGTTGCAAGATCCTGTACCTTATGATTTTAATGAATAATATTAGATAAAGATTATGAAAACTATATATATCAAGGCGCTCTACATCTTTATGGCTCTCTGTATTTCTACTTTATACATAGGCTGTTCTGATGATGATGAAGGACCTAATGGTGGCCAGCCAAGAATAAGGTACGTTCGTATGACGGATCCTGCTTCTTCAGACTCACTTTTGGTGGCGAGTTACCAAAGCAATATGGTAGCTATTATGGGTGAAAATCTTGGAGCAACGGTAGAGGTTTGGTTCAATGATAAAAAAGCAGGATTGCTGCCAACATTAGTTACTAATACCTCTATACTTACTACTATCCCTTCAGAGTTACCTGAAGTAATTAATGATCAGCTAAAGCTGGTATTTGATAACGGAGATTCCTTAATGTATGACTTCACTGTTGAAATAAGTGAGCCTTTCTTAAGAAATATGATGAGTGAATATGTAAGTGCAGGGGATACAGCAAGAATAAGAGGCCAATATTTTTATGGACCTCTTGAAGTTACTTTCTCTGGAGGAGTAACTGCTGAAGTGATTAATATTAATGAAGAAAACACTATTATAGATGTGATAGTGCCTGAAGGTGCCGAAAAAGGGCCTGTTACCATAGAGTCTAATTTTGGTGTAGGAGAGTCAGGTTTTTGGTTTAGAGATGATAGAAATATTATCATGGGCTCTGAAGAAACAGATTTTAGTGGTTGGTGGGGTACACAAGGTTGGATTGCCGAGCAAGATACAGTAATTGAGAATATTAACGGAAATTTTGTTCGGTTAGATGAGTCAATTGGTGCTTGGGGCTGGATAGAGCTATACACTGGAGATGGAGGAACTATCAAGGAAGCCACTTCTAATATACCTAGAGATGCCTTTAATTCTCCTGACAGCTATAGTGTTAAATTTGAAGTATATCCTGTTTCTGATATGGCTGGTGCTCAGTTAAGAATGTTTTTAGGTAATGCTGATGATTTTAACACAGCCAGACAGAATAACTTTTACACATGGGCTCCTAATTTTAATGTGACAGGAAAGTGGCAAACCATTAGTATACCCTTCAATGAGTTTTTGGCTAATAACAGTTTTCTTACTTATAATGAAGCGGGATACCAAGCTGCATTTTATTTCACAGGTCCAGTACCTTCTTACCTGAATTTTGCTTTGGATAATGTAAGGGTTGTGCCTAATGAAGAGTAATAAATCATTAATACAAATGGACATGAAAAAAGTATTTAATATAAAAATAGGTCTCATATTATCATGTTTGCTATTGGTGGTGCTATTACCGTCATGTGACGATGATGATGATAATGTTGACAATGGCATAGAGCTACTCAGCTTTGGGCCATCAGGAGTGCAACACGGAGAGCAGATTCAGTTTATAGGTAATCACCTGGATAGAGTAGATACTGTAGAACTTGCTGATGATATACTGATCCCTAAAGCTGATTTTGTAAGCCAATCTAATGAAATTATAGAATTGGTTATACCTGAAGAAACCGTGGAAGGGTATGTGGTGCTTCATACTTCTGAAGGGCTGATCACTACTAAAACTATGCTTAGTTTTAATGTACCAGTAGAAGTGACTTCCTTTTCTCCGTCTGTTATAAAACCAGGCTCAAACATTACATTCAGAGGTAATTATATGAATTGGGTAGAAACCGTAGTTTTTGCCAGTAATGTAAGTGTTTCTGATTTTGAAAGCCAGAGTATGATGGAGCTTGTAGTTAAAGTTCCTGCAGAGGCGCAGACGGGGCTTATCACTCTTTATTCTGGTGGTACAGAGCCTATGGCCGTAGAAATGGAAGAAGAATTGGAGGTGGTATTACCTACCATTAGTGCGCTTTCCCCTCTTTCTATTAAGCATGCAGAGCAGCTTACTATTACTGGTACTGATCTGGATTTGGTTAGTGCTATTCGTTTTCCTAATGATTCTGTGGTGAGTGACTTCATTAGCCAATCTGAAACTTCACTAGCAGTAGAGGTGCCTGTAACTTCTACCAGTGGCGCCATAGTGTTGATAATGCCTTCTACGGTAGAGGTGAAAAGTACGGATGAAATAAGCATTATATTACCAATAACTACCAGTATAGCTCCTGAATTAGCTGAGTTGGGAGACGATGTAACCATAACAGGTACAGATCTGGATCTCATAAAAAGCATCACGTTCAAAGCTTCAGCGGTAACTATCACAGAGTTTGTAAGTCAATCGCCTACTCAAATAGTAGTTACGGTGCCAGAAGATGCTAAGAATGGCCCACTTACCTATCAGACTATCTATGATTTTGAAGTTATATCTGAGGTTAGTGCTTCATTGAATGTTTCTGAGGTATACTTCATTTTTGACGAAGCACTTAATGCTAACTGGCAACTTTTGGGTGGTTGGGGTACCGAATTGCAAGATGCAGCTAATACAGAACAGCCGAAAACAGGTAATATAGCTTATAAAGTTATATACAATAATGCCTACGGAGCTATACAATTACAACCTAACGCTAGTGATGCAGGTGTCTTCAATAATTTCAATACAATAGAATTATCAGTATATGGTATGCCTGGAACTGATGGAAATACCATGTCCCTTCAGCTGGTAGATGCTGGTGGAGCTGATAGTGAATCAACCTTTACTATACATGAAGGAGAATATAAGGTAATAGAAATTCCAATAAGTAACTATACAGGTGTAGATCTTACTAATATAAATCAGGTTTATATTAAGAATTTTGGAGTAACTAATAACGCAGTCTATGTAGATGACTTCCAATTGAAATAATTTTTTTCATTCATATTAAGTTGTTTAAGGGCGTCTCATTAGTTTGAGGCGCCTTTACTTTTATTAGTAAGTTAATATTGCGAGCAGTATATTAATTCATAGTTTATTTGCCTCTAAAGTTCAGGTAATAGTAGGAATGTATTTTCGGGTAATCAATCTAAAACCAATTACCAATGAGAAATTTTACATTTTTACTCACTTTTTCTTTCACTCTTTTTACCATCTCTATTTCACTTGCTCAGTCTGTAGGAGGGTATAATGTCTACTATGGTCATTTACATAATCATACCAGCTACTCTGATGGTACTGGCACTCCGGCTGATGCTTATACTCATGGCAGGGATGTGGCAGGCCTGGATTTCATGGGGCTTTCAGAACATGGCATCCAGTTATCGAACTCAGAATGGAACCGACTTAAAAACACGGCAGATGATTATACTGAAACAGGTCGTTTTGTAGCCTTCTGGGGTTTTGAATGGTCCAGTAGTGTACTGTATGGGCATGTAAGCGTTTTTAACACTAGTAACTATGCAAATGTGCTCAATACCTTCTCCTTTTCAGATCTGAAAAATTGGCTCGATGGAGAAGACGGAGTAGCTTTTTTTAACCATCCCGGCCGAGAAGATAACGGAGTAGAGTTCGAACATTTTGATACTACACCTCATGAAAAATTTGTAGGTATGGAACTCTGGAATAAGGGCACAGGCTTTGAAGAATATTACTATAATAACGGTTATGAGTTTGATGATGAAGGACTAAGCTATTTTGACGAAGCACTTACTCGTAACTGGAAAATTGGAGCTTCTGGCTCGCATGATCATCATGGCACATCATGGGGAGAAACCGATATGGCCATGGCAATATTGGCACCGGAGCTCAGTAGAGACGCATTGTATAGTGCACTTCAGGCAAGAAGGTTTTATTCTACAGAAGACAGATCCCTGGTACTTTCTTTTCAATTAGCTGGAGCAGAAATGGGAAGTACGTTGGTAGCCGATGCTCATCAACAACTAAGAATACAATCTTTTGATGAGGAAAATGAAAAAATCAGCACCGTGCAGTTGTATAGAAACGGCCAGCTCATGTATGAATGGAATAATAATGCTTTTACAGTAGATTTAGCAAAGGATATTACTACTTCTGAAAATGAATATTATTATGTTAAAATTACGCAGGAGGACGGTGATGAGGCAATTTCTTCACCAATCTTCATTGACGGAAATGGCGGTAATACTCCACCTCAGGTGGCTTTGGTTACGCCAGATAAAGGAGGTGTGTATAGTAAAAATGCATCAATACACCTAATAGCTGAAGCGAATGATGCTGATGGTTCAATAGCTAAAGTAGAGTTTTATGACGGAGAGCATAAATTAGGAGAAGATACCAGCAGGCCGTATGAATGGGAGTGGACAGGAGTGGCTACCGGAACTCATTTTGTTACAGCTAAAGCTATAGATAATAATGGTGTGTCAAAGGCCTCTTTATTGTCAAAAATAATAGTTACGAATCAAGAGCAAATCCAATTGACCTCTCAAATATCATCAGGATCTGATGATGCTGAAGAAGGCTGGAGTACTGTGGTCTATAATAATAGCAGTGATCTGGAGCTTGTTTATGATGACTGGTTAACCGGCAATCAGACCATTGGCCTGCGCTTTAATAATATAAGCATACCTAAAGGGTCGGAGATACTTAACGCCTATGTACAGTTTACTACTGATGAGACCTCTTCTGAATCCACTCAGGTAACTATTAAAGGAGAGAGAGGTGTAACTCCAAAGACTTTTGAAGGTGATAATCGCATATCCACTCGTGCGGTTACTTCAGCTCAGGTTTCCTGGGCAATACCTGCCTGGAATATAGTAGGAGAAGCCGGGAATAAGCAAAGAACGCCAGATTTGTCAACTGTTATTACCGAGGTAGTGGCATTAGATGGCTGGAGGGTTAATAATTCACTGGCCTTAATGATTACCGGAAAGGGAAAACGAATTGCGGAATCTTATGAAGGAGATGCTTCTGCCGCTGCTAAATTATTTATTACTTATACAAATACTCCCGCGCAGAGCTTTGTGCAGGCAGAGTTAGAGTCATCTCATATAGAGCTATATCCTAATCCTGTTATAAATAGTTTAACCATAAAATCGGCTTCACCACAGGTAGAGATTTCTATTTTTGATTATACTCAGCATCAAGTAGATTTTGAATATGAAAAAATAGAATCAGAATATTTAATTGACGCAGCTAAGTGGGAAAAAGGAATTTATATTGTTAGAGTACAAGGTGAAATGGGTATGTCAATTTTTAGGGTGGTGAAAAAATGAAATTAGTAACTTTTTGATTATCAAAGTATAAAAGGCAGGCTGTAGGTGTAATAGTCTGCCTTTTCATTTTAATAAAGGACTTAATAATTTATATTTACCATTCTAAAAGTATAATGCTAATAATATTTTTGTCTTACTAGTTGAATGCAAAGATGAAAAGAGCTTCTTCAATTCTTTTATTATTCAATTTTAGTATGAACTATTTTTGATAATTTGGCATATCATTTTTTGAGGTGGTGAATGAAAAGTATATCAACTTTATTAATATATAATGTATTACTTCTAGTCACGGCACTCAATGTTCAGGCTCAGGCTCCGCTGCCCTATCAGTTTGAATCATTAAATGCGAATGACGGTCTTACCCATGGTGAAGTCAATTGTGTCTTTAAAGACAGGAATGGCTTTATTTGGATTGGTACAGGTAATGGTCTTAATCTATATAATGGTTATTCTGTAAAAGTATTTCGAAATAACCCCAGAGATACTACCTCTCTAAGAGGAAATGACATAGAAGCTATTTTTGAAGATCCTGATGGTAAAATCTGGATAAGAACAGGGGCCGGTATTAGTATCTATGATCCGGAAATTGAAAAGTTTCATAACCTGGCTCAGGCAGACATTAATAAATATCACCTGCCTAATTCTGAAGTATTGGATATCTCTACTTTTGATAATAAGGCTTACTGGTTTGTAAATAGGAAAGGTGGCATTACCGCTTATAATACTTCAGATCAGCAAACTACTCAATTGACCTCTCCTAAAATAGCTACAAATGATGTGGCTTGTCTACGCTATTCAGCGCACGGAGATCCATGGATAATGCATACCAACGGAGTACTGCAAAAGTTAGATCATAGCAGCCATGAGATTGTTCAAACCAATAAAAACCTCTTTGCACAGTATGCTAATATGGATATCAACTATGAGTTCATAGTAGATAGCATGGGTGACTTGTGGATTTATCTATTAGGTTATGGTAAGGGCATTTATCAGTATAGCCCAACTACTGAAGACTTGGTGGCCTATAACAGAGCTTCTGAGCGTATGAAGTTAAACAATGATTTTGTAATTGACGTAGTGGAAGAATCGCCCGGAGTGATCTGGGTAGGCACTGACCATGGTGGTATTAATATTATAGACAAAAAGAATAAGGAAATCACCTATATGGAGCACCATCCGGAGGTGAATAATAGCCTGGCACATAACAGTATATACTGCTTGTACAAAGATCGTGATGGCATAATCTGGGTAGGGACTTATAAAAACGGAGTTAATTTTTATCATAAAGACATCAAACGATTCCGACATTATCAAAACCTCATTTCAGAGCCTGGGAGCTTACCTTTTGATGATGTTAACAGGTTCGTAGAAGATGAAAAAGGCAATATCTGGATCGGAACCAATGGAGGAGGCTTACTTTATTTTGACAGACATAATAATACATTTAAGCAATACAAAGCAGACCCAAACGACCCTGAAAGCATTAGTAGTAATGTAATTGTGAGTATGCTATTGGATAAGCGTAACACCTTATGGGTAGGCACTTATTTTGGTGGGCTTAATACCTATAACGGAGATAATTTTGAACGCTTCAGACATGATTCTGATAACAGTACCAGCATTTCAGATGATAATATCTGGGAGCTTATGGAAGATTCAAAAGGGAATATTTGGGTAGGCACCCTGTCTCATGGTTTAGATAGATATAATCCTGATGATAAGACTTTTGAGCATTTTGAAGTAGACACTATTAATAACCCTAATTCATTACATAGCAACTATATCTTAGCTCTAGAGGAGGATGATCAAGGGAATATTTGGATAGGAGGAGGAAATGGCATTGATATATTTAGCCCTGTAAGTAAAGATGTAAAGCATATAAAAAGTGAGCCTGAAGATTCTGTAGGCTTAGCCAGTAATACCATTTATTGTTTTCATAAAGATCAAAAAGGACATATGTGGGTGGGTACCCAAGAGGGGCTTCATGTTTATGATGAAAAACATGGCTTGTATCAACTGTTTACTACCGCAGATGGTTTACCGCATAATACAATCTTCACCATCCTGGAAGATGATGAGCAGAACCTATGGGTAAGTACACCCAATGGACTTTCGCATATTATTATAGATGAAAACGAAGTAGGCCTTAAAACACCTAAGTTTATTAACTATGATGAAAGCGATGGTTTGCAGAGTAAAGTGTTTAATGAGAATGCTGCTCTGAAAACACACGATGGAATGTTACTTTTTGGCGGCCCCAATGGTTTTAATATTTTTAATCCTGCTGACATTGATGTTAATACCGAGATTCCTGAAGTGGTTTTTACAGGTTTTCACCTTTTTAATAATAAGCTGGAGGTAGGGCAGAAGAAGAATGGTCGAGTATTGCTAAATAAAGCGCTTCCTTTTACTGATGAAATAACTCTGAAGCATTATGAAAACGTATTTTCTATAGAGTTTGCGGCATTGAGCTTTTTGCATCCGGGTAAAAATAAATACCGCTATAAATTAGAAGGGTTCGATCAACAGTGGCGAGTAACTTCATCACACCGTGTTACTTATACTAACCTGGATCCTGGTAATTATACCTTTAGAGTGCTTGCTTCTAATAATGACGGTGTTTGGAATGAAAAAGGGGCTAGCTTACACATTAAAGTGCGACCACCCTTCTGGAAAACACCTTGGGCTTATGCCGCTTATGCTATTTTAGTGTTGGCCGCTTTATATATAGGTAGAAAAATCATGCTGCAGAGAGAGCGGATTAAATTCCAGATAGAGCAGGAGCGGCGAGAAGCACGACAAATGCATGAACTTGACCTTTTAAAAATTCGCTTTTTTACTAATGTAAGTCATGAGTTTAGAACACCGCTTTCACTCATATTGGCGCCACTGGAGAAACTATTGAGTAACGGTAAGGATGATATGCAAAGTCGTCAGCTACAGATGATTCATAGAAATGCCAAAAGATTGCTTAATCTGGTGAATCAGTTGCTGGATTTCAGGAAGCTGGAGGTGGACACCATAGACTTACATCCTTCTGAGGGTAACATCATTAGGTTTATCGAAGAATCAGTCAATTCCTTCTCTGATCTCTCTGAAAATAAGAATGTAGAACTCACATTTGACAGTACTACCAGTGATTTCTTTGCCTCGTTTGATATGGACAAGCTGGAGAAAGTGTTGTTTAACCTACTTTCTAATGCATTTAAGTTTACACCAGAAAAAGGTAAGGTGCATGTGGAGGTAAGTTCATTTGATAGTGACGGAGGCATGGAAGAGCTTAAAGTCTTACAAATCCGCGTTACAGATACCGGTATTGGTATAAGTAAGGAGCAGCAAAATAAAATTTTTACTCGTTTTTTCAGAAGCGATACACCTGGCAGTGTACTTAATCAGGGTAGCGGCATAGGTTTGGCCATTACTAAGGAATTTGTGAAGATACATGGGGGCACCATTAATGTGGAAAGTGAACTTGGCAAAGGCACTGTATTTACCGTGCGTATACCTGTAAAAGTGGTGAAACCAACAGAGCAAGTAGAAAAGCAGGTAGAAAAGGCCAATATTAGTGATGTGATTCACGGTAAGGCATCACACAATCAGGATACCCCTCTAGTGTTATTGGTAGAAGATAATGAAGATTTCCGTTTTTATTTGAAAGATAACCTGGGCGTTCACTTTAAAATAATAGAAGCTCAGAATGGGAAAGAAGGCTGGCAGCGTGCCTTGTCTGCCTTGCCAGATTTAATAGTGAGCGATCTCTCTATGCCTGAAATGAATGGCATGGAATTATGTGAAAAAGTGAAGGCTGATACCAGAACCTCACATATACCTTTTGTATTGCTTACGGCACATAGTAATAATGATAAAAAGCTAAAAGGACTTAATGTAGGTGCGGATGATTATATTACTAAGCCATTTAACTTTGAAATTTTACTTTCAAGAATAAAAAATCTGATACAGCAGCGCCAGGCTATGCAGGAAGCTTACACTAAAAAAATAAGTGTAGAGACCAGCGAGATTGATATTGTTTCTTTAGATGATAAACTTATACAGGAAGCCATAAAAGTAGTAGAAGAAAACATATCTAACCCTGATCTCTCTGTAGAGATGCTAAGTCGTGAGCTGGGTATGAGTCGTACGCACCTGTATAAGAAGATGGTGTCTCTCACCGGCAAAACTCCTGTAGAATTCATAAGAAAAATAAGACTGCAGCGTGCTGCTCAGTTCTTAAGAAAGAGCCAGCTTACCGTGGCAGAAGTTGCTTATCAGGTAGGCTTTAATAACAGAAAGTATTTCACCAAATACTTTAAAATGGAATACGACGTATTGCCATCCACTTATGCAGAGCAGCATAACAAATAACATGGGTAGGTATTTCTCACAAGGAGGGTAAAACACACATTATACCCCTTTAAAAGCTCTGTTAACGATTTAAACCTACATTTGAAACATTTGATACCCCCTTTAATACACTATTCTTTCTACATTGGCTACTGCAATCGATTGATGATTGCAGGTAATAGCGATACCCAAATTATGAATAAACGATCAATGAAATTAGTAAAGTCTAGCGTATTAGCCTTTCTGTTATGCTTCCACTTGGTGTCTTGCACCTCAGTGGATTCTGAAGAAAAGAATTACGAAAAACTATCGGATGGCATTGTGTTAAAACTTTCTCCTGCTAAAGAAGGAGATACCCAATGTCTTAAAGTAAAAGTGATATCTGATGAAATAATTCAGGTAGCCTCTACTCCTGAAAAGGAAATGCCCGAAGAGAAGAGTCTTATTATAGTAAATAAAGAGACCTCTAAAGACTGGGAGCTGGTAGAAGAAGGTGATAATTTAACCATCACTACTAGTAAGCTCAAAGTAAAAATAGCTACACAAACTGGTGAAGTTGCTTTCTTTGATAAAGACGGTAATGAAATTGTAAGTGAAGTAAGCGGTGTAAACTCTGAAGAAGGAGATTATAAATTTGTTAAATACTTCACTACTGATGACAGCGAAGCATTATATGGCTTAGGTCAACATCAGGAGGGAGTTATGAATTATAAAGGATATCAGGTAGATCTTACGCAGTACAACTCTACAGCAGTGGTACCTTTTGTGGTTTCTAGTAAAGAGTACGGTGTACTTTGGGATAACTACTCTATCACTAAGTTTGGAGATGTAAGGCCTTATAAAGAAATATCAGATTTAACCTTATACAATAAAGATGGAGAAAAGGGCAACCTTACTGCCACTTATGGCTTTCTTGATGACAGTAAAGAACCTGCTGTAGTTAGAAACGAAAACAAGATAGCTTACGAATTTCTTGAAAGCATGGAGCCGCTTCCTGACAACTACGATATGTCAACTGCTAAAATCGTTTGGGAAGGAGCTATCGAAAGTGATAAAACTGGTAAGCATACATTTTTAATGCCTGGAGCAGGATATATTAAAGTATGGATTAACGGAGAGTTATTATTAGATAAATGGCGCGAAGCCTGGAATCCTGGTCCTGCTTTATTCACTTATTCATTACAAGCAGGTCAGAAACAATCTGTAAAAATAGAGTGGATTCCTGATGGCGGCGTGTCATACTTAGCGTTAAAATATATGCCTCCAATTGAAGAGCAAATGAAAGATAAATTTGCCTTTGCATCTGAAGGAGGTGACATAGCCAGCTATTATTTCGTTCATGGAGATAATCTGGATGATGTAATAAGCGGTTACAGAAAATTAACAGGTTCTGCTCAGGTAATGCCTAAATGGGCGCTTGGATTCTGGCAAAGTAGAGAACGCTACAAAACACAAGAAGAAGTGTTAAATGCCGTGAAAGAATTCAGAAAAAGAAATATTCCTCTTGATAACATTGTGCTAGACTGGTCATACTGGGAAGAAGATCAGTGGGGAAGTCAGCAGTTCGATGCTACGCGTTTCCCTGATCCTGATGGAATGATCAAAGAAATCCATGATAAGTATAATGCTCACTTCATGATCTCTGTGTGGCCTAAATTTTATGAAGGTATTGATAACTACAAGTTTTTAGATGAAAAAGGCCTTTTATATAAAAAGAGTATTGATGACAGTGTGAAAGATTGGATTGGTCAGGGCTACGTATCTACTTTCTATGATGCCTATAACCCAGAAGGAAGAAAAGCATTTTGGGAGCTCCTAAGCAAAAACCTTTTCTCTAAAGGAGTAGATGCCTGGTGGCTTGATGCTACCGAGCCAGATATTCTTTCTAACGCTACTATTGAGTACAGAAAAGAATTAATGAATCCTACTCACCTGGGATCTGCCACAGATTACTTCAATGCTTATTCATTAATGAATGCCAAAGGTATTTATGAAGGGCAAAGAGAAGAAGCTCCTAATCAAAGAGTATTTATATTAACACGTTCTGCTTTTGCTGGTCTTCAGCATTATGGAGCAGCTACCTGGAGTGGCGATATAGCTTCTACTTTCGGAGAAATGGAAAGACAAATACCTGGAGGATTAAACTTCGGCCTTTCTGGCTTACCTTATTGGACTACTGACATTGGAGGTTTCTTTGTAGAAAACAAATATGACAGACCTGCTCCTCAAGGTGAAGCACTTAATGAGTGGAGAGAGCTTAATGCCAGATGGTATCAGTTCGGCACATTTACTCCGCTGTATAGAGCTCATGGTCAGTTTCCTTACAGAGAGGTATATAACATAGCACCAGAAAGTCATCCTGCATATAAATCTATTGTTTATTACAATAAGCTGAGATACAGACTTATGCCTTACATCTACTCATTAGCCGGTAAAGTTCACTTTGATGACTACACCATTATGAGAGCTTTAGTAATGGACTTTAATGATGATAAAGAAGTATATGACATCGCTAACCAGTTTATGTTTGGGCCAAGCTTGCTAATCAACCCTGTAACAGAATACAAGGCTACTTCCAGAGAGTTATACCTACCTAAGTCAAACGGATGGTATGACCTGTACAGTGGTAAATTCTATGAAGGAGGACAGACTATGGAAGCTGATGCTCCTTATGAGAGAATGCCGATTTTCGTAAAAGCAGGAGCCATTCTTCCTTTCGGACCAGAGATAGAATATACTACCGAAAAACCTGCAGACCCTATTACACTTTATGTGTACAAAGGCGCTAATGGCAGCTTTGAGCTTTATGAAGACGAAAATATTAACTATAACTACGAACAAGGGAAATTTAGTAAAATACCATTTACCTATGATGACGCTACTAATACCCTTACAATAGGCGCGCGCAACGGATCATTTGACGGAATGCTGCAAGAGAGAACATTCCAAATCATCGCTATTGATAAGTCAAATGCTCAAGAACTCAATTTTGATCAAGAACCTCAGCAAACTATCAAATATACAGGTGCAGAGGTGAAGGTCGAACTTTGATTAAACACAAATTGAATACACCTAAAAAGGTGAGTTTTAAATTAAAAAACCCTAAAAATTAAACTAACGATTTGTAAAACGAAAAATGCCCGGATGAATACAAGCATCCGGGTCTTTCAAGAACCTTTTTTTAAGCTAACAGCTGCAAACGTTTGTGAATCAAAAATGTTTAAGGCATCTAACAACTTAACTTAAAACACAATGAAAAAAATACTACTTATGTTATTGTCATTTTGCTTTTATGAAATGGCATACGCCCAGCACCCAGTGCAGGGAACAGTTACAGCGGGAGGCGAAAGTGTACCTGGTGTAAGTGTTATGGTGGAGGGTACTACCTCAGGTACCACCACTGATATCGAAGGTAATTATTCACTTGATGTAGCTACAGGAAATGAAACACTTGTGTTTTCATTTATTGGTTATGCTACTCAGGTAGTCCCTCTTAATGGAAGAACCAAGTTAGACATCAATTTAGAAGAAGACGTAACTGAGCTTCAAGAAGTGGTGGTTATTGGTTATGGTACTCAGAAAAAAAATCTTGTTACAGGAGCTACTGTAAAAGTTTCAGGAGATGACCTTGAAAAATTAAGTAATACTAATGCCTTACAATCTATGCAAGGTCAAAGTCCCGGTATAAGCATTACCTCTCAGTCTGGTCAGCCAGGATCTGATTTTAATGTAAATATTCGTGGTGTAGGTACTACTGGTGATGCTAGCCCGCTTTATATTGTTGATGGCATGCCGGTAGATAATATTAACTACTTAAATAATGCTGACATTGCTTCAATAGATGTGCTAAAAGATGCCGCTTCTGCCGCTATTTACGGTTCCAGGGCTGCTAATGGGGTAGTGCAGATTACTACTAAACAAGGTAAAGCAGGTGGTGCTAAACTAAGCTTTGATGCTTACTACGGTGTACAATCTATAGGTCACAAACTAGAGCTTTTAGATGCACGTGAATATGCCACTATGATGAATGAGCAAGCCATTAATTCAGGCAATTCACCATATTTTACCAATCAGGAAATAGCCCAATTAGGAGAAGGTACTGATTGGTTAGATCAGGTTATAGTAGATAATGCTAAAATGCAAAATTATAACTTAGGATTAACTGGCGGAAATGAAAATTCTGTTTACTCCTCATCACTATCTTATACCCAGCAAGAGGGGGTTTTAGGAGGAAAGGATCTTTCTAACTATGAGAGGTACGTTTTTAGAATGAATTCAGAACACCATCTGTATGATGACATCATTACATTAGGTGAAAATATCACCTATTCTTATGTAAATCAAAATGGTATTCAGGATGATGGTTTGTATAATAACAGTTTTAGATCTGCCTTTAATACTCACCCATTAATGCCAGTATTCAATCCTGATGGAACACTATATAGCAATGCTCAAGGAGAGTTTATAGATGCCGGTGGCTTATCAAACCCTTACGCTGAAATGATATATTTCAATCAGAATGAAAGCAACAATCAAAGAATGGTTGGAAACATCTATTTAGAAGCTGAGCCTATTGAAGGTTTAACCTTTAAAACCAGGTTAGGAGTAACTAATTATACCTCAGCTTATCATAGTTATACACCAGCTTATGAGTTGTCAATAAGTACAAGACAAGACACTAGTAGTGTGTCTCAAAGCTCAGATAGACAGCTTAGCTGGAACTGGGAAAACACTTTGAAGTATCACTTCATGGCCGGGCTTAATGATTTTGAAGTATTATTAGGAACTACATGGCAGAAATGGGATTACTCATCAGTAAGAGCGGTAAATGCTAATTCAGTATTTGACGATTTGGAACATGCTTATATAAATAATACTACTTACACTAATGGAATAAGAATGCAAGTGGGAGGTGAAGCCTGGGAGGAAACACTTCAATCCTTCTTTGGTCGTGTTTTATATAATTATGACGAAAAGTACTTATTAAATGCCACTTTTAGGTATGATGGAAGTTCAAAATTTGCTGATGGAAATAGGTGGGGATTCTTCCCTTCTTTTTCAGCTGGATGGGTAGCTTCATATGAGGATTTTTTCAAAAACCTAAACCTGCCTGTTAATTTCTTGAAATTACGAGCAAGTTGGGGGCAGAATGGAAATAACAGGTTGCAAAGGTTTGCTTTTGCTTCTCCAATAAAAATTGCATATTATTCATTAGGAACATCGGAGCCGGGATTAGTTACAGGAGCCATTCCTTATAGGTTGGCTAATCCAGATTTGATTTGGGAAACATCAGAACAGATTGATATAGGTCTAGATGCAGAGTTTTTAGATAGAAGATTATCTGCTTCGGTAGATTGGTACAGGAAGAGCACCAAGGATTGGTTAGTAAAACCGAATATAGTGGCTACTGCAGGATCAGAAGAAGAACCATTTATTAATGGGGGGCTAGTAGTCAACAAGGGATTGGAGTTAGCTTTATCGTGGTCAGATCAGAAAGGGGATTTTAATTACACGATCAGTGCAAATGGAGCATATAATCAAAACGAGGTGAAGGAGATTCCAAGAGCTGATGGTTTTATTGATGGTGGTGAAAATGAATTATGGAATAACGCACCTAGATTCTATAGGGCCCAAGAGGGTTTTCCTATAGGTTATTTTTGGGGGTATGAAACCAATGGTGTGTTTCAAAATGAAGAACAAATTCAAAACTATAGAAACAGTGAAGGTCAGCTAATTCAACCAGATGCTGAGCCTGGAGATTTAATATATAAAGATCGTACTGGTGACGGAAGAATTACGAGTGATGATAAAACAGAAATAGGAAATCCTAACCCTGATTTAGTATATGGTTTTAACATAACATTAGGATATAAGGGGTTTGATTTTTCTATCAATGCTAATGGTGTGGCAGGAAATCAATTAGTGCAATCATACAGAAACTCTACCGGACAGTACTCTAATTATTCTAAAGAAATACTAGACAGATGGCATGGTGAAGGTACTTCTAATGAATTACCTCGTATTACTGAAAATGGTAAGAACTACACTCAATTTTCTGATATATATATTAAGGATGGAGATTTCTTAAGGATAAATAATATCACATTAGGATATGACTTTTCTAATATAATTAAACTACAAGCCATTAGTCAGTTAAGGTTTTATCTGACAGCTCAGAACCTATTCACATTCACCAAATATTCAGGTATGGACCCTGAAGTGGGATATGGCTCTGAGTTTACAAGCGGTGTGGATATTGGTTATTACCCAAGACCAAGAGTACTTATGGCTGGTGTAAATGTTAAATTTTAAGATTAGACATTATTATGAAATCATATATTAAAATCATATTAATTACAGCGGTGCTTGGTACCTTATCCGCTTGTAATGACTTTTTGGAGACAGAACCCTTGGATGAAAGGATAGAAAAAAACTTTTATCAAAACACTGATGATGCTTATGAAGCTATGATTGGATGTTATGACGGACTTCAGAAAGTATGGGCTACTTTTCCAGGTTTTCCATTAGCAACTTCTATTCTTTCAGATAACTGCTATGGAGGTACAGGTAATGCTGATGGATTTGCGTATCAAATGTTAGATGAGTTTGATCCAAATGTAGCACCTTCTGAAGGGAATTTCTTTCAACCTAACTGGAAAGCTTATTATAGTGCAATATATTACTGTAATAAGTTTTTAACTAAAATGGATGATATTGATTGGGGAACTGATGAAGAATTAAGAAACCAATATGAATCAGAGGCCAGATTCATTAGAGCCTTTTGTTATTTTGATTTAGTCAGACTTTTTGGGCATATTCCATTATTAGAAGTTCCTACAGCAGAGATTGTTCCAATGGCTGATCCTGAGGATGTTTATGCACTTATTGGCTCGGATTTAGAGTTTGCGGCTAATAATTTGCCAGCTGATGCCTGGGATCCTACAGAGGATGGTAGAGTTACTAAATGGGCTGCGGAGTCTTTGATGGGCAGAGTATTCCTTTATTACACAGGGTATTATAATCAAAGTGCTTTACCTACCCAGGAAGGTAGCATTTCTCAATCTGATGCATTGGCCTATCTTGAAGATGTAATAAACAACAGTGGACACGGACTTCTTGAAGATTACAGTACATTATGGCCTGCTGCTTCAGAAGAAGATTACGCAGGGGAAGGGAATAAAGAAACCGTTTTTGCTATTAAATATACTTATACTAGTAGTTATACACCCTCTAATACAGATGGTAATCACTGGTTAGTAATGTATGGTATGAGATCTTTTGATCATCATCCTTACGGACAAGGTTGGGGTGGAGCCACAGTAACTCCAGATCTGTATAATGCTTTTCCTGATGGCGATTCAAGAAGGTTTGCTTCAATAACCTCAGTGGCCGGTGAAAACTTACCATATGATTTTTCTGGTCAAAGAGAGTATACAGGCTATTTTGTGAAAAAATATACACCAATGACTAATGAAGATAATGTTAGTACAGCGGAAGCTTTAGGAGGTGTTAATTTCCAAATAGGCCAATACCAGGACTTTGTTTCTATAAGATTTGCCGATGTTTTACTAATGGCGGCAGAACTAGGAAGCGGTAATGCTCAGGAGTACTTCAACATGGTGAGAGAAAGAGCATTAGGAGATGAGTATACGGAAATACCTCTTAATCATGAAAACCTGATGGAAGAAAGAAGGTTGGAGTTAGCTTTTGAAGGAATAAGATACTGGGATCTGCTAAGACAAGGAATGGATGTAGCAGCAGCAGCACTTAACACTAATAATGCGCCAGTTTTAAATGGAGGAGCTGAAGCTACTAAGAATATTACATTCAACGAAGCATCCAGAGGATTACAGCAAATTCCTATAAATGAGATTTTGATCTCAAATGGACTATTACAGCAAAATACAGGTTGGGAATAATTAAAAATGAAGACAATGAAAAATTTAAAGATATTACTTCTGTGCCTGGTTATTTTACCAGCATTGTTGAGTGCTTGTCGTGATGATATGCCGGAATTAGGTAGTCCAATAGATAAAAGTTCTTTAAGCTATTCTATTGAGCCAAACCCTAATGAACCTAATATGATTATTTTAGAGAGTTTAACTCCTAATGTAATCCCTTATTGGTATACCCCAGATGGACTTTCTACTAGAGTTAAGGATACTGTAAGAATTCCGTTTCCTGGAAATTATAAGTTTTTGTATGCAACTCAAGGGGAAGGTGGTTTTGTGGCTGATGACAGTTTAACTCTTAATATTACAACTACTAACCTGAGTTATTTGAGTGATCCTCTATGGACTTACTTGTCAGGAGGAGTAGGTGAAGAAAAATCATGGGTGTTAGATACTGATGGCGTTTATTTTGATGGTCCAATTACTTTTTTCGGATCTGAAAATGGATGGCTTGAAGGAGGAGAAGACGGTTGTTATGGTGATGACTGTTGGTCATGGCCTCCTAGCGCAGAACAAGCTGTAAATGATGACATTGTTGCGGCAGGTGACCATGGGGTAATGACTTTTTCCTTAAAAAATAATAGTGCAACTTTTACGGCTACTAAACCACAGGAAGGAGATATTACTGAAACTTCTAGTTTTAGAATAAATGTGAATGCAAAAACATTAAGTATTCCTAGTGCTTCTATATTAAGAAGTTATAAACCTTCTAAAGATGGCATTAGAGGAGTTAGTAACTGGAATAATTATGCAATATTTTCACTTACTCCTGATGAATTAAGGTTAGGAGTTCTTAGAGATCAGGATGTTGATGGTGAAGGTATAGCTTATCTGGTTTACAACTTTATCCCTAAAGAAGATTAAAAAAGATATCCTGTACATCTGTCAATTTGGTGGGTGTACAGGATTGATTTTCAAAATCCGTTTTCCTTATGAACATAAAAACTACTACTACTTTATTTCTATTGCTTTGCTCTTTATCATTCGTTTGCTGTTCTAGTGATGATGATGCGGAGGAAGAGCAAAATACCCCTGACATTGTTGAAGATACCACTTCTACCTCATACAGCATTCCTCCTGATAACACAGGTATGCGTAACCTCACATCAGTAGAGTTTACTGATCTTATGGGTATCGGATGGAACGTGGGCAACTCCTTAGAAGCTATTTATTTAAACGGAGATCAGCTCAGCGGAAATGAAACTTCCTGGGGAAATCCTGTTATCAACAGGCAGCTGATAGATTCAGTGAAAGCTGCTGGTTTTACTACGGTAAGAATACCTGTGTCATGGTCACATATGTTGGCCGATGAAAATACTTTTGAAATTAAAGAATCCTGGTTACAAAGGGTTGAAGAGGTGGCGCAATATGTATTGGATAATGATATGTATGCCATTATAAATGTACACTGGGATGGAGGCTGGATGAATAAGCCTTTCAATGAAAATAAAGAAGAAATTAATGATAAACTAGCTGTGTTTTGGGAGCAAATAGCGGTTTATTTCAGAGACTATGATGATCATCTGCTCTTTGCTGGTACTAATGAAGTGCACATTCAGGATAATTATGACCCACCAACAGCTGAAAATGCTGAAGTGCAGAATTCATTTAATCAGACTTTCGTGACCACGGTTCGTGCTACTGGAGGCCGAAACGTTTATCGCCAGCTGATAGTGCAGTCTTATAACACTAACATAAATCACGCAGCGGATCATATGACCCTCCCAGAAGATGAAACAGCTGACCGACTGATGGTAGAAGTGCATTTTTATGATCCCTATGAATTTGCCCTTGAAGAAAATGGAAGCACAACCTTATGGGGATCAAGCCATAATGGTGAAGCAGGTCATGCAGACTGGGGAGATGAAGCTTGGGTTGATCAGCAATTTGAGAAAATGAAAACCAATTTCGTAGACAAAGGCTACGGAGTCATTTTAGGAGAATTTGGTTCTCTTCTTAAAACCGAGCCTGTGAACAGTACTTATGCTGAGCATGTGGCTTCAAGAAATTACTATTTAAATTACGTAACCAGCACTGCGCTGGAAAATGATATGGTGCCTGTTTATTGGGATAACGGGCACACAGGAAATTTAGGTTTTGGACTTTTTGATAGGTCCAACGGACATCAGGAACATGCTGAGGCTATAGAAGCCATCATTTCAGCAGGAAACTGATTAAAGATTATAGTTTAATCATATAAGGGTTGAATGTCCGGGTTAATGCTATCCGGGCATTCATATTTTTTTAATCTGATAACTAAATATTAATAAATTGGCTCATTCGTTCCACAAACTCCTTTTTTTATGCTTACTTCTGCTAAGCTTTAGTTGTAAGCAAGAAAGAACTTCTAATCGATCAGTAATAGACTTTGATCAGAACTGGCGATTTTCATTGGCTGACAGTACATTAGATGCCAGCAAACCAAACTTCACAGATTCTACCTGGCGCCAGTTAGACCTTCCTCATGATTGGAGTATTGAAGGCAAATTTGATAAGGAAAATCCTGCCGGAGTCGGCGGAGGAGCCCTTCCCGGAGGCATCGGCTGGTATAGAAAGACTTTTCAGTTAGATAAAGCGGATTCTGCTAAGCTAGTGTTTATTGATTTCGATGGAATATACTCTAATGGAGAAGTATGGATCAATGGTGAATATTTAGGAAAAAGGCCGAATGGCTATATCTCATACAGGTATGAACTTACTCCTCACCTGCATTATGGAGACCAGGAAAACGTAATTGCTGTAAAGGTAAATAATGATCAGCAACCTAATTCGAGATGGTACTCCGGCTCTGGTATTTATAGAAATGTATGGTTGGTAAAAACTAACAAAACTTTCGTAGAGCAGTATGGTACTCAGGTAATTACTCCTCAGGTATCATCAGACTCAGCATTGGTAGCTCTCAATATCAGTATAGAAAACAGGTCTTCCGCTCAGAAAGTAAATATCATCAATAATATAGTTTCCGAAGATGGGCAAACCGTAGCTTCAGGAACTTTAGAAAAGGACTTAAAGGCTGGTGATAATCAGCTGAGTACTGAAATTTCAGTAAAACAACCTCATTTATGGTCTGTAGATGATCCATTTATGTATAAAGTAGTCACTACTATAGAGCATGAAGGTAAAATCATAGACGAATATTCAACTCCGCTAGGTATCAGATATTTTAATTTTTATGCGAAAAAAGGATTTACGCTCAATGGTCAGCCTCTAAAAATAAGAGGAGTTTGTAACCATCATGACTTGGGCGCTCTCGGAGCCGCTGTAAATGTAAGGGCGATGGAGAGACAGCTGGAAATCATGAAGGGAATGGGAGTTAATGGAATTCGTACTGCGCATAACCCGCCAGCTCCAGAATTACTTCAGCTATGTGATAGCATGGGCTTTATAGTAATGGATGAAGCCTTTGATATGTGGGCTAAGAAAAAATCAGAATATGACTATGCTTCTGTTTGGGATGAGTGGCACAAGCAAGACCTTGAAGATTTAATAAAAAGAGATAGAAACCACCCCAGTATATTTATTTGGAGCATTGGTAATGAAATATTAGAACAGTTTGACAGCACAGGTACAACCATAGCCAAAGAGCTGGCCGATATAGTTAAATCTTTAGACGAAACGCGCCCTATTACCTCAGCGCTTAATGATCCGCAGCCTAAAAATAATATCTACCTTTCAGGAGCATTAGATCTTGTAGGCTTCAATTATCATCATCAGGATTACGAGCCTTTCCCAGAGAACTTCCCGGGAGAGAAGTTTATAGCTACAGAAACTACTTCAGCTTTAGCTACCAGAGGTCATTATGATATGCCTTCAGATAGTATTAGAAGATGGCCCATTCGTTGGGATTTGGAGTTTACCGAAGGTAATGCTGATAATACTGTTTCGGCTTATGATAATGTAAGCGCACCTTGGGGGTCTACTCATGAAGAAACACTAAAAATCATTGAAAAGCATGATTATCTGTCCGGTATGTATATCTGGACGGGCTTTGATTACATAGGAGAGCCAACTCCATATACCTGGCCATCACGCAGCTCATACTTTGGCGTGGTAGATCTGGCCGGTTTCCCTAAAGACACATATTATCTGTACAAAAGTGAATGGACTGAAGATTCTGTTTTGCATGTATTCCCTCACTGGAATTGGGAAGAAGGTAAAACTGTAGATGTTTGGGCCTATTATAATCATGCTGATGAAGCAGAGCTATTCTTAAATGGAGAGAGTAAAGGAATAAAGAGAAAAGAAGGAGATGGTATGCATGTGATGTGGAGGCTGAGCTATGAACCAGGAGTGGTTAAAGTAGTTACCAGAAAAGATAATGAAGTGGTAATGACCAAAGAAGTACACACCGCAGGTAAGGCAGCAAAGATAAAGTTAGAAGTAGATAGAGCAGATATTAATGCTGATGGTAAAGACCTGGCTTTTGTAACCGTAACTATATTAGATAAAGACGGAAATGTAGTGCCAGATGCTGATAATCAGGTGAATTTTTCATTGGAAGGAAAGGGTAAGATAGTAGGGGTTGATAATGGAGATCCTACCAGCATGGAGTCATTTAAAGCAGAGCAAAGAAAGGCTTTTCATGGATTGGCCCTGGCAATAATACAATCTAGCTCGGAGTCTGGGAGTATTAAGCTCACTGCTTCAGCTGATGGCTTAGAAGGCAGCAGCCTTAACATAACTACTAAATAGATTAAGGAGGTTGTATTAAATGTTGCTTTTTTTCAGATGAAAATTGAGAAAACCTCCTTTTATAAGTAAAGGAGTATCTGGTAAACATTTTCTTGAGACATTCGCTATCGAAATTGGCGCTTGTTAATACAACCTCTCATTTTTAATATAACAGGCTTCATTGGGTTTGTTAAATACTTTTGAAGCCAACCCTAAAATCAACCTGGTCATGAAAAGTTATTTATTAACCGGCCTGGCGGTACTCATGCTAAGCATATGTGTGCCGAGAGCCAATGCACAAATACAAGAGTTCGATTTACTCAATGCGCCTTTAGATGTTAGCCCAGCTTTCAGGAGCTTTGAAAATACTTATTACCTGGCAGATAGCCTGGCTGAATTTAACGAGAAAACAGGTGAAGGAAGCATTAAATATTCAAGGTATGAGTATGTAACCCGACAAGCCTTTAATAATATGCTCGGAGTTATTCGTCCGGTTAAGGCAAATGAATTTCCTACTACAGAATATGAAGAAGCCCCTAAAAGAAGCTTTAAAGTAGAGCTGATTACTGATAAAACCATCAGAATAAAAGCCATATCAGGTCCACAACTCAATCAAAATGAAGCTTCACTATTGCTGGTAAACGGAAAGGCAGAACAACATAGAAATGCCTGGAAGTATAAAAAGGTTGAGGGTGGACATCAATATTATAACGAAAACGGGTCGGTAACCATCTATCAATATCCTTGGCGAATAGAATTTAAAGATGCTCAAGGTAGACTGCTGACTAAGTCGGTTCATAATGCCGATTTTACAGATTCTACCTATACTCCGGTTATGCCATTTTCATATGTGCGTAGGGCTAGTGATTATTCAAGAAGTTATTCAGCGGCCTTTTCTTTACAACCAGGAGAGAAAATGTTTGGTTTTGGCGAATCATTTACTCAGCTCAATAAAAGAGGGCAGCGCGTGGTTTTGTGGACTGATGATGCCAATGGTACTCAAAATGAAACCATGTATAAGCCAATTCCTTTTTTCATGAGTAACCGAGGCTATGGCATGTTTATTCATACGTCTTCGCCAATTACTTGTGACGTAGGTAAGTATTTTAACGCAGTCAACTCACTTATGATTGGTGACGATGAACTGGATGTTTTTGTGTTTTTAGGCGAACCCAAAGATATTCTTGATGAGTACACCGAACTGACTGGAAAGCCCTCCATGCCTCCTTTGTGGTCTTTCGGTCTTTGGATGAGCCGCATTACTTATTTCTCAGAGGCCGATGGAAGAAAAGTGGCTTCTGACCTAAGAAAAAATAAAGTGCCAGCAGATGTTATTCACTTTGATACCGGCTGGTTCGGAGTAGATTGGCGAAATGATTACCAATTTGCCTCTGATAGGTTTGATAATCCTTCTAAAATGATTTCAGATCTTAAAAAGGATGGGTTTCATATCTCGTTATGGCAATTGCCTTATTTTACCCCTAAAAATACTTTGTATCCGGAGCTGGTCGATAAAGGCCTGGTAGTAAAAGACTTTAAAGGCAACTTACCTTATGAAGATGCCGTGCTCGATTTCTCTAATCCTGAAACCGTAGATTGGTATCAATCTAAAATTGGTAACCTTATCAAAATGGGAGTTGGAGCTATAAAAGTGGATTTTGGAGAAGCAGCGCCGGTAAATGGTATTTATCACTCTGGCAGAACTGGTTTTTATGAGCATAACTTATACCCGTTAAGATATAACAAAGCGGTGGCTGATGTAACTAAAGACGTTAGCGGAGAAAATATCATTTGGGCACGTAGCGCCTGGGCAGGCAGTCAACGCTATCCTTTACACTGGGGCGGAGATGCTGCCAACAGTAATACGGCTATGGCAGCCAGCTTGCGTGCAGGCTTGTCTTTTGGCTTATCAGGATTCTCTTTTTGGAGTAATGATATAGGTGGTTTTGTAATGAAAACACCTGAGAGCCTGTACCGAAGATGGACTCCATTTGGTTTACTTACTTCTCATTCCAGAACGCATGGAGCTCCTCCTAAAGAACCCTGGGAGTATAGTAAAGACTTCCTTAAGGAGTTTCGTCTGGCAGATAACATGAGGTATCAACTGATGCCTTATATCTATGCTCAGGCTAAGCAATGTACTGAAAAAGGACTGCCTATGGTAAGGGCGCTATTTGTGGAGTATCCTAATGATCCTGGAGCATGGTTGGTAGATGATCAATACCTTTTTGGTTCAGATATTTTAGTAGCTCCTTTGTTTGAAGAAGTGAACGAAAGAGCCGTTTATTTGCCCGCTGGTGAATGGATCGATTATCAGACTGGTAAATCATATCAAGGCGGATGGCATAATATAACAGCAGGGGAGATTCCTATTATTATGCTGGTGAAAAGCGGTAGTGTAATTCCTCATATTAAGTTGGCACAATCAACTATGGAAATGGATTGGTCACAGTTAGAGCTAAAAGTGTATGCTAATAATCAAAAACAGGCAAATGGTGTTGTTTACCTGCCAGGAAAGAGTGATTTAGCAGAGCTTACCCTGAATAGTAATAATGGCAAATATGAACTAGTAACTGATCCATATAAAGGAGAGGTGAAATGGAAGGTGTCTACTTATAACGACAAATAGAGTTATGGCAGAAAGATACCATAAGGTAGGTGTTTTGCTATGGCTAATGATGTGCGTGATAGCACATGCCGGGCAAGGGCAATATAAATATCCATTTCAAAATCCTGACTTGTCAGCAGAAGAGAGGATAGATAATGCGCTTTCTCTAATGACTTTAGAGGAAAAGGCAGCTTGCCTGGGAACAGATCCTACGGTAGAAAGACTCGGAATACGCGGAACCAGTCATATGGAAGGCTTGCACGGACTGGCTGTAGGTGGACCTGGTAAGTGGGGAAGAGACCATCCGGTTACTACTACTACTTTTCCACAGGCATATGGTTTGGCAGAATCCTGGGATCCTGGCCTGATTAAAACAGTAGCAGAAATAGAAAGCGAAGAGGCGCGGTTTATCTTTCAAAACAAGAATTATGAAAGAGGAGGATTGGTCATAAGAGCTCCAAATGCTGATTTGGGACGTGATCCTCGCTGGGGAAGAACGGAAGAGTGCTATGGTGAAGATGCCTGGTTTAATGCAAAAATGACTGTGGCTTTTGCCAAAGGTTTACAAGGAGACCATCCTAAATATTGGAAAACAGCCTCTCTCATGAAGCATTTCATGGCTAATAGTAATGAAGATGGTAGAGATAGCTCTTCATCTGACTTCGGAGAGCGATTATTTAGAGAATATTACTCTTATCCTTTTTATAAAGGCATTAAAGAAGGCGGTTCTCGTGCTTTTATGGCTGCCTATAATGCTTATTATGGCATCCCTATGGCCGTACATCCTATGCTAAAAGCAATAGCGATACAAGAGTGGGGGCAAGATGGAATCATCTGTACAGATGGCGGAGCCTTTCAAATGCTGGAGAACAGTCATCATTATTATCCTGATTTAGAAAATGCAGCAGCAGGAACGCTCAAAGCAGGAATTAATCAGTACCTCGATGACTACCAAAAAGGAGTAGAAGGAGCTTTGCAAAAAGGATATATCAAAGAAGCAGACATCGATGAGGCTCTACGTGGAGTTTTTAGAGTAATGATAAAGCTGGGCATGTGGGATCCTCAGGAAATGGTGCCTTATGCACAAATCGGAGCGAAACAAAATGAAGAGCCCTGGCTTAAAGAAGATCATAAAAAGGCGGTACGTACTGTTACCGAACGGACTATAGTTTTGCTCAAAAACGAGGAGAATACTCTCCCTTTAAAGAAGGAAGAATTAAAATCAATTGCAGTACTGGGATCAGTAGGACAGGATGTTTTTTTGGATTGGTATAGTGGTACGCCTCCTTATACCATCTCTGCTTTTGATGGGATAAAAAACTATTTGAAGGATAATGTGAATGTGTTAAAAGCAGACAGTAATGATATCGCTTCTCAAGTAGAGTTAGCTCAAAAGTCTGATTTAGCGCTATTAGTGGTAGGTAATCATCCGTATTGCAATGACCCTTCATGGAAAGTGTGTGATACCCCGAGCTTCGGTAGAGAGGCGGTAGATAGAAGGTCTCTCTCCTTGGAAGAAGAGGAACTGATAAAAAAGGTTTATGAGGTGAACCCTAATACTGTGGTGGTTCTGGTGAGTAGCTTTCCATATGCTATCAACTGGACTCAGGAAAATATACCTGCCATTATTCATATGACTCATAATAGTCAGGAAATGGGTAATGCTTTAGCTAATGTGCTTTTCGGAGAAGTAAATCCAGCAGGCAGATTGGTGCAGACCTGGCCAAAATCATTAGATCAATTGCCTCCTATGATGGACTATGATATTACCAATGGCCGCACTTATATGTATTCAAAAAAAGAGCCGTTATATCCATTTGGCTATGGCCTGAGTTACTCTTCATTTTCATATCATAACCTCGCGGTCGATCAGAAAAGTATACCTGTAGAAGGAGAGTTATCGATAGAGCTTGATGTCACTAACACAGGAAGTATTGATGGCGATGAAGTAGTTCAGCTTTATGTAAAACATATTAATTCTTCAGTAGAGAGGCCTATTAAAGAATTAAAAGGATTTGGCAGGGTGTATATTCCGGCAGGTGAAACCCGAAAGGTGGTAATTCCTTTGAAAGCACAAGATTTAGCGTATTGGGATGAGCAGAAAAAGGATTTTGTAGTAGAAAAGGATAAAATCAAGGTGATGATAGGTAGTTCGTCACAGGATATAAGGTTAGAAAAAGAAATAAGAGTACGATGATAATTTCCCAAAGGGAGATTCAAGGTAATATAAAATGAGAAGAATAGTATTAGGTATTGTAATAGTTATTAGTCTGGGAATTATTTCAGCAGCCAAGGCACAAAACGATCTTTTTCATGCTGCTGAACGGGGTTTTACCAGTTGGCTTCCAGCTCCTAATTGGGAGCATGGCTTGCTTACGGGAAATGGTACCATGGGAGCATTAGTGTTTGGAAATCCTCATGAAGAAACCATTATTTTAAGTCATGGGCAGCTTTTTTTGCCAAGAGAAAGGTCTGAACAGCTTTTTGATCAATCTTCCCGGATGGAAGAAATAAAGCAGCTGATCAAAGCAGGCAAATATGAAGAAGCGGCCAAAATCCCTGTTGATATCAGGAAAGCTGAAGGGTATGCAGATGAAAGAGATCCCTTTATTCCTGCTTTTGATCTTAAAATAACTCAAGAAGCGGCTAATATTAGTAAGTATCAGAGATCTACTGATTTTGTGACAGGTGAGGCTAAAACCACTTGGGTTGATGATTTAGGTACATTTGACCGCAGAGTTTTTGTGTCCAGAGCGGATAGTGTCATCGTACTTTCCATTACTTCTGATCATCCGATAAACTGTACTATAGGCTTTAAAAACAGGCCAGTAAATTGGGATCAATGGGCCTTTGTTGGGGGACATATTGAAGGCATGACCGCAGGTGCTAGCGAAAAATGGCTTACTTATAAGAGTAATTTTAAAAAGGAATATGAAGGCAGTATTAAGTCATATGAAGGGGTCGGTAAGCTTATATTGAAAGGAGGGGCGAGCGAAGTGCGTGGTAATGAGTTAGTAATAAAAGAGGCAGAAAAAGTGCTTTTACTTATAAAAATTGACCTTAATTATAGTAAACAACAAGACATTACAGCAGCGCTAAAAAATGCCATCAATAACTTAAAACCAGAATATCAATATTTGCTGGATAGGCATACCTCTATCCAGGGAAATATATTTTCCAGAACGAAACTAGATCTACACAGCAGTAAAGATACCAAAAGCCTGCACACAGAGGAGTTGCTTTTAAATGCAGCACAAAATGGAGTTTCGAAGGCCTTGATAGAAAAGGTTTTTGATGCGGGAAGATATAATATCATCAGTAGTACGGGAGCTAACCCTCCTAATCTTCAAGGCCTATGGTCTGGCACCTGGACGGCGCCTTGGGCTGCAGACTATACTCATGATGGCAACTTACCATCTGCTATGGCCTCTTTGATGTCCGGAAATATGCCTGAGCTTATGTCTACCTATGTTAATTATATGGAAAGATATACGCCAGAATTTGAGCACAATGCCGAGAGACTTTTTGATGCCAGGGGAGTTGTGCTTCCTGCTCATACCTCTACTTCAGGGTGGCCTACAGACTTTAGCGAAACCTGGTGCCTCACCCTTTGGACAGGTGGTGCTGGCTGGGCTGCTGATATAATGTATAATTATTATTTATACACAGGAGATAAGACCTATTTAAAGGAACACTCTTACCCATGGATGAAGAAAGTGGCTTGGTTTTATGAAGATTTTTTAACTGAGAAGAAGGATGGAAAGTATTTGTTTAACCCATCATATTCACCCGAAAATAATCCTGCAAACAATAGTTCGCAAGCAGCCATTAATGCCACCATGGATGTGATGATTGCAAAGCAACTATTGAGAAATGCAATAACAGCAGGGCGAGTATTAGGAGAGGATAAAAAGCAGCTTAAAAAGTGGGAAACTATGCTAAAAAGTATGCCTGAATACACAGTCAATGAAGAAGGCGTACTTTCAGAGTGGCTATCACCTGAACTAGAAGATAACTACAGACACAGGCATGTTTCTCAGCTCTATTCTTTGTATAACTATATGGATCCGGATATTTTGAATAAACCTATTCTAAAAGAAGGAGCAGAGAAATTAATAGAGAAGAAATTGGAGTTTAGAGAAGATGAAGGCGGCGGGGAAATGGCTTTCGGATTGGTGCAGCTAGGCCTTAGTGCAGCTCACTTAAAAGATGCAGAAAAGGCCTATGATGCTGTAAAATGGCTTTCTTCTAAATATTGGTCATCAGGAATGGGCTCTTTCCATAATGTAGGCAACCTCTTAAATACAGATATAAGTGGAGGCTTGCCAGCCGTGATTATCGAAATGCTCGTGTATGCTGAGCAAGGAAAAATTTCCCTACTTCCTGCTTTGCCAGAAGAGTGGCCAGAGGGTGAACTGTCAGGAGTTCTGTTAAGAGGGCAGGTTGAGTTGAAAAAAATGAGCTGGAATTCAAAAATGCTGGAGGTTGAGCTTTTTTCTTCTGTAGGCCAAGAGGTGATAATAGAATTACCTGAAGAAATAACTAATATACAAGCTGATGGAGTAAAAGTGAATAAGATTGGAGTAGGGAAGGTGCGATTCTTTATGCCTGCAAAGAAAGGTATCAAACTGAAATTTACGTTTTAATTTTCCATGTTTTAACTTTAAGGAGGCCGTATCACAGAAAATGATCGGCCTCTTTTTTTATACTGTTTACCTCACCGAAACAAATGGCTGCCTCGTTTGTGCATTTTCCCTCGCTTTCATCACCAGCCTAAAGCATAATTTAGTGATCGAAACTAATTATTAAACCCTGACGAAAATGAATAAAATACTTCTTATAACTACTATTGTCTTTTTTACGGCCCTGTCCTTCACTCAGGCTCAGAAGTTTGAAGGCTTGGCAGAAACCCCTCCAATGGGTTGGAACAGCTGGAATAAATTTGCCTGCGATGTAAATGAGGACTTAATAAAAGAAACAGCTGATGCCATGGTAGCGAGTGGAATGAAAGATGCTGGCTACACCTATATCGTTATTGATGACTGCTGGCATGGTGAGCGAGATAGCCTTGGTTTCATACACCCTAACAAAGAGCATTTTCCTTCTGGTATGAAAGCCCTGGTAGATTATGTCCATTCTAAAGGCTTAAAATTTGGTATTTATTCTGATGCCGGATGGCAAACCTGTGGAGGTAAACCAGGTAGCAGAGGACGAGAATATCAGGATGCCCAGACTTATGCTAGCTGGGGAGTAGATTACCTTAAATATGACTGGTGTAATACGGAAGGCCTTGCAGCTAAAGGCGCTTATTTAACCATGAGAGATGCCTTATATGAAGCCGGCAGACCTATTGTTTTTAGTATGTGCGAATGGGGTACTTATGATCCATGGGAGTGGGGAGAAGATATAGCTCATTTATGGAGAACTACAGGTGATATTTATAATTGCTTTGATTGTGAATATAATCATGGCGACTGGTCTTCATTTGGAGTATTACAAATATTGGATATGCAGGAAGGTTTAAGAAAATATGCTGGCCCTGGCCATTGGAATGATCCTGATATGATGGAAGTAGGAAATGGTATGTCTGTAAATGAAGATGAAGCACATTTCTCTTTGTGGGCTATGCTGGCATCTCCGCTAATAGCTGGGAATGATTTAAGAAATATGAGTGAGGAAACTAAAAGGATTCTTACCAATAAAGAGGTTATTGCCGTAAATCAGGATCCATTAGGTATTCAAGGCTTTAAATATCAGATGGAAGACAGTGTTTCCGTTTGGTTCAAGCCACTGCAGAATAATCAATGGGCAGTATGTTTTTTAAACAGAACTAAAGAAGAAAAAGAGATAGAATTTGACTGGAAAAATGAAATGGTGAAAGATGAAATTAATGATTTATCTCCTGATTTTTCCAGTAACGAATATAACCTGATTAACCTTTGGGATAAAAAGGATAAAAGTTCAACCAAAAAGAAGTTGAAAGCTAACCTAAAGGGACATAGTGTATTAATGTACAGATTGGAAAAGAAGAAGTAAACTCACCAAGGTGATTTTTCCGTTCAAAAGAATTTCATTTTGATAAATAACTTCATGATTATTATCTTGACTGATTATTTAAAATTCAAATGGACGGAAAATCATTATTTACACTCGTTTTTTTAATTCTTGGATGTAATCCGGCAGCTAAACTTAGCGTAGAGAATTTAAAAGAAAATCAACCTTTAGCAGAAACAGAGGGCATAATAAAAGAGTTGGCTTCTGATAAATTTAATGGTAGGAAATCAGGTCATGCTGATTTTGAATTAGCGCTGAGTTACACTGAGGGCTATTTGGAGAAGGAGGGAATTAGGCCCTATTTTGAAGAAGGCTATAGAGATGTTTTTCAAGTGAAAGGTAAGTCTACTGCCAATATCGTAGCTTTTATTGGAGATAAAGCAAAAAACAAGAAATATGTTCTCATTGGAGCGCATTTGGATCATTTGGGGCCATCACCTAGTCGTACCGATACTGTTTTTAATGGAGCTAATGATAATGCCAGTGGAGTAACTACAGTGCTGCAAATGTCTAAAGAACTAAGCAAATTGAAATTCGATTATAATGTCATTATTGCTCTCTTTGGGGCTGAGGAGGCAGGTTTGGTAGGTTCTAAACATATGGCCAAAAGGCTGAAGGAAGAAGGTATAGACTTAGCCTATATGCTCAATTTCGAAATGCTAGGTAAAACCTTAAGCACGGGAGAAAATGAGGTGTATATGACCGGGTTTAATAAATCAGATTGTGCAGCTAAAATGAATGAAATTGCAGGGAAGGAGTTTGTGAAATTTTTGCCAGTAGCTTCTACCTATGGTTTATTTCAAAGGTCTGATAATTATGCCTTTTTCAATGAGTTTAATATTCCTAGTCACACATTTTCAACCTTTGACTTCGAAAATTACAAGTATTATCATGATGAAGCAGACGAGGTGAGTGAGCTGGATTTAGAAAATATGAATACAATCATTAATAGCGCCACTTACGTGGTTGCCAAAATGCTTCAGAATAAGGTTGAACCTATTTTGGTGACGTCAGAGAAGTAAAGAATATATAAGCCCAGGCAAATCAATGGCCTGGGTTCTTTTTACATGAAGATTTCTTTCAAAAGAGGCTTTAAATCCGCCAATTGAGTAATTACCTTTCCGCCATGAGACTCGATAAAGTACTGTACTTGTAGGTTCACAGTAGAGCCTTCATTATCTGCAGATAATCTAAAATCACCTCTATAGCCAATAATGGGTTTTTCTAATGCTGTAGCGAAACCAATTTCCGCAGCTGTACCACTGTCTACATCCACACCATCAAGTATAGCCACAACACCACTGCACTCACGTATAGCCTGAGCGTTATTTGCTCCTATTACTTTATTTAACTCTGACCATTTTTGCTTTTTCTCAGGGCCATATGGCATATCCATTACAGGTTGCATGAGCTCGCGAGAAGTGAGTTTCCAGGGATCTAGGATCTCATATCCCTGTTCTTCTATTATTGGAATAATGTTTCCATACATAAAAGCTCTTCCTGCTTCAGAAAAGCCCAGCGGGGAGGCTACATATATTTTTTTTGACATAGTTAATCTTGTCTCAACGGGTTTTAAATTGAAGATATAAATATATACAAATTCGAAGATACCACTTATTCTTTAAAAATTGTTTAATTGCAAGCTGCAAAGCAGAGATCGCAAATTCATGTTTAAAGCATATTTTGAAAGTTTTAGGAGTAAAGTGCCTCTTAGTATTGAAGAAGAGGAAGTAATAGCCGGTTATCTTTCTACCCGCACAGTAAGTAAGAAGGAGTTGATATTAAATGCAGGCGAGGTATGTAATGCAGCCTTTTTTGTTTCTATCGGGTTATTGCGAGCCTTTACCATAGATGAAAATGAAAGTCAGCATACTGTTCAGTTTGCTCCGGAAGGGTGGCTCATTTCTGATCTATATAGTTTTATCACAGGAGAAAAAGGCACTTTTAATATAGAAGCCATTGAAAATTCTGAGTTGGTGGTGATTACCAGTGAGGCTCATGAGGAAATGCTGGAGGTATGCCCTAAGTATGAAAAGCTCACCCGTATCCAAATGACTAATGCTTATGTGGCATTACAGAAACGTATTAATTCCAGTGTTACAGCGGGAGTAGAGGAGCGTTACCTCAGCTTTGTGAATAGTCATTGTGATCTGGCTCAGCGTGTGCCTCAAAAAATTATAGCGTCTTATTTAGGTTTAACCCCAGAAACCTTGAGTAGGATAAAGCGCCGTTTAGCGGAAAAGGGAGAGTAATGCTCCAATTATCGCTCTACCCTTATTTCTTGATTTGAATCAAGGGCTTATGCTGCTAACTAGGGTTATCTTTGTATACAAGTTTGGCGCTTATAGTGCTCGTAGTCATAAAAGTGCCCTAAAATAGCATTCAATGCATAGAAAGGAATTTTTAAGAAATATATTAACAGGAGTAGCAGGGATGACAACTTTATCAGCTTTCAATAAATTTACTTCAGGCTTAGCAGAACAAGACTATCTAATGCCTGTATTGTTCATAGGTCATGGTTCGCCTATGAATGGAATAGAAGACAATGAGTTTTCAAGAAGGTGGGCCTCTATGGCTCAGGAAATACACAAGCCTAAAGCCGTCTTGGTAGTATCGGCTCATTGGTATACTCGCGGAACCAAAATTACAGCTATGGACTTCCCTCAAACCATACATGATTTTGGAGGATTCCCTCAAGAGCTTTTTCAAGTGCAGTATCCTGCTCCGGGTGATCCTGAGTTGGCCAAAGAAACAGTTAGTTTGTTAAAATCAACTCATGTAGAGTTAGATCATGACTGGGGCTTAGATCATGGAACCTGGACAGTAGTAAGACACATGTATCCAGATGCCAAAATACCAGTACTACAGCTCAGTATTGACTACAGTAAAGGAGCTCAGTATCATTATGAATTGGCAAAGGAACTTTATGAGTTAAGAAAAAAAGGAGTGCTTATTATCGGTAGTGGTAATATGGTTCACAACCTGAGAATGGTAGCTTGGGATAAAATTAATGATACTTATGGATATGATTGGGCGCTGGAGTTAAATGACACCTTTAAATCGCTCATTACTTCAGGAGATCATAAGCCTTTGATCAAGTATGAATCTTTGGGTAGAGCTGCTAGCCTGGCTATCCCTACTCCTGATCATTACTTCCCACTGATGTATACTTTAGGTCTAAAAACAGATAAGGATAAAGTATCGTTTTTTAATGACAGAGCGGTGGCTGGCTCCCTCACTATGACTTCAGTAAAGATCGGTTAATTGAGATGTAATGTAACAGTAGGGGTGATTTATAGGTAATA
This sequence comes from Fulvivirga maritima, assembly GCF_021389955.1. Classification (NCBI taxonomy): domain Bacteria; kingdom Pseudomonadati; phylum Bacteroidota; class Cytophagia; order Cytophagales; family Fulvivirgaceae; genus Fulvivirga; species Fulvivirga maritima. Next base: position 3,467,058 of record NZ_CP089980.1, read on the forward strand.
ATTATTACACAAAAATACATCAAAGGGAGGATTTAACATATGACCTCCCTTTTTGCAACAAATAAACACCTTTCACTAGATAGATTTTCTGCATTTTTGAGAACTATTTAACTGTTAACAAATTTACAACTCATGAATATTTTTATACGATTTTCAAGGGCGGCTTTGCTATTGTGCATGGTGGCCTGTACTACTGTAGAAACTACGGAGGTATCAGAAAAGGAAGAGCCTAAAAATCCTTTGATGCTTCATGAAAAGGAGATTGATGATCTCATAAGCAAAATGACATTGGAAGAAAAAGTGGGAATGATCCACGCTAGCTCTTCTTTTACTTCTGGTGGAGTAGAGCGGTTAGGTATCCCTGAACTTACCATGTCAGATGGTCCTCACGGAGTAAGACCTGAGCATGGCCGTGACTGGGCATTAGATAATGAAGGAACTGACTCTGCCAGCTATCTTCCAGCAAGCATCACTTTGGCTTCTACCTGGAATCCTGAACTAGGTTACGCCTATGGAGAGGTATTAGGTAGTGAGGCCAATAAGAGAGGCAAAGATGTGATTCTTGGTCCTGGTATTAATATTATGAGAACGCCGCTTAACGGACGTAACTTCGAATACCAAGGTGAAGACCCTTATCTGGTTTCTAAAATGGCTGTGGGATATATCCGCGGAGTGCAAGATCAAGGTGTTGCAGCATCTTTAAAACATTATCTTGCTAATAATCAGGAAATAAAAAGATCTTCAATTAATGTGGAGATGAGCGAAAGAGCCCTTAGAGAAATCTATCTGCCTGGATTTGAAGCAGCAGTAAAAGAAGGTAATGTTTATACTGTTATGGGTTCATATAATCAGTTTAGAGGTCAATTTGCAACTCATAATGAATACCTAATTAATGATGTGTTGAAAGATGAGTGGGGTTTCAAAGGTCTTGTAATGAGTGACTGGGGAGCTGTTCATGATACTAAACAGGCATTGGAATATGGTACTGATATAGAAATGGGAACTGATCTTAATCAAATGCCTAATATTGATTACTCTAAATTTTTCATGGGAGATACTGTACTCACTTTAGTAGAAAATGGAACTATAGATGAAGCTCTTATTGATGATAAAGTTCGTCGTATCCTTAGAGTAATGTATGCTACTCATATGTTTGACGAAAGACCAGGTGGTAGCATCAATACACCTGCCCATCAGAAAACTGCTGAAAAAGTAGCTGAAGAAGGAATTGTATTATTAAAAAATGATGGATTCTTGCCGCTAAGCAAAGAGGTGAAGAAGATAGCCGTTATTGGTGCTAATGCAGATTACAGCATGTCAATGGGCGGAGGCAGTAGCCAGGTAAGAGCGATACATGAAATTACACCATTAAAAGGAATCAAAGCCGTGGTAGGAGATAAAGTAGAGATTACTTATGCCCCAGGTTTTGAAATATCTAAAGAAGAAGCTGTAAATGAAACTTTAGTGGCAGAAGCTGTTAAAGCAGCTGCGGAAGCTGATTATGTAGTATATGTTGGAGGCTGGAATCACGGTTTTGGAACAGACTGGAATGCTGGACGCTATGACATGGAAGGCGTAGATAAACCCAGCTTAAAAATGCCTGTTCAGCAAGATGAATTGATCAAAAAAGTAATTGCTGCTAACCCTAAAACAGCAGTAGTGCTAATGGGAGGTGGAGCTATGGATGTGAGCCAGTGGTTGGCTGATGTTCCTGCTATTTTGTTTGCCGGATACCCTGGGATGGAAGGAGGAACAGCATTGGCTAAAATCCTCTTCGGAGATGCTAACCCTTCAGGTAAACTTACTTTCACATTCCCTAAGTCATTAGAAGATTCTCCAGCTCATGCTATGGGTGAGTATCCTGGTGACGCTGACACTTTAAATGTTCATTATAATGAAGGTGTGTTTGTAGGTTACAGATATAATGATACTTATAATGTGGAACCTCAATTTGCGTTTGGTCACGGATTGTCTTATACTACTTTTGAATTGAAGGATCTTAAAATATCTAAAACAGGAAATACTTTAGTTGGTAATGTAACCGTAAGCAATACTGGTGATAAAGAAGGCGCAGAAGTAGTGCAGATTTATGTTCATGATGTAGAATCATCAGTAAAAAGACCGGTGAAAGAATTAAAGGCCTTCGAAAAAGTATCATTAAAACCTGGAGAGAGTAAAAACATCACTTTCCAACTAAATGAAGATGCTTTCAAGTATTACGATGAAGCTAAACACGGCTGGATTTTAGAAGCAGGAGATTTTGAAATTTGGGTTGGAAGTGCTTCTGATGATATTCAATTGAAGGAAACCGTTACTATGTAACAGGATATATTTATAAATAATTGAAAAATAGAAAAGAGGTCATAACTCGCGAGAGTATGACCTCTTTTTTATATCTAAAGATTATAGATTTGTAATTGTGTATCTATTTCCATCTTTTACTACTCTTAAGTAATCTACTACCGCACCTTTATCACTGGATAAAAAGTAGCTCTCATATAGCATATTTTCGTTAGCATCTATTCCATTTAAGTAAAGAGAGTAATCCACTCGGTCTTTGGAATTATAAAGTTCTACTTTAATTGTATAAGCACCATCGCCATAGTAGCTTAAAATGGAAACATCTTCAAAGCCATACCCTGCTGAACTAGCGATTTCCTCAGTACCTTTATAGAGATATAATTCTAGATCAGCGTCTTCAAGAGACTGGGCTGATGATCCTCCTGTAGACCATTCAAGATCGATAATAATGCCTTCAGAATTTTCAATTACATTATCCGGTAATTTATCTTCTGATTCACCACATGAAATCAGGATTAAAAAAGAAAGTGTTAGTAAAGAAAAATACTTCATAGTTTATGATTGTTATTAATGAAAAAATGTGGTTTAGGTGACGTTAACTTTAGATTATACTAGATAGAGTCGGGGATTCTACCTTCGTTAGCTGAAAATCTTTTCTTTCTTCCGATTAAAAAGTTTTCGTTATAGTTATCAATGGCTCTTTTGTTAATTCTTTCCTCAGCTATTTGTTTAACCTCTTCAGCCTTTTCAAAGTTAGACATCATAGTGTATGCGAGAAATATGTTATTATAAATAGCTTCAGTAACCTTTTTATTAATCCTTGTTTTCTTGTCTTCTAAATCACTTTCATTAAGTGCATTTTGCCAAATTGCAATTGCTTCCAGCATTGATTGATTAAAATCGGTACTAAATACAATGTCATTTTCTGATATTTTATCTAAAGCAATTTTGGCTTTAGCCCAAGCTTCATCTAAATCATTGTATTCAAATTTTTTGAATTTTTTAACAGTTAGAAATTCACTGTATAAATTATTCTTTCGGTATGAAAATTTCTCAGCTAATGTAGCTTTCATATCGTCCACATTTTGTTGAAAAAGTGAAGAACGAAGTTTTGCTTGTACTGATTTGTAATTGTCACTCCACCAACCACGTAAAGCAGATGAGCTTCTGTATTCACTACTTCTATAGGAGCTCATACCATCAGAACCTTTAGCGAATTTGGAGTAAAAAGGCTCCATTTCACCAGGTAATTTCACTTCAAAATAAAGAGGGTATTTATATCCGAATGTTAGATAGTGATAGGTCACAGAAATTTCTTTATCGTCTCTTTTTTCTGTTTTTGTGATAGTTTCAAACTTCACTTCGCTTTTATAATATGGCTCAAGGCGAACTAGTAATTCAAGACCCTCATCATTTGTTTTTTCTAAATGATCAATTTTGGCAGAATTTTGAATAGAATTCATAGTGTGAGTTTTACTGTCTCCACTATATAAATATGCAATATCTGTATTTACCCAATATTTAGTAATACCTTCAGGAAGTGGCTTAAGAGGAAGTTGGGTATAGACCACTTTTGTCTTTTGCTTATCGAGGTTCTGCGCTATCGAAAAGCTTGCGGTAAGGCAAATCGCTAAAATAGTATTAATTAAAGATCTCATGTTAAAAAAAGTATTGGTTTGTCTATAAAGTAAAAAGTATATGTTTGAAAATATTCTCGGTTTAATATTTTATTAATCGAGATTTTATCCTGTATACTCAATAGAAAGTAACCCCTAGGCAAAGTATGTTATAAAAACAAATCGGTAGTAAATGTGAAAAAGGGACTACTAAAGCTTAAGAAAGGTGCCAAAAACTGATTGTTTTTGTATATAATAGGGTTGTAATTTGTATTATAATCAGTTGAAATATAATTAGGCCTCCCTTGATAATTGCATAAATCAAAACAAGATATAAAAGCTGGACTGATTAAGTCCAGCTTTTTTTGTTATAAATCTGAACACCTTCCGCTTTAGCGTCTTCGAAAAGTGCAAAATCGTGAGTGGTTTTATTAATAAATCTGAAGGAATATCGATTTAGAATAGTATAGACACACCGATCCCTAAGGCTTTTCTGATTTAGGTTTAGGCGGCCTGAAGTAGTGGTATGTTTTCTGATTTCTTTTTGCTCATCTTAACAGCATTGGCCATCATAACGGCAAAGAATACATGTATCATTTCTCGTTTTTCTCCCTTAACCTTGATTTTATTCAGGCCGTAAGCCGTTTTATGGGTACCAAAACTTCCCTCCATCACGGTTGCTCTCTGGTTAGAGATGAGGCTTCTGAGTTTGCTTTCCTCAGGTTTGTTTATCTTGGGGCCTTTCTTTGGAAAGCAAGTGAACACTTTCCTTACTGTTAAATACTTTCTGTTGGCATTAGTGGCATAAATGCGATCTGCCCCCAGCTGATGAAGGGAGCCAAATATCGATCTATGTTTTAAACTACTTATTTTTAGTCTGGTACTTTCATTGAATGCCCTGAACTCCATGGCATCAATAAAGCAGATGCCGTCAACCTGAAGCATGTGGGTTTTCATTCCAAACTCAACCCTTTTAGTTTCTTTGCCTCGTACGATAGGCCTGACATAAGGTCTGGGAAGCGATACTATCCTGTTTTTCAATTCTTTAGCTGGATGATGCTGCAAGAATTGCTGTTGCCCAAGTACCTTCTGTATTGTTTTTAGGTATGCTCGCTCTTGAAAGTGAAGCTGTATTTGTGGGTTTTCATTGAGTAAGTACTGCAGCTGTCCAAGCCCTTTGGACAGTAGATATATCAATGCCTTTTTACGCTTGCGTCCAGCTTTGTATGTCTTTTTTCGACTACGATCGTAAGACATCTGCTTGCGTTTTTGATCTATATATTTGGAGCGAGGCCGTTTTACACCTAATATTTTACTCCATCTGTAAAGCTGTTTTTCAAACACCCATTGACAGCTTTCCCAAAGTAGTTTTACATCGGTAGGAAAACGAATATAACTTTCATAGCAAGTGGCATCCATTAAGAGAACATGCGTATTATTCATATCTCTTTTCCAATGATGAATGAGTACTTCCTGAAGTTGTTGCCAATCAGTATTATCAGCCATATACGTCCTGATTCTACTTAAAATGGCCTTATCCTTAATTCTTTGGTTATCATCCAACAATTTATTGCAAAAAAGCTGAAGGCTCCAGTCCGTATTAAATCGTTCTATTAACTTCTCGTCACTCAGGTTTAAATAAGATTTTAGAAACATTAGACCAAACATGCCTTGGGCCGAAAACCAGCGGGGTGCGCCTGGGCCTCTATTTTCCTTTGGCAAACATTCTGAAAGTTGACTCCAAGGAATAGTATTATAAACTTTCCCCAAGGTGCTATTCTTGAATAAGTACCATTTTGGAGTTAAGTAATCTTGCGGTTGGAAAAGCTCTTGATCTCTCATATATTACAGTGTTAATTGTGATTAGGCACTACAATTTAACAAATCAAAAACCCCGAAAAAAGCTTTATATAGCTAATTTCGGGGTTTTATTTTATGCTTTAATACTGATAAGAAACTGTATTTCAGTGTTTTTTATTTAAAAGGGAGGCCCTAATTAATTATAATATTTCTTATAGGTGTGATTTTTTCAATTTTTTTTAAAATTTCAAGACTTAAAACAGGTGGTGTATGGTTAAATATAACCGCTATTAAGCTTCTTCGTTCATATTAATCAATAGGTTATAGTTGACCTTATAATTGATTTAGTAAAATGGCCTTTAGCCCGCCTTTAATGCTGCTTACGCGAGTGTAACCTTGTTGGGTAAGGTATTTGGCTGCTTGCCTGCTTCGGCGCCCAGATTCGCAGTGTACGAATATTTCATGATTTTTGTTGCTGGGCAGTTTGTTTAAGTATTGTGGAAGCTCACCTAATGGATAATTAGCTACTCCGATATTATTTTCATCATATTCCCAGCATTCTCTTACGTCAATTATCAGAATGCTGCTGTCATTTTTCACTCTTTCCCTATATTCCGTTACCTCTATTTCTCTCATTGAGCTTGTTTAAAAATTTTGATGGATTGCGTCTTGTTTTGTGAATGGAGTTGTAAGATATAAATGCCAGTTGGCAAGTGTTTAATATTTAAAATATGGCGTTCATTTGAAATTTCTTGTAACTCATATTGCTGACTAACCCCTCTTAGATCTGTTAAGTGGATCTCTTGATAGCTTCCTTCTAGAATATATTCACCATTAGATGGGTTGGGGTAAACTTTAAGATTTTGAATATTTGGGTTTTCTACACCTACTGTAGTGCCCTCAAATTCACCGAAAACTGGCCTAATCATTAAGCTGCCAGAGACCAAGCTATTTTGCTGCCAGGTACCATCCAGATTATAAAATATTTTGTCACCAGTATCTGTGTTTCTATCTAAGCCTACTCCTAATTGTCCGTTAGAGTTTTGTAAGTAGCCAACATAAAAAGTGCCTGATACATCTACTTCAGTCCCTAAACTATATCTGATAAATTGATTTCTTCCTGTATTACTAATAGACTGAGATGTGCGAGCTCTCAGGGTGCCAGGCTGTCCGTTATTGTCATCCCAAACGCATAGGAAGATGCTTCTACCTGTAGGAGATGTTCCTAGGTAGGGGAAGTATATGTCTATGGCTGTAATATTATCACTTAATGATTCAGGCATGGTAAACTGATAAGCCAGAAAGTCACCAGAAAAGTTGAGTCCAGCTCCAGCTTCAGCTTGTCCATCATCATATGCATAGTAATCTTTTAATGCCAGTCTAACCTGAGTGGTATCGTTGTTTCTAAAATCAATAGGAGCAAAAACTTCTGGCACATAATCTCCCACTACATCCTGGCCGGAGGTCAGGTTATCTGAAGCATTGATTACCAGCTTTAGGTCAAGAAAAACTGAATCCATTGAAGTATCAATATCTCCATCGTTTAATTGAAGTTCGCTAACGGGTGCTGTAATAGATACTGTTTCTTGTGGATATAAAATACTGTTGGTGATATCGCTGCTGTTGTCAAACTGGGTAGTGGTGCTGGCCGAGTCTGTATAACTGACTACATCCAGGTATAGCTCATATATATAAGGCTGTCTTCTCGGCAGGTTGTCTACATCTATATCTTCTGGATTATCTAAATTGTAAAGAGAAAAATTTATATCTGAGAAGTAATCATAGGAAAAATGATCAATGGGCACAGCCTGATAATCTCCCATGAGCGAATAGGGCTGCATACTTATAGAGCGATCAGGGTAGCTGGTATCTTCAGCATTGAGACTACGCCCTTCATTCATGTATACATAGTCAATATTCCAGATATCAAATATTCCAGATTGGCGTCCATAAGCGGCAAATTGAAATTGAAATTGATCATGAAAATATTCTTCTAGGTCAACTTGTAAAACCACTTGATGAAATGATAAGCTATCTCTGGTTAACTCTTCACCCAGAGGCCATACTGTATTCCATATACCATCTGCATCTTTGAAGGCTAAACTTAGCCCATCATTTTCTTCTGGAGCCTCACCATATCCTGCATATTGATAGTAGAAGCTGAGATAGACATTGTCAGCGACGGTAAGCTCACTTAGTTCTATAGGTTTACTTGTCAGCGAATCAGTAATGCCTGTGCTAGTTGGGCTATTGACATACGGTGCTCCTGAGCTGTTTAATCCATCAAAGGTGGCTACGCCAATGCTTGGAGGATTTACGCCCATACCGTTATTAATAAACACACCATTAGTAGACCATAAGCTGTCTGACGGTGAATTGTCAGAAAAGGAGAAGTCATCCCAAAAAGGCAGGCTCAGCGGGGTTTCATCCTGTTGCCGAGCTGTAGAATTAGTTTTTTTACCTACGCTAGTATTTTGGGAATCAGGTATAGGGAAATATGATATTTGTGCACGCACTGTTTGGTAACATGCAGTTACTAAAAATAATAGACATATCACCTTACCTGAAATCTTAAACATACTTTATGGGTTAGTTTCAGTCATTTCTTCTTCAATCGTTTTTTCTGCAGGAGATATCCAGATATCTATCTCGTCACCTACATTTACTTGAGTACCTTCTAATGGCTCTTGTTTAGTTACTATGGCTTTCATACCAGTTGTATCTCCTTCTAGTGCTACCAAACCTATTTTTAGGTTAGATCCTAGTATTACGAATCTTGCATCTTCCAGTTCGCTGCCTACTATGTTAGGTGCTTTAAACATAGACGTACCAGAACCGTTACCTACAATAAGATCTATTACTGATCCTTTCGGTATTCTGTCTTCTTTTTCAACCTTCTTGCCTTTCATTTGCATATCCAGGACCAGGTTGTGAAATTGACTCGGTTGGTATATTATTTCGCCTCTTTTTAGCTCATTACTTTTAAGTACTGCTTCTGCATTGAGTAACGATCTGTCTACCAAATCAGGAACAGGCACAGTAGGAGGGCTTACTCTGTTTATAGAGATAAATATTTTTCTGTTTTCTTTTACCTTGCTGCCCGGCTTAGGGTATTGCTTTACAATGGCGAGAGGAGGGTAATCTTCTGAAAAGGTGGAGTCATTTACCTCGTACCTTAAGTTTCTTTTTGTTAAAAAATCATCTATTTCATCCATATTTATACCGTCCAGGTTAGGCACGGTGATAGATTCGCCATGATTAGTGTAACTAGGCAGGTACACATAAAAGAAAACCAGAGCGCTACCCAAAAGCAGGATAGCTACAATTACAAGATGAATTAAAAAATCCTTTAATGATTTTTGTTGTACTTTCATTCTAGACTTATGAGTATACTAAACGTTCAAACTTAATCAATTCTTATAAAGAGATAAAATTAAATTTTATCGATAGTTATGGATTAAAATTATTACTTAGTCTTTGAGATGCTTCATGTTTCGCTAATGCCAGCTCAATAAGCTTAGTAAGAAGTGGGGTAAACTCCAGTCCGCGTTCTTTCCACATCATAGGAAACATGCTTGAATTAGTAAAACCAGGAATGGTATTGATCTCATTGATAATTATGTCTCCATTTTCCTTAAGGAAAAGATCCACTCTAGCGAAGTCCTCACAAGCGAGTGCTTTATAACTTTGAACGGATAGCTTCTGAATTTTTTTAGCAATTTCTTCACTTACTTCCGCAGGTATCTGCAGTTTTGCGGCTTCTGGGTCAAGGTATTTAGCATCGTAAGTATAGAATTCATAATCACTGCTTACCACTATTTCTCCCGGAAAAGTAGCTTGAGGATCATCATTACCCATTACAGCGCACTCTAACTCTCGGCCCTCTACAAACTCTTCAAAAATCACCGTTTTGTCAAACTTAAATATATCTTCCAGGGCTTGCTTAAATTTTTCTTCACTACTCACTTTATGCACACCTACAGAAGAGCCTAAGTTAGCGGCCTTAGCCATAAAAGGTAATTGAAGCAGATCTGTTATTTCCCGGTAAGATATGAGGTGCTCTTCGTTATAGTTATAGGAGATGTATTTGCTTACAGGAATATTGGCGGCATCTAAAAGTCTTTTTGAATACAGCTTGTTCATAGATACTGATGACCCTAACACTCCTGTGCCTACGAAAGGTAAGTTTACAGCCTCTAGCATGCCTTGAATACTACCATCTTCTCCGTCAGTTCCATGAAGCACTGGAAATACAATGTCTGGTAATATGCTCTTACCATCTTTTATATGAAAGAAACCTTTGCGTGAAGGGTCAAGAATAAGCAGTAGCTCATCAGATTCATCAAATTCTCCATTTACCTGATGGGTTAAATACCACTTACCTTCTGTAGAGATATAAATGAAGATGGTTTCAAAAGCAGATTTATCAAGAAATTCGGCTACATTTTTAGCTGAGTTGATAGATATTTTATGTTCGACAGACTTGCCTCCAAATATGACGGCAACAGACTTTTTAGTATTCATAAATTTAGAATTGGCATCAGTGGTCAAAGATAAAGATATCTGAGAGATAGTTGATTATCGCTGAATCATAATTCTGTTTATATCGGTAAATGATTCACTTTTTACTTTAATCAGATAAATTCCGCTGGAGAATGTAGATAGGTCAATAGTGTATGTCTGATTAAGCGTATTCTCAAAACTCTTTTCAGCCATTATTTTACCATTGGTATTGTAGATGATAATTTCCGCTGTTTGCTTGTAATCAAGATTGAAAGGCTGGTAGAATATACCATTTGAAGGGTTAGGATAGGGCTTTTCGGCTCCTTGTTCATATTGATTGGTTACAAAAATGTTGATATCATCTAGATAAACATCACTGCCTTGTACGCTTGTGCTTACAAATGCAATTCTTACCCCGCTCTGGTCTAAGTAACTATCGAGGTTGACATCGAAAGTACTCCAGCTATCAGTGCCCGGAGTTCCGGTGAAGCCTCCATTGGTAAGTTGATCATAAGTTATGGATAGCAATATTTCATCATAGGTGTTGCCACAATCTGAGCTTCCTAGCACGGTAATTAAATTACCATTGTTTTCACTGAAAGAAGCAGCAAGATCAAATGAAAGGTTGGCGGTATTGAAGCCTTCAAAAATGAGAGCCGGACTTATAAACCAATCTTCAGAGTCGGCTGACTCATTATTAGCAGCATTTAAATATAGCACCGTGTTATTTTCGATTTTTACAGAATCCCATGTGCTAGTGTTTTTATCAGAATTACTGATTAGCCATAAGCTTTCTGCATAGTTTTCAAAGTCCTCTTTAATGGGAATGTAGTCAAAGCTTCCATCAATATAAAAATGAAGCGTTTGAGTGTTATTAAGTGGGTTATTGTCTAATTCTCCATTAGGATTACTAACCGTGATTTCCAGATAATGCTCCCCTTCAGACAAACCCGTTAAGTTGTCAGAAAGTGGTAATATAGCATTAGGTTGCAAGGTGTCCTTTTTAGACATAACCCAGTTTAAGTTTACAGGACTGCCGCCATCCAGAACATACACTGCATCAAAGGACATGATAGGCATGGTGCCTTTATTTTTTACAATAAATTCAAGGTCAGAGGTACTACAAGCTACTGGAGCCGGGCTTACAATATCTTCAAGAGCAATATCTGTTTTTTCAGAGTCATCAAATTCAATGTCATCAAGGTATAGGCTGGAGCCATTGCCGTTAATAGCAATGAAGGAGATACTTATTTTTTGTCCTCTGTAGGCTTCTAGGTCTACAGCTTCATAGAACCAGTCTGAAGCACTGGTGGGAGAGAAACCATCATGAGTGGCTAAATCTTCTCCTACCTTATAATAGACGGTGTCAGCGTTGTTTAAAGCATCGCCACAGTAAGGATTTACGGTAACTAAAAGGCCTTCTTTCTGTGACAAAGAGCTAAAAGAGTAAGCTACAGCAAATTTTAATACCGCTACAGGTGATTCTGTAATATCTATTGCTGGAGACTTTAATATGTCAACAGCTCCGTTTTCATAATTGTTGAAGTTAATGCCTAATGCGCTGTTAGAAGATGTTTCTTTAGTAGCATTTACAATATTCCAGGTAATAAATTCATCAGGGTTTTCTATGGTCCAGTTTTCAGGGAAGGCGTCGAAATCAATTGTAAAGGGAAGCTCTGTTTCTTTTGGTTTCGTTACAGATATTTCCGCCAGATTATTAGTGTTGTCACCGTCTGTGGAGCCGTTTACTTGCGTGATTTGGAACTCAAATTGATAAGCACCAGGAAGTCCATAGGTGTATGGGCTGAAACTGACATTAGTAATAGCTAAAGGAGCTAGGTTGAAATTGAAATTTTTGGTTTCAACAAGGTTGCCATTTACGGTTAGAGATATTCTGGCAGAGGTAATGTTGTTATCACCGTAGTTTCTGACTTCCACAGTGGGAACCGAAAAGTCCGCGCAATCAGAGGTTTCTGGTGTAATAATATTTCTAATGCCCAGATTATTACTCACGGTAACTGGGGCAAGCAGTGCGGGTGATTCTTTTAAGCTGGCACGTCTGGGACTATTTTCTAATACTATTCTTATACGTTCTTTTTGCCCTTCTGTAAATAGATTCATGCAGGCATCATTAGTGTAGTCCATGAAATTTTCATACATGTCTCTGGAGCCACATGATTCTAATATGCCACTAGGGCAAGAGTTTGTGGAGTTTTGCTGAGAAGGGGTGTCATCAACATAGTCAGTTCCAGAACAGGTGGTATTATCACCCCAAATATGCCTTAAGCCTAAATAATGGCCTATCTCATGTGTTGTAGTTCTGCCCAAGTCATAATTACTAGCCAGGTCGCCTCCGTGAAATTTATCAGCAGAACCAAAGGCTACATAATCAATTACAACACCGTCGGTAGCTCTGTCTATACTTTCGTTTGATATGCCACTAAGTCCCGAATCAGGAAACTGTGCATAGCCCAAATAATTTTGATAAATATCTGTAACCCAAATGTTTAAGTAATCTTCTGCCGGCCAGTAGCTAAGTCTTTTGAGAGCTACGTTTTCCCCTGTCAGCCATTCTGGCTGATGGCCGTTTACCCTTACGATACCATTAGTAGGTAAGCCTTCAGGATCTCTTTTTGCAAGTTCAAATTGAATTTCAATATCAGCGGCTACTGATTGGAATATTGTGGGAGTATTTGCTGCGTCAGCATTTAGCCTTCTGTAATCTTCGTTAAGAACATCTATCTGAGAAAGAATTTGTTCATCAGTAATATTACGGTCTTCACCCAGCGTCTCCCCATTATGAATGACATGCACTACTACAGGTATAGTAATGATTTCAGCCATTTGTCTGCCTTGAGATGATTTTTTAGCTTGCCTAAAAGAAACAACCTGCTTATTCATCCATTTTTCAAATTCGGCCTTTTCCTTAGTAGGGTTGGGGCTGATCATTTTCTCATATGCCGGAGTAGCACATCGCTGTGCTATGGCATGAGTTTGAATAAGAAAAAAAATGAATAACAGGCTTAGTAAACGAGTGCAAGCACAGGACAATATTAGGTTTAGGTTTTTCAGTTGTATGTCCGTTTAGTGAAACTATGCTAGGTTATCGGGCAATTTGGCGTTAGGATCGTCCGGGTGAGTAATATTTACAGCTTCCACTGCTTTCACCTGTGGCACTACCTTACGTATAGCTTCTTCTACTCCGGCTTTTAATGTCATAGTAGACATAGGGCATGATCCGCATGCACCGAGCAGCTCCAGCTTTACTACCAAATCATCACTAACATCAAGCAACTTCACATTACCTCCATCGGTTTTTAAGTAGGGCCTAATATTATCAAGAGCAGTATCTATCTGCTCTTTTATCTCATCCATTGTAAGTGAATTAGCGGTTTCCATTGAGGGTTATTATACTTTAAATTCTACCGTTTTTGTTTCTTCTACTGTTGCATTTCTTATAGCTACCTGTCTGGCTACAGACTCAGCAAGCTCAGTAAATGCTTCTTTTGTTTTACCTTCTTTAAGCACAGCAGGATATCCATTATCACCGCTTTCTCTTATGCTTTGTACAATAGGTATCTGACCGATCAAAGGAACATCAAACTTGTCTGATAAGTTCTGTCCTCCGCCTTCTCCAAATATGTAATACTTATTGTCAGGGAGCTCTTCAGGTGTAAAATAGGCCATATTTTCAACTATACCTAATATAGGTACGTTAATTTGTGGCTGCTTAAACATAGTAAGACCTTTCCTAGCATCTGCTAAGGCTACCTTTTGCGGGGTAGTAACTATCACAGCTCCTGTTACCGGCACAGTTTGTACCAGAGTAAGGTGTATATCACTGGTTCCTGGAGGTAAGTCTATCAGTAAGTAGTCTAACTCACCCCAATCAGTATCTCCTATAAACTGCTTCAGCGCAGAGCTGGCCATAGGGCCTCTCCATACTACAGCATTATCGGCAGGAGCCAAAAAGCCAATAGAAATAAGCTTTACTCCGTATTGCTCTAAAGGAACAATAATGTTTTTACCATTTACCTGCTTTACTGATGGTTGTTCATGCTCACAGTTAAACATGGTAGGTACAGACGGTCCGTAAATGTCTGCGTCTATAATTCCTACTTTTGCTCCTTCCTGTGCCAAAGCTACGGCCAGGTTAGATGCTACTGTTGATTTTCCAACTCCTCCTTTACCTGAAGCTACCGCTATAATGTTTTTAACATTGGGTAGCAATGGCGCACTATTACGTGTAGTAGTTACATTAGATGACATCTGAATGTCTACCTTAATATCAGGATTTACCAGCTTATGAATTGCATCTACACAGTTTTTCTTGATTAATTCCTTGAGCGGACATGCAGGTGTGGTAAGTACTACTGTGAATTTTACAGCATCACTAAACACTTCAAGATCCTGTATCATGTTTAAGGAAACGAGATCCTTTTTAATATCAGGATCATCTACCGTAGAAAGTGCTTTGATTATATCTGATTTATCAAATTTCATGTGTTTCCGTCCCTTCTGAAAATCAATGTTTAATTTTAGTTTGCAATTTAGGCCATATCTTTTGCTTTTTTTAGTTTTTACACTAACAATTTGTGACTTCAATCTATTGAAAAAAACTATTGAAATAAAATGAAGTATAACCTGCTGTCAGATTGCGGACTCTCTTCACAAAAAATTATCTTTGCAAAAAAAAAGTAAGAGCCATTGATTTCAGAAGCTACCATACAAGCAGTAAAAGATAGAGTAGAGATAGAGGATGTTATTTCGGATTATGTGTCGCTTAAGCGTAAGGGGCAGAATCTCTGGGCGTGCTGTCCTTTTCACGGAGAAAAAACGCCTTCTTTTACCGTTTCTCCATCAAAAGGTATTTATAAATGTTTTGGCTGCGGTAAGGCCGGAGATGCTATTTCATTCGTAGAAGAGCACGATGGACTAAATTATCTGGAGGTAATCAGATATCTGGCCAATAAATACGGCATAGAAGTAGTAGAAGAAGCGCAGACCGATGCCCAAATACAGTCTCAAAATGAACGAGACAGCCTTTTTATTGTACTCAATTATGCCAAGGATTTTTACCAGAATACGCTAAAGAAAACAGACGAAGGCCAATCTATTGGTTTAAGCTATTTTAAGGAAAGAGGGTTTAATGAGAAAACCATAGAGAAGTTTGAGCTTGGATATAGTCTTGATAAATGGGATGCCTTTAGCAAAGCGGCCGTATCTAAAGCTTATAGTGAAGATATATTAGAAAAGGCCGGACTCCTTATTAGAAAGGAAGATAAGAAGTATGACCGTTTCAGAGGTCGCGTTATTTTTCCTATCCATAGTATTTCTGGTAAGGTAATAGCTTTTGGAGCCCGAACACTCAAAAAGGACGCAAAACCTAAGTATCTTAATTCACCAGAGACGGAGGTTTATCATAAGAGTGAGATTTTATATGGTATCCATCAGGCTAAGCAGAGCATCAAGCAATTAGATAATTGCTATTTGGTGGAAGGCTATACCGATGTAATCTCTTTACATCAGTCTGACATTTCTAATGTAGTGGCTTCATCAGGAACATCACTCACAGATGATCAGATAAAGCTTGTACATCGATTTACCAAAAATATTACCGTTCTGTTTGATGGTGACCCTGCCGGACTAAAGGCTTCACTGCGTGGTATTGATATGATTTTGCAAGCCGGCATGAATGTGCGGGTGGTGGTGTTCCCGGAGGGAGAAGATCCGGATAGTTACTCTCGTAAGCTGGGCACCTCTGAGTTTAAGAAGTTTCTTGAAGATAACACTAAAGATGTTATATCCTTTAAGGCGGCGCTTTTAGCTAAAGAAGCAGCCAGAGATCCTTTAAAAAAGGCGGAGTCAATAAAGGAAATAGTAGGCAGTATCGCTAAAATGCCTGATCCTATTGTAAGATCTGTTTATGTGAAGGAAACCTCAAACAAAATGGGTATTGAGGAATCTATTCTGTTTTCTGAGCTTAATAAAATATTAATTGGAGATAGGCGTAAACAGGATAAAAAGGATTTCAAAAAAGGAGATCAGCATGACGTACTCCATACTGTAATAGAAGAGAAAACGCCTACTGGAGTAGACGCGAAAGAAAGCCTTGCCGTGCAGGAGAGGGAAAGTATTCGGATATTACTTAATTATGGTTTTAATGAAATAGAGGAAGAATATCACTTATATAACTATTTATTAGAGCAACTTGAAGAGGTGGAGTTTATCACTCCTATTTATAAAGAGATTTTAGAAGAATTTAAGAAGGAGTTGGCTAATGGAAAAGTGGTAGATGGTCAGTACTTTATTCAAAATGGATCTCCGGAAGTGAAGAAGTTAGTAGTAGACCTGATTAGCGAAAGGCACGATATAAGTAACAACTGGAATGATAAGTATGAGATTTTTGTACCTCGGGAGAATGATATCTTAGAGAATGTGGTGTTTACTAATGTGTTGAGGTTGAAGTTTAGAGTTATTCAGCAGCTTGTTTTGGATAATCTGGCAAAAATGAAGGAAGCTAAAGATGAGGAAAGCGAAGAGTATCACTTTAAGATTCATGCTGAACTGAAAAAATCAGAAATGGAGATAGCCAAGTCTCTGGGTATAGTGGTTACAAGATAGATTATCAATTATAAAAAGTATTCATATGAAGAGCGTTGCAGTATTTTGTGCTTCCAGCTTAGGAAAAAATAAAATTTATGAAGAGACAGCTATTGCCCTGGGAAATAAAATAGCATCAAAAGGCATGAGGGTAGTTTACGGTGGGGCCAAAGTAGGACTTATGGGAGCCGTGGCTAATGGAGCCTTACAAAGTGGGGGTGAAGTGGTAGGTGTAATTCCTGGCTTTTTGAGGACTAAAGAAGTAGCTCATGAGGAGCTTACAGAGCTGATCCTGACAGAGAGCATGCATGAGCGAAAAACCAAAATGCATGAACTAAGTGATTCTGTTATTACCCTGCCCGGTGGTTTTGGCACTATGGAAGAGATGTTTGAAATCCTTACCTGGGGACAGTTAGGTATGCATAAAAAGCCAATAGGCTTACTAAATATTGATGGTTATTATAATTCACTAGTTACTTTGCTGAACGATATGGTTACCAAAGGATTACTTAAAGAAGTGAATAGGGAAATGCTTTTAGTAAGTGAAGATATTGATGATTTATTAGAACAGATGGAAGCGTATAAAGCTCCTGAAGTGCCAAAATGGATCAGTAAAGATAAGACCTGATATAAAATCACCTAAGCGCAAATTCACTTTAGCCGCTTATGATCATTTAAAGCCATTCACATTCCTAATATTAAGTTAACTGCGAACGTCATTAAATTTAATTTTGTTGATGTGTTGATAACTTTTTTAACAGGGTGAAAAAACCTACTTTTGCCTTGAAATATAGCAGTAGGATGAGTCAAGATAGTATTAAGCTTAATAGCATAGAAGAGGCCATTGAAGATGTTAAGAATGGCAAAGTAATCATCGTAGTAGATGATGAAGATCGAGAAAATGAAGGAGACTTTGTATGTGCTGCCGAGTGCATTACTCCTGAGATCGTTAATTTCATGGCTACACATGGCAGAGGTTTAATCTGCGTGCCGCTAGATGAGGACAGGTGTAAGCGTCTGGATTTAGAGTTAATGGTAGGTAAGAATACCGCTACTTTTGAAACTCCCTTTACTGTTTCTGTAGATTTGATCGGTCATGGCTGTACCACTGGTATATCTGCTCATGACAGGTTTAAAACCATAAAAGCATTAATAGATCCGGAAACTGATCCTGAAGAGCTGGGTAAGCCAGGTCATATATTCCCATTAATGGCTAAGCAAGGTGGTGTGCTCAGAAGAGCAGGACATACCGAAGCAGCTATAGACTTTGCTCGTCTGGCAGGTTTTAGACCAGGTGGCGTTTTAGTAGAAATTATGAATGAAGATGGCTCTATGGCCAGACTCCCGGATCTTGTGAAGGTAGCCGAGAGGTTCGATCTTAAGTTAGTTTCTATAAAAGATCTTATCGAATATCGCGTTAAAAAGGAAAGCCTGATAAAAAAGGAAGTTGATAATGTAAATATGCCCACAGATTATGGTGATTTTAAGATGGTGGCATATCAACAAACCAATACAGGAGATAATCACCTGGCGCTGATAAAAGGCAGCTGGGAACCTGATGAGCCTGTTTTAGTAAGAGTACATTCTTCTTGCGTTACCGGAGATATATTTGGCTCTTGCCGATGTGATTGTGGAGGGCAGCTGCATGCTGCTATGCAGTTAGTAGAGAAAGAAGGCAAAGGGGTAGTGCTTTATATGAACCAGGAAGGTCGTGGAATAGGCTTGGTAAATAAACTGAAAGCCTATAAATTACAAGAAGAAGGACTTGATACGGTAGAAGCTAACCTCAAGCTGGGTTTTGAAATGGATCAGAGAGATTACGGTGTAGGAGCCCAAATATTGAGAGACTTAAATATTCAGAAAATTCGTTTGATATCAAATAACCCTAAAAAGAGAGTTGGGCTGATTGGTTACGGTTTAGAGATCTTAGAAAACGTAGCAATAGAAATACCACCTAACATTCATAATCAGGTTTATTTACAAACGAAAAGAGATAAAATGGGACACCAAATTTTAAAGAATACTAATAAATAGTGAAAACAGCGAGATCATTTCTCATCATATGTTTTTTAAGTAGCTTTTTTGCACTTCAAGCTCAAGATTTCCCCTCAGAAATTTGGCATGAAGGCAAAATAGTGCTTCTCGAAGGAGATACTTTGAGAGGGTTGGTAAAATATAATCTTGAGAGTGATCTTATTCAATACAGTGGCAATAAAAAGACTATAAAAGCCTACACTGGGCGCAAATTATTATTCTTTGAAATTTACGATGAAACGGTAGAGAGATATCGACAGTTTTTCTCTATTCCTTATAGTTTGAATGGAGACTATAAAGTGCCCATCATGTTTGAGGTACTGGTGCGAGGAGATGAACTTTCTCTGCTCTGCCGAGAGGCCATAGAATATCAGGTGCGATCTTATCCTTATTCAATGGGTGGAACCTATTCTTCTTACGTGCTGGTGTATACCTACTACTTTATGAGCCCTGACGGTACCATAGCCAAGTTTAGCGGCAAAAAGAAAGACCTACTCTATATTATGAAAGAGAAGCATTCTGAAATGAAGAAATACATCAAAGAAAACAAAATTGATGTAGACAAACGTTCAGACTTAGCTAAAGCATTAATTTATTACAATTCACTTTTCGATAAAACCTAAAAGGCTGTTTTAATGAACAAACCACTTATTCTGGTGTCTAATGACGATGGCATCACCTCCAAGGGAATACGCACCCTAGTAGAAGTCATGAAAGAATTAGGAGAAGTAATAGTAGTAGCACCAGACGGCCCACAATCAGGAATGGGGCATGCTATAACTATAGGCAATACACTGCGCCTGGAAGAAAATAATATTTTTGATGATGTGGTGGCATATCAGTGCTCCGGTACTCCTGCTGATTGCGTAAAGCTCGCAAAACATTTCGTGTTAAAAGACAGAAAGCCTGACTTGGTAGTGAGTGGAATTAATCATGGTAGCAATACCTCAATAAGTGTTTTATATAGTGGTACCATGTCAGCAGCCATAGAGGCCGCCATAGAAGGCATGCCTTCCATAGGTTTCTCACTATGTGATTTTTCTGCTGATGCAGATTTTAGCCACGTAAAGCAATATGTGAAAAACATAGCTAAAAATGTGCTTGAAAAAGGAGTATCTAAAGGGGTAGCGTTAAATGTTAACTTCCCTCCCAAGCAAAATGAAAATATCAAAGGGGTAAAAATATGCAGACAAGCAAGAGCTAAGTGGCAGGAGCAATTTGATCAAAGGTATGACCCAAATGGAAGAAGGTATTTCTGGATGGCTGGTAACTTTGTTAATCATGATAAAGGAGAAGATAATGACGAATGGGCCATTGCCAATAACTATGTTTCTATAGTGCCTTGCTTGTTTGATCTTACCGCTCACCACGCCATAAGCACTCTAAGTGATGATTGGGATCTTAATATTTAAGGTGAAGAATCACTTTAAGTAGGGGAGGTAACTAGCTAGTAATAAAAAAAATATATTTTTTTTGATTACCAGGTTACCTATTAAGGGCTGGTGATATATAGCTATACAAGAGATTAATTTATTAGGGGGTCTCAACAGCTATTTTTTAAGCTTACTTTTATTTTTTAAACGATATCTTTTAGATATGCCCCAGCTGTTGAGATCCCCAATTTTTTTATCGTAGCATATCGAAATAATAGCTCTTGTTATCTTGTTTTTTTATTGAATCAAGTTCGATGTGAATTTAACGCGGTTATAAGGATTATGTTTAACCTTTAGATCAGCGTTAATAAAATAAATTCAAGTTTTAGAAAAGAAAAGGCTGTTCATTTACTTGAACAGCCTTTCTTGTTTTCACGTAAGTCGGGTGAATCTTTTATAAACTTAATTTTAAATATAGGTTTACAGCAGGTACTGAGCTGTCAAAACCTCTGCCATAACCCGGTATAGAATAAGTATCTACAGGTTCAAATGTTTCTTTTTCTATCATGAACCGCATGGCAAAAGTAGCTCCTACTATAACATAGTCTGTAAGCTTTCTTTCAGTACCTACCAGTACTTCTCCCCAAGTGGCTGATAAATCTTGACGATCAAAAGATTCTGTGATATTAGGCCATAAGGTGCTACTTACTTCGTAGCTGCCGCTTTCATCATAAGTGGCCATACCATAGCGTCCACCAACATAGAAATAGTTGAAATTATCAAGAGGAAGTAAATAATTAATACCTGCTTTAAAGAATTGACCCTTTGCGGTATAATCCCCATTTTTAATGGCATTAGCGGGATTCAATTCAGCTTGTCCTATATGGCCTATAAGCACAAATTTATTCTTCATTTGAAAGGCAATGCCTCCTTCATACTTGGTTTCATAATCAGTAGCCAAAGTGATTATTTTTCCATAATCGATGAATATTTGAAAGGCAGTTTTGACCTTCACTTTTACTTTGGCGGTAGAGGCATCAGTCTTTTGCTGAGTAGTGTCCGTTATAATGGGCATACTAGCCGTGCTATCAGTCCTGATAGTATCAACCTCCGTAATTACGGTGTCTGGTTGAGTAGTAACCTGTAAGCTGTCAGTCTGTGCGGAAGCTGTAAGGGCGAATAAAATGCTAATGCTAGAAATTAATAATAGCCGTATAATCATTGCTGGCGAAATTTGTAGAGTCTTCTTGTTCTTGCGATAAGCTATCGTAGGAGTCATCCTTTCTTATTACTTGAAAATTATAAGCTAATACCTTTACTTTTCTTTCTTCTATTTTTCTTTCACGGGTGTAACTGGTGAATATATTGAATGTAATATCACCTCCGCTATCGTCATTACGAGTCAGAGTCACTCTAAACATACTGGTATCAGCATTCGGGTTTAAGGGTAGGCGGTAGTTAGTAGTTGAGTCAGTGAAAAATAAGGGCTGTGAAGTAGTGCCTACACCTACTATTTGTGAGACTTGAACCTCCCCTGAAGCTAGTATCGATCTTATGGAGTTATAGTGACTGATGTTGTCATTAACACTGTCACGTTTATCATTTAGCTTCCGTTTCGCCTCGCTATAGTCCGTAGTGTCTCCTGCTTCTATTAGAGAATCTAAGGATCGGATTGAATCTGAAATGTTAGTGACTGAATCACTTAAAAAGGCTATGCTATCTCCCAATATAGTATCTCTGGAGGCGTGCATAAACTGTAAATTGAAATAAGGGGAGGTGTTTTTCAGGTCTATTTCCTCTTCTTCACAACTAAGAAGACCCAGGAGAGCAATAACACCAATGACAAAAATGCGGTCTAAATTTTTCATAAATCAAGGCAAAAATAGGAAATTCAGAGTTTATAATGCTGTAAAATTCTTTCTTAGTAAGGGTCTACATCAAAAATGATGCGCGAAGTTTTAAGGGCTTTTTCTTGTTGTACTTCTAGTGCCATTTCCTGAATGATACTTTTCACCTTAGTAAGGTTAATTTTTGATCTTTCTAGTTTAATAACCAATTCCATAAGGTACTCATTTCTTATTCTTGAAATAAGAGGTTCTTCCGGGCCTAGCACTCTTTTGGTGCCAAGTTGCTCTTTGAGTAAGTTACCTAGTTTAATAGCTGCTGTTTTAGCCAGCTGAGCATCTTTATTTTTAATGATTACATTTATCAAACGCGTAAACGGAGGGTAGCCGTGCAGAGACCTTTCAGCTAACTCATTTTTATAAAAAGCAGGGTAATTATGTGTGGTAATCTGAGTTAAAATGGGCTGCTCAGTATCCCTTGATTGAATGATTACCTTTCCTTTCTTCTCTCTTCTGCCTGCTCTGCCACTTACCTGAGTGGAGAGCTGAAAAGTTCTTTCATAAGATCTGAAATCAGGAAAATGTAACATTCGATCTATGTCAAAAATGCCCACCAGGTTTACATTGTCGAAATCCAGCCCTTTACTGACCATTTGTGTGCCTACCAATATATCAATATCGCCATTTTCAAAATCTCTAATAATGGTGTCATAGCTGTTCTTGCGGCGAGTAGTGTCCAAGTCCATCCGTTGTACCTTGGCATCAGGGAAGAGTAGCGAAAGCTCTTCTTCCAGTTTTTCTGTACCAAAACCAATAGTCTTCATATTGGTAGAGCCGCAAGCTTCGCAGGCACTGGGCACCTGCTCTTTATAACCACAGTAATGGCATCGCATCTCTGCTTTATACTGATGATAGGTGAGGCTTACTGCACAATTTTCGCACTTTGGCACCCAGCCGCACTCCTGGCAAATCAGGTAAGGGGAGTAGCCTCTGCGGTTTTGAAAAACTATAACTTGCTCTTTTAATGATAAGGCTTGTGTTATTGCCTCTATAAGCTCAGTAGAAAACTCACCCTTTAGTAATTTTTTATTCTTTTGCCTGACCATGTCAGCCACTCTAAACTCTGGAAGCTCACCACTGCCGTACCTTTTGTTGAGCTGAATTAGACCATATTTACCATTCTGAGCATGGTATTGAGTTTCTATGGATGGAGTAGCAGAGCCCAGCAATACCTTAGCATGGTGTTCTCTTGCTATTACAAAAGAAACATCACGAGCATTATATCTGGGGGCAGGATCATATTGTTTGTATGAAGACTCATGTTCTTCATCTACTATGATAAGGCCTAAATTATCAAATGGTAGAAACACTGCTGAGCGCACCCCTATTACAAATTGATATTTGCCGGAGAGAACGCCTTTCCATACTTCAACTCTTTCATTATCAGAGAATTTAGAGTGGTATACACCCATTTTGTCTCCGAAAATCTTTCTTAATCGGGAAACAATCTGAGTGGTAAGTGCAATTTCAGGAAGCAGGTATAACACCTGACTTTCTCCCTCCAGGGCATCTTGAATAAGGCTAATATATATTTCGGTTTTCCCACTTCCGGTGATTCCGTGCAATAGAGAGATGTCCTTTTCATTAAAGGACGCCATAATCTCATCCTTAGCTTGTTGTTGTATATCGGTTAATGTTACTTCTTTCAGAGTAGCATCATAATTGTCAAACCGGGATATGATCACCTGAAATTCTTCTAGAACTCCATTTTTTATTAGTGTTCTTAATGAAGACGCAGACAGGTCAGCTTGAGTAAAGGAGTTCTTTTCTACTCCTTCTTTGTTTTTCTCTGGGTGATTGAAAACCGGCACCTCTTGTAAATAATGCAGCAAAATGGCTTCTTGCTTAGGCTTTTTTTCTATTGATTCAAACAGAGATTCCAACTCTTTTTTGTCGTTTGCCAATGCTTGTGCAAGCCTTATTCGGTTTTCTTTTTTAGGCTTGTATTTTTCTTTTACTTCTTCAAATAGTAAAACCGCTCCTTTATATACCAAAGACTTAATCAGGCTGTAGATGGTTTTTTGATTTACCAATCGGCTGATGTCTCCGTAAGAGAGTGTTTCATCATTGAGCAATGCTTCTATAATGGTTGTCTCTTTTTCATTGAACTCAATTTCAGATTCATAATAATCGAAATGAGAATGAAGCTGTACCTTAGATTCGCTACTAAGCTTGAGCCCGGAGGGTAGCGCCATGTTGAGTACTTCTCCCAGGGTGCACATGTAATAATCAGCGATCCATTGTAACAGATTGATTTGAAGAGGCTGTATTACAGGCTCCTCGTCAAGCAACTCCAACAGGTATTTGGCGTCATACTTTGCCGGAGGCGTTTCATGAAGTCGGCCTATTACTCCGGTCAAAATCTTACGATGCCCAAACAGCACTATGACTCTGGCTCCAATGCACACGCTGTCATTGAACTCCATGGGTACACGGTAGGTAAACATTTTAGGGATGGGCACAGGTAAGATTACATCCGCAAACCATGTTTTACGCTCTGTAGAAGTATTGTTTTGAAATTCCAGCTGACTCATCAATAGTCAATGTTAACAACTAATTGAGAACCATACAACAGTTAGTGATTTTGTAGCTGTTCAAAGGCTTTGTTTACTTCTTGAACCGGTAGTTTGCAGGTTTTATTATAACATACATAAATAGTGGTTTTACCTGACGGAGTAGTTTTACCTTCCATAAGCGGTAACTGGCTTGATGTGGTAGTTCCCATCATGACCTTATTAGGTACATATTTTTGCGTGAACTCATTGCGTTTAGTCATGGCATTATCTCCAACTATAGCTATTTCAGCTGTAGGCGTAGCCATATAAGTGTATAAGTTGCCCCAGTTAGAGAGATAGCCTATTTCTGTAGAGAGTAATGATTTTACTTTTGAAAGCATTGCCATGCTGGTGCCTTTATAGTCATTATCATCATATAAAACCCCCAGCATATACAGGTTAATAGCCATTTGTGAATTGGATGATGGAATTACATTATCAAAGATTTCTTTTTTGCGAGCGATGAGCTTTTGAGAGCTATTATCGGTATAGAAAAAGAGATTTTCTTCTTTGTCAAAAAAGTGTTCCAAGGTGTAATCGGTGAGCTCCTTGGCTTTTTTTAACCAGCTTTCATCAAAAGTGGCTTGATATAGAGCCATGAAAGCGTCTATAACAAAAGCATAATCTTCCAGATATCCATCTATAGAAGCCTTGCCATTTTTGTAGTTGCGGTAGAGCTTGTTGCCATCCATCATTTTGTTAGTCAGGAAATTAGCATTCTTGATGGCTAAATCTAAAAAATGCTTTTCGCCAAAGGTGTTATAGGCATCAATTAGGCCTTTAGTGGTAATGGCATTCCAACCCGAAAGGATTTTATCATCAAGGCCAGGGCGCTCACGGTTTTCACGTTCCTTTAGTAGTAATTCATTGGCTTCACTAACTATATTTTGAAGTTCCTCTACCGTAATTTCATGGTTTTGGGCAAAGGTGCTGTCGTTTAGTTTTTTGTGCAAGATATTTTTACCTTCTTCCCAGTTTCCTTTTTCAGTGGCATTATAATAGGATTTAATTAATGAAGCCTTGCCATTAAAAAGCTTTTCCAATTCATCGTCTTGCCATACATAGAACTTGCCTTCTTCGCCTTCGCTGTCAGCATCCAGAGCTGAATAGAAGCCGCCTGCTTCATGCATCATTTCTCTTTCTAACCATTTGATGGTTTGGTAAACCACATTTTTATAAAGCGGTTTTTGGGTTATGCTATAAGCTTCTGAGTACAAGCTGAGTAGCTGTCCGTTATCATAAAGCATTTTTTCAAAATGAGGTACAAGCCAGTTCACATCTACTGAGTAGCGAGAGAAACCGCCACCAACCTGATCATAGATTCCTCCTTTGGCTATCTCATCGAGGGTGAGTTCTACTTGAGCCAGTGCAAACCGATCGTTGGTAAGGTGGTAATAGCGCAAGAGAAAGAGCCAGTTAGAGGGCATCGGGAATTTGGGAGGTTGATTAAATCCTCCTTTTTCTCTATCAAAGCGAGAAGCCAGCTTTCTAAACATAGAATCTAATGACTCTACAGTGATGTCAGAGTTATCGGGCTTTAATTGGTATTTGATGGTTTCGCTGGTAGCAATGGCTTCGGTAAGTTCATCGGCAGAAGCTTCTACTTCATTTCTTTTGGTCTCATATACCTTTGCTATTTGGGTAAGTGCCTGAGCCCACCCTTGCGGCGGGAAATAAGTGCCGCCATAGAAGGGTTTTTGATCAGCCGTGAGAAAAACATTTAACGGCCAGCCTCCATTTTGCCCCATGGCCTGGAGGGCATCCATATAAATCTGGTCAATGTCTGGGCGTTCTTCTCGGTCTACCTTAATGCACACAAAGTGCTTGTTCATGAGGTCTGCAATGCTATCATTTTCAAAGGACTCCTTTTCCATAACATGGCACCAGTGACAAGCCGAATAGCCAATACTCACTAATATGGGTTTATCTTCTTTTTTTGCCTTTTCCAGTGCTTCTTCGCCCCAAGGGTACCATTCTACGGGGTTGTAGGCGTGTTGTAGTAAATAAGGACTGGTTGAATGTATAAGGTGGTTTGCTCCTGCGGGCAT
The DNA here is from genome assembly GCF_021389955.1 of Fulvivirga maritima. NCBI lineage: Bacteria > Pseudomonadati > Bacteroidota > Cytophagia > Cytophagales > Fulvivirgaceae > Fulvivirga > Fulvivirga maritima. The sequence goes on from NZ_CP089980.1 coordinate 3,493,795, forward strand.
TACTTTCATTTCTTGTTTTTTTGAATTAGAACTACAGGCGATAAACAGGCTGCTTATTAACAATATCTTAAAGTATTTAACCATAATGTTTCACAATCTGTTTTTTTAATATTTCTATTTCATCAGTTACATTGATTTGGGGGCTTAACTGATTTAACTTATTTATGGTTTCATGAATGAATTTTTGATGATCTTCTGATTCAGGATTGAAAGGCCTGTGATGTACTGCTCGCTGAAGTTTAGACCATTGTTTTAAAAATTGCTGAGTATCTGTATTAAAGTAGGCATTAGAAAATTTGTCCCAGATATAATCTTCAGCTACTTCGCTGGGGTGAATCATATCGGCCTTGTAAAAGCGGTAATCTCTAAGGTCATCCATCATAATCTCATAACTAGGAAAATAATGAACGGATTGGTGTTTAGTTGATAGCTCGTGGCATACCATTCTTAGTATTGATTTGCTCACACTGTTTTGTTCTAAGGTATCTTTTATATGTCGGACCGGAGAAACTGTAAGAATGATTTTCAGATCAGGGTTCTTTTTCTGAAGCTCATTAAACAAAATAGTAAATTCTTCGGTAATATCAGTGGGAGAGAGGAGCTCTTTAGAAAAATATTTTGAAGGCACTTTATGACAATTGGCTACAATCTCCTGGTTATCTATTCTTCTATAAATAAATGCGGTGCCAAAGGTGATGATTAACCATCCGCTTTTCAGGAGGTGATCGTGAGTTTGTAGGATGCTGTTTTTTACAGCATCTCTAATTTTTTCTTTTTCAGTAGATGAAAAAGAAGAATGAAAATCATAGTTAGCATGCAGGTGGCCGGCCTCTACGTATGTATCTTCAGAAGGATTTTCTTTATTTATGCTATAAGTAAGTAGTTTGAATATGGAGATAGGGTTATAAACAGTGCCGAATGGATTGGCCAGGGCCTCAAATTTATTTTCATTAAATCTGTTGCCCATGCAGTCAGAAAAGCAAGATCCGATGGAGAGAATGGGAGTGGAGTGACTAATTTTTTCTGAAGAGGATTGAATGTTTACTTCTGTTCTGAACATGGCGTAAAGGTATATAATTAATCTTTGCCCAATATTCGGCGAAACTCTTCATTTCCTTCTGGCAGTTGCTTCAGGTTTTCAATCAGCATAATGGATCTGTCTATTCTTGTCTGGCTTCTTTTTGCTTGAGCCACGTGATAGATGATGTATCTTTGCTTGCTTATAGGCAGTAGATCAAACCTTCTTTTTCCTTCGTCATCTTGCTTAAGCAGCTCTTCGAGTTCTTCAGGGAAGGGCATTCCATATTTACTGGTGTCCGGCTTTAGTGTTACGTGAACGGTGCTGCCTACATCAGCTTTAATTTTTTTTAACCTTTCATTATTGATGGTGATGTAGGCTTTTCCTTCTCCCAGTGCCATAAAGCCGCTTTGGTATGAAATGACGTCATTAACCTTTACCACTACGCGTTGCTTAAGGCCGCCCATTTCATCTACTATCTTTTTGGGGATTTCCAGGTATTTGAGCTTAAGCTGATCCAGCTTTCCGATGGTAGATTTAAATGAGGGCATGTTGGCTAATGTTTATAACATAGCGAAAATACCCTTTTTCTAAAAGACTTTAAAATCCACTCTTCGGTCTTTTTGTCTGCTGTCATCAGAAAGGTCTTCGTGAGCTTGTTCCTCGCCGTAGCCTACTACAGAAATACGATCATCAGGCACGCCCATATCTAACATAAGTTGTCTGATACGTTCTACGCGCTGTATGGAAAGCTGCACATTGTAATCATCTTGTCCTTTTCTATCGGTATGACCTTCAATAAGTACTATTCTTCCTTGTAAGGCGTATTCTACGGCCACAAGGAAAGGCTCCATGTCCACTACAGAAAACTCAGATTCATCAAAAGTAAAGTACAGTGGATCCAACTCTATAGGGTAAATATCATCTTCATGTCCCTCTAAATCTTTCATTACCCGCTCTCTTATTTCTTGATGCTTAGGACTCTTAGTAGGAGGCAACTTCGGAGTTTCAGGTTCTTTTTTTGGCTCTTCTTTAGGTGTTTCCTTTTTTACCACAGGCGTTTCTTCCTTCTTAGGAGGAGGCGGTGGAGGTGTATCATTAGGATCATACTCAGCTCTTGGTTCGGGAGTAGAATTAGAACCAAAAAGGCGCCATTTTTTTCTGGGTCTTCTTGATCTTTTCTTGTTTAGCCTATGACATTGTTTGCCAGGGCTGAGCTTCTTGTTATAATGATTTTTATGGTAGTTTTTAGTATGGCGGGTTCGAGATTGCCCCGTTGCTACCAGAGCAAACAACCATAAGATGCAGATTACAAAATATATAAAGCCACTTTTTCTCATAAACTCCCATAAAAAAACAGAGCGAACTCTGTTTTTCTTACATCATATAGCTATATAAACTATTTAGGAGGAAAAAGTAACCTTTTACTTTTTGTCTATAAGTTTAAGAAAACTATCAATTAATTCGTTGGGTAAAGTGACGGAGAGATGGTATTGTTCTATTTTCCATTCTCCTTTTTTGTTTTTAGACAGTACACCAGATCCTCTGCAGGGGCCCATCCAGGTGTCTAAAAGTTCAGAAAACCAAATTATATTACCTTCGCTATTGAAGTGAATATCGCGATCATAGGGTTTGAAATCCCAAGCTTCTCCTTTATCAAAGTACGGTTTAGAAAAGCCATAAAACTCTTCTTTATTCCACCTTTCAGAGGCATCGGTGCCAATGTAGATGGCTTGATCTGATAAACTGGCAAAATATGAATCTAAATCAGCATCAGCTGCAGCTTGATGCCATTGATCTAAAAACTGGTTGATGTCTTCGGTATTTTGAGCAAAAGAAGAAAAGCCGCTGAACAATAGCACGGCTAGGATTAGTTTTTTCATATTTTAATTTGATTTTGAATTACAGCAATTGATTAAAACTATCAATAAAAGCTTTAATAATCTGCTTTATTAATCAAAATGATGAATAACGAATATGATAAACGCTGTATAAGTGCTTATTGTCAGCTTGCTGTAGCTCGTACTAATTAAAACCAGCAGACAAATATTTTTTACATATTGTTCAATTCCAGAAACTCCTTTATCTCGCTGTGCACTTCAGTAGTGTTTTTACCGTCGTACGGAGCAGTAGCTATGGCTTTAAATAGCTCGCCAACTACGGAGGCATTAAAGCCTAGTTTTACAGCATATATAGTGGCTACTTCCAGCTCTATATCTTCTACCACATTGTCCAAATATATCATGTGCACCAGGTGGTAAATGGAGTCTATTTTATCTAGTCTGCTTTTGGGTTCTTTGTATTCCAGGTGATCGAAGTTATTTTCGATATACAGCAAGTCTTCATCAGACAGGTTGAGCTGAGCACTCCATTTTAATAGGCAAGCCACAAATTTCCTGTCTATTTTCTCGTTTTGCATGAAAAGAGCCAATATGTTTAAAAAGCTCTTCTTTACAGATTTTAATTCTTCCTTTTCGAGTTTCATAAAGCGTTTGTTCAAGAGTTATAATTTACAATACTTGCTTAATGCCGAAGGGTCAACTTCGTAACCTAATTGCAGAGCTTTTTTCCAGTCTCTGCATACCTTGTTCTTCAGGTTGGCTTTATCTTCAGCCACACCTCTATAATAATAGCCATCAGCTCTTTGAGGTCTTAAGTAAGTAGCCCAGTTAAAATCAGTGATGGCTTCTTTATAATTCTGGGTTTTAATATTTGTAAGTCCTCTTTTTATAAATAACTCATAATAGACCTCAGGAGTTTTGTCTACAGGCAATACAAATTCAAAAGCATCTCCATACACAGCGCTATAGGTGTCTTTAAACACTTTTTTCGCTTGAGTGTACGCTACTTGTGCTTTATGAGGGTTGTTAAGGTTTTCATTATAAATGTCACCTATTCTTATGGGTAAGTTAACATTCGCCTTGTCATGATCAAAGGCATAGGTGAAGGCATGAATGGCTGCCCGGTAATTTTGAGTTTGAAAATAGCATTCGCCAATCATTTTCCAGGTGCTGAGCTTCATGGGGTGCTCGTAGTCACGTAGTACCTCCAGCGATTTTATAGCTTTCGTATATTGATGTTCACTAAAAAAGCCTGCTGCCTGATGGTTTAAGGTGCTTAGCATTTTATCTTTCTCTTGAGAATATTCTGGTTCTATTGGGTAAGCATTTATAAGCTCTGTGAGCAATATTATCGCCTCTTTATAATCGCCTTCATTAAACTTAAGAGTAGCTTCATCGATTACTTTCTGATTAGCAATTCTAATTTTCTCTTGCTCCCGGGCTTTCAGGTAGTTGTTGATAGAAAGTCCGCCCATAATTATAGTGCTAATAACCAGCACCGCAAGCAAGGTGTATAGCTGATTTTTAAAATATTCTTTATCTACCTTGTAAATCGGGGCATTTTTGTACTTAGGGGCTTTACGCCAGTCATATTTTCCATATCTATTATATACACATCTTTCTGTGTGCTTGGTAGGGCGTGCCGTGGTGGTATAGCCCGTCTGGGTAGTGTTTTTCGGTCTGTCATAGATAGCACTCAGAAAGCGGTCATGCTGAGCTTTTTTTAGTGGATCTGTGAGGATTTGATGGGCTTCGTTTATTAGTTTGAAGTATTCTTCGGCCGCTTTATTATTTGGATTCTTATCAGGGTGGTACTTTATAGCCAATTTTTTATAGGCAGATCTTATAGTATTAAGGTCCGAACCTCGACTTATATCTAATACCTGATAATAATTGTACATATACTAAATTTAAGTATAAAAGCTATTTTTTGTAAACGAAGATTATCCTTTTTATCAAATTTCTAAAAGCTAAAAATATAATAAGTTTTTTAATTGAACGAAAGAGGTTGATAATGAGCGGGATAATGTAATGATAGTTTAAACTCTTTTTTCTAGAATTTAGAGCTTGGAAGGACTGTTTTGTAGAGAGTTAATCATTTTATAAGAGTTTGGAAAGCCAGTGAGTATAACTGATATTGCTTTCCTTTTTAAACCTTTTCATACTTCTTTGCAACATGTTATCAAAAGGAGTTATATACATGTTAATTGCAGGGTTCTTCTTTGCTGCAATGAATGTTTTTGTGAAGTTGGTACCCGATATACCGGCGGTAGAGGTGGTGCTTTTTAGGTCTTTAGTGTCCTTTATCTTAAGCTTTGTAATTCTAAAATCGGCAGGCGTAAACCTATGGGGTAAGAATAAGCCTATTTTGCTGGCTAGGGGAGCTGCAGGAGCCGTGGCTTTAGTACTTTATTTTGCGGTGATCCAGGCTATTCCTTTGGCTACAGCCGTTACTATTCAGTTTTTGTCTCCCATTTTCACTTCTATATTAGGCATATTTATAGTAAAGGAAAAAGTGAAGCCTTTGCAATGGCTTTTCTTCTTAATTGCTTTTTTGGGAATAGTAATGATAGAAGGATTTGATGACAGATTCACTCCTTGGTATTTATTCCTTGGCCTGGTGGCAGCCTTTTTTGCGGGCTTAGCTTATAATTTTATAAGGAAGTTAAACACTTCTGAGCACCCTCTGGTTATTGTGTTTTATTTCCCGCTAGTAACTATGCCTGTAACCGGAGCTTATTCTGCGTTTGAATGGGTGCAGCCTCAAGGTTGGGAGTGGGGAATTTTGATCACTATAGGTGTGCTTACTCAGGTAGCTCAGTATTTCATGACTAAGTCATATCAGCTAGAGGAATTATCTAAGGTATCAAGCTTACAATACCTTAATGTTATATATGCAGTGGCTTTTGGCTGGTTTATTTTCCATGAAACTTTTAATTTTATGACCTATTTAGGTATGGCTGTAGTGATTGCTGGTGTAGTGCTCAATGTTTGGTATAAACATCATACTACAGTAAAAAAAGAATTAAGTAATTAAAAAAATTCTATATGTCAGGACATAGTAAGTGGTCGACCATAAAAAGGAAAAAAGGAGCGCTGGACGCTAAGCGAGGGAAGATATTTACAAAACTGCTAAAAGAGATTTCTGTGGCGGTGAAGGAGGGAGGAAGTGAGCCTGAAGGTAATCCCAGACTTCGGTTGGCTATTCAGAATGCTAAAGGGCAGAATGTGCCTAAAGATAATATTGAGAGAGCCATAAGCAAAGGTGCCGGCACTGATGCTGCTGAGTATACAGAGCTTACTTATGAAGGATATGCGCCTCACGGAGTAGCAGTGTTTGTGGAGTGTACTACAGATAACCTTAACCGTACCGTGGCCAGTGTAAGGTCCATTTTTTCTAAATATGGAGGTAGCTTAGGTGTAAATGGGTCTGTTGATTATATGTTTGACCGAAAAGGTGTTTTTGATGTTAAAAGAACAGAGTCTATGGATCAGGATGAACTCACGTTGGAGCTGATTGATGGAGGAGCTGAAGAAGCGGAGTTTGGAGATGACTATATACATATAACTACTGCCATGGAAGATTTTGGCAACATGCAAACTAAGTTAGATGCACTGGGTTTGGAAGCTGAATCTGCCGAGTTACAAAGAATACCTACTACCACAGTGGATCTTGATGATGAACAATTTGCTTCTGTAATGAAGTTAATAGATGCTCTGGAAGACGATGATGATGTGCAAAAGGTCTACCATAACCTGGAGGCCACTGAAGAGCAGATGGCGTCATTATAAATTATTAGTAGATAGCTTAGAGTAATTAAATAGAAAGTAACAAAAAAAGAGGCCTTTAAGGCCTCTTTTTTGTTGGTTGTATATAAAATTATTTAGACAACTTTTCGATAAGGTCAGCTACACGGTTAGAGTAACCAGCTTCGTTATCATACCAAGAAACAACTTTTACTAAGTTGCCATTAACAGATGTCATTTGAGAATCAAAGATAGAAGAATGAGGGTTTCCGATGATATCAGAAGAAACGATAGGATCTTCAGTGTATTCAAGGATACCTTTCATTGGACCTTCAGCAGCTTCTTTCATGGCTGCATTGATTTCCTCTTTAGTAACTTCTTTGCTTACTACACAAACAAGGTCAGTTAATGAACCAGTAGGAGTTGGTACTCTTACTGCGTTACCATCTAATTTACCTTTTAAGTCAGGAAGTACTAAACCTACAGCTTTAGCAGCACCAGTAGTAGTAGGTACTATGTTTAAAGCAGCAGCTCTTGCTCTTCTTAAATCTTTGTGTGGTCCATCCTGTAGATTTTGGTCTGCAGTGTATGCGTGGATTGTAGTGATAAATCCTTTTTCTAAACCAAATTTATCATTAATTACTTTAGCTACAGGAGCCAAGCAGTTAGTAGTACAAGAAGCGTTAGAAAGAACTTCTTCGTTTCCAGTGATGATTTCATCATTAACACCTAATACTACTGTAGGTATGTTTCCTTTAGCAGGAGCAGAGATAACTACTTTTTTAGCGCCAGCTTGGATGTGCTTTTTAGAACCTTCTTCGTCTACAAATCTACCAGTAGATTCAAGAACGATGTCAACACCTAGGTCTCCCCAAGGTAATTGAGCAGGATCTCTTTCAGCTAAAACCTTAATAGGTTTTCCATCTATTACAAAGCCTTCACTATTAGTTTCAACTGTTCCGTTAAACCTGCCATGAATTGAATCGTATTTCAATAAGTGTGCAAGTGTAGCGACGTCAGTAAGATCATTAATGGCTACAACTTCTATGTTGTCTTTTTGGAGTAATGTTTTAAATGCCAATCGGCCTATTCTACCAAATCCGTTGATTGCTACTTTAGTCATTATTTCGGGATTAAATTTTTTGTTAATTTATGTGAGCAAAAATACACCACAGTGCAGCTAAAATCAACTAATCGAATGGTTAAAAAAAAATGAAAAAGAAGTGAAAAAAAATATCGCAATGTTTTGCTTTTATGAAAGTAAGTTATAGATTTGCGCTCTCATTTATAAAATGGTCCGTTCGTCTAGGGGTTAGGACGCCAGGTTTTCATCCTGGTAACAGGGGTTCGATTCCCCTACGGACTACTAAGATTTTGTGATGATCCGTAGCACAAAGTTGAATAGATGAAAGTTAATTTTGAAATAATACGGGTAAATGGTCCGTTCGTCTAGGGGTTAGGACGCCAGGTTTTCATCCTGGTAACAGGGGTTCGATTCCCCTACGGACTACTAAGCTTTGTAATTATCCGTAGTGCAAAGCTTAAAGATGAAAGTTAATTTTGAAATATTACGGATACATGGTCCGTTCGTCTAGGGGTTAGGACGCCAGGTTTTCATCCTGGTAACAGGGGTTCGATTCCCCTACGGACTACTAAAAAGGAGTTAGCATTTGTTGGCTCCTTTTTTTGTTTCGCCCTGGCAAGGTTTCATCTACTAATAGTGGAGTGAAACTATTTCTCTGATATCGCAAGTGAAAGCTTAATGAACCATGAAGAGATCACAGCTAATTACCCCGGAAGGATTAGAAAAATTAAAGGCCGAATTAGACCACTTATGGCGTGTAGAGCGCCCCGAAACCACTAAGAAGGTATCATGGGCAGCCAGCCTGGGAGATCGTTCTGAAAACGCCGATTACCACTATAATAAAAAGCGCCTGCGAGAGATAGATCGTCGTGTGCTGTACCTCCGTAAATGCATCGATGATTTTAAAGTGATCCACTATGACCCGCATCAGGAAGGTAAAGTGATGTTTGGTGCCTGGGTAGAAATTGAAAATGATAAAGGCCTCAAAAAACGGCTGCGCATAGTGGGGTACGAAGAGCTCATAGGCGCTAAAGATTACATCTCAATGGACTCACCAATGGCACAAGCCCTGCTCAATAAAGAAGTAGGCGATGATGTAACCGTAAAAACTGCTGCCGCCCAGTTTGTATGGCGAATTAATAAGATTGAATATCAGAAGTAGGTATATGACTGATAAATATTTTATTTGAATATTTTTTTTAAAATAGGAGCTTTAAGATTTAATATATTAAATGGATCTAATAACAGAGTATCTAACCTTTAGACAAGCGGTTCTCTTCTAAAATTAAATTGATGGTATTTAACTGTTGTATGTGGTAAGTACGTACCCTTTAGAGGTGTTTTGCTCATTATTGTATGGATTTAAAGGAAATGGTAATTTATGTGAGGTAATTCTATTATGCTGTACTGAAGGTTGGTCACAGAGGAAATAAATGCCATGACTAAGACTTTTTTGTTGGCTTTTCTCAACTAATAGCCAATCTAGTTCAAGTGTATTTTTACTTATTTCTTTATTTAAAGTAAGTTTTCCGAGGAATGTGGTGAAAAATGGTACATGAGCATGATGCCATTCGATGGTAAATGTGAAATTGTAAACATTTTGGTCAAATTTAAAAACAAGAGCTTTGAAGTGATATATAGGTTCGCTTTTAACTGCTTGTACAATAAATGAACCTGTTAATGAATGCTGAGATAGAGTGTTAATTCTGAGTGAAAAATGATTATTTTGGTTAAAAGATAGAGGAAATAGCATAAATAGGGTATATTAGGTTGTTAGAGGTTTTTGTAATTGGTTAATCCTTAAATTACAATCAAACCTTACTTATAGGATTAAATATAAATATATTATTATTTTTTCATAATGAATATGGTAAATTAAGAAGAATCTTACATGGGTTTGATTTATTGTATAAATTTTATGGTTAATTGCGTGTAAAATATGAAGGTGTTGAACGTCGAGGATATTATTATAAAGAAAGAGTTTAAAAATTTTATTATACCTTTAAATAGTGATGAGTATTCTCAGTTGGAATTTAATATTCTAGAAGAAGGATGTAGAGATCCTTTGATATGTTGGCAAACGTCTGAAGGGGCGGTTCTTATAGATGGACATAATAGGTTTAGGATCTGTAAAGATCATAATTTAGAGTTCAAAACGAAAATTCTCTCGTTCAAGGATGAGGAAGAGGTGAAATTGTGGATGTTAAATAATCAGCTTGGCAGAAGAAATTTGACTTCCGATCAACTTAGTTATTATCGAGGATTAAAGTATAATTCTTTAAAGCGTCATAGAGGGGGATATGAAAATGTACAGTCTAAGGGTCAAAAAGAACTTTCGACTTCAGTGAGATTGGCGGATGATTTTAAGGTGAGTGAAAGTACAATAAAAAGAGATGCTAAATTTACTAGTGGACTTGATATCATTGGTAAATCAAACCCTAAATTGAAACTTAAAATTTTAAAGGGGGAAGTTAAAGTTAGTAAGGCTGATATTCGCTTGTTAGCCGATGGAGATGAAGAATTATTGCTAGAGATCAAAAATGAAGCTGATCTTTTTAATAAGGCTAAGATAATTAAGGACGACCTTTTGAATGAGGTGGAAAGTACATTAAGTGAAATAAATGAAAAGCAGGTAGGTAAGGCTAGGGAATACTTCTCTTCAAAGGAGCCTATTTTTCAAGATAAAGACGATCAAATTAATAGAATTAAGGGTAGAGTGATTTCTGCGATCAATAAAGCGATTAACAAGAGAGATGTTGAGGCTATTGATGAACTTAGAAAGCTGATTGAGAAGCTAGAAAATTTACTTTTCACCTAGGTAACACGTTTAATGATACATATGGCTTGCTTTATAAAAAACGAGTAAGCCATGTTTATCTACATTTATTTCTTTTGAAATGTATTTTGTAATTTGATTGATCTGTTCTAACTTATGGTAGTAAGTGAACTACAAGTTTAACTATTTGATCTTGCCTTGTCTTTGGTTTTATAATGACAATTTGGAGTTTGCTAAACGGCTGATTTCTTAATAGTAAATAATCATAAGTTGATCCAATTTATCTAAAGTGATCATTATGAAGGAATGTAATTAATTATTTATTCATGAAAAATAACACCTTAATTCAGGTTCTTAAAAAGCGCCGGAAGCAAGAGTGTATTGGTATACACTTTATAGAAAGTAGTACAGATGAAAGTTTCTTATCATACGCAGAGTTGTATCAAAAAGCAATGTTGGCCTTAGGTTTTATTCAAAGGTTAGGCGTGCATCGTGGAGATGAATTAGTTTTTAATGTAGATGACAATAGAACCTTTATTACAGCTTTTTGGGCTTGTTTGTTTGGAGGGATAATACCTGTTCCAATAACATTAGGACAGAATGATGATCATAAGAAGAAGTTGTTTAATATATGGGGGAAACTCAATAACCCTTATGTTTTAGTCTCGACACCTACTTTAAATCGATTAGAAAAATACGCAATACAAAGCGGTTTGCAAGCTGTTTTTGAAGAAATGAGTCTGAAACAGGTGAATGCCGAGTATGTTGTTCAGAGTAATGAAATGGGAAAGGTATATGAGTCAAGCGAAGATGATATTGCTTTTATACAATTTTCATCAGGTTCAACAGGAGATCCCAAAGGCGTGGTTTTGACTCATAAAAACTTAATTACCAATGTAGCGGCTATTAGCCAAGCAGCAGGGTATTCTAATGATGACTCTATGATAAGTTGGATGCCTTTAACTCATGATATGGGGTTGATTGGCTTTCATATAAATCCTTTGTTTTCAGGGATGAATCAATATCTTATGCCTACAAATTTGTTTGTCAGAAGGCCTTCATTGTGGTTTGATAAGGTTTCTTTGCATAAAATAACGGTGTTGTGTTCACCTAATTTTGGGTACCGCTATCTTTTAAAGCATTATAGTTTTGAGCAGGCCAAAGATTGGGAGCTATCAAGTGTAAGGCTGATCTATAATGGGGCTGAGCCTATTTCTGTATACTTATGTTATGAATTCATAGAAGAAATGTCGAATTATGGGCTTGACAGGAGGGCATTATGTCCGGTTTATGGATTGGCGGAAGCGAGTTTGGCTGTTTCTATCTCAGATCTTAATGATTTTGTAAAATGCTATAATATTGATAGAGAAAGTTTGAAATTTGGAGATGAAGTCAGGCCTGTGGCAGATGACGAAGAGGGAATCTCATTAGTGAATGTTGGTAGGTCAATAAATGATTGTGATTTAAGAATTACTGATGATAATAGTACGGCGGTTTCGGATGGGGTTATAGGACATGTTCAAATTAAGGGAGATAATGTTACCTTGGGGTACTATAATGATTATAAGGCTACCGTTAGGGCGAAAGTTGAAGGTGGGTGGTTGAAAACTGGAGATTTAGGCTTTATAAAAGATGGTTGCCTTTATATCACAGGTAGAAGTAAGGATATAATTTTTGTAAACGGACAAAATTTTTATCCTCATGATATTGAGCGATTTGCTGAACAGGTTGAAGGAGTAGAGTTGAATAAAATTGTAGTTTCAGGTTTTTTTAATTCACAAACTCAAAAGGAGGAAGTGGTCACTTTCGTTTTCCATAGAGGATCTTTGGATAAATTTGTGCCTGTACTCACTGAACTAAAATCACATATTTATAATGCAATCGGATTTGATTTGGGTTTAATAATCCCTGTAAAGGATATACCGAGGACCACTAGTGGTAAGTTACAGAGGTATAAGCTTGTGATGCAATATATAAGGGGTGATTTTTCGGAAATCATAAATCAGTTAAATGAATTGCTTGTATCGTGCGAGGTGGAGAAATCGAATTCTGCTTACACAGAATTCGAAAAAAAATTGATAGATATTTGTAAGGAAGTATTATCCGTGGACAGTATTGATGGAAATAAAAGTTTTATTGAACTAGGGGGCAATTCATTAAAAGCAGCAGAGTTTGGAATGATTCTTAATCAAGAATTTAATATAGATCTGCCAATCAATACCTTGTACGATTATCCAAGCATTGATGCATTAGTTAAATCTAATTTTAATTTTAGCAAGAAAGAATTTTTGCCAATTCCCCAATTTCCGTCGCAAAGCGTATATAAGTTGTCAAGTGCTCAAGAAAGGTTGTTTTACGCCTGGCATTTTGACAAGCATTCAGTTGCTTATAATGTGCCGATAGCATTTAATATCAAGGGGAAGTTTGATGAAATTAAATTAAGAAATTGCTTCCAGAAAATTATTAATTCTAATGATGCTTTAAGAATGACCTTTAGCTTATTAGATAATAATCCGATATTTCATATAAGCAAGAACATGTATCTGGACATAAAGGAGCATACATGTGAGGTAAATGAAGTGTCGAAAAAATTGAAGGAACTGGTAGTGCCTTTCGATTTAGAAACAGGGCCGCTTTTTAGGGTTTCAATATTATATGTTACTCAGCATGAGCCAGTATTGTTGTTAGATTTTCATCATATTATTGCGGATGGCATATCAATATATAAATTCATTGAAGAGTTGGTGCTGATTTATGAGGAAAAATCCCTCAATGAAAGTAAGATTGGTTATAAAGATTATGTTCTATGGGAATCTCAATATTTGTCTTCTGAGGAAATGGAACTAGATAGAGCCTACTGGCTAGATGAATATTTGGATGATATTCCTATTCTCGATTTGCCTACTGATCGAGGTCGCCCAAAAATATTCAGTAATATAGGAGCCAAGCTTGAGTATGAGCTTACTCCAGATGTCAGTTCCCGGTTGAGGTACCTGGCTAGGCAGAGTAATTGTACACTTCATGTATTTCTATATACACTTTATACTTTAATTCTCTCAAAATATTCTGGACAAAATGAGCTTGTTGTTGGTGTGCCAGTGGCTGGAAGAAATCACCCTGATTTAAAGAATTTGCAAGGTATGTTTGTTAATAATCTTGCGATTCGAACGCAAATACCCACTCATTGTTCATTTAAGGATTTTTTAAAAAAGCAAAAGGAGAATCTTTCCATGGGTGTGGATCATAAAAATTATCCTTTTACATACCTTGTGAATGATTTGGCTATCAGTAGGGATTCAAGCAGAAATCCATTGTTTGATACCATGTTTGTCTTTCAGAATATGGGTTTTCCAAATGCTGAAACTAGTGATTTTACGCTGACTAGGCATCCGTTTGATCCTGGTTTTTCGAAATTTGATATTTCAATGGAGGTGTTTGATTATGAGCAGTCTATCAAATACTCAATTGAATACGCAAAATCAATCTTTGACAAAGAGACTATTTTGAGATTCAAAAACCATTTTGAAATTATTTTAAATAGGGTCTTAGATAATATTGAGATAGATATTTCGGAAATTTCAATGCTGTCCAAACCTGAGCATAATTGGTCGGTTTCAGTTTTTAACAGAACCGAGTCTGATTATCCTGAAGGTAAATTAATTCATGAATTATTTGAAGATCAGGTAAAGCTAAATCCTGATAATGTTGCGTTAGAGTGCGATGACTTGCTTGTTTCATATGCAGAATTGAATGAACGTGCTGATAGCTTGTCTCTTTCTTTAAGGAAGAATGGAGTTGAAGGAAATGAGGTTGTTGCAGTTTTATTGCCTCGTTCAATTGAGTTTGTTGTAGCTATTCTCGGGGTATTAAAAGCAGGTTGTTGCTATATACCATTAGATGATGAGATGCCAGAAGAGCGAATAAATTACATTTTAGGACATAGTAAGTGCAGATTTGTAGTTACCTCGAAGATGCTCGAGTCCAAGTTGGTAAAATGGCAATTAGAGCAAACCGCTTCTAAACCATGTGTTATTGATATACGCCGAGAGATAACAAGTGAGAATATTCAAGTTAGGGTTCCATCACTAAGTTCTAATTACTTAGCATATGTTATTTACACATCAGGAACCACCGGAGTGCCAAAGGGAGTGTCTATTGAGCATAAATCCCTGGTTAATTACATACATTGGGCCTCTAAAAGTTATCTTTCAGGCAAAGAATCATCTTTCGCCCTTTTTACGCCAATGTCATTTGATCTTACAGTTACTTCAATCTTTACCCCATTAATAACAGGTAATAAAATCGTAATTTATGGTGAGGACAATCATTCTGTATTGGTCGATAGTGTTTTGCGAGACAATAAATCACAAGCAGTAAAGCTTACTCCCTCACATCTCCGGCTTTTATTAGAGAGTGATGTTACTGTCTTGGGTAATAGTGTCATAGAGCGATTAATAGTAGGAGGAGAAGCGTTAGAATATGATCTTGCAAAGAAAATTTTCATAAAGTTTGGAGAAAAAGTAAGCATCTTTAATGAATACGGTCCCACTGAAGCTACGGTGGGTTGCATGATACATCTATTTGATTTGTCAGATGAGGAAATCAAAACAGTGCCAATTGGAGTACCAGCAGATAATATGCAGATTTACCTGTTAGATCAATTTAAGCAGCCAGTGCCAGTGGGGGTGAAAGGTGAAATATACATTGGAGGATTAGGCCTGGCACGTAATTATATGTTTAACGATCAGCTAACGAAGAATAAGTTTATCGCTAATCCTTTTGTGGATGGTGCCAAAATGTTCAAAACCGGAGATATAGCAAGGCGATTGAAAAATGGGACAATTGAATACATAGGTAGGCAAGACCATCAAGTAAAAATTAATGGTTATCGTATCGAATTACTAGAAATTGAGAATTGCTTGTCCAGTTTCCCAGGAGTAAATAAAGCAGTGGTACTTGTGAGGGCCAATGATAAACATAAAAAAATTATATACGCATATTTTACTGGCGATGAATCAGTAGACAATGTTTCTTTAAAAGCTTATGTAGTCAAGATATTACCTTATTATATGATTCCATCATACTATTTAAAAGTAGATAAAATTCCACTGACTAAGAATGGGAAAATTGATTATGAATCTTTACCTATTCCTTCTAAAAAGGTTAATGTTGATACTATCGAGGCTCCAAGAAATTATACTGAGACAATATTTCTTAAGGTATGGATGGAGGTATTTTCTAGTGACAGTATCTCTATAACTGACAATTTCTTTGAACTTGGAGGGGATTCAATTAAAGCGGTACAGATCTCTGCCAAATTGAGTACTGAAGGTGTTTTTGTAAGTGTTAGAGATATTCTTACTTATCATACCATAGAAGAGACTAGTTTACATGCTAAGTTCTCTAATGATAAAACCTATAATCAGGCACTTATTACTGGTGAAAAAAATCTTACACCTATTGAATCGTGGTTCTTCTCTAAAGAGTTTGCAATTCCTAATTATTACAATCAATCAGTAGTCTTGAAATTTCGAGATAAAATAAATAGAGATGTATTAAAAAAGGCATTCAAAGAAGTTATTGCTCACCATGACGGTATGAGGTTGAATCTTTCTCATGATGAAAGAAAAATGGAATTTGATAATTTGAGTTTTACTGATTGCTTTGATGTTTTAGATATTACAGTTGCATCCTTCGAGGAACAACAAATTAAGATTGAAGAGCTTAAGAGCCGATTTAACTTATTTGAAGGGCTGTTGGTGAGTGCTGCTATCTTTAGGAATAGTAATGATTTAGATACTTTATTTATTACTTGCCATCATCTGGTTATGGACGGGGTTTCATGGAGGATTTTTCTTGCAGATTTACATTCTTGCTATCAAAGTATCAATAACTCTAAAAGCCATAAATTACCAGAAAAAACAGCTTCCTTAAAAGATTGGTATGAAGCTCTGAATTTATTTGCGAATTCAGATCAAATGAAAAAGTCAGAAGAATATTGGAGAGATTTGGGTTCTATAGATTTTTCAATACCACTCGATAATGACATAGATGATTGGCGCTGTTTAAATTTAGCCAAGCATACTACTGTGCTTTCAGAAGATGATACCTCATTTTTATTAAAGGATGCTCATCATGCATATAATACTGATGTTTCAATTCTTTTGAACGTTGCCTTGTTATTAAGTCTTAAGGAATGGACTAAATATGAATCGTTTATTATTGAACATGAGAATCATGGCCGTCATCTTGAAGGTATAGATGTATCTCGCACAGTTGGTTGGTTTACATCAATGTATCCTGTTAAATTTTCTATGAAAGACATGGAAATATCTCAGCAAATTCTATCAGTAAAAGATCAAATGAAGATAGTGCCTGATTATGGCATTGGTTATGGAATAATGAAGTATATGCAGGGAGGTAATTGTGAAGAGGCAATGTCTCATGTTAGGTTCAATTATCTAGGTCAATTTGACGGGGAGATGAATAATGAATTATTTTTTTACAGTCATGAACATCATGGTGCAGAGTCCGCTTTAGAAAATGCTATGACAGCCAAATTGGAGATGAATTTAATGATATACGGAGGTGAATTAATAGTTGATTTTCATTATAATCGTCTGGCTCATGAATCATCCACCATAATTTGGTTTGGGGAAATATATATGCAAAATCTACGAAAAATTATTGAGCATATTAAGATACAAACGGACGTTCATTTTTCGCCATCTGATTTTGAGAATGCTAAATTAACCGTGTCAGATATTGATGCTCTATTTGAATGATGCATATGTAGTCACCATTCTGTTATTATTATTAATTCTTTTTGTGGTCCTACTTGTACTTGTTCAATATTCCACCTATCTTAAGGGAGTAAGTTATTATAAGCCAGTATTTAGTGGAAAAAAATCAAAAGTTCAATTTGAACTTTTGATAAAAAGTCATCAGTATTCTTTCTGATGCATTCATGTGTTTGGAATAATCTGTGTTGCATTGGCTATTTTATTCTAATGATCAAAATAAACCTAACCTAATATGTTAAAACATAATCTTCGTCTCATTCTTAGAAGCTTTATGCGTTTTAAGACGACTTTCTTAATTAACCTTATCGGGTTATCAGCTGGTCTTAGCAGTGTATTTTTTATTTATATGTGGGTAAGTGATGAAATGTCTTTTGATAAATTTCATAAAGACAGCAGAAATCTTTATCAAATAATGGAAAATCAGGAGAATTCTGATTTAATAAAGACAGTGGATAATACTCCTGACCCATTAGCACAGGCTTTGAAGGACGAAATGCCTGAAGTAGAATATTCTACGTTATCAACTCCTTTATCTTGGTTTCAAGACTTTACTATTTCTTCAAATGATGAGAATGGTGTAAAGGCCACTGGACAATTTGTAGGAAAAGATTATTTTAAAGTCTTTTCATATGAGCTTATTTCTGGTAGTAGCGATAAGGTTTTGGCTGATCAAAATTCAATTATTATATCAAGATCCTTAGCTGAAAGTCTTTTTAATACTACAGAAGGTCTTATAGGTAAAAGAATTGATTGGCAGCTATTACAATTTAAGAAGGATGCTATTATTTCAGGTGTTTTTGAAGATGTACCAGAGCATTCATCGGAACAATTCGATTTTGTTCTATCGTTCGAATTATTTGCGAATATGTTTCATAGAGAGCCTAATTGGGGGAATAATGGACCAAACACTTTCGTGAGGGTTAAGGAGAATACTGATATTAAAGAATTTAATGCAAAGATTGATGACTTCATCAAGGGTAAGTATGAGGAGTCAAACGTAACTCTATTCGCAAGATTATATAAGGACAGATATTTGTATGGTAAATATGAAAACGGGGCTCAAAGTGGAGGGAGAATTGAGTATGTGAAAATATTTTCTATCATAGCAATTTTTATTTTGTTTATAGCCTGTATTAACTTTATGAATTTATCCACAGCAAAAGCTTCTAGGCGAATTAAGGAGGTGGGTGTGAAAAAGGCAATAGGTGTTAGTAGAGGTTCATTAGTGGTGCAATATTTAGCAGAATCAGTATTAATGGCATTTATCTCTTTGGCTTTATCTCTTATTGTTATAGCGCTTTTTATGCCGAAATTCAATGAGATTACTGGTAAAGACTTATCTATGCACCTAGATAGCTCACTGATTTTATCTATGGTGGCAATTACATTATTTACAGGATTAATAGCTGGTAGCTATCCTGCTCTGTACTTGTCAGGTTTTAAGCCTGCTATAATTTTGAAAGGAAAATTCAAGAGCTCTATTAGTGAGCTTTGGGCCAGAAAGGGTTTAGTAGTTTTTCAATTTGCGCTTTCTGTGATTTTTATAGTTTCCGTAGTGGTTATTTATAACCAAATGAAGTTTATACAATCAAAAAATATAGGCTATCAAAAGGATAATGTTATATTTTTTGAGAAAGAGGGAAAGGTTGCAGAAAGTCTTGAGAGCTTTCTAACCGAGGTGAAAAATATTCCTGGAGTGGTTAATGCATCTAGTAGAATGGGGAGTACTATGGGAAGTTTTATGACCACAGGTAGTGTGGAATGGCCTGGTAAAGATACTGAAAGTGAAATCTCATTTGAAAATGTTGGTGTCAACTATGATTTTCTTGAGACGCTCGGGATAGAGCTTAAGGATGGAAGAGGTTTTTCCAAAGATCACGGTTCTGATGTAGAAGCAATTGTATTTAACGAAGCGGCTATCAAAGTGATGGGAATTGAAAATCCTATTGGTCAAAAAATTAATTTGTGGGGGGATCAGAGAGAAATTATCGGCGTAGTCAAGGATTTTCACTTTGAGTCCTTACATGAACAGGTTAAACCATTATTTTTCATTTTAGCTCCACAAAAAACTAGTGTTGTTCTAGTAAAACTGGATGGAAGTCATACGTCAGAAACTATTGAGGATATCAAGAATTTTTATTTGGAATTTGCAGGAACTCCAATAGATTTTCAGTTTCTAAATGTAGCATATGAAGCGCAATATGTTTCTGAACAAAGAGTGTCTTCATTATCTAGATATTTTGCTGCTTTGGCTATAATTATTTCTTGTTTAGGATTATTTGGTCTTGCAACTTTTACGGCTGAAAGAAGATTAAAAGAGATTGGCATAAGAAAAGCTCTCGGGGCTAATAATTTCACAATCATATATCTTTTGTCATTAGATTTTACAAAAATGGTGCTGGCATCTATAGTTCTTGCTATACCAATCAGTTACTTTATTTCTCAGCAATGGCTTGATAACTTTGCTTTTAGTGTAAAACTTGAGGTATGGTATTTTGTGGGAGCGGGGGTTCTGACACTATTAATAGCATGGCTTACTGTAAGTTTACAAACTATAAAAGCGGCTATGATTAGCCCTGTTAAATGTTTGAGAACAGAATAATTTCTGTCTTTTTATTTCGCGATTAAATATCAGTTTTTAATAGAAAAGTGTAGCAGTGAAAGACAAACTAGATAAGTCTAACGTATCACAAATATTGGAGTTGACCACGGTACAACGGGGTATGTTATTTCATTTTTTAAATGAAGCTGACAGTAATGTTTATAATGTTCAGATTTCGATTGATATAGATGGAAATTTGGATGTTAATCTTCTTAAAGAAGCATTTATACTAGTTCAAAAACAGAATGACGCGTTGAGGTCTGTTTTTAGATGGGAAAAACTGAGTAAACCTGTTCAAATAATTCTTAAGGATGTCTTAATTGATTTTACCTTTAAGGATATTTCTCAGGAAAATACTGAACTGGAAAGAGAGAAACTAGTTCAAGAAGTAATAAATGATGATCTGGGAATTAGATTTTCGTTAAAATCAACACCTTTTCGAATCCAGGTAATAAAGTTATCTGAACGAAAACATGTAATGGTAATTACCCACCATCATATTTTGTATGATGGTTGGAGTACCGGTATTTTGTTTGATGAATTGTTTTCATTTTACCGAAGTTTATCCGGAGGTCATCAAAAGTTAAGCGCAAAGGTTAGTTATTCTGATGTCGCTAATCAATTAAAGTCGGAACTATCTGATAAAGCTAGACAATTTTGGAGTCAATATCTTGAAGGTTATAAGGTTACATCATTATTTTCTGCAGCAACTAATAATGAAAAGAGTTGTGAAATAGAAAAAGTTGCGATCACTATTCCTAACGAACCTTTAAGTCATTATTCTTCAACTCATAGGGTTACTAAAGCCTCGGTAATTTATGCTGCGTATGCAATATTTTTGCAAAAGTATCATGATGTTAATGATGTCACCTTCGGTACTACAGTTTCTAATAGAGATAATGAAATTAATGGTCATGATCAGATAATCGGAAATTTCATTAATACTTTACCAATAAGAATTAAGAATGCGGAAGAGAAAAGGTTGAATGAGCTAGTTAAGGATGTGAGTAAGCAGCTTATAGACAGGGCCCAATACAATAACACATCTTATTTTGATATTAAAAAAATTCATAATGTAAAGCCTGATAGAGATCTGTTTGATTCGGTACTAATAATAGAAAATTACCCGCTGAATACAGATCAGATACATGGTAACCATGATTTAACATTGGGAATTCGATCTGTGTATGAGAACACAGGAATCCCCTTAGTGATTACAGTCTTCTTCAATGATTCTGTAGATATTGAATTGTCTTATCAAACATCTCAATTTACAAGAGACGAGGTTAATTTTATCTCCACAAAACTAGCTATGTTTATAGAGGCTATTATTGTGGGAGGTAACAGAGGGCTGAAGGAGTTAAGTTTGCTGTCAGAAAATGAAAAGAATGAGCTCTTAATCCACTTTAACGACACGCAGCTTATTTATAATAAACAAAGTACAATTGTTGAACTTTTTGAAGAACAGGTTAAGGCTACACCTGATCAAATAGCTCTTGTTTTTGGAGAACAAAAACTCAGTTATAATGAACTTAATGGCTTGGCTAATGGCTTAGCCTTGGATTTGCGAAACAAAGGAGTGAATCCAAATGATGTGGTAGCTCTATACACTAGTAGGTCTTTGGAACTATTTATAGCGCAAATTGCTGTGCTTAAATCCGGTGGCAGTTATTTGCCTTTAGACCCTGAATTTCCCCAAGAACGCTTAGAGTTTATGATAGCTGATGCTGGAGTATCTACCATTATATGTACACCGGATTTAGAAACTACAAGATTTAAAAATAATACAGAGATAGATCTAATTGTGGTTGACTCTGAAGAGATCTCTAGCATTGGTGAAAATTTAGACCTGGTTAATGTCAATGATGATTTGGCTTATGTTATTTACACTTCTGGATCTACAGGAAAGCCTAAAGGTGTAATGATCACGCACAAATCAGTGCACAACTATATTGAGTCTTTATCAGCATGTGTGCCGTTCAATTTAGATACATGCATTATTTCTGTCACGACGTTTTCGTTCGACATTTTTGTCACAGAGTCACTAGTGCCATTAGCAAAAGGATCTACCATAGTAATCGCTGATAGTGATGCTCAGAAAGATCCACATATGCTCTCCAAATTGATTACGCTAAATGATGTTAACTTGATGCAGACAACACCATCTAGGTATAGGATGTTGGCAAATGATGAAGCAATTTTTAAAACAATAGGAAATCAGCTGCAAAATATATTGGTGGGCGGAGAGGCCTTCCCTCAAGATCTTTTGAAATTTTTACAAAATCATACTCAGTCTCAAATATTTAATGTATATGGCCCTACCGAAACTACTGTATGGTCATCACTTATAAACCTAACAAAATCCGATGCTATTACCATAGGAAGGCCTATTGGAAATACCCAATTTTATGTTTTGAACAAAGATTTACAACTACAGCCGAAAGGAGTGGTGGGTGAGCTTTATATTGGTGGTGATGGCTTAGCAAAAGGTTATTATAATAATGAAGAACTAACCCAAAAGACCTTTATAGACAATCCTTTTAAACAAAACGAAAAACTTTACAAAACAGGGGATATGGTGAGGTGGTGTCCTGATGGCTTATTAGAATATGTGGGACGTAAAGATTTTCAGGTTAAAATAAGAGGTTATAGAATTGAATTAGGTGAGATTGAAGGGTGTTTATTAAACTATAGTAAAATAAAGCAGTGTGCTGTAGTAGTAAACGAAACCGATAATAGGAAGCAGATAGTTGCATATTATGTAGGGGATGAAATGGAGAATTTAGATGAACTTAGAGCTTATCTGATAAAATCCCTTCCCTCATATATGGTCCCTGCATATTTTATCTCGCTTGACTCCTTACCAATGACACCTAATGGTAAATTAGACAAGGCTAGATTGCCATTGCCTGAAATTCAGCTGAGGGAGAGTCATAAAGTTGCTTCAAATTGGGTCGAAAAAGAGCTCTTAAAAATCTGGAAACAGTTATTGGGGCATAATGAAATTAGTGTAGACCAGAACTTTTTTGATGTTGGAGGAGATTCCCTTCATCTTATTACAATGAGTTCAAGGATTAAGTCCATATTTGATGCAGATATTTCCGTAACAGATCTTTTTAAATTCACCACCATTAGCCAATTGGGTAAGGTCATTAATAAGGGTAAAGAGCCCATTGATCAAGATAAGTTGCAAGAGGTGTCTTCAACTTCAGATGCTTTATCAAAGTCTTGCGATATAGCCATTATAGGTATGGCCGGCAGGTTTCCTGAAGCTCAGGATATATATCAGTTTTGGGAAAACCTAAGAGCGGGTAAAGAGTCTATAACTAAGAAAAATAAAAAGGAGGGTGATTCAAAAATTGATGCCAAGGGCCATTTGATTGACTATGACTTATTTGATGCATCGTTTTTTGACTACTTACCATCTGAGGCCTCAAAGATGGACCCTCAGATACGTATTTTTCATGAGTGTGCATGGGAGGCGTTAGAGCATGCCGGATATAATCCATTTAAATATAAAGGCAAGATAGGTCTTTATGGAGGTGCATCAATTAACCCTTATTTTAACCTTAATCTGGCAGGTTCGGATTCCGATGACTGGGTGGAAAAATGGGAGACAATGACCTATGCGGATAAAGACTTTCTGTGTCCCAGGGTTTCCTATAAGCTAAATTTAAAAGGCCCTAGTGTAAGTGTGAATACTGCATGTTCTACTTCATTGGTAGCTGTAGATACTGCTTGTCAGGAATTGATTTCAAGTAAATGTAGTATGGCTTTAGCCGGGGGTGTTTCTATATCTTTACATGATAATGATGGTTACACTCATCAGCCAGGTATGATCCTTTCAAATGATGGTAGCTGTAGAGCTTTTGATGAAAACTCTTCAGGTACTGTAGGTGGAAATGGTGTGGGTATTGTGGTTTTAAAAAGACTGGAAGATGCTCTGAAGGATGGTGATTCGATATATGCAGTTATTAAAGGCAGTGCTACCAATAACGATGGAAATGAAAAGATAGGTTTTACGGCTCCTAGTGTTGAAGGGCAGAGTTCCGCTATAAAGCAAGCAATTAGAAAATCTAATATTTCATCAGAGAGTATTTCATATGTGGAGGCTCATGGTACAGGTACAGTATTGGGAGATCCGATAGAAATTGCTGGATTGACTAAGGCTTTTAATACTAGCAAAAGGCAATATTGCGCAGTAGGGTCGGTAAAAACTAATATTGGACATTTAGATGCAGCTGCGGGTATAGCTGGTTTAATAAAGGCGACCATGTCCTTATACTATAAAGAGCTAGTGCCTAGTCTTCATTATAATAATCCTAATCCAAATATAGATTTTGCACATAGCCCATTCTATGTAAGTTCAGATCTCAAACAATGGGAGAAAAGTGAGTTTCCAAGACGTGCAGGCGTTAGTTCCTTTGGTATAGGAGGCACTAATGCTCATGTGATTTTGGAAGAACCACCTGAAGTTGAAGAATCTTCAACTTCTCGCGAATTTCATTTATTAAGCTTTTCAGCAAAAAGTGAAGAGTCTCTTAAAAATAATATATTTAAACTTTCAGATTACTTAAAGAGGAATCAGAATATATCACTTGCGGATGTAGCTTATACTCTTAACAAAGGCAGAGCTCATTTTCCTTTAAGAGTAAGTATTAGTGCGGAAGAAACATCTCAAATTTCAGAAATCCTTCGAGAGTTATCTTCAGATGTCTCAATGTTATTGAGTAGTAATAGGAAGGATGAGATAGTTTTCATGTTTTCAGGTCAAGGCTCTCAGTACCTTGGCATGTGTTCTGATTTATACACTAAGGAAGAGTATTTCAAAACTACTGTTGATTTGTGCCTGAATATTGCCCATGAACTGTGTAGTAAAGATTTTGGCAAGGTACTATTTAATAAAGACACTGAAGAAGGAAATGCTTTAGTTAATCAGACGGAATTTGCTCAGCCAGTGTTATTCATTATTGAGTATGCTTTAGCCAAGTTACTTATAAGGTGGGGTATTGTTCCATCTTCAATGATAGGGCATAGTATTGGCGAAATTACGGCGGCTTGTGTCTCAGGAGTTTTTACCTTAAGAGATGCTTTGAAGTTAGTAATAAAAAGAGGGGAAATTATGCAAGCTGCAGACCCTGGTGATATGTTGAGTATTTCTATAGGTCAAGAAGAGTTGATGCCACTAGTAGGTAATGCTGAAATTTCCATTGCTGCAATAAATAGTCCTTCTCACTGTGTAGTCTCAGGAACATCAGAAGCCATTGAGAATTTTAAGGACCTAATTGAGCAGAAAGAATACAGTTGTAGAATAATACCTACCTCTCATGCATTCCATTCGTATATGATGGATGATATTCTAGAAAGTTTTAAAGCATCTTTGAAAGATATCAAGTTTCATCAACCACAAATTCCAGTGATTTCAAATTTAACTGGGGATATAGCAGATGAGGTACTACTCACTAATCCGGATTATTGGGTAAGACATATTAGGGAGACGGTGCACTTTTCTTCAGGTGTAATGAAGCTGATGGAGTCTGGTAAGAAGTTATTTGTAGAAGTGGGGCCAGGGAATGTGTTGAGCACCTTTACCCGCTCACATAATGACAGCGAAGGAAATCATACAGTAATTAATCTGGTGAAACATCCAAGGAAAGTGGGGGATGATCAGCAATATCTGCTTGCTAAAGTAGGTAAGATTTGGGAGAATGGGTTTGATATAAATTGGGGCGCATTCTATGGAACAGAAAAAAGAAGAAGAATATCACTTCCTGCATATTCTTTTGATAGGTCAAAATTCCCTGATCGGTTAAATCAGATTCCTCAAGAAAATGTTAGACCCGTACGCAGTAAGAATCTTAATGATTGGTTCTATATTCCTGGATGGAAAAGTACATATTTTAGATCCGAAGAGAAAAAACAAGCAGGTGTTAATATAATCTATGGAGATTATAACCATGTATACTCATCCATAGAAACCAGGTTGAAGTTGGAGTCAATTCCATTTGTGTCAGTAATAAAGGGAGAAGGGTATGCTAAGATTTCTGACCATCAATATATGGTTAACCCTGATCATAAGGATGATTTTTTGAAGCTGTTTAAGGATTTGAACGCCTTAAATTTCAAGTTTAACCAAATCCTTTATAATGGCACTTTAGATGATCCCGATCTTAATAATGAATACAATAATCATCATTATCTATTCTACAGCTTACTTCATTTTGTGAAAGTGGCTAAGAAAGGCGGAATTTTAAATAATATTAGGTTAGTACTTATTACAAATGATGTTTATAATGTTCTAGGTAATGAGACTGTAAATATTGCATCATCCGCTATCTCAGCTTTAGCAAATGTATGTGCTCAGGAATATGGTTTAACGAAGTGTCATATTGACCTTTCGATGAAAAGTCTTGATGAGAACTATGATCAATTAGTAAACTTAATTACCAGTAACTGTATCTCTCCAACATTGGCCGTGAGAAATGGGCTGATATGGGAAAGAGATTTTCAACAGATAGATGTCAAATTAGATGCCTCACAGTTTAAACCCAATGGCATTTACCTTATTACAGGAGGAATGGGTAAATTGGGGTATATTCTGTCTGAATATTTAATAAAAAAATATGATGCCTCAGTAGTGCTGATAGGCCGAACTGCAAAACAGGAGGTAGCCGATAAGATAGCGCGATTAAATTCTGGGGCTAAAAAGGTCATTTACTGTCAGGCGGATGTTACTAACGTAAAGGATCTTGAAAACGTGGTGTGTGAGACGAGTAACATATTTGGTGAAATCACTGGGGTGATTCATGCAGCTGGAACATTAAATGGTAGTAGTATCGATATAATAGATAATTTATCTGATCAGGCATACATGCAGCAATTTCAAACTAAGCAAGGAGGATTGCATTCGATCCATCAGGTGTTTGGTGCAAGGAATTTAGACTTTTGCCTGGCTATATCATCTATTTCTGCAATATTAGGAGGAGTTCGTTTGGGAGCTTATGCATCAGCTAATATGGCAATGGATCAATATCTACTATCTCTAAAAAAGAGAGATTGGCAATCCTTGAATCTTGATGGATTATCATTTGATGATGCATCTGGTGAAGGGTTAAACACTGAAGAGTTAATAGATGTAATAGAAGCGGTACTGACTCTTAAAAATGTACCTCAATTGACAGTTTCAGTTGGTGACTTGGATAAAAGGATCTCTGAGTGGCTAGTTAAAGACCTTATAACATTAGAAAATAATGATGGAACTGATTCATCATTTGGCTATAATATTGAAGATGAACTTAGAAAATTATGGAAAGAGTATTTTGGAGTTGAGGAGATAACAAGCCATGATGATTTTTTTGAATTAGGTGGGGATTCACTTAAAGTGATAACCATGATAGGTAGAATACACAAGAAATTTAAGGTGCAATTATCAATTGGAGAGTTTTTTCAAAATTCGGCGCTCAAGGATTTAAGCGATCTGATAGTTACATATTCTTCAAATAATAGCACCATTGACAACATAATTTCAATTGCTCCGGCTAAGCATAGTTATCAACTAAGCTCAGTGCAAAAGCGTTTATATTTCCTCCAAGATTTTGCCCCTAATTCGACTGCATACAATATGCCTCTTGCTTTAAGGTTGAAAGGTGAAATCGATAGAGAAAAATTAAAGATAGCATTCATACAATTAATAGAGCGCCATGAGCCATTGAGGACCAGCTTTGAAATTTTAGATGATCAGCCTAGTCAGATTATCATGATGGATTTCGATTTTGATATTGAGTGTTTTGATACTTCTGATAAAGATGTAGAAACAATAATTTCTCGATTTATTAGACCATTTACATTAAAAGAAGCTCCTCAAATTCGAGTTGGTTTAATAGAAAAATCTAAATATGACCATATCATGGTTGTAGATATGCCTCATATAATTACAGATGGAATTTCTAAAAGTGTTTTAATTCAGGATTTTATGTCTCTTTATAACAAGGAGCCACTCGAGGAATTAAGGATACACTATAAGGACTATGCAGAGTGGCAGCAAGACAGTAGTTATAAGGACGAGCTAATAGGTCAAGGTGATTTTTGGAGGCTTGAATTTGATGATGAGCTGGAGCCTTTGAATATACCTACCGATTTTGAAAGACCACCTATTAAGAATTTTGAAGGAGCCATCAAAAAATTTGAATTGGATGAGACCACTACACTTGATTTGAAAGCCCTTGCTGAAGATAATGACTCCACTTTATTCATAATATTATTATCATGTTATTACATCTTTCTTGGTAAGCTGAGTGGTGAAAATGATTTGGTAATAGGTACACCTGTATCAGGAAGGACAAGTTCAGAGTTGGAAAGAATGGTTGGAATGTTTATAAATACTCTTCCTTTAAGAAATACGATCCTAAGCACAGAAAAATTTAGTGATTTTTTAGCAAGAGTTAAAAATAGAACTATCGAATGCTTTGATAACCAGATATATCCCTTTGAGAATTTATTGGAGGACTTGGATTTAGATAGGGATTTGAGTAGAAACCCATTATTTGATGTGTTTTTCTCCTATGAAAATTTTGAGCGCTCAAAGCTAAAAATCCCAGGCTTAGAAATTACACCATTCGATGATAATCATATAGTGTCCAAGTTTGATTTAACACTAACAGCTTTTGAGGAAAATCAGACATTATCACTTCATTTTGAATACTCGACTAAATTGTTCAACTCAACCACAATTGAAAAATTTGTTGATTATTATAAGTCAATTATCAAGGTGGTGCTTGGTGATAATAACATCAGGATATCTGACATTAGCTTGATTACTGATAGTGAAAAGGAAACAATATTAAATGCATTTAATAATACAGCGGGAGTAATTGATGAAACTCTTACCATTTCAAATGCTTTTGAAGAAACCGTGGCCAATAATGGTGATGATGTAGCCTTGACATATAAAGGCAGAAATTTCACATTCAATGATTTTAATAGTAGAAGTAATCAGATTGCTCATGCTATTTTAGAATATCAACTGCCTTACGGATCTAGGATTGGAATTCTACTTCCTCGGACCGAAAACCTGTTGATTAGCATAATGGGAGTTTTAAAGGCAGGCTGTGCATATGTTCCTATTGATCCTGATTTTCCTGAAGAGAGAGTGGATTACATAATTAAAGATAGTGATGTTTCTTTAATGCTGGTGGATAATAACGAGCAATTGATAATTGATAAAAAGAGTATAGAATGTTTAAATGTTGCTTCAGAACATATTAAACTGCAGAAGATTCATAATCTTGGTATCCAGATCTCTTCATCAGAATTGGCATATATGATCTATACTTCTGGGTCTACAGGTAGGCCTAAAGGGGTGATGATTGAGCATTTAAATGTTCTCAATTTCATAGAGGGCATCACATCTATTATAGACTTTTCTGCACGATCAAGATTTTTGTGTTTAACTACAGTGTCGTTTGATATTTTTGTTTTGGAGAGTATCTTACCACTAATTAAGGGGTATCAGGTGATTTTGGCTAGTAAGGATGATCAAAAAGATCCAGATTCATTATGTAGAATTATAAAATCTACAGAACTCAATGTAATGCAGATTACCCCATCTCATTTAAAAATGCTGCTTTCATCAGCAGAAGTGGGAGAAGCGTTAAACTCTTTGGAAATAATCATGGTTGGGGGTGAAAGCTTTCCAGTATCTCTATTAAAGGTATTGCAATCGTATAAAAAGCTTAAAATATACAACATGTATGGGCCTACTGAAACAACCGTATGGTCCTCCGTCCAAGAACTAACGAAGGCCGCTAGCATAGATATTGGATTCCCGATTTTGAATACCTCAATGATAGTTATCGGTGATGATGGTCAACTACAGCCAATAGGTGTTCCAGGAGAACTTTACATAGGAGGACTAGGTGTGGGTAGGGGGTATTGGGGAAGAGAAGACCTTACCAGTGAAAAATATGTAATTAACCCCGCAGGAATTAAGGGAAGATTTTATAAAACGGGTGATCTCGTTAAGTGGCTTCCAAATGGAGCAATACAATATTTAGGTCGTATTGATAATCAGGTTAAAATTAGAGGCTATCGAATAGAGTTAGGTGAAATTGAACGAAATTTGTTGACATACGAAGAAATTTCAGAAGTGGTTGTATTCGCTCATGGACCTAAAGAAGATAAACTCTTGGTGGCATATTATGTTTCTCCATATTTATTGGAGGCAAAAATTCTTAAAGACCATTTATCTGTGCAATTGCCTAACTATATGATTCCTTCATATTTTATGCATCTAACGGATCTACCCCTTACGCCCAATGGCAAAATAGATAGAAAAGCCCTGCCTAAACCGGAGCTTACAAGTATAAGTGAATATATGGCTCCAACTTCTGAAATGGAACAGGTTGTAATAAGCTTATGGGCAGATGTTTTGAATATTAATATTGATTCAATTGGAATAACTGATAGCTTTTTTGATTTGGGTGGACACTCTTTGCTAGCAAGTATATTGTCAAATAAAATAAGTAAAGAACTTAGCCTTACTTTGCCCTTAAGGGAAGTTTTTAAGTTGCAGGATGTACGTAGCCAAGCTGATTACCTTAGTCTTCGAGAAAAGAAAAAATTTACCTCTATTAATAAATCTGTAGAAAAAGCATACTATCCTGTATCTTCATCTCAAAAAAGATTATTCATTCTTAATCAATTAGATAAGCAGTCGGTAGCTTATAATATGCCTTATACGGTAAGGTTAAAGGGTAGATTAGAAAGGGATAAATTTGATCAAGCATTCTCCAAACTTGTGAAGCGACATGAAAGTTTGAGAACTACTTTTCATTTGAAAGATGATGAAGCTGTACAAAAAGTAGAGGATGATCATATATTTAAAGTTGCCTATTACGAATGCGAAGAACGTGATGTTAACCAAAAAATAGAAAAGCTTATTGCACCTTTTGACTTGGGAGTTTGGCCTTTATTGAGAGCCGTTGTGTACACCTTCAGACCAGATAGTCATATTTTAGTGGTGGATATGCATCATATTATAACTGATGGTTTATCACAACAAATTTTGCTGAAGGACTTTATTAAGATATATAATCAAGAAAGCCTTCCACCTCTGCAATTAGATTACAAAGATTATTCGGAGTGGCAGCAGAGTTCTACTCAGAAAGATAAATTATTAATTCATCAAGATTACTGGAAAGCAGAGTTTGAAGGAGAAATACTGTCGTTAGAACTACCATATGACTTTGCTCGTCCCGTAGCGAGGAGTAGTAATGGAGGGAGGTTAGATGCCGTTCTGGATAAAACATTAACATGTGAATTGAATAATCTGAGCAAGCGTGAAGGGGTATCTAAATTTATTTTACTGTTATGTATCTATTATGTGATGCTAAGTAAATTGAGTTCTCAGGAAGATATAGTTATTGGTACACCTGTATCTGGAAGGGAGCATGCAGATTTAGATGCAGTAATAGGCCTTTTTGTTAATACCTTGCCACTCCGAAATTTCGTAAATGGTAATAAATCATTTAAGGATTTTGTGCTTGAAGTAAAAGAGAGATTCCTTTTAAGTCATGAACATCAAAGTTATCCTTATGAGTATTTAATAGATGATTTAAAAGCTGATAGAGTAGGAAATAGAAATCCTCTTTTTGATGTGATGTTTGTTTTTCAGCAAGATAATGATCCGGATGTTGAACTTTCTGGTATTCAGATGACACCCTATAAGTGTGATTTCAAGGTTGCTAAATTTGACCTAACATTAATAGCTCAGGAAACCTCTGAAGGAGTTCAAATAAGTATTGAATATTCACGTGATCTTTTCCTACCTGAAACTATTCAAAGATTTATCAATTATTATCATAGAATAGCAGCAACGGTGGTGGCAGATGTGCAGCAAACTCTTTCGGATATTCAAATTATATCCGATAATGAAAGACGTGAGCTCATTAATGAATTCAATAATACCGAAGTACCTTATCCAAAGGGAGAAACTATTATAAGCCTATTTCAGAAACAAGTTGTAGACTATCCTAACCAAGAAGCTATAGTTTATGAAAATCAAAGAGTGACATTTAAGGAATTAGATGCCATGGTTGATTTAATTGCCGGATTATGCGCCACACAAGTTGATGGTCGAAATAAAAAGATTGCCTTGTTATTTAATCCGTCAATAGAAATGATAGCGAGCATGCTAGGCGTAATGAAAGCAGGGCATGCCTACGTACCGTTGTCTCCGGATGCTCCTGTGGATAGAAATGAGTTTATTCTTTCTGATTCTGAGGCACAGATGTTACTTACACATGAGGCAGTAGGTATTTCAGAAATCGGTTATCCTAGCGATCAAATTGTCATGGTGGATCAAATTGAAAAATACCCTTATGACTCGGAAATATTTCAATCTGTTAGTCCGGCTGATTTAATGTATGTGATATATACATCTGGTACTACAGGTTATCCTAAAGGTGTGGAGGTTGAGCATGGGGGAATGGTTAATTACATACATTGGCGTATTGCTAATTTTGGTTTTACTCTGGATGATGTCACTATGCAGGTGGTTTCATACCATTTTGATGGGTATGGAAGTAATTTATATTCCCTTTTACTGGCAGGAGGAAAAACAGTATTATTAAGTAATGAGAATCGATTGAACTCTAAAATGTTGATAAAGACTATAGAGGATGAAAATGTTTCATATATAGGAATGACTCCAGCTATCTTTGATGTATTACTTTCAGAGTTAAGTGTTCAGCGAGCACCTAGTCTGAGATTGGTAGTATTGGCAGGAGAAAGGGCTAGTCCAGAGTTAATCCAAAGAAGTAAAAGAGTACTTCCTAAAACACAAATCAGCAATGAATACGGACCAACTGAAACTTCCGTTGGTGCGACCTGCAATAATCATCTAGATGAAAACAATACCTCAATCATAGGAAGACCTATGGATAATACATCTATATATATATTAGATAATCATGGAGAATTGCTTCCGATAGGGGTGTATGGAGAATTATGTATTTCTGGGGTAGGTGTGGCCAGGGGCTACTTAAATAATAAGCAGCTAACAAAGGAGAAATTTGTCAATGATCCTTTTAAAAATGGCCAAAAAATGTATAAAACTGGTGACTTAGCTCGTTGGAAACATACTGGTGAGGTCGAATTTTTGGGTAGAGTGGACAACCAGGTGAAAATTCGAGGTTTTAGAATAGAGCCTGAAGAAATTGAGACGCAGTTAAATCAATACGATGCAATAACTGATTCAGTAGTATTGGCCAAAGAAATATCGGGAGATAAATATCTGGTTGCATATTATGTTGCCGAAGAGGAAATTGATTCCTCAAGGCTTAGGTCTTTCTTATCGGATGAATTACCAGAATATATGATCCCCTCTTACTACGTACATATTTTGAAAATGCCAATAAGTATTAATGGGAAAACAGATAGAAACGGATTGCCTTCTCCGGACCTTACGCCAAGAGAATACAAAGCACCCAGTACACAAGTAGAAATAAAATTAGTAGAAATATGGGCAAATGTACTGAGGAGAAGTGAGGATGAGATAAGTGTAGATACTAGTTTCTTCGAACTTGGGGGACATTCGCTCAAAGCCACTGTGCTCGCTAATAGAGTTTTTAGAGATTTAGATGTTGAAATTCCACTTCAGGAGATATTTGTTTCTAATACTATTGAGATAATGGCAGAGTACATAGAAAATGAAAAATGGGCCAAAAGTCAGCCCTCTGATGAAATTATGAATGATGAGATCATTCTAGACTAAGATTAAACATTGTTATAATGAGTATAATCACCCAGCTAAGGAAGCTTAAGGTTAATATTTCTCTTATTGATGGTAAGTTGAAAGTTAATGCTCCACAAGGAGTGCTAACTAAACGGCTATTGCAAGAAATAAAGGAGAATAAATCACAGCTGATAAACTATTTGGAAGAAGTGGCTGGTAAAAGAAGCTTTGTGAACATTGAAAGAGCTGCAGATAAAAAATACTATCAATTATCATCAGCCCAACGGAGACTTTATTTTCTTTATGAACTTGATCGTCTGTCTACAGTATACAATCTTCCACAGACAATTAAATTAAATGGCTTTTTAGATAGGGATAAACTTCAAAATACGTTTGAGATACTTATTGATAGACACGAAAGTTTGAGGACCTCTTTTGTATTAATAGAAAATGAACCACTACAAAAAATTAATGATCATACAGATTTTAAAATAGAATATCTACAATGTACTGATGATCAAGCTAGATCCATGATGCACAATGTGATCAGGCCTTTTGAGTTAGATAAGGCTCCATTGTTCAGAGCAGCTATTATAAGTACTTCATTAGAGGAACACTGGCTTATAGTGGATATGCATCATATTATTACAGATGGAGTTTCTCAAGCCGTGTTAATTGAAGACTTCATGAAGATATACACTGGTGCTAGCTTGTCTGCTCTCAATTTGACATATAAAGATTATGCTGAATGGCAAAATGGTTCTGGAAATCATGAGGAAATTATTAAACAGAAATCATTTTGGAAAGAACAATTTTCTAGTCTTCCGGCAGTCTTAAATCTGCCATGCGATCATAAACGGCCTGTAACTAGAAACTTTGAAGGAGCAACTATAAATTTTGACTTAAGTGCTGCCGAAGTCATTTTATTGAAAAAGCTTGCAGATGAAGAAGGAGCTACACTGTTCATGGTAGTGCTATCAATATTCAATGTATTTTTAAGTAAATTATGCAGTCAGAACGATATTGTGGTGGGAACTACTGCCTCAGGTAGAGTGCATGCTGATTTGGAGCCGTTGATAGGAATGTTTGTTAATACGCTGGCCTTAAGAAATTATACTGATCCATCTAAGACATTTAAGGATTTTCTTCGTTCTGTAAAAGAGACAGCGCAACATTGCTTCACCAATCAATCTTACCAATTTGAGGAATTGATAGATGATTTAAAGGTATCCAGAGATACAAGTAGAAATCCTCTATTCGATGTAGTTTTAGTATACCAAAATTTTAATCAATCTACCTTAGAAATACCTAATTTATCACTCTCTCCACAAGGTGTGGAAAGTGATACAGCAAAATTTGATCTAACACTGTCGGTTACTGAGTCTAAGGAAGATCTCTTTTTCAGCTTTGAATATTCTACATACCTATTCGAAACGAAAACCATTGAGAGGTTTATTTCATATTTTAAGAGGGTAGTATCTGTAATTTCTGAAAATGTAGATAGTATTCTTGGAAAGATTGAGATTTTAGATGAGAATGAAAAACATCGCCTCCTTGAAGAGTTTAATCATGCAGAGCTCACTTATGATAAGAGAGAAAGTGTTATATCCATGTTTGAAAAACAGGTTAGGAATAGTCCTGATAGTATAGCGGTTCAGTATGGAGAACAAAGTATTTCCTACAAGGAACTAAATAATAAAGCTAATGTTATAGTCCATCATTTATCAAATATTTGCAGGCGCGATGGTGAAAAACGTATAGCACTTCTGTTTCGGCCCACCATTGATTTAATTGCCTCTATGCTGGCTATAGTTAAAGTGGGATGTGCATATATAAACTTGTCGCCCGAGGAGTCAGTTGAAAGAAATAAGTTGAAATTCTTTGACAGTAAGGCTCAAGTTCTTTTATATCAGCAAGATTTGAGTTCAGAACATGAAACATTTTTGGCATCAATTCCTGCTGAGAGAAGTTTCTCTATTGATAAAGATAATGAGGAGAATCCTCCTGAGTTTAAAGGAGAAGCGAAGCCTGATGATCCAATTTATATCATTTATACGTCAGGAACTACTGGTAGGCCTAAAGGAGTGGAGGTTTTGAATAAAGGAATTTTGAACATGGTTCACAACTTTCATAAGCAATTTGGCGTTTACCCCGGAACTGTTCTTAGTCAGGTGGCGAATCTTCTATTTGATGCTTCCGCCTTTGAAATCTGGCCGGCGTTAGCCTTGGGAGGAACATTGAAGATAGCTCCTGCAGAAGTTCGGCTGGACCCCTCTTTAATGAAGCACTGGTTAGTGAATAATAAAGTGGAAATCACTTATCAGCCAACAGCTATTGCTGAATACCTACTAAGGGATGAGTGGACAGCTGTGCAAAATTTACGTGTTCTAAATATTGCAGGAGATAGACTTAAATACAAAGAAGACAAAAATCTCCCTTTTGAAGTATTCAATCTATATGGGCCTACAGAAGACTCTATATGGACAACTTTATGTAAGTGGCCATATAAGAGTGAGAACTATAGTATAGGTAAGCCTATTGCAAATAAAAAAATCAGAATTTTAGGCTCTAATGATGAATTGCTTCCTATTGGTGTTTCAGGTGAGATTTGTGTGTCTGGTATTGGCGTGGCTAAAGGATATTTAAATAGCGTAGAATTAAACGATAGAAAATTTGTTCCTGACCCATTTGATGACCAATTGAGGATGTATAGAACAGGAGATTTAGGGAAATGGTTAAATGATGGACATTTAGAGTTTTTAGGAAGAATTGATAGGCAGGTGAAAATTAGAGGTTATAGAATAGAGCTTGATGAGATAGAGAAACAATTGTCTCAATATGATGGGATAAAAGAATGCGCAGTCATAGATGCAGACAGGGCAGATCAAAAATATATATTGGCTTATTATGTAGCTGAAGGTGATATAGTATCAAAAATGCTTAGAGATTATTTAGCTCAGTTACTTCCTGAATACATGATTCCTGCATATTTCATTCATATGGATAAGTTGCCAATAACATCTAACGGCAAATTGGATAGGAATATCCTACCAGAGCCTGGTATTACTGATTCTGAGGCTTATATGGCAGCTTCTAACGATGTAGAAGTCAAGTTGGTCGAAATATGGGCGGAAATTCTGGATCTTAATACTGAAAAGGTCAGTGTTAATACAAATTTCTTTGAATTAGGAGGTAACTCAATTAAAATCATTGAGCTCAAGAATAAAGTGAATGAATATTTCAACTGTGACTTTTCTATAGCATCTCTCTTTAGATTAACTACGGTGGCTAAGATGGCAGACGATATCCTGAATGGCGATGTTGGGATGAATGAGCTGGCCAAAAACATTGAAGATGAACTTTCTGAAGCCGAAAGTAACATTGATTTATTTAATGAGATAGAAGGTTTTTAATAGGACTTGAACATTCTTTTAGATTAGACTTAGTATTTATGGCGCAATACACGGGATTAGAGATAGCAGTAATAGGAATGTCCGGGAGATTTCCTGGGGCAGAAAACATTAATGATTTTTGGTTCAACTTAAAAAATGGAGTTGAGTCAGTTTCCTTTTTTACAGATGAGGAACTGAGAGAAGCTGGAGAAGATAATGCTGACATTAATGACCCCTCTTATGTGAAAGCTAATGCCTACGTTGAAAACAAGGAGTTTTTCGATGCACAATTTTTTAACTATCGACCTGATGAGGCCAGAATTATGGATCCGCAGACTCGACTGTTTCATCAATGTGTCTGGGAGGCCTTGGAAGATGCTGGTTGCAACCCCGAAAATGAGAAACATAAAATAGCCCTTTTTGCAGGATCTTCTGCAAATATTAATTGGCAGGTGTATTCTCAGCTGATCAATCAAAAGGGACTAGTAGATAGTTTTACAGCGTCTCAGATTAGTAATCCTCGTTTTATGTCCTCAAGGATTTCTTATTGCCTCAACCTGAGAGGTCCCGCAGTTTATTTAGATACAGCTTGCTCCACATCCTTAGTGGCTGTGCATGAAGCATGTAAAAGCTTGTTGACGATGGATTGTAATGTGGCAGTTGCGGGTGGTGTTACACTTACAAATAAATTTAAAAAAGGATATAAGTATCAGCCCGGAATGATATATTCCAAAGATGGGCACTGCCGTGCTTTTGATGCTGATGCTTCAGGTACGATAGGTGGCGAAGGGGCTGCGGTAGTAGTGCTTAAAACATTAAAAAAGGCAATTGCGGATGGAGACCATATATATGCGGTAATTAAAGGAAGTGGGGTAAATAATGATGGTAAGCAAAAAGTAGGTTATACGGCTCCTTCCGTAGATGGGCAAACAGAAGCAATTCTTAGGGCACAGAGATGGTCAAAGGTTGAGCCGGCAAGTATTGGCATGATTGAAGCCCATGGAACGGCAACTGAATTAGGCGATCCTATAGAAATTGAAGCATTAAATCGAACATTTGGGAAAAGTGAAAAAAAGTATTGTGCTATAGGTTCTGTAAAATCTAACTTCGGCCATTTGGATGCAGCGGCCGGTGCTGCAGGCCTGATAAAAGCAGTTTTAGCACTTAAGAATAGACAAATTCCTCCATCCTTGAACTATCAGTCGCCAAATTCTAAAATTGATTTTGACGATAGTCCGTTTTATGTGAATACTAGTTTGAAGGACTGGGCTAATGAAACGTATCCATTAAGAGCTGGCGTTAGTTCATTTGGAATAGGAGGAACAAATGCCCATGTCGTATTGGAGGAGCCACCTCTTCGACAGGAATCTTCAGAAAGTAGGAATTTTCAGTTACTGCTCGTTTCTGGTAAGACAGAAAACGCACTTAAGCGTAATATTGAAAATTTATCGCTATTTATTCAAAATGAAAGTAGTGTTAAGCTAGCTGATGTTGCTTATACGTTACAAAATTCCAGGTCTCATTTCGAAATTAGAAAAGCTTTTGTATGTAATAATAATGAATATGAGGGGCTAAATTATCTTAATGATTCTTCTGACGAAACGAAGAGCATTACTCCTGAAAAAATAGTATTTATGTTTTCAGGTCAAGGTTCTCAATATGTGGGAATGTGTAAAGAGTTATATGATAATGAAAACTGTTTTAAAGAAACTGTAGATTATTGTCTGAACTTTATAAAACAGAAGTTTAGTAAAGATTTAAAACCTATACTTTTTTGTGTTGAAAACAATGACATAAATAATACTGAGTATGCTCAACCTACACTGTTTATAATAGAATATGCATTATCTAAATTATTGATCAAATGGGGTATAGTGCCACATATTCTAATCGGACACAGCTTAGGAGAATACGTGGCTGCATGCATCAGTGGTGTTTTTACCATAAATGATGCCCTAACTTTGGTAGTTAAGCGTGGAGAATTGATGCAACAAATGTCTCCAGGTACCATGCTAAGTATATCAATAAATGAGGAGAATCTTTTACCATTGGTTGGGCAGTATAAAGATGTTTCGTTAGCAGCCGTTAATAGCTCTGAATTATGCGTGGCGTCAGGTACTGATGAGGCTATTAATAATTTTTCAACCAAACTTAATGAGTTAGAAATTCAAAATAGAATTTTACATACTTCGCATGCCTTTCATTCATTCATGATGGAGCCAATGCTGGAGGCATATCAATCAGAATTGGAGAAGATAAAAATTAATAAACCTCAAATACCTTTTATTTCTAATGTGACAGGAAAAGAGGCTTCTTACGAAGAAATTAGATTGACTAGCTATTGGAAAAATCAGCTCCGTCATAGTGTTAATTTCTCTAGGGGGAGTCGAAGCGCTGCTTTCAGTGAAAACCATATGTTTTTTAGAGGTGGGGCCGGGCAATAGTCTCTCCACTTTTGTGAGATCAAATAGAAGCAGATTGAAATGTCATAAGGTTATTAATCTCATTAGGAGTGTGAAAGACAACTTCAATGATCTGTCTTTTCTGTTGTCTGGCTTGGGAAAGCTTTGGGAGAATGGTGTGGAAATAGATTGGGATGCATTTTATGATAATGAGCAGAGAAATATTGTTTCCATTCCTACCTATTCATTTGAAAGGGTAAAATATCCTGTAAATGTTGATGCCTATAAAATCATATCAGATAGAATTGATGGTAAGGAATTTAAGATCAATTTTTCAGATGAACTTGATACCATTGAATTGGCAGATGAACAACATCCCAAGAGTAGTGAAGAACAAAAACTACTTCAATTATGGATAAGGTTTTTCGGACAAGGATCTATAGGTGTTGATGATGATTTCTTTGAAATTGGGGGTGATTCACTTAAGGTGCTAACCATGATTGGTCGTATACATCAAGAGATGGGTGTAGAATTAAGTTTAAATGAATTTTTTGAAAATCCCACAGTCTCAAAATTAGTAAAGCGGTTAGAAGAAAAGAAAAATGAGTCTATTACTAGTGGATATCATGACATTCCAACAGCGCCCAAAAAGGATAGCTATGTTCTTTCATCTGCCCAAAAGCGTTTATATTTCTTGTACAAGTTTGATGAGACCTCACTTGCTTATAACCTACCACAAGCATTTGATATTGTTGGTGAGGTTTGCTATGATAAGTTAGAAAGGGTAGTAAATCAATTAGTAGAAAGGCATGAAAATTTGCGTACTTACTTTGCTTTAGATAATGGAAAGCCTGTACAGAAGATAATTGAAAAGCTGAATGTAAATGTTGAGAAATACAACGGAGACATTGAAGATGTTACTCGGATAATGCAGGATTTTGTTAGACCTTTTGATCTTAATAATGCCCCTTTATTTAGAGTTGCTATCATTAAAACCAATGCTAACAAATCCATTTTACTTATGGATTTTCATCACATAATTTCAGATGGAACCTCATTCGGTATTCTGATGCAAGAATTTATAAGTCTCTATATGAATAGAGAGCTTTCAGAAGCAAAGTTGCAATATAAGGATTATTCAGAGTGGCAGCAGAGTCCTGTTTATCAGAAACGGCTATTGACTCATCGGGAATTTTGGATAAATCAATTTCAAGTACCAGTGCATCCTATCAATTTACCAACAGATTTTAAACGACCAGTTATAAAAGGGTATGAAGGAGATGTGGTGGCTTTTGAATTAAATGAAGACATAAGGAGAGCATTAAATGTGGTTGCTGTTCAATCAGGGGCTACTATGTACATGGTTATACTCGCCATATACAATGTATTTCTAGCAAAATTAAGTTCTCAAGACGATGTGGTAATAGGTACACCTACGTCCGGTAGGTATCATAATGATACTGAAAAGATAATGGGAATGTTTGTTAATACAATTCCATTAAGAAATACCTTTTCCAAAGGTATGAGCTTCATGGACTTCTTAAATAAAGTAAAAACAAATACCCTGGAAGCTTTCGAAAATCAGTCTTATCCGTATGAAGAATTGATTGATCAGTTAAATGTGGATAGGGACACAAGCCATAATCCCCTGTTCGATGTAATGTTTTCTTATCAGCGATCAGAGCCTAATGAGGAGCCTATTTCTGATTTAATTATTACTCCTCATACTACTGATAGTGTACTGTCACAATTTGATTTAACACTTTTTGCATTAGACAAATTGAATTCAATCCAGTTAAGATTTGAGTTCTCATCTCTTCTATTTAAAAAGAAAACGATAGAGAGTTTTGTTGGTTATTTTAACAAAATAATAGATGCTGTACTCTCGAAACCAGAGGTCATGCTGTCGAATATTGAAATCATTTCGGACAGACAGAAAAATATCATCTTACAGGATTTTAATAGTAACGATGTAGATTTTGGTGAAAATCAAAATATAGTTAATGCCTTTCAATCTACAGTGATCACAAATGAAGATAAAGTTGCTTTAAGGTATAACGAAAAGGTATTTACTTATAAAGTTTTAAACAGCAGAGCTAATCAATTGGCTCATAAAATAAAGAAAAAAAATATTGGTAATTCAGGTTTAGTTGGAATTATGATGCCCCGAACTGAGTTATTGTTCATCAGTATTTTGGGTGTGTTAAAGGCAGGTTATGCTTATGTACCTATTGATCCCACATATCCAACGGAGCGAATAAATCACATTATTAAGGATAGTGGCTTAGAATTGATTTTAACAGATGCAGCGCTTCAAGGAGATATTCAGGCAAAGCTGAAGCAAGTCCAGATACTAAATGTAGAAACTGAGCCTCAAATGGAATTAAATATTAATTTGGATTTGAAAATTAGTTCTACCCATCTGGCATATATGATTTATACTTCAGGCTCTACGGGTAAGCCTAAAGGTGTAATGATAGAACATGGTAACGTAATTAATTTTATTGAAGGTATTACCAAACGGATACCTCTTGTTAACAGTTGTTTCTTATGCCTTACTACCGTCTCATTCGATATTTTTGTGTTAGAAAGTCTGTTACCGCTTATTAAAGGGCATGAAGTTGTACTGGCTGATGAGAGTTTGCAGAAAGATCCCGAATTATTATCCGAATTGATAATTGAAAAATCTGTAAATACAATTCAGATAACACCATCACATTTAAAAATGCTTATGTCTTCTAAGTATTCGGAGAGAATGCTGGAAATAATTACAACCTTGATGGTTGGTGGCGAAGCTTTTCCTAAGGATTTATTACAAACGCTGCAGTCGACATTTAAGGGTGAAATTTTTAATATGTACGGACCTACTGAAACTACAGTTTGGTCTTCTGTTCAAGAATTAACAAATAAAAATACTATTGATATAGGCAAGCCAATAGCTAATACAAAGATGCTAGTATTGGATAGTGACGGTAATATTCAGCCTATAGGGATAGCAGGTGAGTTATATATTGGAGGTAAAGGAGTAGGTCGTGG
Source organism: Fulvivirga maritima (assembly GCF_021389955.1). Classification (NCBI taxonomy): domain Bacteria; kingdom Pseudomonadati; phylum Bacteroidota; class Cytophagia; order Cytophagales; family Fulvivirgaceae; genus Fulvivirga; species Fulvivirga maritima. The sequence continues at coordinate 3,536,228 of NZ_CP089980.1, forward strand.
ATATTGGGGCAATACTACCCTAACAAGCGAAAAATTCGTGTCAGACATAGGTGGTATGGATGGGAAATTTTACCGTACCGGAGACAGCGTAAAATGGCTTAATAACGGGGCTTTAGAGTATTTAGGGCGTTTGGATAATCAAGTAAAAATTAGAGGATATAGAATAGAGATGGGAGAAATTGAGTCGGTCATTCTATCCAATGAGGAGGTGCAGAAAGTGGTGGTCCACGATTGTGTTATTAATCAAGACAAAGTTTTAGTCGCCTATTATGTTGCTCCTACCAATCTTGATGTAACAATGTTCAGGGCTTATTTAAGTCAATATTTACCTGATTATATGATACCTTCTTATTTTATTTTAATAAATGAAATACCACTTACACCCAATGGTAAGGTAGACAGAAGGTCATTACCACAACCTGAATTCAAAAAGGATATGAAGTATGTGGGCCCCAATAATTATATAGAGAAACAAATGGTTAGAATATGGGCTCAAGTACTAAAACTAAATGATGATTTAATAAGCGTAGATAGAAGCTTTTTTGAATTAGGGGGAAACTCCTTAAAGGCGACAGAATTAGTTTCGGAAATTCAAAAAGAGTTTGATTTTGAATTGCCACTAAGAGACCTCTTTACCAAGCAGGACATTCAATCTATATCTGACTATATCATTACGGCTAAGCAAATCGATATAGATTCAGATAGTTCCGAAGAAATTATGGAACTGTCTATTTAACTAATATTAATTTATTGATACTCAAACTGATTTAAAATGAAAATTGACGAATACATAACTGGTCTGAGAAGAAATCATAAGATTAGTCTTACAGTAGAAGGAGAGGAATTGAAGATTCAAGGACAGAAAAAGAACCTTACTCCTGAAATTATATCAGACTTAAAGAAGCATAAGGCAGATATACTTGCATTTTTTAAAAATGTGGATCAAAAAAGGGCTTTCAGCAGTATCGATAGAAGTATGGACAAGGAATTTTATCAGCTATCTCCAGCCCAGAGAAGACTATATTTCCTATATGAATTGAATAATCAATCTACGGCCTATAACATGCCTCAGGTAGTGAAGCTAAAAGGAGTGTTAGATAGGCAGCGCCTAGAAAATGCCTTTCAACAGCTAATTATTCGTCATGAAGTTTTAAGAACGATATTCCAGGTTATTGATAAACAGCCTTTTCAAAAAATAAAAGATAATATTAATCTGGGGATGGATTATTATGAATCTACTGAGAAGAAAGCCAAGAGTGTAATATCGAATTTTATAAAACCTTTTGATTTACATAACGGGCCGCTAATCAGAACGGGCTTAATTGCGATATCTCCAGAGGAGCATATTTTAATGGTGGATATTCATCACATCATTACAGACGGTGTATCTCAAGAGATCTTACTTAGTGATTTCATGAATATCTATAATGGAAATGCAATTCAGGAATTAGATATACAGTATAAAGATTATTCAGAATGGCTACTGGCAGATAGCCAGAAAATGGACCTGGCGAATCAAAAGGAATTTTGGATTAATGAATTTGCAGAAGAACCATCTTCACTGGAGTTGCCCTATGACTTCAAGCGGCCTGCTTCGAAAAGTTATAAAGGCAGTACAATAGAATTTGAGCTTACCAAAAATGAGACTACCAAATTAAAGAGCTTGGGAGAAAAAGAAGGTGCAACCATGTTCATGGTGGTTTTATCATTGTTTAATGTGTTTTTAAGTAAAGTAAGTAATCAGCATGATATAGTTGTAGGAACACCTAGCTCAGGCAGGAATCATGCTGACCTTAAGCACATGATTGGAATTTTTCTCAATACTTTAACCTTGAGACTCAATCCTAAAGGAACTTATACTTTCTTAGAGTTCTTAAAACAAACTAAAGAAAAAACTATTGAGTGTTTTGATAATCAAGACTATCAGTATGATGAGTTAGTTGACGCCCTAAAGGTAAAAAGAGAAACGTCACATAACCCTTTATATGATGTTAGGTTTGTTTTTCAGAACTATGATAAAAATGAATTCAAGATACCAGGTCTTACGCTTGAACCATTTGAATTGACACGTGAAGTATCACAATTTGATCTAACACTGTATGTAGATGCAGGGGAGCAAATAAGGATGAGCTTTAATTATGCCACGGATCTATTTAAGGAGGAAACTATTCTTAGATTCACTAACTACTTTAGGAAAGTAGTTTCTGAGATACTTGCAAATGAGAATATCCAACTCAAAGACATTAATGTGCTTTCTCTCTCTGAGCAAGATAAGATTTTAAATGATTTTAATAATACCTCTGTTACTCAAGAGAATTATGGATCGGTTGTTGAAATGTTTGAAAAGCAGGTGTCGTTAACGCCTGATCACATAGCCGTGTCCTTTAAGGGTGAACAACTTACATACCAGGAATTACACTATATCAGTAATAATATTGCGGCGTCAATAGGTGCAGATGAAGATTTAGTAGCCTTGTACGCTGATGTTTCCCTGAGACATGATTGCGGGTATCTTGGGAATACTGAAAGCAGGTTCAGCCTTTTTACCACTAGATTCCAATCAGAATCTAAACAGACAGAAAGTGATATTGCGAGAGAGTGGGTGCAATGTGCTGTTAACAAAGCCAGAACTACAGAGTGACCTTCAATTTAATGGGGAAAAGCTTTACCTCAGCCGTGAAAAGAACTCAGAATTTGCAGCTAATAGAGTAGGGGGAACAGTTTATGTAATTTATACTTCTGGTAGCACGGGTAAGCCAAAAGGTGTTAAAATAAATGATAAAAATCTTTTGAATTATGTTCATTGGGCTAAGAGATTTCTAGAACTAAATACTGAGGATAAGAGCATATTAACATCTTCTTATGCATTTGATTTAGGTTATACATCAATTTTCCCAATATTACTTAGTGGTGGAGAGCTTCACCTGGTGGATAAGGAGACTTATCAATCACCTGAAAAACTTCTTGAGTATATAGAAATTAATAAGATTTCTTATTTGAAGATGACACCTTCTTTGTTTTCTACCCTTATTTCACCACTTCATAATTTTTCAAATGCATTAACAAGTGTTAAACATGTTTTATTAGGAGGTGAGCCTATTCGTATAGATGATGTGCTTAAGGTAAAAGATAAGTTTGATCATATTCACTTTGTTAACCACTATGGGCCAACCGAAACAACAATAGGAGTCATAGCTGAGCGTATTGATGATTTTGAAAGATTTGCTCAGAATCCAGTAATAGGTAGGCCTATTGATAATATACAAATATATATTGTGGGTGAAAATCATGAGTTACTTCCGGTAGGAGTAACAGGTGAAATTTGTATAGCTGGTAGTGGTGTTGGTGAGGGGTACTTAAATTCCCCTCATTTAACCTTTGAAAGGTTTATAAATAGTTCTTTATCGGATGGTAATGTGTATCGTACGGGTGATAAGGCTAGGTGGTTGCCGGATGGTAAAATTCAATTTTTAGGCAGGGTGGATGATCAGGTGAAAATAAGAGGATATAGGGTGGAATTAGGAGAGGTGAAAAAACACTTATTGTTAAATCCAGATGTTCTTGATGCCGCTGTAGTTGTAAAAGGCGATGATAGCCAAAAGATGATAGTGGCTTATTACGTATCACATAGCGAAATTGAATCCGATCAATTAAAGAATTACATGTCAGCATCATTGCCCGATTACATGGTGCCTGGCTATTATATCGAATTACAGGTATTGCCTTTAACAGGTAATGGTAAACTAGATAAAAGGCAGCTTCCAGATCCGAATGAAGATAAAGCTGATTTAGTAGGAACCAAAAATGAAAGACAAGAATTACTACTGGCGCTCTGGAGCGAAATATTAGGAAAGAGTGTAAATCAAATCGGCATTCATAGCGATTTTTTTGATTTGGGAGGTAACTCAATAAATGCTATCAAACTGAATTATATGATAAAGCAGCAGTTTGAAGTGGAGCTAAATATGAGGCAAATATTTGATTTCCCTACTATTAGTCAACTTTCGGAGTTAATAGATAAAGCAAAAAAGAGCAAATCAGAGGACATTGGTCTTATCGGTCAAAAAGAGCATTATACTGCATCTTCAGCGCAAGAAAGACTTTACCTGGAGCATTTTAGAGATGTGAATGATTTGACATATAATATTGCTACAGCTTATAAAGTAGTAGGGGAGATTGATGTAGATAAGTTTAGCAATGTTTTTCAAAAACTGGTGGATAGGCATGAAAATTTGAGAACCAGTTTTAGCCAGACGGATGATGGAGATATTGTTCAAAAAATCCATGAAGGGGTGGTATTCGAATTACAAATAATCGATGGGACAGTTGCAGATAGCATTGAAGAAGCAATGGAGGCCTTTGTGAGGCCATTTGATCTTGGAGATAAATCGCTCATGAGGGTTGCTCTTTTTAAGCATTCGGATTTAGGAAATTATTTGCTTCTAGATATTCATCACATTATCTGTGATGGTATTTCCAAAAATATCCTTATGAGTGATTTTAAGAGGTTTTATAAGGGTGAGACCTTACCTTCAATACCCATCAGGTATGTAGATTATGCTCATTGGCAGAAAATCCAAAATAGCCTGTTAGATAAACAAAAGAAGTTTTGGATAGATAAACTTGAGGATCTACCAGCTCACCTTGATATGCCCAGGTTAAAAGAGCTTGACCCTCATGTGAATAAAACCTCGTCATTTGAAGCTAGTTCTTTATCTGGAGAGCTCTATTCCAAGATCAAAAGACTTTCAGCCTCCGAAAATACATCGGACTTCATGTTCTTACTAGCAGCCTTTTACATCATGTTATCAAAAATAACGGGTCAGAAGGACTTAGTTATAGGTACTGATGTCGCCGGGCGTACACATTCAAGTTTAAAGAATGTAGTAGGAACATTCGTTAATCTCCTACCCTTAAGAATGATGGTAGAAGATGAAATGAAGATTGTTGATTTTATGCAGAAAGTGAAAGAGTGTGTGTTAGAGGCATATGATAATCAGGATTTTCAGTATGATCAAATGATTTCATTTTTAAATGAAAATAGTAGTATGCTTAGTCAATTGTTTCATGTACACTTTGCTCTAGTGAACTATCATGACGAAAGTGTGAAGTTTGATGTGCTGAAATTTGAACCTATTGATGTAAAATGGGCAGAAAGCTCTCCATTTGAATTTAAAATCCACGTAATAGATGAAAAAGATAGGTTTTTAGTGCACTTCATCTACAATACTGAATATTACGATAAGGATACTATTCAGCTACTAATAAGGTACTACAATCATATTATAACCACAGTTATTGATGATAGCAATATTACTATTGGAGGTCTGGAAATGCAGAATGCACTCAACTATGCCTGATTAAATATTATAAATTCCTAAACCATTATTATGCAAAATCTTACCAAACAATTATTTGATCTTATGTCAGATGGAATCTGTCCATCAAAATTTAGTGGAATCTGTGAGGTTGCCTTATATGATAATGAGCAAAATCATAGGGCGTTTATAGAATTAAAGAATGATACCTTAACCTATAACTCAGAAATCACCACAACACCTGATGTGGTAGTACAGATGCATGTACAAACACTTGGAGGAGTGCTGGCCCGTTTAGATAAATTTGATTTGCGTGATCCTGGTTTTTTAATGCAGGTTAATGTTCAGGGAGATACAGAATTAGCAGGCTATTTGTTTAATTTAATAAAGAGGCCATCTAAGGAAGTAGCTCAGCTCATAAAGGAAACGGAAGACAAATGTGAGGATTATAAGCAGGAGATAAATACTATTGAAAAATTCCACAAGCCTACAAAAGATCAGGTTTTGCAATTAATTGATGATTCAATACCGTTTGTAATGACCGGTGTGCTGGACGATTGGGAATTTTTAACCGCCAGTATGGAGGAAATAAAGAGTAAATATGGTAACACCCGGTTGCGTCCTGTGGTAGAAAATGGGAAGGAGGGTTTTGAGACCATGGGTGATTTTATTTCAAAAGTAGAAAGTACTGATGGCAACATGGTATATACAGGTGGCTGTGATCTTCCGCCAGCTATGTGGTCTAAATTCAGAATGCCTTTTTTCGCTCCAGAAACATTTACCACCCCTCAAATATGGATGGGATCTAAATCAGGAGATAGTCCATGTACCGCCTTACATCGAGATTGTTGCAATGGCATGTTAGCCAATATTCAAGGGAGAAAAAAAAATGATCCTGTTCTCACCTGAGCAAACGGAATACCTGTACGCACTAAAAGCATTCAATTCCTTTCAAACGTGTGAAATTAAAAATGTAATTGATGTTGATAAAGATCAGTTTCCACTCTTCTCACACACTCGTACCTTAGAAATAGTAGTAGGACCAGGTGAGCTTTTAGTAATACCTGCCTTCTGGTGGCACTGTGTTTATGCTGTAGATAATGTTTTCTCTGTAAGTGCAGGTATGCAATGGGATGCCTGGGAAGAGCTAAAGCCGGGTAATGAAACAATGAGTCTTACCATATAGTAACCAGAAGAGCTTATTGGCTATTGGTCATACTTTATAAAAAAAATAACACCCTTATAAAATTATGTGCGGTATTTGTGGATTTGTAAAATTTGATAAAAAAGCTTCATACGAAGATAAAATGGTGGTAAATAAAATGAACGCCAAGCTTTATCATCGGGGTCCTGATGCCCAAGCCTCGGCCATCTTTGATAATGTAGCTTTCGGGTTCAGCAGGCTTAGCATCATAGGGCTTGAAAATGGCATGCAGCCATTGTACAATGAGGATGATACCCTAGTTCTTATCTGCAATGGAGAAATTTTCAACTACATAGAACTAAGACAACAGTTGAAGGCAAGAGGCCATTCATTTAAAACTAGTTCTGATGTGGAGGTAATACTCCATTTATATGAAGAGCAAGGCATGGAGTTTTTGAATGAGATTAATGGTCAGTTTGCTTTTGCATTATATGATAAGCGAAGAAAAAAGTTAATATGTGCAAGAGATCAGATGGGCATAGCACCATTATTTTACACCAAAATCGAGAACACATTCATATTTGGATCAGAAATCAAATCACTTCTTGAACACCCGCTTGTAAAAACTGAAATTGATCCTGTTGGTCTAGATCAGGTTATGACATTTGCTGGTCTTATAAGCCCAAGGACAATGTTTAAAGGTATCAATAGCTTGGAAAACGGACATTATTTGGAGGTAGATGATAACGGGGGTATTCTCAACATAGAATATTGGGATCTGATATACCCAGAAGGCGAAGTGAGAATGAATGGAAAGCCAGAATCTTATTACGTGGATAAGCTTGAAGATTTATTCGAAAAATCTATCAATTTGAGGTTAAGAGCAGATGTTCCTTCTGGCTTTTACCTTAGCGGAGGCCTGGATTCCTCAATGATTGCAATGAAGGTAAATAAGCTCATACCTGACATTGAGAAGGAAGCTTTCTCTATTGACTTTATAGATTCTCAACATTCAGAGTCGATTTACCAAAAATTGATTGCTAAAGAAAGCAATAGCAAACTAAATCAAAGAACCTTTTTTTATGAGGATATAAGTAAAAGACTTCAGTTATCAGTATATCATAGCGAGTGTCCTATAAAGGAAACCTATAACACAGCCTCTTTAGCTCTTTCAGAGAAAGTGAGATCCAATGGAATAAAAGTCATTCAATCTGGAGAAGGAGCTGATGAATTCTTTGCCGGTTATGTAGGGTATAGATTTGATAAGATGAGGCAGATGGGTTATGTGAAAAATGATGCAAGTGATGAAGAGAAAAAATTAAGAAAAAAACTTTGGGGGAGATGAAAGCTTTTTCTATGAAAGAAATTTTTTAGAGTATTATCAGGTCAAACAGAATTTATATTCTACAAGGATGAACAATGCCTACAGCGAGATTAACTGTCTTAATCACTATGTCATTGATAATGCAAAAGTTAATAACAGAGATGTATTAAATAAGAGAGCCTACATAGATTATAAAATCAGATTGGTAGATCATTTGGTTTCAGATCATGGAGATAGAATGGCATTAGCTAATTCAGTAGAGGCACGCTACCCATTTCTGGATAAGGATTTAATTGATTTTTCTACCACTTTACCTTCAGAACTGAAGTTAAATGATTTTACTGAGAAATATATTCTAAAAACTATGGCTAAAAGATTTATGCCGAAGCAAGTTTTTGAAAGAGAGAAGTTTCACTTTATTGCTCCAGGTAGTCCATATCTTATTCAAAAGAATATTGAATATGTAAATGATCTTTTATCATATGATACGATAAAGCGCCAAGGCTTTTTCAATCCAGAAGAGATAGACAAACTAAAAAACACCTACAAACAAGAAGGTTTTACCATCAATGCACCGTATGAAACAGACTTATTGATTACAGTAATAACATTTGGGATTTTACTAGAGCAATTTGTGGAATGACGCCAAACAGTCATTCATACCCATGAGGTAGCTTAAAGGAATTTAAAATATATCTAATAAAGAATGAGAAATATGACTTTTCAAAACGAGTTAATCAAACAGCTTAAATCTGGTGCTGATAGAGGACTTCAGGCTATCCAATCGGCAAGCAAAAACTTGTCTTATTCAGAGTTATTAGTTGAAGCCAATAAGGTTACTACTTTTCTATTAAATAGAGGTATGGAGAATCAAAGTAATAGGAGTAAACCTTCATGATGTCAGCGATATGATCTGCGCTGCCATTGGTATAATGAATGCTAGGTGCGTTTTTGTTCCGATAGACGATAAAATGCCTAGAGCACGACTGGATAAAATGGTTGAGAGCTTAAAGTTAGATCACATTATTACTTTCAGGCAATCCTGTTTTAAAGATTATAATAATGTTTATTGTTACGAGTATGATGATATTTTGCAGCTAAGATCAGAACAACCTGTCAAATACCCTACATATAAAGAAGATGATGATTTATATATTTATTTTACCTCAGGGTCTACCGGTGTTCCAAAGGGTGTAGTGGGACGAAATGAAAGTTTATTACAATTTCTAAAATGGGAAATCTCTGAATTTCAGATAGATAAACCATATAAATTTAGCCAATTTATAAGCCCTTATTTTGACGCATTTTTGAGAGACATATTTATCCCTTTGTTAACAGGAGGGGTTATTTGCATTCCGCCAAAAAATGCATCTTTTTTTAGCCCGGAAGAGATGGTTCCTTGGATAGATAAGACTGAAATTAATTATATTCACTGTGTTCCTAGTGTATTTAGGGTTTTTAATAAATCGGATTTAAACTCAATAAACTATAAGGAACTCAAGTGTGTATTGCTTTCTGGAGAGAAAATAAACCCATCAGAGCTAATAAAATGGTATGAGATATTTGGCTCTCGCATCCAGCTGGTAAACTTATATGGTGCTACAGAAACTACTATGATTCGTTCTTTCTATAGGATAAACCCAGAAGATGCCAAAAAACAGAAGATACCTATAGGCAAGCCAATTGCGGATACTGAGTTGCTCGTAGCTAATAATAACCTCGAAAAATGTCAGCCATTAGTTCCAGGTGATTTATATATAGTTACTCAATATACCTCTAATGGTTATTTAAATAATCAAGAATTAACCAGTACAAAATTTCTTAGATGGAATACAGGTACTCCTAATGAAACAACCGCTTATAAAACGGGTGATAGGGCCAGGCTAATGCCTGATGGGAGCATTGATTTAATGGGTAGGGAAGACAAACAGGTGAAAATCAATGGTATAAGGGTAGAGCTCGAAGAAATAGAAAATGTTATTTCAAAATTGGATGGAGTGACTAGTGCAGTAGTTTTAAAGGTGGTTGATGAGAGCTTGAGTGAGCAGCTGGTTGCATTTTTACTGATTTCGGATGGTGATGAGGATGATAATGAAATTAAAAAAAAGGTGCTAGATAGTGTGCACAAACATCTTCCTAAATACATGTTGCCATCTCAGTTAATCTGCTTGAAGGAATTCCCATTACTTAGTAATGGCAAAGTTAACACTAAGCAACTGGAAGAATTAATTAATACAATTCAGTCTCCAATAATTAATCCTACAAATGAAATTGAAGAAGTTATATTAGGTATTTGGCAGGAGATTTTAGGTAGTAAACCAATATCAATAACTGACAGCTTCCATAGCATAGGAGGTAATTCTCTAAGTATAATGAGGTTAATAGGACGATTATATAAGGAGTTTGGAGTGAGAGTAGGTTTAAATGAATTGTTTAACAATCTGACTATTGAAAAACAGGCTAAATTAATTCAAAAGTCAACAAAGGATAACTTATATGTAATTAATAAGGCTGAGATTAAGGAGTATTATAATACCTCATCTGCTCAGGAAAATATGTATTATAATTACCAACTGGATACTTCATCTTCAGCGTTGAATCTGCCTTTAGCATGGAAGATTGGCAAAGATGTTGATCTGACTAAAATAGAGGATGCCCTAAATAAAATAATAGATCGACATGAAGCTTTTCGAACTTCGTTTAAGCTTGAAAACGATAAGTTAGTACAGAAAATAGAGGCTCAGATAAGGTTTGAAATAGAAGAAATCGATGCTACATCCATATCCGCCAAAGAGGCTTTATCCAGTTTTATCCGACCTTTTGATTTAAGTGTTGCTCCTCTCTTAAGATGTGCAGTAATATGGTTGAATAAAGATTCACGACTGTTAGTAATGGATACTCATCATATTATATGTGACGGTATGTCTCAAGTAATACTTTTTTCGGAATTTCTCCAGATTTTAAATGGTCAGTCTTTACCTCCTTTAAGTCTTCAGTATAAGGACTTTGCAGAGTGGGAATATAATTTTAGGATCAGTCAAGCTTATATAGCGAGTAGGGAGTTTTGGCTAACTCAGTTTGAAGGGGAAATACCAAGGTTATCACTACCAGTGGTACAAAAGGAAAACAGTAGTGAAGTAGGGCGAAAGGAAATTTTCGAACTAGAAAAGGACAGGCTCATTCCAGTGTTAGAAATGCTGAAAGATGAAGGTGTAACGCCATATTCGGTTTTATTCTCCATGTTTTTTATGTATATAAGCCAACTGACGGGGCAAGACGATATCATAATAGGTAGCCCAAGTTCAGGAAGAACGCAGCATGAAATAGAAGGGGTCTTGGGTATGTTCGTTAAAACTCTGCCGATCCGTCGCCAAATAGAATTAGATCTAACATTTAAAGAATTTGTTCTTGCATCTCATAAACTTTTGGTCAAAGCTAATAGCCACCAAGTATATGATTTATCTGATATTGTAAGAGATGTAAATGACGCACGAGCATTGATTTCACGTGATTTGTTTGAAGTATTATTTATCTTTCAAAATTTCCAGAAATCACCTATTAGTGCCTCTAATGAGGATTTTAAAAGGTATGAGTTAGATGAGGGCAATGTAAAGCACCCTCTTACACTTTTTGCTAATGAAGGAGGGGATGTATATCATTTTCGATTTGAATATTCCACAGCCTTTTTTACTCAGGCTGACATTCAAACAATTATCAATCAATTCAAACAATTAGTGTTCAAAATTGCGGATGATCCAGAAAAGAAGATTTTAGAATACTTAACAGAAGAAGCCCCGTCTTCTCATATAGAGGAGGAAATATCTTTTAACCTTTAAAGAGGTCTTACTAATCATTTTATTAAAAATAGAAACTAAACCTATGTTAAAAATTAGAAACCTATTATTGGTGGCTATGCTTTCCAATATGTACTTTGTGGTGTTAGCTCAAGATCAGAAGCAGTTTACTGCAAATGGCAAGGAGGTAATAATAGCAGATTTTAATCAGCAGATCCATCATATGATGGATGAGGTAGGTGTGCCCGGTGCCTCAGTAGCAATAATTAATGAAAACGAGGTCGTATTTGCTCATAATTACGGATTTAAAAACTTAAAGGAACAGAGTCAGGTTGATCGAAATACTCTTTTTGAGGCAGCTTCTTTATCTAAAAGTTTTCTGGTTTATGCAGCGTTCAAAATGGTGAAAGAAAGACAGTTAAATTTGGATAAACCCATGTATGAATATATGCCGCATGAACAACTAGCATACGATGAGCGCTACAAATTAATAACTCCCCGTATGATTTTAAGTCACTCCTCAGGTATAGAAAACTGGAAGTCTAATAATAATTCAGACTCCTTGGAAATATTAGCCGAACCGGGAACTGAATATATTTATTCAGGGGAAGGTTATAATTACTTGGCAAAAGTAATGGCGAATATTAGAAATCAGACTGTAGAAGAGCTTTTTAAAGAGACTGTTTATCAACCATTAGGTCTAAAGAATACTTATTCATTTTTCATGAGCGGAAAAGACAGTGTTAGTAACTACGCTATAGGCCATGATTCATTCAAAAAAGCGATAGATAAATGGAAAAGTAAAAAGTTTTTGCCTTCTACAACTATTCACACTACTGCTGCAGATTATGCAAAGTTAATAGTATCAATTTTTGATGGGCATAATTTAAGCACGAATAGTATGGGGGATATGTTGGAGCCTATAATTCCAATTGGGAAAGATTATCCCGGGTTATACTATGGTGCAGGTTTTGAAGTTTCATATTCAAGTGGAGATACTGTGGTTTTTCAGGCAGGAAGTAATGATGGATTTAAAGCACAATTATGCTATTCGATAACCAAGAAGAGAGGTGTAGTACTGCTCACAAATAGTGATAGAGGTACTCTTATGACTTCTAAAATTAATGAAATGACTTCACAGCTTAATCTAGAGCCATATTTTGGACCAGATCCTTTTGTTCAATACCCAAGCAACGCAATTGAGCTCTTAAAGGCTTATAACAACCACGATTCTGATAAAATGTTCACACGTTTAGAAGAGATGAAGGTGGAAAGCAAAGGAGATATTGGAATGAATACTCTCAACGAATTAGCTTGGGTTTTCATGCCAGAAGATATTCATATATCAAAAAAGATGGTTGAAGAAAATATTAAGCTCTATCCAGAATCATCAGTTTCCTATTATGTCTTGGGTAAAATTAATATGGCTCAAAAAGAATTTGGACTTGCTTATAAAAACTTAAAAAAGGCAGAAGAATTAGAGTTCGATATGGCGCCTTTGGAGTATGATATAAATTATTGCGCTAAGAAGATTGGAGAAACTAATCCCTAGCTACAAAAACGGCATCCTATATTTATTTCAAAATAAGATCAAAAAATAAACCCCAACAGTCATGAAAAAGCATTATGATTATATTATTCTAGGAGCAGGACCCGCCGGCTTGCAACTAGGGTATTTTATGGAGCATAGCAGCGCAGATTATCTCATATTAGAGCGAGGTGAGGCTCCTGGTACTGCATTTAAAAAATTTCCACGACATGGTACTCTTATATCCATCAATAAGGTACATACAGGATATGATAATCATGAAATTAAACTCAGATGGGATTGGAATTCTTTATTAAGTAAAAATGAAGATTTAACCTTTAGAAGATACTCCAAAGAATATTTCCCAAAAGCTAAAGATTTGGTTGAGTACCTTAAAGACTATGCTAAGGATGCCAATTTGAATGTGGCATATAATAAAATGATCGCCAAAATATCAAAAGCATTAGAAAGCTCGGAAGGAAATTTTGAGTTAAAAACAACTGATGGAGATTCATTTTATTGTAATAAAATAATCATTGCAACTGGCTTTTCTCAACCCTACCTTCCAAGCATTCCTGGAATAGAGCATACGGATAATTATATAGATGTAACTTTAGATAAGAAGGAATTCGAAAATAAAAAAGTATTGGTTTTAGGGAAAGGAAACTCAGGATTTGAAACAGCTGATTATTTAATAGATACAGCATCTCTCATTCATATTTCAAGCCCTAATTCGGTGAAGTTTGCCTGGCAAACCCATTATGTAGGTAATTTAAGAGCTATTAATAACAATTTTCTGGATACCTACCAATTAAAATCACAAAATGCATTGCTCGATGCAGACATTCAGGCAATTGTAATGAAGGATGGAAAATATAATGTTCATTTAGTTTATGCTCATGCGAATGGAGAAGAAGAGGTACTCGAGTATGACAAAGTAATCGTTTGTACAGGTTTTAAATTGGATAAATCCATTTTTGCTCCGAACTGCATGCCTGCTACTGTAATAAATGATAAGTTACCTGCATTGAATTTAGATTGGGAGTCTCAAAATATACCTCATATGTATTTTGCTGGGACTTTAATGCAATCTAATGCATACAAAAAAAACACTTCTGGTTTTATCCATGGGTTTAGGTATAATGTAAGGACTTTATTCCATATTCTTCAGTATAAGTATAACCATATGCCAATGCCTTCAAAGAATCTGGAGTGTAATTATCAGTCTGTGGCAGAAGAAATATTAAATAGAATAAATAGTTCATCGGCACTTTGGCAGCAATTCGGGTATCTGTTTGATCTTGTTAGCATAGGTGATGAAGATGCCACTTACTTTTATGAATTACCTAAAGGGTATAAACCAGTGGAAAATCCAAACCATTACTTTACTATATCCTTAGAATTTGGGTCCAGCCAGGAAAATGTTTTTATGGTTAATAGAAATCCTACAGCTGATAAAGCAGATGAATCCTTCTTTCTGCATCCCGTGATAAGGCATTATTGTGGTGATGAAATGATTTCATGTCTGCATTTGGTAGAAGACTTATTAGGGGAGTGGAAGCATGAAGATAAACATGTCATGGTGTTGAAAAAATACGTGGAAGCAGCCATGGAGAAGGTAAATGCTGATGCAATAATGAATTAAAGAAGCAACATAACTAAACTCACTTAAACTTTAAAATAGAGATTACATGCCGAGAGAATCAATGTTAAATAAGAAACAGTTAGAAGCTAATAAGAACCTTATTGCTAAAAGTTACTGGAAAAGGCGATTTGAGGAATTTCAAAGTAATACCTATTTTGAAGGATATCGTTCTCAATTTCAGGACAGTGAAGAAAATGAGGTGAGTTTAGTTATTGAAAAATCTTTCAGTAATATACTGGATCAGGTGGTGGGCTCACCAAAAGGAAAACATTTACTTCTTCTAGCGGCTTTTGGTGTATTTGTTCAAAAATGTACATCTCTGAGTGATGTGTGTATACTTACACCAGTTTACCAAGAATATAAAGAGAGTTACGACATAAATCATGTTATTCCTGTAAGAATAAATAAAGGTGGCGAGTTTAGCTTCTCTGAATTTCTTGGCTATGTAAAGCGTACTTTTCTGGAGGATTTAAAATTTGGGAATTACCCGCTTGAAAGAATTCTGGGACTGTCTTTACGAGATTTAGGTTTATTATCTAGCGTAGGTATTTTAGTTGATAATGTTCAAGATGAAAAGCCATTAGATGTAATATCAACTGATCTAAAATTTATTTTCAATAGTGATATACACTTGAAATTAAATGTTAAGTACAATAATAAGAAGTTCGATGAAAGTTATGTAAAGGTAATAGCAGAGCTTTTCTTAAACTTTGTAACCAAATTACTCTCAAATAGTAATATTCCACTTGCCGGATTAGAACTTATCTCCGAGCAGGAGAAAGAAATGGTTCTGAGAGATTTTAATAATACCAAAGAGGAATATCCTAAAGATGTAACATTAGATTATTTATTTGAAAAACAAGTAGCAGACACTCCTGATAATATTGCACTTATATTTAAAGATCAACAACTTACATATTTGGAGTTAAACCAAAGGGCCAATCAATTAGCTAGGAAGTTGAAGACACTGGGAGCTAAAAAGGGGGAGGTGATCGGCATTGTGCTTGATCGTTCTATGGAATCTATCATTAGTATTTTAGCCGTGCTGAAAATGGGAGGTGTCTATTTACCAATTGATATAGAGCAGCCGGAAAACAGGTTAAGAGAAATTTTGTCTTCAAGTGGCATTAAATTTCTGGTGGCTGACAATGATCTAAATTCAAGGTTTCTAGATAATATTTTATTTGTAGACTCGAAGGAAATCATAAGCAATGATAAAAGTAATTTAAATGGGGGGCATAGCTCTCTAGACCTTGCTTACATTATCTCTACTTCTGGAACAACAGGAACACCAAAGGGTGTAATGGTTACTCATAAAAATGTAATTAATCTGATTTATCATAGAAAGAGAGTATTCAATATTTGTGAAAAAGATAGGGTCTTACAGTTTTCAAACCTTAGTTTTGATGCTTCTGTGGAGCAAATATGGCTATCATTCTTATCTGGAGCAGGCTTAGTTCTAATTTCTTCGGAAACAATTATTGATAATGAATTATTTAATAAATATATAAAAGCACACCATGTAACTCACCTTGATACTACGCCTTCTTTCCTAAATAGTATTGAGTTGGACCCAAACAATAATTTAAAAAGGATAATTATTGGAGGCGAGGAGTGTAATTTGAAACTAGCTCGAGAACTCTCCAATCAATATGATTTATATAATGAATATGGAACTACTGAAACCACGGTAACTTCAGTCGCCGTAAGGGTCACTTGCCCAGATTTGGATACACTAAGAGTGCCAATTGGTAAGCCTATTGGCAATACTCAAGTTTATATTCTTAATGAGCAGATGTGCCCACTTCCCGTAGGAATTAAGGGCGAAATGTATATTGCTGGAGATGGTGTTGCATTAGGGTATATGAATAACTCAATCCTGACTAGTCAAAGGTTTTTAAAGAATCCATTTTCTAATAATGGGAAATTATATAAAACAGGAGATGTTGCAAGGTGGATGCCAGATGGTAATATTGAATATTTTGGTAGAATAGATAAACAAGTTAAGATAAGAGGATTCAGAGTAGAATTGAAAGATATTGAAGACCAATTACTTAATCATCCCAACATTAAATCTGCGGTGGTATGTCTTTATGGAGAAGAGTTATCGAAGTATTTAGCTGCTTATTATGTATCAGATAGTGATTTAGATGAAGCTCAGTTAAAGGAATTTTTAACCAAAAGAATTCCAGGCTATATGGTTCCTTCTCATATCGTTCAATTATTCAAGATGCCATTAACTATTAGTGGAAAAGTCGATGACAGAAATCTTCCGGAGCCTAAGTTGGCCGAATTAAAGTTTGAGCCACCGGAGAATGAAATAGAGAAATCTTTGACTCAAATATGGGCTGGAATATTAAAAATTGAGAAGAATCATATCTCTGCCACACATAACTTTTTTGATATTGGAGGCCATTCATTAAGGGCGACTATGTTGGTAAATCAAATCAATAAGCACTTTAGCACAGCCATTTCATTGAAAGAGGTTTTTGAAAAAACAACCATAAGACAACAAGCTGATCTTGTTAAAATCAACAGTTGGCTTAATGATAGCAATCAGGAGAATGATGAGAAACATGAAATTACAATATAAATAGGCATATGGATCAACTGCTTTTAAAGCTTAATGCACTTGGTATTGATATTAGAGTAGATAAAGGTCAGCTTAGGTTAAATGTGCCAAAAGACTTTACAGATACTAATATTTTGGAGGAAGTACGGGCTTACAAACAGGATTTGATAGCTTTTATTTCAGAACGTACTAATATTAATGCTATCAAAAATATTCCTAAAGCAAGTAATAAAGAATTTCATCAACTCTCACCGGCTCAAAGACGTATATTCATATTGCATGAGATCGATAAAAAATCTCTTGCCTACAATATGCCGCACATATTGAAGATTCATGGAAAGGTTAATGTACAGGTTTTAAATTCGATATTCAAACAACTTATAGAACGACATGAAAGTTTAAGAACGTCATTTAAAGTGCTTAATGATGAACCTGTACAAAAAATTGAGAACAGTTTTGAATTTCAGATAGAAGAGTTTGAAAATGAAAGCGAATCGGTTGTAATCAATAGATTTATCAGGCCATTTAATTTGTCAAAAGCGCCTTTATTTAGGGTAGGCCTGTTAAGCCTGAGGGGGGATGAATACTTATTGCTAATAGATATACACCATCTAATTTTTGACGGTGTGTCATTTAGTATTCTAATTAATGATTTCGTTGCTCTATATACTGAGGTTAGTTTACAACCAGTGAACTTGCAATATAGAGACTATTCTGAATGGCTTCAACATGACAATTTTAAGTTAGAACTTTTAAGGCAAAAAGAATTTTGGCATTCGATTTATAAAGAAGAAGTAAGCACACTGGATTTGCCAAATGATTACTCAAGGCCATTAAATAAGTCCTTTAATGGTTCCTCCCTTTCTTTCGAGCTTGATAAGGAAAGTACTGAAAACTTAAGCCTTATAGCTGATATGCAGAATAGTACTCTCTTTGTGATAATGCTTTCTGTTTTTAAGGTACTATTGAGTAAGTTAAGTAACCAGGAAGACATTATTATAGGTACGCCCACAGCAGGGCGTATTCATGCCGATTTAGAAAGTACTATAGGTATGTTTGTTAATACTTTGCCTTTGCGGACTAATGTGGCAGGCCATTTATCTTTTTTAGATCTGGTCTCTGAATTAAAGAGACATACATTGGCAAGTTTTGACAATCAAAGTTATCCATATGAAGAGCTTGTAGACGAGCTGAATATACCTAGAAATTCAAGCCGTAATCCATTATTTGATGTTATGTTTGTCTATCAGAATTTGGAAAATTCTTTGATAGAGCTTCCTGATTTAGAACTTTCTGCATACCATAACAACCTAAATTTCTCCAAGTTTGATTTAACTCTGTCATTGGGTGAAAATGATGGCAAGCTTTCTTTAAACTTTACTTATTCCACAGATTTATTTAAGTGTGAGACCATTGAGAGATTCATTCTGTATTTAAAAAATATTGTAAAATCAGTTATTTTAAATCCTCAGATTTCTATTTCAGAGATTGATATCCTTCCTCCTAAAGAAAAGGATAGACTTCTGAATGTTTTCAATGACAATGCATTGGCTTATTCAAAGGACTCTTTAATACATGAAATTTTCCAAGAAGAATCATTCAATAGTCCCGAAAAGGTAGCCGTCATTTGTAATGGACAAAGCATCTCCTACAAAGAATTAAACGAGAGGTCTAATCAACTGGCTAATTATCTTTCAAAGAAGGGTATTGGCGAAGGTGAGATCATAGGTCTTCTAATGATTAAATCAATTGATTTGGTTGTGAGTATATTAGGCGTCTTAAAAACTGGAGCTGCCTATTTACCAATGGATATTCACCATCCTGCAAATCGTAACAGGTATGTTGTAGAGTCCAGTGGGATCAAGAGTTTGATTGTAACTAAGACTACTGATGAGGTAAATGATCTTGGGGTCAACATTATAAGCGTTGAAAATGAAGAAATCACTAATGAGAGTATAGATTATACTGCCCCATCCTTAAATGGAGATAATATGGCTTATATCCTGTATACATCAGGTTCTACTGGTATTCCAAAGGGAGTTATGATCAAGCATAGTGCTGTTCTTAATTTAATTGCTTCTCAAACAAAAGAATTTGCAATAACTAAGGAAGATAATATTTTACAGTTTTCAACGGTTATTTTCGATGCATCTGTTGAACAAACATGGTTAGCTCTTTTAAATGGAGCTACTCTAGTGCTTTTGGATAATAGAACGATTACTGATAATAAGAGCTTTAATGAGTTTTTGAAAGAGCATTCAATTACACACCTACACGCCACTCCTTCTTTTTTTAGAAACAGTAGATTTGTTAAATGGTAATAAAATAAAAAGAGTAGTTGCTGGTGGAGAGGAATGTAAAAAGTCTTTGGCTAATAAGTTTTGTGAGGAATATGATTTTTATAATAAATATGGCCCTACAGAAACTACTGTTACCGCCACCATTAAACATGTAAAGAGAAGGGTAGAAGCGAAGGTTCCTATAGGTAAGCCAATAGGTAATATAGATGTATACATTTTAGATAAAAACAAATTGTTGCTCCCTGAAGGGGCAATAGGAGAGCTTTATATTGGTGGAGATGGAATGGCTCTGGGGTATTTAAACAATGAAAAATTAACGGAAGATACGTTTATCTCTAACCCATATAGAATAGGTTCGAAGATTTATAAAACAGGCGACCTTTGTCGATGGAATTCTGATGGAGAATTAGAGTATTTTGGTCGGATAGATCACCAGGTAAAGGTTAGAGGATATCGTATTGAGTTAGGTGAAATAGAACATCATCTAGCAGGTTATAAAGACGTAGAAGAGGTTGCCGTAGTAGCCAATGAAAGGGCTGGAGATAAGGAACTTGTGGCTTATTATGTGTCTAAAAATGAGTTGGGTAGTGCTTTAATAAAGAAGTATTTAATGAAAAGCCTTCCTGAATATATGGTGCCAACCACATATATTCATTTATCACAAATGCCATTTACCTCTAGTGGTAAAATTGATAGGAAATCGCTGCCTAAGCCTATTCTTGAAGTGAGTGGTGTTAATTTGCCAGAGACCCATCTAGAGGAGGTGCTATTAGATATTTGGGGCCAGATACTTAAATTAGACAAACAGTTTATTGATATAGACAGGAGCTTTTTTGATTTAGGAGGACATTCACTTCGAGCAGTACTTTTAATTAACAGAATTCATAAAGATCTATCAGTAGACCTACCACTGCGAGTTATCTTTCAGCATCAGGATATTCGTAGCCTTGCTGGTTATATAGAGGGTCAGGATCAGGTGGCGTATCTATCTATTCCGAAGGCACGAGTTCAGGATTATTATCCTTTGAGTTCTGCTCAGCGCAGGTTATACTTTTTATATGAGTATGATAAGGCATCTGTATCCTATAATATGCCTCAGTTTGTACGCCTGCGTGGCCCCTTAGATATAGCAAGGTTGGAGGCCTCTTTTGTTAATTTGGTATCCCGTCATTCTATACTACGCACAAGCTTTCATATGAAAGGAGAGGAAGCGTTGCAGCAAGTTCACCCAGAGGTAGATTTTAAAGTATCCTATGAAGAGGTGGAAGAGTCAGAGGTTTCATCTATTATCCAATCATTTATACGCCCATTTGATCTAAGTAGTGGCTGCTTACTTCGGGTGAAGTTACTGATTATAGATGCTATGAATCATTTGCTACTGGTAGACATGCATCATATAGTAAGTGATGGAGTATCCAGTGGTATTTTAGTTCGGGATTTGATGACTTATTATGAAGGTTCCTCCTTACCCCCCTTGTCATTAGATTATAAAGATTACTCTGTTTGGCAGCAGAGTTCTTCACAGTCAGCATTGAAAGATGCACACCGATCTTATTGGCATAGTGTATATAGCGAAGAGCCATTAGTGTTAGATCTTCCCTATGACTATGCACGTCCGTCACATGCGGTTCAGGAAGGTGCAGTTTACCGATTTAAAATAGATAAGTCTTTAACAGATAGCATATCAAGTATAGCCGCAGGTTCTAACACTACAATGTTTACAGTTTTGTTGAGCGCTTATGGCATCTTGCTGGGTCGTTTAACCAATGAGGAAGACATCATCATAGGCACACCAGTTGCAGGTCGAGAGCATTCTGATCTAGAGGGGATGATAGGGATGTTTGTGAACACCTTAGCCTTGCGTCTTTTCCCACAGGGTATAGAAGATTTTACGAGTTACTTACATGGAGTAAGAGATCATGTTTTGTCCAGCTTTGAGCATCAGAGCTACCCCTATGAAGAGCTGGTAGATGATCTACACCTTAGTCGCAATACGAATCGTAATCCGTTGTTTGATGTGATGTTCTCCTATGGGAATTTTGAGTCTGAGTCACTGACCATGGAAGGTATAGATTTAGAGAGTTACCCTACAGGTAATACCACTACTAAGTTTGATTTGTCCTTATCATGTTCAGAAGTAGAAGGCGAACTTTGGTTAACTTTTGAGTATTCTACAGAACTATTTAAATCGGAGACCATTGAGAGGTTCAGTAATTATTTTGAATCTATTTTAAGAGTCATTACTGCTGAGGCTAATATATCTCTTTCTGCAATAGATATTCTTTCAGACAGAGAGCGTTCGACATTATTAAGTTCTTTTAATGATACATGGAAAGTTTATGAACCCGGAACGATAATAGATTACTTCGAACGTAGTGCTTTAAGTTCAGGCTCGGCAGTAGCCGTTTATTGTGAAGGATCATGTATGAGCTATGATGAGCTTAATACTTCGGCGAACAGATTATGTTACTATTTAACAGAGCACTGTCAGGTAGGGTCTGGAGATGTAGTGGGTCTTTACTTCGAGCGGTCAGCCTCATTGATAGTATCCTTATTAGGGGTGTTAAAATCTGGAGCAGCTTTTACAGCTCTCTCACCGGATTATCCAAAAGAGAGGGTAAATCAGATTATAAAAGGAGCTGATATTAAGGTGGTTATTAATAATACCGGAGAAAGCTTTGTGTATGGTAAACCAGAGTTGATGGTTGTAAATCCCTTATCATCTCTAATACAAGATGTTTCTCTTTCAGATAATCCATCCGTTACCCTTTCCGGATCAGATGCTGCTTATGTTATTTATACTTCAGGAAGCACAGGAGAGCCTAAAGGGATTATTATTAGCCACTCTAATATGGTGGACTATGTGTTGACCTTTTGCTCTTATTTTGGTCTTACAAAAGAGGATAAAGTAGTTCATCAATCTTCATTATCATTTGATACATCCATAGAAGAGATTTTCCCGGCCTTAATCTCAGGTTCTTCTATCGTTATATCTCCTGTTGGAGGTAAAGATATTATATCCTTAGCCTCCCTGATAGAGTCCCGTGAAGCGACTTTGCTAAGTGCTACTCCTTTGGTGCTTGGAGAGTTGAACAACTTTAGAGAACAGCTACATACGTTAAGAACGATAATAAGTGGTGGAGAGCTGTTATTGCCTTCGCATATTGATAAGCTTATAAGGCAGCAAGAAATCTATAATACTTATGGGCCTTCAGAATCTACTGTTTGCATCACCTATAATAAAGTTGTAGATCTTTCAGATGCATCTTTAATAGGTAGTCCTATAGCTAACCGTCAGGTTTATATATTAGATAAGTACCAGCAGTTATGTCCTTTAGGGGTAGCAGGAGAGCTATGTGTTTCAGGGAAAGGATTAGCCTCGGGCTATCTGAATAATGAATCCTTAACTGATGCTAAGTTTATAGCTAACCCATTTTTAGCAGGGGAGAGGATGTACAGAACGGGAGATTTGGCTCGTTGGAATTCGGAAGGCAAGCTTGAATTTATAGGGCGAATAGATAATCAGGTTAAGATAAGTGGTTTCCGCATAGAGTTAGGAGAGATAGAGCATTGTATAGATAATCTTTCAGAAGTTCGAGATGTATCTGTTATAGCATATGGTAAGGAAAATGCACGTAAGCTGGTGGTGTTTTATGTTAGTGATGAAGAGATCGCCGCTGAAATATTTAGGGATCACCTATCCTCTAAGTTACCGGTTTACATGGTTCCCCACCACTACATTCACCTGGATCATATGCCTTTAACTGTTAATGGCAAGTTAGATAAACGCTCTTTACCAGCGCCAGAACTTACCAGCGGAGCTTACACTGCCCCTGTCAGTTCTATGGAGCATGACCTTGTTCAGATATGGTCAGAGGTGTTAAAGCAGCCATCAGAGTCAATAAGCGTTACCCGCAGCTTTTTTGAGTTGGGAGGCCACTCATTAAAGGCAGCATTTTTGGTGAACAGGATTCATAAAGATCTATCAGTAGACCTACCACTGCGAGTTATCTTTCAGCATCAGGATATTCGTAGCCTTGCTGGTTATATAGAGCGTCAGGATCAGGTGAGGTATCTATCTATTCCGAAGGCACCAGTTCAGGATTATTATCCTTTGAGTTCTGCTCAGCGCAGGTTATACTTTTTATATGAGTATGATAAGACATCTGTATCCTATAATATGCCTCAGGTTGTACGCCTGCGTGGCCCCTTAGATATAGCAAGGTTGGAGGCCTCTTTTGTTAATTTGGTATCCCGTCATTCTATACTACGCACAAGCTTTCATATGAAAGGAGAGGAAGCGTTGCAGCAAGTTCACCCAGAGGTAGGTTTTAAAGTATCTTATGGAGAGGTGGAAGAGTCAGAGGTTTCATCTATTATCCAATCATTTATACGTCCATTTGATCTAAGTAGTGGCTGCTTACTTCGGGTGAAGTTACTGATTATAGATGCTATGAATCATTTGCTACTGGTAGACATGCATCATATAGTAAGTGATGGAGTATCCAGTGGTATTTTAGTTCGGGATTTGATGACTTATTATGAAGGTTCCTCCTTACCCCCCTTGTCATTAGATTATAAAGATTACTCTGTTTGGCAGCAGAGTTCTTCACAGTCAGCATTGAAAGATGCACACCGATCTTATTGGCATAGTGTATATAGCGAAGAGCCATTAGTGTTAGATCTTCCCTATGACTATGCACGTCCGTCACATGCGGTTCAGGAAGGTGCAGTTTACCACTTTAAAATAGATAAGTCTTTAACAGATAGCATATCAAGTATAGCCGCAGGTTCTAACACTACAATGTTTACAGTTTTGTTGAGCGCTTATGGCATATTGCTGGGTCGTTTAACCAATGAGGAAGACATCATCATAGGCACACCAGTTGCAGGTCGAGAGCATTCTGATCTAGAGGGGATGATAGGGATGTTTGTGAACACCTTAGCCTTGCGTCTTTTCCCACAGGGTATAGAAGATTTTACGAGTTACTTACATGGAGTAAGAGATCATGTTTTGTCCAGCTTTGAGCATCAGAGCTACCCCTATGAAGAGCTGGTAGATGATCTACACCTTAGTCGCAATACGAATCGTAATCCGTTGTTTGATGTGATGTTCTCCTATGGGAATTTTGAGTCTGAGTCACTGACCATGGAAGGTATAGATTTAGAGAGTTACCCTACAGGTAATACCACTACTAAGTTTGATTTGTCCTTATCATGTTCAGAAGTAGAAGGCGAACTTTGGTTATCGTTTAGTTATTCCTCAGAGCTGTTCAAAGAAGAGAGTATCAAGCGTTTTGCAGACTATTACTGTTCTATCTTGGAACAGATAGGACGAGATTCATCAATATCTGTTGGAGCTATAGACATATTATCAGATCAGGAGAAGCAAGAGCTTTTGGTGGATTTTAATGATACCGCTCATGACTACCCATTAGAAAAAACTATTATTCAAGTTTTTAACGAGAAGGTAGAGGAATTTTCAGATCATGTGGCATTGGTATTTGAAGGAAAAAAGATGACTTATGCCTTACTTAAGCAAAAGGTAGATAGTGTAGCATCATATATATCGAAAGTAGGTATAGGTAAGAATGAGCTTGTGGGGGTATTAATGGATAAGTCATTTGATATGATAGTGGCAGTAATGGGAGTGCTTGAATCAGGGGCAGCTTTTCTCCCCATTGATCCAGGAAATCCTAGTGATCGTATTGATTATATGTTACGTGACAGTGGTTGTAGATTGTTGATTGTTCAAAGTCATTTGCAAGATAGGTTTAGTGTAGATTTAGAGGTTTTGAAAATATCAGAAATAGATTCTAACTCTACCTGCTTTAAAAATCATAGCTCTCCAGAAGATTTAGCTTATCTGATTTATACATCAGGTACATCAGGAAAACCTAAAGGAGTGGCAGTAAAACATAAATCTTTAACAAATTTATGCTTTTGGCATAATGAAACATTTAACATCTCAGAGCTAGACAGGGCAACCAAATATGCGAGCTTTAGTTTTGATGCTTCTGTTTGGGAAATATTCCCTTATTTAATTAAAGGTGCTTCAATACATATTATAAATAATTCATTAAAATTAGATGTTAAGAAGCTAAATGAGTATTATAATCGTAATGGAATTAGTATAAGCTTTTTGCCTACTCAGGTTTGTGAGGAATTTATGAAGGAAGATAATTCTTCCCTTCGAATATTATTAACAGGTGGGGATAATCTTCGAAAAATGGCTAATAACCGCTATCAGATCTTTAATAATTATGGTCCTACTGAAAATACAGTTGTCAGTACAAGTGGGCAGTTAGAGTATGGTGGACATATTTCAATAGGCAGGCCAATTGCTAATAGTCAAGTATATATTATAGATAGAAACGGTAATCTGGTACCTAAAGGAGTTAAAGGTGAGTTGTATGTTGGGGGAGCTAATCTTTCAGAAGGTTATTGGAATAAACTTGAGCTTACTAAATCAAAATTTATAAAAATAGAATGGTGTGAAAATGGCAAAGTTTATAAAACTGGAGATTTAGCGAGATGGTTGCCAGATGGACTATTAGAGTTTAAAGGAAGAGTCGATCATCAGGTTAAGATCAGAGGTTTCAGAATTGAATTGAGTGAAATTGAGAGTGTTTGTTTGGAGTATGATGAGGTTCGGGAGGTTGTAGTTGTAGTATACGAACAAGGAGGAGATAAACATCTTATACTATACTATACAGGGTTTCAGGATGTTGGTGATAATATCAAAAATTACCTATCCTCTAAATTACCGGTTTACATGGTTCCCCACCACTACATTCACCTGGATCATATGCCTTTAACTGTTAATGGCAAGTTAGATAAACGCTCTTTACCAGCGCCAGAACTTACCAGCGGAGCTTACACTGCCCCTGTCAGTTCTATGGAGCATGACCTTGTTCAGATATGGTCAGAGGTGTTAAAGCAGCCATCAGAGTCAATAAGCGTTACCCGCAGCTTTTTTGAGTTGGGAGGCCACTCATTAAAGGCAGCATTTTTGGTGAACAGGATTCATAAAGATCTATCAGTAGACCTACCACTGCGAGTTATCTTTCAGCATCAGGATATTCGTAGCCTTGCTGGTTATATAGAGCGTCAGGATCAGGTGAGGTATCTATCTATTCCGAAGGCACCAGTTCAGGATTATTATCCTTTGAGTTCTGCTCAGCGCAGGTTATACTTTTTATATGAGTATGATAAGACATCTGTATCCTATAATATGCCTCAGGTTGTACGCCTGCGTGGCCCCTTAGATATAGCAAGGTTGGAGGCCTCTTTTGTTAATTTGGTATCCCGTCATTCTATACTACGCACAAGCTTTCATATGAAAGGAGAGGAAGCGTTGCAGCAAGTTCACCCAGAGGTAGGTTTTAAAGTATCTTATGGAGAGGTGGAAGAGTCAGAGGTTTCATCTATTATCCAATCATTTATACGTCCATTTGATCTAAGTAGTGGCTGCTTACTTCGGGTGAAGTTACTGATTATAGATGCTATGAATCATTTGCTACTGGTAGACATGCATCATATAGTAAGTGATGGAGTATCCAGTGGTATTTTAGTTCGGGATTTGATGACTTATTATGAAGGTTCCTCCTTACCCCCCTTGTCATTAGATTATAAAGATTACTCTGTTTGGCAGCAGAGTTCTTCACAGTCAGCATTGAAAGATGCACACCGATCTTATTGGCATAGTGTATATAGCGAAGAGCCATTAGTGTTAGATCTTCCCTATGACTATGCACGTCCGTCACATGCGGTTCAGGAAGGTGCAGTTTACCACTTTAAAATAGATAAGTCTTTAACAGATAGCATATCAAGTATAGCCGCAGGTTCTAACACTACAATGTTTACAGTTTTGTTGAGCGCTTATGGCATATTGCTGGGTCGTTTAACCAATGAGGAAGACATCATCATAGGCACACCAGTTGCAGGTCGAGAGCATTCTGATCTAGAGGGGATGATAGGGATGTTTGTGAACACCTTAGCCTTGCGTCTTTTCCCACAGGGTATAGAAGATTTTACGAGTTACTTACATGGAGTAAGAGATCATGTTTTGTCCAGCTTTGAGCATCAGAGCTACCCCTATGAAGAGCTGGTAGATGATCTACACCTTAGTCGCAATACGAATCGTAATCCGTTGTTTGATGTGATGTTCTCCTATGGGAATTTTGAGTCTGAGTCACTGACCATGGAAGGTATAGATTTAGAGAGTTACCCTACAGGTAATACCACTACTAAGTTTGATTTGTCCTTATCATGTTCAGAAGTAGAAGGCGAACTTTGGTTATCGTTTAGTTATTCCTCAGAGCTGTTCAAAGAAGAGAGTATCAAGCGTTTTGCAGACTATTACTGTTCTATCTTGGAACAGATAGGACGAGATTCATCAATATCTGTTGGAGCTATAGACATATTATCAGATCAGGAGAAGCAAGAGCTTTTGGTGGATTTTAATGATACCGCTCATGCTTATGATCAGGAAGTCACGTTAATTGATCAATTTAGAAAACAGGTATCTAAGACTCCTCATGCAGTAGCTATGATCTACCATGATGATGAAATGGATTATCTCACCTTAGATGTGTATTCAGATCGATTGGCGTCTTTTCTTCAAAGTATTGGAGTTTCTCAAGGCGATAAAGTAGGTCTGATGTTATCACGATCTTTCCAGATGATTATAGGTTTACTTGGGATCATGAAAGCTGGAGCAGCTTACGTGCCTATGGATATTGAACAGCCCACAAGTCGTAAGTTACATATTATAAAAGAATGTGATATTGAAGTTTTAATAACGGATGCAGGTGATGAAGTGAGCCTGCCGAATGTTAAATTAGTAAGGGTTAGTGATGGGCTAAATGTATCGGTGGGTACAAAGCGAGAGCTAAGAGGAGATCATACCGCTTATGTTATTTACACGTCAGGGTCAACAGGTCATCCAAAAGGAGTAATGATTACTCATAGAAGTGTTATTAATTATATAAGCTGTCAGCAAGAAAACTATCATCTCACAGCCGGAGAGCGAATACTTCAGTTCTCTTCAATAATATTTGATGCTTCGGTGGAGCAAATTTGGTTGTCATTACTCTCAGGTTCATCTCTGGTTTTACTGGATAAAGATCTGTTGCTTGACAGAGATTCATTATGGAGCTATGTTAAAGCAAAAAGTGTTACTCATTTTCATTCTACACCTATTTTTCTTGAGGGGATACCTGTAGATGGGTGTAGCAGTCTTAAACGCGTAGTGTCAGGAGGTGAAGAGTGTAAGCCAAGTTTAGTGAATAAGTTTATACCGTATTGTGATTTTTACAATAAATATGGTCCTACGGAAACTACTATAAGCTCATTATTGCATTATATTGGTAAGGATACTCCTCAAAAAGGATCCATACCAATAGGTTCTCCTGTGTGGAATACCCAACTCTATGTATTGGGTAAACATGGAGGCTTGCAGCCTAAAGGAAGTACCGGTGAGTTATATATAGGTGGTGCAGGTTTGTCTGGAGGGTATTTGAATAAATCATCTCTAACATCAGAGAAGTTTGTACAAAATCCTTATGAGTCAGGAGATATAATATATAAGACAGGAGATTTGGTACGCTGGCTTCCCGGTGGGCAGATGGAATTTAAGGGACGTAGTGATGATCAGATAAAGATTAGAGGTTTCCGTGTGGAGCCCGGAGAGATAGAAAATCATCTAAGGATCTATGCAGATATTACTCAGGTAGTGGTATTAGCTCTAGGTGATGGATCTGATCGTCATTTGGTTGCTTACTATGTTAGTAAGACTGAGCATTCATCAGATGATCTTCGCCAATATTTATCAGAGTATTTTCCAGAGTATATGGTTCCGTTATATTATGTATATCTGGAACATATGCCTCTAACGATTAATGGCAAGTTAGATAAACGCTCTTTACCATCGCCAGAACTTACCAGCGGAGCTTACACTGCCCCTGCCAGTTCTATGGAGCATGACCTTGTTCAGATATGGTCAGAGGTATTAAAACAGCCATCAGAGTCAATAAGCGTAACGCGCAGCTTTTTTGAGTTGGGAGGCCACTCATTGAAGGCAGCATTTTTGGTGAACAGGATCCATGATCAGCTAAATGTAGAAGTATCGCTTTATGATGTGTTTGATAAGCCCACTATACGTGGATTGAGTAAAAGACTTGAGCAAATTAGTAAACCATCCTCTGCTTTTGATAATTCCGTTATTTCGCTAAAAACTAATGATCAATCTGATTTGAATTTATTTTTCATTCATGATGGTGGTGGAGATGTGAGCGGCTATCTGAAATTGACGGAGCAAATAAGTGGTTGCAATTGCTGGGGCTTAAAAAGTGACACACTTAATAGCATAGGCCCTTCAGATACATGTATAGAAGAAATTGCAGATCGTTTTATGGAGAAAATTCTTATGATCCAAGACAAAGGTCCTTACTATCTGCTGGGATGGAGTTTTGGCGGCACATTGGCAGTAGAGATAGCCAGAAGAATAGAGCAGAAAGGCCTGGAAGTGGCTTTAGTTACAATTATTGATAGTTATTTGCCTGTGACTAATGATGGCACGTATGTGAAGTTTGATTTAAATGAGGAGATTAAGTTTTTAAAGGAATTTGTTGACGTCAAATTATCGAATAAGAAAGAAACTTCCTTGGAGGATTTATGGGTAAATGCTTTAATGACAATAGAGAATAGATCGGAATACCTATTAAAAGTCAAAAATCAATTGGATAATGGTCTTAAAAATTTAATGCCACATTGGGAAGAGTCTAATTTAGAGGAGTTAGTTAGAGGAATAAATACCATCAGAACCTTAAGAGAGATAAAAATTAAATATTTGCCAGACTATAGAATTAAGGCTCAATGTGTTTATATTAAGGCTAATAAGTCTGAAGCCAACATTGATAATGTACAGGCATTCTTCAATAAGAATTTATTAGTTCATGAGATTGAAGGTGACCATTTTAATATAATGAGGAAACCAAAAGTTTCTATGGTTTATGAGATTATAGAAAATCATTTAAAATCTCTTAGAGACATCTTTATTGATGAACTAATCTCTGAATGATTTACTTCGAAGGTTCTTAATGGACCTTTGATAAGGAAGTTTAGATGCGAATTTTAATTTTAAATTATTGTCAAATGGGATGGAGGAAGTTCTATTGCCTATTAATTATTTACTTATTAGCTACGTCTGAGAGTTCATTTTCTCAAAATAAGAAGGAAGTGGATTCAGCGGTGATGGACAGGAAGGTTGTAGATTTAATGGATAAAGGGGGCATACCAGGGCTTAGCATTGTACTCGTTAACGGTGATGAGACTCTGGTTAAAGCTTATGGGTATTCAAATCTAAAAGAGATGGATACTGTGAATACTAGTACATTATTTCAATTAGCCTCATGTAGTAAAGCATTTACTGCGGTAGCAATAGCTAAACTTATATCAGAGAACCAAATTGAGTTAAGTGACAAGGTGTCAAAATATTTACCTTGGTTTAAAGTTGAATATAAAAATAAGGCTCAGAATATAGAGATTAAACATTTATTACACCATACAAGTGGAATACCCTGGAATACAATTTCAGATATACCTACAGCTAATGATAAGTTTGCCTTAGAGAAAACAATAAGAAAGTTAATAGGTGAAAAGTTGAACTCAGAACCAGGTACTAAGTATGAATATGCAACTATTAATTATGACGTATTGGCATTAATTATTGAGAAAGTCACTGAAATTCCATTTGAAACTTATTTGCAAACCAATATCATTAATCCTATAGGCATGTGTAGTACATCAGTGGGGGAGGCATCTCAAAAAAGGATGATGGCAAGTGGGTACAAAATAGGCTTTTTTAGTCCTCGTGAATTTAAGGCGCCAATTTATAAGGGCAATAATGCTGCAGGGTATGTGATTTCCAATGCTGATGATATGTTGAAATGGGTAGAAGTACAGCTAGGTAGAGGCGATTCTGCCATAGTTCAACTAGTAAAACAAACTCATGCAAGGGATAGAACAGTACCCTTGCATGGAATGTCTGCCTATGCCATGGGCTGGCATGTTAGGCTAAATGGTAGCGGTGAGATTTATCATGAAGGTCTAAACCCTAATTTTACATCTTACATAGTGATCAATCCAGATTTAGGGGGTGGGGTAGCAGTGATGGCAAATTCTAACAGTTCGTATACCGCTGTAATTGGTGAATATCTGATGAGTGCAATTACTGGTAAAGAGTTTATAGAGGATTCAGATCTCGGAGACGGTAATGATAAGGTATATTCTTATATCACGATGGCCCTTGTCTTATATACTTTAATTGTAATTAGTTTTCTGTTGTTTACCGCTTGGGCCATCGCAAAGAAATTCAGAAAATATAAGGAGTTAAATAGGAAACGAATTGGCTCTATGATGTTTTCAGTCTTATTGATTACACCATTTGTGTATGCTATCTACCTATTTCCTGAAGCATTAGCTCAGTTTTCTTGGGAAGCAATACTTGTGTGGTCACCTGTGAGTCTAGAGGTGCTAATTATAGCTTTGAGTATTTCCGTTACGTTGAGTTATTTCTCCTATTTTGTAACATCCATCTTTCCTAGTGAAAATGAGTTTTTGGGTAAAGCACCGATGATCATACTTTTTAGTGTTCTTTCTGGCTTATCAAATGTTTTACTCATTATAATGATCACTTCAGCCATAGGCAGTGATATTGAACTAAAATATCTTATAGCTTACTATATACTCATATTGAGTGTATATCTTTTAGGACGAAGATTTGTCCAAACTAACTTAATAAGATTTGCACGTGGCTTGGTTTATGATTTAAGAATCGAGCTAATTGATAAAATATTTTCTACCTCATATGAGAAGTTCGAATATCTTGATCGTGGAAGAGTATATACTGCATTAAATGATGATGTAAATAATATTGGTGGTTCCACTAACATGTTTGCCTCACTGATTACTAATACAATTACGGCTTTAGGTGCATTTGTGTATCTGGCCTCTATAGCATTCTGGGCTACCATACTAACCTTATTCTTAATAGTAACACTCACAGTCATTTATTTCTTAGTGGGTAGAAGTACTAATGTCTATTATGAAAATGCCCGTGATGAGCGTAACGTTTTTATGCGTTTGGTTAATGGGATGATTGACGGGTTTAAGGAAATAAGTTTGCATCAGTTTAAAAAACTGTCTTATAAAGATGATGTAGCTCAAAGTGCTAAATTCTATAAAGAAAAAATATCTACAGCTGACATAAGGTTTGTTAATGCATTCTTGGTTGGGGAATCTTTATTGGTGGTTTTATTAGGGATAGTTGCCTTTGGGATGCCCAAATTATTTACAAACATTGAGCTTCATGTGCTTATGAGTTTTGTGGTTATATTATTGTATTTAATAGGTCCAATTAATACAATATTGGGAGCTATACCTACAATGATGCAGTTAAAAGTTGCATGGAATAGACTCAAACAATTCAAAAAAGATATTCCGGCTAATCTTAAATTAGAAATTATGCCAATCTCTTTTCCTAAGACCGATTCTTTTGAGGTTAGAGGAGTTAGTTATAGTTATAAAAATCAGAATGGAGATAATAGTTTTGAGGTGGGACCTATAAATCTAAGGGCAGAGGCCGGAGAGATAATTTTTGTAATAGGAGGTAATGGCAGTGGTAAAACAACATTTGCTAAATTGATTACAGGATTATATACACCTGATAAAGGTAATATCTTGATTAATGGACATAATATTGATATAGCATGTGCAGGTGAGTTCTTTTCGACCATATTTAGTCCTGCTCATTTGTTCAAAAAAATCTACAGTAAAAAGCAATTCCAACAAGATGATCATAATCATTTATTGGAATTACTTCAACTCGCTCATAAAGTCCAGATTGATAATAATTCTTATAGTACCATTAAATTATCTGCAGGGCAACTAAAAAGACTAGCTATGTTTCAATGCTATTTGGAGGATTCGCCTATCTACCTTTTTGATGAGTGGGCGGCAGACCAGGATCCAGAGTTTAGACAATTCTACTATAGAGCATTATTGCCAGAGATGAAAAAAATGGGGAAAATCGTCATTGCCATTACTCACGATGATAATTATTTTGACGTAGCTGATCGTCTTTATAAAATGGATCAGGGTAAGCTTAAATTATATCATAAAGAAGATACTATGGTCTTCTGAGGCTCAGTTAAATTAGACTACACTTAAACCTAATAAAATGAAAGAAACCACCTCCAAAATCGGACTACCTAAATCTTTTCAATTGCACGATTTGAAACCAGATGAGTTTATAACTTATTATTTCGAAAAAGAAAAGGAAATAGAGGATGAACTGCTTTTATCTGGTGCCGTGAAATTTCATGGTGTGCAAATTGAGTCTATTGATGTGTTTCAAAATATTGTTAACTCTATAGCAACCAAATTTTTGTCATATATTGATGGTAACTCCCCCAGAACCAAACTTACTGGTAATGTTTACACCTCAACAGAATACGATAAAACACAGAGAATCACCATGCATAATGAGCTGTCTTATTCTGCTAAATGGCCAGGTAAGTTATTTTTCAGTTGCATTCAGCCAGCAGAATCAGGCGGAGAAACATTACTCGCAGATAGCCGTGAAATTTTATCCTTGATGGATAATGATCTGGTTAAGGAAGTTGAGAGTAAGGGAGTAATGTATATTAGAAATTTACATGGAGGCAAAGGTATGGGGCCTTCTTGGCAAGATACTTTTGAGACAGAGAGTAAAGATCAATTAGAGGAATACTGTAAACAGTATAACATAGAATATGAATGGAAAGAAGATAATGGCTTGAGGTTAAGGCAGAAAAGTAAAGGCATTGTAGGACACAGAACCAGTGGCGAGAAAGTGTGGTTTAACCAGATAGATCAATTTCATCCATATCAGCTTGGAGAAGATCTTTATGAGGCTATGAAAGCGATATTTCCAACTCCTGAAGATTTCCCATCTTATGTAACCTTTGGGAATGGAGATGTCATTTCCGAAGAATTAGTGTCCGAAATTTTAAGAGTGACGCAGAAAGCAACCATAGCACCCGCTTGGAATAAGAATGAATTGCTTATTGTGGATAACGAACTGGCAAGTCATGGGCGAAACTCATATACAGGCAATCGAACGGTTTTAGTTTCAATGTGTGAGTAATATGATAAAAAAAACTATTGGAGTAGTAGGAGGTATGGGGCCTATGGCCGGGGTTGCATTGGTAGAAAAGATTACACGTAACACCCCTGCACACAAAGATCAAGAACATTTTTCTGTAATTTTAGTTTCTAACCCAATGATAATTGACAGAACTCAATTTCTAGAAGGGGAAGTCGATGAAAATCCTGCATATCAGATTTCGGAATCCATTGCGCAGTTGGCAAAGTGCGGGGCAGATGTAGTAGGTATAGCTTGCAACACTTCTTATTCTTCGGCTATATATGATGTTTTATGTGAAGAATTAAAACGAAGAGATATTAAAGTTAATGTTTTGGATCTTCCTGGCGAAACATATGAAGAGCTTAGAAAGCATGGTGAAAATGTTAGGAAGGTTGGTATAATGGCCACAAATGGCACATATAAGTCCAGGGTTTATGAATCCATACTTACTTCTAATGGTTATGAAGTTGTCTTGCCAGATGTTAACTTTCAAGAAACTATTATACATCAGATCATTTATAATAGCGATTACGGCATTAAATCTCATCCCGAATGGGTTTCCGATGAAGCTAGAAAGAAATTTATTCAAGCATTAAACTTTTTTAAAATTAAAGGAGCTGATGCAATTATTTTGGCTTGTTCAGAACTTTCATTTCCTTTTAAAGAAATTTATCCAACAGATTTACTAATAATTGATCCAATGGAATGTATGGCTCGGGCTTTAATTAGAGAAGCTTCAGGAAAAAATGCTGAAAAGGAATCGCTAGAGCCGTCAATGGAAACAACTTAAATCATAAATGGATAAAATTAAATTGTTCTGTTTTCCTTATGCTGGAGGCTCTGCATCCATATTTTATGAATGGAAAAGTTACTTATCTCCTCATATAGAAATTATTGCCATAGAGCTAAAAGGTAGGGGAAGACGTATAAAAGAAGACCTGTATGATAATGTAGATGAGTTGATTGATGACATTTTTTCTATCATTAAAAAGCATCTTCATAATTGTAACTACGCCTTTTTTGGGCATAGCATGGGAGCCATGATAGCCTATGAGCTCACTTTAAGAATAAAAAGAGAAAAGTTGCATCTTCCTGTTCATTTATTTGTTTCAGGTAGAGGAGCACCTCATATTTATAAACCCAAAAACTATCATTTATTAGATGATAAAAATTTTGAGAAGGAAATCCTCAAGCTTGGGGGTACTCCGCCGGAGTTTTTTGATTATCCTGAGCTTTTAGAGATATTTTTACCTCTACTTAAAAATGATTTTAAACTTTCTGACACCAAAAATCGGGATGATATTATTCCAATTGAAACAGGTCTTACAGCTTTTTTTGGTAATGATGAGGATTTGACTTTAGAGCAAATAGAGGAGTGGCGAAATTATACAAGTAGGATTTATGAAAAAAACATTTATCCTGGAGGACATTTTTTTATTAAGAAATACTATAAAAAAGTCATTAAAGTTATTAATAGTCGCCTTTCTGAAACTCTTTATAAATAATTCAATATATTGAATTTAATTAAGGTGTGTAAATAAACACGTTTAGGGTATAATATTCTCTTGGCTGGTTATTGCTGGTTGCTATGAAGAAACTCAATGTCTACATACTAGCGCTGATTTTTTTATTGGGCTATTCTGTTTATGGTCAAAATCAGGAATCAAAAATTCAGAAATTAGTGGACTTAAAGCTGATAGACTCTGGTCAGGCACAAGTAATGAGTGAAATGTTGTCATATGAAGAACGAAATTCAAATGCGCAGCTCATTTATGCTTTATTTCAAGTTGTATATCAGAGGGCCACAGGTGATCTATATTCAACGGAATTACTAATGAATTTTGATTTCAGAGAACCTAACGACAAAAAGCAACAATGTAAGCACCCCCAAATTAGGACTGTTTAAATGTATAGATTTCTAACAATTATTATTATTGAAATCAGGTGTTAATTGTGGGTAACTCGATAGAGTTATCCACTGTTAACGCCCTCTGTGCATACAGCACCGGACTCAAGTCATTCAGACTTTCATGAGGCCTGAAAAAGTTATAGTCATTCATCCACTTTTCAGTAGCTTCACGCACTTCATTTATATCATCAAAAATATACACATCCAATACATTTCTTCTGAAGGTGCCATTCAGCCTTTCTATGTAGGCATTTTGAGTGGGCTTACCTGGTTGTATATAAATGAAGTCGATTTCGTGCATTTGGCTCCATTCCTTAGTTAATGTTGCAATAAATTCAGGGCCATTATCCATCCTGATCCGCTCAGGTTTGCCTCGACGTTTAATTAAATGGTTTAAAACCCATACTATTTTATTGCTCTTAAGAGAATAGTCAATCTCTATATGTAGCGCTTCCCTGTTAAAATCATCCATTACATTGAAAGATCGAAACTTTCTGCCGTTCAATAGAGCATCACTCATAAAGTCAATAGACCAGGTATGATTGATTACAGGCGGTATCTCCAAAGGCTCTTTCACTCTTGCGGGCAGTCTTTTTTTTGTCTTTCTACGCATACTTAATCCCATGGATTTATAGACTCTATGTACTTTCTTATGATTCCATTGATGACCCTCATTGCGAAGTCGCCTGAAAGCTTTCCAAAAACCTTCTCTGGGAAACTGCTCTGCTTTTTCTTTTAAAGCAGCCATAATAGGCTCATCATTTTTAATAGATGAATAATAATAGACGGATTTGGCAAGATTTAAAACCCGGCACGCCCTGCTGATGCTGATCGCGTAATTAAATTCCCTTTTTATTTCCGTAACTAGCTGCTTTTTCTGGCAGGGCTTTAAAGCTTTTTTTCGATAATCTCTTTAGCAAGCTTAAGATCAAGGGCTAATTCCGCATGCATGTGTTTGAGCCTGCGATTTTCCTCTTCAAGTTCTTTTAGCTTCCGTAACTCTGAAGCATCCATGCCTCCAAATCGCTGGCGCCACTTGTAGAAGGCTGCCTGACTAACACCATGCTCACGGCTGATCTCAGCCGCGGTCTTACCTGCATCAAATTCCTTCAAGATGCTGGCAATCTGTTGGGGTGAAAATTTCTTTCGTTTCATAGTGAACAGTTTAAATTTAATTAAATTTTTCTACTTTTAAACTGTCCTATTTTTAGGGGGCCTTACACATCTTTTTTTGATCTGTTTTCGGACTACTT